>NZ_JNXC01000026.1 GCF_000716595.1 Saccharothrix sp. NRRL B-16314
ACGCAGTTCCACCGCCCCACCCACTCCTGCCGCCTCACCCCAGCTCCACCGCCCCACACAGTCCCGCCGACCCACCCACTCCTGCCGCCCACCCACTCCCGCCGACCCACCCACTTCCGCCGACCCATCCAGCTCCGCCGACCCATCCAGCTCCGCCGTCCCGTCCCGTCCAGTCCCGCCGTCCCGTCCAGTCCCGCCGTCCCGTCCAGTCCCGCCGTCCCGTCCAGTCCCGCCGTCCCGTCCACCCATCAGCACGCCCACCACCTCGCCTCTCAGCGCACCGATCCGGTCGCCCACCGCCGCCACTCCCATCCGCGTCCAGCGGACACACCGAACCCAGCACCCATCAGCGCACCCACCAGCAGCGCACCCCCCACCCGCCTCAGGACGCACCAACCCGGTCACCCACCACCTCCACCTCCACCTCAGCACCCGCACCCGGATCTACGGACGCCGAACCCCGCGACCCGTCGACCAACCCCCGCTTCCCGCCCAGCTCCGCAGACGCCGAACCGGACCACCATCAGCACGCCCGCCGCGTCTCGCCTGCCGGTGCACCGACCTGGTCACCCATCGGCCACCCCTGGCTCCAGCACCGCGTAGGCACGGGCTCGCAGCTCCACCCCGAGGCGTGAGGCGGTGACCTCCACCCACGCCGTGTCGCCCTCTCTTCGGATCGTCCACCGCGCCCCGTGCGGCCCGATCTCCCCGGCCACCCGCTCGGCCCTCGAGTCGTCGCCACGAGCCACCAGCCGAGCCGCCTCCCGTGCCGCGTCGGTGCACTGGAGCTGCGCCACCACCGCCATGACGGCCGCGAGCCCGAGCGCCAGGACGACGACCAACCCGCACACCGCCACCGCCGCCTCAACGGTCACCCCACCCCGGTCGCCCGCGAGCGCACCTTTCACAAGGTCACCGTGAAGGCCCGTTGCACGAGCCCTTGGAGGAGGCCGAGCGTCAAGTCCCCTGTGATCACCAAGTACAGGGCCGTGGCGAACGCCGCCGCCGCGAGCATGCCGATCGCGTACTCCACGGTCGACATCCCACTGTCATCCCGAAACGTCCTGACTACCACCATGTTCCGCTCTCCTGTCTACTTCGGACTGTCACCAGTTCTCGCTGACGCTGCCGACCAAACCGATCACCACGGGCAGGACGCCCAGGCACAGGAACGCCGGCAGGAAGCACAGGGCCAGCGGCCCCGCCACGAGCACCGCGGCACGTTGCGCGCGGGCCTCGGCCTGGTCGGACACCTTCGCCCGCGCCTCCGTGGCCAGGTCCGCCGCCGCGCCGGCCAAAGCCGCTCCCGAACGGGCGGTGCGGCGTGCCGCCCTGGCGAGCGGCGCGGTGTCCGGGTGGTGGAGGGCCCCGGCCCACGCGTCCACCGGGTCGGCGCCCAATGTCAGCAGGTCGACCACCTCCCGGAGACGTTGGGCCGGTCCTGGCGGCACGCCCGCCAGGACGGCGTGCAGCGCCCGCGCCACCGGCAGGCCCGCTCGGAGCGCGGCGGCCAGCAGGTCCCAGGTGGCCGGCTGCGCGAACGGGTCGGGCGGCCCGGGTGTCACCTTCGGCTGACGCTCGCGCTTCGGCCTCAGCCTCAGCGCGGCCTTCGGCGGCGGCGGGAACACCAACAGCGCCAAGGCGAACACCAGCAGGCTCATGCGATCACCTGCCTCGTCAGCCGACCGCTCCACCGCAACCCGGCACAGATCAGCGCCGCCCCTGCCACCAGCAGCACCTGCCCCGGCGTGGTTCCGGTCAGCACCGCCAGCGGACCCGCGCCGCCCAGTTCGCCGAGCACCACGCCGAAGACCGGCAGACCGGCCAGGACGGCGGCGCCCGTTCTCGGTCCGGCCATCCGGGCGTGCACCTGCCTGGCGAAGGCGCTGCGCCGATCCAGGTCCCGACGGACGGCCTCCAGCACCTCGGCCAACGGCACGCCGTGCACCGCCGACAGCCGCCACGCACGGGCCAGGTGGCGGGCCTCCGGCAAGTCCGCGAGTGCCGCCTCCACGTCCCCGCCGCGAGCCGACGTCGCCGCGATCGCCCGCAGGACCTCCGTCGCTGGTGGCTCCGCGTCCTCGGCCGCGCCGAGAGCTGCCTTGGCCGGGTGGGCGCCCGAGCGCAACTCGGCGACGAACGCGCTCAGCCCTTCGGCCAGGGCGGTGGACGACTTGAGGCGGTCACGCTGCCCGGTGGTCTCCCGGTAGGTGCGCCAGACGGTCGCGGCCAGCAACGCGCCCGCGATCGCCCCGCCCACTCCCGCCAGGACACCCAGAGCCGTACCGGCCAGGACGACGAGCGGTCGGTTGGGCTTCGGCGGCTGCCACCTCGGCCACCACCTGGGCTGCCACCCCGGCCGCCCCCTCGGCTCCGGCCCTCGTTCGAGCCCGGCCAGGCGCCGCCGGGCAGCCGACGACGGCAGAACCAGGAGCGCGACCGCCAACAGCAGGAAGCTCATGGCAACCCCACCAGGGTTTTGAGCACGCCGGTGGCTTCCTGCCGACCACCGCCACGCCGCCACGCCGGCCGCACGACCAGTTCACCGGAACGCCGTTCCAGCACACCGATCTCGGCCAGGTGTCGCGTGCCGTCGCCCGCGCGGCGCATGTGCAGCACGATCTTCACCGCCGCCGCGAGCTGGCTGTGCAACGCGTGCCGGTCGAGCCCGCCCAGCGCCGCCAAGGCCTCCAGCCGCGCCGGCACCTCGGCCGGGGAGTTCGCGTGCAACGTGCCCGCACCACCGTCGTGCCCGGTGTTGAGGGACGACAGCAGCTCGCACACCTCCGCGCCCCGGACCTCGCCGACCACGATCCGATCCGGCCGCATCCGCAACGCCTGCCGCACCAGGTCGCGCATCGTCACCTCGCCCGCGCCCTCGACGTTCGGGCCTCGCGCGACCAGCCGGACGACCTGCGGGTGGTCGGGCTCGAGCTCCCCGGCGTCCTCCACGCACACCACCCGTTCGTGGTGCGGCACGCAGCCCAGCAACGCCGCCAACAGCGTCGTCTTCCCGAAACCCCGGCGGAGACACCCGAAAAGACGGCCCCGCCGCGTGCTGTGAACACGTTGACGGGGCCTCGACCAGGACGCAGGAGGTCCCGGACGTGTGTCGATCTTGCCATAAGCCCAGTTCAATGGTCCCCCGCGACCGTCGCGCGCACCTCACGTACACCGAGCCGGGCGGCTGGACATCTCCCGGTCACTGCCTGGAGGACCAGGCCGCCGCCGAAGACCTTCGGGACGCCACCAACCTGCTGTCCGGTCGCAGCGCCGCCGCGCGCCGCGTCTGGTCCATCACCTCCTGCCCCGGCGACGACTGCGGGGTGCAGCGATGAGCACCCGGACCCCCAACCCCGAACCGCGTCCGGAAGACCTGGACAGCACCGTGGAGGAGATCGTGCGCTTCGTCGCCGAGCAGGCCCCGGCCGTCGCACCGGCCCCGACGCCGTCCGCCGACACTCGGCGGGTGCGGGAGCTGCGCGCGGAGGTCGCGGAGGCGCACGTGCTGCTGGATCTCCAGGGCGACGCCGCCCCGCTGCTGGTCGACACGGACCGGGTCCGCCGCTCCCGCAAGCGGGCGGCGGAAGCGGCCCGCTTGCACGCCCTCGCGCAGGACCCGGCCGCCCGCGCGTGGCAGGCCGCCCGCGTGCGCCTGGTGCTCACCGCCGTGGCGTTGACGGCGCTGGTGGGGGCGCTGGCGTGGTCCACGACCGGGGCGCACGCCACGCTGACCCGCGACATGGCGGAGCGGGGCGCGGCGTGGTGGGGCGCGTGGCTGGTCGAGCCGGTCGTGTCCGCCGTGCTGCTCGTCGTGGTCGGCGCGAAGGCGTTCCTCGCGGCCCGGGGCCGGGTGCTGCGGCACCGGCACCTCACGGTCGTGGAGGCGGTCGCGCTGGCCGTCACGCTGGTGCTCAACACCTGGCACCACCTGCCGTGGGTGGCCGCCCGGTTCGAGCCGATGCAGCTCCTCGCGCACGCGGTCGGGCCGCTCGTCGCGGTCGGCGCGGTCACCGTCCTGCCGGTGATCTGGACGGCGTTCGCCGAGCTGGACCACGGTCTCCCGGCCGGCCCTACTGCCGGCCTTACCGAGGGCCTTACCCCCGCGAAGTACAGCGGAAATGCCACCGCGTCCGCCCCCGCCGGGGACGGGCTCACCGGCCGCCTGGCGGCTCGTGCGCGGGACCTGATCGCCGCCGGGGAGCTGCCCGCCGACCCGTCCGCGAACCGCCTGCGCACGGCGCTGGGCTGCGGCATGGACACCGCCCGCGAGGTCCGCGACGCACTGCGCGGGGGTGCCGCGTGAGCGCGCCGAACCGAGAGGAGCAGGACGTGGCCGGCGAGATCATCCCGCTGTTCCCGAACGCCGCGCCGGCCGTGCCCGCCGACGAGCCGGGGCCGGCCACGCCGGCTCCGGCCGCCGGGCCGGTGCAGCCCGCCGCGCCCGTGCTGGACGGCGAGCTGGTGGACGAGGTCGAGTACGCGGCGCAGCGTCGTCGGCGGTTCACCGAAAGCCTGCCCGCGCTGCTGGGCGACCCGGCCGCGCGGCGGCAGGCCGGCCGGGACCTGGGCGCGCGGGTCGTGCGCGTCCCGCTCGACTACCCGGCCGCCGTGGCGCGCGGCACGGTCGTCACGTGGCGGGCCTGGCGGGCCTGGGTCCGCGTCGCCGAGCTGCGCGACGCCGCCAAGGAGGCCGGGGCCGCCACGGTGGTGGCCCGGTTCGACGACGTGCGCGAGCTGGCTCGCGCCCGGTGGCGCACCACCGGGATCGTCGTCGGCGCGGGCGGCGTGACCGGGACCGTGGTGGAGCTGGCCGCCGGGTCACTGCCGCTGCTGGTCGCGGGCGGCCTGAGCACGCTGGCGCTCGCCGTCGCGGGCCGCCGCAAGGACGGCAACCCCGGCCGCAAGGCCGTGTTCCCCGGCACCCGGACGCTGGCCTGGACGATGAACGGTGACGCGCTGGTGGAGGCGTTCCGCGCGGCGAAGATCATCGGCCCGCGCGACGGGCTGATGTTCCACGCGCGCCCGGTGCGCGACGGCGACGGCTGGTCGGTGGTCGTGGACCTGCCGGCCGGCCGCAAGGCGTCCGCGACGATCGCCGCCCGTGAGGCGCTGGCCAGCGCGTTGGGCGTGGACGAAGCGCAGCTCGTCCTGGAGAGGGTGCGCGGCAAGGGCGGGCACGCCGGACGCCTCACGATGTGGGTCGCCGACACCGACCCGTTGGCGGAGCCGCCGTTGGTCTCCTACCTGGAGAGCCTGCCGGAACTGTCGATCTGGGACGGGATCACGATCGGCGCGACGGCACGCGGCCGTGAGGTCGTGGTGGCCCTGACCTGGACCGCGTGGCTGATCGGCGGCCTGCCCCGCTACGGCAAGTCCAACTTGCTGCGGTTGTTCCTGGTCGCCGCGTGCCTGGACCCGCACACCCGCATCTACGCGGTCGACTTGAAGGACGGCGCGGACTTCAACCCGCTCCGACCGGTGGCGCACCGGCTGCTGATCGCGTCGGCGGAGGGCGAGGACACCACGCCCACGCTGCTGCGGCTGCTGGCGCTGCTGGTCGAGGTGGAGCAGGAAGTCCTGGACAGGTACAAGCGGTTCAAGGGAATGTCCGAAGTGGACGTGCCGGAAGGCAAGATCACGCGCGCCCTGGCCACCGACCCGACGCAGGGCATGCCGTGGCTCGTGTTGGCCATCGACGAATGCCAGCTCGGGTTCGAGGCGCTGGGCAGCGACACCAAGGAGGTCAAGGCGCTGCGCCGCGTGATCGTGGACAAGGTGTCGTGGCTGATCAGGAAGGGTCCGGCGGCGGGCTGCACGGTCCTGCTGGCCACGCAGAAGCCCTCCGCCGAGTCGGTGCCCACGCGGCTGCGCGACAACGTCGGCAGCCGGGCCGCGCTGCGCCTGCCCACCCAGGCCGCCTCGGACATGGTGCTGGGCACCGGGATGCACGCCGCCGGGGTGTCCGCGACCGCGTTCACCTCCCGCCACCGGGGCGCGGCCTGGCTCGTCGCCGACGACCTGTCCGGCGTCGGCGCGGACGAGGGCGTGGTGATCCGCGCCGCGAAGCTGGACCTCGGCCCTACACGGGCGGCGGCGGAGATCGGCCGCGACCGCCGGGAGGCGTTGGGGCTGCTGACCGGCGACGCCGCCGGCCGCCCCCTGACCGACGGCGTGGACCCGGCCGTCCTGGCGGGCCTGGCCAACGCGGACACCGACGACGAGCCGGTGGACGCGGAGCTGTTGCCCGAAGTCCTGGAGCTGCTGGCCGACGTGCTCGACGACCAGGAGCACGGCGTGGTCGCGGTCGCGGAGTTGGCGGCCCGCGTCGGCTGGTCCGCGAAGGCGCTGGGCGAGGCGCTGACCCGGGCCGGAGTGCCGTCGCCGGAGCCGTCCCGACAACGCGTCAACGGCTCCAAGAACGCCGTGAGCGTGGTCGACCTGGACGCGATCCGGGCTGCGATCCACGGCGGCTGAGGTCGGCACAGGGGTGCCGACCCCAGCCGCCGTCGTGCCGACCTCCCGAAGGGGTCGGCACAGGCCCTGATCTGTACGGAGAGGCCGAGTGCCGACCTTGGAGGGTCAGCCCGCGGCCTCCCCTGAAACGCCCCGCACAGGCCCGTTCAGGGGCCTGTGCCGACCGGTCGGCACACCGACCGGGGTCCGCACACCAACTGGAGGAACCGATGCCCACGATCAACCACAGCCGCGAGTTCCGGCCCGGCCGTCTGCTGGCCGTGATCGCCGTCGCGCTCGTCGTCGCCTACGCCGCCGGGGTGCTCACCGCGACCGCCGACAGCACCACGACCGCCCCGCCGCCGTCGGCGGTGTGCGCGCCCTGATCGGCCGGGCCGGACCGGCTTTCACCCCGACTATTTTGCGTTTCCGCAGAATATGGCTCCGACCGCACCGAGTTAACTCGGCTAGTCATTTCCCTTTGACGCGCCGAGTTAACTCGGGAAGACATAACCGCAGGTCAGACGGGGTGAATGGCTTGCGTCAAGCGATCTTCGCCCGTACAGTTCGGCCGTACGGAAAGTCACCCTGGGAGGGACAGAAAATGGCTGGCCAGTACACCATCCGCAATGTCGAGCGCATGCGCGCCGGACGGCGTGCGGCGGCCCGCGCGCAGTGGGCCGGCGTCTCGGCGGAGGAGCGCTCCGAGCGCATGCGCGCCCTGGTGCGCATGCGCTGGGCGCGCGTCGCCGCCGAGCGCGGGAACGAGAACGGCGGCCCGGCCGCCGCATGATCGACAGGGGGTTGACCCACCCCTGACCAGCGAAAAGCCCCGCTCCGGGGTCCACGTGTTAGCGCACGCGGCGGAGCGGGGCCTGGAGACCACTCCCGACCAGGAACGACCTCAGCGACAAGGTTAGCCGAGCTTGCTCGGCTAGTGAACCTCGCGAAGGCGTTCCGCCTCCTCGAAGGACTCACTCATGGTGCCACACGGCCCCGACCAGCGCGAACGTCTCCGGTGCGTCGACTGCAACGCAGAAGCCGACCCGAGCGGCACCGGCCCCGTCGCGCTGACCCACGAACACGGCTGCCCGGCCTCCGCCGTCGACCGCAGCCAGCGCGCCGACGACCTGCGCTGGCTGCGCGCCAACCCCGGTGGCACCCGCACCCGCCCGCCCAGCACCGCCGAGCGGGACGCGTTGAGGATGGCGCTCGACGCGCCGCCGTACGTGCTCGACCAGGTCCGGGTGCACGTCCACCAGATCGACGGCACGCGCCTGCTGATCTTCACCCTGCTCGGCGTCCCGCTCATCGGAAGCGCCGACGTGCACCAGGGCGGCGCGGCGTGAGCGCCCCGACCATCCCCGCCGCTACGGCGCTGATCAGGGAGTACGTCTCCGGTCTGCTCGGCGGCCACGACCTCGACGCGCTCGCCGCCGAGCACGGCCACCCCGCCTACCGGATCGGCGTCTCCCGCAACCGGCGCGGCGTCCTGGGCCTGCCGACCGAGTTCTACAAGGCCGACGACATCGACGGCATCACCGATGCCGTCGCCCGCCTCGACGCGCTGCCCGACACCGCCGGCGTGTTTCTCGCGCAGGCCCTGTGCGACCACGTCCCCGAGTCGGGCCGCTACAACGCCGCCGACGCCCGGGTGATCACCCACCTGTGGGGCGAGGTCGACTACGGCCCCTCCGACAAGAAGAACCCGCCGCCGACGTTCGAGGACGCCATGCGCGTGGTCGACGCCTTCGGCCTGCCCCCGTCGGTCATCAAGAAGACCGGCCACGGCATCCACCTGGAGTGGCGGCTGGCCGACCCGTGGGTCCTCGACACCACCGAGGAGCGCGCCGAAGCCGCTGGCCTGGTCAAGCAGCTCGTCCAGACGATCGCACTGCGCGCCCACGAGGTCGGCATGTGGACCGTCGACAGCGTCGGCGACTTGGCGCGCGTGATGAGGGCGGCGGGCAGCGTGAACAAGAAGGACGCCGACGACCCGATCCCGGTCACCCTCCTGGTCCACGAGCCGCACCGCGTCTATGAGTTGGACGACATCCGCGCCGTGCTCGCCGACCCCGAGTACCTGAAGCGGAACCTGGGCGGGGCCGACGCCGTCACCGAGCAGAAGGCGCTGGAGACCCTGGCTGCGCTCGGCGGCCCCGACGGCGTAGCCCGCATCTGGCAGGACGCCAAGGCCGGCAAGGCGCAGTACTTCCTCGACACGATGTCGAGCACCCCGGGCATGGACAAGTACGAGCGCTTCCTGGACATCTGGAAGCGCGAGCGCAGGAACAGCCCCACCCGCACCCGCGACGACAGCGGCGCGGACCAGGCCATCGCCAACAGCGCGTACGCCGCGTTCGGCGGGCAGAAGTACACCGAGGAGCGCATCAACCCCGCCGCCGCCAAGCGGACCGCGCTCATGGTCATGACGCACCGCCTCGACCACGGGCGCAAGCCGGAGAAGATCGACCCCGCCCGACGGGTCAGCTACCTCGTCACGACCATCACCCGCGCCGCCGCCAAGCCAGCGGACGCCCGGGACCGCGCCGTCACCACCCAGGAAGGCACCTCGACCGTGACCGCCACCATCGAGCCGACCACCGACGCGTCGGCCGTCACGGACGAGGCCCTGAACGCCCTGCTCGCCTCCGAGCCCTCGACCGGCGACCCGGCCGACGTGACCAAGACCGAGGACAAGGACGCCAAGAAGGCGAAGCCGCCCAAGCGCCGCAAGGAGGCCGACGAGAGCCACGAGGGGGGCGGCGGATTGCCCGACGTGATCCTGACCGGCCGCCCCCTGCGCGACATCCAGGCCGACGCGGAGAGGCACCTCACGCTGGCCGAGGTGGAGACCCCGTCGCTGTTCCTGCACGGCGACGACGGCATGGTGGAGGTGGACCCGATCACCGGGCAGCTCCGCCGCGTCGAAGCCGCCCGATTCGCGCTGCTGCTGTCGCGCCGCATGAACTTCAGGGACCGCCTGGTGGATCACGAGACGGGGGCCGTCAAGCTGGCGCACGCCCCTCGGGTGCCGGCCGACCTCGTGTCCTCCATGCACAGCGCGCCCGGGATGCTGCGCCTGCCCGAACTGGCCCGGGTCTCCCCGATCCCGTTCTACACCCCGTCCGGGCGGCTGGTCACCGCCTCCGGTTACGACCGCGAGACCGGTATCTACCGCATCGTGCCGAAGGGCTACCCGGTCATTCCCGAGGTCAGCCCCAAGCCCAGCCCGGCCGAGGTCGCGGCGGCGCTGGACGTGCTGGAGGACGTGCTGCACGACTTCCCGTGGGCCGACCCCATCGGCGACAAGGCCGCCGCGCTCGCCATGCCCGTCACGCTGGTGTCGCAGACCCTCATCAGCGGCCCCTGCCCCATGTTCCTGCTCGACACTCCCCGCCCCGGCACCGGCAAGGGCCTGCTGGGCACCGTCATGGTCCGGCCGTTCGCCCCCGACTTCGCGTGGACCGTCGCCCCCAAGGACGAGACCGAATGGGCCAAGCAGCTCGCCGCGTCCATGCGCTCCGGGCGGTCCGTGATCGGGTTCGACAACATCAACAGCGCGATGGACTCCGGGGCCGTGGCCGCCGCGCTCACCGGCTACCCGCTGGTGCGCATCCGCCTCATGGGAGGCCACGACGAACTGAGCCTGCCCGCTCCCGGGTTGTGGCTCGGCACCGCCAACAACGCCGCCGCCTCCAGCGAGCTGGCGCGCAGGATCGTCAGGATCAGGATGGACGCCAAGGTGGCGAAGCCCGAGGAGCGCACCAACTTCCGCCACGAAGACCTCGAAGGCCACGTCGAGGCCAACACCGGGCAGATGGTGTGGGCCGTGCTCACCCTCGTGCAGAACTGGATCGCCGCCGGGAAGCCGATCGCGGAGAACCTGCCCGTCATGGGCAGCTTCGGCCGCTGGGTGAAGACCGTCGGCTCGATCCTCGCCCACGCCGGGGTCGAGGGCTTCCTGGCCAACCGCTCCGCCGCAGCCGCCGACATCGACTTCGAGACCGAGCTGATCGGCACGTTCTGCACCACGTGGGCCAACGACCCTGGCGAAGAGCCCGTCAAGGTGGACGGCGAAATCGTCAAGCCGGGCCGCCCGTCCTGCGCCAACCGCGCCGTCCGCGTAGACGAGCTGCTGGACCTCGTGGACCGCTACAAGATCGAGCTGCCCGAGCAGGTCGGCCCCCAGGGCACCGACCGGCGCTCGCGTTTCGGCAGGTGGCTCCGGGCGAAGGTCGTCGGTGCGCCCATCGGGCCGTACACGTTCAGCACCAGCAAGCCGCGCAACGTCGCGCACTACCGCATCCACGACGACGGCACCGGGCAGTTCGACGAGGGTGGCATCACCGTCGAAGCCCCCGCCAAGCCGACCAGCAAGCGCACTCCCAGGGCCGACCCCCCGGCCGCGTCGAACGCGAAGCGGGGCTCCACAGGGCTCCACCGCACCTCGCCCGTGCCGCTGTCCCCCAACGGCATCCGCGTCCCCGGCGTGAAGTACCGCGACGACGCCCCGGCCAGGCCGAGGCCCACGGCCGACGACGAGGACGCCGCCCGCTGGGAGAGCCTGATGTCCGACGACCCCGACGCCTGACCCACGGCACCACCCGCGCAGCCCCCGGTCTCCACGGCCGAGGGCTGCTCCGTGTTCCGGGGCGTTCGGGGAGGGCCGGTTAGGTTGCCGGTTAGGTTGCCGGTTAGGTTGCCGACCTGGGGATGTTAGGTTGGATGTTAGGTTGCCACACCGCCTCTGACCTGGCGTTGTTAGGTTGGTTAGGTTGTTCTTCAAGCTCTACGCGGGTGTGGAGAAAAAAGGGCGGGGAGTAGCACGTACCGCTGTAGCCCGCGCGCCGCGCCCGTGTGGGTGGTGAACCCGCCCTGGTGACCTAACCGACCTAACACGTGCAGGTCAGGACCGGTTCGGCAACCTAACCTCCGACCTAACATGCCCTGGTCGGCAACCTAACTTCCGACCTAACACCGTGCGTGGCCACCCGGCCGCCCGCCCTGGAGCCCGCCTGGCGGCCCGTTGACGGGAATCCGCGGTGAGCCGCCCCGCGTTCCGCGGCTTGCCCTACGTCCCGTGGTGCGGGAACTGGGCCGGTTCGGAGCCGCCACTCGAACGGGGCACGGACCGCTCCACGGACCGCGAATCGCCGGGATGCGGCTAACACTGGGCTGGTGCGGCTGATCCGCCGCCGTGGCGCGAGGAGTGGCATGGCAGAGGACGAAGAAACCTCGGATACGCCTGACTTCGACCTGCGGATACTGATCGCAGGGCTCGTGTACAAGGACGATGCGATCAGGATGAGCGTGACTCTCCTGACGCATGGGGCGCTTGTCGGCGGCCACCTCGTAAGCCCTTGGGCTTGGGCGCAGGCACTGGCCGAGCATGTCGGCAGCAAAGGGACAGGCAACCTGGCGAGTTCGATGAGCACGGTCATGGAGACCATCGCGGGGGACGCCCCTGCTGGTGATCGGAACTTCGACCCCGGCGCGGTCACTAAGGCGCACCTCCTCGATGTGAAGTTGTGGCTCGGGACAGATGGGCCTCAAGAGGTGGGGCCGATGGTCGTCGATCTTGCCCAGGTCGGCGGTTGGTACCTCGGAACCCTCCAGCCGCGCTGAAGTCGCTGTTGTGCTCGTCTCGACTCGTGCGGCGTGTTTTTGACGCGCCGAGCGGGTGCCAGGCGCACCATGCGTGTCGTGGAACCCGACACCTCCCGCGCGCCCGTGGCGTCGCCCTCGTGGCGTCGACCCGACAGGTTGCCGCCCCGGCCGGTGCCGCCCGCCGAGCGCGCCCGGCTGCGAGCCGACTTCGGTGCCCTGGTGTGGGCGGAGCGCGCGGCGCGCGGCTGGTCCCAGCCCGTGCTGGCCGCCGCGCTGGGGGTGTCCACGCGGACCGTGCAGCGCTGGGAGGGCGGCACCGTCCGGCCGACGGCGCGCGTGTGCGCGCGCCTGGCCGCCGCGCTGCTGCCCGACTCCGACCCGGTGAGCCGCACGGTGTTGGCGTTGCGCCTGGAGCGCGCCGCCGGGCCGTCGCTGCATCGGCTACGCCGCAAGCCGCTGCGGGCGCACGTGCGGAGGGTGCGTGAGCAAGCGGCGGCCCGCCTGGAGGCCCCGCCGGACGCGGCGGACGCGTTGGCCCTCGCGGCGGCGCTGGCCGCGCTGGAGCCGGAGCCGACGCTGTGGGCGCGGCGTCGGCCCGCCGTGCGGGGCGCGGCGTGACCGGCCCGGCCGCCCAGGGCGGCGGCGGGTACGCGGAGATGTGGGCGGTCGACGTGGCCGAGCTGGCGCGCTGGGCACCCGCCCCGAACCCGGACGCGGTGTCGCGGCGGGCGCTGGACGAGGCGCTGGAGGAGCTGGAGGCGGTGCGCGGTGACGGTTGAGGTGGCGGTCCCCGGTGGGCGGTTCCCGACGCCCCGGAGCGTGGCTCAGGGGCACGACGCCGACGGCGTGGACCCGGTCGTGGCGCTGCCCCGGCTGCTGCGCCTGGCGCAGGCCCGCGCGGCGTGGCTCGCTGACCGCCTGGCCGAGCAGGTCGAGTGGGACGGCGTGGGCGGCGTGGTGGGCGCGGTCGTGGGGATCGGGCCGGAGGGCCTGCCGACGCGGACGGGCGAGTACGTGCGGGCGCTGGCGGACCTTGAGCACCGCGAGCGCGCCACGGCGGAGCGCCTGGCCCGCGACATGTTGCGCCTGGACTTGGAGGCCCGCGCGGGCCGCAACGACGCGGCGTCGGGCGCGCTGATCGTGGCCGCGCTGCGCGAGTTCGCCACGGCGCTGGGGCTGGAGTGGGAGTCGGACGCCACGCGCCGGGCGGCGCGGGAGGCGGTGCTGGCGGTGCGTCGGCAGGCCGGTTACGAGCGGCCGGGTGCGGCCGGGGACGGGCAGGGGGCGTGATGACGACGACGGAGCCGGCCACGGGCGTGGTCGAGGTGTTGGCGGCGGTGACCGGGGTCAAGGACGACGTGGGCGACGTGATCACGCCGGGGGCGTTCGCGCGGACGTTGCGGGAGCGCAGGCCCAAGGTGTGCTTGTCCCACGACTGGTCCCGCCCGATCGGGCGGGTGCTGGAGGTGCGGGAGCTGCTGCCGGGGGACGCGCGTCTGCCCGGGACCACCACCGACGGGTCGCCTTGGCCGAAGGGCGCGGGGGCGCTGTGGGCGCGGGCGCTGATCAACACGGAGACGCCGGACGGGCGGGCGGCGCTGCTCAACGCGAAGTTCTTCGGCCCGCAGGAGTCGACGTGGTCCATTGGGTACAACGCGAAGCGGACGCGCCAGGTCGGCGGCACCCGCCACATCGACGACCTGGACTTGTTCGAGTTCGGTCCGGTGCTGCACCCGGCGAACCGCCACGCGCGCTTGATCGCGGTCAAGGGCATCCCGTTCGTGTCGGAGTCGAAGGTGGTCGCGTTGCGCGCCGGCGGCCCGTCGTCGCGGCCGGGCCGTGCCCGGTTGTCGCGCGTGGACCTGGCGGCGGTGCGGGAGCTGCGGCAGGACGTGGGGAAGCTGTACGAGGCGGCGCTGGACGCGGACGCCGTGCACGTGATGACTCCGGACGGCGACGTGGTCCCGGCGGCGTGTGCGGTGTGCCGGGGGCGGGTGCTGGCGCGCGACGGCGGCCGGGCGGGCGGCTCGCTGTACTGCGGTCGGCACGCGTGGGGACGGGCGGCGTGAGCGGGGCCGGGTCGGCGGCGGAGGTCCGCCGCCGGGCGGTGGTGCTGCTGGACCAACTCCGGGAGCTACTGGCTGCCGTCGAGTCGGGCGAGCTGCCGGTGGGCACGGCGTACCGGCACCGGCTGGAGGGGGCGGTGACGGCGGTCGAGGCGGTGTTGGGGCTGCCTCCGTCACTGTCGGAGGGCATGCCGGAGCCGATCCGGCGTAAATAATTCTGTAGAAATATTTACAGTGCAGGTCAGAGGGTTTAGGGTCGTTCCATGCGCCTGATCGCCTACATCCGCGTCTCTTCCACGGGCCAGCTCGACGCCTACGGCCCGGACGCCCAGCGCGCCGACATGGCCAGGTGGGCAAAGGCCAACGGTCACAAGATCGTCGGGGAGTACGTCGACAGCATCACGGGCAAGTCCGACTCGGTGGAGCGCGAAGGGCTGACCGATGCCCTGGAGGCCCTGAACGGAGCGGATGGGCTGCTCGTCGGCCGGCTCGACCGGCTCGCCCGTCAGCTCACGGTCCAGGAGGCGATCCTGGCGATGCTCTGGCGCGACGGGCACCGCGCGTTCGCCGCCGACCAGGGCGAAATCCTTCAAGACGACGTGGACGACCCGATGCGCACGGCCTTGAGGCAGGTTCAGGGCGTCTTCGCGCAGCTCGACCGCGCGATGGTCACCAAGCGGCTCCGTGACGGCCGGCGCGTCAAGGCCCGCACGGGACGGCACGCCGTCGGCGAGTACCCGTACGGCTACCACGGTGAGGGCAAGGGCCGTGCCCGCGACGCCGCGCCGGAGCCCGCCGAGCAGGCCGCCGTGCGCCGGATCGTGGAGTTGCGCGGCGCTGGGGAGTCGTTCCGGTCGATCGCGTCCACGTTGGACGCGGAGGGGCACCGGCCGCGCCGGGCCGCCGCATGGTCGGCGATGAGCGTGCGCGGCGTCGTGTTGCGGGCATCGGCGGAGAAGGTTTCGTTTGACCTCCGCTGACGAACGTTACCGAACGATTTAACTGCGTCGCTTCGTTTTTGTGGTGGTACGCCGGAGTGGGTACGCCGCTCGGTACTGCTTGCGCATAACAGCATTCGCCGTGACATCGGTTCCCAACAGCACCACCACGGACAGGGCGGCCATCTGGGTCGCCGGAGAGTCCTTGCCCGTCGTTGCCATCAGAATGATCGAGATGATCACACCGGCCAGTCCGGCCAGCGTGGCAGTCAGACGGACCGTCGTCAGTGCCTGGGGTGCCCGTTCTTGTCGAACCGTGACGTCCACCAGGTCGCCGACCGGACGGAAATCTGGCTCGCCGTCGAGCAGCACGGTATAGCGGAGCCGATGCCGCCGTGTCAGCAACGAGGGACCCAGGTGTAGTGCGGTCCCGGTGACCTCGACCTCCGGTGGGCGGACCGCCGCCCGTCCGGCGTCGGCCTGCCACTCCAGCATGCCCAGCACGGGCGCGCCGAACTCCAACTCCAGAGGACGTCCGCCGAACGCGGCTGCGGCGATGTCCAGCGCGCCCCGACTGACCACCTCCACGGCCACTACGTACGGCGCGGTCAACTCCTGGTCGTCGAGAGTGACTGCGAGCCGCTGGCCGTGCAGTCCTCGTGCCGTGTTCATCAAGGGCACCGCCGAATCAACCCACACGTACAGGACGCGTCGGGGTCGGGCCGAGCGGAACGCCGCCCACGCCCCCACGATGATCGCCACCACCGCGACCACCACCGCGACGATCGCCCAGAACGTGCCTGAGGCGTACCAGGGATCTTCCGCAGGCAGTTGCTGACCTAAGGGCATCGGGCCATCCAAGCAGGCCATGCGCCGCCCGCTACGACGCGATTGACCACCCGTTACGCGAATGATGCGCCGACCCGACGCGGCTACTCCCGGAGGTGGTTGGACTTGCGGTGGGACGGGCGGGCGCTGGTCCGCCTTCACGATCGGGTGGTGTTGCGTTCTGGCCCTCCCGCCGTCCATCACGACGCGGTTCGGTGGGCCTATGGACTACGAGCGCGTGGCGGCGGAAACCTTCGGCCGGGCACTGGATGCGACCGGGACGAAGCGGGTGGAGTTGGTGGCGGAGGCGACCGTGGCCGCGCTGCTGGCGCACACGGAGGCGCTGGCGAAGCACAGCATGCGGATGAGTGATCACTACGACGCCCTGGGTGCGCATACCAGGCGGCTCGGAGACCGCTAGGCCGCTGGCACTCAGCCTCCCCGGATGACGAACCGGCCCGCCCCCGACGTGGGGCGGGCCGGTTGTCGTCGTGGCACGTGCCGGGCGGCTAGCCGCTGGCGACGGCGGGGCGCGGTGCGAGTCCTTCGCGTCGCCGCCACACGTCGTCGCAGTCCCAGCAGGTGCGGTGCTTGCGGTGCTCGGGAAGCTGGGGGAAGTCCTCGCGGGCCAGGGTGACTTCCGTTCCACACAGCACGGTGATCTTCTCGCCGGGGCGCGGCGGGAAGAGGTACGTCGCCACGTCGTAGGCGTGCCGTAGTCCGCCGCCGTCGTGCCACGTGTGCCGGGCCATGAGCGCTCCCACCGAGTCGGGCAATCGTTGCAAACGTTGCGTACCCGGTCGCGGTCGCGCCGTAAAGACCCCGGACGGGTGTTGCGAACGTTGCAGACGTGGTGCAGCGACGGCGTTCGGGGCGGCCGTGGCGGATCGTTGCATCCGTGACCAGCGAACTCGTGCCCACGGGCGTGGCCGCGAAGGCGCTCGGCGTCGACCGGGCAACCCTGGTCCGCTGGTGGCAACAGGGCCTCGTCACGCCCACGCTCGTCACGGCGGGCGGCCACGGCCGGTGGAACCTGGACGAGCTGCGCGAGCAGCTACGGGCGCTGCGCCGACGCGACGGCGACGACGACTGACCGCGCCCGTCCCCGACATACCAGGGCCGCCCCGGCACCACGTCCGGGGCGGCCCTGGTGGTCGTGCCCCCGGCCGTGACCGGGGCACGACCGTCAGCCGCGCCGCAACATGCGGGTCCACCCCGGCGGCGGTTCCGCCGGGGCCTGCTGCGGCCGGTCGTCCAACGCCGCGAGCTGGCGCAGCAACGCCGCGCGGCGCTCGGCGCGCTCGACGTCCTCGACCAGCTCGACGCGCGCCCGGTCGGCCCGGTGCTCGGCGGCCACCGCCTGGCGCTCCCGCTCGGCACGGGCGCGGCCGGACGCGAGCTTGACGGCCGCCTCCAGGTCGGCCGGCCCCGGCGTGACGCCGAGCTGCGGCACGACGTTGCGCCTGGCGACCATGTCGCGCAGCACGTCCGTCGTGATCAGCACGGCCTGGCCCGCCTCGCGGCCGACCAGCGCCCCGTCCTCGTTGAGCGTGAGCGGCCCCGCCCAGCTCTCCAATAGCCGCGCGAGCTGCTGCCCAAGCGGCACGGCGGACGGTGCGCCGGCCTCCCGGACGAGCGCGGCGCGGAAGCGGGCGGCCGGTTCCTCGCCGCCGGGCTGCGGCAGGGACATGGTCGAGACGTCGGAGGCGGTCACGCGGCGGCCTCCTCGGTGGACGCGGCGTCGAGGGCGGGCGCGCCCGCGAGGATCGCGGCGACCTTCGCCCGCGTCTCGGGACTCAACGGCGGCGCGGCGTCCACGGTGGCCTGGACGTACGCGACCAGGCGCGCCTCCTGGTATGCGGCGCGGGCCTGCCGGGTGATCTCGTGGTCGCGGCCGTGCTGCTTCACGGCGCGGGCCAGGTGTGCGCGGGCTTCGATGACAGGATCTGACACGGGTTGCTCCCGGACATGCCAAAGGACGTCCAGGCCGGAAGCTCGCGCGCCCGCGATGCGGGGCGGCTTCCCGAAGGACCATGCTGCGCGGCACTGGGGTGAGGCGGCGTCCGCGCCGACCGCCTTAGCTCTAGGGCTAAAGCTATCCGCGGTCGCCCACGACGGCGTGAAGACGCTCCGGGTGGTGCGTCATGTCGTGCAGGTCGAGCCGCCCGCCCCCGGCCGCCTCCCAGGCGTCCAGAAGCGCCGTCAACGCATCCACGGGCAGGGTCGCCGACCCGCGCCGGTCCCCCGTCGCCGAGCACGTGGGGCAGCGTCCGCGCCACACCGCGCCGCCGGGCCGCTGGAACACGCGCGAGTGCCCTTTGCCTGGCAACGCGTCCTCCGGGTGTTGGGTGTCCGGCAGGGTCGGCCCGTCGGCCAGGGGTCCGCAGTGCTCGCCGGTCCACGCGCCGTCCAGCAGCTCGAACAGCTCGATCCGGCGCGGCCGGCGACCGGTCCGGCCGCACGTGCACACCAGCCGCACCTCACCCCAGCCGGTCACCGCGCGTCCCTCCAGTCGAACGTGATCGACTCCGGATCGAAGTACCCGCCGTCGGCCCTGCGGCCCGGCTTCTGCCGGTGGATCGTGATCGTGACCACCGCGTCGAGGATCGACCGGCGGCGTCCGAGGTCGAGGCCGTCCGACCGGTCCGGCAGGGTCCCGAACCACACCGTGTGGAGGTCGGGTGCGCCGGCGACCCCGGCCAGCGGGTCCACGCGCACCGCGCCGGCCAACGCCTTGTCCAGCTCGTCCAGGCGGGCCTTCAGCCGCTCGTTGCGGCGTGCCCAGCGGACGCGGCTGATCGCGCCCGCGTCCAAGTCGTCGTCCAGGGCGTCGAGCTGGTGGCGAACCGCCTGGATCTCTGTGTTGAGCGCGGCCACGTCCACCGCGTCGGCGCGACGCCGGAGCAGGCCCACCGCGTCCGGCCTGGACAGCTTCTCCACCAGGACGCGCTCCACCACCTCGTCCACGACCGTGGCGCGGCGGCTCACGTGCGGCCCGGTGATCTGCCGTTCCCGCGACGAGCAGCGATAGGCGGGGGCGCGCGAGCCCCCGGCGACGCTGGCACGGAGCGTGGGCTGCTCGCACACGCCGCACAGGTACAGGCCGCTGCCCAACCACCGGACCTGGTTGTTCGCGCCGTTGGTCCGCCGGGCCGGGTCGGTGAGCACGGCCACCAGCGCGCGCCACGTCGGCTCCGGGAGGATCGCGGGCCAGCGCCCCTTGACGCCCTCCATGATCGCGCCTCGGTAGACGACCAGGCCCGCGTTGCGCGGCCGGAGCAGCACGTCGCGGAACGCGATCGTGGACCACTCGTCCTTGTTGAACGTGGTCCGCACGCCCCGCATGTTCAAGTCGCGCACGACGCTGCGCAGGCTCCCACCGGCCAGGATCACCTCCGCCGCCTTGACGATCTCGGCGGCCTCCGCCGGGTTCAGGGACTCCCCGTCGGCCCCGAACCCGAACGGCCTCGCGCCGCCCTGCCAACGGCCCTCCCGGGCCGCCTCCAGGCGGGCGCGTCGGACCCGGTCGGCTTTGTGCTCGCTCTCCTGCGCGGCCCACGCGGCTTGGGTGATCGCCGACGCCCGGCCTGTCGGGGTCGTCAGGTCGAGCTGACCGGCCCGGCACGTGTGGGTGTCGACGCCGCCCGCGTTGCTCGTAGTGATGTAGTCGAGGAGTTCCCGGACGTTGCGGTGCAATCGGTCGGTATGCCAGGCGAGCACGCCGCCGATCTCGCCGTCGCGCATCGCGGCGAGCAAGGCCCGGTAGCCCGGCCTCGGCTTCCCCGAGTACGCCGAGATGTCGTTGTCGGTGAAGACATGCACCACATGCCAACCCAGCCGGGCGGCCAACTCGCGACAGTCCGCCACCTGACGATCAACACCGAGGTGCGCGCCCTCGCGGTCTTCGCTGATTCGGGCATAGATCGCGCAACGGGTTGTGCTCATGCCGGAAGGGTGTCATAGAGTGGGTCGCGTCTTCCCGGAACCCGTGCCGCCGACCACCAGGAACGCCTGGCGCGACACCACGATCGCCCGCAGAAGAGAAGCTGTCGGCTGGTCGAACGTGCCGCACGCGACCAACGCCGCCAGGTCGTGCACGGCCGGCCGCAGGACGCGCAGCGACAAGCACGTGAACGGCGCGATCGGGGGCAGCACGGCATGCAGCCGCACCGAACCCGGCAACCACCCGTCGACGTACGGCGCGGCATCGTCCAACCGCCGGCCGGCGGCCACCGCGAGCCGTTGGGCGAGTCTCCGCACGGCCGCCTCATCCGGGAACGTCACGTCCGTGCGGCGCAGGCCGGTGAGGCCGTCGACCCACACCTGGTCCGGCCCGGTGACCAGGACGTCGGTCGTGTCCGGGTCGCGCAGGAGCGGTTCGAGCGGGCCGGCGCCGACGAACTCCTGGCGCAGCACGGTGAGCGCCCGTTGCACGTCCTCGTCACCCAGCACCCCGCCGGCCTCGCCGCGCACCGCCGCCGCGACGGCCGCCGAGGTGAGGTCGGCACGCCCGTTGGCCAGGCGCTGCCGAACCCGTTCCACGAGTTCGTTCACGGTCCGCCTCCTTCGACCGCGCCTTGCAGCGCACGAGAAGCGCGCACCGCCAACACCTCCTGCGCCGCCTCGACCAACGCGCCGCCGGCTCCGACCGCCGTCACGCGCGAAGCGAGCAACGGCCGATCGGACAGGGACAGTTCGGCGAGCATGAGGGTCGACAGGAGCACCGGACGGCAGGTCCGGAACACCGGCACCGGCCGGAACCGGGGGTGCCGCTTCAAGGTCGGCCTGCGGTCACACGCCATGGAGCACCGCCAGGACTTCCCGCGCCGCCTTCGCCAGAGGACCACGACCGGTCTCGGGGAAACGGCCTTGATCCAGCGCCGTCGCGAGCCCCGGCTCCGGACGCATGGCCGTCAGCAGCGGCACACCCACCGCCGCCACCACCTGCGCGGTGGACAGACCGCCGGGTGCCGGCCCGCGCACGACCGCGACAAGCGGCACACCGCGTTCACCGGCCTGCTCGACCAACGTCTTGGCCGCCATGCACGCCTTCACGTCCGCCGGCACCACGAGCACCGCCAGGTCGGCCCGGTCGAGCGCCGCGCACGCCGCACCCGTCAGCTGGCGCGGCACGTCGCACACGACCGTGCCACCGGCGCGCCTGCCCGCCTCGATCACCGCCACCACCGCGTCCGGCTCCGGACCCGGCCCCGTCCGGCCGCAGGACAGCACCGTCAGGCTGCCGCGCCTGCCCGTGCGGCCGGGCAACGCGGAACGGAGAGCCGCCGCCGGGACACGGCCGCCGGTCAGCTGCAACGTGGGCCACCGCAGCCCTTCCTGCCCTTCCGCGCCCAACGTCAGGTCCAACCCGCCGCCCAACGGATCGCAGTCGACCAGCAACCCGTGGCCGCCGGCGGACAGCACCGCCTGGCCCACGGCCACCGCCAGCACCGACGCTCCCGCACCCCCACGCGCGCCGAGGACCGCCAGCACCTTGCCGTCCCCGACCGGATCGCCCTCGTCCGCGTCGGCGAGCACCGCCCGCAGCCGGTCGTGGTCGCCGGGCAGCTCCAACACCTGCTCCGCGCCCAGCGCCAGCGCGCGCCGCCAGGTCGCGGGATCAGGAAGCCCCGCTCCGACGACGTGGACACCCGGTCTGCGCGGGAACCCCGCCGCCGCGCACGCGATCACGGCCTCCTCGTCCAGCACCACCGCCGGAGCGCCGTGCCAACGAGGGCGCAACGCCGTCACGTCGACCACGCGCTCCACCTCGCAGCCGACGACCGCCGCCGCGTGCAGCACCTCGTCCACCAGAACCGCTCCGGCCACCAAGGCCACCGGTCGCTTCATCGCGCCCTCCCCGTCGTGGATCTCCGGGTTCCACCGTGGTCAGCGGTGAGGAAGGACACAACGGTTCATGATCAAGATGTGGACAACCGGAGGGGCTGTGGACAACCAGAGGCCGCACGAACGGGTGCAAAGACGCCGGGACGGGCCGGACGCGGACGCGGCGGAAGAAGATCGGGTGTCGATGCAAGAAGGGGTGCAAGTGCGCGGAGGTCCAGCGCGAAGGCCCGGGAAAACCGACTCCGGACATGGGACGACCCCCGCCAGGGGGGAGGGACGGGGGTCGTCATTGGTTCAGTCCCGGGGGGTCGGACTGAACCTGTCCGGTCGAGCCGGACCCGTCTACTGTATCCCCACGAGACACGGTCATGCGTGTGTTCACGTTAGAGGGACACGGAAATTTCGCGACCGCACACTCAGTTCGTAAAGTGGCGAACTGCTGTCGGCGGTCGGTACCGGCTGCCCCGCCTTAAGCTGGACCGGTGACCGAGCACGCCACCGAAGGCAGTCGAGTCGCCGCGTTCTTCGACCTGGACAAGACCGTCATCGCCAAGTCGAGCACGCTGGCGTTCAGCCGGCCCTTCTTCCAAGAGGGCCTGATCAACCGGCGTGCGGTGCTCAAGAGCGCCTACGCGCAGTTCGTCTTCATGCTGGCCGGCGCCGACGCCGACCAGATGGACCGGATGCGCTCGCACATCACCGCGCTCTGCCAGGGCTGGGACGTCGAGCAGGTGCGCTCGATCGTCGAGGAGACGCTGCACGACATCGTCGACCCCCTCGTCTACAAGGAGGCCACCCAGCTCATCACCGACCACCAGACCGAAGGCCACGACGTGGTCGTGGTGTCCGCTTCGGGCGAGGAGCTGGTCGCGCCCATCTCCACCATGGTCGGCGCCACGCACAGCGTCGGCACGCGGATGGTGGTCGCCGACGGCCGCTACTCGGGCGAGGTGGACTTCTACTGCGCCGGCGAGAACAAGGCGATCGCCGTCAAGCAGCTCGCCGAGCAGCACGACTACGACCTGAGCCGCTGCTACGCGTACTCGGACTCGATCAGCGACCTGCCGCTGCTGGAGGCCGTCGGCCACCCCACGGTGGTCAACCCGGACCGCGCGCTGCGCAAGGTCGCGGTCCAGCGCGGGTGGCCGTCGCTGACGTTCTCCGACCCGGTGTCCCTGCGCGCCCGCATCCCGCGCCCGTCCGGCACCGCGGTGGCCGTCACCGCGATCGGGTTGGGGGCCGCGACGGCCGCGGGCGTGGCCTGGTACGGCCTGCGCAGGCGGCGCCGGAGCTGATTCACCCGGCCTTGCCCCGGTCAGCGGTACCGACCGCGCGCACCGACGTGAAACCGCTGTCACAAAAGCCTTTCCGCTACTGAACGTCGCTTGACCGGTGCACCCCATCGAGCCCTTGCTGTGACGCCGAACACCTACTACAAAGGAAGTGCGGACCTCGGGTCGGCCAGGGACGAAGCGGAGGAGAAGCGGCGTCCACCCCGGCAGAGCTCCGTGCGCGGACTTCGAGACACCCACGCGCAGCACGCCGCGGGAGGCTTGTCGTCTAGGGCCTGCGTACCGGGACGCCGGACGCCGAGGCCAGGTTGGTACGACACGAGTTGCACGCTTGGTAACTCGCAAGCCCGCGCTGACGACGGTGGGGCCCCTCACGAGGGGCCCCACCGTCTTTGTGCTGCGCACTTGTTCCGTGAACCGACGAACCGCCGTGCCGCCGGAACCTCCGAACAATGCCCGACTGGGTGACGCCCGAGACCCCGGAACTGTCGGACCCCCTCCGCACACTGGTCCACCGAACGAACCCGTTGACCCACCCCTGTGACGTGGGTAACTTGCGAACCGCACCACTTAGTGGTGGAAGATTCCCATTGGAGGCCGTCGTGCTCCGTCCGCTCGTCGCCGTCGCCTTGGCCGCGGCTTCCGCAGTCACCGCAGTGACAACACCGGCGCAAGCCGCTCCGGACGAGGCCCGGAACGTCACCACCCTGCTCAGGGGCATGTCGCTGGAGCAGAAGGTCGGCCAGCTGTTCGTCACCTACCTGCACGGCCAGTCGCCCGACGAGGCGCACCCCGGCAACGTGCGGGACTTCGGTGTCGCCACCCCGGCCGAAGTGGTGGCGAAGTTCCAGCCCGGCGGCGTCATCTACTTCAACAACTCCAGCTACGACAACATCGACACGCCGCGCCAGATCGCCGCGCTCTCCAACGGCGTCCAGCGGGCGAGCGACATCCCCCTGGCCATCTCGGTCGACCAGGAGATGGGCATCGTCACCCGGATCGGCGCGCCCGCGACCCAGTTCCCCGGCAACATGGCACTGGGTGCCGGCCGCAGCGCCGAAGACGCCGAGCAGGCCGCCGCGATCACCGCGCGCGAGCTGCGCGCCATGGGCATCAACCAGAACTTCGCGCCGGACGCGGACGTCAACTCGAACCCGCAGAACCCGGTCATCGGCGTGCGCTCCTACTCCGGTGACCCGGCGCTGGCGGCCGAGCTGACCGCCGCCCAGGTCCGCGGCTACCAGGGCCACTTCCTGTCGCCGCACGCGGTCAGCGCCACCGCGAAGCACTTCCCCGGCCACGGCGACACGGCCGAGGACAGCCACACCACGCTGCCGAAGGTCGACCGCACCGCCGACGAGTGGCGCGAACTGGACGCACCGCCGTTCAAGGCCGCCATCGACGCGGGCATCGACTCGATCATGACCGCGCACATCCGGATGCCGAAGATCGACCCGTCGGGCGAGCCGGCGACGCTGTCCAAGCCGGTCCTCGACCTGCTGCGCGAAGACCTGGGCTACGACGGCGTGGTGATCACCGACTCGCTCGCCATGGCGGGCGTGCGGCAGCTGCACCCGGACGCCGAGATCCCCGTCCTGGCGCTGAAAGCGGGCGTCGACCAGCTGCTCATGCCGGTGAAGCTGGAGGAGGCGTTCACCAGCGTCCTCGCGGCCGTGCGCAGCGGTGAGCTGACCGAGCAGCGGATCGACCAGAGCGTGCTGCGGGTGCTGCGGATGAAGTTCCTGCGCGGCATGTTGAACGGGCGCCAGGTGGACCTCGACCAGGTCGACGCCGCCCTCGGCACGCCGGAGCACCTGGCCGCCGCACGGCGGATCACCGACCGCACCATCACCGCCGTGCGCAACGACGCGGGCGTGCTGCCGCTGCGGGCCAAGCCGACCGCCGCGCTGGTCACCGGCTGGGGCGAGACGACGACCCGCACCCTGGCCACCACCCTCGGCGGCACGGCGATGCCCACCGGCACCGCGCCGACCCAGGCGCAGATCACCGCCGTCGTCCAGGCGTCGGCCAACGCGGACGTGGTCGTGGTGCTCACCAACGCGCTGTCCGGCCAGCCCGCGCAGCAAACCCTGCTGACCAGGCTCCTGGCCACCGGCAAACCGGTCGTCGCGGTGGCCGTGCGGAACCCGTACGACGTGGCGCACACCGCCGCGCCGACCTGGCTCGCCACCTACTCCTACGGCGCGGGCTCGATGGAGTCGCTGGCCAGGGTGATCACCGGCGAGGTGTCACCGGCGGGCCGGCTCCCCGTCGCGGTGCCCGGACCGACCCCGTACCCCTTCGGCCACGGCATGGACTGGTGATCAGGATGGACCGCAGGCACTTCCTCGCCGGCGCGCTCGCCGTACCCGCTCTCGGCGCCTTCGCCACCGAGAGCGGCGCGAGCACCGACAACCCCGACCACCCGGACCGCCCGCGCACCGTCCACACCGGCGCCGAGCAGCTGGCCGGGGACGGCTGGCAGCGGTTCGCCGGCCACAAGGTCGGCGTGGTCACCAACCCGACCGGCGTGCTGCGCGACCACACCCACATCGTCGACTCGATGGTGGCCGCCGGGATCAGGCCGCAGGCCGCGTTCGGGCCCGAGCACGGCTTCCGCGGCACGGCCCAGGCCGGTGGCTCGGAGGGCAACTACCTCGACCCGCGCACCGGCATCCCGGTCTACGACACCTACGGCGCGAACGTCGCCAAGATCGCCGACATGGTCGCCAAGTCGGGCGTCGACACGCTCGTGTTCGACATCGCGGACATTGGCGCGCGCTTCTACACCTACATCTGGACCATGTACGCGGTCATGCAGGCCGCCGCCGCGACCGGCACGCGGTTCGTCGTGCTCGACCGCCCCAACCCGGTCGGCGGCACGGCCCGCGGCCCGCAGCTCGACCCCGCCTACGCCACCTTCGTCGGCCGCAAGCCGATCGTCCAGCAGCACGGCATGACCATCGGCGAGCTGGCACGCCTGTTCGACGGCGAGTTCCTGCCCACCGACGGCGGCCGGGTGAGCAGCCTCGAAGTGGTCGACGTGAAGGGCTGGAAGCGCAGCGACCTGCACTCCGGCCTGCCGTGGGTGCCGCCGAGCCCGAACGTGCCCACGCAGGACACCGCGCTGGTCTACCCCGGCACGTGCCTGTTCGAAGGGCTCGTGTTCTCCGAGGGCCGCGGCACCACCCGCCCGTTCGAGACGATCGGCGCGCCGGGCCTGGACTGGCGCTGGGCCGAGGACCTCAACGCGCTGGGCCTGCCCGGCGTCCGGTTCCGCGAGACCTACTTCACGCCGACGTTCAACAAGTTCGCCAACAAGCTGTGCGGCGGTGTCGCCCTGCACCTCACCGACCCGCACGCGTTCGACGCGCCCCGCACCGCCGTGGCCATGATCGTCACGGCGAAGGCCCGCTACCCGCAGGTCTTCGCCTGGCGCCCGGACCACTACATCGACAAGCTCAGCGGCTCCGACCGGCTGCGCCTCATGGTCGACGCGGGTGCGGGCACCGACGACGTGGTCGGTGCCTGGGCCGACGAGCTGGCCGGTTTCGAGCGCACCCGCGCGCCGTACCTGAGCTACCGGTAGAGGGAGACAGCGATGCGCATCCCTGCCCTGCTGATCGCGACGACCATGGCGGTGGGCCTCACCCTGCCGGCGCACGCCGAGGGCCGCGAGGCCCGCTTCGACCAGCCGCACCAGGGCTGGGCGAGCAGCGTGCTGCGACCGGGTACCCCCGAGCACGTGGGACTCGACCCGGCCCCGCTGGACGCCGCGCTGGCGCAGGTCCAGCGCTACACCATCGCGGACGCGACCGGCCACCCGATGTTCGCGGGCGCCGTCACGCTGTTCGCGCACGACGGCGTGGTGGTCACCCACGAGCCGACGGGCTGGGCGGTCCGCTACTCCGACGGCGCGGGCACCGAGCTGCCCGAGGCCGAGCGCGTGCCGATGGCCCGGGACACGATCTTCGACCTGGCGTCGATCTCGAAGCTGTTCACCTCGATCGTGGTGATGCGGCAGCACGAGCTCGGCCGGTTCGGGCTGGACGACCCGGTGGCCCGGCACCTGCCGGAGTTCGGCGTGAACGGCAAGGAGTCGATCACCGTCCGGCAGCTGCTCACGCACACGTCCGGCCTGGTGGCCTGGCTGCCGCTGTGGTCGCAGTACCCGGACGTGCCGTCGCGGATCAAGGCCGTGATGGACACGAAGCCGCGCAGCACGCCCGGCACCACGTACGTGTACTCGGACCTGAACCTGATCACCCTCGGCCTGCTGGTCGAGAAGTGGTCGGGCAAGAAGCTGGACGAGGTCGTCCGCGACGACATCACCGCGCCGCTCGGCCTCGTGGACACCGGCTACAACCCGCCGGCGGCGAAGCTCGACCGGATCGCGGCCACCGAGTACCAGGCGGGCCGGGGCATCATCCGCGGCTCGGTGCACGACGAGAACGCCTGGTCGCTCGGCGGGGTCGCGGGTCACGCGGGCGTCTTCTCCACCGCGCGTGACCTGGCCGTGCTCGGCCAGGCGATCCTCAACGGCGGCGTGCACGCGGGCGGCCGGATCCTGGAGGAGGGCACCGTCGAGCTGATGCTCACGGACTTCAACCAGGCCTTCCCGGGCAACTCGCACGGCCTCGGCTTCGAGCTGGACCAGCGCTGGTACATGGGCGCGCTGACGTCGCCGAGGGCCGCCGGGCACACCGGATACACGGGCACCACGCTGGTGCTGGACCCGCTGTCGCGGTCGATCGCGATCCTGCTGACCAACCGGGTGCACCCGAGCCGGAACTGGGGCTCGATCAACCCGGCCCGGCGCGCGGTGGCCAACGGCCTGGCGCAGGCACTGGCGGTGAGGCCGCGGCACGGCACGGCGTGGGCCCCCGACACGAACGGCGGCACGCTCACGACCCGTGACCTCCCGCAGCGGTCGGAGACGCAGCGGTTGTCGTTCTGGGCGTTCGTGGACCTGGACCCCGGCGACAAGGTCGTGGTCGAGGCGACTAACGACGGCACCACCTGGCGCGATGTCCAGGTGTTGGCCGGCTACGGGCAGCGGCGGTGGCACAAGGTCGAGGTCGAGGCGGCATCGGCGGCGCAGTACCGCTGGCGGTACGTCCAGGGCACGGGCTACGGCGGGCGCGGCGTGTACGTGGACGCCGTGCGAATCACCGACGAGCAGGGCGTGGCACTCGACGCAGAGCGCGAACCAGCGGGTTTGCGCGCCGAAGGGTGGTGGGCCGCGGACCGTTAGTGACATGCCGCCGGCGTGATCCACCAAGTGGTGAGATCCGGTCACGTTTGGGGTGAGTTAGACCCACCTTCCGTTGACCGTACGTTGAGCGGTTAGTAAGTTTCCCACGTGTCCACCGAAAGTCACGCCGACTCCAGTCCCCTTGTCAAGATCCGTTCACTCCTGCCCGGCCTGGCCCGCGCGGAACAACGGGTCGCCAAGGTGGTGCTGGACAACCCGGCGACCGTCGCACACCGCAGCATCACCGAAATCGCGGAGGCCGCGGGCACCAGCGAGACAACGGTGACCCGGTTCTGCAAGGCGATCGGTGTCGGCGGCTACCCCGAACTGCGCATAGCGCTGGCGGCCGATACGGCCCGCACGTCGATGCGCACCGACCGCGACCTGGGCGGAGACATCGGTCCGGGCGACGACATGCGTCAGGTGGTGGGCAAAGTGGCGTTCGCGGACGCTCGAGCGGTCGAGGAGACCGCCGAGCAGCTGAACGTGGAAACGCTGGAGGCCGTGGTCGAGGCGGTCGCCGGCGCAGGCAGGGTAGACGTCTACGGCTTCGGCGCCAGCGCGTTCGTGGCGTTCGACCTCCAGCAGAAGTTGCACCGGATAGGGCGTATCTGCTTCGCGTGGAACGACACGCACATCGCGCTCACGTCCGCCGCCGTGCTGACCAAGGCGGACGTGGCGGTCGGCATCTCGCACACCGGCTCCACGTCGGAGACGGTCGAGGCGCTGCGGGTGGCCAAGGAGCACGGCGCGACCACGGTGGCGCTGACCAACTTCCCGCGTTCGCCGATCAGCGAGGTCTCCGACCACGTGCTGACCACGGCGGCACGCGAGACCACGTTCCGCTCGGGCGCGATGGCCAGCCGCATCGCCCAGCTGACCGTGATCGACTGCCTGTTCATCGGCGTCGCGCAACGGCACGTGGACAGCGCCAAGATGGCCCTCGAAGCGACGTACGACGCGGTGTCCGGGCACCGCCTGGGTGCCCGACCGGATGGCAGGCGGCGCCGGGAGTCCGGTAAATGACGCCGCACCGGCACGATGTCGCGGTCCGCGTGGAATCCCCCACCGAGGCCAGGAACCCGCGGACCCAGGACATCGACCGGCTCTCCACGCTGGAGGTGCTCCGCCTCATCAACGCCGAGGACCAACTGGTCCCGGACGCGGTAGCGGCCGTGCTGCCGGAACTGGCCCGTGCCGCCGACCTCGCCGTCGGCGCGCTGCGCGCGGGCGGCCGGGTGCACTACGTCGGCGCGGGCACGTCCGGCCGGCTGGCCACGCTCGACGCCGCCGAGCTGGTGCCGACGTTCAACGCGCCGCCGGACTGGTTCGTCGCCCACCACGCGGGCGGCCGGGACGCGCTGGTCAACGCCGTGGAGGACGTGGAGGACCAGGGGTCCGACGGCGCCGCCGAGATCCGCCGGCACGCCGCCGCGGGCGACCTGGTGCTGGGCGTCACGGCGTCCGGACGCACGCCGTTCGTGGTGGCCGCGCTGGAACAGGCCCGCACGATGGGCGCGCACACCGTCCTGGTGTCCAACAACCCGACCGCGCCCGCGCCGGTCGAGGTGGACGTGCTGATCGCGGTCGACACCGGTCCGGAGGCGATCGCCGGTTCCACCAGGATGAAGGCGGGCACCTCGCAGAAGCTGGTGCTGACGTCGTTCTCCACCGCGGTGATGGTCCGGCTCGGCCGCACGTACTCGAACCTGATGGTCTCGATGCGGGCCACCAACGCGAAGCTGCGCGGCCGGACGGTGCGCATCCTGCGTGAGGCGACGGGTCTGGGCGAGTCGGAGTGCACGACCGCGTTGGCCGACGCGGGCGGCGACCTGAAGGTCGCTCTGGTGCACCTGTTGACCAACGTGCCCGCGGCGCGCGCTGCAGAGGCATTAGAACGCACGCAAGGGCACGTCCGGCAAGCGCTCGGCCAGCTGATGCCGGGTCCGGCCACCTGACGTCCGACCGGCTGGGCCCCCGGGCCGGGGGTTCAGCCGGGTAGCACCGGGCGCCACGGGATGGGCGTCGACAGCACCATGGCACTGGACGTCTCGCCGTAGCCGCCCAGCCGCACGAGCAGCCGTTCCAGCTCGCTGATCGACGTGGTCACCACCTTCACCACCGAGCAGATGTCGCCCGTCAGCCGCACCACCTCCACCACCTCGGGGCAGTCGTCCAGCAGCTCCGGGTGCACCGTGATGCACCGCGGCCCGTAGCACTTCATCCGCACTAGGGCGACCACCGACCGCCCCACCGCCGTGGGGTCGACGGTCGCGCGGTAGCCGGTGATGACACCCGCGTTCTCCAGCCGTCGCACTCGCTGCGCGACCGTCGGCGGCGAGACGTGCACCCGCCGCGCCAGCTCGTTGTACGACAGCCGGGCGTCCTCTTGGAGGGCTTCCAACAGCGCCCAATCCACGTGATCCAGTTCGATGCTCACGACTGCAAAGCTACTCCGGGAATCGCCTCGTGATCATAAGAAGTTCGGGCTCAAACACCGTTCGATGGCCATTCAGATCACTCGAACGCCGAGTCATGATGACGACATGACTTGCCCGGTCGCACCCAAACTCGACTTCGGCGGCACGACGCCCTACGAGGACTACGTGCACGCCTCCGTGCTGCACTCGCTGCAACAGCAGTGGTCCGAAGACCCGCGCGAGATGTCGTTCCTGGTGATCACCCAGGTCATGGAGCTGTACTTCGGCCTGTTGTGCTTCGAGTGGCGGCAGGCCAAGAAGGAGCTGCGCGCCGACGACGTGCGTGCCGCGGTCCGCACCCTGCGCCGCAGCGAACTGCACATGCAGGCCCTCAACGCGGCGTGGCGGCCCATCGCCCGGATGACGCCGGCCGAGTTCAACTCGTTCCGCGACGCGCTCGGCGAGGGCTCCGGCTTCCAGTCCGGCCGGTACCGGGAGGTGGAGTTCCTGCTCGGCGAGAAGTCCCGGTCGATGCTCGTGCCGCACCGCGCCGTGCCGCAGCAGCACGACGCGCTCGAGAAGCTGCTCAGCGAGCCGAGCCTGTACGACGAGGTGCTCGGCTTCCTGCACCGCCAGGGCCTGCCGATCCCGTCCCACGTCCTCGAACGCGACGTCAGCGGGCCCTACGAGCCGAGTGCCGACGTGGAGGCCGCGTGGGCGGACATCTACCGCAGCGGGTCCGGTGACCTGCTCGAACTCGGCGAGGCGTTGACCGACATCGCCGAGGAGTTCGCCCGCTGGCGCTACGACCACCTGCTCGCGACCCGTCGTTCGATGGGCGCGAAAACCGGCACCGGCGGCTCCGCGGGAGTTGCGTGGTTGGAGAAGCGCACGCAACGCTCGGTCTTCCCCGAGCTGTGGACGGCCAGGAGTCACGTATGACGAGCCCACCCGACCCGTTGGCGCACATCCGCGACCTGTTCGACCTCGACGACGACGTCGTGTACCTGGACGGCAACTCGCTGGGCGCGCCGCCGAAGGCCGTGGCCGAACGGGTGCAGCACGTGGTGCGCCACCAGTGGGGCCGGCGGCTCATCCGCAGCTGGTCGGAGGGCTGGTGGGAGGCGCCGGAACGGGTCGGAAACCGGGTCGGACGGCTCGTCGGCGCCGCGCCGGGGCAGGTCGTCGTGGCGGACTCGACCAGCGTGAACCTGTTCAAGGCGTTGATGGGGGCGGTGCGCAACACCGACCGCATGGAGATCGTCGTGGACGAGGGCACGTTCCCGACGGACGGGTACATCGCGCGGTCGGTGTCGGAGCTGACGGGGCTCGCGCTGCGGGCGGCGCCGCCGGAGGAGCTGGACCTGCGGGACACCACGGCGGTCGTGCTGCTGAACCACGTCGACTACCGGACGGGTCGGCTGCTGGACATGGCGCGGCTGACCGAGCAGGTGCACGCGGTGGGGGCGAAGGTCGTCTGGGACCTGTGCCACAGCGCGGGCGTGCTGCCGATCGAGCTGGACGCGCTCGGCGTCGACCTGGCCGTGGGCTGCACGTACAAGTTCCTCAACGGCGGTCCCGGCTCGCCCGCGTTCATCTACGTGCCGAAGGCCGGCCAGTCCGCGTTCGAGCAGCCGCTGACCGGGTGGACGGGCCACGAGGTGCCGTTCGCCATGGCGCCGGAGTACACACCCGACCCCGGCGTGACCCGGGCCCGCGTCGGCACGCCGGACATCATCTCGATGCTCGCGCTGGACGCCGCCCTGGACGTCTGGGACCACGTCGAGCTGGCCGATGTGCGGGCCAAGGGCTTGCGGCTGACCTCGCACTTCATCTCGTTGGTGGAGGACCTGCCGGGCCTCGAGTTGATCACTCCGCGGGACGAGTGGCGTGGCCACCAGGTCTCGCTGCGCCACCCGGAGGCGAAGCGGATCATGACGCAGCTGATCGAGCGCCAGGTCATCGGCGACCACCGCCCGCCCGACGTCCTCCGCTTCGGCTTCGCCCCGCTCTACAACACCTTCGCGGACGCCGAACGCGCCGCCGACACCCTGAAAACCCTCCTCTAACCCGTGAGTCCTACGTTCAGGACCCGTGAGTCCTACGTTCAGAACAACCGTGTCCTACGTTCAGGACCCCCGAGTTCAACGCTCAGAACCGGCCATGTGTCCCGAGCGTTGAATTCGGGGGTTCCGAACGTAGGACTCACCCGTCCCGAACGTAGGACTCACGCGTTCCGAACGTAGGACTCACGGGACGGGAACGTAGGACTCACGGGGTCAGGGGGTGGCGGTGTCGGCGATGCTGCGGGCTTCGCGGGCGCCGGCTTCGACGGCCTCGCACCAGAACAGGAGCCAGCGGGTGACGCCCTCGGGGTCACCGGTGGAGAAGCCGTGCAGGGCGGCCGAGTAGTCGTTCTGACGGCGCAGGCACATCACCTCGGGCACGCCCAACGACTTCGGGTCCAACCCGCCGGCGATCGACGCCAAGCGGGACGCGGCACGCGCGACCACCCCGTTGGCCGTCTCGAACGGCGCCAGCGACATCAGCTCCCCGTGCACCACGGCCACCAGCACGGGACCGGGAACGGACGTGCCGCCGGTGACGAGGTTCGCCAGCAGGTCCAGCCGCTCGGACATCCCCGGCTCGGCCCGCGGTCGCCCCAGCTCACCGCCCAGGTCCGCACCCGCCAGCACGTGCAACCGCGCCAACGCCTGCATCGGCGCCCGCTGCCACGTCGGCAGCACCACGCCCAACGCCTCCGCCACCCGCAGCGCACCGGCCAGCACGGGGTCGGTCACCGACCCGTCGGCTGGGATGGCGGTCGGCCCGCCGTCCAACGCCGCCGACGCACGGGCGGCGCGCACGGACGCCTCGGCCGCGGTGGTCGCCCAGCCGCGCAGGTTCACCCGGTGCCGGTGCACCTGGAACACGGCGTCACGCGCGGCGGCGACGGCGTCGGCCACACCGGGCAGGTCCAGCAGCGGGGCAAGCGGATCGGTCACGCCGCAGAACACTACTCGCCGGTAAGTGGCTATCTGAAACAACCTCAAACTGGCTATCTGAGATAGCCACTACACCGCATTACCGTCCGGGGCATGAACTGGTACGACCGCCCGGTGCTCGCCGGCGACCACGTCCGCCTCGAACCCCTCACCCCCGACCACGTCGAGGGCCTGCACGAGGCGGGCAAGGACCCGGACGTCTGGACCTGGCTCAGCACACCCCACCCCACCACCGTCGACGAGACCCGCGCGTACGTCGAGCGGAGCCTGGCCGACCCGACCCGCCTGGCGTGGGCCCAGATCGACCCCCGCACGAACGAGGTCGCCGGCACGACGTCGTACTACGAGATCGACCCGAAGCACCGCGGCCTCTACATCGGACACACCTGGATCGGCACGCGCTGGCAGCGCACCGCCCTCAACACCGACGCCAAGCTCCTGCTGCTCCGACGGGCCTTCGAGGACCTGGGCGCGCTTCGCGTCGGCTGGCACACGGACCTCCGCAACGAACGCTCCCAGCGGGCCATCGAACGCCTCGGCGCGACCCGCGAAGGCGTCCTCCGGGTGCACCGCGTCCGTCCGGACGGAACTCTGCGCGACACCGTCGTGTACTCGATGACGGCGGCCGAGTGGCCGGCTGCGAGGGCCGCCCTGACCACGTGACGCGAGTCACGGAGTGTGCCGCTGGTCGCAGCCTAGGTGTCGTTCGGCGGAATCGCGGTGGTCAGCGGGCGTGCCACGGGTTACACAGTTACCCACGCGTTTCCCAATCCGCCGAAATTGGTCTGAACCTTTTGGGTGCACAGTGACCTCGATCGCACTACGGTCGGTGCCGCACCCCCACGGATTCAGGAGGTCCGCCCACCATGACAGAGCCGCAAGCCGCCCTGGACAACCTGTCGACCGAGCACAGGACGTTCCCGCCCAGCGAGGAGTTCGCCGCGCAGGCCAACGCGACCGCCGCGCTGTACGAGGAGGCGAGCGCCGACCGCGAGGCGTTCTGGGCGAAGCAGGCCGAGCGGCTGTCCTGGGACACCAAGTGGGACCGGGTCCTGGACTGGTCGGACGCCCCGTTCGCCAAGTGGTTCGTCGGCGGCAAGCTGAACGTCGCGTACAACTGCGTCGACCGGCACGTCGAGTCCGGCCACGGCGACCAGGTCGCCATCCACTGGGAGGGTGAGCCCGGCGACAGCCGCGCCATCACCTACGCCGAGCTGCAGCGCGAGGTCTCCAAGGCGGCCAACGCCCTGGTCGAGCTGGGTGTCGGCGCGGAGGACCGGGTCGCCATCTACATGCCGATGGTGCCCGAGGCCATCTTCTCCATGCTCGCGTGCGCGCGCGTCGGCGCGATGCACAGCGTCGTGTTCGGCGGCTTCTCCGCCGAGGCGCTGCGCACCCGCATCGAGGACTCCCAGGCCAAGCTGGTGATCACCACCGACGGCCAGTACCGGCGCGGCAACCCGGCGGCGCTCAAGCCGGCCGTGGACGAGGCCGTGTCGAAGGCGAAGAGCGTCGAGCACGTGCTCGTGGTCAAGCGCACGAGCAGCGAAGTGGACTGGACCGAGGGTCGCGACGTCTGGTGGCACGACCTCGTCGAGCGCCAGTCCGACCAGCACGCGCCGGAGGCGTTCGACTCCGAGCACCCGCTGTTCATCCTCTACACCTCGGGCACCACGGGTAACCCGAAGGGCATCCTGCACACGTCGGGCGGCTACCTGACCCAGGCGTCGTACACGCACTACAACGTGTTCGACCTCAAGCCGGACACCGACGTCTACTGGTGCACCGCCGACATCGGCTGGGTCACCGGGCACAGCTACATCGTGTACGGCCCGCTGTCCAACCGCGTCACGCAGGTCGTCTACGAGGGCACGCCCAACACCCCGCACGAGGGCCGCCACTGGGAGATCGTGCAGAAGTACGGCGTGTCGATCTACTACACCGCGCCGACGCTGATCCGCACGTTCATGAAGTGGGGCGCGGACATCCCGGCCAAGTACGACCTGTCGACGCTGCGCGTGCTCGGCAGCGTCGGCGAGCCGATCAACCCCGAGGCGTGGATCTGGTACCGGGAGACCGTCGGCGCGGGCAGCACGCCCGTCGTGGACACCTGGTGGCAGACCGAGACCGGCTCGATCATGATCTCCCCGCTGCCCGGCGCGACGACCGCCAAGCCCGGCTCGGCGCAGCGCCCGCTGCCCGGCATCAGCGCGAAGGTCGTGGACGACCAGGGCAACGAGGTCCCCAACGGCGGCGGCGGCTACCTGGTGCTCGACCAGCCGTGGCCGGGGATGCTGCGCGGCATCTGGGGCGACGAGCAGCGCTACCGCGACACGTACTGGTCCCGGTTCGCCGACCAGGGCTTCTACTTCGCCGGTGACGGCGCGAAGTACGACGCGGACGGCGACATCTGGCTGCTGGGCCGGGTGGACGACGTGATGAACGTGTCGGGGCACCGGATCTCCACCACCGAGGTCGAGTCCGCGCTGGTCTCGCACCCGACGGTGGCCGAGGCGGCGGTGGTCGGCGCGACCGACCCCACCACCGGCCAGGGCATCGTGGCGTTCGTGATCCTGCGCGGCGGCGCGGCCGAGGGCTCGGACGGCGCGGCGGCGATCAAGGCGCTGCGCGACCACGTGGCCAAGGAGATCGGCCCGATCGCGAAGCCGCGGCAGATCATGGTCGTGCCGGAGCTGCCGAAGACCCGCTCGGGCAAGATCATGCGCCGGCTGCTGCGGGACGTGGCGGAGAACCGGCAGGTCGGCGACGTGACCACGCTCGCGGACTCGTCGGTGATGGACCTGATCTCCAGGGGCCTCAAGTCGGGCGCCGCAGAGGACTGACCAGGGGTTGGGAGGGGTGTTCACCGAGTGGTGGACACCCCTTTCGCGTTGCTAGGGTCGTGGGGGTGAGCCGGGAAGTCTGGTCGGCACGAGGATGAGCCGTACCCGACGCACCGGAGTGGATCTTGACGAGTCGCAAGCGGAACGCCGCCACCGAGTTCGCGCGCTACCTGCGCACCGAAACGGTCGGCGGCATGATCCTGCTGGCCGCGACCGCCGTGGCGTTGATCTGGGCGAACTCACCCCTGTCCGGCGCGTACACCGCGCTGCGTGACTTCCACCTCGGGCCGGAGTCGCTGCACCTGAGCCTGAGCGTCGGCGACTGGGCCAAGGACGGCCTGCTCGCGATCTTCTTCTTCGTCGCCGGGCTGGAGCTCAAGCGCGAGCTCGTGATCGGCGAGCTGAACGACTTCAAGGCCGCGATCCTGCCGGTGGTGGCGGCGGTCGGCGGCATGGTCGTGCCCGCGGCGATCGCGCTCGGCGTCGGCTGGGGCGAGCCGGGGATCGAACGGGCGTGGGCGATCCCGGTGGCCACGGACATCGCGTTCGCGCTGGGCGTGCTGGCGATCACCGCGTCGGGCCTGCCGAACAGCCTGCGGTTGTTCCTGCTCAGCCTCGCCGTGGTGGACGACCTCGGTGCGATCGTGCTGATCGCGGTGCTGTTCACGGCGACGTTCAACCTGGTCGCGGCGGCGGCTGCGGTGGCGTTGCTGGCGCTCTACGCGTTCCTCCAGCACAAGCGGGTGACGACACCCTGGCTCTACGTGCCGATCGCGGTGGGCACGTGGGTCGCCGTGCACGCGGCGGGCGTGCACGCCACCATCGCCGGCGTCGCGCTGGCCCTGCTGACCCGCGTGCGCAAGGACAACTACGAGCACGAAGCGCCCGCGCTGCGGCTGGAGCACCGGTTGCAGCCGTGGTCGGCGGCCGTGGCGGTGCCGGTGTTCGCGCTGTTCGCGGCCGGCGTGCCGGTGAACGGCGAGGCGCTGGGCGCGTTGTTCTCGGACCGGCTGGCGCTCGGCGTGATGCTGGGCCTGGTGGTGGGCAAGCTCGTCGGCATCGTCGGCGCGTCCGCGTTGGCGGTGCTGCTCAAGGCCGCGGTGTGGCCGAGCGGAGCCGGACCGCGGGACATCGTCGCGGTCGCCATGCTCGGCGGCGTCGGGTTCACGGTGAGCCTGCTGATCTCCGACCTCGCCCTGGAGGGCGCCGCCGCCGAACAGGCCAAGGCGGCCGTGCTGCTGGCGTCGCTGGCGGCCTCGTTGCTGGCCGCGGTGCTGCTGGTGCGGCGCAACCGGGTGCACCAGCGCGCCGACGACGACGCCTGAACCGGCCGGGATCGGCGGAGAATCGCGGACATCAGCCAGTCGTGGAGCCCCGGTGGGCGGTGCATGGCACGATGAACCGGTGACCAGCGCTCGGGAGACCACCAACGGCAGCGGACTGCCACCTGTTCCGTCGATCCCGTTGACCGCGGAGAGCGCGGTCAAGATCGCGGAGGAAACGTCCATCGGCGGCTTGGTGCGCGATGCGACGGCCCACCTGTCGACGTTGCTCAGGGCCGAGGTCGAGCTGGCCAAGTCCGAGGTCGCGGGCGAGATCAAGAAGGGCGTGCGGGGCAGCGTCTACTTCATCCTCGCGCTGGCGGTGCTGCCGTTCGCCCTCATCCTGCTCTTCATGACCCTGGCCCACGCGCTGCACGACCTGTTCGACTTCCCGCTGTCGTTGTCGTTCCTGATCGTGTTCGTCGTCGTGATCGCCACGGTGGGGCTGCTGGTCGCCCTCGGCGTGCGGAAGATGAAGAAGCTGCGTGCGCCACAGCGGACCATCGCGTCGGCCAAGGACACCGTCGCGGCCCTCCGCCACCGCGGCGAAGGCCACTGAACCGCGCCGTGCGGCTGCCCGACCCGTCGACCGCTCGGGTGCCCGGCCCCTGGGCGCACCGCGACGTGTCCGCGAACGGCATCCGCCTGCACGTCGCCGAGCTGGGCGAAGGTCCGCTCGTGCTGCTGCTGCACGGTTTCCCGGAGTTCTGGTGGTCGTGGCGGCACCAGCTGGTCGCGATCGCCGAGGCGGGCTACCGGGCCGTCGCCGTCGACCTGCGCGGCTACGGCGACTCGGACAAACCACCGCGCGGGTACGACGGGTTCACGCTCGCCGGTGACGTCGCGGGCCTGGTGAAGGCGCTCGGCGAACCGCGCGCGCACCTCGTCGGCCACGCCTGGGGCGGCATGCTGGCGTGGACGGTCGGCGCCATGCACCCCCGCCTCGTCTACTCGGTGACGGCCGTCTCCGCGCCGCACCCGTTGGCGCTGCGCCGCGCGATCCGGCGCCACCCGCGGCACCAGGGCCGGGCCAGCGCCCACCTGTTCCGCTTCCAGCTGCCGATGTACCCGGAGCGGTGGCTGACCAAGGACGGCGGCGCGGCGGTGGCCGGCCTGCTCGGCGCGTGGGGTGGTCCTAAGTGGACGGTGTCGCCCGAGTTCGACGAGGTGGTGCGGCGCAACCGGGAGGCCGTCCTGGTGCAGGGCGTCGCGCACAGCTCGATGGAGTACTTCCGCTGGGCGGTGCGCTCCCAGCTGCGCGGCGACGGCCGCCGGTTCGCCGAGGCCGTCGACCGCCGGCTGGAGGTGCCGGTGCTCCAGGTGCACGGCGCGCTCGACCCGGTGATGCTCCAGACGACGGCGTCCGACTCGGGCATCTGGACGGGTGCCCGCTCGTCGTTCCAGGTGGTGCCGGAGGTAGGTCACTTCCCGCACCAGGAAGCGCCCCAGACCACGAGCCGGATCGTCACCGACTTCCTGGCGAAGGTCTGATCAGGACGCGCAGGTCTGGGTGGACGCGCGCCGCACCATCGTCGGCGCGTCCGCCACCTCCTGCGCGACTTCCTGCGCGGTCAGCACGAAACCGGTCTCCTGGTCGTCGACGGCCGCGCCGAACACCACGCCGATCACCCGGCCCTGCGGGTCGACCAGCGGGCCGCCGGAGTTGCCGCTGCGCACCTTCGCCCGCACCGTGTACACCTCCCGCGTCACGGTCTGCGCGTCGTAGATGTCCGGCCCGCGCAGCATCGGGATCCGCTCCCGGACCCGCGCCTCGGACGCCGTGTACGGGCCGTCCAGCGGGTAGCCGAGCACGATCCCGTCCTCGCCCTGCGCGATCTCGTCGGTGCGGAACTCCAGCGGCACGGCCTCCAGGTCCGGCACGGCGAGGATCGCGATGTCCGTCTGCGGGTCGTAGTGCACGACCGTGGCGTCGAACTGGCCGAGCCCGACTTCCACCGTGACCTCGGTGGTGCCCGCGACGACGTGCGCGTTCGTCATCACGCGCTCGGGCGAGATGACGAAACCCGTGCCCTCCAACGCGCGCGAGCACGACGGCGCGCGTCCGCGCACCTTCAGCACGCTGGGCCGCAGCTGCTGCACGATCGGGTTCGAGCTCAGCCCCGGGTCCGGCGGGCCGACCTCCTTCAACGGCATCTGGTTGAACGGGTCCACCGCGGCCGGGAAGCCCGACACGTCGAACAGGTTCTGGAGGTCGTCGGCCAACGTCCGCGCCGCCTGCGGCATGGTGTCGTCCACCGTGGACAGGATCACCGACTGGTTCAGCGCCTTGGCCAGCGACGGCAGGCCCGCGACCATGGTCAGCGGCAGCGCGATCATCCACGCCACCACGAACACCACGGCGCCCTGCACGATCGCGCCCAGCGCGTTGTCCGCGCCGCGCAGCGGACTGGAGTTGACCCGGGGCTTGATGATGCGGCCGACGTACACGCCGAGCGTCTCGCCCAGCGCGACCAGCAGCACCACGATGCCGACCGCGAACACGACCTTGGTCACCACGTTGTCGAACTGCGCCACCGCCAGCGGCGCGAGCTGCGTGCCGAGGACCAGTCCGATCAGGACGCCGACGAAGGCGGGCAGCGCGACGACCATGCCCTGCCGTGCGCCCGACACGGCGGCGAAGGCGGCGAGCGCCAGCACCAGGAGGTCAACCCAGTTCACGGAACCTCCGTCGCACGCAAGGCCAGGTCGAGGTCGCGCACGTCCGCGGTGTCCCACGGCCGTTCCCAGCCGCCCAGGGCGAGCAGCCCGTTGAGCAGGCCGGCGGTGAAGCCCCACACCAGCATCCCCGGCGCGGAGAACGCCGGACCGGTGTAACCGGACGGGTGGCTCACCCGGAACCGGTTCGCCGGGTCCGCCAGGTGCGCGATCGGCACCCGCGCCACGGCGGCGGTCTCGCCCGGGTCGACCGGCGCGACCGGCGACGGCTCGTCCCAGTGCGCCAGCACCGGCGTGACGACGAACCCGGACACCGGCACGTACAGCTCCGGCAGCGTGGCGACCGGCCGGACGCCTTCGCGCAGCACACCGGTCTCCTCGTACGCCTCGCGCAGCGCCGTGTCCACCGGCCCGTCGTCGGTCGGGTCGGCCGCGCCGCCGGGGAAGGCGACCTGGCCGGGGTGCGAGCCGAGGGTGTCGGCCCGGCGCAGCAGCAGCACGTCCGGGCCTGCACCGCCGTCGCCGAACAGCATCAGCACGGCGGCGGGACGTCCGGTGCCGTCCGGCGGCGGCGAGATGCGGGTGAACGTGCGGGCGTCGATGTCGGCGGTGGCCTTGACCAGGCCGCCCATCCACTCCGGCACACCGTCCGGATCGACCAGGGCCGTCATCCGACCACCTCGCGCACCTGGTCGACCGACGTGAACGCGATGGGGTCGGTCACCTCGGCGAACGACCCGTCCACCCCGGTGACGTAGCTCACGGGCAACCTCGGTGGCACGCGCAGGGCTTTGCGCACACCGTCGCCCTCGTCGAAGACCGCGGGCAGGTGCACGCCGAGTTTCGCCAACAGCTCCAGACCGTCAGCCTCCTTGCTCCCCACCAGGACCGCCACCACCGGCACCGCGCCCGGCTCCTGCGCGTACGCGTCCAGGACCTTCAGCTCCTCCTGACAGGGAACGCACCACGTCGCCCAGAAGTTCACCAGGACCCGACCGGACGCAGCGGAAGCCATGTCCACCTGCTGCCCGTCGCCGAGGCACGTGACCGTGACGCCGCGCAGCGCCTGCGGTCCCTGGCCGTCCGCCCGGGTGCACGGCCGCAGCGCCGCCTGGCCGCGCACGACGCCCAGGTCAGCCGTCGGCGCCGTCCGGGTGGGCACGGCCTGGTCGTTCTCCGATGAACGCGGCCACAGCGCGACGACACCCGCCACCGCCAGCACCAGGGCGACGACGACCCACCGCGCTGCGACGCTCACGCCGGCTTCGCCCCCGCCCGCACGCGCTCGGCGAGTTCGATCAGGTGCGGTGCTTCCTCGCCCTTGACCAGCTTCTGCGCCTTGACCGGGTCGACCTGCCCGATGCCGTAGGACGGGCACTGCGGCGCCAGCAGGCACGCGCCGCACGCGGGGGTGCGGGCGTGGCAGACGCGGCGGCCGTGGAAGATCGTGCGGTGCGAGAGCAGGGTCCACTCCTTGCGCTCGATCAGCGCGCCCACGACGTGCTCGACCTTGACCGGGTCCTCCTCCTCGGTCCAGCCCCAGCGGCGGACGAGCCGGCCGAAGTGGGTGTCGACCGTGATCCCCGGCACGCCGAACGCGTCGCCCAGCACCACGTTCGCGGTCTTGCGCCCGACGCCGGGCAGCGTCACCAGGTCCTTGAGGTTGCCCGGCACCTCGCCGCCGAACCGCTCCACCAGCGCGGAGCCCAGGCCGATCAGCGACGTCGCCTTGTTCCGGTAGAAGCCGGTCGACTTGATCAGCTCCTCCAGCTCCGCGCGGTCGGCCGAGGCGTAGTCGGCGGCCGTGGGGTAGCGGCGGAACAGCGCGGGCGTGACGAGGTTCACCCGGACGTCGGTGGTCTGCGCGGAGAGCACGACCGCGACCAGGAGCTGCAACGGGTCCTCGAAGTCCAGTTCGCAGTGCGCGTCGGGGTAACCCTCACCGAGGACCCGCACCATGCGTCGCGCCCGGCGGACCAGCCCCAGCCTCGTCTCCGGCTGCTTCGCCGCGCTCTTCGCCATGCGCCCAGGTTAATGGCCGACGCGTGGTGGACGGCGGCTCGGTCGTCCGACCGCCCGATCGCCCGGGAGGCGCCGCGCCGCCGGTGTCCCGCCCGTCCGGGGGAGCCGGTACCGATCCACCCGGCGACGGCCCGTTTGAAGCGGCACGATCACGGGCAAGCAACCACGAGCGGACCGTGCACGTCCTCTGGACAACACGACGGACGACCTCGAACCGACACGCCAGAGTGACCCCCTTGACCGCGCGCCGAACCGGATGCGCAAAGATCGGAGCCATCATGACTGCCTGGTTCGTCATCGCCGTTCCGATCGTGATCATGTTCTTCGCACTCTTCATGGAGCGCGTTGAAGCTCGCCTCCGGCACGTAGCCGTGCAGGAGGACGAGGTCGAGGAGTTCCTGGAGTCGGCGCGCCCCGACGAGGTCAGGGCGCTCTACGGGCACGGCATCGGCCGCGCGCTGGAGCTGTTCCGGCTGCGCAGGCTGGGTGGTCGTGCCAGGAACCTGCGTCAGCGGCGAACCCGCCGCTAAGCGGGGCAAGACCGGCGAGGCCCACGGGGTCAACCCCCGGCGGGCCTTATCGGGCTGTCCGCGTCAATGTCATCAGGGCTTCGGTAGCGGCGTGCCGAAAGGCGATCCACACCACAGCCCTTAGACTGCACTCAGTGATCGGCGGCAGGCGCTGATCCGCCAGAAGGCGGAACGCGCTCAACCATGCCGCCGCGTCTCGACAGGAGGGACGAGGTGGACGAGACCCTGGCCCGCGCGGGCATTTTCCAGGGGGTCGAACAGGCCGCGGCGGAGGCACTGGCGCAGACGCTGGAGTCGGTCGAATTCCCGCGCGGCCACGTGATCTTCGCGGAAGGCGAGCCGGGAGACCGGCTCTACATCATCCAATCCGGCAAGGTGAAGATCGGCCGGAAGTCGCCGGACGGGCGGGAGAACCTCTTGGGGATCTTCGGGCCGTCGGACATGTTCGGCGAGTTGTCGATCTTCGACCCCGGTCCGCGCACGTCCACCGCGACCACGGTGACCGAAGTGCGCGCGGTCAGCATGGACCGCCCCGCGCTGCGGCAGTGGATCACCAACCGGCCGGAGATCGCCGAGCAGCTGCTGAGGGCACTGGCCCGCAGGCTGCGCCGGACGAACTCCATGCTGGCCGACCTGATCTTCACGGACGTGCCGGGCCGGGTGGCCAAGGCGTTGTTGCAGCTCGCGCAGCGCTTCGGCAGCCAGGAGGCCGGGCTCCTGCGGGTCACCCACGACCTCACGCAGGAGGAGATCGCCCAGTTCGTCGGCGCCTCGCGCGAGACGGTGAACAAGGCCTTGGCCGACTTCGCCCACCGCGGTTGGCTCCGGCTGGAGGGCAAGAGCGTGCTGATCCTCGACCCGGAGCGGCTGGCCCGCCGGGCCCGCTGATCCCGGGGATCGACACCACCGGAAAGCACAACAAGACCGGGCGCCGCCCCCGACGCGGCGCACCGGTCTTGCTGTCGCACGGCCCATCCCCCGACAGACCGCGCATTCCACACATCCGGCGCCCGTAGGCCCCGACCCTTGAAGCGCCGGAAGGAGGTCTGGGTTCCCACTGAGACAGCGGTCGAAACGGGTTTCCCCGCCGAATCCGGTGCCGACAGCGGTTGCTACCTCAACGATCGCACGCCACCTCGTGGGCAACTCAAGCCCGTTCACCCTCACGGGGCCTCTGTTCAGCGGTTTTGCCGCCGGGTTTCACCCAGTCATCCCAGTGTTGTAATCGAACCGCAACGCACTCCCAGGCCTTGGACGCGACTGGGCAGGTGACGGAGCCGACTGGCGCTTCCCCCGAAAACGATTAGTACGCGCGTACCAGTGCGTGCATACTGGTACGCATGTCCCACTCTGCCCGCCTCTCCGACTACCGCGCTGCCCTGACCACGCCCGGCATGCGCGGCCCCGTGGTCGCGTCACTGCTCGCCCGCCTGCCGATCGCGATGATCGGCCTGTCGCTGCTGCTGTACGTGCAGCGGGAGACCGGTTCGTTCGCCGCGGCGGGTCTGGTGTCGGCGTCGTCGCTGGTGGGCGTGGCTGTCGGGTCGATCGTGCAGGGCAGGTTGATGGACCGGCACGGGCCGACGCGCCCGTTGCTCGTCTCGGTGGCGCTGTTCTCCGCGTTCGTGGCGCTGGCGATCGGCGCGGTCGAGGTCGGTGCCGCGCTGGCGGTGCTGATGCCGGTGGCGTTCGCGGTCGGTCTCACCGAACCGATGGTCGGCTCCGCGTCCCGTGCGCTGTGGTCGCAGGTGGTGCCCGCCGGGTCGACGCGGCTCGCCGGGTACGCGTACGAGGCGATCAGCATGGAGGTGTTCTTCATCCTCGGTCCCGGCCTCGCCGGGCTGCTGGTCACGGCGCCGTGGGCGGGCACCGGTGTGGTGATCGGCGCGGCGTCGATGGTCGTCGGCTCGGTGTGGTTCGCCCTGGACCCGACGGTGCGCGGCGTTCGCCCGACGCCGAGGACCCGGAGCCTGCTGGGCGCGCTGGCGTCCCCCGGCATGCGCACGGTGGCGCTGGCGGCGCTGGGCTTCGGCATGACGATCGGGTTCATCGAGGTGGCCGTGCCCGCTGCCGCCGCGCAGGCGGGTCACGTCGGCGTGGGCGGGCTGCTGCTGAGCCTGTGGTCGGTCAGCTCGGTGATGTTCGGCGTCCTGTACTCGATGAAGCCGTTCCCCCGGCCGATGCACCTGCGGTTGCCGGTGCTGCTCGGCGGGTTCGCGGTGCTGTCGCTGCTGCTGGCGGTGCCGACCGGGCTGATCGGCCTGGGTGCCGCGCTGTTCGTGGTGGGCACGTTGATCACGCCGCAGGCCACCGCCCACTCGGCCGCGATCGAGCAGGTGGCGCCCGCCGGGACGGCCACCGAGGCGTTCGGCTGGGTGGTGACGGCGGTGACCGTGGGGTTGGCGATCGGGCAGTCGGCGAGCGGCCAGCTGGTCGAGTCGTACGGGACGGGTGCGGCGTTCGTCGCGGCGGCGGTGTCCGGGCTGGCGATCGCCGGGCTGGTGTGGGCGTTCCGCGGGACGGTGGCGGCCGGCGTGCCGCTGCCGAAGCAGGACGAGCTGGCCCTGATGTCGCCCTGACCTGCGCCCCGACCGGAATTGTCGGTGGTCGGGTCTAGCGTCCCCGACATGGACCTGACCGCCACCACAGCCGATCTCGCCTCGGCCACCGCCGACGTCGCCCGCCTACTGCCATCGCGGGTGTACGACCCGGTGCTGGCCGGTCTGGTGCTGCGCGCGGACGGCGGTGGCGTCACGCTGGCGGGCAGTGATCGAGAACACGCCGTCCGCCTGACCCGACCGGCCACGGTGCACGCCGACGGCGCGGTGGTCGTTCCCGCCAAACCCCTCGCGGACACGCTTCGGGGGTTGGACGACCCGCAGGTCAGGCTGGTGGTGGAGGGTTCACGCCTTGCCGTGCGCACGTCGACGGCCCGCTTCGCCCTGCCGTTGCTCGACCTGGCCACCCACCCCGGCATCCCACCGCTGCCGCCCGCCGTCGGTTCGCTGCCGGCCCGCACCCTCGCCGCGGCCCTGGTCCCGGTGTCCAGCGCTGCTTCGAAGGACGACGCGCTCCCCGTCTTCACCGGTGTCCGCATCCACGGCGCGGGCGGTCGGCTGGAGCTGATCGCCACCGACCGTTACCGAATGGCCTTCGCTTCGCTACCGTGGGTGCCGACAGGCGAACTGGACGTCCTCGCTCCGGCGGTGGCCCTGGCCGAGGCGTCCCGCCGACCGGAGCGGGATGCCGAGGTGACGGTGCACGCCGACGCCGACCGCGTCGCCCTGTCGTGGGCGGGTGGGAGCGTGAGCACGGCGCTGCTGGCCGCCCCGTTCCCGGACGATCGAGTGAGAAAGCTGTTGGAGGCGGTCATCGACAGCACGGTGTTGGTGGAAGCGGACGTGCTGGCGGGCGCGGTCCGACGAGCAGTCCCCTACGCCGGTCCGCACGGGTCGGTGACGATCCAGGTGGACGACGGTGAGCTGCGGGTGCGGGGCAGTGATCCGCAGAACGGCGAGTCGGAGGAGTCGGTCAAGGCGACGATCGACGGGAACCGGGTGACGAAGACCTTCCAGGCGAGGTACCTGGCCGATGCGCTGCGGGCGTTCAGCGGGCGGCGGGTCGAGCTGCGGATCCAGGACGGGCTGCGGTCGACGGTGCTGACGTCGCAGGCCGGGGACGACGGCGTGGAGCTGACGTACCTGGTGGTGCCCCTGCGAACGGTCTCCTGACCCAACGCCCACCTTGCCGCCCCGCCCGGCCGGCCGGCGCTCGGTCTGCGCGGAGGGCGGCCCGTCCGGCGCTCGGCCCGCCCAACGCCCGGCCCGTCCGGCTCTTGGTCCCTCCAGCGCCCGTTCCGCCCAACGCCCGGTCCCTCCAGCGCTCGGTCCCTCCAGCGCTCGGTCCGCCCGGCGCTCGGTCCGCCCGGCGCCCGTTCCGCCCAACGCCCGGCCCGTCCGGCTCTTGGTCCCTCCAGCGCCCGTTCCCTCCAGCGCTCGGTCCGCCAAGCGCTCGGTCCCTCCAGCGCTCGGTCCGCGCGGGAGGCGGTTCGAGAGCCGGAGGGCGGCTAATCGGTGCCGGGGCCGGCTCCCCAGGCCCACATGGCCTCCAGGACGTCGCGCAGGGCCTGCCCGCGGGGCGTCAAGGCGTACTTCACCCGGCTGGGCCAGCCGGGTTCACGGGAGCGCACGACCACGCCGCAGGCGGTCAGGTGTGCCAAGCGGTCGGTGAGGACCTTGTCGGACAGTGCGGGCAGGACTGTCGCGAGGTCGCTGAAGGTTCGTTCGTCGGCGAGCAGCTCGCGCACGACCAGCGTCGTCCACCGGCCGCGCAGCGCGTGCAACGTGACCTCCACCGGGCAGTCGGCCACCGGGTGGTCGACCCCGCCGTACTCCTCGTCGGCCCAGAGATCCCGTCTGACCTGGGCACTTACCGTTTGGTTGGTCACGCGCCGCCCTCCTAGCGTCGTCGGCATGATCGCGAGCACCCCCGAAGAGCTGCCCCGGCTGTTCGCCGAGGCGTTCAACGCCGGCGACCCGTCCTCCCTCTACGAACCCGGCGCCCAGCCGGCCGAACTGGCCGGGCACCTGGCTCTGGGCCTGGCGATGACCGTCAACGCCCGCAAGGTCATCACCAGGGGCGACCTCGCCCTGCTGGTCGTCGACTGGCGCATCGGCGACGTGACCGGCACGGCCACCGACGTCGCGCGGCGGGGCGCTGACGGCGGTTGGCGGTACGTGATCGACAACCCGACAGGGGTCGCGTAGCCGTCAGTCAGGCCGCCAGGCCGCCAGTCCGTCAGCCGCCAGGCCGCCAGCCGGTGGCCGTCAGGGCTTGTGCAGCAAGTACTCCAGCTGTGCCCGGACGGACCACTCGGCGGCCGGCCACAGCGAGCGGTCCACGTCGGCGTACACCAGCTCGACCACCTGGCGCGGGGTGGGTGTCGCGCCGTCCGACGCCAGGTGTTCCACCGCCGCCTTGACCTGCGTCAGGCGTTGTTCCCGGTGGGCCAGGTAGCCGGTGGCGGCGGCCACGACGTCCGGCAGTTCCGGACCGTGGCCGGGTAGCCCGATCGTGTTCGGCGGCAGGGCCGCGAGCTGCCGCAGCGACGCCAGGTAGTCGCCCAGCTTCCCGTCCGGGTGGGCCACGACGGTCGTGCCGCGCCCGAGGACCGTGTCACCGGTCAGCACCGCGTCGTCCAGCTGGAAGCACACCGAGTCGGCCGTGTGGCCGGGCGTGGACAGGACCCGGATCGACAGCCCGGCCGCCTCGATCACCTCGCCCTCCTCCAGACCTCGACCACCCAGCCGGAAAGCCGGGTCGACGGATCGCACTGGCGCATCCACCTGTCGCCCGAACGCCCGTGCCCCGTCCGAGTGGTCCGGGTGACCATGCGTGAGGAGCACGACCTCCACCGGTGCCTGGTCAGCGATCCGGCCCAGGTGCGCGGCGTCCAACGGACCGGGGTCGACAACGACGCACGACGACGAACCGGGCGCGCGCAGCACCCAGGTGTTCGTCCCGTCCAACGTCATCACACCGGGGTTCTCCGCGAGCAACACCGCCGCCGTGGGCGTGACCTGCCGCAACACCCCATAAGCCAACTCGCTCACGGCACGACCACCCGCAGCACGTCGCCATCCCGGACCAACTTCGGGATCACCTTCTGCACGGTCCGCTGCTCGTCCAGCGCCGCCGCGACCGACCCCAGCTCGTCCAGCTCCGCCAACGTCACCCAGGTGGGTGGCATCAACGCCCGCCGCCCGGCCTTCCAGTCCGCCAACGCGTCCACCGGCCGCTGCCACTCCGCGTCCGAGGCCTCCGTCGTCGCACCGTCCGCCTTCTGCCCCTCCGGCAGCACGGCCACGAAGAACCGCGTGTCGTACCGCCGCGGCTCCTCCTCCGGCGTCAACCAGTTCGCCCACGGCCGCAGCAGGTCCGCCCGCAGCACCAGCCCTTCCGCGGACAGGAACTGCGCCAACGACAACTCCCGGGCCACCAACGCCTCACGGGCCGAGGCGAACCCGGCGGTGTCGGCCACCACCGACGAGGCCGACGGCCCGGCCAGCAGCACCCCCGACTCCTCGAAGGTCTCCCGCACCGCGGCGCACACCAGCGCCGTCGCCAACTCCACCGAGCACCCGAACTGCGAGGCCCACCACGAGGGCGAAGGCCCGCTCCAGGCCACCGACGTGTCCGCGTCCCGCTGGTCGACCCCGCCTCCGGGGAACACCGTCATCCCGCCCGCGAACGCCATCCCGGCCACCCGCCGCAGCAGGAACGCCTCCACCCCGGCCGCACCGTCCCGCACCAACGCCACCGTCGCGGCGTCGCGCGGCTCGGCGGGCGGCCCGGTGAAGACCTCCGGTACCAGACCCGCCGGCAACACCATTTCCTCCGGAAGCTCGCGCACGAACCCGAGCCTACGGCGAGGATCTCCCCCCGTGGACACCAAGAAAAAGGGCTGCCTGGTCAACGTCCTGCTCTTCGTCGTCGGCGCGGTCGTCGGCACCGGCCTGACGGCGACGACCGCCGTGCTGCTCTTCCTGCCCACCAGCACCACGACCAGCACGAACGAGGGCACGCCGAACATCTACGTGAAGGAGCGCTCCAGCCTGCTCGGCGGCGTCGAGCACGAGGTCTGGCTGGGTTCGTCGGCGGACTACGGGCACCGCGTCGCCATCCCGGACGACTGGGGCGCCACGCCCGAGGTCGACCGCCGACCGGACGGCGTGGAGCTGCGGTTCGAGAACGGCGGCCGGATCTTCGTGCCGGAAGCCACTTACGTCGGCGGCCGATGAAAGGCAGGATGGGCCGAGTGGACGAACAGCTGCGCGTAGGACTCATCGGTGCCGGCCCGTGGGCGAACATGGTGCACGCACCGGGCATCGCCGATCACCCGGGCACCCACCTGACCACCGTCTGGGCCCGTCGGGAGGAGGCGGCCACCGAGCTCGCCAAGATCCACTGCGCCACCGTCGCGAAGACGCCCGAGGAACTGCTGGACCAGGTGGACGCGGTCGCGTTCGCCGTGCCGCCGGCGGTGCAGGCCGAGATCGCCGTCCAGGCCGCCGAGCGGGGCAAGCACCTGATCCTCGAGAAGCCCATCGCGGGCACCCTCGCGGACGCGGAACGGCTCGTCGACGCGGTGGAGCGCAACAGCGTCGCGTCCCTCGTCGTGCTCACGAAGAGGTTCGCCCCGGAGACCCGCGAGCAGCTGGACCAGCTCGCCGAGGCCGGTGGCTGGGTCGGCGGCAGTGCGCGCTGGCTGACCGGCGCCCTCCTCGGCGGCCCGTTCTCGCACTCGCCGTGGCGGCACGAGCGCGGCCCGCTGGACGACATCGGCCCGCACGCGTTCGACCTGCTCGACGCCACCCTCGGCACGATCACGGACGTCATCTCGGCGAACCGGTCCGAGCACGGCCTGTGGCAGATCGTCTTCCAGCACGAGGGCGGCGCGACGAGCGTGGCCACGATGACCATGACGCTGCCGCTGAACCCGGGCATCGCCGAGGTCATCGTGTACGGCGAGCACGGCCACCGCGTGCTGGCCGACCGCGGCACGACCGCGCAGCAGTGCTTCACGAACCTGCTGGACGACTTCGTGGCGATGGTCGACAGCGGCACCACCGAGCACCCGCTCGACGTCCGCCGCGGCCTGCACCTCCAGCGGATCATCGACCTGGCCAGGCGGAAGTCGGAGGCGTGACGTGACGCGGGACCACTGATCGGACCCGGAGGTCCCGAGCGAGGTGGACGTCGGGTCGTCAGCGGCCTGGCTCGCGGGAAGAGCCGTTACGACGACGGCGACTGGCGGGAGGCCGAGCGCCACTTCCGGATCGCGCTGGACGACGATCCGGAGTCGCAGGCGGCCGGCGAACTCGCGCTGGACGCCGCGAACGCTTGCGCCACCGCGGCCGAGGCCGCCGTGGACCTGCACCGGCTGGTCCCGCCCGTGCACCGGCTGAGCGCGCGCTATCTCCACGGCGCACGCCCGCCGCACGTGTGCCGACGACCCGGTCCGCCGCCGGGTCGAAGCCGCAACGGACCGGAAAGCGGCTCGGCCCTGCCGCCCGCTCTCCGCGGACGCCAGGGCCGAGCTGCTGACGGGACTCCGGGGCCTTCAGCCCTGGTACTTGCCGTTGGCCGGCTTGGGGACGCCGTTCACGAACTCGGGTCCGGCCGGCCACGACTGCTGCTCGCGCTGCGCCAGCTCCTCGTGCAGCTGCTGCAACAACGCCCGTTCCCGGTCGCTGAGCTTGGCGTCCACGGTCGGCGGCAGCTGCACGGGGGTCGGGGCCTGCCCGTCGGCCAACGCGGCCTGCAGCATCGCCAGGTCTTCCGGGCCGAGCTCGGTGGTGACCTCCGCCCGCGACAACGGGTGGTCGTCCGGGAAGGCGAACGCGAACGCCGGCGAGGCGACGGGCGCGGGCTCCTCCACCGCCGGCGGCGGTTCGACGGGCGCCTCCGGGAAGTGCTCGCTCTCGGCGCGCACGTCGTCGACCTGCACGTCATCGACGCGGATGCCGTGACCGCGAACGTCATCGGCGCGGACGTCGTCAGCACGGACGTCGGCACGAACGTCAGCGCGAACGTCAGCGCGGACATCGGAGCGAACGTCGGCACGGACATCGTCAGCGCGGACGTCGTCCACCTCGTCCACGTGGACGACCTCGGCCGGTTCGCGCACCGGCAGCCGCCTCACCGGCTTCGGCGGGAACGGCTGGGCGCCCTCGTAGGACTCGGCGCGCGCACGACGTGACTTGGAGCCGTTCTGCGGTTCGACAGGCACCGGTTCCGGCTCGACCACCGGTGCCTGGTCCCGCACTTCACCGTCGAACCACGTGGCGGCGTCGGGCGGTGGCTGAGGGCTTGTCGACCCGGACGAGAAGAACACCTCGCGGGCCGTGGTGACGGCCGCCGCGTGGTACTCGCCGAGCTGCGTGCCGACGGTCAGCACCTCGACCGCCGCGCGGATGCCCGCCTTCCGCAGCACGGTGTCCACCCGGTAGGCGGTGGCGGGCGCGAAACCCGACGGGCCGATGTCCACCAGGACGACGCGCTGCGGCAGCGGTCCGGGTGTCGCACCGGCCGGGGTGGACCGCCACGTGGCGCGCACGCCGCGCACGTCCGGCAGCACCGACACGGTCTTGCCCAGCACCTCGCCGAGGCGGTCGGCCGGGTCGGACTCGACGGTGAACCGGTGCTTGACCACCGGCACCCGCTCGACCGCGAACAGCCGGTCCGCCAGCGCGGGGTCCGAGCGGACCTCGCCGAGCAGCCAGCCGAACTCGTGGCGCTCCTCCGGTGTCACCGGGATGCGCCCGGCCAGCAGGCAGCCGACGACGAGTTCGACGGCTCTGTCCAGCTCGGCCACCGCGAGCAGCTCCCGAGCCTGGGTCAACGCGTCGTCGTCGACGCGTCCGGCCAGCGCCAACAGGAGGTCGTGTAAACGGACGGGGAGTCCCACTCCGTCGTTCGTCACGCCTGTTCTCCTTCCGGCCCGCGCGGGAGCGCCGAGCTCTATACGGGCACCAGGTGCCCATCGGCGTCAGCGCCGGCGCAGACCAGCTCCGATGCCGCCAACGCCGCCCGGTGGTAGGGCGGCAGGTCCAATCCGGCGGGCAGTACCTCGACACACGGGTCGTGCTCGCCGAGCGCCCGCAGCACCCGCTGGAGCTCACCGGTCAGCCGGGCTTCCCCGGTCGACGCGGTGACCAGGATGAGCCTCCTGGGTCCGTCCCCGCCCAGCCGCCACGCGGACCGGACTTCGCCGACCCCGAGGCGTCCCCGCAAGGTCGCTCCGAGCACCACGGTCACAGAATCACCCATCAGCACCCGATCGGGTGATTCCGGGGAGAAGGTGTAGCCGGATTCGGGCAGTTCGTCCAGCCCTTTGACCGAACTGATCGTGGACCGGTCGGCCCCGTGCGGCACGAGCGCGTCCGCCAGCAGCCGCTGCTCGTAGTCGGTCAGCCCGACCCGGTCGTGCAGCAGCGTGCGGGGAAGGGCGCGGGCGAGCACGGTGACCGCGTCCGTCGCGGCCCAGTCCCGGAACCGCCAGAGGACGTCGTCCGGCAGCCGCCCGGCCAGCCTCAGCAGCAGCTCGTGGCACGTGTCGGACATCTCACTCCCCGATCTCGACGATCAGCTCCACCTCGACCGGCGCGCCCAGCGGCAGCTCGGACACGCCGACCGCCGACCTGGCGTGCCGCCCGGCTTCGCCGAACACCTCGCCCAGGAGTTCCGACGTGCCGTTGACCACGGCGGGCTGGCCGGTGAAGCCCTCGGCGGAGGCGACGAAGCCGACCACCTTGACGATCCGGACCACGGAGTCGATGCCCACGAGCGCGTGCACGGCGGCCAGGGCGTTCAAGCCGCAGGTGCGGGCGTGCGCCTTGGCCTCCTCCGGGCTGATGTCGCCGCCGACCTTGCCGGTGGCCGCGAGCGCGCCCTTGACGAAGGGCAGCTGCCCGGACGTGTAGACGTACTGTCCGGAGCGGTTGGCGGGCACGTACGCCGCGAGCGGAGCCGCGACCTCGGGCAGTTCGATGCCCAGTTCCGCGAGGCGCGCCGTCCAGCTCATGCCTTGGGCCGCTTCAGGTAGGCGACGTGCTGCTCACCGCTCGGGTTCGGCAGAACGGTGACCAACTCCCAACCGTCGTCGCCCCACTGATCCAGGATCGCCTTGGTGGCGTGGATCAACAGCGGGACGGTCGCGTACTCCCACTTCTGCATGGGGCGCAGCCTAGCGGGAGGCCGGATCGGGGCACCCGGTCGAGTACCCCCGATCGTGTGAAGCGGCGCCCACGGACCAGTACGTCGAGCGTGACGGGGTGGTCCCCGGCGCTAGCTTGATCACGTGGAAACGTGGCGGATCGTCGCCACCAGCGCGTTCCTGGTGGGCGGGCTGGTGATGATCCTCGTCGGGATGGCTCAGGCGAGGGATCGCAAGGGTGCGCGGGGGTCGGACGTGTGGCGCGCGCTCCTGATCGGCGCGGTGATCGTCGCGCTGGTCGCGGTGCTCATCGCGTACGTGCTGCCGTCGGTGGTGGCGTGGGGCATCGTCGCGGCGACGGCCATCGCGGTGGTGTTCGTCACCATGATGGATTGACCTTGCCTGGCAGTGTGGCCAGCGGGTCTCAGCGCGGCGCGCATAGGCTGCTCTGGTGAACGGCTGGACCGACGAACTCACCCGCGCGCGCCTGCACGTGGTGACGGGCAAAGGCGGGACCGGCAAGACCACGGTCGCCGCGGCGCTGGCGGTGGCCCTGGCCACCGGGGGCCGGCGGGTGCTGCTGGTGGAGGTGGAGAACCGGCAGGGCATCGCCCAGCTGTTCGACCGCCCGCCGCTGCCGTACGCCGAGGAGCGGATCGCGTCCGCGCCCGGTGGCGGCGAGGTTCGCGCCCTGGCGATCGACCCGGAAGCGGCGCTGCTCGAGTACCTCGACATGTTCTACAACCTGGGTTTCGCGGGCCGGACGCTGCGGAAGATGGGCGCGATCGAGTTCGCCACCACCATCGCGCCGGGCCTGCGGGACGTGCTGCTCACCGGCAAGGTCAAGGAGTGCGTTCGCCGCGCGGGCAAGAACGGGCGGCACGAGTACGACGCCGTGGTGCTCGACGCGCCGCCGACCGGTCGGGTGGTGCGGTTCCTGGACGTCACCAGGGGCATGGCCGACCTGGCGAAGGTCGGGCCGATCAAGGGCCAGAGCGAGGGCGTGGTGAACCTGCTGCACTCCGGTGACACGGCCGTGCACCTGGTGGCGCTGCTGGAGGAGATGCCGGTGCGCGAGACGTTGGACGCGGTGGCCGAGCTGGACGCGGCGGACCTGCGGCCGGGTGCGGTGTTCGTGAACCGGGTGAGCCCGCCGCGGCTGCCCGCGCGGTCGACGGTCTCGGCGGCGGAGGGCCGGATCGACGCCGGCCGGGTCCGCGCCGGGTTGGAGGCCGCGGGCCTCGACTTCGACGAGGACGTGCTGGACGGGCTGATCGAGCAGACCGTGGAGCACGCCCTGCGGGTGCGGATGGAGGAGCGGGCGAAGGAGAAGCTGACCGAGGCGGACCTGCCGACGCTGGAGCTGCCGGACCTGTCCGACGGGGTGGACGTGGCCGCGGTCTACGACCTGGCCGAGGTGCTGGTCGCGCGGGGTGTGCGGTGAACCGGCTCGACGTGGACGAACTGCTGGACAACCCGGAGACGCGGGTGCTGGTGTGCTGCGGCTCGGGTGGCGTCGGCAAGACGACGACGGCGGCGGCGCTGGGCGTGCGGGCGGCGGAACGCGGCCGGCGGGTCGTCGTGCTGACCATCGACCCGGCACGACGGCTGGCCCAGTCGCTCGGCCTGCGCGAGCTGGACAACCAGCCCCGGCGCGTCGACGTGGAGGGCTTCAAGGGCGAGCTGCACGCGATGATGCTGGACATGCGCCGCACGTTCGACGACATGGTGTGGCAGCACGCCGGCCGCGAACGGGCCGAGCAGATCCTGGCGAACCCGTTCTACCAGACCATTTCCACGTCGTTCTCCGGCACGCAGGAGTACATGGCGATGGAGAAGCTGGGCCAGCTCGTCGAGCGCGACGAGTGGGACCTGGTGGTCGTGGACACGCCGCCGAGCCGGTCGGCCCTGGACTTCCTGGACGCGCCGCAGCGGCTGTCGACGGTGCTGGACGGCAAGCTCATCCGGGTGCTGTCGGCGCCGGCCCGCGCGGGCGGGCGCGGCATCCGCAAGGTCGTCGGCGCGGGCTTCGGCGTGTTCACCAAGGTCGTGTCGACGGTCGTCGGCGGCCAGCTCCTGCACGACGCTTCGATGTTCGTGCAGGCCTTCGACGGCATGTTCGGCGGCTTCCGGCAACGCGCCCAGGCCACCTACGAGCTGCTGCGATCACCCGGCACGGGATTCCTGGTGGTCGCGGCAGCCGAACCGGACGCGTTGCGCGAAGCCAGCTACTTCGTCGAGCGGTTGAGCGCGGAGAAGATGCCGTTGACCGGTCTGGTGGCGAACCGGACGCACCCGGTGCTGGCCCCCTTGCCGGCACCCGGTGCGTTGGCGGCGGCGGACCGGCTGGAGCGCAGTGGAGACGCCCCGCTGGCCGCCGCGGTGTTGCGGGTGCACGCGGATCGCGTGGCGGTCGCCGATCGGGAGAAGCGACTGCTCGCGCGATTCACCCGTGCGCACCCCGGTGTTCCGCTGATCGGTGTGCCCGCGCTGCCGACCGACGTGCACGACCTGGACGGTCTGCACGAGATCGGTCGGCGGCTGGCGGGCGAGTAGCGGGCGGGTCGTGCGGCGTTCTGCCGCCCCACCCGGGCTTGATCCGGCCCGACTCGGGCCTGACCTGGCCTAACCGACCTTGGACTCCTCGTGGTGGTGCTCCTGGCGTGCCGTGTCCAGGAGCTCGATCCAGGAGGTGACGTCCGGGCGACGCCGCAGCAGCGCCCGCCTCTCACGCTCCGTCATGCCGCCCCAGACACCGAATTCGATCCGGTTGTCGAGAGCCTCGGCAAGGCACTCGGTGCGCACCGGGCATCCCAGGCACACCACCTTGGCCTTGCGTTGCTCCGCACCTCGGACGAAGAGCTGATCCGGCTCCTCGTCACGGCACGAAGCCTTGATACGCCAATCCCCCTGCTGCATAGCCCCCACCTCAGTTCACACAGTGCCCAGACTTCCTAAATCCGCCACACCCCTGCCGCGGATGCCGTAGGCTCACCATCGAGTGGTCGCGCGTTCGGCTGCTGTCTTGGACAGTGACGGACTGTAGAGCCTTCTGGTTCCACCTCCAAGCCTGGGTTGCCCACCTGTTACCTGTCTTGAGTACGAGTACTCATCCTGTGTAATCAACTGTGCGCGATCCGGATCACCTCTTCGGGTGCCACGTACGCTGACCTGCATGCGAGCCCGGAACGGCGTGCTGAAACTGCTCGGACTGTGTCTGCTGGCGGGAGTGCTGCTGGCAGGCATGATGTTCCCTGTCGTGGGTGCGCTCGGCGTGGTGTCGAACAGAGCCAGCGACACGGTCGACAGCATCTCGGCCGACCTGGTCAGCACCGACCCGCCGTTGATCTCCACGATCACGGACAAGGACGGCGCGCCGATCGCCTACCTGTACGACCAGTACCGCGTGCTCGTGCCGCCGGAGAAGATCTCCCCGACGATGAAGGCCGCGCTGGTGTCGGTGGAGGACCGCCGGTTCTACGAGCACCAGGGCGTCGACTGGAAAGGCACGATCCGCGCCGGCCTGACCAACCAGTTCAGCGGCTCCGTCACGCAGGGTGCCTCGACGCTCACGCAGCAATATGTGAAGAACTACCTCGTGCACGTGGTGGCGCGGAACAACCAAGTCGAACAGCAAAAGGCACAAGAGCAGACAGTTGCGCGAAAAGCGCGAGAAGCGCGCATCTCTTTGCAACTCGAACGCAAACTGGGTAAGGAGGAAATCCTCGCCCGCTACCTGAACGTGGTGCCGTTCGGCTCGACGATCTACGGGATCGCGGCGGCGTCCCAGGCGTACTTCGAGACCACGCCGGACAAGCTCACCGTGTCGCAGTCGGCGATGCTCGCCGGCATGGTCAACAGCCCGTCCGCGCTGAACCCGGAGGTGTTCCCGGAGAAGGCGTTGCTGCGGCGCAACCAGGTGATCGACAAGATGGTGGAGAACGACAAGCTGTCCCGTGACGCCGCCGAGGCCGCGAAGCTGGAGCCGCTCGGGCTGGTGTCGCCGGTGCGCACGCCGCCGAGCGGGTGCGTCGGAGCCGGGCCGGAGCACGGGTTCTTCTGCTCGTACGTGCTGAACTACTTGGAGCGCAACGGTTTCAGCCTCGAACAGCTGAAGACCGGCGGGTACACGATCCAGACCACTCTGGACCGCACGATCACGCAGCACGCGAAGCGGGCGGCGGAGGGCCAGGTCTCGAAGTCCACCGAAGGGCTCGCCAACGCGATGGCGGTCGTGCGGCCGGGCAAGGAGCGGCACGAGGTCGTGGCGCTGGTGGCGAACCGGGACTACGGGTTGAAGGCGGACCAGTACCAGACCCAGTTCGACCTGCCGTCCGGGGTGGAGAACAAGTTCGGCGCGGGGTCGGTCTACAAGGTCTTCACGGCGGCGGCGGCACTGGAGAAGGGCATGGGCATCGAGAGCACGATGGCCACGCCGAACTCGTACGTGTCACGTGTGTTCAAGGGGGGCGGGGACAAGTGCCCGCCGACGGGTGAGCCGAGCACGCGGTGGTACTGCCTGGGCAACGAGAACTCGCGGTACCCGGCGCAGATGTCGTTGCAGACGGCGTTGCAGACGTCGCCGAACACGGGCTTCGTGATCCTGGAAGAGCAGCTGGGCATGGACCCGGTGGTGGACATGGCGTCCCGGCTGGGGATGCGCGAGACGATGGCGACGAACATCGCGGGCGTGCGGCCTGACCCGAAGGCCAAGAACAAGGAGCTGCGGGTCTCGCAGACCGAGTTCTACAAGTCCAACGGCGGCAACGCCTCCTTCACGCTGAGCCCGGCGCCGGTGAGCACGCTGGAGCTGGCGAACGTGGCCGCGACGATCATGAGCGGCGGGGTGTGGTGCCCGCCGTCGCCGATCGGCCAGGTGCTGGACCGCAACGGCAAGCCGGTCGAGGTCAACGAGGCGCCGTGCGAGCAGGTGGTGGCCGAGCCGCTGGCGAACGGGCTCGCCGTCGGGATGTCCAAGGACGACCAGGCCGGTGGCACGGCGGCGGCGGCGGCACGGCAGTTCAAGTGGTCGCGGCCGATGATCGGGAAGACCGGGACGACGGAGGAGTTCAAGTCGGCCGCGTTCATGGGCGCGACGCCGGACTTCGCCGGTGCGGTGCAGACGTTCAACGACGGCGTCGAGCCGCGCGGCATCTGCGTCAACGGCGGTCCGCCCCGGCTGTGCGGGAAGGGCGACATCTACGGCGGCACCGTGCCCGCGCGGACGTGGTTCGACACCATGACGAAGGTCCACGAAGGACTGCCGGTGCGCGGGCTGCCGGCGGTGGAGGAGCGCTACCTCAAGGGTGGGGCCGAGATCCGCATCCCGGACGTGGTGGGGCGCAACGTGAACGACGCGACCCGGACGTTGGAGCAGGCCGGGTACAAGGTGTCCGTGCAGACCCGGAACTCGCCGCAGCCGAAGGGCCAGGTCGTCAGCCAGACGCCGCGCGGCAGTGCGTTGCGCGGGACCGTGGTGACGCTGGTGGTGTCCTCGGGCTACGTCCCGCCGCCGCAGCCGTCCGAGCCGACCACCACCTCCGACCCGAGGCCACCGGGCCACACCGATCCGACCCCGCCCGGTGAACCCGGCCGCCCCGGCGGCCCACCGCGCATCACCCTGCCCACCGATCCCACGAGGTAGCCGGGCCGCGAGTCCAGTGCCCACCCCCGCGTGAGTCCTACGTTCCGAACGCGTGTGTCGTCCCTTCCGAACACCCGAGTCCTACGTTCGGAACGCATGAGTTCAACGCTCAGAACGCCCGAGGCCGACGGCGCCGTGTTCCGAGCGTTGAATTCGGGTGTTCGGAACGTAGGACTCGCGTGTTCCGGACGTAGGACTCACGCGTTCGGAAGGGACGACTCACGCGTTCTGAACGTAGGACTCACGCGAGGTTGGGCGCGCGGCCGGATGGGGTTGGGCGGGTCAGGCCAGGCGGGACTTGACCGCTGCCGCGACCCGGCCACCCTCGGCGCGCCCGGCGACCTGCGCGTTGACCGCCTTCATGACCTGCCCCATCTGGCGCTGCCCCGGCTGCTCGCCGAGCTGCTCCGCCACCTGGGCGATCGCCGCGTCGACCAGGGTGGCCAGCTCGTCGTCCCCGAGCTGCGCCGGCAGGTAGGCCTCCAGCACCTTCGACTCGGCCTGCTCCAGCTCGGCCTGCTCGGTGCGCCCGGCGCCCGCGAACGCCTCGGCCGCCTCCTTGCGCTTCTTCACCTCGCGGGTGATGACCTTCAGCACCTCGTCGTCGGTCAGCTCGCGAGCGGACTTGCCGGACACCTCTTCGGTGGTCAGCGCCGCCAGCGTCATCCGCAGCGCGCCGGCCCGGACCGTCTCCCGGCCCTTGATCGCCACCGTCAGATCAGCCTGCAACCGCGCCTTCAGCTCCGCCATGGGCCGAACGGTACCGGGCGGCCCGTCTCACCCCGAATCGGTTAACGCCCTACCCTCGACACGTGAACAAGCTCGGCCGCACACTGCTCGCGACCACCGCCCTCGGCACCGCCACGCTCGTCTACGCGGCGGGCATCGAGCGCAGGCACTGGACGTTGCGCGAGGCGACGGTGCCGGTGCTGGCGCCCGGGTCGACGCCGCTGCGCGTGCTGCACCTGTCCGACCTGCACATGATGCCGGACCAGAAGTCGAAGCAGCGCTGGGTCGCCGCCCTCGACGAGCTGGAACCGGACCTCGTGGTGAACACCGGGGACAACCTCGCGCACAAGCAGGCCGTGCCCGCCGTCGTCCGCGCCCTGGGCCCGCTGCTGGCGCGTCCCGGCGTCTTCGTGTTCGGCAGCAACGACTACTACGCGCCGCGCCCGAAGAACCCGGCCCGCTACCTGCTGCCGTCAGCGAAGACCAAGCGGGTGCACGGCATCCCGCTGCCGTGGCGGGACCTGCGCGCCGCGATGATCGAGCGCGGCTGGCTCGACCTGACCCACGTGCGCCGCCGGTTCGAGGTGAACGGCGTGGAGGTCTTCGCCGCCGGGCTGGACGACCCGCACCTGAAGCGGGACCGGTTCGAGGAGATCAGCGGCCCCATCCCGGACGTCCCGCTGCGCCTGGGCGTGACCCACTCCCCCGAGCCGCGCGTCCTCGACCCGTTCGCCGCCGAGGGGTACGACCTCGTGCTGGCGGGTCACACGCACGGCGGCCAGCTGCGCATCCCGGGCTACGGCGCGATCGTCACGAACTGCGACCTGGACCGCTCGCGCGCCCGTGGCGTGTCGCGGTGGGGCTCGCACATGTGGTTGAACGTGTCCGCCGGTCTGGGTACGTCGCCGTACGCGCCGGTGCGCTTCGCGTGCCCGCCGGAGGCCAGCCTGCTGACCTTGGTCCCGCGCCCCGTCGACGCAGGTCAGACCGCGTCCGACGCGGAAACCGATACCCGGTTCGGAGTGGGTGGGAACGTCAGGTAGAGTTCTCCTCGTTCGAGAGCAAGCCGGGGTGTGGCGCAGTTTGGTAGCGCGCTTCGTTCGGGACGAAGAGGTCGCAGGTTCAAATCCTGTCACCCCGACCAGCTCAGGCCCGGTCCGCCGCAAGGTGGACCGGGCCTTTGTGCGTTTCGGGCACGATTGACGGCATGACTTCCGATGACAACCGTCCCGATCCGCGTGATCCAGTGGTCGACGACTGGCTCGGTGACGGGATGCTGCTCGGCATCAACCAGTTGACCGGCTTGCTCTTCGCCGTCGAGCGTGACCGGCCCGCGGAGGTGCCGGATGAGGTCATGAGGCGCTGGCACCGGCTGTTGGCGGTCCAGCGGCGGGTGGCCGATCAGTCCGAGCCCGCGTTCATCGACCAGGCACGGCGGCAGGGGTGGTCGTGGGAGCGGATCGCGGACGTGCTGGGGCTAGCCGACGCGGAGGCTGCCGAACGGCGGCAGGCGGCCCTCGCCGCAGAACTGGCTCGCACCCATCCGTCCGCGTTGCCCCGGCCGTGGCTGGGGTGAGTCGGAGGGGTCGACCGCGTCCGTTGCTCGACCTGTCCGAGAGGCTCCCGGACAGGTCTCCCCGTCGGGTCACACGCCTCGCAGTGGCGGGTACGGCTGGTCGTCCGCCGCGGGCGGTCGGTTCTGGTTGTTGAGGTCCTTGGCTTCCTGGAGCTGGTCCTCCAGGGTGACGATGCGGCACGCGGCGTCGAGGCCCATGCCCTGGTCGACCAGTTCCCTGACCCGGGCCGCCAACCTCAGTTGGGACCGGGAGTAGCGGCGGTGGCCGCCCGACGAGCGCTGCGGCTCGATCAGCTTCGCCTCGTCCAGGCTGCGCAGGAATCCCGGCGTGGCGCCGAGCATCTCCGCGGCTCTGCCCATCGTGTAGGCGGGGTAGTGGTCGTCTTCGAACTTGTCAGCCGCAGGCCGCGGCTCGTTTGTCTCTGGGGTCATCGCACCTCCGCGCCACGAGGGGCCCCGGTGCCGCTACTCGGCACCGGGGCCCCAGGGTTATGGGTTTCACCAACCGGCCGTGAGGCCGGTCTACTGTGTCCGCGTCATCCGCACGAGCAGCGGAGACTGCGTGGATCGCATTTGCGTAACCGGAGACCACCTTCCAATCGTGCTGGACTGCGGTACCCGCCTGGCCCTACTTCAGCCTGTGGCAGGCGATCCGATGGTGTAAAACCCGTCCCTTCTCCTCTGGTTACCGTTTTCCTTGCACCTGCTCGGCCACCGTGCAGGAACCCCTTCCACTGATCGGCTCCTGCGCGCCTGACCGCCCTTGCCGCTTCCACGCGTGGTGGTCGCCACCGGGGCCGCGTACTGCTGTCTCGCAAACCGCTTGCGTTCCCGGTACTTCACGTGCCGACACACACTGCGTCACGGGTAGTTCGTCATCTCCCGTGCCAATCGGACGTTCTCTCTCGTACGAGGAGAACACTACACACGACCACGTGCGAATGTCTAGCCCAGCGATCATAGATTTGCTCAGCCGGGTGACGACGGCTTCCTCACCTGCGCACACGTGGAAAAAATCCCGGGGCCGACGCGGCGACGGGATGGGGACGGGCACGCCGCGGGCACGGCGACGGGGGCGCGCGGGGGCACGGCGGCAGGCACGGCGGCGGGGCGACGGGGGGCACGGCGGCGGCACGGCGGCGGGCACGCGGGGGCACGGGGGGCGGGAGGCACGGGGGCCGGGGCGCGCGAGGAAGCACGGCCCTCATGGGGACGGCGCGCGGGGGGGGTGGTCAGCCTGGGAACCACAGCCCGTCACAGAGGCGGGCCGGACATGACAAAGCGGCCCCGGAGGGTGCGTTCACCCGCCGAGGCCGCCCCGGTCACGAAGTCACTTCACGTGCGGTCGGAGTTCGGCGAGGCGGCGCAACAGCTCGCCTACCTCGTGCCAGTCGAGCTTGGCGGACTCGCCGGGCGGGGTGTGGATGCAGATGTTGCCCTCCTCCGTGAGGGTCACCTCCAGCGTCCGCCGACGACCCAGGGCGTCCGTGCACCCGACGCGACCGCCCTGCCGAACCGTGTTCTCGATCATCGGTCAGACCTCCCTGTGCCACCCGCGTGTATCCCGTGATTCGTTCGGGCGAACGAGGACGTTACGAACTACTCCTCGCTGTTGCTTAATTCCGCAGCTGCACCGACCACGCGGACGCCCGACCTGTTCCACTCAGCCAACCAGGTGAACGTTGACGATTCAAGTCACGTTCCGTAACCATCCATGATCGAAGCATGGCAGACAAGGCGGACCGCGCGGACCTGCGGCAGCGGACGTACGGCAGGGGTGACCTCGCCGCGAACCCGCTCTTCGCGGGCGGCTTCATCAACTTCGGCTACTGGGCGGGCATCCCGCTGGACGGCGACCTGACCGTCGAGCACCGGATCGCGTCCCAGGAAACCCTCTACGACGTCGTCCTGGACGCGCTGGGGGTCGGCACGGGCGACCGCGTGCTCGAAGTCGGCTCCGGACGCGGCCTGGGCGCCCGGCGGATCCTCCGCCGCGACCCGGCGCACGTCCGGGGCGTCGACCTGGTTCCGGAGCAGGTCGCACGGGCGACCGAGGCCAACGACGACCCGCGCGCGGCGTTCGTCCAGGGCTCGTCCGACGACCTCCCGTTCCCCGACGCCTCGTTCGACGCCCTGCTGTCCGTCGAGGCCGCCCAGCACTTCGAGGACATCGGCGGGTTCGCGCACGAGAGCGCACGCGTGCTCGCACCCGGTGGCCGGTTCGCCGTCACCACGTTCTTCACCAGGACGGATGACGCCGGCGCCCGGCTGGCCGAGCTGCTGAGGACGTTCGCCTCCGGCCTCGACCTGGCGCACCGGATCGACGACGTGCTGCGCGACCTGCGGGCGGCCGGGTTCGTCGACGTCACCGCACGCTCCGTCGGCGAGCACGTGTGGCCCGGTTTCGACCGGTGGATCGCGCTGACCGAGCACCCGAACGGGTGGGGTCGGAACTGGATCCGGGCCGCCGAAACCGGTCTCGCGGACTATTTCCTGGTCACCGCCCGAAAGCCGGCAGGATCGGAGGCGTGACGACGCACCCGACCGCCGAAGTGCCCGACCCGCTGTTCGCCGACGCCGAGGCCGACGCCCGCTGGAAGGCCCGGTTCACCGCGCCCCGCGTGAGCCTGCCCGGCTGGGCGGACGACGCGCCGGACCGCAGCCTGTACCTGTCGAACTCCAGCGGCGTGTGGGAGATCTACGCCTGGGACCGCGCCACCGGCACCCACCGCAAGGTCACCGACCGCCCGAACGGCACGTCGCACGGCGCGCTGAGCCCGGACGGCCGGGCCATCTGGTGGTTCGCCGACACCGACGGCGACGAGTTCGGCACGTGGGTCAGCGAGCCGTTCGCGCCCGGCGGTGACGCGAAGCCCGCCGTGGACGGCGTGCAGGCCGGGTACCCGGCGGGCCTGGAGATCGGGCACGAGGTCGTCGCGGTCGGCGCGTCCACCGACGACGGCACCACGGTGTACGTCTCGCGCGCCGGCGGGCCGGCCGAGGTGATCTACGCGCACGAGAACGACGGCGGCGTGTCCGCGCTGTCCAAGGACGAGACGCTGGTCGCGCTGGCGCACTCGGAGCACGGCGACAACCGGCACGCCGCGCTGCGCGTGGTGACGCCGTCGGGCGAGAAGGTCGCCGAGAAGTGGGACGGTCCCGGCAAGGGCCTGGACGCGATCGCGTTCAGCCCGGTGCGCGGCGACAACCGGCTGCTCGTCGGGCACGAGCGGCGCGGCAAGGACGAGTTGCTGATCTGGGACGTCGCGGCGGACACCGAGACCGAGGTCGTGGTCGACCTGCCCGGTGAGATCAGCGCCGACTGGTACCCGGACGCGCGGTCGCTGCTGATCGTGCACACGTTCCAGGCGCGGAACACGCTGCACCGCTACGACCTGGCCACCGGCGCGCTGTCCACGCTGGACACCCCGCACGGCACGATCGGCAACGCGGGCGTGCGGCCGGACGGCGCGGTGGAGTACTCGTGGTCGTCGGCCGCGCGGCCCGGCGTCGTGCGTGTGCTCGACGTGGCGGGCGAGGACCGCGTGCTGCTCGAACCGCCCGGCCACAAGGCGCCGCCGTCGGTCGACCTGGACGACGTGTTCGTGGGTGACGTGCACGCGCTGGTGGCCCGTCCGGCCGGCGCGCCCGACGGTCCGCTGCCGACGGTGTTCCACCTGCACGGCGGGCCGCACGCGGCGGACGAGGACCGGTTCTCCGCCTACCGCGCGGTGTGGCTGGACGCGGGGTTCGCCGTGGTGCACGTGAACTACCGCGGTTCCACCGGGTACGGCTCGAAGTGGCGTGACGCGATCGAGGGCCGGCCGGGGCTGACCGAGCTGGAGGACGTGGCGGCGGTGCACGACTGGGCCGTCCGGACCGGGTTCGCCGACCCGGCGAAGTGCGTGGTCAGCGGCGCGTCGTGGGGCGGCTACCTGTCGCTGCTGGCGCTCGGGACGCAGCCGGAGCTGTGGGCGGCCGGTGTCGCGGGCGTGCCGGTGGCGGACTACCTGGCCGCGTACGCGGACGAGATGGAGCCGCTGCGGGCGTTCGACCGGGCGCTGTTCGGCGGGTCGCCGGAGGAGCTGCCCGACCTGTACCGCGAGTGCTCGCCGCTGACGTACGTGGACGCGGTGCGCGCGCCCGTGCTGGTGCTGGCGGGTGAGCACGACCCGCGCTGCCCGATCCGGCAGATCGACAACTACCTGGACCGCCTGGCGGCGCGCGGCGCGGCGTACGAGGTGTACCGGTACGAGGCCGGGCACGGCTCGCTGGTGGTCGCGGAGACGATCCGGCAGACGGCCGCCGAGGTCGCGTTCGTGCAGCGGGTGCTGTAGCGGGTGCTGTAGCGGATCAGGGGCCACCGGTGTCCGCCGGTGGCCCCTCGCCGTCGTGGGAGGGCCCGGTCAGGCCTGCTGCGCCTGCCACATCCAGTGCGCCTGCTCGAACGCCTTGGTGATCCCGATCAGCAGGTCCTGGGTGACCAGGTCGGACTTGTCCGTCTCGTCGATCCGGCCGCGCAGCCGCTGGATCAGCTCGCCCAGCGCGGTGACCACGGCCGCGACCACCTGCTCCTCCTTCAGCCAGCCGCCGGGCACGTCCGGCACGCCGGAGCCGTCGGCCACCGTCCGCGCCTTGCCGTCGGGCGGGACGCCCAGCGCGGCGGCCCGTTCGGCGACCTCGTCGGTGTAGGTGCGCGCGGTCGTCACCAGCTCGTCCAGCTGGAGGTGCACGCTGCGGAAGTTCCGGCCGACGACGTTCCAGTGCGCCTGCTTCGCCACCAGCGACAGGTCGATCAGGTCGACCAGGGTGGCTTGGAGGACGGCCCCGACCGAGGCCTTGTCGGGCTCGGCCAGCGGGCTGGTGATCGGAGACTTGCTCATGGTCTGACGCCTCCTTCAGACGGTGGTCGTGAGAGCCACCTCGATGTTGCCGCGGGTGGCGTTGGAGTACGGGCAGATCCGGTGCGCGGCGGCCACGAGCCGCTCGGCCTCGTCCTGCTCGACGCCGGGGAGGTGCGTCGCCAGCTCGACGGTCAGCTGGAAGCCGCCGCTGCCGTCGGCGCCGAGCCCGACCTTCGCGGTGACGGTCGTCTCGCCGAGGCTGGTCTTGGCCTGCCGCGCGGCGACCTTCAGCGCACTGTGGAAGCACGCCGCGTACCCGGCCGCGAACAGCTGCTCCGGGTTGGTCTTGTCGCCGCCGGGTCCGCCCAGTTCCTTGGGGGTGGCCAACTGCTCGTCGATCACCCCGTCGGAGGAGCGGACCTCGCCGTTGCGACCGTCCCCGACTGCGATGGCTTCCGCGGTGTAGAGCACCTGCATGGCGAACGCTCTCCTTTGAGCTGGTGGAAGGGCCTGACGATCAACCCAACACCCGGCCGAAGCCGAACCACGTCCGTTCGTGTGGCAGCTCACGCCCACCGGACACGTACCCGCTCAGCGCGCCCTCGACACGGCGAACTCGGTCACCTGTCGCCCGATCGTGCGCAGCTGGTCGGCCACCGACGGGACCGAGCACCCGCCGTCCGGGTCGAAGTCGACCTCGCGCGAGTTCACCGCCGCGCCGAGCGGGGTCGGCCAGCCGCGCAAGGCGTGCACGATCGAGCGCAACGCGGTCAGCGTGGTCACGGACGCCTGCCAGCCCTGGGCCGCCGCGACGCAGCCGACCGCCCGGCCGTCCAGGTAGGGGCGCTCGTCGAGGCGCATGTCCTCGACGTAGTCCAGGGCGTTCTTGACCAGGCCGGACACCGTGCCGTGGTAGCCGGGTGAGACGAGCACCACACCGTCCGCCTGGCGCAGGGCGTCCACGAGGCGGCGGGCGTTCTCGGGCCGTTCGGGCACGGACGGGTCGTAGAAGGGGAGCACGAGGTCGGGCCCGGCCACTTCGAGGACCTTGGCGCCCGCGTCGGCGGCACCCTCCAACACGATCCTCATCGCGCGTTCGGACTGCGAGTTGGGGCGCAGCGACCCGCCGATGCCCACCACGGTGACCGTCATGGTTTCCGATCCTGCCACCTCCAGCTACCTGGAGGTCCAGTTCCTCGCCCCTTCACCTACCGGCGAGTAACGTACAGCGCATGTCGAAGCTCGCCGACTCGCTCCCTCCCGGTGTCCTCGCCGGCGCCCTGCGCTTCGTCTTCGGCCTGCCGGAGCCGCTGCGCAAGCTGATCGCCGGTCGCCCGATCACGCTGGACGGCCAGCGGCTGCACCCCGAAGCGCAGTTGCTGCTGAGGCTCCAGCAGCTCAGCGGTGAGGACTGGCGGACGACCACGCCCACCGCGAACCGCCTCGCCCTGACCCGCAGCAACGCGCTGGTGTGCGGTCCGGTGATCGACGGCGTGGCGGTGCGGTCGCTGTCCCTGGACGGCGCCGGGGGCCACCAAATCCCGGCGCGGTTCTACGAGCCGACCGGCCTGGCCACCGGATCGCCGCTGCTGGTCTTCTACCACGGAGGCGGGTGGGTCAGCGGTGACCTGGACAGCCACGACAACCTGTGCCGGTTCCTCGCCGCGGAGGGTGGCGTGCGGGTGCTGGCGGCCGACTACCGGCTCGCGCCCGAGCACCCGTTCCCGGCGGCGGCGGACGACGCGCAGGCCGCGTTCGAGTACGCCGTGTCGCACGCGTCCGAACTCGGCGTCGACGCGCGGCGGATCGCGGTGGGCGGTGACAGCGCGGGCGGCAACCTGGCGGCCGTGACGGCCTTGCACGCGGGCGCGGTGAAGCCGGTGTTCCTGCTGATGTTCTACCCGGCGGTGGACGCGTCGGTGCGGCGGCGGTCGCGGGACCTGTTCGGGAACGGGTTCTTCCTGACCGACGAGAAGATGGACTGGTTCCTCGACCACTACGCGCCGGCGCGCGAGGCGCACACCGATCCCCGGTTGTCGGTGCTGCTGGCCGAGGACCTGAGCGGGCTGCCGCCGACGTACCTGGCGACCGCGGGGTTCGACCCGTTGCGGGACGAGGGTGAGGCGTTCGCGGAGAAGCTGGCCCGCCAGGGGGTGCCGGTGGTGCTGCGGCGGCACGCCGGGCTGTTCCACGGGTACGCGAACATCCTCGGGGTCGGCGGCGTGTTCCGGGAAGCGGTGGCGGAGGCCGTCGGGTCGCTGCGCACCGGGCTGGCGCTGGCCAACACCCGGCAGGACATCCCCGAAACGGCTTGAGACGAGGGCCGGTCGCCCCGCCACGGGCGACCGGCCCCGATCCGCCGGCCGGGTCGCGGGTCCCTAGTCGCCCGACCCGTTCTGCGGCTCGCCCTGCGACCCGCCGCCCGCCGGACCCGCTGCCCCCGCGGCGCCCGGCTCCCCGCTGCCTGCCGCTCCACCACTGCCGGTGCCGGCGACGCCACCGCTCGCCGCCCCGCCGTCGCCCTCGACGGCGGCCATCGCCTTGTCGAGTTCCGACCGGCGCATGGCGACCTCGTCCTGGCACTGCCTGCACAGCTTGATGATCTCGGCCACGGCCTCGTGCACGACGTCCTCACCGGGGTCGCCGGGGAGCCAGTCGCCTTCCAGCACGACGACGGCGGCGGGGTCGGCCCGCCGGCAGACGTCCAGGACCTCGGTGGCCGTGGCTCGCACCACCTCGTCCATCAGCTTGGCGATCCGCTCGACCTCCTCGACCAGCGCCTGCAAGCCCTTCAGCTCGACGCTCAGCTCGTCCAGCTCCTTGCGCATGGCCTCGTTCGCGGAGTCCGACGCGCTGCCACCGGTGCCCGACTCGTGTTCGGCGATCGCCTTCTCGTGCTCTTCGATCGCCTTCTGGACGTCCTTGATGACGTCGCGCAGCTGGACGGCGTAGGAGTCGACCGCCGCCGGGTCGTAGTCGATCTGCCGGATCGCGTCGATCGGGTTCGGTGAGCCGACCGCACCGGCCGCCTCGGCGAGCCGAGCGCAGCCGCTCATCGCTTCCTGCACTGCCGGGTGGGTCATCGCAGACCCCCGCCGGACCGGTCGATCTCCTCGGTGCCGTCCGCGTCCGCCCGGTCGTACTCGTCGGCGTCCCGGCGCACCAGCTCGGCGATCTCGGTCAACCGGTCACGCCGCCGCGCGATCCCGTCACGACGACGTCCGACGATCGCGTCCAGATCCGCCGCCAACCCCCGCGCCGGAGCCGAAACGCCGAACGCGCCCGGCGGAACAGCCGTCCCCCCGAGCGAACTCGCCGCCGTGCCCGCGTGGTCGCCCGCGCGCTGGAACCCGTTCGCGGACTCGCGCATCCGGCCGGTGTCCGCTTTGAAACCCGCCACGTCCTCCCCCTCACTCGCTACTTCGTGCCCAAGTAGTACGACCGCCGCTCCGCCACCAGCTCACGGGCTTTCCGCTGCGCCTCGCCCGAGGCCTGGAGGATCGCGTTGGCCAGCACCTTCGGGTCGACCCGGCCCACCAGCGTGGCGTTCACCGCGACCTCGACGACCTTGGTCGTGTGGTCGACGCCGATCTCGACCAGACCGCTGTCGTCGCGGCCGAACACGACCCGTTGGGCGAGGTCCCGCTTGAGCGCGAGGCGGGCTTGGTCGACTCTTTCGGCGCGGGCCGCCAAGTCGTCCAGCGATGGCGAATCCGTCATACGCGCGTCCCCCGATCGGCGTTGGCGGTCACCGGTCGGACGGTCAAGATCCGGACTCGGTTCCGCTCGCTCCGGTAATCTCACGATTGTGGACTACTGGGTGCGGGTCAGGACCGGTGATCCTCCGCCGCCCTCCGCGCCACTCCCCGGCGGTGAGCCTCGTTGGGCGCGGGCGAGCGCGCGCGACGTGATCGCGCCCGCCGTCTCGTCGGACCCGCCCGGCCCGGTCGACCAGGTCGACATGGAGACGCGGAAGACCTGGCTGGTCGACTCGTTCGAGATCGTCACGCCGCGCTACCCGTGGCAGAAGGCCGACGGTTCCTGAGCCTGGCTCAGGGGCGTGGCGGGGCGGGGCCGGGTTCCTCGTCGGCGAGCAGGTCGTCCATGGTGTCGCGCAGCCGGTGGAGGAAGTCCTCGAACCCGGCCAGCTGTCCCGGTTCGTACTGCGCCACAAGGGTTTGCAGCCGCGCGTTGAGCGGGCCGAAGAAGTCGCGCGCCGGCTCCTCGATCTCGCGGCTGCTGCGCAGGGTCACGATGCGCCGGTCGGCGTGCTCGCGGGTGCGGACCACATGACCGAGCTTCTCCAGGCGGTTCAGCAGGTTGGTGGTGGCGCCGGTGGTCAGGCCGAGGCGTTCGCTGAGACGGGTCGGGGACAGGGGTGCGCCCTTGTCCTCCGCGTACAGGATCTCCACGAGGGCGGTGGCGTCGGTGGAGTGCAGGCCGAGCCACGTCGCGAAGCGGCCGGTGAAGTCGGTGTAGAGCGCGCCGAACGCGCGTAGTCCGTCCAGCAGTCGGACGCTCCGGTCGACGACGTCGCCATCCGCCACGCGGTCCGCCGGCTCGCCCTCCACTGCCGCCCCTTCACTGCCGTCGTCCACTGCTGATCGTCTTCGCGGTGCGTTGACAACCTACCTGCGCGCTAACTAGCTTCATGGTGAAGGAACTTTCGGGTGAAGCAAACTGGGGGAAGCCGGCGTGACCGAAGCACCGCACCTTGACGTCGACCCGTTCACCGCGACCGAGCGCGGCATCGACGAGCCCTCGCCCGAGCGCGCCGCGTTGCGGGCGGCCGGGCCGATCGTGCAGGTCGACGCACCGGCGGGCGGGCGGGTGTGGATCGTCACGGACGACGCCCTCGCCCGTCAGGTCCTCACCGACCCCCGCCTCGCCAAGGACCCGGCGCTGGCGCCGCCGACCTGGGACCGGCGCACCGCCGGGCTCGAACGGACGGCGGCCGAGCAGCCCTCGCTGACCACGCTCGACGGACCGGAGCACACCCTCCTGCGCCGCGCCCACACCCCGCTGCTCACCGGCAAGCGCATCCGTGACCAGTCCGAGCGGATCCACGCCACCGCCCGCGAACTGCTCGGCCGGGCCGACGCGGCGGAGGAGGTCGACCTGGTCGCGGACTTCACCACCCGCTACCCGATCACCGTGCTGCTCGACCTCCTCGGCGTCCCGCTCGACCACGTGGACCGGGCGACCGACGCCTGCCGACTCATGCTCGGCGCCGACCCCGCACGGCAGGGCGCCGCGATCTCCGCCCTCATGGGCTTGGCCGCGGCCGGGCTGGAGGACGGCAGGCAGGGGATCGCCGCCGAGCTGGGTGCGCGCGTGCCGCCGGAGACGACACCGGACGAGCTGAACTACCACCTGTTCGCGTTGATCTTCGCCGGTCAGCTCACCACCGACGCGTCCCTCGGGTTCCTGCTCGCCCGCGCCCTCGTGGACCGGACGACCCCGGTCGACGAACTGGTCCGCGACACCCTGCGCCGCCACCCGCCCGCCCCGTTCACGCTGTGGCGCTACACCACCACCGAGGTCGAGGTGGGCGGTGTGCGGCTGCCGGCGCGCGCACCCGTGCTCGTGGACATCCAGGGCATCAACGTCCACGGCAGCGCCGCGCCGGGCGGGCCGGACCTGAGCTTCGGCGCCGGGCCGCACTTCTGCGTCGGCGCCCGACTCGCCCGGCTCGAACTGCGGGCGGCGGTGGCGGTGCTGCGGTCCGACTTCCCGAACGCCCGCCTGACCGTCCCGTTCGACGAGCTGCGGCAGAGCGGGATCGGCGGCATCCAGGGACAGCGGCTGACGGCGCTGCCGGTGGCGTTGCGCGGGTAGCGGAGGACAGGGCCGCCCGAGCAGACGGGCGGCCCTGTCACAGCTCGATCACCTGCCGAAGGCGGCGGCGATCCTGTCGCCGGTCTCCTTGTCGATGTTGCGCCAGTACTCGAAGACGCGCTCCAGCACGGGCTCGGACACGCCGTTCGACGCGTGCCCGATCACGGTCCGCACGAGGCGCTCGCGCTGCGCGTCGTCGAAGACCTCGCGGATCAGGGTGCCCGCCTGGCCGAAGTCGTCGTCCTCGGCGTGCAGCTTGTACGCCGACCGCGTGACCGCGTCCTCGACGCCGTACGCCGACGCGACCTCGCCCGCCGACGCACCGGCCGCGTGCGGGCCGCCGTACGAGTTCGGCGCGTACACCGGGTCGGCGGCGTTGCCGAAGCGCATCGCGCCGTCCTTCGAGTACGAGTTCACCGGCGACTTCGGCCGGTTCACCGGGAGCTCGTTGTAGTTCGTGCCGATGCGGTACCGGTGCGCGTCCGGGTACGAGAAGATCCGGCCGATCAGCATCTTGTCCGGCGACGTGCCGATGCCGGGCACCAGGTTCGTCGGCTCGAACGCGGCCTGCTCGATCTCGGCGAAGTAGTCCGCCGGGTTCCGGTCCAGCACCAGCTTGCCGACCTTGATCAGCGGGTAGTCGGCGTGCGGCCACACCTTGGTCAGGTCGAACGGGTTGAAGCGGTACGTCGCGGCGTCCTCGTACGGCATGACCTGCACGTGCAGCGTCCACGACGGGAACTCGCCGCGCTCGATCGCGTGCCACAGGTCGGCGCGGTGCGCGTCGGCGTCCTCACCGGCGACGCGGGCGGCCTCTTCCGACGTCAGGCACTCGATGCCCTGGTCGGTCTTGAAGTGGTACTTCACCCAGAAGCGCTCGCCCGCCGCGTTCTCCCACAGGTAGGTGTGCGAGCCGTAGCCGTTCTGGTGCCGCCACGTCCGGGGGATGCCCCGGTCGCCCATCAGCCACGTGACCTGGTGCGCGGTCTGCGGCTGGAGGGTCCAGAAGTCCCACTGCATGTCGTGGTCGCGACGGCCGGTGTCGGCGCGGCGCTTCTGGGAGCGGATGAAGTCGGGGAACTTGATCGGGTCGCGCAGGAAGAACACCGGCGTGTTGTTGCCGACGAGGTCGTAGTTCCCCTGCGTCGTGTAGAACTTCAGCGCGAAACCGCGCGGGTCGCGCCACGTGTCGGGCGAACCCAGCTCGCCGGCGACGGTGGAGAAGCGCAGCAGCGTCTCCGTCTTCACGCCGGGCTGGAACAGCGCCGCCTTGGTGAACCCGCTGATGTCCTCGGTCGTCTCGAAGTAGCCGAACGCACCGCCACCCTTGGCGTGCACGACCCGCTCGGGGACCCGCTCCCGGTTGAACTGGGCGTTCTTCTCGATCAGGTAGTGGTCCTGGAGCAGGATCGGGCCGTTGGCGCCGAGGGTCAGCGAGTGGTCGTCGCTCGCGACCGGGATGCCTGCGTTGTTGGTGGTGTGACGTGCTTCGGTCACGCTGGTTGCTCCTTCGGTGTTCCTCGGCAGTCAGGGCAACGACCCCAGAACAGGACCTCGGCCTCGTCCACCGCGAAGCCGGCCGCGGCCGACGGTTCCAGGCAGGGCGCGGCGCCGTGGACGCAGTCGACGTCCTCGGTCCGCCCGCAGACCCGGCACACGAGGTGGTGGTGGTTGTCGCCGGTCCGCGTCTCGTACCGCGCCGGGTGCCCGGCGGGTTCGATCCGGCGCAACAACCCGGTCCGCGCGCACGCGTTCAGCACGTCGTAGACGGCCTGCGTCGACACGGACCCCAACCTGGCCCGCACGCCCTCGGCAACCGAGTCGGCGGTGGCGTGGGGGTGTTCGGCGAGCCAGTCGAGCACCGCGATCCGGGGCGCGGTGACGCGCAGCCCGACGTCCTTGAGCAGCTCGCGCGGTCCTGGGGTCATGGTCACACCACTCCATCATGCTTTCTGGAACGGGTCAAGAAAACGATCGGTTAAACCTGTTGCCCGAGCCGGTGAAGATGGGCGGGTGAACGTCGCTCCCTACCTCGCCGTCCTCCGCACACCCCGAGTGCCGGGATTCATGCTGCTGATGCTGCTGGCACGGGTGCCGCCGACCGCCGCGGGCATGACGGTCACCATGCACGTCCTCCTCGCCCTGGAACGAGGTTACGGCGCGTCGGGCCTGGTCGGGGCGGTCAGCACGGTCGGGATCGCGGTCGGATCGCCGCTCATGGGCCACCTGGTCGACCGGCGCGGCCTGCGGGCGATGCTGACGGTGTCGATGGCCACCGAGGGCCTGTTCTGGTTCGTCGCGCCCCTGCTGTCGTACGAGTTCCTGCTGGTCACCGCCTTCCTCGCCGGTATCACGATGATGCCGGTGATGTCGCTGGGCCGGCAGATCCTGACCGCGCTCGTGCCGGACGACCGCAGGCGCACCGCGTTGGCGATGGACTCGATGGCCGTGGAGGTCGCCTTCATGGCCGGTCCCGCGCTCGGCGTCGCGCTGACCACGCAGGCGTCGAGCCGGACCGCGATGTGGACGATCGGCGTGTCGATGGTGGTGATCGGCGCGGTCCTGTGGGCGGTGGACCCGCCGGTCCGCAGCGCGGGCGCGAGCCGGGTGCCGGTGGCGCGCCGGGAGTGGCTGGACGGTCGGCTCCTCGGCGTGCTGATCAGCGCGGGCGGTGCGACGTTCGTGCTGTCGGGCGTCGAGGTGTCGGTGGTCGCGGCGATGCGCGAACTCGGCCTCACGTCGTGGACCGGAGCGTTGGTCGTGGTGATGTGCGTGGCGTCGCTGGTCGGCGGGTTCCTCTACGGCGGCCTGAACCGGGTGCCGCCGCTGTGGGCGCTGATGGGCGTCATGGGCGTGCTGGCCATCCCGATCGGCCTGTTCGCGTGGTCGCCGTGGTGGCTGGCGCTGGCGTTGGTGCCGACGAACTTCCTGTGCGCGCCGACGATCACGGCGACCGGCGAGGCGATCACGAAGTACGCTCCCGCGTCGGCTCGCGGTGTGGCGATGGGCCTTCAGGGGTCGGCGTTCACGCTGGGCGTGGCGGCGGGCGCGCCGGCGGCCGGGTTCGTGATCGACCACTCGTCACCGGCGTGGGGCTTCGCGGTGGCGGGCGTCGGCGCGGTGCTGATCGCGACCGGCACGGCGCTGCTCGGCCGCCGCGCCGCCACGTCAGTCGAAGTCGCGTAGGGCCTGGTAGAGGCGGTCGACGGCGGGGCGGGCGCGGGCGTAGTGGCGGACCGCGTCCGGGTCGGGCGCGATGGTCTTGAGCGGCTTCACCAGGTCGGCGGCGACGGTCAGGGACGGGATCTCGCCGAGCGAACGCCAGCCGACCAGGGCCGCGCCGACTCCCGACCCCTCGCTGTCGTCGGCCAGTTCCAGGTCGAGGCCGAGCGCGGACGCCAGCACCGTCGCCCACAGGTCGCTCCGGAACGCGCCGCCGGTCACCCGCACCGCGTGCACGTCCGCCACCGAGCGCACCGCGTCCAGCACCAGCGCCAACTGCTGCGCCACGCCCTCCACCAGCGCCCGGGTGATCTCCGCCCGCCCGTGCTCGCGCCGCAGCCCGATCACCGCCGACGTCGCGTCCGGGTCCCACCACGGCGCGCGCTCACCCAGCAGGTACGGCAGCGCGGTCACACCGGCCGCGCCGACGGGCACCGCGGCGGCCTCCGCCAGCAGCTCGACCAGGTCCGCGCCGAACGTCTCGGCGGCCCACTGCGCGACCACGCCACCGTTGCTGACGGCCCCGCCGATCACCCACAGCCCTTCGGCGACGCCGTAGCAGAACACCCGTCCCCGCTCGTCCACGGCGGGCTCCGAGCGCACCACCCGCAGCGCGCCGCTCGTGCCCAACGACACCGCCGCGACCCCCGGCACGACCGCGCCGACGCCGAGGTTCGCCATCGGCCCGTCACCGCCGCCGAGCACGACCGGGAGGCCGGCGGGCAGCCCGGGGACGTCCAGGGTCAACGGCAACGAGTCCACCGGCGCGCGCAGCGACGGCAGCTGCTCGGCGCGCACACCCGCGAACGCCAGCGCGTCCGGGTGCCAGTCCAGCGATTCGAGGTCCATCAGCCCGGTCGCGGACGCCGACGAGTGCTCCGTCACCAGCTCCCCGGTCAGCTTCCAGGCCGCGTAGTCCTTCAGCCCGCACCACCGCGCAGCGGAGAAACCCCGGTCGTGGAACCACGCCAGCTTCACCAACGGCGACATGGTGTGGATCGGGGTGCCGGTGGCGCGGTGCAGCGCGATGCCCTCGGCGGTGCCGCGCAGCCGCGCCGTCTGCTCCAGCGCGCGGTTGTCCGCCCACGACAGCGAACGCGTGACCGGCGTGCCCGAGGAGTCCAGCCCCACCAGCGTGTGCATGGCGCCGGTCAGCGACAACGCCCGCACGTCGAGCCCTTGAGCGGCGACCTCGCGCAGCGCCCGGAGCGCCGCACCCCACACCTCGACCGGGTCGTGGGTCGCCTCACCGGAAGGCGTGGTGCGCATCGGGTAGCCGTGCTCCGCCGATGCGACCACGCCCGCGTTCCGGTCCACCGCGATGACCTTGGTCGCCGTCGTACCCAGGTCGATCGCGAGCACTACCTCCGCCATGCCGAAAAAGCTACAGGCACGGTGACCTACAGGCGGGTCGCCAGCTCCTCGGCGATCTCGTAGGTGTTCAGCGCCGCGCCCTTGCGCAGGTTGTCACCGCACACGAAGAAGTCGAGCGTGTTCGGGAAGTCCAGCGCCTGGCGCACCCGGCCGACGTAGGTCGGGTCGCCGCCGACGACGTCCGCCGGCGTCGGGAACCTCTTGGCCGCCGGGTCGTCAACCAGCACCAGCGACGGCTGCTCCTCGAACAGCTTGTGCGCCTGCTCGACCGTCACCTCGCGGGCGAACGTCGCGTGCACCGCCAGCGAGTGCGTGGTCACCACGGGCACGCGCACGCACGTCGCGGACACCTTCAGCTCCGGGATGCCCAGGATCTTGCGGGACTCGTTGCGGACCTTCAGCTCCTCGCTGGTCCACCCGTCGTCCTTCAAGGACCCGGCCCACGGCACCACGTTCAGCGCCAACGGCGCGGGGAACGGCGAGTCGGACACCGGCAGACCGGCGGCCTCCAACACCTCCCGCACGTCGCCCGCGCGCACGCCCACGTTTTTGCCCGCCAACGCCGAGATCTCCGCGTACAGCCGGTCGATCGCCGCCTGCCCGCCGCCGGACGCCGCCTGGTAGGACGCCACGACCAGCTCGCGCAGCTCGAACTCCCGGTGCAGCGCACCGAGCGCGGCCATCATCGACAGCGTCGTGCAGTTCGGGTTGGCGATGATCCCCTTGGGCCGCGCGGAGATCTGGTCCGCGTTCACCTCCGGCACCACCAGCGGCACCTCGGGGTCCATCCGGAACGCGCCCGAGTTGTCCACGGCCACCGCACCGCGCGCGGCGGCGATCGGCGCCCACTCGGCCGACACCTCGTCCGGCACGTCGAACATCGCGACGTCCACGCCGTCGAACGCCTCGGGCGACAGGGCGATCACGGTCAGCTCTTCGCCGCGCACGGTGATCTTCTTGCCCGCCGAGCGCGCCGACGCGATCAGCCGGATCTCGCCCCACGGCACGGATTCCCGGCCGTTCATGATGTCGATCATGACGGTGCCCACGGCACCGGTAGCTCCCACAAGAGCCAGAACCGGACTCATCGCCCACTCCCCGCGTACACGACAGCCTCTTCGTCGCCGCCGAGCTCGAACGCGTCGTGCAGGGCCCGCACGGCGTCGTCCAGCTGCGTGTCGCGGCAGATGACGGAGATCCGGATCTCCGAGGTGGAGATGATCTCGATGTTGACGCCCGCCGACGCGAGCGCCTCGCAGAACTGCGCGGTCACACCGGGGTGCGAGCGCATGCCCGCGCCGACCAGCGACACCTTGCCCACGTGGTCGTCGTAGAGCACCTGGTCGAAGCCGATCTCACCGCGCGCCTTCTCCAACGCCGCCACGGCGCGCGGCCCGTCGTCCTTCGGCAGGGTGAACGTCACGTCGGTGCGGCCGGACACGGCCTGCGAGACGTTCTGCACGACCATGTCGATGTCGAGTTCCGCCTCGGCCACCACGCGGAAGATGCGCGCCGCCATGCCGGGCAGGTCGGGCACCGCGGTCACGGTCACCTTCGCCTCGGACCGGTCGTGCGCGACGCCGGTGATCATCGCCTGTTCCACGGTAAGGTCCTCCACTGACCCGGACACGATGGTCCCGGGCTTGTTGCTGAACGAAGATCGGACGTGCACCGGAACGCCGTACCGGCGGGCGTACTCGACGCAGCGCAGCATGAGCACCTTGGCCCCACACGCCGCCATTTCGAGCATCTCCTCGTAGGTGATGGTCGCCAGCCGCTTGGCGTTCGGCACGATGCGCGGGTCGGCGCTGAACACGCCGTCCACGTCGGTGTAGATCTCGCAGACGTCGGCCTTCAGCGCCGCCGCCAACGCCACCGCGGTGGTGTCGGTGCCGCCGCGACCGAGCGTGGTGATCTCCTTGCTGTCCTGGCTGACGCCCTGGAACCCCGCGACGATCGCGATGGCGCCCTCGGACAGCGCGTCCTGGATGCGGCTGGGCGTCACGTCGATGATGCGCGCCTTGCCGTGCACGGACGTGGTGATCACGCCGGCCTGCGAGCCGGTGTACGAGCGCGCCTCGGCGCCCAGCGAGCTGATCGCCATCGCCAGCAGCGACATGGAGATGCGCTCACCGGACGTGAGCAGCATGTCCATCTCGCGGGCGGGCGGCACCGGGGACACCTGGCGCGCCAGGTCGAGCAGCTCGTCGGTCGTGTCGCCCATCGCGGAGACCGCGACGACGACGTCGTTGCCCGCTTTCCGGGTCGCGACGATGCGCTCGGCCACCCGTTTGATCCGCTCGGCGCTCCCGACCGAGGAACCGCCGTACTTCTGGACGACGAGCGCCACAGACCCACTCCTCCCAGGTGCTTCGACCCCAGCTGAACGGCAGGGTACCTGGCCCAAGGAGTGGACAGCGGTCACCGTGACCCCCACTACTCTCAACCCCGTGCCCACCCTGGAGGCCCTTCGAGTGCACCCCGAGGACTCGCCGGACGCGCGTGGCCGGATCGCGCGCTTCGCCGGACACCGGGTGACGATCGCGCTCGCGCCCGCCGTCCTCTACCTGGTCGTGCGGGAGCTCGGGCTGCTCGTGCTCCAGCTGATGGCGGCCCGGTGGGACAAGGACGTCACCGCGGTGCTCACGTCGTGGGACGGGCAGTGGTTCCTGGGCATCGCCGAGGGCGGCTACGCGTCCGTCCCGGACGGGCTGGTGGACGCGTTCGGCCGGCGTTCGCCCGAGACGCCGCTCGCGTTCTTCCCCGGCTACCCGACGCTGGTGCGGTGGGTGGACGGGCTGCCGGGCGTGCCGACGATCGGCGCGGCGTTCACGGTGAGCCTGGTCAGCGGCGTGTTCTGCGCCTACGGGCTGGCCCGGCTCGGTTCGCGGGTGCTGGGCGGGTCGCGGCGGGCCGGGTGGGTGCTGGTCGTGCTGTTCGCGGCGTCGCCGATGGCCGTGGTGCTGTCGATGACGTACTCCGAGGCGACGTTCTGCGCACTCGCCGTGTGGTCGCTCGTGGGTGTGGTGGAGCGGCGCTGGGTGTCGGCCGGTGCGTGCTGCGCGGCGGCGGGGCTGGTGCGGCCCACGGCGGCGGCGCTGATCGTGGCGGTGTGCGCGGCGGCGGCCGTGGCGATCTGGCAGCGGCGGGACGACTGGCGGCCGTGGGTCGGCGGGCTACTCGCGCCGCTCGGGCTCGTCGGGTACCTCGGGTACGTCGCGCTGCGCACCGGCCGGTGGGACGGCTGGTTCGCCGTGCAGCAGAACGGGTGGGACTCGCGGTTCGACGGCGGTGCGGCGACGTGGAAGTTCGCGCTGCTCATCCTGGGTGAGCCCCGGTCGGTGCTGGAACTGGCCACGGTGTGGCTGCTGGTGGTGGCGCTGGCCCTGGTGGTGCTGAGCTTCCGGCGCGGGCTGGAGTGGCCGCTGATCGTCTACGGCGTGGGGGTGCTGGCGATGGACCTCGGGTCGAACGGGCTGATGAACTCGAAGGCGCGGCTGCTGCTGCCCGCGTTCACGCTGCTCGTGCCGGTGGCGGCGGCGCTGGCGCGGCGGCGGACGAGCACGGTGGCGGCGGTGCTGGTGGGGGTGTCGGTGTTCAGCGCGTGGTTCGGCGCGTACGCCATCACGGCTTGGCAGTTCGCGATCTGATGGACGTCAACCCGTTGATCGCGAAGCGCTGGAGCCCGCGGGCGTTCGACGGCGCCGCGGAGGTGTCGTCGTCGACCATGCGCGTGCTGCTGGAGGCGGCCCGGTGGGCGGCGTCGCACGGCAACACGCAGCCCGCCCGGTTCCTGATCGGCTACCGCGGGGATGACACGTTCGAGGGAATCTTCGCGGCGCTGCGGCCCGGTAACCAGACGTGGGCGGGGCGGGCGTCGGTGCTGCTGGTGGGCGCGGTGGCCGAGTCCGACGAGCGGGGGCCGATGCCGAACACCGAGTTCGGGCTGGGGCTGGCCGTGCAGAACCTGGTGCTGCAGGCGGTGGAGCTCGGCCTGGTCACGCACCAGATCGGCGGGTTCTCGCCGGACGCGGTGCGCGCGGCGTTCGGCGTGCCGGACCACGTGCGGCCGGTGGTCGTGATCGCGGTCGGCGTGCTCGGCGACGACGCCGACCTGCCCGAGGACCTGCGGGCGCGGGAGCATCGGCCACGAGTGCGCAAACCGCTCGCCGACACCGTCTTCGCAGGCCACTGGGGCCACCCCGCCTACCCACCCCGTGAGTCCAACCCCCAGAACCCGTGAGTCGTACCTTCGCGTCACCCGTGTCCTACGTTCGGAACCCCCGAATTCAACGCTCAGGAGCGCAGCCGCTGTTCTGAGCGTTGAACTCAGGGGTTCCGAACGTAGGACTCACGGGGTCGGAAGGTAGGACTCACGCGTTCTGAACGTAGGACTCGCGGGGGTCAGCGGGCTACGGCGCGGGCCAGGAGGCCCGTGACGACCAACCAGAAGACGGCGGCCAGGCCGTAGTTGACGATCAGGTCGAGGTTCGCGTTGCCCAGCTGGAAGAGGCCGGGGAAGAACAACGCCAGCGGCACTGCGAGTTGCTGGATGAACAGGAAGAACGCGTTGGCCGGATTCGCCCCGAAGAGGATCATGAGGATGTAGAGCACCTCGATGAGCGCGAACACGGCACCCACACCGCGGATCACTCGGGCAGCGGTGTAGCTACCGCTGGCCGTCGAAGTTCGCCATCTGGACATGTCAAGAAGGTGCCCGCCCCACGATCGAGTGAAACTCGACCGGGTGAAGTTCCACCATCTGGGCGCGCTGTTCCACCTCGTCCCGAAAACCGGTTAACCTGTGCCGCATGGCACGTGCGCTCCTGCTTCGCCGCCGTGACGGGGTCTGATCAGACCGGCCCCCCGTCGCGGGATCGAGCGTTGCCGCCGGTCGTCTGACAACCCCGGCAGCAGGAGCACCCCGATCATGAGCACGAGCCCCGACGCGTACGCCTCCGGCACGAGCCGCATCCGGCCCCCGGCCCGTCCCGTCCCCGACCAGCCCTCGTGGAACCCGCAGCGCGGCACGTCCATGCCGGTCCACCGCTACCGGCCGTTCCACGAGCAGGTGGAAACCGTCGACGTACCGGACCGCACGTGGCCCGCCAAGCGGATCACCAAGGCGCCGCTGTGGTGCGCCGTCGACCTGCGTGACGGCAACCAGGCCCTGATCGACCCCATGTCGCCCGCGCGCAAGCGCAAGATGTTCGACCTGCTCGTGCGGATGGGCTACAAGGAGATCGAGGTCGGGTTCCCGGCCGCGTCGCAGACCGACTTCGACTTCGTCCGCGAGATCATCGAGGACGGCGCGATCCCGCCGGACGTCACGATCCAGGTGCTGACCCAGTGCCGGCCCGAGCTGATCAGCCGGACGTTCGAGTCGCTGCGCGGCGCGGGCAAGGCGATCGTGCACTTCTACAACTCGACGTCGATCCTCCAGCGCCGCGTCGTGTTCAAGGCCGACCGCGAGGGCATCAAGAAGATCGCCACGGACGCCGCCGCGTTCGCGCTGGAGCAGGAGCGGGACTACCCGGAGACCGAGTTCCGGTACGAGTACTCGCCCGAGTCGTACACCGGGACCGAGCTGTCGTACGCGTTGGAGGTCTGCGACGCGGTGTCGGCGATCATCCGGCCCACGCCCGACAAGCCGCTGATCATCAACCTGCCGGCGACGGTCGAGATGGCCACGCCGAACGTCTACGCGGACTCGATCGAGTGGATGTCGCGCAACCTGGCGCGGCGTGAGTCGATCATCCTGTCGCTGCACCCGCACAACGACCGCGGCACCGGCGTGGCGGCGGCCGAGCTGGGCTACCTGGCCGGCGCGGACCGGATCGAGGGGTGCCTGTTCGGCAACGGCGAGCGCACCGGCAACGTGTGCCTGGTGACGCTGGGCATGAACATGTTCAGCCAGGGCGTCGACCCGCAGATCGACTTCTCGGACATCGACGAGGTCCGCCGGACGGTCGAGTACTGCAACCAGCTGCCGGTGGCCGAGCGCCACCCGTACGGCGGCGACCTGGTGTTCACCGCGTTCTCCGGCTCGCACCAGGACGCGATCAAGAAGGGCTTCGAGGCCCTGGAGGACGCCGCGAAGGCCGCCGGGCAGCACGTGGACGAGTTCCCGTGGGAGGTCCCGTACCTGCCGATCGACCCGAAGGACGTCGGCCGCAACTACGAGGCCGTGATCCGGGTGAACTCGCAGTCCGGCAAGGGCGGCGTGGCGTACCTGATGAAGACCGAGCACCACCTGGACCTGCCGCGCCGGTTGCAGGTCGAGTTCTCCCGGGTCATCCAGGAGGTCACGGACACGCAGGGCGGCGAGATCGGCCCCAAGGACATGTGGGACTCGTTCTCCCAGGAGTACCTGGACGGCACCGTGCCGCTGAAGCTGCTGCGCCACAAGGTCTCCGGCGACGGCAGCGGCCACGAGAAGATCAAGGCCGTGGTCGTGGTCGACGGGGAGACGCAGGAGATCACCGGCGGCGGCAACGGTCCCATCGCGGCTTTCGTGGACGCCCTGGCGACCGTCGGGTACGACGTGCGCGTGCTGGACTACTTCGAGCACGCCATGTCGTCCGGTGACGACGCCCGCGCGGCGGCGTACCTGGAGTGCGCCGTGTCCGACCGGGTCCTGTGGGGCGTCGGCATCGACAGCTCCACCGTCGCCGCGTCGCTGCGCGCCCTGGTCTCCGCGGTCAACCGCGCCAACCGGTAGGGCCTGGCGGTGGTCGCCTCGCAGGTTCGCGGCAGCGGGGCGACCACGTCGTCGGCGCGGAAACCGGAGGGTGTCGATCGGCAGGATGCTGAAGACACCGACAGGGTGGAGACGATCGGCGGCCACGTATCGTTTCGCCGATCATGACCGCGCTCGTCGTGCTGTTCTTCGTCGCCGTGGTGCCGTTGGCGCCGACGGAGGCCGTGCTGATCGGTTGTGGCGTGCTCGCCGCGTCCGGTGACCTGCCGCTGCCCGCGGTGATCCTGGTGGCCACGATCGGCTGCACGCTGTCGGACCTGGTCAACTTCGGCGTCGGGCGCACCGCCGGGATGCGGGCGCTGACGAGGCTCGGCCGGCGTCCCGGGCCGCGTGCCGTGGTGGACTGGACGGCGGCCCGGCTGGCCACGCGCGGTGAGTCGATCCTGGTGGCGGTGCGGTTCGTGCCTGGTGGCGGTCTGGTCGGCGCGGTGCTGGCGGGTGCGTTGCGGTGGCCGTTGCGGCGGTTCGTGCCGACGGCGTTCGTCGGGTCCGGGCTGTGGAGCGCCTACACGGCCACGCTCGGGTACTTCGGCGGCCGGATCTTCAACGACCCGCTGGTGGCCATGGTGATCTCGTTCGGGGTCGCCACGCTGATCAGCGTGCCGATCGGGATGGCCGTGAAAGCGGCTCAGCGCCGGGTCGCGGACACCGCCGCGCCGGCCTGAGCGAGCCCGTTCCGCACGGCCACCCGGGCACGTGAGTAGGCGTGCGGGTCGTCGTGCAGCACGGACTGGGCGTTGGCCATCTCCAGGAACGCGATCAGCTCGAACGCCAGCTGGTCCGGGTCGGCCACCTCCGGGATGGCCGCGACGGTCTCGCGCACGTAGTCGCTCCACTGCCGCCCGTACCCGGCGATGGCGTCGCGCACCCGACCGTGCCGGGCGTCGAACTCGGCCTGCACGGCGTAGAAGAAGCACCCGCCCGGGAACGTCCGGTTCTCCGAGTACGCCAACCAGCCGTCCAGCAGCCGCTCCAGCCGCGCCAGCCCCGGCGGCAGCACGAGCGCGGGCTCGACGACCTGCGCCACGAAGATCGCCGCCGCCGCGCGCACGGTCGCCAGTTGCAGCTCCTCCTTGGACCCGAAGTGCGCGAACACGCCGCTCTTGCTGACCTCCAGCTCGGTGGCCAGCCGCCCGATCGACAGACCTTCCAGGCCCTCGACCGACGCGATCTCCGCGGCCCGCCGCAGGATCAGCCGGCGCGTCTGCTCGCCGCGCTCCACCCGTCCGTCAACCTTCACACCACCCACGCTATCTCCCCCGCCCTCTTGACCACCTGCAAACTAATTGTACGATCGTTCGTACAACTTGAGGGGTGGATGAACGCATGGATCTCCTGGACCTGAACCGCTCGGCGCTCGACCTGAACCTGAAGCTGGTGGCCGACCTGGAGGAGCCGCACCTGGACCTGCCGACACCGTGCGCGGGCTGGACCGTCTACGAACTGCTGCGCCACCAGGTCGAGGGCACGCTGGCGTTCGCCGCCGGCGTCCGCGGCACGGCCGTCGAGGCACCGGCGAGCGACGACCTGGTCATCGCCTACCGGGTGGCGGCCGACGCGGCCACCGAGGCGTTCGGCGCCGACGGCGCGCTGGAGCGTGAGGCCGAGTTCCCCGGCTACGGCCTGCGCAAGGGCAAGACGCTGGTCGCCGGGCACTTCGTGGACACGCTCGTGCACGTCTGGGACCTCTGCCGCGCGCTCGGCGTCGACAGCACGCTCGACGAGGAGCTCGCCACGGCCGCCTACCGGATGGCGCGGCACTATCCGACGACCCCGGACGTCCGAGGGCCGGGAGCCGCGTTCGCGCTGCCGGTCGACGTGCCGGAGGACGCGCCGATCACGGACCGGCTGGTCGGCCTGCTCGGCCGCTCGCCCGCCTGGTCCGCGTAACCCGATCACCGCGTCGGGGGTGTCTCGACGAAGGGGGAGGCACCCCCGGCGCGGACGGCCACGTCACCCGACCCCGGGCCGGCTAGGTTGGAGATCACCGACACCGTCCTGGGGGAAACACACATGAAGATCGCCAACTCGGTCGCGCTGGTCACCGGGGCCAACCGGGGTATCGGCAGGCACTTCGCGCGGCAGCTGCTGGACCGGGGCGCGGCGAAGGTCTACGCGACCGCGCGCAACCCCGACCTGGTCGACCTGCCGGGCGTCGAGGTGCTGCGGCTGGACGTCACCGACCCGGCCACCGTCTCGGCCGCCGCCACCGCCGCCGCGGACGTCACCCTGCTGGTCAACAACGCGGGCGTGATCACCGGCCAGAACCTCGTCACCGGCGACCCGGCCGCGATCAGGCTCGAGATGGACACCCACTTCTACGGCACGCTCGACGTGATCCGCGCGTTCGCGCCCGTGCTCGCCGCGAACGGCGGAGGGGCGATCCTGAACGTGCTGTCGTCGCTGTCGTGGGTGGCCTACGACGGCGCCACCGCCTACTGCGCGGCCAAAGCGGCGCAGTGGAGCCTGACCAACGGCATCCGGGTGGAACTCGCGGCCCAGGGCACGCTCGTCACCGGCCTGCTCATGGGTCCGACGGACACCGACATGACGGCGGGCGTCGACCTGCCGAAGAACGACCCCGCCGACGTGGTCCGCGCCGCCCTGGACGGCATCGAGGCGGACCGGATCGAGGTGCTGGCGGACCAGGTCGTGGTCGACCTCAAAGCCGCCCTCTCGGCCGACCTCGGCACCCTGTACCCGCAGGTGGTCGGGATCTGACCGCCCGGTCCGGGGACGCACCGCGAGGAGCGCCCCCGGACCGCGGGGTCACGGGTTCATCGCCTCCGTCACGGAAGCCGGACCGACCAGCGGGACGTCCGGCGAGATGCCGTCCTCCTCCACCAGCACGGCCTCGACCGCGTGCGGCTGGATCCTGTTCGCGCGGATGTCCTCCGCCCAGTGGCACGCGACCTTGTGACCGGGCAGCACCTCGCGCATCTCCGGCCGCTCGGTGTCGCACCGGGTCTCCTGCTTCCACGGGCAGCGGGTGTGGAAGCGGCAACCCTTGGGCGGGTTCGCCGGCGACGGCAGGTCGCCGGTGAGCAGGATCCGCTCCCGCCGGTCCTCGACCAGCGGGTCGGGCACGGGGATCGCGGACAGCAACGCCTTGGTGTACGGGTGCAGCGGCTCGGCGTAGAGGTCGTCCGACGTCGCCTCCTCCACCAGACCGCCCAGGTACATCACGCCGACCCGGTCGGAGATGTGCCGCACCACAGCCAGGTCGTGCGCGATCACCAGGTAGGTCAGGCCGAACTCCTCCTGCAGGTCCTCCAGCAGGTTGACGACCTGCGCCTGCACCGACACGTCCAGCGCGGACACCGGCTCGTCGGCGATGATCAGGTCCGGCTCGACCGCCAGCGCCCGCGCGATGCCGATGCGCTGCCGCTGACCGCCCGAGAACTCGTGCGGGTACTTGCGCAGCGACGTGTTCGGCAGCCCGACCGCCGACAGCAGCGAGCGCAGGCGCTTGCCGGTCTCCTCGCGGCCCTTGTCCAGGTCGTGCGCCCGCAGGCCCTCGACCAGGATCGACTCCACCGACTGCCGGGGGTCCAGGGACGACATGGGGTCCTGGAACACCATCTGCATCCGGCGGCGCATCCGGCGCAGCCCCTCGCCCTTGAGCGAGGAGAGGTCCGTGCCGTCGAACACGACCCGCCCGGCCGTCGGCTCGCTCAGCCGCAGCACCGCCCGCCCGAGGGTGGACTTGCCGCAGCCGGACTCGCCGACCAGGCCGTACGTCTCGCCGCGCCGGACCGCCAGGTCGACGCCGTCCACCGCGTAGACGTGACCGACCGTGCGGTCGAGGATCACGCCGCGCTTGATCGGGAAGTGGACCTTGATGCCCTCGACGGACACCAGGGTGTCATTCGTGGCACCCGACCCGGGGGTCTCCGGCTCGTGGTTCACCGCGGTGCTCACACCGACACCTCCTCGGACACCGGCGGCTGCACCGGGTTGTGGCAGCGCAGCAACCGGCCGGCGCCGATGTCCTCCTGCTCGGGCGTCACCTGCACGCACACGTCCAGCTTGTTCGGGCACCGGGGCGCGAACGCGCACCCCTCCGCCCACGGGATGTTGTCCGCCACCGAACCCCGGATCGGGTTCAGCTTCTCCCCGCGCGGCGCGTCCAGCCGCGGGATCGACGCCAGCAGGCCGTGCGTGTACGGGTGGCGCGGCGCGGCGAACAGGTCGTGCCGGTGCGCCTTCTCCACCACGCGCCCGCCGTAGAGCACGTTCACCTCGTCGCACAGGCCGGCGACCACGCCCAGGTCGTGCGTGATCATGACCAGCGCGGTGCCGAGGTCGCGCACCAGTTCCTTCAGCAACGCCAGGATCTGCGCCTGGATCGTCACGTCCAGCGCCGTCGTCGGCTCGTCCGCGATCAGCAGCCGGGGCCGGCACGCCAACGCGATCGCGATCAGCGCGCGCTGCCGCATGCCGCCGGACAGCTGGTGCGGGTACTCGGTGAGCCGCCGGGTCGGGTCGGGGATGCCGACCTTGTCCAGCAGCTCGGCCGCCTCCAGCATCGCCTTCTTGCGCGGCATGCCCTGGTGCCGCTCCAGCACCTCGGTGACCTGCACCCCGATCGGGATGACCGGGTTCAGCGAGGACAGCGGGTCCTGGAACACCATGCCCAGGTCACGGCCGCGCCGGTCGCGCATCTCGCGGTCCGAGAGCGACAGCAGGTTCACGCCTTCGTACTGCACCGAACCGGACACGCGGGCGCCGCGCCGGGGCAGCAACCCCATGATCGCCAACGACGTCACGGACTTGCCGCACCCGGACTCGCCGACCAGGCCGACGGTCTGGCCCGGCTCCACGTCGAAGCTCACGTGGTCGACGGCGGTGAAGGGCTTCTCCCCCTTGCGCTCGAAAACCACGGTGAGGTCACGTACTTCGAGGAGTGGCACGACTCACCGCCTGCTCTTGGGGTCGAGGGCTTCGCGCAGCGTCTCACCCATCAGCGTGAAGCCGAGGGCGACGACGATGATGCAGCCCGCCGGCCAGAAGGCCAGCTGCGGGTGCGTGTCGAAGACGTTCTGCACGTCGCCGAGCATCTGCCCCCACTCCGGGATCCGGTCGTCGGGGTTGCCCAGGCCGAGGAACGACAGCGCCGCCGCGTCGATGATGGCCGTGGCCAGCACCAGCGTGGACTGCACGATCACCGGGCCGAGCGAGTTGGGCAGCATGTGCCGGAACACGATGGCGCCCGGCTTCACGCCCAGCGCGGTCGCGGCCAGCACGTGGTCGCTGGACCGCTGCGCCAGCATCGAGCCGCGCAGCAGCCGCGCGAACACCGGGATCTGCACCACCGCCACCGCGACGATCACGGTGTACTGGTTGGGCCGGGCGAACATCGCGCTGATGCTGAACGCCAGCAGCAGGCTGGGCAGCGACAGCATGACGTCGACGAGGCGCATGACCACCGAGTCGACCCAGCCGCCGAGCGCGCCCGCGAGCGTGCCGAGCGTCAACCCGCCGGCCAGCCCGATCAGCGTCGCCAGCACGCCGACGATCAGCGTCTGCTGCGAGCCGATGAGCAGCCGGGAGAAGAAGTCGCGGCCCTGCAGGTCGCCACCGAGCGGGTGGCCGTCCTGCACCGCCGGGATCTGGTTGCGCGCCTTGATGACCTGGTCGATCAGCATCGGGTCGGACGGGTCGTGCGGCGCCAGCCACGGTGACAGCAGCGACACCAGCACGAACAGGCCGATGATGACGGCGCCGGTGAGGAACACCGGGCTGCGGCGCAGCGTCCGCCACGCGCTCGCGGCGAGGCTCACGCCCGCGTCGGAGCCGGCCTCGGCCAGCTTGTCGATCCGGTCCTTCTTGCGAGTCGGAGTGACCATCGCGGCCTACCTCGTCCTGATCCGCGGGTCGATGAGCGCGTACGAGAGGTCCACCAGCAGGTTGACCACCACGTACACGATCGTGGCCATGATGATCAGCAGCAGCAGCACCGGGTAGTCGCGTCTCTCGAACCCGATGGCCAGCGCCTGGCCGACCCCCGCGAACGAGAACACTTTCTCGGTGAGCACCGCGCCCGCCAGCAGCGCGCCGGTCTGGAGGCCGATGGTCGTGACGACCGGCAGCATCGCGTTGCGCAGCACGTGCCTGCGGCGGATGGTCGGCGCGGTCAGGCCCTTGGACTCGGCGGTGCGGACGAAGTCCTCGTCGAGCACGTCGAGCACGGCCGCCCGGGTGATCCGGAAGACCACCGCGAACGGGATGGTGGCCAGCGCGATCGCGGGCAGGATCAGGTGCTCCAGCGCGTTCAGCGCCGCGTCCCACTCCTGGGTGATCACACCGTCGAGGACGAAGAACCCGGTGACCCGGGTCGCGTCGATCGCGTCCTGGCGGCCTTCCGTCGGCAGGCCGAGGGCGGACGACAGCACGTCCTTGAGGACGTAGGCCAGGAAGAACACCGGCACGGCCACGCCGAGCAGCGAGCCGCCGACGCTGATGTTGTCGAACCAGCCGCCGCGGCGCTTGGCGGCCATGTACCCCAGCGGGATGCCGACGGCGATGGCGATGACGATCGCCAGGAAGCTCAGTTCGAGGGTCGCCGGGAAGCGCTGGAGGAAGATGTCGAGGGCCGCGTCACCGGGCTGCACGCCCGTCGACACGCCGAAGTCGCCCGACAGGGCGCGCCCGAGGAACTTGAAGTACTGGACGAAGATCGGCTGGTCCAAGCCGAGCTGTTTGGTGAGGGCTTCCCGCGACTCGGGCGTGGAGCGCTCCCCCAGGAGGGCCGAAACCGGTCCTCCCGGGAGAGCGCGGAGCCACGCGAAGAGCAGCAGGGACAGCACCAGCACCACGCCGACCAGCTGGATGAGCCGTCGGATCGTGTAGCGGAGCATTGAGCTACCCCGTGGTCTCTATCGGAGTTGTGCAGCTCAGCCCTTGCTGGCCGAACCGAACCTCTCGTCGGTCAGCGGGCTGGGCACGACACCCTTGATCTCCGACTTGAGCACCAGCGCCGGCGGCGAGTGCGACACCGGGACCGCGGGCAGGTACTCCTCCATGATCTTCTTGTTCAGCTCTTCGTACATGCCGCGGCGCTTGTCCTCGTCGGGCTCGGCGCTCGCCTTGCCCAGCTCGGCGGCCAGGGTCGCGCCCCACGGCGACGCGCCGGTGTTGAACCGGTTGTCGGCGCGGCCGAAGAACGTGCCGATCCAGTTGTGCGCGGTGCCGTTGTCGCCGGTCCAGCCCAGCATGAACAGGTCCGGGATGCCCTGGTCGACGTCGGTCAGGTAGCCGCCGTTCCACGGCTTGCTGGAGATCTCCAGCTTGATGCCGGCCTTCTCCAGGTCACCGGCGATGGCGGCCTGGATGTCCTTCGGGCTCGGCATGTACGGCCGGGTGACCTCGGTCGGCCAGAAGAACTTCAGCGTCAGGTCGGACGCGCCGGCCTCGGCGAGCAGCGCCTTGGCCTTCTCGGGGTCGTAGCCGACCGCCTTGACGTCCTTGTTGAAGCCGTCGACCGTGCTCGGCATGAACTGGGTCGCCACGGACGCGCCCTCGGGCAGCTGCGACTTGACCAGCTGCTCGCGGTTGATCGCGTGCATCAGCGCCTGCCGGACCCGGAGGTCCTGGAGCTTCGGGTTGTTCTTCTGGTTGATGCCCAGGTAGAGGACGTTGAACGCCGGGCGGACCGCGACGTTGAAGCCCTTCTCCTTCAGGCCGGGCCAGTCGGCCGCGTTCGGCAGGTCGTAGCCGTCGATGTCGCCGGCCTCCAGCGCCTGCTTGCGCGCCGTCTCGTCCGGGATGATCCGGAAGACGATCTTGTCGAGCTTCGCCTTGGTGCCGTGGTAGGCGTCGTTGCGGACCAGCTCGACGACGTTGTTCGCCTTGTCGAACTTGCCGAACTTGAACGGTCCGGTACCGGTCGGGTGCTCGTTGGCGTAAGCCGGGTAGGTGAAGCTGTCACCGGCGGCGACCACGTTGTCCGCGTCGTACTTCTTCAGCGCGTCCGGGCTGGAGATGGAGAACGACGTGAAGCCGAGGACGGACGGGAACTGCGACGTCGCCTCGTTCAGCTCGACGACCGCGGTCTTGGTGTCCTTGGCCGTGCACGACTTGTAGAGCGACGGCTTGTCGGGGGTGTCCGCGAAGCCGCCGAAGTTGTCCAGCCAGTACTGCGAAACGGCGTCGGACTGGCCGGCGCCCTTCTGGTTGTACCAGCGGTTGAAGTTGAAGCACACCGCTTCGGCGTTGAAGTCCGAGTCGTCGTGGAATTTCACATTCTCCTTGAGTGTGAACGTCCACGTCTTGCCGTCTTCGGAGGAGTCCCACTTCGTCGCCAGGGCGGGCTCCACCTCGGCGGTTCCGGGCTTGAAGCCGACCAGACCCTCGTACATCTGGCGGGAGACGCGGAAGGTCTCGCCGTCCGTGGCGTAGAACGGGTCGAACAGCTTGGGAGCACCAGCCGCACCGAAGGTGAGCGTGCCACCGACCTGGCCGGCCCCCGGGTCGTCCGTCCGCGCGGATTCAGCGCAGGCGGACAGTGCGAGCGCAGCGACGCCGGTCAGGCCGATCGCGGCCGTCCAACGGCGCCGGGCCGTTCGGGAATGAACCATCAAACACCCCTAGGGAAATCCGGGATCTCACGGTGTGGTCACGGACCCTAACCGGTCACCACAACCCTTCCGACGTAACACAGGTCACGATCCGGCCACGTGAATGAGCATTCTCATACGTCCGGCTCACCTTCGCTGACCCAACGTGACCACCGCCGATCGGGCAAACGCGCTCCTACGCTGTACAACGGACAACAGAAACTGCACGTGCGCGGACGGGAGGTCGCCGGTGAGCCCTGTGGTCGAGTTCCGCGTCCTCGGCCCGCTGCAAGTGCTTGTCAACGGTGAACAGATCATGGTGCGAGCGGGCCGGCAGCGGTCGCTGCTCGTGTCCTTGCTCATGCGCGCCGGCGCCGGCGTGTCGGTCGACGAGCTGGCGGAGCACATCTGGGGCGCCGAGCCGCCCGCTCGGACGCGCGGCACGCTGCAGACCTACGTGATGAGACTTCGGCAGGTGCTCGGGCCGGGCGTGTCGATCCGGACCGTGCCCGACGGCTACCTGATCGACGTGGACGAGCGCACGATCGACGTGATGCGGTTCGAGCAGCTGGTCGAGGAGGGCGAGCGGGAGCGGGCCGCGGGCCGGCTGGAGTCCGCGTCGGCGATCTTCACCGCGGCGCTGGCGCTGTGGCGGGGTCCGGCGATGGTGGACGTGCCGTCGGACGTGCTGCACCGCGACGAGGTGCCCCGGCTCGGTGAACGGCGGCTCCACGTGGAGGAGCGCCGCGTCGAGGTCGACCTGGAGCTGGGCCGGCACGCCGAGCTGATCCCCGAGCTGTCCCGCCTGACCAGCGAACACCCCCTGCGGGAACGGCTGTGGTCGCAGCTGATGATCGCGCTGTACCGGTCCGGGCGGCAGGCCGACGCGCTCGCCGCGTACCGGCGGGTCGGCGGGCTGCTGGCCGAGCAGCTGGGCATCGACCCGGGTGACGAGCTGCGGCGGGTGCACCAGCAGGTGCTCGGCGGCGCGCAGTCGCTCGACGCGGGTCAGGGCGCGGCGTCCGGCCGGCGGGACCGGGTGGTGCCGTCGCAGCTGCCCGCCGACATCGGTGACTTCGTCGGCCGCGAGCAGGCCGTCCAGCTGATCGAGGCACTGCTGCGGACGGCCCAGGGCGTGCCGGTGGTGACGCTGGCCGGGCCGCCGGGCGTGGGCAAGACGGCGTTGGCGGTGCACGCGGCGCACAAGCTGCGGCACTACTTCCCGGACGGGCAGCTGTACGCGAACCTGCGCGGGTACGCGCAGGGGCCGCCGTTGAGCGCGGTGGACGTGCTGCCGCGGTTCCTGCGGGCGCAGGGCGTGCCGCCGGAGTCCGTGCCGCTGGACCAGGACGAGCAGGAGGCGATGTTCCGGTCGCGGCTGACCGACCAGCACGTGCTGCTGGTGCTGGACAACGCGGCCAACGCCGAGCAGATCCGGCCGCTGCTGCCCGGCTCGCCGGGGTGCGCCGTGCTGGTGACCAGCCGGGACACGCTGCGCGGGCTGGCCGTGAGCCACGCCGCGTCGAACGTGCGGCTGGACGTGCTGGACCGGTCCGAGACGCGGGCGCTGCTGGCCGGGATGCTCGGCGACGACGTGGTGGCGGCGCAGTCGGAGGCGGCCGACGAGCTGGCCGAGCTGTGCGCGCACCTGCCGCTGGCGCTGCGGATCGCGGCGGCGAACCTGCTGTCCCGGCCGGAGATCACCATCGCGTCGTACGTGGACGAGCTGCGGGCGGGCAACCGGCTGGCCGCGTTGGCCGTGGAGGGTGACGAGCGCGCCGCGGTGCACGCGGCGTTCGACCTGTCGTACACGGCGTTGAAGCCGGAACTGGCGACGTTGTTCCGGCTGCTGTCGCTGGCGCCGGGCGACATCACGCCGGACGTCGCGGCGGCGTTGGGCGGCCTGACCACGCAGGACGCGCGGCGCCGGCTCGACCGGCTGGCCACGGCGAACCTGGTGGACAACCACGCGCCCGGCCGCTACCAGTTCCACGACCTGCTGCGGGACTACGCGGCCGAACGGCGGCAGTTCGAGGACGACCCGGCGGAGAGCGCCCAGGCCGCGCGGCGGCTGCTGGACTGGTCCATCCGGTCGGTGGACAACGCCACGGACGCGTTCAAGAGCACCCTGCTGAGGCTGCCGCGCACGGACGTCGTGCCGGGTGTGACGCCGCGCCTGTTCTCCACGTCGGCGGAGGCGCTGGCCTGGCTGGACGCCGAGCGGGGCAACCTGGTGGGGCTCGTCGTGCACGCCGCCGACCGCCGGCCCGACCGGGACGTGTGGCAGCTGGCCGACGCTTTGCGGCGGTACTTCTACACGATCGGGTTGCCGGTGGAGTGGCTGGCGACGGCGAAGGCCGGGCTCGCGGTGGCGCAGGACGCCCAGGACGCGGTCGGCGAGGTGGCGATGCTGTCGTCGCTGGGCACGCTGTACTGGGCGATCGGGCAGCACCGGGTGGCCGTCGACTACTTCCGCCGGGCCATCCCGATCCAGCAGCGCACCGGCGCCGCGCCCGCGGTCGAGGCGGCCGTGCTGGCGAACCTCGGCGCGGTGTACATCGACGTCGGCGAGTTGGAGCAGGCGGCGGACCACCTGGAACGCGCCCTGGTGATCACCCGGTCGATCGGGGCGCTCCAGCAGGAGGGCATCGCCCAGCTCAACCTCGGCGGCGTGTACATGCAGCTGGGGCAGCTGGACCGGGCGGTGTCGTCGTTCGAGGGCGCGCTGGACGTCGGCAACCGGCTCGGCGCGTGGATGACGCAGGCCGACAGCCACCGGGCGCTGGCCGAGGCGCACCTGTTCCTGGGGCAGCCCGAGCGGGCCGCGCAGCTCTACGAGCGGTGCGGCGAGCTGTACGAACGGGCCGGCGCGCGGCGGTTCGCCCACTTCTCGCACGAGGGCCTGGCGCTGGCGTACGTGATGCGCGGCAAGTGGGCCGACGCCGCGCGGGAAGCCGGGCGGGCGGTGGCGATCGCGGAGGAGCTGGGCAACCTGAAGGGGTTGTGCGACGCGAAGAACGCGCTGGGTGAGGCGCTGTGCGGGTTGGGACGGCTGGACGAGGCGGTGGAGCGGACCACCAAGGCGTTGCGGATCGCGGAGGAGACCGGCTACCCGTTGGGGATCTGCGCGGCGCGGCGGAGCCTGGCGCTGACGCACCGGGCGGCAGGGCGGCTGGACGAGGCGCGGTACTCGGCCACCCAGGCGCTGGACAGCGCGGTGCGCTACCGGCTGCGGATCGCCGAGGTGGACGTGATGACGGTGCTCGGGCGGATCAGGCTCGACCAGGGCGACGTGTCCCAGGCCCTCGACCTCGCGCTGCGGTGCCTCGAGCTGAGCCGGGCCACCGGGCAGCGGTTCGTGCAGGCGAGGGCCGCCCACCTGGCGGGTGACGCCCTGGCGGTGTCCGGGAGCCACGTCGAGGCGGGCACGCACTGGCGGACGGCGCTGGAGTGGTACACCGCCGTCGGGTCACCGGAGGCGGACGTTGTGCGGGCGGCGCTCGGCTGACTCGGGAAACTCGGGTGGCCGAGCCTGCCTTGGCGGCCGAGCCGACACAGCCGCCCGAGCCGACCCGCGTGATCGGGCCTGCACAGGCGATCGCGCCTGCACAGGCGGTCGCGCCTGCACAGGTGACCGAGTCGGCCCAGCGCTCGAACCGACCACGTGATCGGGCCGACTCGGGTGGCCGAGCCTGCCTTGGCGGTCGCGCCGGCACAGGTGACCGAGCCGACCCACGTGATCGGGCCGACCCACGTGATCGGGCCGACCCACGTGATCGGGCCGACCCACGTGATCGGGCCGGCTCAGGTGATCGTGACGATCCGGTCGGCGCGGGCCTTCGTGCCGTCCACCGCGAACCAGCCGCGTTCGAACGCCTGCCAGCGCCTGAGGTGCTCCCGGCTCGCTTCACCGTCCCGCGCGACGGCGCGGCGCAAGCGTTCCTCCGGGTCCGGCAGCTCCACCCAGATCGCCTCGTCCAGGCGTGGTGCGATCGAACGGCGGGCCGCCGAGACGCCCTCGACGACCAGCACCTCCGACACCGGCACGGTCACGTGCTCGCCCAACTTCGGCAGGCCGCCGGTCCAGTCCAACCGCCGGTAGCGGGCCTCCCGGCGGCACCACAGCGGTTCGAGGACTTCACCGAGCAGGCGCGGCCACCACGCCACCGGGTCGGTCCACGTGGCGAAGTGGTCCGTCGGCACGAGGGCCGCGCCCAGCTCCTCGGCGAGGCGCGCCGCGTAGGTCGACTTGCCCGAACCCGACGGCCCGTCGACCGCGATCAGCCTCACATGCTGCGCCGGCCGGACAACGCCCGGCCGAGGGTCAGCTCGTCGGCGAACTCCAGGTCGCCGCCCATCGGCAGGCCCGACGCGAGCCTGGTGACGGTGAGGCCCGGGAAGTCCCGCAGCATCCGCACCAGGTACGTCGCGGTCGCCTCGCCCTCGGTGTTCGGGTCCGTGGCGATGATGATCTCGTTGACGTCCGTGCCGATCCGGGTCAGCAGCTGCCTGATCCGCAGCTGGTCCGGCCCGACACCGGACAACGGGTCGAGCGCGCCGCCCAGGACGTGGTAGCGGCCCTTGAACTCCCGGGTCCGCTCCACCGCGAGCACGTCCTTCGGCTCCTCCACCACGCAGATCAGGGTCAGGTCACGGCGCGGGTCGCGACAGATGCGGCAGGTCGCCTCGGCCGAGACGTTGCCGCACACGTCGCAGAACACCACGCCGTCCTTCACCTTCTGCAACGCGTCCTGGAGCCGGCCGATGTCGGCCGGCTCCGCAGCGAGCAGGTGGAAGGCGATGCGCTGCGCGCTCTTCGGACCGACGCCCGGCAACCGGCCGAGTTCGTCGATCAAGTCCTGGACTGGCCCTTCGTACATCAGCCGAACAGCTTCCCGAGACCACCGAGGTCGTCCATCCCGCCCATGCCGCCGGCCAGCGGGCCCATCTTCTCGGCGGCCAGCTCCTGGGCGGCGCGGTTCGCGTCGCGCACGGCCGCGACGATGAGGTCGGACAGCGTCTCGACGTCGTCCGGGTCGACCGCCTTCGGGTCGATGTCGAGGCTCTTGAGCTCGCCGCCACCGGTCACCACGGCGGTGACCAGCCCGCCACCGGCGGTGCCGGTGACCTCGGCCTCGGCCAGCTCCTGCTGCGCAGTGGCCAGCTGCTGCTGCATCTTCTGCGCCTGCTGGAGGATTTGCTGCATGTTGGGCCCACCGGGTTGCACCGCGGGTTCCTCTCTTCGGGGTATGCCGCCGTTCGCCAGCGTAGTCGCGACCGCGGTCGGATCGATCAGCCCTTCAACGGGCGGGCACCCAGCTCCTCGGCCAGCAGCTTGAGCACCACGGCCTCCGGGTCGAGCCGCTGGCCGTCGTCCTCACCGGGGCGGGCGGCCTCGGCCAGCATCTCCTCCTCGTCCACCGGCTCCGGCGGGAGGGGGTCGTCGGGCTCGGGCGGCTCGGGCGGCGGCGGCACGTCGTCCACCGGGTTCGACCGGCCTGACGGCGCCTGGCGGGACGGCTCCGACTGCCGGGCCTGTGCCTGCGACTGCGCGTTCTGGCTCGGCCTGGTCGGTGCCGGTCGCTGCGGCTTCTGCGCCGCCTGGCGCGCGGGGGCGGCGCTCGCGTCGCCGTGGACGCACCGCACCTGCCACGTGCCGCCGAGGACCTGCGAGAACGCCGCCGCGATGGCATCGGCGTTGCGCGCCTCGGCGAGCCGGCGGGCCAGCGGCGCGGAGGTGTGGGCGAGGGTGACCGTGTTGCCGTCGACGTCGGCGACGGTGGCGTTGGTGAGCATCGCCTCGGTGCTCCGGCTGCTGCCGCGGACCACGCCCAGCAGCTCCGACCAGCGCCGCCGCACCTCGGCCGCGTCGACACCGCCCGCGGACGGCGCCGAGGGCACCACCGGGGGCGCGGACGCCGCCGGCACTTCGGCGGCGGGCACGGCGGGTTCCGCCCGTGGCTCGACCGGCGCGGAGACCGACCGGTCCGCAGCGGCCGGGTGAGGCGTCGGGGCCGACCGGTCTGCCACGTCGTGCTGGGGCGTCGGGGCCGACCGGTCTGCCGCGTCGTGTTGAGGCGCCGGAACCGACCGGTCCGCGGCGGCAGGGTGAGCCGTGGGGACCGACCGGTCCACCGCGGCGGGCTGAGGCGTGGACACGGATCGCAGCACCGGCGGCGGGGGCGGCGGACCGACCGGTGCCGCGGGCCGCTCGGGGGACGCCGCAGGCCGTTCCACGGGCGCCGGACCGCTGCTCGCGGCAGGCGGGACGTCGGCGTTCGGCGCGGGGCGCTGCGAGGGCCGCTGGAACCTGGTCTCGACCGGGCCGCCGCCCGACGTGTCGCCCGCCACCGCGCCCCCGGCCGGCGGACCGTGGCGTTCCAGCTGCTCGACGCGCTGCAACAGGCCGGACTCGACATCGCCGACCGACGGCAGGAGCATCCGCGAGGACACGAGTTCGAGGAGCAGCCGGGGTGCGGTCGAGCCGCGCATCTCCGTCAACCCCTGGTGCAGGATTTCCGCCCACCGGGTGACGGTGCCCGGCCTGGTCGCCTCGCGCTGGGCCGCCATCTTGGCCAGCTCGTCGTCCGGCGCGGACACCAGCCCGCGCTCGGCCGCGTCCGGCACGGCGTGCAGCAGCACCAGGTCGCGCAGCCGGTCGAGCAGGTCGGAGGCGAACCGGCGCGGGTCGTGCCCGGCCTCGACCAGCCGGTCGATGGTGCCGAACACGGCCGAGCCGTCACCCGCCGCCAGGCCGTCCACCACGTCGTTGATCAGCGCCACGTCCGTCACGCCGAGCAGCGCGATCGCCCGGTCGTACCGGACGCCTTCCGGGCCCGCGCCGGACAGCAGCTGGTCCATCACCGACTGGGTGTCCCGCGCCGACCCACCGCCCGCGCGGATGACCAGCGGGAACACCGACGGGTCGACCGTCACGCCCTCGTCCGCGCAGTTGCGCTCCAGCAGCGCCCGCATCGCGCTCGGCGGGATCAGCCGGAACGGGTAGTGGTGCGTGCGCGAGCGGATGGTGGGCAGCACCTTGTCCGGCTCGGTGGTGGCGAAGATGAAGATCAGGTGCTCGGGCGGCTCTTCCACGATCTTCAGCAGGGCGTTGAAGCCCTGCGTGGTGACCATGTGCGCCTCGTCGATGATGAACACCCGGTAGCGCGCCTCGGCGGGCGAGTAGAACGCCTTGTCCCGCAGCTCGCGGGCGTCGTCCACACCGCCGTGGCTGGCCGCGTCGAGCTCGACCACGTCCACGCTGCCGGGGCCGTTGGGCGCCAGGCCGACGCACGAGTTGCACTCGCCGCACGGGTCGGGAGTCGGGCCCTTCGCGCAGTTCAGCGAGCGCGCGAGGATGCGGGCGCTGGACGTCTTGCCGCAGCCGCGCGGCCCGGAGAACAGGTAGGCGTGGTTGATCCGACCGGCGCCCAAGGCGGTGCGCAGCGGATCGGTGACGTGCTCCTGGCCGACCACCTCGCCGAAGGTGGCCGGACGGTACTTGCGATAGAGGGCGAGCGCCACGTCGGGGACCTTACCGGGAGGGTCCGACAAAGAAAGGGGACCCCGTGCACCCACCAGAGCCCGCTTATCCTTGCTGCCTTCCGGCCCTGGGGAGGTTCGCGAGATGTGTGCCGCACGAGGTCCGGTTCAAGTGTAGCCGGTCGCCCTTCCGGCCCTGTCCACCCCCACACCCCGCACGGGAAACTTTCACCGGTTAGTGGCACTACCCGGTGAAGGAGGAACCAGATGAGGGCTCTCGTCCTCGCGTGCACCGCCCTGCTGCTCGGAGCCACCACCGCGGCGGCCGAACCGGTCCCGCCCCGGCACGCCATCGTGGTCTGCCAGACGGCGAGCTTCTACGGCAACTACAACCACTCGGTCGGCCCGGTCGAGTTCAAGCGGACCCTGGTGTACGGCAACAAGATCGGCCACACACCCGGCGCCCACCCCGTCTACAACGGCTGGGCGGCGAGCATGGACTACGGCCCGAACGACTGGGGTTACCTCCGGCTCGAGTGCATCGGGGGCTACGACTCGTGGTGAGAGCAGCAGCGGCACTGGCCGCCGCGGTCGCCCTCGTGGCCACCGCGACCCCCGCGCACGCCGCCAACGGCACCATCGGCCAACGCGAGACCGTGTGCGCCGACGACCTCTACGTCCGCACCGCCCCCAACGACGGCCCGTGGATGGGCACCCTCTACCGCGGCCAGACGTTCCTGGTGAAGGGCCCGAAGTCCGGCAGCTACATCTACGGCTTCGCCTACGGGCACATCAACGCGAACGGCTGGGTGGCCGACGGCTGGTTCTGCTAGATGAGTAAGTCCAAGGGCTCGTTAGTGGTCGTAGGCGGTCAGTGATCGCTTGACGGGCTGGTCGGTGTGGTCGTTGTGCCAGATGGCGGCGG
>NZ_JNXC01000027.1 GCF_000716595.1 Saccharothrix sp. NRRL B-16314
GGCGAACACGTCGTCCTCGGTCAACAACACCGGCGAAACATCCATACCCGAACAATAGTCGAACAGACATTCGCACGTCATCACCCGACCAGGCAAGAAAGCCGGCCGAAAATAGCACGGTCCGTCATCACTCGCCACGGACGCGTGAATTAGCCCAACCGGTGAGGGAATCGCTTCGGTGAATCACCACTTCGTCGAACAACCCGACGTCCGCAGACTAGCCGGCACCGGCGCGGCACACCCGAGGTAGAGTGGGGTCTGACAGGGCCTTCTGCGGCAGGCCGGACGCGTAGTCCGTGAAGAAGCCGGCTCGTCACGATCCACTCCACCCCACCCGTCCGCGAGCGAGTTCATCGCCGCCGACCGGTTCGGGCTCGCTGCATCCGGCACCATCGCCGCCCCCCTCGAAGCTCGACAACGACGCCGTGACGCGACTTCCTGCGAAGGGAACCCACGACATGAACGACCCGACCCTCATCACCGACGGCCCCGAGCGCCTGCTGCTCGACTACCTGCTCGACCACAGCCGGGCCGAGCTGGTCGACACGGTGCGCGGCCTGTCCGAAGCGGAGGCGCGCCGCCGGCTCGTCCCGTCCATGACAACCCCGATCGGGCTGGTCAAGCACGCCGCGTTCGCCGAGCGGAAGTGGTTCCAACACATCCTGGGCGGGCTGCCGGAGTCCGAGTGCGACGGTGCGATGGTGGGCGAGGACAGCTTCCTGGTCGGTGACGACGAGACGGTGGCCGACGTGATCGCCGAGTTCGAGCGCGCCGGTGAGCGCGCACGGGCGATCGCCGCGGACGTCGACCTCGACGCGACCCGGCAGCACCCCGTCTTCGGCGCCGTCAGCCTGCGGTGGATCTACCTGCTCATGATCCAGGAGTTCGCCCGCCACTCCGGTCACGGCGACATCTTGCGTGAGCAGACCGACGCCGCCCGCCGCACCTGAGCGGGAACCGCACCGAGCGTCAGCCGTCGAGCACCGCCGCCAGCGCCGCCGCCGCGTCGTCCCAAGTGGACAGTCCGGTGCGGCGGGTTTGGGCCAGGACGCGGAGGTCGCGACGCCACCGGTCGTCGGTCAGCCACCGGCGGAGGGCTCGGGCCAGCGCCGCCACGTCGCCCGGCGGGAGGAGGAGGCCGCCCGAACCCAAGGCGTCCGGCACGGCGCTCGCCATCACCGGGATGCCCCGGGCCAGGGCCTCCGTGACGACCATGCCGTAGGTCTCGGCCCTGGACGGCAGCACGAACAGGTCCGCCTCGGCGTACGCGTGGTCGAGCGGAACGCCGGTCAGCGGGCCGGTGAGGTGGATCCGGTCCGCCAGGTCGTGCCGGGCGATCAGGTCGCGGACCGCGGTGGACCGGCCGGGGCCGACGAACGCGCAGGTCCACGGCAGATCGGTGACCGCGGCCAGGGCTTCGACCAGCACGTCGTGCCCCTTGCGCGGTGTCAGCGAGGCGACGCAGAGGAGCCGGGAGACGCCGTCCGTTCCGGTGGCGAGTGGCGCGGGGTTGGTGCCGGGGGCGACGGCGTGGACCTCGGGCAGGCCGTGGCGGGCGGCCAGGTGTCGTGCCGCGCTCGGGCTGGTGGCGACGACGGTGGTCGCCGCCCGCAGGCACTCGCGCTCGGCGGCGTCCAGGCGTGCGGCCACGGCGGGAGGCAGGCCGGTCTCGTCGGCCAACGGCAGGTGCACCAGGACGACCAGGCGCAGCCGGTTGGCGTGCGGCACGACGATGTCGGGCACGCCGCACGCCACCAGGCCGTCCAGCAGCACCACCGCGCCGTCTTCGATCCCGCCCAGCGCGTTCACGAGGTCGGCGCGGGCGGTGTCGTCGGGCTGCGGCCAGGTGCCGGGAACGGCGATCTCGCGCACCACCCCGCCCAGCGAGCGGAGCCCCTGGACGACCCGGCGGTCGTAGGTGTTGCCGCCGCTGGGCGACGTGGGGTCGTCCACGCCGCCCGGCAGCACGAAGTGGAGCGTCACAGTGGACGTTCGTAGCTCGCCCACGCCACGTGCGACTCGTGCAACGTCACCTCGACGGCGGCCAGCCCGCGGGCGCCCTCGCCGAGCGCGCCCTCGTGCACCAGGTCCGCCAGCCGGTCGGCGACGTGCTTGGCCAGGAACTCCGTCGACGTGTTGATCCCGGCGAACTCGGGCACGTCGTCGAGGTTCCGGTAGTTGAGCTCGCCGAGGACGGCGTGCAGCCGCTCGGTCGCGAGTCCGATGTCGACCACGATGTTGTCCGCGTCGAGTTCGGTCCGCTTGAACCGGGCGTCCACCACGAACGTTGCTCCGTGCAGGCGTTGTGCCGGACCGAAGACGTCACCGCGGAAGCTGTGGGCGATCATCACGTGATCGCGGACGGTGATGCTGAACAGGGTGACCTCCGCCGAGTGAGCGAGCTACGGTGCAACTCCGGTCGAGCGTAGTGAACGCACGGCCGGTGACGAGGGGAACCGGATGCGCGAGGAAACCTTCACCGACGAGGACGTCGCCGAGTCCGATCTGGTCACCCGTCGCGGCACGTTCCGCGCGGTGGCGTTCCGCGCGGACGGGCACGAGCACATGGCCCTCGTCCACGGGCGCGCCGGGCTGCGCGAGGACGTGCTGGTGCGCGTGCACTCGGAGTGCATGACCGGGGACATCTTCGGCGCGATGCGCTGCGAGTGCGGCGACCAGCTGGAGGCCGCGCTGGACCTGATCGTCGCCGAGGGCAGCGGCATCCTGATCTACCTGCGCGGACACGAGGGGCGCGGCATCGGCCTGGTGGCCAAGGTGCGCACGCACGTGCTCCAGGACGAGCAGGGCCTGGACACGCTCGACTCCGCGACGACCCTGGGGCTCCCGGTCGACGTCCGCGACTACTCACCGGCCGCCCGCGTCCTGCGGCACCTGGGCGTCACCTCGGTGCGGTTGATGTCCAACAACCCGGACAAGGTCAAGGCGTTGGCGGACAACGGCATCGAGGTCGCCGCCCGCGTGCCGCACCTGATGCTCCCGAACCGGCACAACATCGGCTACCTCACCGCGAAACGCGACCGGATGGGTCACGACCTGCCACAAGTGGACGTGTTCGCGGCGGACTAGCCCGACAATGTCGACCGGCGCCACCATTCCGCTCTTTTGCGGGCAACCGATGCCCACTCATATCGAGTTCGCACCGGACGAGGTCCCCGAACAATCACGATGAAGACTCCATTCGGATGGACTTCGAATATTCCAGGCCGTCACGATTTGTCACGCCACGCAGTCGCACCCGACACCCGAACGGGTGGTCATTGCGCGTCGAATCGTTACACCTGAATTCTTTTCACACCATCAGCGCAGGTCAGGCCGCCTGAAGATCAATTCGGCCACCGCTTGACCGTTTCATCGTCAATCCATCTGGTGACCGAGCGTCGACCAATCCCCCGCCGGACTGCTCCGGTTGTGCCGGGCAAGTCGACCCGACCGGCGGTAACGGACTCGAACGACCGCCCGATTGACCCCCGAGAAGCTCACTCCGCACCCTCGAACGGATGCGACGGCAATGGTCGGCACACCGCCCGCTATTGTCCGTCCGCCTCCGTTCTGCCGACCATCGTCGAATGTCGTGACCCGCTGAAGAGGGGTACTAGTGGGGATTTCCTCGTCCGGCACCGCCATGACCGTCGCACCCGACGAACTGGGCACTCCCGGCGACCAGCTCGGCAAAGGCGGTGAGGCCACCGTCTTCGACCTGCCCGGTCTCACGTACCCGGACGTGGCCGGCGCCCTGGTCTACAAGCGCTACCGGAACGGCCACGACTCGCCGCAGAGCCTGCGCCGGGTCGTGATGGCCCGCGCCGGCCTCGACGCGGCGAAACGCGCCCGGCTCGACGCCGTCACCGCCTGGCCCGTGCGGGTCGTGGAGGAGCACGGGCAGGCCGTCGGCATCGTGATGCCCCGCATCCCCGACCCCTACTTCGACCAGGTCGTCCGCAACGCCGGCGTGAAGAAGTCGCTGCGCGAGGTGCAGAACCTGTTCATCGACCCGGCCCGCGCCCTGAAGGTCGGCCGGCCCGCGCCGACCGACGAGGAGCGGTTGCGGATCTGCCTCGACTTCGCCGCCGCGCTGGCGTTCCTGCACGACGAGCTGAAGATCGTGTTCGGGGACATCAACCCCAAGAACGCGGTGTTCCGGCTCGACGACCGGCCGATGGTGCTGTTCCTCGACTGCGACGCGGTGCGGCCGACCGGTGTCGTCGCCCACGTCAGGCAGCTCGACGCGCCCGACTGGGTGCCGCCGGAAGGCGGCAAGCTCACCCTCGCCACCGACCACTACAAGCTGGGCCTGTTCGTGCTGCGCTGCCTCACGCCCGGCGCGTACTCCTCGGTGGGCACCGACCCGGCCGCGGCGGCGGGGGCGCTCGACGCCGAAGGGCTCGCGCTGCTCCGGCGTGCGCTGGGCGACCCGTCGGACCGCCCGTCCGCCCGCGACTGGGAGATCCACTTCCGGCTGCTGCTCGGCGAGGCCGTCGCGCCGCCACGACTCGGCGAGGTGGACGTCGACCGCGCGTTCGTCCTCGGCGGCCGGCCGGTCACGGTCGAGTGGGAGGCGCTGGAGGCGCGCGAGGTCGAGCTCGTCGCGGGCACGCGGACCGTGCGGGTGGACGGTCGACCGGGGAAGGGCAGCACGCCGATCACGCTGGACGAGTCCGGCTGGATCACGGTCCGCGCCGTCAACGACCTCGGCGTCGACGTCCGCGAGGTCGGCCCCGTGACGGTGGCGCCCCTGCCCGAGTCCAGCCCGCTGCCGGTGCCGGTGCCCGACGTGCACCTGCCGCACACCTTCGCACCACCGGACCTCCGGCTCCTCCCCCTGCCCGCGATCGACGTGCGGGTGGAACTGCCGGACCCGCACCCCGACGGCGGACGGCCCGCACCGTGGCCGCCCATGCCCGCGCCACGCGCCGTCGGGTTCCCGCTCGACCTGCGGGCGATGTTGACCGACTCACCCGAGGTCGACCTCGGGTCACACGAGGGTGAAGGGACGGGCCGATGAGCTTTTCCACGTGGCTGGCCAGGCTGGCCGGGGCCAGGCCCGAGATCCTGGCGAAGGCGCCGGGTGACGTCAACAAGCACGCCGCGCTCGGCGGGGTGCTGCTCACCACCTCCGGCGTGGCCGCCGTGTCGGCGTTCTTCGCCCTGCACTCGGTGCTGGAGCTGCCGCCGGCCGCCGCCGCCGCGGTCGGCGCCGCCTGGGGCCTGATCATCTTCAACCTCGACCGGATGCTCGTCGTCACGATGACGCGCGACAACGGCTGGCTGCTGAACTTCCTGGCAGCGATCCCCCGACTCGCGCTGGCGCTGGTGATCGGCACGATCATCTCGATGCCCCTGGTGCTGAAGATCTTCGAGCCGGAGATCAACAGCGAGCTGATCGCGATGCAGGCCGAGACGGTCAAGCGCAACCAGGACGAGTACGACAAGGCCTACGCCAAGATCAAGGAGTTGGAGACCGAAGAGGCCGGTCTCCTCGCCGTCCTGGCGGGTCGGGCCACGACGACGATCTCCGACGACCCCGACGTGAAGGCGGCGCAGAGCGCCCTCGACGTCGCGGAGAAGGCGTACCAGGACGCGAGGCAGTCGGCGCAGTGCGAGTTCGACGGCACCTGCGGGACCGGGGTGCCGGGCAACGGCGAGTCCTACCAGCAGAAGAAGAAGGCCGCCGACGACGCCGAAGCCGCCCGGGACCGGGCGCGGACCAAGCTGGACGAGGTCACCGCGAAGGTGGCCAAGCGGATCGAGGACGGCTCGGCGACCGACACCGAGAACGCGAAGAAGCGGCTGCCCGAGGTCCAGGCCGACCTCGACCGGCTGCGCGGTGACCGGGAAGGCCTGGAACGGCGGGGCACCGACGCGACCGCCGCCGACACCGGTCTGCTCGCCCGGCTGGAGGCGCTGGACCGGATCACCGAGGACCGGCCGAGCGGCGGGCAGGCCCACCTCGCCGTGTTCCTGCTCTTCCTGGCCATCGAAGTGCTCCCGGTGCTGCTCAAGCTGCTGAACGGGTTCGCGCCCGAGACGCTGTACGACCGGCTGGCGAAGCGCGCCGACGACGGTCTCGACTCCGACGACGAGCTCTGGGCCAAGCGCGACCGCGACCTCGCGGTCGACCGCGCCGACCAGAACCTCGCCATCGAGCGCCACAAGCTGGACGCGCAGACGCAAGCCCACGCGACGACCACCCAGCTCGTCGCGGACAAGCAGCTCGGCATGGCCAAGAAGGCGATCGACGTCTGGGCGGCGGTCGCGCAGCTGCGCACCGACGAAGAGCTCAACCGCTGGTACCTCGACCACGTCGGCACGAACGACCAGCACACCAAGCCGCTGCCCAGGGTCGACAGCCAGCGCACCACGCCCATCCCCAGGACGGCACTGCCCACCACCAACGGCACCCACGTCCCCGGCGTGCCGTCGCCCACGAACCAACCCTGATTGGAGACGCTCCGCCATGGAGAGCGAAAAGGCCAAGCTGCTGCCCTTCTACCTGGTGATCGACGTCTCCGCGTCGATGACCGGCGACAAGCTCGAGCAGGCGAACGCGATCATGCCCGCGGTCGTCGACGCGCTGTCCGACGCGCCGATCCTGTCCGACAAGGTCCGGTTCGGCGTCATCGACTTCGGCACCGACGCCCTGGTCCGGCTGCCGCTGTGCGACCTGCTGGACGAGCACGTCACCCTGCCGCCGCTCAACGTCCGCGGCGCCACCTCGTACGCGGCGGCGTTCCGGCTGCTGCGCGACGAGATCGAGAGCAACGTCAAGCAGCTCAAGGCGGACGGCTTCCAGGTGCACCGGCCGGCGGTGTTCTTCATCAGCGACGGCGAGCCGACCGACCGCGACGCCGACTGGCGCGACGCGTTCCGGGACCTGACCGAGAACTTCCCGACGTACCCGAACGTCGTGCCGTGCGGTGTCGACGCGGCGAACCCGAAGACGATGGCCTCGCTGATCTACCCGGCGTCCGGGCCCAAGGCCATGCAGATGTACCTGATGGACCACGGGCAGAACCCGGCCGACGCGATCGCGATGATCGCCGAGATCCTGATCTCCAGCATGCTCGCGTCCGGTCAGAGCATGGCGCAGGGCAGCTCGGGGCTCATCCTGCCCGCCAAGCAGGACCTGCCGGCCGGCATCTCGGCGCACTCGTCGGACGACTTCGTCTGATGGACACGTCGACGGAAGAACCCACCACGCCGGCCGCCGCCCCGGCCGCGGAACCCGAGTGGCGTGGCCGTTCCGAGCCGTTCCAGGTCGGCGACCCGGGCCGGGCGGCGTCGCGGGTGGTGCCGGTCCCCGACCCGGAGGGCTGGGACCGGCGGGACACCGTCCTGGACGGTGTCGCGCTGATGGACGACGCGAAGAAGCCCATCGGCGAGGTGCGGGCGGCGAGCGTGCGTGGCCTGTCGCACCGCGCGTACGGGACCGTGCGGCAGGACGAGTACAGCTTCCGCCGCACCCGGGACGGCCGGTACCTGGTGATCGGCGTCGCCGACGGCGTGTCCGCGGGCAAGCTGTCGCACAAGGCCGCGATCGTCGCCGCGCGCAAGGGCGCGGAGCTGATCGCGAAGGCCTTGTCGGGGCCGGACCCCTTGGCACCGGACAACTTCCCGTGGCCGGACCTGGTCCGCGCGGTGGCGGGCCGGATCGAACGGCTGGGCCGCGAACGGCTCACCGCGATGGGCAACGCCGCAGCGTCGACCATGTCGGTGCGCGAAGTGGCCGGGCACATCGCGACGACCGTGCTGTACGCGGTGGTCGACCTGACCCCGGTGGGCGGCGCGCACGCGGTGCACCTGCTCTCGGTCGGCGACACCTCGGCCTGGGTGCTGCGCGACGGCGGACGGTGGGAGCCGCAGGACGCGGTGAAGAACGACGGCGCGGACCTGCACTCCTCGTCGGTCCACGCGTTGCCGCTGCCGCCCGCGGTCGACCCGAAGCCGGTCCGCACGACCGTCGCCGCCGGTGAGGCCCTGGTGCTGATGACCGACGGCATCGGCGACCCGCTCGGCCACGGCACCGGCGCGGTCGGCCGGTTCCTCGCCGACGTCTGGTCCGGGCCGCCCGCGTCGGGGCTGGAGTTCGCGGCGCACGTCGGGTTCGCGCGCAAGAGCTTCGACGACGACCGCACCGCCGTCGCGTTCTGGCCGACCTCCAGGGCATGAGCGCACACGTCGTGGACCTCGACGCGCTCGGGCCGCTCGGCGCGCTGCTCGGCGCGGGCGGGCAGGCGAAGGTCTACCACGCGCCGCACGTCACGCTCGCCGACGTGCCGGGGCCGCTCGTCTACAAGCAGTACAAGGCCGGGCACGCGCCACCGCACGGCCTCGACGCGGTGGTGGCGCGCCGGCTGCGGCTGGACGAGCGGACCCGGGAGCGGCTGGACCTGATGACCGCGTGGCCGGTCCGCGCCGTGCAGGAGGACGGCGAGGTGCGCGGCGTGCTCATGCGGCTCATCCCGGACGGCTACTTCCAGGACCGGGTGAAGCCCAGCGGCGTCCCGGCCCGCACGCTGCGCGAGCTGCAACACCTGTTCATCGCCCCGGAGCGGGCGGTGCGGCTCGGGATGCCCGCGCCGTCCACCGCCGAGCGGCTGCTGGTCTGCCGCGACCTCGCCGTCGTGGTGCACCTGTTGCACCGCAACGGGATGGTGATCGGCGACCTCAACCCGAAGAACGCCGTCTTCCGGCTCGCCGCGCGGCCGTGCGTGATGCTGGTCGACTGCGACGCGATCCGGATCAAGGGCGCCGCGGCGGTGGTGCGGCAGCTCAACGCGCCCGACTGGAACCCGCCGGAGAGCGTGCTCAGCCAGTCGAGCGACCTCTACAAGTTCGGCCTGTTCGTGCTCCGCTGCCTGAGCCCCGGCCCGTTCGCGTCGATCGCCCGCGATCCGAGCCGGGTCGACGCCGTCCTGCCCGGTGACGGCCCGAGGCTGCTGCGCGACGCGTTGAGCCGCGACCCCGGCGCCCGCACGACGGCGCAGACGTGGGGCCGCTACTTCGACGTCACGCTCACCGGCGTCGTCGCTCCCGAGCAGGGCACCCGGGAAGCGGAGCGGACCGGCACCTCCGGGTGGCGGCGCGATCCGCAGACCAGGCGATGGGTGCCGGTGACCTGAGTTGGCCCTGAGCACCTGCACCGTCTGCGGTCGTCCGCCGGTCGACCGGTACGTCGTGTCGATGCACGGCGAGGTGACGTGCGCGCGGCACCACGCCCGGGAGGACTGCGCGCTGTGCGGACGGCCGAGGGACGGCGGTGAGCCGGGGTGGTCGAGGTTCACCGCCACCACCTCGCGCTGCCCGACCTGCTCCCACCAGGCCGTGGACAGCCAGGAGGAGGCGAGGCGGCACATCCCGGCCGTCCGGGCGGAGATGGCCGCGCTGGGCATCCGGCTCGACCGGCGGGTGCGGGTGGCCCTGGTGGAGCCGGACCTGATCAACGCCGGCGGTCCGGGCCTCTGCCTCGGCCGCACCCTCCAGCGCATCGGGAACCCGGTGACCGCCGTGCTCGGCATCGAGATCGCGCGCGGCCTCACCTCGACCCACTTCGGCGCCACGGTCGCGCACGAGATCGGGCACGCCTGGCTCGCCCAGCGTGGCGCGCGCGGCCTGGCGAAGCCGCTGGAAGAGGGGTTGTGCGAGCTGTTCTCGGGCGCCTGGCTCAAGCGCCGTGGCACGGAGTTCGCCCGCACCATGCGGCGGGTGGCGCTGGAGAACCCGGACCCCGTGTACGGGGCCGGCTACCGCATGGTCCGCGACGCCGTCGTCTCGCACGGCATCGCGGTGGTGCTCGACTCGGTCTGCGCCCGCAGCCGGCTGCCGTGATCACTTGCAGAAGGAGGACGTCGTGACGCTCGAACCCGTGAGCCGCGCGATCCTGGTCGTGGACATGGAGAAGTCCAGCGAGCGGACGGACACCGGGAAGGCGGACCTGCGCGCGGTGCTCTACCGCGTGCTGCACGACGCGCTGGACGCCGCCGACCTGCCCGCCGGGCGCCGCCGGTTGGACGACCTCGGCGACGGCGTGCTGGCGGTCGCGGACTCGGAGGTGCTGCCGCTGCTCGACCCGCTGCCGGACGTGGTGAGCGAAGGGCTCGCCCGCCACAACGCCGGTGTGCGGGCGGAAGCGTGGCTGCGGCTGCGCCTGGGTGTCCACTTCGGACTCGTGGCGCGCGACGAGCACGGCTGGGTCGGTGACGCGATGACCACCGCGTTCCGGATCGTCAACGGCGCGGGCGTGAAGTCGGTGCTCAAGGCGGCCGGCCGGGCGCAGTCCGTCGTGGTGGTCTCCGACCCCGTCCACGACGCCGTGGTGCGCCACGGCTACCGCGGCATCCGGCCCGAGTCCTACGGGAAGCTGGTCGACGAAGGCCGGACGGTGTGGGTGCGCGTGCCGGGCTACGTCCAACCACCCCTGCCCGGCGACGCGCCGAAGCCGACCGGCTCCGCCACCGGCAAGGTGTTCAACGCCTACAACAACGGCCACGTCTTCAACGCCGACACGATGAACGTCGACGCCCGCATCGGGTTCGGGGGCACGTCGTGAGCGACGAGCAGCCGGAGGAGCAGCCGGAGCCCGCGGCGGACGAACCGGCCGCCGACACCGAGGCGAAACCACCACCCGCCGAGCAGCCGGACGAGGACAGCGACGAACCGGACGCGAAGGCCAGCGCGTCCGATCCGACGCAAGCCCGGAAGCTGCACCAGGACGCCCGTGCGATGGAGAACGCGCTCGCGGCCCTCCTCGGCGAGCGCCACGGCAACGGCATCGGCAACGTCTTCGTGGCGAACACGATCGGCCTGGTGGACGCCGGTCTGCCGCGGGCGTCGGGCTCGCGGCACGGGTCGCTGCCGACCGGACCGATCCCGGCGGAGTCCCTGAGCAGGGTGATCGGGACGTTCGTCAAGCCCGCCAACTACGACGAGCTGCGCCGTCGCCTGCGCGACCAGTGGTTGGTGCTGCTGCGCGCTCCCACCGGGTGGGGGCGCACGGCCACCGCGCTGAACCTCCTGGGCGTGGAGTGCGCGCTCGGCGTGGACAAGCTCAGCCCGGACACGGACCTGCGCTCGCCGTCCACCCCGATCGACCTCTCCGGCGACCGCGGCTACCTGCTGGAGGCGCTGGAGTTCGACCAGGCGGCGGCGCTGAGCGAGTTCTCGCTCGACCTGTGGCGGCTCAGGCTCGAGCAGTCGAAGTCGCGGATGGTCGTCCTCGTCGCGGCCGAGACGCCCCTGCGCGAGCGGGAACTCGCCGCGTACCTCGTGGACGGCGCGCAACGTGCGGACGACCAGGCGTTGGTGCTGAGCCACTTCCGGACCGGGCTGCGTGCCGCCGGGCTGCCGGCGCAGGACCTCGCCGACTTCCCCGAGTTCGCCGACCTGGTCGAGGAGGTGGTCAGCCGCACGTTGCGGGCGCACGATTTGGCGGACCTCGGGCGCGGCCTGTGCGCGGTCGTCTCCGGCGACCGCACCATCGAGGACGTCCGCCTCCAGTACGCGCTCAGCGCCGAGTCGGCGTTCCGCGAGTGGTTCGAGGGCCTGCCGGACAACGAGCACCGCGCCTTCGCGATCGCGCTCGGGTCGCTGGACGGCATGCCGCTGGCCACCGTCGCGGAGGCGGGCACGGCGCTCGCCAAGCTCATCCAGGCGGCCGAGATCCCGGACCCGCACGAGCGGACCCGCGCGGTGTTCGCCATCCGCACGCAGGACCTGGTCGAGCGGATGGACGCCGAGATCACCTCGACCGTCGAGGACAGCGAACTGGGCAGCCTGGCGGCCGAGGTGGTCCGCTTCCGCGACCCGCACCGGCCGCGCAAGGTGCTCGAACACGTCTGGCGCGAGTACCCCGAGGCGCACGGCGTGGTCCGGCGCTGGCTGCGCGGCCTGGGCAGTTCACCGGACCGGCACGTGCGCATCCGCGCGGGCGTCGCGGTCGGCCTGCTGAGCCTGGCGGAGTTCGACCACGCGCGGCGGCACGTGATCGAGCCGTGGGCCGACGAGAACGACTACTGGGAGCGGCAGGCCGTGATCGGCGCCCTGCGGCTGCCCGCCATGGAACCGGACCTGCAACCGCTGATCACCCGCATGATCGACCGCTGGTTGAAGGGCAAGGCGGCGACCGGCCGCCGGACCGCCGCCGTCGCCGCGCTGGCCACGTTGCCGATCATGACCACCGCGCAGGTGCTCAAGCGGCTCCGGCGGGCCGCCGACACCGACGAGCCGCGGATGATCATCTCGGTGGCCGACGCCGTCACCACGCTCTCGCTGGAGGACGACCGGCTCGACCTGGTGCTCGGCGCGCTCCTGCTGTGGACGCGGGCGACCAGGACGACCGTGCGCGACACCGCCCTGATGTGCGTGCTCCAGCTGATCGTGTACCTCCAGGTGTCCGAGGACGGCAGCACCGATCCGTGGCCCGGCCTGCTGTGGGTGGCCGACCTCGACCGGCGTGCGGACGACCCGGAACGCCGGGTCGCCGTCGGCGCCCACCGGCTCACCCGGCGGGAGGCGGTCGTCCAGCTGATCGCCCGCGCGCTGGAGGCCCAGTACTTCATGCCCGACGCGTTCAAGGTGGTCCAGCGCTGGGTCAAGACGGCCCAGCGCGACAACACGCAGCTGGAGCCGCTGGGCGCGCTGCTCGCCGACGTCGTCGGCGCCATCGGCTCGTCCGGGACCGTGCGGTCCCACCTGGCCGACTGGGCGCGGGCCCGGCGCGGCCCCGTCGACGCCGTCACCCGACTGCTCGCCGTTCTCGACCGTGAGGAGAACCGACCGTGACCGACAACCCGAACCCGGCACCGGAGCCGCTGATCACCTGCGTCCCGGTGAGGTTTGGCGAGATGATGTCCCGGCGCCGCCCGGTGCCCAGGGCCGACCAGGCGACCGTCTACCTCGACGCGAACGGGCGCTACCACCACGCCACCCAGCAGGTGCCGCTCGGCGGCGTGATGGGCTACCGGAACCTGTTCCTGGTCGACATGTCGGTGTTCTCCCGCAACTTCGAGCTCCAGCTGCCGAGCCGGGAGCAGGCGTTCTACTTCACCGCCAAGGTCACCGCGCGCTGGCGGATCACCGACCCGGTCGAGGCGGTGAAGACCAACCTGGTCGACGTCGGCCCGATCCTGTTCCCGCACGTCCAGCGCGTGCTGCGCGACATCTGCGTCACGTTCCCGATCGACGACTGCACGGGCGCCGAGCGGGCCGCCTCCTTCGCGTTCACCGATCCCCGGCGGAAGCAGCAGCTCACCCAGGGCGTGAGCATCCTCGACTGCGACACCGCGCTCACCCTGGACGCCGCCACCATCGCCTACATCACCCGGCGCACGGAGGACGCGCGGGCGCACGTGGTGAAGACGGAAGGCCTGCTGCGCTCGGAGGTCGAGCAGACCGCCCAGCAGCAGATCGACGTGCTCTCCCGCGGCCACGAGCTGGCGATGAAGCAGCTGGAGGAGGAGTACCGGCTCAAGCTGGAGCGGCAGCGGATGGAGTTCTTCAGCGGCGCGGTCGCGCAGGACCCGAACAACCTGATCGGCATCATGCTGTCCCACTCGCCCGAGCGCGCGCCCGACGTGATCGACATGCTCATGAAGCGGCACCGGATGGAGCTCGAAGAGGCCAAGCAGCTGGTGGAGGTCATGCTCAAGAACGGGCTCGTCGCGCGCAGCGACGTCACCGGGATCGTGGACCGCGCCACCACGCTGCTGACCGGCCGGATGTCGAGCGCGCCGTTCAACGTCGACCTGGACACCGCGTCCCCGCCGCTGGTCCCCGGCACGCCGGCCGCATCGCTGGAGCAGCCCCTCACCGTGGAGTTGCTGTCCGACTCGTCCAAGCCCTTGTTCGCGCCGTTGGACGACGACGAGGAAGACGACGACGAGGACGATCTGTGAGCGCACCGAGGCCGCTCTGAACTGTGCACGGTTTGTGTGCGTCGCGTGTGGTGGGGCGTGCGAGGCTATGCGTCGCCGCCGCCCGGTGCGTCATTTTCCGCCGTTCTCGAGAAACGGCACGATTCGACGCAATTCCGCCCGGCACACACATTTCGCAATTCAGGAAGAGAAGGACTCATGACCCAGCAGACCTCCTACCCGCCTGTTCCGCAGCAATCCGCCCAGCCGCCCAGGAACGGCCTGGGCACGGCCGGGTTCGTGCTCGGCCTGGTGGGTCTGGTGTTCTCGCCCATCCCGTTCATCGGCGTGGTCGCCTGGCCGCTGGTCATCCTGGGTCTGATCTTCTCCGCGGTCGGGTTGTCGCGGGTCGGCAAGGGCATCGCCACCAACAAGGGCCTGTCGATCGCGGGCATCGTGGCGTCCGTGATCGGCCTCGCCGTCTGCATCGTGTGGGTGGTCGTGTTCAACCAGGCGGTCAACGAGATCAAGGAGGAGGTCAGCCGGGTCGCCAAGGTCGACTACGAGGTCTCCGGTGACGCGGCGAACGTGGAGATCCTCTACGGCGAGGTGCTCGACCCGAAGACCGAGACCACCCCGGCGCTGCCGTGGACCAAGCAGGTCGAGAACCAGGGCGTGTACAAGGGCGGCACCCTGACCGCCACGGCCGACGAGAACGGCGGCACGGTGACCTGCAAGATCACCGTCGACGGCGAGGTCGTGTCGACGAACACCGCGACCGGCCCGTACGCCACCGCGTCCTGCGTCGGCACCTGATCCGAGCACGCGCGCAGGGCCCGGCGGGACCGTTCCGCCGGGCCCTGACCCGGTCCCGGTGGGCTCAGCGGTGCGCGGCGCAGACCGCGTCCCGGTCGTCGCGGTCCGCCCGCTCGACGCCGTACACGCGCAGCAGCTCGGGCAACCGGTACAGCGGCTCGCAGCCCGCGTCGACGCCGCTCGCGGCCAGCAGGCTGGACTGCACCAGCTCCTCGATCACCCCGTCGGCGTCCGCCACGTCGAGCACGGCCGCGACCACGCCCTCCGCCACGTCGACCGGGCCGAGCAGCGCCAGTCGGCGAAGCCCGGCACGGGCCAGCGGCCCCAGGCTCTCGTAGCTGCGCGCGACGGCGGCGCGCACCTGGAGCCCGCCGACGGCGAGCTCGTCCAACCGGTCGTCCTCGTCGGCCAGCCGGCCGGCCAGCGCCCGCACGCTCAGGTGTCGCCGCGCCGCGAGCCTGGTCCCCGCGATCCGCACCGCAAGCGGAACGCCTCCGCAGAGCGAAACCACCTGGTCAGCGGCGTCTCGCTCCCGGTCGATGCGCTCCTGTCCCGCTATCCGGCCCAGCAACGCCCGGCCCTCGGACGCGGTGAACGGCGGGATCGCCAGCGAGGTCGAGCCGGCCAGGCCGTTCAGCCGCTTCCGGCCGGTGACCAGCACCGCGCAGCCCGCGGTTCCCGGCAGCAGGGCGCGCACACCGGCGGCGGACGCGGCGTCGTCCAGCACGACCAGCACCCGCCGGTCGGCGAGGCAGGCGCGCACGCCCGCCGTCCGTTCCTCCAGGTCTTCGGGGATCACGGCGCTGACGGGGCAGAGCGCGCGCAGCAGCCCGCCCAGCACGTCCCGGGGCTGCTTCGGGTTCGACGAGGTGCCCGCGAGGTGCACGAACAGCTGGCCGTCGGGGAACTCCGCGCGCAGCCGGTGCGCCACCCGGATGGCCAACGCGGTCTTGCCGACGCCGGGCTCACCGGTGAGCACCACGACCGGCACCGACGCGGCGTCCTCCCGCAGCGCCGCCACCACCTGCTCCAGCTCGGCGCCCCGGCCGGCGAAGTCGGCGGTGTCCGGCGGCAGCTGGCAGAGCGGGAACACCGGCTCGACCGCCACCGGTTCCGGTTTCGGTTCCGGCGTCAGCTCGGGCACGTCACCACGCAGGATCTCCTGGTGCAGCCGTCGCAACGCCGGGCTCGGCTCCAGCCCGAGCGCCTGGACGAGCGCGTCGCGGGTGGTCCGGTAGGCGGCCAACGCGTCCGCCTGCCTGCCGCCGCCGCACAGCGCGATCATGAGCTGGCGGCACAACCGTTCCCGGGTCGGGTGGTCGACCACCGCCGCCTCCAACTCGCCGACCACCTCGACGTGCCGCCCAGCCGCGAGCTCGGCCTCGAACCGGTCCTCGAAGACGATCAGCCTGGTGGCCTCGCAGTGCGAGAACTCCGGTTCGAGCGCGGCGATGTCGAGGTCGGCCACCGGGCGGTCGCGCCACAGCGCCAACGCGCTGCGGTAGAGGTCCGCCGCCTGGGCGTGGTCGCCGCGCCGGGAGGCGAGCCGTCCGGCGTCGACCCTGGCGCGGAAGACGTGCAGGTCGAGGTCACCCGGTGCGACCCGGAGCAGGTACTGGCCGTCGACGTGGTCGATCCGCAGACCGGGCAGCCGCTCGCGCAGCCGTGACACGTAGGTGTGCAGGTTGGACAAATAGGACTTGGGCGGATCGCCGTCCCACACCGCGTCGACGAGGTGGTGGACGGAAACCGGTTTTCCCGCGTGCATCAACAGGACGGCGAGCAGTGCCCGCAGACGTCGGCCGCGAATCTGTACGTGCGCACCATCCGATCCGAACACGGTGAGCGGACCAAGCACTCCGAACTTCACCGACACACTGTAGGAGCAAAGAGCGGTATCAAGTAACCATCCGAACAATGTAGTTGGGATAATTTCACCTAATCGCGAGTTCACCTCGCATCGCGAATCTCCGCGCGCTTTTCTCCGGTCGTGTCCACGCCCGCGGAACACCCGGTCCGGCGGGTGGTCCGGGGCCCCTCGGCGGCCCGGCATTTGGGTGACGCGGCGGCGACGTGACACTCTGGGGCCATACCGCCCGCATCGGGCAGTTTCGCCCACGGTTCACGAATCCGGCTCCCGAGCACCGACCGGGCACGCAGTGGACGCCGCCTCTCGACGGCACTTGATCGTTCTCCGGTCCCACCCGCACCACGCGGTCCCTGCGGCGCCCCTCCACACCACCGTGTGGCGGTCGCGGCCGTCCCGACTCACCCCCACGGGAGCACGTCATCAGCATCTCCACTCCGCTGCCACCGGCCGTCGGCGCGCCTCGCGCACTCGCGGACGTGTACGGCCCCGGCGTCGCCGTGTGCGCGCGGCCTGCCGCGGGCGTCGCGGCGAGCCGGCACCGCACCACCGTCGACGCGCTGTCCGCCCGACCGGTCGCCGTCGCCGGCGGCACCCCGGTGATCTGCAGTGCGGGCGGCACGGACCCGACGCTGCTGGCGGTGCTGCGCGACGGCGGCCTGCCGGTCGGCGACGACCTGCGCGCGTTCCGCGACGAGGCCGGGTTCGCGGCGCGCGTCACCGAGGCGGTGGCGGACGGCCTGCTGATCTCGGCGGAGTACCCGCTGCCGACCGCGCTGTGCCCGGACGAGCGCACGGTGAAGACCGGTCGGCTGGTCGGGTTCCTGAACAACAAGGCCAGCATCAGTACGTTCGTCGACCCCCGGTTCCACGCGCGGCGCAGCGTCGTCACGCGGGACGAGCTGGCCGAGGCGACGCCGGCGGAGAAGTCGTGGGTGCTGAAGGCGGCGACCAACGACGCGCACGGCGGCAGCCTGGACGTGTACCTGCACCAGGCGGGCGAGCCGGTGGAGTTCCCGGCGTTCACCGACCTCCTCGGCGAGTTCGTGGTCGAGGAGTACCTGGACATCGTGCGCAACTGGGGCATCCAGCTGTACGTCGGGCCGGACGCGGTGGCCAGGCTGCTGGCCGTCACCGAGCAGCGCGTCGACGCCACCGGCGTGTACGTCGGCGGACTGTTCGGCCTGGTCAGCCCGCCGCCGGCGGACCTGCTCGCGGAGTGCGTCGCGATCACCCAGCGCGCGGCGGACGTCGGCTACCGGGGCCTGTGCAGCCTGGACTGCGCCGAGACCGGGGACGGCCGGCTGGTGATGCTCGACCTGAACTTCCGGATCACCAGCGGCTCCATCCCGCTGCTGGCGCTCCAGTCCGTCCGCCCGGACGCCCTGGACGGCCACGCCGAGTCGGTGAAGCTCACCGTCGCCGCGCCCCTGGCCGACCTGCTGACCCACCTGCGCCCCACCCTGGCCGCCGGAGGGGTCCTCATCACCTCGGGCCACGACACCACCCGCACCGACAACCCCGTCAGGCTGAGCACCCTGCAACTGCTGGTCCACGGCGACGACCCCCACGACGTCACCGCCCGTCGCGGCGCGCTCGAAGTCGAATTCGGCCACTGACCGACCCGTCTGCTGGGCTCATCCCGGCCCAGCAGACACCTGCGGCTCGTCGAGCCGTCAGGTCGAGGCGCGCACCACCAGCTCCGTCGGCAGTATCGCGGCGGCCGGTGGTTCGCCTCGGATCTGTTCCATCAGCAGTCGGACCATCTCGCGGGTGATGCGCTGGAACGGCTGCCGCACCGTCGTCAGCGCGGGCCGCGTGGAGGTGGCGATGCTGGAGTCGTCGAACCCGCCGACGGCCACGTCCTCCGGCACCCGCCGCCCGGAGTCGTGCAGCACGTTGAGCGCCCCCGCCGCCATGAGGTCCGACGCGACGAACACCGCGTCCAGGTCCGGCGCCCGTTCCAACAGCGAAGCCATCGCCGCCTCGCCACCCACCCGGCTGTAGTCGCCGTGCGCGATCAGCTCCGGCGTCGCGTCGGCGCCCAGCACGTCCCGGTACCCGGCCAGCCGCTCCACCCCGCCGGGGGTGTCCGGCGGCCCGGTGATGGTGGCGATCCGCCGCCTCCCCCGCGACCGCAGGTGCTCGACCATCAACCGCGCGCCCGAACGGTCGTCCGCCGCCGCGTAGGCCACCCGGTTCTCGAACCCGATCGGCTTGCCGCACGCCACGACCGGAATCCCCGAGTCGTGCAGGTCGTCGATCAACGGGTTGCCGGTGTGCGACGACACGAGCAGCACACCGTCCACATGACCCGCGGCGATGAACCGGCTCGTCCGCTTGCGCTCCACCTCCGTGCTCGCGGTCATCAGCAGCACGGGCACGTCGAGCTCGGCCAGTTCCTGCGTGCACCCCTGCAGCAGGATGCTGAAGTTCGGGTCCTCGAACAGCCGCTGCTGCGGCTCGGTGAGCACGAAGGCCACGGAGTGCGCCCGCTGCGTGACGAGGCTGCGCGCCGCCGGGTTGGCCACGTACCCCGTCGTCCGGACCGCCTTCAGCACGGCCTCCAACGCGGCGGGGCTGACGTTGCGCCCACCGTTCAGCGCCCGCGACACCGTGCCGCGCGACACGCCGGCGGCAGCCGCCACGTCGTGGATGGTCGGCCGGTGCCGCGCCGCCTTGCTGCGATCGCCGCTCATGACTCCCTCATGCTTTCACCGCTCCGGAGAGCAAGTCGATGCGCCAGTATCGCTGCAAAGTGAGGAACAGAGCGATCAAGGGCAGCACCGAGACGAGTGAACCGGTGACGACCAGGGTGTAGAGCGCGGGCACGCTGTTGCCCTGCTTGAGCATCGTGTAGAGCCCCAGCGTGACCGGGAACTTCCCGTCGTCGGCCAGCATGATGTACGGCAGCATGAAGTTGTTCCAGATGGACACGAACTGGAACAGGAACACCGTGACCAGCCCGGGGACCATCATCGGCAGCGCGATGGACCCCAGGATGCGCACCTCGCTCGCGCCGTCGGTCCGGGCCGCCTCGACCACGTCCTCCGGCACCGACGCGGCGGCGTAGATGCGGGCCAGGTAGATCCCGTACGGGCTGACCACGCTCGGCAGCAGCACCGACAGGTACGTGTCGGACAGCCCGATCTTCGACATCAGCAGGTACTGCGGGATGGCCAGCACCACCGCGGGCACCAGCACACCCGCGATGAGCGCGTTGAAGATCAGCGTCCGACCGCGGAACGTGTACTTGGCCAACGCGTACCCCGTGACGCCCGACAGCGCGGCCGACAGCAGCGCGCCCACGCCCGCGTACAGCGCGGAGTTCGCCATCCACCGCCAGAACATCCCGTCCCGGTACCCGGCCAGCTCGCCGATGTTCGCCACCAGCGACGAGCCGACGGACAACGTCGTGGTGGAGAACAGCTCGCCGGTGCTCTTGGTCGCCGCGACCAGCACCCACGCCACCGGGAACAGGCAGTACACCGCACCCAGCAGCAGCACGACCGTCGGCAGCGCGCCCAACGCGGACACCAGCGAACGCCGGCGGACCGGAGGTGGCGTCACGACCCGGTCCTCGACCAGCACGGCGCTCACCGCTCACCCCCGAACGCCCGCGAACGGGTCAGCCGCAGCAGCCCGAACGAGATCACGAACATCACCAACGCGATCAGCACGGACGTCGCGGCGGCGGAGTAGAGGTCGCCGCGGCCGAACGCGTCCTGGTAGACCTTCATCAACGGGGTCCAGGTGAGCGAGAGCGAATTGGTCAACGGCGCCAGCGTGGTCGGCTCGGCGAACACCTGGAGCGTCGCGATGACCGAGAACAACGACGTCAGCACCAACGCCGGCGCCAGCAACGGGATCTTGATCCGCAACGCGACCTGCAACGGCGTGCACCCGTCGATCCGGGCCGCCTCGTAGAGGTCGCGCGGGATCGCCCGCAACGCGGTGTACAGGACCACCATGTTGTAGCCGACCCCGCCCCACACCGCGATGTTGGCCAGCGCGAAGTAGATCCCGGTCGGCGACAGCACGTCCACCTCGGGCAGCGACAGCTCGCGCAGCAGCTGGTTGAACGGGCTCGTCCCCGGCAGGTACAGGAACCCCCACAGCAGCGACGCGATGACGCCCGGGATCGCGTACGGCAGGAAGATCGCGATCCGGCTGAACCCGCGGGCGCGCACCCGGTCCTCGTCCAGCAGCAGCGCGAACACCAGCGCCAGGCCGAGCATCGTCGGCACGAGGATCGCGCCGTAGCCGAACACCCGCAACGCGCCCGCGCCGAGTTCGGAGTCGGTGAGCGCGCGCCAGTAGTTGTCCAGGCCGACGAACACCTCCGACCGGCCGCCCTTGCCCAGCCCCAGCCCCTTGACCTCGGTCCGAAACAGGCTCAGGTACACCGTGTACGCGATGGGCAGCGCGAACACCAGCAGGAACAGGACCACCGCGGGGGCGACGAAGGCGTACGGCGCCACCTTCGGCGCCGCACCACCCCGCCCGGACACACGAGTCGTCACGGGTGTTCTCCTCAGCCGCCGACGGTGAAGCCGTTGGCCTTCATGTCGTCCACGGTCGCGGCCTGCATCTTCGTCAACGCGGGCACCAGGTCCGCGCCGGCGCTGATCGCCTCGCCCATGGCGTTCTTGTACGCCGTGTAGGTGACGTTGACGTTCGGTCCCCAGGTGAACCCGGAGGACGTCCCGGCGATCTTGGCGGCCTGCGTGTAGAAGTCCGGCTGGTTCGGGAAGAACGCGGGTGGCTTGGCCTGCGCCTCCTGCGCCGACGTGGCCGCCGGGTAGATCCCGCTCACCGTCACCAGCGCCTCGACGGCCGCGGGATCGGTGTTGAGCCAGATCGCGAACTCGGTCGCCGCCTTCTGCTTCTTCGACGCCGCGGTCACCGCCGTGGTCGAGCCGCCCCAGTTGCCGGTGCGCGGCTTGGCGGGGTCCCACTGCGGCATCGGGGCCATCGCCCACTTGCCCGCCGTGCCCTCCGCGTTGCCCTTGAGCACGCCCGGTGCCCACACCGCGCTCAGCCAGCCGATCTGGGTGCCGTCGTTGAGCGCCTTGTTCCACTCCGGCGTGTACATCGGCGCCTTGTCGATCGCGCCCTCGGCGATCAGGCCGCTCCAGTACCCCGCCACCTTCTTCGTCGCGGCGTCGTCCACGGAGACCTTCCACGCGTCGCCGTCCACCGACCACCACGAGCCGCCGGCCTGCTGCACCAGGCCCGCGAACCAGCCCGGGTCGTTGGCCGAGAACGTGCCGAGGAACTTGTCCGGCGCCTTGGCCCGCAGGTCACGGGCGGTCTGCGCGTACTCGTCCCAGGTCGTCGGCACGGTCAGGCCGTACTGCTGGAACAGGTCGGTGCGGTAGTAGAACATCATCGGACCCGAGTCCTGCGGCACGGCGTAGACCCCGGCGCCGCCCAGCGTCACCTGGTCCCAGATGCCCGGCGCGAACTTGTCCTTCGCCGAACCCGCCCACTCCGAGACGTCCGCGAGCACGTCGTTGCTGACCAGCGTCGGCAACGCCTGGAACTCGACCTGCGCGAGGTCGGGCGGGTTGCCGCCCTTGGCGCTGGTCATGAGCTTGGTGACCAGGTCGTCGCCCTGTGCCTGCTTGCTCACCACGACCTTGACGTCCGGGTGGTCGGCGTTCCACTTGTCGACCACCTTGTCGATTTCGGGCGCCCAGGCCCAGAAGGAGAGTTCGACCGGGCCGTCGGCGGCCTGCTCGCCGCCTCCGCCGCAACCGGCGAGCAGGGCGAGGCCGAGGCCGACTGCCGCGGCCTTCTTCGCGATGTCGAGTCGCATGGGGTCTCCGGGGGTTCCGCGTCGCTGACGCCACTGCCAGCGAGAACCGCGCTGTGAACGTGCACAGTAGTTGCACCCACGTCGCCCCTGTCAACCTCTTGACAGGGGCATTTATCTGCAAAGTAATCTTCGATCAGACCGTGCACGTTCACAGCCGCAGGAGTGTTCATGACGTTTGTGGTGCCTCGCCAGGCCGAGGGGCAGGCCGTGGAGGACCCCTTCTCACCGCGGATGCCGGTAGGCGTGGACGGACTCGTCTACGGCGGGGACTACAACCCCGAGCAGTGGCCGGAAGAGGTGTGGGTCGAGGACGTCGAGCTGATGCGGCAGGCCGGGGTGAACCTGGTCAGCGTCGCCATCCACGCGTGGGCGCGGCTGGAGCCGAGGCCCGGTGAGTTCGACTTCGGCTGGCTGGACCGGCTGCTCGACCTGCTGCACGGCGCGGGCATCGCGGTCAACCTGGCCACCCCGACCGTGGTGCCGCCCGCGTGGCTCTACCGCGCGCACCCCGGCATCCGGCCGATCACCCGTGACGGCACCGAGCTGGAACGCGGGTCGCGGGCGACGTTCTGCCCGAGCGCGCCCGCCTACCGCCAGGCCGCCGCGAACATCACCCGGCAGCTCGGCGCGCGCTACGGCGACCACCCGGCGGTGGCGCTGTGGCACGTGCACAACGAGTACGGCGCACCCGTCGGCGCGTGCTACTGCCCGGAGTCGGCCGCCGCGTTCCGGCGCTGGCTGCGTGCCCGGCACGGCTCGCTGGACGCGCTCAACGAGGCCTGGGGCACCAGCTTCTGGGGCCAGCACTACGGCGAGTGGGCCGAGGTCGAGCCGCCGCGCGTCTCCGGCACCACCGGCAACCCGGCGCACGAGCTGGACTTCGCCCGGTTCTGCTCGGACGAGCTGCTGGCCTGCTACACGGCCGAGCGCGACATCCTGCGCAGCCACTCCACCGTGCCCGTGACCACGAACTTCATGACCACCAACTGCAAGTCGATCGACTACTGGCGCTGGGGCCGCGAGGTGGACGTGGTCGCCAACGACCACTACCTGACCGCCGAGGCCGACCGGAACCACATCGACCTGGCCATGTCCGCCGACCTGACCCGCGCGGTGGCCGGCGGCCGGCCGTGGATGCTCATGGAGCACTCCACCGGCGCGGTGAACTGGCAGCCGCGCAACCTCGCCAAGCGGCCGGGCGAGATGGGCCGCAACAGCCTGACCCACGTGGCGCGCGGCGCGGACGCGGTGATGTTCTTCCAGTGGCGGGCCTCCCGCTTCGGCGCGGAGAAGTTCCACTCGGCGATGCTGCCGCACTCGGGCACCCGCAGCCGGCTGTGGCACGAGGTCGTGCGGCTCGGCGCGGACCTGGCCGCGTTGGAGGAGGTGCGCGGCAGCCTCGTCCGGGCCGACGTCGCGGTGCTGTGGGACTGGGAGTCGTGGTGGGCGCTGGAACTGGACTGGCGGCCGTCCGTCGACCTGTCGTACCGGGAGCGCGTCGGCGCGTTCTACGAGCAGCTGTGGGACGCCAAGCTGACGGTGGACTTCGTTGCGCCGCAAGCCGATCTGAGCGGCTACCGGCTGGTCGTGGTGCCCTCGCTGTACCTGACGACCACGGCGGCGGCGAAGGTGCTGCACGACTACGTGGCCGGTGGCGGCACGCTCGTCGTCTCGTACTTCTCCGGCATCGTCGACGTCAATGACGCCGTGCACCCCGGCGGCCACCCCGGCGCGCTGCGCGACGTGCTCGGGCTGGAGGTCGAGGAGTTCCTGCCGCTGCGCGAGGGCGAGGAGGTCGGGCTCGACGGCGGGCTGCGCGGTGACGTGTGGGCGGAGCACCTCCGGCTGGTGGGAGCCGAGAGCGTGCACTCCTACGTGGACGGTCCGGCGGCGGGCGGTCCGGCGGTCACCCGGCACCGGTTCGGCTCCGGCAACGCCTGGTACGTCTCGACCCGGCTGCGCGGCGCGGCGCTCGACCACGTGCTGCGGGACGTCTGCGCGCAGGCGGGCGTCGAGGTCCGGGACGACCTGCCGCGTGACGTGGAGGTGGTCCGCCGGCGCGGGGTCGACGCCGACTACCTGTTCGTGCTCAACCACACCGACGCCGAGGTGCGCCTCGCCGCGTCGGGCACCGAGCTGCTCACCGGACTGCGGTGCGAGTCCGAGCTGTGCGTCCCCCCGGGCGGCACGGCCGTGCTCAGGTCCTGAGCGGGTTTCCCCAACCCGGCGCGTTCTCGACGAGGAGGACGAATGACAGGTCCCAAGAAACTCCCTGCCAAGTGGGTGTGCGCAGCGGCGGCGGTGTTCGCCGTTGCCGCGTTAACGGCACCGACGGCATCGGCCGCATCCACCATCACCAACGGCGGCTTCGAATCCGGCACGTCCGGCTGGACGACGTACTCGCCGAACGGCACGCAGGCCGCGTCGTTCAACGAGTACGGCGGCCGGTCCGGGAACCACCGGCTGTCCCACTGGTCGTCGTCCGCGTACCAGGTCGAGACCAGGCAGACGCTCACCGGCCTGGCCGACGGCCGGTTCACCACGCGGGTCTGGGTCCGTTCCGGCGGTGGGCAGGTCCAGTCCTACGTGGCCCTGCGCGGGTGCGGCGGCGCCGAGCAGCGCACGCACGTGCCGGTGAGCGCCGGTGAGCTGTGGGTCCAGCTCGCGGTCACCGCGACCGTGTCCGGCGGCCAGTGCACGGTCGTGCTGTTCTCCAACGCGCGCGCGGGCAACTGGACGAACTTCGACGACGTCCAGTTCGCCTCCGGGCAGACGTCCCTGCCGATCCGCGGCGGTGACGTGTCCACGCTGAAGAAGGCCGAGGACCTGGGCGGCGTCTACCGCACGGCGTCCGGGCAGCAGCAGGAGGCCTTGCAGATCCTGAAGGCCAACGGGATGAACCTGGTCCGCCTGAAGGTGTGGGTGAACCCGGCGGACGGCTACAACGACAAGGCGAAGGTCCTGGCGATGGCCAGGAAGGTCAAGGCACAGGGCTTGCAGCTGATGGTCGACTTCCACTACTCCGACACGTGGGCCGACCCCGGTCGGCAGAACAAGCCGGCGGCGTGGGCGTCCTACAGCTTCCAACGCCTCACGCAGGCCGTGTACGAACACACTTACGACGTGCTCAACGCCCTTAAGGCGCAGGGCACGACAGCGGACATGGTCCAGGTCGGCAACGAGATCAACGGCGGGATGCTCTGGCCGGACGGTTCCACGGACAACTGGGACCGGCTCGCCACGCTGCTCAAGAGCGGTGTCAGCGCGGTGAAGGCCGTGTCGTCGTCCACCAGGGTCATCCTGCACGTGGCCAAGGGCACCGACACCGGCGCCGTCCGGTGGTGGTACGACTCGGCCGTCGCGCGCGGCGTCCCGTTCGACGTCATCGGCCTGTCGTACTACGGCTACTGGCACGGGACGCTGGGCGAGCTGCAGCGGACCATGTTCGAGGCGGCGCCCCGGTACGGCAAGGACATCCTGGTCGTGGAGACCGCGTACCCGTTCACGATGGACAACGCGGACCACGAGGGGAACGCGTTCAGCGACAGGTCCCAGCTGGTGCCGGGATATCCGGCCACGTCCGAGGGCCAGCTGGCCAACTTCCGCGACGTGCTGAGCGTCGTGCAGGCCGTGCCCGGCGGGCGCGGGCTGGGCGCCGTGTACTGGGAACCGACCTGGTACGCCGTGCCGGGCAACAACTGGGACCCGTACAACCCGTCGACCGGCAGCGGCTGGGACAACCAGGCCCTGTTCGACTGGTCCGGCCGGGCCCTGCCCGCCATCGCGGCGTTCAACCGCTGACGTACCGGTGACCGGGTGCGGCCGACCCCGCACCCGGTCTCACCGCTCGCCGGCGGAGTCGAGCCACCGCCCCCACGTGGTCTGCCGCACCTTCGGCTGCGGGTGCTCGGCGACGTGCAGCAGGAACTCCGCGCGCCGCCGGACCACCGGGTCGGGGTCCTCCGACAGGCTCCGCATGCGCTCGCGGAACCGGTCGTCCGCGATGTGCCGGACCAGGCGCGCGTACAGCCAGTCCTTGCAGCGGTACGGGCGGCGCAGCACGTCGGTGACGAGGTCCGTCATCCGCGGCCGGATGGTCTCCGGCACGCCGCCCTTCTCCAGCGCGCGCAACAACACCTGCTTGCGACCCCACGGCGACCACAGGTACGAGGCCCGCGCACCCCAGTCGTCCGGGTAACGCCCCTCCCAGTCCAGGTAGAGCAGCACGAACGGCGCGTGCCGCTCCCGGAGTTCCCGGTCCGCGCCCCACACCGGGGAGGTCAGCTCCATGACCGTCCGCCCGTAGTGCCGCCGGAAGGCGGCGCGGGCCCGGTCCATCTCGGCGGCCAGGCGCGGCTCGGCCGGCGCGGGCGTCCCGGCGCGCGCCCACACGTCGTTCGACCAGCGCAGGGCGTCCGCCGCGGCCTTGACCGACGCCTGGTGCCGGGCCAGCGCCCGCCGCCGGACGTCTTCGTCGCGCGCCACCAGGTCCCACACCCACGAGGGGTCTTCCACGGAGTCGGCGGCCACGCGACGATCCTCGCACTACCCCTTCGTACGCGGTACTGCGCATTACGTAGTAGCATCCATCGCACACCACCGGGGAGAGCTGCATGGACACCAGTCAACTGCTCAAGGGGGTGCTGGACCTCGCCGTCCTCGCGGTGCTGCGCAAGGAGGACGGGTACGGGTACGACGTGCTGCGCAGACTGCGGCAAGGCGGCCTCGACGGCGTCGGCGACGCCTCGGTCTACGGCACCCTGCGCCGGCTCTACAACGCCGGCCTGCTCACGTCGTACGTCGTGCCCAGCGAAGAGGGCCCGCACCGCAAGTACTACAGCCTCAACGAGCCGGGCCGCGCGCGGCTGCTCGATTCTGGCAAGACCTGGAAGTCGTTCGCGCAGGCGCTGGACGATCTGTTGGGGGAGGGTGCATGAACACGCAGGCGAACACCGAGGTCCAGCACTACCTGGACGCGATGCGCGGAGCTCTGTCGGACCTGCCCGCCGCCGAGGTCGGCGAGATCATGGACGACGCCGGCGCGCACGTGGTCGAGGTCGCGGAGGAGATGGGCGACGAGTTCACCCTCGCCGCGCTGATCGACCGGCTGGGCACGCCGCAGGCGTACGCGCAGGAGTTGCGCGCCGCCGCCGGCTACCCGCCACCCGCACCCGCGGCGCCGGCCGGCGTCCGCCCGATGCTCCTGGCCCGGTACACGCTGTGGAGCCTCGTCGCCGGCACCCTCATGGCCTTCGCCTACGCCGCGTCCGGGGGCGACAGCCAGGAGTTGACCGTGCTCGTCGGCCTCTGCGCCGCCGCGGGCACCCTGTTGGTGTTCCGGCAGAAGGACCTCCTCGCGGCAGTCGGCAGGCTGCCGGAAACCGTGGCGCTGAGGGACGTCCTCCGACGCGCCGAGCGGTCGGAGCCACTGCGGTTCCTCACGCCCCTGCGCACCTTCCAGCCGATGTGGTGGGTGGCACGGGCGCTGCTCATCGTCGCGGTGGGCGTGCTGGCGTACCGCCTCAGGTCGCCGATCGTCCTGGTCATCGTGACGCTCGCCTTCCTGTCGATGGTCGCCGGCCCCAAGTCGAAGACCGACCGCCGGTGGCTGTGGATCAGCCTGCCCTCGACCGGCCTCGCCATCGGCGGGCTGCTGCTCATCTTCAGCTCGATGACGTCCTGGCTCTTCTACGAACGGTCCGCCCCGGTCTCCTACAACACGGCGCCGCCGTCGGTGCCCGACAACATCTACGTGTTCGACAAGGACGGCAGGCCGCTGACCGACGTGCACCTGTACGACGAGGACGGCCGCCCGCTGGACTCGCCGTGGTACGGCTGCAACGGCAGGACGGCCCGCGATGACAACCGCTACCCGCGCCCGCGGGTCGTCCACGACGAGAACGGTTGCCGGGAGATCCCGGGCGTGCCGCCCTTCACGATCGTCATCCCGGGCACCGATCCGGCGTTCACCACCACCGCACCTCCGGCCACGCCGTCGCCGCAGCCGTCGACCACGCCGTCGCCCCAGCCGTCGGCCGCGCCACCCACCACGCAATCGGTTCCGCCCACCGCGGTCGTCCCGACCAGCTGACGATTTCGCCTTTGCCACACCGGATTCTTCTTCGCACAAGATCATTTCGACGCGGAACGCGTTGGCCCGTGCCCTGGCACCGGACACACCAAGGCACGGGCCTGCTACTGCCGGTTAACGCAGCGAAATACACGGAATACCCAAAAGTGTGATGGTTCGGCCGTTTCAGCAGCACAGGGGCGTGCTGCTACTCGATGTGGAAATTTCTCCCCCGATGGTTACGCCGTTGTGCCACCATTGCTCTGTTCGTGCGGCACGAGGGGGCCGCCGAACGTGACCCGGAGCATCCGACCGGGTCGGGCAGTAAGGGCTAAACGATCATCAGGGGAGGAGATCGCTATGTCTAACACCACCAAGACCGAATACCTGGGTGAAGACGTCCCAACGGACGCCACCGCGCTGCCGGCCCTGCCGGAGCCCGAGCAGGACCAGCTGCCCGTCCTGGATCCCAAGCACGACCACACCCACGACGACGGCGAGCTGGAGCCGATGTGCTCCGGCGGCGGCTGCGTGCAGAAGACGTCGGTCTGAGCTGTCAACCGTGATCACGCCCGCCGACCGGGTCCATCCTGGTCGGCGGGCATTGGTCGGTTGCGTTCTGTGATGTCATAGACCCGTGTCTGTGCCCGCTTCACGCGACGAAGCCGCTGTTATCCGCGAAGCACGCGAACTGCACCGCACCGGCGTGGACGCGTCGTGCTCCGGGCGGCACCACGAAGCGTTGCGGTTGCTTCGACGCGGGCGGAAGCTGGCCGACAGCATCGCTCCCACCGATCCGGACACCCGGACCGCGTGGCTGGTGGCCCGGATCAGGCTGTTGTCGACGCTGTCCACGTTGATGGCGGAGTCGGCGGGCCCGACCGCGGCGCTCGACGGCCTGGCCGAGGTCCGCCGGCTGATCGCGGACGTGACCGACCCGCTCGTGCAGGCGGAGCTGCTCGGGAGCGTCGAGCACAACCGCGGCCTGCTGCTGCTGAACACGGGTTTGATCGAGAACGCCATCGCCGTCCTCGACTCCGCGCTCGGCCACGAGGAGCGCAGGCTCGCGGCAGGCGAACCGGTGCCGTCGCTGGTCGAGCCGGTCGTGAAGTCCCTCTGGAGCCTGGGCACGGCCCACACCCGACTGGGCGCGGTGGGCAGGGCTCGACAAGACCTGACCAGGGCCGCCGCGATGGCGACCGAGCACGGGCTGCTCGACCGGGCCGCCGACGCGAACCACAGCCTGGGCATCCTGGACCTGCGGGTCGGCGACGTCCCGTCCGCCCTGCGCCGCTACGAGAACAGCGAGCGCTCGTACCGCGACCAGAACCTCGACGTGCCCGTCCTGCTCGGTATGCACCGGGCGCAGGCCCTGATGGCGGCCGGGTTGGCGGACGAGGCGGGCATCCAGCTCGACAGCGTCCTCGCCGTGCTGCGCGCCGAGCACGGCATCACCCGTGACCTGGCCGACGTGGAGCTGTACCGGGCCGTGGCCGCGTACATGACCGACGACCTCGACCTGGCCCGCGGCATGGCGTCGTCGGCCCGGCAGCGGATGCGGCGGTGGGGCTGCGACACCTGCGTCGCCAACGCGACGCTGATCGGTCTCCGCGTCGACACGGTGGTGGCCCTGCGGTCCGGCCGCGTCCCCCGTTCCCTGCCGACCCGGGCCCTCGCGTTCGCCGGCGCGCTGCCCGTGCCCAGGCTGGCCGAGCAGGCGGCGTCCGCGCGGATGTTGGCGGTGCGCCTGCACATCCGGCGCGGTGACGTCGACACCGCCGCCGCAATCCTCGACCTGGTGCCGCGCCCCGGGAAGCTGACCCCGATCGACCACCGCCTGCTGCGCCGCCTGTGCCGCGCCGAACTCGCCGTGGCCCGCGGCGACCGGTCGACCGCGCTGGCCGAGATCAGGGCCGGCCTGACCGACCTCGACCACGTGCGCGACCGGATGGGCGGCCTCGAACTGCTGTCCGGCACCGCGCTGCACGGCCGTGAGCTGACCGAGCTGGCCGTCCACCTCGTCCTGGCCGGCGGCAACGCCCGCAGGCTGTTCACCTGGCTGGAGCGGACCAGGGCGCAGACGTACCGCTACGAGCCGCTGACCCGGGTGGACAACCCCGAGCTGGCCGAGCGCATCGCCGAGGTCCGAAGCCTCACCCAGTCGATCCACCAGGCCGAGCACGACGGCCACTCCACCGCCGGGCTGCGCGCCCGTCACGCCGAACGCCTGCGCGAGGCGAACCGGCTCGGCTGGCACAGCGGCCGGTGGGGCAAGCCGCGCCCGGTCGCCGGCCTGACCGACGTGACGGCGCAGCTGGGCGAGCGCGCGTTGGTCAGCTTCGCGTCGTCCGAGGACGCCCTGGTCGCGGTGGTCGTGGTGGACTCCACCGTCCGGCTGGCCCGGCTCGGCTCGGCCGAAGTGGCCGCGGAGAGCGCCCGGATGCTGAACGCGGACCTGAACGCCCTGGCGCCGGACCACCTGCCGGAACCGCTGGCGCGAGTGATGTCCGCGTCGGCCCGCAAGCAGGCGGACCGGCTCGACGCGCAGCTGATCCAGCCGCTGGCGAAGCTGATCGGCGACCGGGAGCTGGTGATCGTGCCGACCGGTGCGCTGTACGCGGTCCCGTGGGGCGTGTTGCCGACGTTGCGCGGACGGCCCACGGTCGTCGCGCCGTCCGCCACCGCCTGGCTGGCCGCGAACCGCGTCGAAGACCGCCCGGTTGGCTCGACGGTGCTGGTGCGCGGTCCCGGGCTGCCCGCCGCCGTCGGTGAGATCGACAAGCTGGGCGCGCACTACACCACCGCCGCGCTCATGTCGGGCGACGACGCGACGGCGGCGTCCGTGCTGAAGTCGCTGGACGGAGCGGAGATCGCCCACCTGGCCGCGCACGGCGTCCACGAGCCGGAGAACGCCCTGTTCTCCCGGCTGGACCTCAGCGACGGCCCGCTCTACGCGCACGAGATCACCGGCCTGGCCCACCCGCCGCGCCAGGTCGTGCTGGCCGCATGCGAACTCGCCCTCAACCGCATCCGCCCCGGTGACGAACCGCTCGGGTTCGCCAGCGCGCTGCTCGCCAGCGGCTCGCAGATGGTGGTGGCGCCGCTGAGCCGGGTCGGCGACCGGGCCTGCGCCGCCGCGATGGACGACTACCACCGCAGCCTCGCCGCCGGCGCCCGACCGGCCGTGGCACTGGCCGACGCCATCGCGGCGGACCCGTTGCGGCGACCGTTCGTCTGCCTCGGCAGCGGCTAGGTTCCCCCGGGTAACGCCCTCGGTGCAACGGCAGGCGCCCGGGTAGGGCGCCTGCCGGACGTGGTCCACCCGAACCGGCGGTAACCGGCCCGGAGACCGGCGGTCAGGAAGCCGACACCTTGTCGCCGACCTGCACCTGCGGGCTCTCCCGCCCCTCCCTCTCGGCGACGACGTAGCGCCGCAGGATGAGGCAGTACATGAGGTCCAGCACGAAGCAGGCCACGTAGAGGAACACCAGCAGCTGGCCCCGTGCGAAGTCGTCGCGCGAGAAGAGGAACAGGGTGACGGAGAACAGCCCGGTGCCGACCATCTTCGAGATCGCGATGCCCATCGACTGGCCGCGAGCGGACCGGCGCTGCTGCACCATCGCGATGAACACGGCCGACATGAGCAGGTTCTGGCCGTAGATGACGTAGGCGCCGCCGTAGTCGTGGAACTCCCGGACGAACGCGATCTCGCACCAGGTCGCCACCACGATCCCGAACACGACCTGCGCCCGGATCGCGAGGGGACGCCGTTCGGGGAATTCGTTCGGCGCGAACTTCATGATCTGGAAGAGGATGACCAGGTCCAGCGCGAACCAGGCGTAGTTGGACAGCCGGAGCAGTCCCTCGGCGGGGTAGAGGAACGAGAAGATCGCTTCACAGGAGATGTTGCCGCACAACGCCGCGATCGGCATCGCGAAGCTGCGGTCCCGGAACCCCTTCCTGATGACGAGCACGTACGTGACGACCCAGAACAGCGTGCCGACCCCGGAAACAACGGTGAACATCGTCGGCGCCGGCACGCCGAACAGCTCCAATGGCCCGAATTCAGTCCGGATCACTGCCCCTCCGCATTCTCACGATAATCAGTCCGGACGAACCATAGCCGAGCCGGATGGCCGGGCGACCGGTATTCGCCGAGCCGCCGCGCGCTGCACCTATAGGCCTTTTGGCGTACTCCGTCACGGATTGCGATCACCCGATTCCGGCCCGCGAACACGACTCGCCGGTAGCTAAAGGCGCGGGATGGTACCACAGCAGGTCTGCGTTAGCGGGAAAGTTTCACACCGGCCCGATGCAGCACTTCGGATATCCGTTCAACGTCTAGTTAACAATGTTCACGTTCGCACGCCGGGCACACAGCCGAGTACCTATGCTGCCACGTGAGACTCGATACCCCAAGGAGCTACACCGGTGGAGCAGGACGAAGACACCAGCGCGCACGACCATGATTTAGCATCAGTCGAACATCATGAAGACAGCATTGAAATGCTGTTCCAGACGCATTTTTCCCGGCGCTATGACACCGGCGTGCAGGTAACCGCCGACAAGGCCGCCTCGGCGCTCCGGCTCCACGAGGTGTGGCGCAGCCACCGCATCGACGTCGATTTCGACCGGTTCGTCGAGGACGCCTTCCTCTCCTTGCAGTACGCGTACAACCAGAAGTACGGCCAGTGGGACCAGGTCAACGACCTCAGGGCGCTCTACCAGGACACCTGGTACAAGAAGATCGCCCCTTTCGCGTCCGCGCTCGCACCGGACGCGACCGTGCTCGGCGTCGGCGTGAACGACGGCCGCGAAGTGCGCCAGCTCTTCGAGAACCGGAACCTGAACATCGACCTGCTCGACATCAGCTCCGAAGCGATCCGACAGGTCGCCAAGCAGCTCAGCGGGTACCGGAACGTCCGCAGCTTCGTCGGCTCGTTCGAGGACTGGAAGCCCGAGTCCGCCGACTACGACCTGTTCTTCTCCTTGCGGACGCTCAACAGCACGTCCATCGACCTCCAGTCGTGCGTGCGGAAGTCGGTGACCCTCGTCAAAGAGGGAGGAATCCTCGTCTACTCCGTTTCCAACGGCTACATCCACACGGGCGAACGCGGCGAGCCGATGGCCGTCCAGGGGATGTTCTCGTACGAAACGGGGACGATCGACGCCGAACGCCCCAAGCAGATCGCCCACGAGATCACGCAGTTGCTCGGCGCCGAGGACACGACCGTGGTCGAGGTGTCCGAAGAGCCGACCGAAATCTTCATCGTCGCGCAGCGGAACCAGTCCGGAGGGGTGTCGTTCGATGGCGGGCTTTGAGCAGCCGATGGCGTACTTCAGGTTGGTCCGCCCGCACTGGACGATCGCCAGCACGCTCGCGGTGATGGTCGGTGTCCTCCAGGCCTGGGCGGAAGGCTATTCCCACGTCCTGCTGGCGTCACTCGTCGTCGGCGCCGCATTCATCCAACACGCCGTCATGGAGGTGTGGGATGAGCTGAAGGACTACTCCAACTACCGGCAGGACGTCTATTCGGAAGTCGCCCAGCCGCCCACCCTGTTCTCCGGTGGCAGCGGCGTGCTGACCGGCCGGTTGTTGACCGTGCCGCAGGTCTGGCGCTTCTTCTACACGTTGCTGGCCATTTACGTGGTCGTGCTGGGCGGGATCATCCACTTCGTCGGGTGGCGCTTCCTGTTGTGCGTGGCGGCCGGCATGTTCTTCATGTTCGGGTACAACTCGAAGCTGAAGCTGTCCTACATCGGACTCGGCGAGTTCTCGAACTTCATCTCGTTCGGCCCGATCCTGGTGTGCTCCGCGTACCTCGCGCTGAGGCTGGGCGCACCGACCGCGACCGCCGACGCGGGCAGCTGGAACCTGCCGGCCTTCGTCAGCGGGACGGTGCTGGTCGAATCGCTGATCCTCGGCACGATCTGGTTCGGCAGCCTGCACATCCAGGAGATGCTGGACTACGACGAGGACAAGGCGGGCAACAAGCGGACGCTCGTCGTCCGGTTCGGCAAGGCCTACGCCTCGCGCGTCCCCTTCGTGACCTCCCTGATCATCACGGCGCTCGCCGCGTGGCTGGTGGTCGACGACCTCGCGTTCGCCTTCGTGCTCCCCGGTGTGCTCCTGAACCTCGTGGAGACCGCGATGTTCATGTCGCGGTGGCGCGACGCCGAGTACTTCATGCGGAAGATGAAGAGCTTCTTCGTCTACCGGAACTTCGTGCTCACGGCCCTCGGCCTGGTGATCTCGTACGGCTTCCGGGACCTGCCCCAAGCGGCCGGGACCACGGCGCTGATCGCGTTGTTCGCCCTGACCGCCGTCACCTCGCTCCCGGCGCTCTCCTTCCTGGCCAAGAACCGTGTCTTCACCTTCGCCCGCGCCGCGTGAGCTGAGCCAAGTCCAAGGAAGGCAACGATGAAGAGCGACCTGGTCAGTGCGACCCTCCCGGACGTCGGCGCGCCGATCCGGCGGATCGGCCGAATACCTCTGGCCAACCGGCTCGACCACCTGCCGGGCGAATCCGGTGCGCTCGCGGGGTACCGCAACGTGGCCGGTTGGGTCCGGCGCGGGGACGACCACCTCAGGGACCAGGTCGAGCGGTTCGGGCCGGTCTACCGGCACATGTTCGGCGTCGACCCGATCGTGTGCGTCGCCGATCCCGACCTGGTTTCCCGGGTCGGCCGCAACCGCGACAAGTGCTGGTCGTCCGGGGTGGCCTGGGGCTACTACCTCTCCGGCATGGACGACACGATCGACGGCTGGGACGGAATCCTCACCCTGGACGACGTGCCGCACCGCGACGTCCGGCGCCTGCTGTCCCCCGCGTTCGCCCCGGACGCGCTGGAGTCGTACGCGCGGAGCTGCCAGAAGCTCGTGGAGGAGGAAGTCGCGGGCTGGGTCGGGCGCGGCCGGATCGAGGCCAAGGCAGCCATCCGGAAGCTCCTGGTGCGCATTTCCGCGCTCATCTTCATGGGCGTCGAGGACCCCCGTGAAGCCGAACGCCTGGACGCCACGATCCGCGGCCTCTGGCTGGCCAGTTTCACGCCCGCCGTCGGCGTTCCGCTCGGTGCGGTCCGGTCCCGGATGCTCAAGTCGTACCGCGGCCTGCTCCGCTCGCTGACGGAGCGCATCGCGGAGAACCGCAACCCCGGGGGCACCGACCTTTTCAGCCGCTTCTGCCGGGCCAGGGGCGAAATCGAGTGGACCGACGACGAGACGCTCGCGCGGACGTTCATCTCGACCATGCTCGCCGCATTCGACACGAACACCCTGTCGATGAGCAGCATGGCGCACGTCCTCTCGCACGAGCCCGAATGGCAGGAGCAGCTCCGGGAAGAGGCGTTGGAGGCTTCGTCGGCCGAGCCGAGCGTCCAGGCCCTCGCCCGCATGGAGAAGACCGAACGCGTGTGGAACGAGACCATGCGCCTGTTCCCGGTCAGCTCGCACGTGATGCGGCGAAACCTCGTGGACACGGAGCTGGGCGGTCACGAGATCCCCGCCGGAACGTTGGTGTTCGCCCTGCTCGGACCTCCTGCGCGCCACCCCGGGGCGTGGACGGATCCGGCGGCGTTCGACCCGGACCGGTTCTCCCCCGAGCGGTCCGAGCACCGTTCCAGGCCGGGGATCTTCTCGCCCTTCGGTGTGGGCGCGCACGTCTGCGTGGGAGGCCTGCTGGCCGGCCACCAGGTGAAGATGGTCTACCGGTCCCTGCTCTCCCGGGCCCGAATCGCCCCGGTGGGCAAAATGCATTTCCGTCACACCTACGCGCCTCTTGGCTCGGTCGCGGGTCGCGTGAACGTCGAACTGCGACCGCTTTCCAGCGTGGGGAATTAAAGATGGCCGCGAGGTCACCGTCGAGATTTGGTCAAGGCCAGGAGGAGGCATGATGAAGACCATCGCCAACACCGCGTACTTAGAGCTGTCCGCGAACGTGACCGATGCTCTGGACTCGTTTCTGCGGACGCTTCCCTCGGAAGGGGGAGATCTGCTGGTCGAGACGATGCGCTACGCCTGCTTCCCGGCCGGGAAGCTCGTTCGACCCACCCTTTTCGCGGCATCCGTCGCCCTCTGCGGACGCGATCCCCGCGAAGTCCTCAACGTGGCGGTCGGGCTGGAAGTCGGCCACACCGCGAGCCTCGTCCACGACGACATCATCGACCGCGACGAGATCCGCCGCGGCCGTCCGTCGGTCTGGCACCGCTACGGCACCGACACCGCGATCCTCGCCGGCGACGCGCTCTTCTTCGCGCTCTTCCGCGCCGTCACGGAGTCCGACTCCGACCCGTACGCGACCGTGGAGGCCGTGAAGGCCATCGCCGAGGTCGGCCACGAGCTGTGCCTCGGCCAGGCCTGCGAAGCGGAAGCCACCAGGACGGCCGACCTGACCTGGAACACCTACCGCCGGGTCATCTACCTGAAGTCGGCGTCGTACATCCGGCTCTGCACCGAGCTGGGCGCGGTGCTGGCCGGCGCCACTCCAGTGCAACGCGCGCAGCTGCGCACGTTCGGCGAGAACCTGGGCATGGCGTTCCAGATGCAGGACGACGTCCTGGCCTACGTGGGCACGCTCGACACCGCCGGCAAGGACCCGCTCAGCGACGTCCGCTCCTGCCGCGCGTCCCTGCCGGTCGTCATCGCGAACGAGCAGGGCACCGACGGCGAGCGTGAACTCCTCCAGCGCTACTTCTCGTCCGGTGCGGTCACCTCGGCGGAGCAGGACGACCTGGTGGCCCTCCTGGGCTCGGAGCCCGTCCTCAAGCAGGGGAAGACGATGGCAGCCGAACACCTGGACCGGGCGATCCAGTCCCTCTCCACGTTCGGGGACTCCGAATACCTCTCCGTCCTGCGGGACATCACCTCCGCCCTCGAAGACCGCCAGGCGTGATCCCGGGCTGATCGGTCCGGTCGCCGCGGCGGATCACCGGCGACCGGACCAGTCCGCCACCAGGGACCTCAGGGGCGCCGCGCGAACCAGCGGAGTTCCGCGGGCGCCGGGGTCTCGACCACCCGGCCGTCACGAACCGTCCAGGCCACCGACCGCTGCCGCTCGTCGCTCAACAGGAAGAACCCCGCCGGCATGTCCAGGTCGTCGTCCACCGGGTCGAGCCGCGCCAACTCCGCGACCCGATCCCGCAACGAGGCGACGGCTGCCTCCCGGATGTCGCCGCCGAAGAACACGTACGCCGTCCAGTTGAACGGTGCCGCCGGGAACGCCCAACCACCCGCGTAGCCGTCGCCGTGCCCGGACACGATCTCCTCGACCAGAGGCCGCTGGCCGTGGTCGAACTCGATCCATCCCCGGACCGCGACGTACATGCCCATGCCCCGGCACGCTAGCCGCACCCGGTGACGTGGCGCGGCGTGGCGCGCCCTCCGGCAGAATCGACCCTCCGAACCGGACTGATCGGAGGCCAGCGGTGAAGTACCTGATGCTGATCTACGGCAACGACGAGGTGTGGAACAGCGTCGACGTGGACGAGTTCGCCAAGCTGGTCGGTGAGGTGGACGCGTTCAACGCGGCGCTGCGGGAGTCCGGCGAGCTGGTCGACTCCCAGGGTCTGGTGGCCCGGCCGCGGTCGGTGCGCGTGGTCGGTGAGGCGCCGGTCGTGACCGACGGCCCGTACCTGGAGGCGAAGGAGTACGTCGGCTCCTACTTCGTGGTCGACGTCGACAGCGAGGAGCGCGCGGCGGAGATCGCGCAGTCCTACCCCGCCCTGCGCTACAGCCGCGGCCTTGGCGGCGGCCTCGAGGTGTGGCCGCTGATGGAGCGTGGCGGCGGCGACCTTTGACCGGCGGTCCGGTCGAACACCTCCTGCGCACGCTGACACCGCAGGTCCTGGGCATCCTCGTCCGCCGGTACGGCGACTTCGCCCGGTGCGAGGACGCCGTGCAGGAGGCCCTGATCGATGCCGCCGCCACGTGGTCGCGGAACGGCGCGCCGGAACACCCGCTCGGCTGGCTGACCACGGTCGCGGCACGCCGCTACGTCGACCAGGTGCGTTCCGACGCCGCCCGGGAACGCCGGGAGCAGGCCCTGTTCGACGCCGTGCCGCGCGACCGGCTGCTCGCACCGCCACCGGACGCGGAACCGGTCCGGGACGACCTGCTGGAGCTGCTGTTCCTCTGCTGCCACCCCGCCCTCACCCCGTCCGCGCAGATGGCGCTCACGCTGCGGGCCGTCGCCGGGCTGACCACGACCGAGATCGCGGCGGCGTTCCTGGTGCCCGACAAGACGATGGGTCAGCGGATCTCCCGCGCCAAGCAGCGGCTGCGCGAGGTGGGCGCCCGGTTCGAGCTGCCGCCCGACCACGAACGCGGACCTGCGCTCGCGGTGGTCCTGCACGTGCTGTACCTGCTGTTCAACGAGGGTTACAGCGCCAGCGCCGGCCCCGCGCTGCGTCGCCCGGACCTCACCGACCAGGCGATGCGGCTGGCGCGGGAGCTGCACCGCCGGCTGCCGGACTCCGGTGAAACCGCCGGCCTGCTCGCCTTGATGCTGCTGACCGAGGCACGTGCCGCGACCCGCACCGGGCCGGACGGCACCCTGGTCCCGCTGGCCGACCAGGACCGGACCAGGTGGGACCGGGCGGCCATCGCCGAGGGCGCCGCCCTGGTGACCCGCAGCCTGGCGGACCACCCCGTCGGCCCGTACCAGGTGCAGGCGGCGATCGCGGCCGTGCACTGCGAGGCGGCCACTGCCGGGGACACCGACTGGCCGCAGGTCCTGGCGCTGTACGACGTGCTGGAACGCATCGCGCCCAGCCCCGTCGCCGCGCTGAACCGGGCCGTGGCCGTGGGCGAGGTGCACGGCCCCCGTGCCGCCCTGGACGCCGTCGCCGAACTGGAGCGGGGCGTGCTGGCGGGCAACCACCGGCTGGTCGCCGTCCGCGCCCACCTGCTCGAACAGGCGGGTGACCGCACCGCCGCGAGCGAGGCGTTCCGGCAGGCCGCACGGCTCGCCGGCAACGTGCCCGAGCAGCGGTTCCTGCTGCTCCGGGCGGCGCGCTGCGCGTCGACCGGCTGAGGCCGCGGACCGCCGGAAAAATCTTGTCGCGGCCACGTAGAAATCAGGTCGTCGGCTCCGATCCCCTCCCGAGCGAGCCCGTCGGGCGTCGCCGGGAGGAAGGAACGCGATGACCAAGGTGACCGCACAGATGTCGGTGTCCCTCGACGGCTTCTACGCCGGGCCGCGCCACGAGGGCGACGGCGACTGGATGGGGTCCGCGGAGTGCAGCGCGTTCTTCCGCGTGACCCGCTGGGCGATCAGCGCGATGGCGTGGCGGGAGCGGCAGGGCTTCGCCGGCGGCGAGCAGGACCTCAACTCCGACGTCATCCGGGAGACGTTCGAGGCCGCCGGCGCGTACGTCATGGGACGGCGCATGGCCGACGGCGGCGAGGTGCCGTGGGGCGAGGAGCCGCCGTTCCGCGCCCCCGTCTTCGTCGTCACCCACCGCCCGCGCCCGACCCTGGAGCGCAAGGGCGGGACCAGCTTCACGTACGTCACGGACGGCGTCGCGAGCGCGGTGGAGCAGGCCAGGGCCGCAGCCGGCGGCAAGAACGTCGCGGTCGCCGGTGGCGGCACCCTGGTGCGGCAGGTCCTGGCGGCCGGCCTGCTCGACGAACTGGAGGTGCACGTCGTGCCGGTCGTGCTCGGCACCGGGATGCGACTGCTCGACGCGGACCTCGGGCTCGGCACCGACGAGGGCATCGAGCTGACCCCGACCAGGGTCCTGCACGCCCCGGACGTCACGCACATCCGTTACAGCGTCAAGGGCCGCGCCCCTCTCGTGCTGGACGACAGGGGGCGCGGCAACTGACGGACGGCATCGGCTCAGGGCGTCGTCCAGGTGACCGGCAGTTCGTGGACGCCGTAGATGTTCATGTCCGTCCGGAGCTTCACCTCGTCGGCCGGAACGGCGAGTTCGAGCGTCGGGAAGCGGCGGAGCAGCCCGTCGAAACCGGCGCGCATCTCGATGCGGGCCAGCTGCTGGCCGAGGCACTGGTGGACGCCGTGGCCGAACGACAGGTGGCCGCGGGCCGCGCGGTGCACGTCGAGGGTGTCGGGGTCCTCGAAGCGCTCCGGATCGCGGTTGGCGGCCAGCAGCGAGACGACGACCGTCGAACCACCGGTGATCGTCTCACCGTTCAGCTCGATGTCCTCCGTGGCGTAGCGGAAGAAGATGTCGGCCACCGACAGGTACCGCATCAGCTCCTCGACGGCGCCGGGCATCAGGTCCGGGTCGGCACGCAGCTCGGCCGCCTGGCCGGGGTTCTCCAGCAGGGCGAAGGTGCCGAGCGACAACAGGTTCGCGGTCGTCTCGTGGCCCGCGAGCAGCAGCAGGAAGGCGATCCCGGTCAGCTCCTCGACGGTGAGGTCGTCATGGCGGGCCAAGTCGGACAGCATGTCGTCGTCCGGCTCGGCGCGCTTGCGCGTGACGAGTTCGCCCAGGTAGGCCGTCATCGCGCCGAACGCGGCCATCTTCTCGTCCAGCGCCACGTCCCTCTCCATGAACTTCGAGGAGTTGGACTGGAAGGTGTCCCGGTCGGCGTAGGGAACGCCGAGCAGTTCGCAGATCACCAGCGAGGGCACCGGCAGCGCGAACTCCTTGACCAGGTCGACCGGCGGCGTCAGGCGCGTCATGTGGTCCAGCTGCCGCTCGACGATCTCGATGATGCCCTCTTCGAGCTTCTTCATGCGCTTGACGGTGAAGGCGCCGGTGAGCATGCGCCGCAACCGGGTGTGGTCCGGCGGGTCCATGGAGATGAACAGGCCCGGCATCTGCGGGGACGGCTCGGTCTGCTCGGGCATGCCGGGGGTCGGGTACGGCACGTGGATGATGCCGATGTCCTGGCGCGAGCTGAACCGGGTGTCGGCCATGAGCTTGCGGACCGCGTCGTAACCGGTGACGAGCCAGCCCTCGTGACCGTCGGGGAAGACCATGGGGCTGACCGGGCGCGCCTCGCGCAGCCGGGTGATGTCACTGGGCGGGTCGAAGGGGCCTGCGTCGCGGTTCATCGGGAGGCCCTGCGGGACTGGAACCGTTCGAGTCATCGGATTTTCCTTCGGTGGTGGTGGTGGTGGTGTTGTTGTTGTTCGGGCGCTCAGTGCTCGTGGTCCCAGGTGACCGGAAGTCGGTGGACGCCGTAGATGTTCGCGTCGTGGCGCAGCGGGACGTCCTCGTCCGGGACGGCCAGGCGCAGGGGCGGGAACCGGGTGAACAGGGCGGGGAACGCGACCCTCATCTCGACCCGGGCCAGTTGCTGCCCGAGGCACTGGTGGACGCCGTGCCCGAAGGCCAGGTGACCGGTGGCCTGCCGGCGCAGGTCGAGGGTGTCGGGGTCGGCGAACTTCTCCGGGTCGCGGTGGGCGGCCTGCACCGAGATCGTGACCGTCTCGCCCGCCTTGACCAGGTGGCCGTCCCGCTCCACGTCCGCCAACGCCGCCCGTGCGCCGGTGTGGGTGATGGTCAGGTAGCGCAGCAGTTCCTCCACCGCCCGCTCGACGCAGCAAGGCGAAGGCGCCCAACGCGATCATGTTGGCGGTGGTGTCGAGCCCGGCGCCGAGCAGGAACGTGCCGAGGCCCGCGATCTCCGCTTCGTCCAGGTCGGTGGCGGCCAGTTCGCCGAGCACGTCGTCCGTGGGGTTCGCGCGCTTGGCCGTCACCAGTCCGCGCACGTACTCCTCCAACGCGCCCCAAGCCGCGTACATCTCCTCCGGAGCGGTGTCCGGGGCGGTCAGGGTCTTCGCGTGACGGGTGAACGTCTCCCGGTCCGCGTAGGGACTAGCGGGTGGACTCGCGGTTGAACAGCTTCTTCGACCAGAGGTAGCCGCCGAACCCGATGACGACGCACCAGCCGAGCGCGATGGCCGCGTTGTTCCCGATCGGCGTGCCCATCAGCAGGCCGCGCAGGGTCTCGATGAGCGGGGTGAACGGCTGGTACTCGGCGAACCAGCGCAGCGCGGTGGGCATCGAGTCGGTCGGGACGAAGCCGCTGCCGAGGAACGGGAGCAGGACCAGCGGCAGGCCGACGTTGCTGGACGACTCGACGCTCTTGCTGGCCAGGCCGAGCGCGGCGGCCAGCCAGATGAAGGCGAAGGTCATCAGCAGCAGCACGCCGGCGGTGGCGAACCAGTCGCCGACCCCCGCCGACGGCCGGAAGCCGACGAGCAGCGCGACGCCGATCACGGCCGTGATGCTCAGCAGGGTCTGGATGAGGCTGCCGACGACGTGCCCGGTCAGGACGGACACCCGGGCGATGGCCATGGTGCGGAACCGGTCGACGATGCCCTCGGTCATGTCCATGGCGACCGAGATGCTGGTGCCCTGGATCGCGGAGGTGATCGTCATCAGGATGATCGCGGGGGTGACGTAGTTGACGTACTCCGCGCGCCCGGCGGCGGCGCCGCCGATCCCCGCGCCGAGCGTGCCGCCGAAGACGAAGACGAACAGCAGCAGGAAGACGATCGGCATCACCATGAGCATCACCGTCATCGACGGGTACCGCACCATGCGCTTGAGGTTGCGGCGGATCATCGTCGCCGAGTCGGTCAGTGCGTACGACGCGGTGCTCATGGCGTGGTCACCTTCTCGTTCTTGGGCTTGCCGGTGAGGGCGAGGAAGACGTCGTCCAGGTCAGGGGTGTCGACGCTCAGCGAGTCGACCTCGACCGCGCCCGCGTCGAGTCGGTCCAGCAGTGCCTTCAGGGACCTGAGGCTGCCGTCGTGCGGCACCCGCAGGGCGAGCGCGTCGCTGTCGCGGGACGCCTGGCCGATGACGCGCGTGGCGGATTCGAGTTCACGGGAGTCGGTGAACCTCAGCAGCACGTGGCCGCCCGGGATGCGCCGCTTGAGCTCGTCCGGTGTGCCCTCGGCGACGATCTTCCCGTGGTCGAGCACCGCGATCCGGTCGGCGAGCTGGTCCGCCTCCTCCAGGTACTGCGTGGTGAGGAAGATCGTGACGCCGCCGGCCACCAGTTCGCGGACGATCTGCCACATGCTGCGCCGGCTGCGCGGGTCGAGTCCGGTGGTCGGCTCGTCCAGGAAGATCACCTGCGGTGAGCCGACCAGGGTCATCGCGAGGTCGAGCCGCCGCCGCATACCGCCGGAGTACGTCGCCGCCGGCTTCCGGCCCGCCTCGACCAGGTCGAACTGCTCGAGCAGCGCGCTGGCCCGCTGCCGTCCCGCCGCCCGGCCGAGGTGGTGCAGGTCGGCCATCAGGGTCAGGTTCTCGTAGCCGGTCAGCAGGTTGTCGACCGCGGAGAACTGGCCGGTGACGCCGATCGCGGCGCGGACGGCGTCGGGCTCGGCGGCGACGTCGTGGCCCGCGACCCGCGCACTGCCGCCGTCGGCCCCGATCAGGGTGGACAGGATCTTGACCATGGTGGTCTTGCCCGCGCCGTTGGCGCCGAGCAACGAGAAGACGGTGCCGCTCGGGACGTTCAGGTCGATGCCGTCGAGCACGACGTGGTCGCCGAACGACCGGCGCAGTCCGGTCACCGTGATCGCGGACCGGGATGGCGTGGTCATGGGAAATCCCCCTCGGAAGTCAGGTCAGGAGCGGCGGATGGTGATGTCGCCGTACGAGGTGTTCGCACGGACTTCGACGGTCTGGTCGGACTTCTCCGGCCCCTGGCTGACGTCGTCCAGCGAGTTGCGCACCCGCCCGTGCCCGGTCTTCAGGTCGAGCCAGGCGGCGGTGCCCTCGGCGACACCGATCTCCAGGTCGCCGGTGGACGTGTTCACCGTGACCGAGCCGCGCACGACCTCGCCGACGCGGATGCTCCCGTTGGCGGTCTTGGCTTCCACCTTGCCGCCGGCCCGGTCGACGGAGATGTCGCCGTTGGCCGAGCGGACCCGCAGCTCGCCGGCGATCGTGCCGATGTCCGTGTGGCCGTTGGAGTTCTTGATGACCGCGCCGCCGCGGACGTCGCCGAGCTGCACCCGTCCGGTGCCGGTGGAGACGTCGGCGTCGCCGTCCACCGCTTCGACCGTGACGTGGCCGAGGGTTTCGAGGCGCAGCGGGCCGGTCCGGTCGAGGCGGAAGTGCCCGACCGAGGCCTTGAAGCGGCACTCCCCCAGCACCCCGGTGCTGCGGACGTCCGCGATCGACATGTCGCCGTTCACCTGCGAGCCGGCGGGCAGCTCGATCAGCACGTCGACGGACTTGGTCTTCTTGGAGAAGTCGATGGCGCGGGCCTTCAGGCCGCGGACCAGCAGCACGCCGTCGGCGTACTCGACGCGGGTCTTCTGCGCGGCCTCCACGTCGGACTCGTCGGACTCGTCGCTCGGCCGCACCTCGACCAGGGTGTCGATCCGGTCGGTCGCGATGATCTGCACGTCTCCGGCGCGGAGTTCGATGGTGACGGTGATGGGTTCGGGAGTGGCGAAAGCAGGCATGGCTGTCCCCTGGGAGTGAGTCGGAAGAACGTCCCCGCAGGTGGGGGCGTTGAAGTGGAGCGGAGTGGGCGGAGCGGCTAGCGCGCCCAACCGGTGTAGTGCTGCGCAGTGCGCTTACCGCGCCGCTCGGTGCCTTGGTCGCGAGCGGGGGTCTGCAGTGCGGCGGAGGCGGCCCTGACCAACCAGGCGTTCAGCGACCGGCCTTCCTTCGCCGCAGCCTCTTCGATCGCGGCCTTGAGCTGTTCCGGGAGGCGGACGTTGAACCGCACCGCCGGACCGTCCTCGAAGCCGGCCGCGGCGTCGTCGGCGGGTGCCGCGGCCCGGTCCGCCGTGTCTTCGAGCGGCTGCTCCGGCTGCGGCACCGTCACGACGAAGTTCGGGTCGCGGCCACGCAGCCGAACCTGGACCGAGCCGGGAGCCAGATCGCGGGTGATCTCGTCAGCCGCCGCGGAGAGGGCTTCGAGCAGCGCGAGCCGGATCGCCGACTCCATCGACACGGTCAACCGCTCGATCAGCACAGCGGCATCGCCACCGCCGGTCTCGGCGACGGTCAGCAACTCCCGACCGAGGGAATCCACGTACGGCGTCAGGTCCATGGCACCACTCTGACACACCATGGCACCACACGCAAGCCACATTGGCTCAGCCTGGCATCACAGTGACTCACCAGTGGCTCACCAGTGGCTCAACCGCCGCTCACCCCCAGCCCTCACCAGCCAGTTCCTACACGCAAGCCGCCCCACCCTTCGACCCCACGGTTCACAACCCGGCCACCCCAGCCGCCTCGCCACCCCAGCCGACCCGGTCACCGCCCCCGCCCCAATCGCCCTAATCTCCCCCTGCTGCATCTCCGGCTGCATCTCCTCCGGCTGCCAGACGATCGAGCCATTCGCCGAGCAGGTGCTGTTCGGCGCTGCTGAGCGTGGTCTGCTCGGGCAGCAAGGCGCGCAGGGTCCGGGCGGCACTGGCGGGGCCCGCGTCGCGCACGGCGGGCTTCTCGTAGGTGACGGCGCCGACCATCGATTCACGCATGGCGGTGAGCAGGGCAGGGTCCCGCTGGTCATCGGGCAGCGACAGCCAGGTGAGCACGGCACCGCGCGCCGTCGCGTGGACGATGGAGGCGGCCAGCCCTTCACCGACGCGGAGCCAACCGCCGGCAGCGAGCCGGTGGATGCGCCCCAGCAGGATCCGCATGCCCGCCTGGAACGCGGCCGACGTCGTCCCACGCCTGGGTTCGCCGTACATCAGCGCGTACAGCGAGGGATTGGCCAGCCCGAACTCGACCGCGAGATCCCAGCCCGCCCGCAGGTCGTCAACCGGATCGCGAGGATGGGCGTCCGCGTGCTTGGCGGCGAGGAAGGTCGCGTAGCCGTGTTCGGCCACCGCCTCCAGCAGCCCGTCCTTGTCGCCGAACAGGCGGTAGATCACCGGGGCCTGCACCCCGGCCGCCGCCGCGACCGCGCGGGTGGTCACCGCGTCGCGCCCCGCCTTCGCGAGCAGGTCCGCCGCAGCCTCGACGACCCGCTGGCGCGTGACCTCACGGCCGTCAGTCGTGGTGCCAGACTCCACCTCATCCTGCATGTATCAACGATACCACCGGCTTGTTGCCACCGATTCGAGCGCCTGTTATCGTCGCTATCGCCTTCACGAAATCAACGGAAACACAAGGGGTGCGCCATGCCGGAACGGTTGCGAATCGTGGGCCTTGAGGAACACGTGGTCCTGCCAGTCGTGCTCGACGCGTGGAGCAGGGCAGGGGTGTCGCCGCACGGCTACGGCGACGACCACCCGGTCACACGGCGGCTGCGTGACGTCGGCGATCAGCGCCTGGCAGACATGGACGACCAGGGACTGGACGTCGCGGTGCTGTCCCTCGCCACGCCGGGCGTGCAGAACCTGGCGGCGGCCGATGCGGTGAGCGTCGCCCGCGAGGCCAACGACGCCCTCGCCGAGATCGTCGACACGAACCCGGACCGGTTCCAAGCACTCGCGGTGATCCCGACGCCGTCGCCCGAGCACGCCGCGGTGGAGTTGGAACGCGCGGTCACCCATCTCGGCTTCCGCGGCGCGATGCTCTACGGGCGCACAGGTGACAAGCCGGCCGACTCGCCGGAGTTCGACGACCTCTACGGCATCGCGGAGAAACTGCGCGTGCCACTGCACTTCCACCCGCAGACCCCGCCCTGGGCGGTCCACGAGGCGTACTACTCGGGACTGCCCAACGGCGTGGGCCCGGCGCTGGCGACCGCCGGTCTGGGCTGGTACTACGACCTGGGCGTGCAGTACCTACGAATGATCTTCTCCGGCGTGTTCGACCGCCACCCCGAACTCCAGGTGATCGCCGGCCACTGGGGCGAAGTCGTCCTGTTCTACTTGGACCACATCGGAATCCTGCAGGGCATGGCGAAACTGGAGCGCCCCCTGGCCGACTACTTCCGCCAGAACTTCTGGGTGGCCGGGAGCGGCACGGTCAGCGAGCGCTACCTGAGGTGGACGGCCGAGGTCGTCGGGACGGACAGGATGCTGTACTCGACGGACTACCCCTACACCTTCGGCACACGCCCCGGCGGTTTCCCGTTCCTGGACACCAGCAACGGCGCCGCCCGCACCTTCCTAGAACAGGCGCCGTTCACGGACGAGGAAAAAGCCGCCATCGGCTCCGGCAACTGGAACCGCCTGACCGGCCACATCCCCACCAACCACCGCCCCCACCAACCGGCCTGACCCCACATCGCCACGACCCAATTCCGCGACAAACGACAGCAGTTCAACGATCAGCACTCCGACCTGCGACGAACTGCGCTCAGTCGTCCTCCGCCACCTCTTCGCCGACCACCTCGCCGCCGTTCCACACGACCCGGGCGGTGGTGACGACGACGTCGTCGCCACCGCTGATCAGCCGGCGGGTGAGGACCAGGTCGAGGTCCGTCGAGCCACCACATCCCGGTGGGAATGGATCTGCACAACAACGAGGTCGGCCGCAACATCGCGCAGGCCAACCCCGACGCGAGTCCCGAGCAGTTGGCGAATCTGGTCGAACAGGCGGTCAAGGACGGCAAGATGGTGGTCATCGACAAGAACGACACCCTCGTGCCCTCCAACGAGGTACCACCTGGCGAGACTCGCGAGACCAGGAAAACACCGTGGCCCACGGACAACCCCGGGCGCAACGACGACCACGACCCCGGCAAGCCGTCGGCTACTCCGGACCAATACTGATCATGCGCTCGATAGTGACCCTGATCGCCCTGCTTGCCCTGCTGGCAGGATGCAGCGAGACCGCCTCAGGAGTGACGGTGGAATTCGACGAGAACCTCGAAAAGGCGATCGGCGATCTGGCCCGCTCGGACGACTCCAGCCCGCTCAAGGAGCTGGCACCCGGTGATTGGACCTCAGTGCGCGTCCTCACCGGGCCCGCATCCGGCACGCGGATCGAGCGGGAGTTGGGTCGGCCCGTCGAGCTGGACGGCGACGGTACCTACGACGGCGATTACGTTCAGGACGGCAACCTGCTGGTGTTCCAGCGTGATGGCGAGACCGTGCGGATGGTCAGCCTCGGACAACTCGCCGCGCTCGCCGACGGCGAGTACGCCGCGGACGTGGTCCTGCAAGCGCGCGGTGGCGCCATAACCATGACCGGCCCGGACGGCCGCCCCGCAGGCCGCTGACCCCGCCGGCGGGTCCCCAGCATCGCATCCCGTCGTCTCCACGTACTCGAACAACACTGCCAGGGTGTAGCGACATTCGAGGAGTTCCCAGTCGTGGTGCCCGTCGTAGCCGAGGCTGCCGTACTCCGGGTCGACGAGGTAGAGCTTCCACAACGCCATCTCCGTGCGGGCGATATTGGGGCTCATGTTGCCGCGCCACATGGCGGTGAACAGGAAGTCCACGTCGACCCGCTTGCCCGGCGGGCAGTTGGCCGGCGCCGCGCGACCGCCTGTCGCCGGGCCTTGGCCGCAGTGAGCACGTTGCGGGGCCCGTCCGGAGCGGCCTTCGTTTTCCTATGCTGCCGTCACCGGATGTCGGAGGTGCGCGAGTGGTGACAGGTGGCGACCTGGTGGCGATGGTCGAGCGACTAGCTCCAGCCGGCACGTCCGAGCGGCCGGTGCGGCATCAAGGAATATTGCTGTTGTGGGCGATCGGCAGAGCGGCTCAAGGGTTGCCGCGGTTGGCGCGTTGGACCGATGCGCAGGAAGAGTTGCGGCCACTGCTCACCGCCCTGGGACGCGAGGGGAGTCGCCCGACGCCGCAGTACCCGTTCGTAGCGTTGGCCAAGACGCAGTGGTGGGAACTGCCTGAGGTACTCGAGGAAATCCCTAGTGCTCATGGTTCAGCTCCGCTGAAGTGGTTGAACGAGCGCAACCCGCAGGGTGGGCTTCCCCGTGAGGTCTACGACCTGCTCGCCACCAACGTGGAGGCTCGCGACGCTGTCGTCCAGGCGTTGCTTCACCGGTTCTTCCGCGACAGCCCGACGGCTGAAGTGCTGAGACTGACCGGCCTGGACGACACCGGTGCCGGTCTGGCGGAAACGCAGGCGGACGTTGTCCGGGCCGAGAACTCGTTACGAAGCCCTGACGACCGCGAGCGAACCGGTCCTCCTGTGGCGTCGAAGAGCAGAACGCAGGGCCTGGCATCCCGAAGCGATCCTCTGCTGGGCTTACCGAAGGCCGTCGACCTGCTCAGAGACCTCATCGGGATCGAGATCCGGACCGTGTCCGGCAAGTCGAACACCATCCTGCACGTGCGGGGCGACGACGTCATGGTGAAAACGGGACGCTCGCCCGAGGGACAACCCGTACCGGTGAGCGCCGTGCAGAAGGGCTTGGACCTGCTCGCCGCCCGGGGATCGGTACGGGTGGCCCCCGACGAATTGGGGCACCGAAGTTCGTTCGTGGGTGCTGTGCTGGCGGTTCTGCCCGGCGCGCGGTTCACCGGTGACCCCGCCGTGGTGGTGCTCGACGAGCTGTCGGTCGACGACACCGCCGGCGACCACCACAACGGCCGGCTCGACTCGGTTGCCCAGGTGAAGATCAGGCTGGAACAAAAGCGGTTGCGCAGCCTGCTCGCCGATCACCGGACATCCGCGCAGTGCGCCCTCTGCGGCGATCTGTTCCCACTGGACTTCCTCGTCGCCGCCCACATCAAGAAGCGGGCCTCGTGCACTGATGACGAACGCCGTGACCTCGAGAACGTAGCGATGCTTGCCTGCACGTTCGGCTGCGACGCGCTCTACGAATCCGGCTGGATCACCGTCGACGACAACGGACTCGTACGGGCACGACCACTGCACAGAGTTCCGCATGGCAACATGCGCGACCGTCTCAGCCACTTGAGGGGACGCTCGTGCACTGCCTACACACCCTCATCGGCACCCTACTTCGAGTGGCACCGTACGACGATCTTCGAGGCTTGACGGTCTCACCGCTGGGACTCCCGCACGGTTGTTGCGGTCCTGTGGGAAACCACGCCGTTCCTCGCTCCTGCCGGCCCGCAGCGGCATGTCGATGCCCGCGAACCGTCCCCCACACTCCGGGATTCACCCCTGGCCACCACTTCGCGTATCAGACAGGCTCTTCCGGCCGGCCGTGCGTCGCCGCAAACGGAAAGTACCAATTCGTTCACCGACAGTAGTACGGGTGCACCGTACATCCGGTGAAACCCTTTGGAGTCTTCCTGCGATATGCCGTCAGTAGGGACCTCACCTGCTCTGAAAGGTCCACAATCATGAGCCTTCTTCGGCGCGCACGCGGTACGTGGTACTTCGTCGTGGTGATCGCGAGCGCGGGCATCTTCACCGCTGTGCCGTTCGCTCACGCCGCTCACCGCCTGCGGAGGCCATCGCTGTGGTGGTGGACCGCGCTCTACACCGCAGCTGCCGTCGCGTTGCTCTTCATCATGCCGTCCTCACAGGGCCAGACCGCGGCGTCGACCACGGACGTGCGCAGCACGCTCGGCGCTCTCGGCGCCATCGCGATCATGGTCGCCGCCTGCATCCAGCTCAGCGGTATCCGGCGCGACGTCTACGGGCTTCCTCAACCCGTCCGACCGCCCCTGCAGCCGCAGCCATCTTGGGGTGCAGACCCCGCTGTCGCCGCGGCACTGGCGCTGCGGGCCAAACGAGAGGAAGCCCGCACGCTCGTCGCACGGGACCCGGCGCTCGCACGGGACCTCCGGATCGGTCGACCGGATCTACCACGGCAGTTCGACGACGGCGGCCTGGTGGACATCAACACCGCACCATCGTCCGTCATCGCGCAGTGCTGCGGACTCGACGACCGCGCCGCGGAGCAGATCGAACGCGCCCGCCAACAGCACCCCGTCCCCTTCCAGTCGGTCGATGAACTGCTCGTCTTCGCCGAGCTGGACGTCAGCTCGTGGGATCTGATCCGCGAACGAGCGGTTGTCTATCCGTAAGGCACAGCTCCCTGCCCAAGATCCGCCAACGCCTCGCCACTACCAGCCCCGAACCGGCGGCCCACCGAACGCATCCCCACCAACCGGCTCACAGCGACAACGCACGACCAAGGGCGAGCTGACCGCGCTCGGCGAAGTACTCGACCTGATCCTGCTCCCAGCCTCCACCGCAGTGCGGACCGGCTCGAACGATCCGCCGTCGCCTTCGAGCCGGTCATCCGTCCCGCGTCGCAGTCGACCATGTCAGCGCGCTGCATCGCGGTGTCCAGGCGGCCTGGAAGCACCCGCGCTCCGCGGGGACGGTGTCGGGCTGGCCAGCACCCGTGCACCCGAGCGGACCCGCATCCACTTGCGGGCCGCGTACGCGCCGATCGCCGGACCGAACCTCGCCGGCCTGGTCAGCAGGCGCACGCTCGACAACGCCCACAGCCCCGCACGAGCACTGACCCTGCGCGCCCGCCGCCTCGGCGAAAGACACGCATCCCGCCCACGAACCCAAGCAGCCAATGCCAGCCACACCGCAGCGCCCCCACCGCTCTGCACCTACAGGAACCACAGACGCGGCGCCGCTGAACACCCCACGTCTCGGTCACCACCATCAGCGATGTCCTCGTACGACGCTTCCCCAGCACCCACCTGCCCACCCCTGCAACCTCCAGGACACGCCCTCCCGACCCAGGCACCGCGCCTCACCCCCAGCGCACGCCCGCCGCACGATCCGCGAACGACACCGCTCGTTATGCCCCAGCACCATTCCGGCTTCTGGTATCTCCTGCTCGGGGTTGGCCGACAAGCACCACCGGAGAGCGGGTTCCGCGCCGCCAGGTGCACTCATGCCTGGCAGCAGCCAGCCCGGAATCAACCCGGTGGATTCGCGCTACCCGCAAGGCGTTGCGCCCTAGACTTCGGCAGCCAACGCCGACGACGTCCGGCCGTTGCACGCGTCAGCGGGAGGAGATCGCATGCAGGACCCTTCGGACTCGATGGAGATCGCCGAGCCTGAGGAGAACGGCCGGAGCGATACCACCGACTCGCCTGCTGAGGACGCTCCGACATCCGACTCGGACAGCGACTCGACGACGACGTCGACGGTCCTCGTGGAAGTGCTTCCAGGGGTGGCTATCGTCGGCGGTGAGGTCCCGCCGGAGCTGAAGCCCGATCTGATCGACTTCGGGATCGTTCCGGCTGCCGACCGCAAGCAGATCTCAGCGATCCTCGCCTCGATCGGGAGGTACATCAACCGCGCGGCGTGGCGAAGCGGATATAACGGAATGGATGTTGACGCTTACCAAGTGCGTGGAGGCGGCAGCCGGGTACCGGTGGATGCTCGGCCGGACCACAGCGCGCGACGCTTGGAGAACGGCTGCTCCGGAGCGAGCGTCGGCTCCGTCGCGAAGCGCCGGGTTCGAACGCGTGTCCTTCTTTGACAGAAGTTCTACTCAGACAGTCGACCAGCCTCGGATTTTGCGCCTGTAGTTGAGTTTACCGACCGACTCGGCTTGTTCAGGCCTCTGTCCTGGCACTTCCCATCGCGGACATGTGCGCGACGGTGAACCTGAACGAGGGTCGGAGCGGACGAAGTTCACCCTTATGGGGGCATCGGTGGCCGCGACACGCGCAGACGAAGGGGCGCCCTGCAAACAGGGCGCCCCTTTGGATCTTTCCGCTTCAACCGGTCAGGCGGTGTTGAGGACCGGCTTGTTCATGAAGGTGTTCACGCCCAGCAAAATCAGAATTACGAGCTGAACGGTGATCAGTCCGACCGTTGCCCAGTGCGGAAGATCCTCAGGCACAGCCTTCAACGTCATCGCCGGCGCGGCGAGCGCGCCGACGACCAACAGCACGGTGACCGCCGCCTCGAGAAGCTGGGAGGCATGGCTCGACGGCATAGACACATCCACCGCGAACTCTCCCTTCTCGATGCGCAACCGCGCCTCGTGGGTGGGACGTTCGTCCCCGATCGACTCCAACTCGGCGAAGACCGTAGCTTCGATCGGAACTTCGCCGTCGTGCGCCGGGTTGTCCAAGTCCGGTCCTTTCTCTTGCGGATCTCACAGGCCCCTGCTGGGACTGGAGGTCCGGACGGGCGTCATGCCCCACCCCCTGGAGGGGCTCGACGCCCAGCACGGGTCACGCAGGCAGCTGGACGGGCTGCCGCCCGTGATTCAGAGAAGCGGCTGACCTCCCTGGGGATGTGTCAGCTGCTCCTCTGGATCACCGCGTGGATCGGTGACGCAGCAAGTGGTCATTTCGCTCTCCTCGTTCTCTCCGGGTTCGGCGACGGGATGTCGCCGTAGCGGCAACCCTCGCGGCTGCCGTAGGAGAAGTCTGGCATGCTCGAGGCACCTAAGCAACACTTCTCACACATTTTCTGTGTCAAGTGATGGTGTCGAAGTGTGTGATCTGCGAGGATGGGGGGACCTGGACGCAGAACTGCACCGGGAGTCACGGAGGGAGTACAGCTATTTCACCGTCGAACGAAGCGGAGGCCGTAGAAGGGCCTGCGGTGGTTGCCCGCGTGAACATCGCCCTGGTCAAGGAGAGCGCCAAGGCTCTCGTCAAGCTTCAGGGCGACACAGGGCTCAAGAAGGTCGACATCGTCAACCGGGCGATCCAGCTCTACGAGTTCATCGCCGGCGAGCTGAAGGACGGTCGTCAGGTCGTGGTGCGTGGTGACGACGGACAAGAGGTGCTGGTGAAGATCTTTATGTGACCGATTGGGGTCAGGACATGGCACGGCCATCCGAAGGGCGCCTGGTTCTCCAGATCAGGCGCCCACGGCGTGTCACGACCGACTTCAGGACTTGAGATCCGGGCGCTGACCTGGTAGAACCAGGCGTTGTTCGTGGCGGTGTGGTTCCCCAAGCCGGAGAACCTGGCCGTACCCGGCGCCGGCTTCGGCATCAGCAGGGCCACCGCGCACCGTCACCAGGACGAGGCCGCCACCGCGCTCGCCGACCAGGCCTCGGACCTGCACGACGCCCTGCGACGCGCCGAGGACGAGGGGCTGGGCCACGTGGTCCTCGACGGGAAGGTCTTCTCTGCCGACCGCCTTCGTGAGAAGACCACCAGCGTGAAGAGATCCTTAGTGACCGAGCAACGTTCGGGCGTGTCTTTCGAGCGGTTCGGCGAGGTCGGGGAACTCTCCGCCGCCGATTCGGCGCGACAGCCGGGCGATGGTGCAGAGCTGCGCGAACCGACCCGCATCCGTGTCGAGGATGTCGGCGTAAACGTCGTGTACTCGCTGCGCGATTCGTGGGCGTCAGGAGGCTGTAGCACAGCAGGGTCGCTACGGGTCGCACATGTTCGGCACTCGCGGCGACACCGGTCGTTGCGCGAACCGCTCGGCCAACGCCGCGCCCGTTGACGGCCGTTCGGGACCATTGCGGGGTCGGTACACCGGAGCCGGGCATCGGCAGCCGCTACGGCCACCGAAAAGCCACTCAACAGATCCACCCGGCCGGGTCACCGAGACCTGGAGCACACTGCTGACAACATTTCGTGCGAAGCGACCGCCTGCTCCATATTTGCTCCAGATCGGCAGGTCCAGTCCACACTGGACGGAAAAGCAAGATCGCCCGCCGAACCTGTTTTAGCAGGTCAGCGGGCGATTCGTATGCTGTATTCGATTGTGGAGCTGAGGGGACTCGAACCCCTGACCCTCACACTGCCAGTGTGATGCGCTACCAGCTGCGCCACAGCCCCGTGCCTGCACGTTTCCCGGCGGTTGGGGCCGCCGTTCTCGTGTGGCAATACCGTACAACATCGCCCCCTCACGGACGAAATCGGGGGGTCGTACACAGCATCAGGGCAGCTAGACGGGGTGGGACCGGCCTACTTGACCAGGTTCGCCAACCAGTCCTCGTCGTCCCAGTCCACGATCTTGCCGTCCTGCATCACAGTGGGCGTGCCGCCGAAGTTGCCGCCCGCCTTCACCTCGTCCAGCTCGGCCTGCGCGTCGTCCTCGTGCGCACCGTTCTCCACGCACTGCTTGAACGTGTCACCGGTGATCCCGAGGTCCGTGCCGAGCTTCACCAACTCCTCCTTGGTGTACCCCGGACCACCCTCCTCGGGCTGCTTGGCGAACAACGTCTCGTGGTACTGCCAGAACTTGTCCTCGTCGGCCGCGCACAGCGCCGCGTTCGCGGAGTCCCGCGAGTACCCCTCCGGGTCGGAGTACCTGATCAGGAACGGCAGGGCGTGGTACCTCACCTTGAGGGTGCCGGCCTCGATCTCCCGCTTGATCTCGTCGCCGTAGACCTTCTTGAAGGTGCCGCACGCCGGGCAGAGGAAGTCTTCGTAGATGTCGATGGTGGCCTTGGCGGTGTCCTTGCCCACCACCACGGCACCGCCGTCGCGCACGATCGGCGCGGACACGCCGGCGACCTCCTGCGGCGCGGCCAGCGGCTCTTTCCCGTTCGACTTCGTCCAGAGGACCCCGCCGATCACGGCCACCGCGAGCACGGCGACGACCACGATCCCGATGACGATCTTGGACCGGTCGCCGGACGCACCGCGTGCCGCGCTCACCGCCGTAGTCGCCGCCCGCTGCTGCTGCTTCTTCTTCCGAGCGTTGCGCTCCGCGCCACCCACAGCTCAAATCCTTCCCGGTCGACCTCGCGCGAGGCTACCGAGCGATGCTGAGCGGAACCTGAGTGCTCACGCGTCCGGCTGACGGGGACGTCCCGCCACGCGCTCGCCGACCGGCACCTCGGGCCCCTCGTCCAGACACCCGGACTCACCGGCCACCTCGGCCGCGACGTGCGTCTCCGCCTCGCGCGGCAGGGTTTCGGGTGCGAAGAGCCAGAACACCAGCGCCACGGCCGCCATGGCACCCGTCAGGGTGAACGCGGCCTGGTAGGAGAACTGGTCCACCAGCACACCGGCGAGCAGCGGCCCGACGATGGCGCCGCAGTCGGCGACCATCTGGAACGCGGCCAGCACCGGCCCGCCCTTGGCCTTGGCGCCGATCACGTCGGCCACCACGGCGTTCTGCGGTGGGTTCAGCAGTCCGGCTCCGATGCCCGCAACCAGCGACGCCGCCATGAACATCAGCACACCGCCGCTGAAGCCGAGCCACACCGTGCCGACCGCGGACACGGCGAGTCCGGCGATGGCCATCGGCTTGCGGCCGATGCTGTCGGACAGCTTCCCGGAGATCATCAGCACGGCCGCGTTGCCCGCCGCGAACACCGACAACGAGATGCCGGCGATGGCGGGCGTGCTGTGCAGCGCCTCCACCACGAACAGCGGCACGAGCGAGATGCGGACGCCGAAGACGGCCCAGCCGTTCGCGAACCCGGACGCCAGCGCGGCCCGGTAGGCGGCCATCCGCACGGCCGCGCGGACCGGCATCGACACCTGTTCGGTCGAGTTGTCCAGTGCGGCGAGCGTGGACCGGCGCAGGTACCACCAGACGACGAACGCCGCGACGACCAACGCCCCCGCGTACGTCACGAACGGCACCTGGATGGAGATCTCGACCAGTGCCGCGCCGACGATCGGGCCGCCGATGTTGCCGAGCAGGAACCCGGTGGCCCACAGCCCGGACGCCCGGCCGCGCAACGCCGCCGGCGTGATCCGGATCAGCAGGCCGACCGCGGCGACGGTGAACATGGTGGAGCCGATGCCCGCGAACGAGCGGAACACGATGAGCTGCCAGTAGGCGGTGGCGAAGCCGCACGCGCCGGTGCCGAGCGCCACGATGAGGATGCCGACGATGTAGACCCACGTCTCGCCGAACCGGTTCACCAGCCGACCGCTCATCGGCGCGAACAGCAGCCTGACCAGCGCGAACGAGCTGACCACGGCGGACACGGCGAACGTGCCGACGTCGAAGCTCTTGGCGTACGCGGGCAGCACGGGCGCGACGATCCCGAAGCCGAGGGCGATGATGAAGCTCGCCACGACGAGCACCCACACCTCGCTGGGCAGCCGGGGCTTGACCTTCGCATCGGACCCCAGCACTGTGCGCCCCTTCCGATCTCCGTTAGCTGTGCTAAGCATATGCGGTACGGCAACTAAATTCTCAATCGAGCAGCTCGTCGACTCTGCGTGCATAAGCGGTAACCGGGTAGGCGACGTCGAAACCACACGCCTCCACGAACCGCTCCCCCGCGCCGCCCTCGGCCACGTGCGAGGCCACCAGCAGCGCCCCTGCCTCCCGCAACGCCGTCACCACACCACCCACCAGCGCACCGCCGAGCCCCCGTCGACGCCGCGCCGGCCGCACGACCGCGTGCTCCACCAGCCCGACCCGGCGCTCACCGAACCCGGACGCGAACCCACCGATCCGCTCACCTCCCGGACCGTCGTCCACCACGACGAACACGCACCGCGGGTCGTCCAGCCGCTGCCCGAGGTGCCGCAGCAGCCGCGGGCCGTCCACGCCCAGGTCGTCGGCGAGCAGTTCGGCGATGCCTTCGAGGTCCGCGTCACGCGCCGCGCGCACGAGAGGCGACGGCCGCACCTCACCGCGGTGCACGACGGCCAACGCCTCCTCCACCGCGTGCCACCCGGTGTCGTCGGCGATGCCCTCGATCTCGGCCACCGTCGTCGGTGACGCGTACAGCACCGCTTCCGCCCGCCCGACGTCGGCGAACGTCTGCTCCAACCGCATCAACGTGCCCGCGACCTCGGCCGACGACCCGTACACGGCGCACGCGTGGTTGCCGCCGGGCAGCGGGTTGTCCCGGTTCACCACGACCTGCGCCACGCCGACCCGGCCGACCTTGCCGTACCGGACGGCGCCGGACGCCAACCGGGCGGCCTCCACCAGTCCGGCCAGGTCACGGGCCCGGTACGGGTCGAGCAGGTCCGGGTCGTCCGGGTCGCGCAGCGGGTCAACCACGCACGTCCCGGCCCTTCCACTTCGCGGTGCCGCGCAACGCCTGCCACGCCGCGTCCAGCGACATCGCTCCGAACACCGCGTACGACAGCGGCGCGAGCACCGCGGCCGACTGCGGCTGCCGCGAGCGCCGCAGGAAGATCCACCCGGCGACCGTCTGGCCGAGCAGCGCCAGCATCCCGAGCCTGGACCCGCGCAACGCGGTCACCGCCGGCACCACCCCGTACGCGATGTGCGCGAGCCCGGTCGACCCGAGCGACAGGAACGCGGTGGCCGGCCCCTTCGCGTACATCGACGTGCCGGCGACCATGCTCTTGCGCATCGACGCCCACATGTCGCCGAACGTGTCCATCCCCGACGTGGTCAGCGAGTCCGCCCCGTCCACGTACCGCGTCCTACCGCCGGTGTCGCGGACCAGGGTGGCGAAGCCGACGTCGTCCGCACGCGACCCGGCGATCGCGGACCAGCCGCCCGCCCGCTCGTACGCCGCACGGCTGACCAGGATGCAGTGCCCGACGGCCAACGCCATCCCGCGCCGCCCGTCCACGGTCGTCGTCTCGAACAGCAGCTGGTTCACCGGCGGCAGCAGCAGCCACCACCCGGCGCTCGGCCTGGTGCCGCGGCCGGACGTGGACACCAGGTCCACCCCGTCCCGCCGTGCGCCCGCGAGCAGCCGTCCGACCAGGTCGGGCGCGGCCTCGGTGTCGGCGTCCATGAACAACAGCCAGTCGGTGTCCACGTCCGCGCAGCCCACGTGCAGCGCGTGCACCTTGCCCGCCCACCCCGACGGCGGTCCGGAGCTGCTGATCAGCCGGACCCTCGGGTCCTCCTCCGCGTGCCGCCGCACGATCTCGGCGGTGCGGTCGGTCGACGCGTCGTCCACGACCACGATCCGCAGGTCCGCGTAGTCCTGCTTGCGCAGGCCGGACAGGCAGCCGTCGATCGTTCGCTCCTCGTTGCGCGCGGGCACGACGACCGTGACCGGCCCGGCGTCGACCGTCGAGGTGGGCAGCCGCTTGACCTCTTGCCAGACCTTGATCGCCACTGCGGCGCGGGCCAGAGCCACCGTCGCGCCGAGGACACCCCATTTCCCCATTGGTCCACAATGGCACACACCTATGGACGGACACCGGCTCACCTCGAACCCGCCGAACCCGCCGGCCCCAGCGAATCCGCCGACCTTGCCGAACCTGTCGAACCTGTCGAACCTGCCGGACCTGCCGATCCGCCCGGTGCTCGGCGAGATCGCGGACACGCTGGCGGCGCACGGCTCGGCGGTGCTCGTCGCGCCGCCGGGCACGGGCAAGACGACGTTGGTGCCGTTGGCGCTGGACGGTCGCGTAGTGGTGGCCGAACCGCGTCGCCTGGCCGCACGTGCCGCAGCCGCGCGGATGGCGAGCCTGCTCGGCGAACCGGTCGGGCAGACCGTGGGCTACTCGGTGCGGGGCGACCGGAAGACGTCGAAGAACACGCGCATCGAGGTGGTCACCTCGGGTCTGCTGGTGCGGCGGTTGCAGCACGACCCGGAGCTGGCCGGCGTCGGCACGGTGCTGCTGGACGAGTGCCACGAACGGCACCTGGACGCGGACCTGCTGCTGGCGCTGCTGCTCGACGCCCGCGCCGGGCTGCGGCCGGACCTGAGGTTGCTGGCCACCTCGGCGACCGTCGCGGCCGACCGGCTGGCGCAGCTCCTCGGTGACGCGCCGGTGATCCGGGTGGAGGCGCGGACTTTCCCGGTGGACGTCGCGCACGTCCCGGCGGCACGCCGTGAACGGGTCGAGGCCACCGTCGCCCGCGCCGTCCGACAAGCCCTGTCCGAAGTGGACGGTGACGTGCTGGCGTTCCTGCCGGGTGCGGCGGAGATCCGGCGGTGCGCGGCGCTGCTCGGTGACGACGTGGACGTGCTGCCGCTGCACGGTCGGCTCACCACCGCCGCGCAGGACGACGCCCTGCGCCCCGGTTCGCGGCGGCGGGTCGTGCTGTCCACCGCTATCGCCGAGTCGAGCCTGACCGTGCCGGGCGTGCGGGCGGTGGTGGACTCCGGGTTGTCGCGCGTTGCCCGGGTCGACCACCGGCGCGGGCTGTCCGGTCTGGCCACGGTCCGCGTCAGTGCCGCCGTCGCCGACCAGCGCGCGGGCCGGGCGGGACGTGAGGCGCCGGGCCGCGTCTACCGGTGCTGGCCCGCGCACGAGCACAGCACCCTCCCCCGCTACCCCGAGCCGGAGATCCGGACGGCCGACCTGACCCGGCTGGCGTTGGAGCTGGCCTGCTGGGGCGTGCCGGACGGTTCGGGGCTCGGCTGGTGGGACTCGCCGCCGCCGGGCGCGCTGGACGCCGGCCGCTCGGTGCTGCGGGCGTTGGGCGCGTTGGACGACGACGGCGGCGCGACCGACCGCGGCCGGCGAATGGCAGCTCTCGGGCTGCACCCCCGCCTGGCGCGGGCGTTGCTGGACGGCGCGGCAGCGGTGGGCGCGCGTCAGGCCGCGTCGGTCGTAGCCCTGCTGGACGACGACCGGTCGAACTCCGGCATCGAGCTGGCCGTGCGCGACGCCGACCCGCGCGAGGTGCGCCGACTGGCCGCGATGGTGGACGACCCACCGAACCGGAAGGCTTCCGACCCGGCGCTGGTGGTCGCGCTCGCCTACCCGGAACGGTTGGCGCGCCGCCGTTCTGCCGGTTCGCCGGTGTACCTGATGGCCGGCGGGACGGCCGTGGAACTACCGCCGGGCAGTGCTCTGGCGGACGCCGAGTGGCTGGCGGTGGCGATCGCCGACCGGGAGCCGGGCCGCACGCACGGTCGGATCAGGTTGGCCGTGCGGGCGGACGAGGAACTGGCGGTGACGGCCGCGGCTTCCCTCCTGGCGTTCGAGGACGACGTCCGGTGGGACGGTGACGTGGTGGCGAACCGGCTGCGCAAGCTGGGCGCGATCACGTTGTCCAGCAAGCCGTTGCACGACCGCGAGGCGATCCGCCGGGCGTTGGCGGACGGCCTGCGCGCGGAGGGCATGGGCCTGCTGCGGTGGGACGCGGACGGTCTGCGCACGCGTGAGCGGATGGCCTTCCTGCACCGCGTGATCGGCGATCCGTGGCCGGCGGTGGACGACGAGTCGCTGCTCGCCGTCGTGGACGTGGGTGACGCTCGGCGCAAGGCGGACCTGGCGCGGATCAGCGGTGAGCAGGTGGTCCGGCGGTTGCTGCCGTGGCCCGCGGCGGCCCGGTTCGACGAACTCGCCCCGGATCGCCTGGAGGTGCCTTCGGGTTCACGCGTAAGGGTGGACTACTCGGCGTCCCAGCCCGTGCTGCCGGTGAAGGTCCAGGAGGTCTTCGGCTGGACCGAGACGCCCCGGCTGGCCGACGGGCGGGTGCCGATCGTCCTGCACCTGCTGTCCCCCGCGGGTCGGCCGACCGCTGTGACGGGCGACCTGGCGTCGTTCTGGCGGACCGGTTATCCGCAGGTCAGGGCGGAGCTGCGGGGCCGGTACCCGAAGCACCGCTGGCCCGAGGACCCGATGACCGCGCGTCCCGCCCGCCGCTAGCTACTTGACGGCACGCGTCAAGTACTTGACGATAGCCGTCAAGGAGGTGGTCCACGTGCTCGCAGAACAGCTCGCCACGATCATCCGCACCCGGCTGCTGGACCCGTTGGAGATCCTGTTCGACGACGTCGGCGACCTGCCGTCCCGCGCCGACGCGGTGGCCCGGCAGTTGGCGGCGGCCATGGAGGGCGACGACGACGCGGCGGCCGTGCACGCCATCGCGAGGCTCGTCGGCGCGCTCTACCCGGGCGACGCGCCGTTCGACCCGCCCGCCGAGTGGTGGCGCACACCGCTGGGCCAGGTCGTGGCGCGGCGGATGGGGCACCCGGCGACGACGGCGGTGTCGTACTCGGTGGCCGGCGCGATGCTCGGCGTCACCAAGCAGGGCGTCCACGACCTCGTGCGGCGCGGGAAGTTGGAGCGGAACGCGGACGGCGGCGGCGTGACCGTCGACTCGGTGAGGGCGAGGTTGACGACGTGAGGGTGCTGGCACTGCACGGGGCGGGCGGGTCGCCGGCGGACTGGGACGGGGTGATCAGCGCCCTCGGCGGCGCCCACGAGCTAGTCCCGCTGACCCTCGACGGCCCGTGGGACTGGGACTCCGTCCTGGACCGGATCGAACCGCACGCCACCGACAACCCGGCCGTGGTCGGCATGTCGCTGGGCGGCATGGTCGCGGCGCTGTGGGGCAGGCGCCACCCGGAGTGCCCGGCGGTGATCGACATCGACGGCCACGGCGTGCCCACGCAACCCCAGCGCTACCCCGACCCGACCGCGGTGGCCGACGACATCGCCGCCCTGCGCGAAGTCTTCCGCGGCTTCGGCCAGCCGGAACTCCAGCAGGCGATCGAAGAACTCGACTGCTTCGAGGTGTTCCACGACGTCCGCTGCCCCATGCTGCTGGCCGTCGCCACGAAACCCATGCCGGGCCAGGCCCTCTTCGAGCAGTACCACCGAGGCCTGCTCCGAGACCTGGCCACCCTGCCGGCCACCATCGAGGTCGTCCGCATGGACGCCTCGCACGCCGTCACCTTCGAAGACCCCGCCCTGGTAGCCACCCTGATCAAGGACTACCTCGACGGCCGCTGACCCGGACCGCTCAACACAACCACGCGCGGACCGGGGTCGGGGCCAACGCCCACCGGGCGGGGCGGGTCGCACCCCCGCAAAGCACAACGGCCGACCCGGTTCGCGCTTCCGCGAACATGGGTCGGCCGAGGCCGTGGAGGTGCCGGGAATCGAACCCGGGTCCTCTGCCGCATCATCAAGGCTTCTCCGTGCGCAGTCCGCTACATCTCTACTCGGCCCCGGTGATCACGCGGACAAGTCACCGTGATGAGCCCAGCCACTGTGGGTGTCCCAACCGTTCCCCGTGGCCGGGGACGGCGGTGAGCCTCCTAGCTGATGCCGGCGACCGGAGCGGAGGCACCTCCGGGCCGACAGCGTTGCTCCTAGCCTCAGGCGGCGAGGGCGAACGCGCGCTGGTCGTTAGACTCGGCGCTTATTGGTTTGCGATGACGCTTACGGTGGTCTCTCGCCTGCACCGGCACGCTTCCCTTGAATCAACGCACAAAGTCGAAACCGTTCACCCCCGTGTTGTGGGTCCTGCTGCGCACAGCATAACGCCCCGCGCACCCCGGTTCATTCCGATTAGGTTGGTAGGGCTGTCCCCACCCCTCGCTGACCGGCGTACCTGATGGTTCCCGGCCACCCGGACGGGCGATGCTGGGCCGGTACATCAGCCTGAAGGTGGGGAACATGACGACGCGGGTCAACCCGGACATCGCCCGGATCAGCGGGTACTTCCTGCTCAACCTGGTCACCGGGATCTTCTGGTTCGTCCTGCTGGTGACCCTGGGCGCAGTCAGCCTCGGCACCGCGGTGATCTGGGTCGGCTTGCCGCTCGGCGTGCTGACCATGGTCCTGGCACGTGGCGCGGCGAGCGCCGAACGGGCGTGGCTCGGCGCCGCGCTGAAGGTCGACATCCCGTCGCCCTACCGGCCGCTGCCGACCGGCCTCGCCACCCGCGCGAAGGCGCTGGCGACGGACCCGGCGACGTGGCGCGACCTGTCCTACTGGCTGCTGATGCTGCCGCTGGGCGCGATCGAGTTCTCGCTCACGGTGGCGCTGTGGTCGGCCGTCCTCGGCACCGTGTTCCTGCCGTTCTACCTGCACACGCTGCCCGCCACGTGGCAGGTGGACTTCGGCGGCGGCAACGTGTGGCTGATCGACTCGTTCGCCAAGGCCCTCCCGGTGAGCGTGCTGGGCCTGCTGCTCGGCGTCATCGCCTACCGCCTGCTCAAGGGCCTGGCCAGGGGTCACGCGGCGTTCGCGCGGGCCATGCTCGGCCCGTCGCGCAACAGCGTGCTGTCCGCCGAGGCGGAGCGGCTGAGCGCCAGCCGGGCCCGGGGCGTGGAGGCGGCCGAGGCGGAGCGCCGGCGCATCGAGCGCGACCTGCACGACGGCGCGCAGCAGCGCCTGGTGTCGGTGGCCATGGGTCTCGGCCGGGCGCGCAGCAAGATGGAGTCCGACCCGACCGCCGCCCGTGACCTGATCGAAGAGGCGCACGCGGACGCCAAGCTGGCCATCTCCGAACTGCGCGACCTCGCCCGCGGCATCTACCCGTCGGTGCTGGGCGACCGCGGCCTCGACCCGGCCCTGTCGTCGCTGGCCGCGCGGTGCCCGATCCCGGTGACCGTGGACGTGGACGTCGAGCCGCGCCCGCCGACAGCCGTGGAGAGCGCCGCGTACTTCACCGTCGCCGAGACGCTGACCAACATCGCCAAGCACGCCGGCGCGACCGAGGCGCACGTCAAGGTGACCCGCACGGAGAACTCCGTGGTCGTGGAGGTCACGGACAACGGCCGCGGCGGTGCGGAGGTGCGTCCGGGAGGTGGCCTCGCGGGCCTCGCGGACCGGGCTGCGACGATTGACGGCGTGGTCGTCGTGGTGAGCCCCCTCGGTGGGCCGACAGTGATCCGGACGGAGCTGCCGTGCGCGTGGTGATCGCCGAGGACTCGGTCCTCCTGCGGGTGGGCGTGCAGCGCCTGCTGGCCGACGAGGGGATCGAGACGGTCGCGGCGGTGGAGGACGGTGACGCCCTCCTCGCCGCGATCGGCGAGCACCGGCCGGACCTCGCCCTGGTGGACGTGCGGATGCCGCCCACGTTCACCGACGAGGGCCTGCGCGCCGCGATCGAGGCCCGCAAGCGCATCCCGGGTCTGCCGGTGCTGGTGCTCTCGCAGTACGTGGAGGAGCGCTACGCGGTGGAGCTGCTGGCGGGCGGTGCGAACGGCGTCGGCTACCTGCTCAAGGAGCGGGTGGCCGACGTGTCGGAGTTCGTCGCCGCGGTGCGCCGGGTCGCCGACGGCGGCACGAGCATCGACCACGAGGTCATCACCCAGCTCATGGCCCGGTCACGCCGCAACCCGGTCGACTCGCTCACCCAGCGTGAGCGGGAGGTCCTGGGCCTGATGGCGCAAGGCCTCTCGAACGGCGCAATCGCCGCGTCCCTCGTCGTGTCGGACGGCGCGGTGGAGAAGCACGTCGGCAACATCTTCGCCAAGCTCGGCCTCGAACCCAGCACGTCCGAGCACCGCCGCGTCCGGGCCGTGCTCGCCTACCTCAACCTGGGCTGATGCCCAGCAGCCTGGCGCCGTTGTCGTGCAGCACGGCCCGCAGGAACGGCTCGCCCAGCCGGTCGTCGGCGGCGGCCCAGCCCTCGATCGCGTCCAGCTGCACGGAGTAGTCGTACGGGATGTTCGGGAAGTCCGAGCCCAAGATCACCCGATCGCCGACGTCGACGAGCCGCGCCGCCCAGTCCCGCGGCAGGGCCGCCCGCGCCTCCGTGAACGGCACGCCGACCATCGTGGTGTCCAGGTGTACCCCGTCGTACCGGCCGACCAGGTCCAGCGCGCCCACGTAGTCCGGCATCCCGGCGTGCGCCAGCACCGCCACCAACGACGGGTGCCGCCGCAGCACGTCCTCGAACACGTCCAGGCCCGTGTGCGCCCCGGGGACCGGCCCGTGCCCGCAGTGCACGACCACCGGCACCTGCGCGTCGGCCAGCAGGCCCCACGCGCCGTCGAGGGAACGCGGGTCGTAGCCGCCGACCTGCACGTGCGCCTTGAAGCACCGCGCACCGGCCGCGAGAGCCCGCGACACGTACGCCTCGACGCCCGGCTCCGGGTACAGCGTGGCCGTCGGCACGGCGCCGTCCACGCGTGCGCCGAAGTCCAGCGCCCAGTCCGTCAGCCACTCGCCCATGCCCGGCTTGTGCGGGTACACGAGGGGCGCGAACCCGACCACCCCGAACGACCGCAGCGCCGCCAGCCGGTCCGCTTCGGGCAGCCGGTACCGGATCGCCCAGTCGACGCCGTAGTGCCGCGAAGCCTGGTCGAAGTACGCCCACACCTTGTCCAGCACGCGCTGGGGCATGAAGTGCACGTGCACGTCGACCAGGCCCGGTACGCCGTTCAGTAGCGGCCCTTCAACGCCCGGCCGTGCGCCTTCTGGATCTCCCGATCCGCGTCGCGCTTGGCCAGGTCCTGCCGCTTGTCGTACGACTTCTTGCCGCGCGCCAGCGCCAGCTCGACCTTGACGTAGCCGTCCTTGAAGTACATCGACAGCGGGATCAGCGACAGACCGCTCTCCTTGGTCTTGCCGATCAGCCGCTCGATCTCGCCGCGGTGCAGCAGCAGCTTCCGCTTGCGCCGCACCTCGTGGTTGGTCCAGGTGCCCGCCACGTACTCCGGGATGTGCAGCGCGTGCAGCCAGATCTCGTTGTTGTCCACCTGGGCGAAGGCGTCCACAAGGGACGCCCGGCCCATGCGCAGGCTCTTCACCTCGGTGCCGACGAGCACGACACCCGCTTCGAAGGTGTCGAGGATGGTGTAGTCGTGCCGAGCCTTGCGGTTCGACGCGATCACCTTCTGACCGCGTTCCTTGACCATGACCGAAACCTTACGTGAGCCGGCCAGCGGTTATCGGCCGCAACTACAGGCGGACGTAGAGCCGCAGGGTGACGTAGCCCGTCAACGCGGAGATCAGGATCGAGACGCCGAGCAGTATCGGTGAGATGAACAAGATCTCGATCATGCTCACCTCCGGGATGATGTTGGACGCGAACAGGTCGCCCAGCACCCGGTTGAGCAGGAAGACCTTGGTCACCACGAGCAGCCCGATCGACAGGACCGCGCCGATGATGCCCGCGACCACCGCCTCGATGAGGAACGGCAGCTGCGTGTACCAGCGGGTCGCGCCCACCAGCCGCATGATGCCGACCTCCGTGCGCCTGGTGAACGCCGACACCTGGATGGTGTTAGAGATCAACATCAGGGCCGCGAACGCCTGGAGCAGCGCCAGCGCCAACGCCGCGTCACGCACGCCGTTGAGGAAGCCGAACAGCCGGTCCAGGTCCTCGCGCTGGTCGTCGACCTTCTTCACGCCGGCCTTGTCGCTGAACGCCTGCACGATCACGTCGGACCGCTCGGCGTCGACCAGCTTCACCCGGAACATGGCCGGGATGGCCTCCGGGCGGGCCAGCTTGGCCAGCTCCGGCTGCGACTCGAAGACCTTCTTGAACCGCTCGTAGCCCTTGTCGCGGTTGTCGTAGACGACCGACTCGACGCCGGAGGTCGACTCCAGCTGCGTGCGCAGGCCGGCGCAAGGCTGCTGCGTGCAGTCCTTGTCGTTGGCGCTGATGTCGTTGGTGAGGTGGACCGCCACCTCGAGCTTGCCGAGGTAGTCGTCCTGCATCTTGCCCACCATGTTGACGACCAGGAGGCCGACACCGAGCAGGAAGAGGGAGATAGCGGTCGTGAGGATCATCGCGATGGTCATCGTGACGTTCCGGCGCAGGCCGGTGACGACCTCGCTGAACACGAAGCTGGTACGCATCGGGGGGAACGTTCCTCAGAGTCGGGGGATGAGGGGGTCCGTCGGCCTCGGGCTCAGCGGCCCACGCCGTAAACACCCCGCGCGTCGTCGCGGATGATCCGGCCGTTGTCCAGCTCGACCACGCGACGGCGCATGGAGTCGACGATGGAGTGGTCGTGGGTGGCCATCAGCACCGTCGTGCCGGTGCGGTTGATCCGCTCCAGCAGCAACATGATGTCCTGGCTCGTGTCGGGATCCAGGTTTCCGGTCGGCTCGTCGGCGAGCAGCACCAGCGGCCGGTTGACGAACGCGCGGGCGATCGCCACCCGCTGCTGCTCACCACCGGACAGCTCGTGCGGCATCCGGTCCGCCTTGCCGTCGAGGCCCACCAGCTGGAGCACCTCGGGCACCACCTTGACGATGGTGTTGCGCGGCTTGCCGATGACCTCCAACGCGAACGCGACGTTCTCCGCCACGGTCTTGTTGGCCAGCAGTCGGAAGTCCTGGAACACGCAGCCGATGGACTGGCGCAGGCGGGGGACCCTGCGCCGGGACATCTTGGCCACGTCGAAGTTCGACACGTACACGCGGCCCTTGCTGGGCACTTCCTCCCGCAGCAGGAGCCGCAGGAATGTGGACTTCCCGGAACCGGAAGGTCCGATGAGGAACACGAACTCACCCTTGCCCATCTCGACGGAGACGTTGTCGAGAGCGGGGCGGGCGGAGCTCTTGTAGACCTTGGACACGTGTTCGAGGCGAATCACGAGGGGCGAGTGTACTCGTGGCCTGGGTAAAGCCTCCGTCTCGCCCTTCTTCTCGGGGCCGGACGGCGGCTTGACCGATCAGGAACCGCCGGTCAGGCCTGCCGCTGCTTGCGCCAGCGGATGCCCGCTTCCAGGAAGTCGTCGATCTCGCCGTCGAGCACGGCCGACGGGTTGCCGACCTCGTGCTCCGTGCGCAGGTCCTTGACCATCTGGTACGGGTGCAGCACGTAGGACCGCATCTGGTTGCCCCAGCTGGACCCGGTGTCCTTGAGGGCGTCCATCCGGGCCTGCTCCTCCTGGCGCTGCCGCTCCAGCAGCTTCGCCTGGAGCACGGCCATCGCGGTGGCCTTGTTCTGGAGCTGCGAGCGCTCGTTCTGGCAGGAGACGACGATGCCGGTCGGGATGTGCGTGAGGCGCACCGCCGAGTCGGTCGTGTTGACGCCCTGGCCGCCGGGGCCGGACGAGCGGTAGACGTCGACCCGCAGTTCCTTCTCGTCGATGTCGACGTGGTCGGTCGTCTCGACCACGGGCACGACCTCGACGCCCGCGAACGACGTCTGCCGGCGGCCCTGGTTGTCGAACGGCGAGATGCGCACGAGGCGGTGCGTGCCCTGCTCGACGCTGAGCGTGCCGTAGGCGTACGGGGCGGTGATGCGGAACGTCGCGGACTTGATGCCCGCCTCTTCGGCGTAGGACGTGTCGAACACGTCGACGCCGTAGCCGTGGCGCTCGGCCCAGCGCGAGTACATCCGGAGCAGCATCTCGGCGAAGTCCGCCGCGTCGATGCCACCGGCCTCGGCGCGGATGGTGACCAGGGCGTTGCGCTCGTCGTACTCGCCGGACAGCAGCGTGCGGACCTCCAGGGAGGAGATCTCGTCACGCAGCTTCGCGCGGTCGGTGTCCGCCTCGGCGAGGCTGCCCGCGTCACCCTCGTCCTCGGCCAGCTCGTACATGATCGCCAGGTCTTCGAGCCGCTCCCGCAGCGTGGTGACGCGCCGCAGCTCGCCCTGCTTGTGCGAGAGCTGGCTGGTGACCTTCTGCGCCTGCTCCTGGTCGTCCCACAGGTCGGGTCGGGCAGCCGTCTCTTCCAGATCGGCGACCTGAGCGCGCAGCGAATCGAGGTCCATCACCGCCTCGATGCTCGAAAGCGTCGCGGAGAGGTCCTTGATGTCTGCTTCGACGTCGGGGTTCACGTTCGAAGATTACGCCGGCACCGGTCGCTGAGCGCGACCGGTGGGCGCGCTTCAGGCCGTGGGGATGGCGTCGAGCAGTTTCAGCACGGCCTTGGCGTGGGCCAGGCCGAATTCGGCGACCGCTTTGGCGTAGGCGTCCTCGGCGGTCTTGACCGCCGTCTTCGCCGCCTCCTGTTCGGCGCCGTAGCCGGCGCGGGCGGAGTCCACGAGCCCTTGCCGCTGTTTGGCGGTCAGGGAACCCGCGTGCACCAGCCGCAGGATCAGCGGGCTGCGCAGGTGGTCCGGTCCCGGCTCGGAGAGCAGCCAGTTCTTGAACGCCTTCTTGCCCGCCGCTGTGAGCACGTACTGCTGGCTGGAGCGCGGGCCCTGCTTGCCGAGTCGCAGCAGGCCTGCTTCCGCCAACGCGGGCAGCTCGCGGTAGACCTGGCTGCGGGTGACGCTGAAGAACGCGCCGAAGCGCTCTCCGGCCTCAGCCACGAGCTGGCCACCGGTCTTGGGTCCGTCGTGCAGCAGCCCGAGCAGGGCAGCTGCCGTCGCATTCAGGTCCGACACACCACCAACCGTGCCACGCTCACCGGTCGCTGTCCACAATGGTCAGCCGTTCTGTCCACTGTGGCTGATCACGGGCTAGCGGAGTTGGGCCATGCGGAGCAACGAGAAACATCGCTGCGTAACCACCCGCTGATCAACACCACGCGTTCGGCCCCTTGACCGCGACTGTCCACGCCGGGTGGAAATTCATTGACCCACAACGGAAACCGCATTTTTGCGTTCACTCGAACGGCAGCGCGCGTCACGCGGAGCGTCCGGCGCGCCCCAACGGGGCCGTCGACCGATAGCACAACCCGGTGATGTCGCGGCCACACCCTGGCAAACACGTCGGGTGGTGGGACCATTACGGCGGGTTGTCGTTCGACTGGCTTGTTCGACTGGGAGGTCGACTGTGGGCATCAAATGGACGACGGGGACGAAGGCGGTCCGCAACGCCCGCGCGTGGGCGTCCGGCACGATCCCCGACCAGGCGGGCAAGGACGAGTGCATGGTGTGCGGCAAGCAGATCCGCCGGCACCGCACGGTCAGCGGCGAGGGTCGGGTGTGCTCGCTCACCTGCGCCCAGTACTGGGCCGAGAACATGACCTGAGGCGCGGACGCGGAAAAGGCCCTCGGATCGGAATCCGGGGGCCTTTCACGTAGTAGCGGGGACAGGATTTGAACCTGCGACCTCTGGGTTATGAGCCCAGCGAGCTACCGAGCTGCTCCACCCCGCGCTGTAAGGACAACTATACACGACCTGAAAACCCCTTTTCACCGGGGTCCACTAACCGCATCGCCGCACGTGGGACCGTGTGCGACAGACATAAGCGAAAGGCCCGTCCGGCATCTCGCCGAACGGGCCTTTCACGTAGTAGCGGGGACAGGATTTGAACCTGCGACCTCTGGGTTATGAGCCCAGCGAGCTACCGAGCTGCTCCACCCCGCGCTGTAATTGGAACTGTACGCCGGGCGTCGACCAGATAGCAAATCGGGTGGCCCGGAACGTGTCCCAGGCCACCCGATCGCATTGTCGACGCAGGTCAGCCGGTCGGTGTCGGCGACGGCTGGACCGACGACGGCGACTGCGTGGACGCCGCGCTCGCCGTGTCGAACCGCTTGGTCGCCTCGTCCAGCGCCTTGTACGCGCTGCCGAGCTCCGCGAAGTCACCGCTGGCCTGCGCGGCCTTCACCCGCGACAGGGCCGTCTGGATGTCCTTCACGGCCTGCTGGAGCTCCGTGCCCTGCTGCCCGTCGGCCGGCGGGGTCGTCGGCGTGGCGGACGGCGTGGACGTCGGCGGCTGCCCGTTGTTGTCCTCGCCGGGCACCTGCGCCGCCGCGCCGGTGAGCACCTCCTCCAGCGCCTGGCTCAGCGTGGGCGCGTAGCCCACCTTGTCGCCGAAGCTGACCAGCACCTTGAACAGCTGCGGGAACTGGGTGTTCTGACTGGCCCGCTCGATGTAGATCGGCTCCACGTAGAGCAGGCCGCCGCCCACCGGCAACGTCAGCAGGTTGCCGTAGACGACCTTCGTCTGGCGCTGGGTGAGCAGGTTCAGCTCACCGCTGACCTCGCCGTTGGTGAGGAAGGTGGTCTGGATCTGCTGCGGACCCTTGGCCTCGTTGTTCAACGTCAGCACGCTGATCTTGCCGTAGTTGTCCGGGTCGGAGCCGACCGTCACGTACGACGCCATGAACTCCCGGTTCAACCGCACCAGCGCGCTGGTCAGCTGGAAGCTCACCTTGTCCGCGTCGGCCGGATCACCCGCCAGCACGTAGAACGGCGGCTGCCGGTCGCGCTGCTGCTGCACGCCCTGCTGCTGGGCCTCGATGGTGGTGGCGTTGTCGATGGTCGGGTCGGACGGCACGTCCCAGAACGAGACGCCGGAGTAGAAGTCGCGCGGGTTGTCCACGTGGTACTCCGACAGCATCTCGCGCTGGACCTTGAACAGGTCCTCCGGGTAGCGCAGGTGCTCCTTCAGCGACTGCGACATCTCGCTGTTCGCCTTCACCGTGCCGGGGAAGACGCCCATCCACGCCTTCAGCACCGGGTCCTGCTTGTCCATCTCGTACAGCGTCACCGAACCGTCGTAGGCGTCCACAGTGGCCTTGACGGAGTTCCGGATGTAGCTGATCTCCCGGTCCGGCTGCTGCGCGACACCCGGCAGCGAATCGTTCGTGGCCTCGCCCAGCGCCGTGCGGCGCGCGTACGGGTAGTTGTCGAGCGTGGTGTAGCCGTCGACGATCCACGTGATGCGGCCGTCCACCACGGCGGGGTACGGGTCGCCGTCCACGGTCAGCCACGGCGCCACGGCCTCCACGCGGTCACGCGGGTTCCGGTTGAAGATGATCCGCGAGTCGTCGCCGATGGCCGAGTTGAACAGGATGTTCCGCTCGCCGTACGCGGCGGCGAAGACGAGCTTGTTGAACAGCCCGCCGATGCGCACGCCGCCCTTGCCGTCGTAGGTGTACGACGAGCCGTCGGTGTCGTACTCGCCCGGCGCGCCCTCACCCCGGCCGCCGACGATGGCGTAGTCGCCCGCACTGCCCATCTCGCCGTAGTACGTCCGCGGCTGCTGCACGCCGAACGGGCCGGGCTTGACCTCGCCGTTCTGGCCCACCTCGGCCACCTCGAACACGGGGTAGCCGCCGTTGCCACCCTCGTCCGCGGGCGAGTTCACCTTGCTGGCCTCGGCGAACACCATGCCGTTGCCGTGCGTGTAGATGAGGTGCTGGTTGATCCAGTCGCGCTGACCCGACGGGATGCCCGCGGTGTGCAGCTCGCGGACGGCGACGATGTAGTCCTGGAGCTGCTGGTCCACCTTGTACCGGTCGACGTCGAGCTTCTCCGGGAACGCGTAGAACGGCCGCAGCTGCTGGAACTGGGTGAACGTCTTCGAGATGACGGCCGGGTCGAGCAGCCGGACGTTGCCCAGCGTCGCCTGGTCGCTCTTCAGCTCGTCCAGCGAGACGTTCTGCTTGCCCGCGTACGGCTTGCTCTCGACCTTGTCCTCGGTCAACCCGAACGCCTGCCGGGTCGCGGCGATGTTCCGGTTGATCGGTTCGGCTTCCTTCTCGATGGCGTTGGGCTTCACCGAGAACTGCTCCAGCACCGCGGGCCACGCCGCGCCGACCAGGATGCTGGACAGCACCAGCAGCACGGTCGCGATCGCGGGCAGCTGGAGGTTGCGCAGCACCGCGCCCGCGAAGAACGCGATGGCGCAGAAGACCGCGATGAACAGCAGGATCAGCTTGGCGGGCAGCACCGCGTTGAGGTCGGTGTAGCTCGCGCCGTCGAACTTGTCGTTGCGCTCGGAGAACAGCAGCGTGTACCGGTCGAGGAAGTACGCCACCGCCTTGAGCAGGATGAACGTGCCGGCCACGATCGCCAGGTGGGTGCGCGAGGGCCCGGACAGCTGCCCGCCGCGGCCGGCCAGGCGGATGCCGCCGAACAGGTAGTGCGACACCACCGCGCCGACGAACGCGACCGCCGTGGCGATGAACAGCCACGACATGACCCACGTGTAGAACGGCAGCTGGAAGGCGTAGAAGCCGATGTCGTGGCCGAACTCGGGGTCGTTCACGCCGAACTGGGTGGCGTTGAGGAACAGCTGCAGCAGCTGCCACTCGGTCTGCGCCGAGGTGCCCGCGATCAGGCCGACGAGCACCGGCAGGCCGATCGCGAACAGCTTCATCCGCTTGCTGACGACCGCGCGGTAGCGGGCCACCGGGTCGTCAGGCCCGGACACCGGCACGAAGACCGGCCGGGTGCGGTAGGCGATGATCAGGTTGATCGCGAGGAGGCCGCCCACCAGCAGGCCCACGGCGAAGAACAACCCGAAGCGGGTGCCCAACACCGTGGCGTAGACGCTGCGGAAGCCGACCTCACCGAACCAGAGCCAGTTGACGTAGGTGCCGAGCAGCCTTGAGCCGGTGATCAGACCGACCAGGACCACCGCACCGACGATGAGCAGAATCCGGCTGCGACGGGACAGCCTGGGCAGTCCGACCGGGGGCCGTGTGGCCACGGGGCACGCTCCTGGATCGCGGTAGTGGCGTTCGTACGTTCTGTCCAACTCTACGGAGGCCGCTGAGGGTTCCCCGTCGGGTCTTCGGTTCGCTCCGATTGCCCGGATCTGATTGCCCGGTCCGCGGGCGGTGATGCGACGATGGCGCACGTGTCAGCCAGTGAAACGCCGCCCGTGGTGCTGCCCGCTGTCGCCCGCGAGGTCGAGGAGTTCGTGTCCACCGCCGGGTGGAACCAGCCGATGCAGCTGTTCGCGCTGGTCCCGACCTCGGAGCTGCTGGAGCGGCAGCCGGAGCTCGCGGGCCAGCTCGATCCCGACGCGTCACCGCTGACGCCGATCGCCCAGGACTCGCTGCCGGACTCCGAGCTGGACCGGGCGCTGGCCGGGATCGTGTGGCCCGACCTGGTGCACGGGTGCGCGCTGGCGCAGGAGATCGTCGTGCTGCCGCCGGACGCGGAGGCCCAGCTGACCGCGGAGGAGCTGGACGACGAGGAGGCCCGGCGGTTCGCCGCCGAGCACCCCCAGCGCCGCGAGGCCAGGCTGGTCGCGGCCGTGCTGCGGGACGGCTCGGCGGCGTGCGTCCTGCGGCTCCGGGGCAGCGTCGAGGTGCCCGAGGAAGTCGTGGAGCACCCGGAACTCGCCCCGAACCTCACCCACGCCCTGCTCGAGACCCTGCGCGCCTAGCAGCTGGGGGCTCTTAGCAGCTGGGGGCTTCGCCGCCCTTGCTCAGCGATTCCAGGGACCTCACCGCGTCGTCCAGCTTCTCGACCTTGACCAGGCGCATGCCCTCCAGGGCGTGCTGCTTGGCCTCGTCGCAGTTGCCCGCCGGCACGAGGAACACGGTGGCGCCGTCCTCTCGGGCGGCGACCATCTTGAACCCGATGCCGCCGATGCGGCCGACCTCGCCCTTGTCGTTGATCTCGCCGGTGCCCGCGACGGACTGGCCGCCGTTGAGCTCGCCCGGGGTCAGCTTGTCGACGATCGACAACGCGAACAGCAGACCCGCGGACGGGCCGCCGACGTCGCTCAGGCTGATCTTGATCTCGAACGGCACGTCCGCGCGCTCCAGCGGCAGCACGCCGAGGAAACCGGCCTCGCGGCCCTCGGTCCGGCCGAGCGTGACGGTCGCGGTCTTGCGCTCGGAGCCGCGCTCGAACGTCAACGTGATCTTGTCGCCCGGCTTGGTGGCCTCCAGCGACGAGCGCACGTCGTCGGCGCTCGCGACCTGCTTGCCGTTGACCTCGAGCAGCCGGTCGTTCGGCTCGAGCACGTCGGCCGCGGCGGTGTCGTTGGTGATCTCGGCGGCGACGACCTTCATCGGGTAGTCGAGGTAGCGCAGCGCGGCGACCTCGGCGCTGGTCTGCGAGTCCTGGAACGCCTTCACGTTCTGGTCGCGGACCTGCTGCTCGGACTCGCCGGGCCGGAAGAACTCCTCGCGCGGCGCCAGCGCGTACCGGCCGCTGACCCACAGGCCGAGCGCGCCGAACAGCGACACGTCGTCGGTGAGCGACACGGTCGTCATGGTGAGCCGACCGCCCGTCGGGAACGTCTCCTGCCCGTCGACCGTCACCACGTCGCCGCCGTTGACCTGGCCCAGGGTGTCGTAGGTCGGGCCGGGACCGAGTGCCACGTAGGGCACCCGGGCGAACCCGCCGAGGAGACCGAGCGCCAGTACGACCAGGAGGCTGACCACGAGGGTCCACGTCCGCCGGGTCAGGCCGCGCCGGGGCGCGTGCGGTGGTGTTGGTGCCTGGTCCACGACGGTGTCGGTGCCTTCGGTCACGCCCGACAGGGTACGACCCCGGCGTTCCGCTACCGGCGAACCGGTCCCGCACGCCTGCGATCGGATTGTCGGCTCCGCCTCCCGCCGGCGTCCCGCGTACCTTGGAGGCATGAGTGACCTGCCCTTCGGGTTCGGCCCGCAGGACCCCGACGACCGCAACCGCAAACCAGGGGAGCAAGGGGACAACCCCTTCGACTTCAACCAGCTCGGCGCGATGCTGAGCCAGCTCGGTGCGATGTTCAGCAATGCGGGCACGTCGTCCGGGCCGGTCAACTACGACCTCGCGAAGCAGATCGCGCTCCAGCAGCTCGCCGGCAAGGGCGGCCCGACCACCGGGTTCGGCCCGGACCAGAACAGCGCGGTGGTCGACGCCGTGCACCTGGCGGACATGTGGCTCGACCCGGTGACGGCGCTGCCCGCAGGTGCGCGCACGGCTCAGGGCTGGAGCGCGCGCGACTGGGTGGAGCGCACGTTGCCGACGTGGCAGCGGCTGTGCGACCCGGTGGCGCAGCGCGTGTCCGGCGCGTGGGTCGAGGCGATGCCGGCCGAGGCCAAGGAAGCCGCCGGTCCGCTGCTGTCGATGCTCGGGCAGATGGGCGGCATGGCGTTCGGGTCGCAGCTGGGCGGCGCGCTGGCGCAGCTCGGCGCCGAGGTGCTGACGTCGACCGACGTGGGGTTGCCGCTGGGGCCGGAGGGCACGGCGGCGCTGCTGCCCGCGAACATCGAGAAGTTCACCGAGGGCCTGGAGCGGCCGGCCAGCGAGGTGCTGGTGTTCCTGGCGGCCCGTGAGGCGGCGCACCAGCGGCTGTTCAGCCACGTGCCGTGGCTGCGCCAGCGGCTGCTGGACACGGTCGAGGAGTTCGCCCGCGGCATCACCGTCGACACGTCCGCGCTGGAGGAGCTGGCCGGTCAGATCGACCCGGCGAACCCGGCGAGCATCGAAGAGGCGATGAAGTCGGGGATGCTCGAACCCCAGACGACGCCCGAGCAGAAGGCGGCGCTGACCCGCCTGGAGACGTTGCTGGCCCTGGTCGAGGGCTGGGTGGACGTGGTGGTGAACGAGGCGGTCGGCGAGCGGCTGCCCGGTGCCGAGGCGCTGCGCGAGACGCTGCGCCGGCGGCGGGCGTCCGGTGGTCCGGCCGAGCAGACGTTCGCCACGCTGGTCGGCCTGGAACTGCGCCCGCGCCGGCACCGGTCCGCGGCGGCGCTGTGGAAGCTGCTCGGCGACCAGCACGGGATGGAGCAGCGCGACAGCGTCTGGGACCACCCGGACCTGGTGCCCACGGGTGAGGACCTGGACGACCCGATGGAGTTCGCCGAGCGGTTCGGCCAGACGCGCAAGGCGCTGGAGGACCCGATGGCGGAGCTGGAGCGCACCCTCCGCGAGAAGTCCGACGACCAGGCTGACTCGTCCGAGGCCGGCCGGTCCGACCGGTCCAGCCAGTCCGAGCCCGGCCAGTCCGACCAGCCGTCGGACGAGGACAAGGGCAAGGACGCCTGACCGCGAGCCCCACGCCCGGAACACGCGAGCCCTCCCTCGGGCACCGCGAGGTTCCGGGCCGGGCCGCGAGCCTCCCCTCTGTGCCCCGCGACTCGTCGCATCGGGCCAGGCGGTTCCACTCGGGCACCGCAAGTCGTCCCGTCGAACTCGTCCCGTCGAACCGCGCGGTTCCCGACCTGGCACCGCACGGCGTCCTCTTCGTGCGGTGCCAGTCCTCCCCTAGTCCTCCTCGGTGATGCCCAGGCCCGCCGCGGCCGAGATGCCCTCCAAGTACCCGATGGCCCGTTCCGACTTCGGGTACGCGTGCACGAGCAGCCAGAAGTCCTTGCCGTGGCCGGGCACCTCCAGGTGCGCCAGCTCGTGCACCAGCACGTAGTCGAGCACCCAGGCGGGCACGTCGCGCAGGCGTTCGCTGATCCGGATGGAGCCCTCGCTCGGCGTGCACGACGCCCACCTCGTGCGCATCGGCGGCACCCACCGCACGCTGCTGGGCTGCACGCCGTTCAGGTACCGCACCGCCAGCTCCTCGCACCTGGCCAGCAACGCCGCGTCGGAGGTGCGCGTCGGCGAACGCCTGCGGGTCTCGCTGCGCTGGAGGCGGCTCAGCATCTCCGCCACCCAGTGCTTCTCCTCGCTCTTGCTCATACGAGCCGGCAGCAGGACGACGACCGTGTCCCCCTCGCGGTACGCGCTCACCATGCGACGGCGCCGGGCGCTGCGCCGCACCTCCACCTGCGGTTCGGGCATGGCGTTCACGGTAAGGCCAGGGACCGACAATTCGCGGCGGCCAAGCGGCGGTGTGTGGAGGGACGGACCAGCAGGTTCCACCGAAAGGCGGCTGGACACGCTCGACGCGGCGTGCAGCGGACCGGCGTTTGCGGAGGTAGCGTGCAGCGCAACCCCCGAGTGTGGCGCAGATCGCGCCGGACTCTCGAAACAAGGGAGGAAGCCGTGGCCGAGACCTACAACGGCTACTGCGTCAAGTGCCGTGAGAAGCGGGACTTCACGGGCGAGGTGCACGAGAGCAACAACCGCAGGATGGCCAAGGGCAAGTGCCCGGTCTGCGGAACCACGGTGACCCGGATCCTCGGCAAGTCGAAGGTCTGACCCCCGACGGGTGGCCGGGCGGCAGGTGCCCGGCCGCCCGTCAAGGCCCTCTGCGTCTTCTGTGGACAACTCGTAAGCCTGTGGACAGGCGTTTTGCCATTTCGGCGGTGGTGGGCAAGCTGCCGGTGTGGATCTCCCCAACCGCCCCAGGGTGCTACCCGGCCTGCCGCTGCTGCGCCGCCGGGACGACGTCGTGCAGATCGGCACCGACCCGCGGCACGCCATGCTGGTCGAGGACGTGCCCGAGCCGATGTCGTCCGTCCTGCTCGGCCTCACCGGCCAGCACACCCTCTCCGACCTGCGGGAACGGCTCGACGGCCACGGTGATCAGGCGGCCGAGTTCGCCGGCGTCCTGCACGGCCTGGCCCAGGCCGGGCTGGTCGAGGAATCGGTGCCCGCCCCGCACGCCCGGCTGACCGCCGAGGTGACCGGGTGGGCGTTGCGCACCCGTCGTTCGGCGGTCCGGCTGCCCGCCGCCCGTGCCGCCAGATCGGTCGTCGTCCACGGCGAGGGGCGGCTCGCGGTCACCGTCGCGGCCCTCTTGGCGGCCTCCGGCGTGGCACACGTCCGGGTGATGGCACGGGGACGCGTCGGGCCTGAGGACACCGGATCGGGTTACGTCGAATCCGACGTCGGCCGGTTGCGCGCGGACGCCGCCCAGGACGCGGTCCGGCGGGCGTGCGGCTCCGTGCGGCCGGCGGGGCGCGGCACCGACCTGGTGGTGTTGGCCGACGCGTTGGTGCCCGCCCCGGAGTTGCTGCACGAGCTGACGTCGGACGGCACACCGCACCTGGCCGTTCGGGTCCGCGAAGGGTTGGGCGTGGTGGGTCCGCTGGTCGTGCCGGGTCGCAGCAGTTGCCTGAGGTGCGCGGACCGGCACCAGGCCGACCTGGACCCGGCGTGGCCGCTGATAGCCGCCCAGCTCGTGGACCGCCCGCAGCACGCCGACCTGGCCACCGTGACGGCCACCGCCGGTGTCGCGGTCGCGCAGGCGCTGCTGGCCCTCGACCGTTCGGAGGAGTCCTCGACCAGGCCGCCGACGTGGGACGCGACCCTGGAGGTCGACGCGTTCACCGGGTCGGTCGAACACCGGATCGCCCCCGTGCACCCGCGTTGCGAGTGCCGTTCCGCACTGTGATCCACCCTCAGGTAGGCCTGTGTAGGTTTTGTGGGGGTGGCGTGCATTACCGCGACCACGCGAACGGGCGGGGAGGAGAATCACCGGGTGAGCGAGATCCCACGGAAGGCAGCGCACCGCACCGCCAAGCTGGCCAGCCTTCCCCTCGGGGTGGCGGGCCGCGTGGTGGGCGGCTGGGGGAAGCGCCTTGCAGGCCGCAGTTCCGAGGAGGTCAGCGCCGAGATGTCGGCGAAGACCGCGGAACAGGTGTTCGCGGTGCTCGGGCAGCTCAAGGGCGGTGCGATGAAGTTCGGCCAGGCCCTGAGCGTGTTCGAGGCCGCGGTGCCGGACGAGCTCGCCGGGCCGTACCGCGACGCACTGACCAAGCTCCAGACGTCCGCGCCGCCGATGCCGGTCCGCACCGTGCACCGCGTGCTGGCCGAGCAGCTGGGCGCGGCGTGGACGAAGCGGTTCTCGTCGTTCGACGACACGCCCGCCGCGTCGGCGAGCATCGGGCAGGTGCACCGGGCGGTGTGGCACGACGGCCGCGACGTGGCGGTGAAGGTGCAGTACCCCGGCGCGGACGAGGCGTTGCAGGCCGACCTGAAGCAGCTGCTGCGGTTCAGCAAGGTCTTCCAGATGATGGCACCGGGTATCGAGGTCAAACCGCTCCTGGAGGAGCTGCGCGACCGCTACCTGGAGGAGTTGGACTACCGGACCGAGGCGGACAACCAGCGGGTCTTCGCCAAGGCGTTCGACGGTGACGACCGGGTGCTGGTGCCGCGGGTCGTGGCCAGCTCGCCGAAGGTGATGGTCACCGAGTGGATCGACGGCACGCTGCTGTCGAAGATCATCCGTGATGGGGATCGGACCGAGCGGGACCTGGCCGGGCAGTTGCTGGCGGAGTTCCACTTCTCCGCGCCGAGCCGGGCCGGGTTGCTGCACGCAGATCCGCACCCCGGCAACTTCATGCTCGGCTCGGACGGCCGGCTGCGGGTGATCGACTTCGGCGCGGTCGCGCGGCTGCCTGACGGGTTGCCCAAGACGCTCGGCGTGATCACCAGGATGGCGCTGGAGGGTCGTTCGGAGGACATGGTCGAGCTGTTCCGGGCGGAGCGGTTCATCCGGCCCGGGATGGAGATGCAGCCCGACGACCTGATCAACTACCTGAGCCCGTTCGTCGAGCCGCTGCGGACCGAGACGTTCCACTTCACCCGCAAGTGGCTGCAGTGCGAGGCGGAGCGCGTGAGCGACTTCCAGAACCCGGAATCGCAGGCCGGGAGGTGGTTGAACCTGCCCCCGCAGTACCTGCTTATCCACAGGGTCACGCTCGGCGCGACGGGCATCCTCTGCCAGCTCGACGCGAACGTGCAGGCCAGGGCCATCGTCGCCAAGTGGCAGCCGGGCTTCGACGACTGAGTTGTCCACAGCCAGCCGACTTGTCCACAGATCACCAACAGCCCGTGGCCCGATCCCCGGAACCCCCGGAAGATCGATCCCATGGACCAGGTGATCAAGACCGCAGAGCTGAAGGCCACCGGCGTTCCGGGCTACGTCATCGACCTCAAGTGCCGCCCCGGCGGGCCGTGGCAGCGCATCCTGCCGGGGGTGCTGCTGCTCGGTGCCGGCCCGCCGACCAGGGCGCAGCGCGTGCGCGCGGCCCTGGTCTACGCGGGTCCGGGCACCGTGGTCACCGGCGTCGACGCGCTGCACGCCCACGGCCTCCGGGCCCTACCGCCGCCGACCCGGGTGCACCTGCTGCAACCGGCAACCAGCCGCCGCTCCTGCGCCGACCACGTGCTGCTGGAACGCACCACCAGACCGCCGGCGGTCGTGGTTCGTGACGGCCTACCGCTGGCCGAGCCCAACCGAGCAGTCGTCGACGCCGCCCGACACGAGCCGAACGCCCTACGCCAACACCACGTGCTGGCGACAGCGATCAGGTCGGGCTTGTGCACAGTCGCAGACCTGACCGCGGAGCTGAACGCGGGCAACAGGCGAAACTCAGCCACCCCAAGGTCGGCATTACGCCTACTGTCCGCCCTCCTCCGCTGACTCAACCCACCGCTCCACAGCAACAGCACCCAGCCCCCACACCCAACCTCACCCACCGCGCCCAGCCCTCGCTCCCAACCTCACCCCACCGCGCCCAACCTCGCCCCACCGCGCCCAGCCCTCGCGCCCGACCTCACCCACCGCGCGCCCAGTCCACAGGCCCCAACCTCACCCGCCGCGCCACCCATCGCGCGGACGGTCCGCCGCGCCCTCGCCACCTCCCCCACCCACCACGGCCACCCATCACCGGCAGCCGACCCACCACCCTTGGCCTGCCCGCCAGGGCACCCAAACCACGTCACCGCACCCTGCCCGCGACCGCACACAACCCACGACCCACGACCCACGACGGCCACTCCACCCCTGGCAGCCACCCACCACCACTCCCAACTTGTGTCACTGGCGGCCAGCCCACCACGGTGGCCCGCCCGCCACCCCACCCACACCACCGCAGCCGACTCGCCGCACCCACCCACCGCAGCCACCCACCTCACCACCAAGGCGAAGCAAACCGTGCACCGCGCCCAACCCGCCACGGCATCCCGAGATCGCTGGGCGCAATCAGGCGCCGTGCACAGTCGGCCACCACCGCCTGCGCTGGTCGCCGCGCCCGGTAGTCAGCGGGTGGGGTTCGACAGCGGCGGAGGTCGTGTGAGGTGGTCGAACGGGGTGATGGGTCGTCACTGGGACCAGTAGTCGGTGGGCAGCTTTCCCTCGATGTCGCGGACGTGGGCCCGCGCGCAGGCAGGGCACAGCCACTGGTCGACTCCGCGTTCCCGCTCGCGCACCCATGCCAGCAGTTCGGCCGGATCGGTCACCGAGGACCGCGTCCGACCACAGCGGGCACAGGTGTCGGTCACGATTTGCGGCCGAGGTACACGGTGTTGGCGATCAGCATGAACACGTCGTCGCGGCGCCCGACGAACGCGGGGTCCTGCGGGTCGAGGAGTTGCCGGATGGTGCTGCGGTCGGCGGGGTGCAGCAGGTCGCCGGCGACCTCCGCGTACCACTTCAAGTGGTCGACCGCCCAGTCGCGCACCGCCTGCTTGGCCGGTGCGGGGTGGTCGAGGAGGTAGCTGAACGCCGTCACGTCCACAAGACCGGCGTCCGCGAGCGCGACGTTCCAACCGCCGTGCATGCGAACGGCGTCGGTGATGTTCTCCCGCATCCGCACGAACCACTGGGCTCGGGCGGCGAGCAGCCGATCCTGCAAGCCGGGGTCGCCGACACCCACGTCGAACGGGAGGAACTTGCCCGACAACCCGCCTTCGGCGAGCGCCAACCACCCACCGGGCGCGACCGCCTCGACCAACCCGGCCACCGCGGCACGCTGATCAGGGAGGTGATGCACGACGTTCGACGCCCACACCAACTGCGCGGCACCGGCGATCTCGGCCGGTCGTTCGGTGGCCAGGTCGGCGAGGACCGGCCGGACGTGAACCGTCGCCCTGGTCGTGTCGGTCTCGTAGGTGGCGGCCGACCGGGCCGAGCCGGTCGCGGCGTCCAGCATCTCGGGCACCGCGTCGACCAGCACGACCGTGCCGCCGCCGCGAGCGGACAGGGCTTCGACCAGCGCCACGCTCATCCCACCCGTGCCGCACCCAACATCCAGCACGGTCGGGTTGTCGGGGAGGGTTCCGACGAGTCTGCGCGCGACCACGCGGTGGGCCTCGGCATCCAACTCGTCAGCGCGTCGCCGCGCGTTCAGCTGGGACGACCAGTCGATGCCGTCGTGGGTGTGGGCATGGTTGTGAGAGTGAACGGCCACAGGTCGCACCGTACCCAGGACGGGCGAAACCCTCCCAGCGAAATCCGCCGCCCACCACGCGTATGGCAGGCACAGGCACGCCGGGTCGGCTTGAGCGGAACCGACCTGAGGCGGGCGGGCGCGGGAGGACGGTCGTCAGGCGGGTACAGCGCGGCCCGCCGTCCCCGCGTCGGGCGGGGAGGGCGGGCCGCTGCGTGCATCAGATCGCGTGAGCCTTCAGAGCGGCCCTGCGCTGGGCCCATCCGGCCAGCCGGCGCCACCTGCGGGCGACGACGAGCCGGTGGGCCAGCCGATGCTGTTGCGCGAATATCTCCGCGTCATGCATTCGGGATCTGGCAAGGTTTTCTTCGAGCAGCATGGGGTTCCCCTTGGGGTTCACTTCGGTGAGCATCGCTTCGTCTGTGGTGGATCGGTACGTGGTCACGCGGCGGCCTCCTGGTCGTTAGCCCCCCGGACAACGGTCGCGGCGGGCGCCGCGGGCACAACGGGTGCTGCATCCTTGCGGGGACGTCCACGGGGACGCTTGCGCGCGATCACAGCTCCGCGCTCGAAGATTTCGCCGCCCCAGACCCCCCAGGGCTCGTGGCGGGCGACCGCGCCGGCCAGGCACTCGGCGATCACGGGGCAGGTGGCGCAGAACTTCTTCGCCTCCTCCAGCTCCGCCGGAGCGTCGGCGAACCACAGGTCAGGGTTGTTGGTACGGCAAGGAAGTTCCAAGCCGGCGTCCGGCGCGGTGTCGATCAGGGATGCGACTCCGGCTCCGGCGAGCTCCGACTCGGTGGACAACGTCCCGTTTATGGGGACGGTCACGGTCAACATCAGTGGGACTCCTGTCAGGTCTTGCATGGGGTTTGGCAGTGCAATTGCGTACGGCAAAACGGGTTTGAACAGCACAAAGGCCGCGGATCCGGTTACGGGTCCGCGGCCTTTGTGAGCTTCGTGGCCTGACTACGAGGTGGTCAGGTACTTCGCTCTCGCGCGGACGGCGCAACGATCTGAGTCGGGACGTAGGTCGACGCGTGCGGCGTCGGCACCTGGATCAGTTGAACTCGCTCGACACCCCAACCGAGGGCGTGGCGATCGCGGGCAGACTTCTCCCCCGCGACACGAGCAGCACCGGACGCCAAGTCCACCCCGGACATCAGGTAACCGGGCGTCTTGAAGCACATGAGGGTGCTGTTCACGGCCGGTCACCTCCTCGGGCGTCTCGTAGTCGAGCGCTAGCTCTTGAATCCCCAGCGGGCGCATCGCGCCCGGCCTGAGCAGGTTATGACTCGGCGCACGGCGGGTGCAACCGCTTTTTCCAAATACCTGTCGATCGAGTGAAAATTCCGCGTTTGCCCTGTACAGAGGGCTAGGGCGCGAGCACTCGTCCGGACCAGTCCGCCCGCCGGCGGGACGAGCCGGTCACCGCGGGTGGCCCGAGCCCGTCGATCAGCGCCCGCCTGTCAGCGCCAACCTGCCAACGCCCGCCTGTCAACGCCCGACTGTCAGCGCCCGCCGCGCACGAGGGCCAGAACGTCGTCGCCGAAGCGGTCGAGTTTGGCCGCCCCGATGCCGGAGATGGACACCAGCCCGGCGACGTCCTCGGGCCGCTGCTCGGCGATGGCGACCAGGGTCGCGTCGGTGAACACGACGTACGCCGGCACCTTCAGCTCACGCGCCCGGTCCGCCCGCCACGCCCGCAGCTTGGTCAACAGCTCCTCGTCCACGTCCGACGGGCACGAGGAACACCGGCTGAGCTTGATCGCCCGCGCGTCCACCAACGCCGACCCGCACACCCGGCACTGCGGCTTGGGCCGCTTCTGCAGCGGCTCGCGCTTGGCGGTCCGCGACGCCGGGTGGTCCTCCGGCACGAGCCCGTAGAGGAACCGGCTGCGCCGCCGATAACGACGTCCGCCCGCAGCGCGCGCCAACGCCCACGACAGCCACAAGTGCACGCGGGCGCGTGTCACGCCCACGTACAGCAACCGGCGCTCTTCCTCGATCGCCGCGTCGTCGCCGTCCGCGTGCTGGATCGGCAGCGTGCCCTCCACCAGCCCGACCAGGAACACCGCGTCCCACTCCAGCCCCTTCGCCGCGTGCAGGGACGCGAGCGTCACGCCCTCGACCGTCGGCGGGTGCTGCGCCTCGGCGCGCAGGTCCAGTTCGGCGACGAACTTCGGCAGGTCCGCGCCGTCCACCGCGGTGACCAGCTCCTCGGCCAGTTCGACCAGCGCGAGCAGTGACTCCCACTTCTCCCGCGCCGACCCGCCGGCGGGGGGCTCGTCGGTCAGGCCGATCCCGGCCAGCACCTCGCGCACCACCTTCGGCAGCTCACCGGTCGGCTCGTGCGCCACCGCCGAGCGCAGTGCGGCCATCGCCTGCCGCACCTCGGCCCGCTGGAAGAACCGCTCGCCGCCACGCACCTGGTACGGCACGCCCACCTCGGCCAACGCCTGCTCGAAGACCTCCGACTGCGCGTTGACCCGGTAGAGCACGGCGATCTCGCTCGCCGACACTCCCTCGTCCAGCAGCGCCTTCACCCGCTGCGCGACGGCCGCCGCCTCCAGCGGTTCGTCGTCGAACTCGGTGAACGTCGGCCGCGGACCGTCCGGGCGCTGCCCGATCAGCTGCAACCTCGACCCGGCGGGACGTCCCCGCGCCCACTTGATCACTTCGTTGGCCAGGCCAACGACCTGCGGCGTCGACCGGTAGTCCCGCTCCAGCCGCACCACGACGGCCTCGGGGAACCGGCGCGGGAAGTCGAGCAGCGGACGCGGTGAGGCGCCCGCGAACGAGTAGATGGTCTGGTTCGCGTCACCGACCACGGTCAGGTCGTCGCGCGCGCCCAGCCACGCGTCCAGCACGCGCTGCTGCAACGGCGTGACGTCCTGGTACTCGTCCACGACGAAGCACCGGTACCGGTCGCGGAACTCCTCGGCGACCTCGCCGTGCTCCTCCAACGCCGCCGCCGTGTGCAGGAGCAGGTCGTCGAAGTCGAGCAGCTGCGCCTGGTTCTTCAGCTCCTCGTACGTCCGGTAGACCTGCACGACCTGCTCGGCGGGCGCGGGCGTGTCGCGGCTCGTGCGGCCCGCCTCGGCCGGGTAGTCCTCGGGCGAGACGAGCGAGGCCTTGGCCCACTCGATCTCGCCCGCGAGGTCGCGGAGCGAATCGGACTCGGTGGACAGGCCGGCCCGGTTGGCGGCCTGCGCGACCAGCCGCAGCTTGTTCCGGTCGATCAGCTGCCACTGCTCGCCGCCGACCACCCGCGGCCAGAAGTAGCGGAGCTGGCGCAGCGCGGCGGCGTGGAACGTGCGGGCCTGCGCGCCGTGCACGCCGAGCGCCCGCAACCGGGTCCGCATCTCACCCGCGGCACGGGCGGTGAACGTGACGGCGAGGACTTGACCAGCGGAGACGTGCCCGCGTTGGACCAGGTAGGCGATCCGGTGCGTGATCGTCCGGGTCTTGCCGGTCCCGGCGCCCGCGAGGACGCACACAGGGCCGCGCGGAGCCTCCACGGCGGCACGCTGTTCCGGGTCCAGTCCCTCCAGCAGCCGGTCCATGCGCTGCATCCTCGCAGAGCACAGCGAGTCCTCCCGTGATGGGGCGACGCGGCGCGCCGTATCCTGGTCGGTATGGCTGGTAAGCAGGACAAGGCGGCTGTCAAGGCGGCCTCCAAGGAAGCGGCGAAGGCCCGGCGCGCGGCATCGAAGGCGAAGCGCGGCCAGATCTTCGAGGCGTTCAAGATGCAGCGCCGCGAGGACAAGGCGCTCGTGCCGTTGATGCTGGCGTGCCTGCTCGGCGCGACGGCCGCGGCGTTCCTGATCGGCCTCATCTGGGACATGCAGTGGGTGCTGCTGCCGATGGGCATCGCGGTGGGCGCGCTGCTCGCGGTCATCGTGTTCGGCCGCCGGGTGCAGCGCAGCGTGTACGCGAAGGCGGACGGGCAGCCGGGCGCGGCGGCGTGGGCGCTGGACAACCTGCGCGGCAAGTGGCGGGTAACCCAGGCCGTGGCGGGCACGACGAGCGGTGACATGGTGCACCGGGTGCTCGGTCGGCCGGGCGTGGTGCTGGTCGCCGAGGGCGCGCCGCACCGGGTCAAGGGCCTCCTCGCGCAGGAGAAGAAGCGCGTGGCGCGGGTGATCGGCGAGACCCCCATCTACGACCTCGTCGTCGGCACGGAGGAAGGCCAGGTCCCGCTGCGCAAGCTCCAGGGCCACCTGATGAAGCTGCCGCGCAACATCTCGACCGCCCAGGTCGACACGATCGACAACCGGCTCGCCGCGCTGGCCAGCCGTGGCGCGGCACTGCCCAAGGGCCCGATGCCCCAGGGCGCCAAGATGCGCAACGTGCAGCGCGCGATGCGCCGCCGCTGACCCCGGCGAGTCGTCCACTCGGACACCGCGAGTCGTCCACTCCGGCACCGTGAACCGCACACCGCGGCACGGTGCCGGAGTCGTTTCCGGGCGTTCTCGGGCGGGAGCCGTTTCAGCAGGTCGACGGCAGGTCGACGGCGTCGGAACGGTCAGCGGACGCGGATGACGATGGTGCCCGCGGCCTTGTCGTGCAGACCCCGGCCGTCCGCGTCCCAGACCACCGCCGGGATGATGGGGAAGATCAACACCGTCCGCAGGGCGGCCCGGGGCACGCCGACGATGCCCGCCCCGTCCAGCCGGGCGACCCGCAGCCCGAACAGCAGGTGACCAGGGGTGAAGCCGAAGAAACCGACCGCGACCACGGTGATGGTGAACCAGGCCAGCAGGCTCCAGTTCTGCGGCAGGTCGGGCCTGGTGAACAGGCCCGCGACGCCCGCCGAGAGCAGGAAGTCGACCAGGATGGCGAACGTCCGCCGACCCGTCGACGCGACCGAGCCGGGTCCGGACTGCGGCAGGCCGAGGCGTTCACCCCGCCACCGCTGCCCGGTGCCGTCACCGGAGTCGGCGCCGGGCTCAAGCGCCGAGCGAGGTCCAGACAGCCACGAACCGGTCCACTTGCTCACCCCACCAGAGTAAGGGCCGTGCTCAGCGGGTGAGGAGCGGCAGCCGGGTTGCCCGGCCTGGGCACCCCGTTAACACTGGCGAAACACGAGGGTGATGGCTGGGCAACAACACGGTCTTAGTTTCGCCACGATGGCCGGCCGCACACCGCAGCGGCGTACAACCACGCCCCCACCGCAGCAGAGGAGTCGACGAGGGTGTTCAAGAATCCCGACGAGGTCCTGAAGTTCATCTCCGACGAGGGCGTGAAGTTCGTAGACGTCCGCTTCAGCGACCTGCCCGGCGTGATGCAGCACTTCACGCTCCCCGCCTCTGCGTTCGACGCGGACGCCATCGCCGAGGGCCTCGCGTTCGACGGCTCCTCGGTCCGCGGCTTCCAGTCGATCCACGAGTCGGACATGCTGCTGCTGCCCGACCTGTTCACCGCGCGCCTCGACCCGTTCCGGATCGAGAAGACGCTGTGCATCAACTTCTTCGTGCACGACCCGTTCACGCGTGAGGCGTACAGCCGCGACCCGCGCAACATCGCCCGCAAGGCCGAGCAGTACATCAGCGAGTCGGGCATCGCGGACACCGCGTACTTCGGCGCCGAGGCCGAGTTCTACATCTTCGACTCGATCCGCTTCGACACGACCGCGAACTCCTCCTTCCACGAGATCGACGCGATCTCCGGCGCCTGGAACACCGGGCGTGACGAAGAGGGCGGCAACCGCGGCTACAAGGTCAAGTACAAGGGCGGCTACTTCCCCGTCACGCCGACCGACCACTACGCGGACCTGCGCGACAAGATGGTCCTCAACATGCAGGACCAGGGCTTCACCGTCGAGCGCGCGCACCACGAGGTGGGCACCGGCGGCCAGGCCGAGATCAACTACAAGTTCAACACGCTGCTGCACGCCGCGGACGACTTGATGCTGTTCAAGTACATCGTCAAGAACACCGCGTGGCAGGCCGGCAAGACCGTCACGTTCATGCCGAAGCCGCTGTTCGGCGACAACGGCTCGGGCATGCACACGCACCAGTCGCTGTGGAAGGACGGCCAGCCGCTGTTCCACGACGAGTCCGGTTACGCGGGCCTGTCGGACATGGCGCGGCACTACATCGGCGGCATCCTGCACCACGCGCCGTCGCTGCTGGCGTTCACCAACCCGACGGTGAACTCCTACCACCGCCTGGTGCCGGGCTACGAGGCCCCCGTGTCGCTGGTCTACTCCCAGCGCAACCGGTCGGCTTGCGTGCGCATCCCGATCACCGGCAACAACCCGAAGGCCAAGCGCATCGAGTTCCGCTGCCCCGACTCGTCGGGCAACCCGTACCTCGCCTTCTCGGCGATGGTCATGGCGGGCCTCGACGGCGTGAAGAACAAGATCGAGCCGGCGGCCCCGATCGACAAGGACCTCTACGAGCTGCCGCCCGAGGAGGCCCGCGACGTCAAGCAGGTGCCGGCCACCCTCGACGCGGTGCTGGACAACCTCGAAGCGGACCACGAGTTCCTGCTCGAGGGCGGCGTCTTCACGCCGGACGTCATCGACACCTGGATCTCGTTCAAGCGCGAGCAGGAGATCGACCCCCTGCGCCTGCGCCCGAACCCGTACGAGTTCGCGCTCTACTACGACGTGTGATCGACGCGGGGCTCTGACCAGCAGTTCCACCGGTTGAAGCCCCACCCAGATCCTCCACAGGCCGAAGGCCGGGTGACTGCCACAGTCACCCGGCCTTCGGCCTTTCGAGCTCCCCGCCGTTCATTGCACCGGTCGGCCGACAATTCGCCGAATTAATTCCTGCGGTGGTTCCCGCGAATTCACCATCTCACGCACAGAACCCTCATGGCGACGCCACAGGTCCGGCTACCTAACAACTCGATCACCCGGGCACCGTTCGACCGCCCGTGCGGAAGGCTGGACGGGTGCTGCTGGACATCCTCACGAACGTCATCGCGAACGTCGTCTTCTGGATCGGACTCGGCGTCACGGCCGCGGCGGTGGTGCGCGTGGCCCAGCGGCGCTTCCGGCGGTTCTTCGGGCTGGACGCCAACCAGCAGCTCGCGGCGTGCCTGTCGAACCTGTGGACGACCGCCACCAGCACCAGGCCTCGCGGGTACTCGGTGTCGCTGCACGAGCTGCGCGCCTCGGAGGCGATCACCCGGCTGTTCGGCTCGGCCTCCTTCCGCCTCCCCGACGTGGTCCGCGGTCTGGTCGACGCGATCTACCTGGGCGGTCACCGGTACGACTTCCGCACCGCGGTGAGCCCGGCTCCGACCGACGACCCGAAGAACTTCCCCGAACTGGCCGGCAACCTGATCGTGGTCGGCGCGGCGGCGCGCAACCGCGTCCGACGGCTCTACCTGGACGAGAACCTGCTGAGCCTGCGCATCTCCAACGAACTGCCCGACGCCGGCCCGCACCAGTCGCCACCCGACCAGCGGTACGTCGAGGTGTTGACCGGGGCCGACGTGGGACGGCGGGTCACCTCCGACTCGCTGGAACTCGCCGTGGTGGAGAAGGTGCGCGACACGGTGCGCGGCACGACGGTCGTGTTCTGCCTCGGCCGGCGCGGCGACACGACGTGGGCCGCTACCGAGTACCTGGCCCGGAACTGGCGGGCCTTGCAGCGCGAGTTCGGTGACGCGCCGTTCGCGCTGTGCCTCGGCTTCCGCGAAGTGGGCTACGGCTACGACTACCACCCACCGCGACGCCTGCTCGCCCTCCGCACCTAGGAGGACGTCCCGGTCAGCCTGCGCACCACGGCCAGGCCGTCCGGCGTCCCCGGCCAGAGTTCCGCCACGACCTCGGGCCCGACGGCGCGCACCACGGAACGCAGCACCCAGCTGACCAGGATCGCGTCGTCCGCGTACCCCAGCACGGGGATGAAGTCGGGAACGAGGTCGAACGGCAGGGCCAGGTAGGCCAGGAGCAGCCACAAGCGGACGCGGGCTGCGCGGGGGACGCGGTGGTCCCGGGCCAGGCGGGTGACCAGGCGCAGGACGTCCGGCAGCAGGCGGATAGCCAACGCGAGCGAGTTGCCGCGCGGCCGGATCAGGAACAGGCCGAGGAGCAGCACCGCCCAGAGGCCCAGCAGGCCCAGCGCGACACCGAGGAGGACGTCCACCTACTTCGGGATCGGGACGCCGGTCACGGTCACCGCACCACCGGTGGGCGCCAGCTGACCGATGATCCCCGCGAACGTCAGCGAGAACGTCGTGCCGGACGCGCTCGCCTTCTGGTCGAACACCACGAAACCGTTGATCGCCGAGTTCTTCGCGATCGACGCCGGCCACCTGCTGGTCGACAGGGACGCGGCGTAGTTGCGCTCCGCGTCGTCGACCGCCGAGATCGACGCCACCGGCAGGTCCATCTTCGAAGTGCTGGCGTTGATCGCGGTGACGAACACCTTCAGCCGGCCGCCCTCGTTCTCGACCTTGGTGACCTCGACGGTCAGCAGCCCGCGCGCCTGCTTCCACGACCCGTCGGCGACCTTGGCCTCCGCGCTGGGCTGTGCTCCGGCCTCCGCGGTGGACGACGGGTCCGACCCCACCGCGCCGTCCAAGCCGGCGGAGTCACCCGAGGACGAGGACGTGGCCTCTGCCGGCGACGTCGTCGGGACCGTCGACCGGGTTTCGCGCAGGCTGACGCTCAACGCGCCGACACCGATCGTGCCCGCGGTCACCGCCTGGATCACCCCGAGCAGCACGAGCACGCCCAGCATGACCAAGCCGATCTTCAGGAACGCGCTGCTGCTCTTCTTGCGGTGGGTCTGGTTCTCGTCGTCCATGACGTCCTTCGTCCGGGCGCACGCGTGCGAACGGGGATCTCCCCCATTAGTGTCGACAGTCTCGACATACGGAACACCAATAGTCAATGCACAGGGGCCTTGGATCGACCCTCCGTAGCCCCCTGTGAACACCGCGTCGACACCAGGGCTGCCCATCCCCCGGTCGTGGGCTCCGGTTAGGGTCACGCCGTGTCTGATGACGTCGTGAACTCCGCCCAGGTGCTGTCCACCAACATCTTCGACTCCGCCGCCGAGGCGATCGAGGCGATCGGCGCCGCCGACGTGCTCGGTCTCGGCGTCCGGGTGTCGAACCGCCTCGTCCAGGACGAGGAATCCGACGACACGCTCGTCGAGGAGTGGATCGTCGAACTGCTCACCTCGGTCCCGACCGTCGACGAGGAGTGAGACCGCCGAGGGGCCCTCGTCCTCGACGGGGGCCCTTCAGCAACGTCACACCGTGAGCACGACCTTGCCCCGCACGTGCTTGCCCTCCAGCAGCCGGTGCGCCTCCGCGGCCAGCGCCAGCGGGAACGTCTGCTGCACCTCGACCTTCAACGCCCCCGAGCCCGCCTGCCCGGCCAGCCAGTCCAGGTCCGCGGCCACCGGCTTGGCGTACGCGTAGCGCCCGCCAAGCTCCAGCACGTTCGTGTCCACAATGGACACGATGCGGGCGGGGTCGCGCACCAGCGCGGGCGAGTCGTTGAGCGCCGCACCGCCGATGCAGTCGAACGCCACGTCGACCAGCCCGTCGCCGCCGACCAGCTCGGCCACGTTGTCCACCAACGCGTCCCCGTAGGCCACCGGCTCCGCACCGAGCGCCCGGAGGAACCCGTGGTTGCGCGGTGACGCGGTACCGATGACCCGCGAGGCGCCCAAAATCCGCGCCACCTGCACGGCGAGGTGCCCGACTCCGCCGGCGGCGGCGTGCACGAGCACCGTGTCACCGGCGGACACCCCGACCTTCCGCAACGCCTGCAACGCCGTCAGCCCGGTCAACGCGAGCCCGCCCGCCTCCGCGAACGACAGGGACGGCGGTTTGTGCGCCAACCCGCGCTCGGTCGCCGCGACCAGCTCCGCGTACGTCCCGTGCTGGACGTGGTCCTTGCGCTGGTAGCCGAACACCTCGTCGCCCACCGCGAACCCGTCCACCGCGGGCCCGACGGCACGCACCACGCCCGCCACGTCCCAGCCCGGGATCAACGGGAAGTGGTGCGGCGTCGAACTCGCCGCGTACCCCATCCGCACCAGCCGGTCCACCGGGTTCACCCCCGCCGCCCGCACCTCGACCAGCACCTGGTCGAGGGCGATCGGCGGGTCCGGCAGCTCCCGCAGCACGAGGACGTCGGCATCTCCGAATCGGTCCTGCGCGATCGCTTTCACGAACTCCAGTGTTCAGGAACCGTAGAAGATGCGCTCGATCACGGCCCGCGCCCGCCGGGCCGTGCGCCGGTAGGAGTCCAGGAACTCACCCGGATCGGCGCCGTGCCCCAGGGCCGACGCCACCGCCGCCAGGTCGCGCCCGGTCGTGGGCAGCTGGTCACCGGCCTTGCCCCGGACCAGCACCACCGCGTTCCGCGCCTTGGTCGCCATCACCCACGCCTCGACCAGCGCGGACTCGTCCTCCGGCGCCATCAGGCCCGCTTCGGTCGCCGCACGCAGCCCGCGCACGGTCGACGGCGTCCGCAGTCCCGGCACCTCGAACGCGTGCTGCAACTGCAACAGCTGCACGGTCCACTCGACGTCCGCCAGCCCGCCGCGCCCCAGCTTGGTGTGCGTGGACGGGTCGGCGCCCCGCGGCAGCCGCTCGGCCTCCACGCGCGCCTTGATGCGCCGGATCTCCCGGACCGCCGCGGCGTCCAACCCCTGAGCCGGGTACCGCACCGGGTCGATCATCTCGATGAACCGCGCGCCCAGCTCCGCGTCACCCGCGATGAACCGCGCCCGCAGCAACGCCTGCGCCTCCCACAGCTCGGCCCACTGCGCGTAGTACGCCCGGTACGACTCCAGCGTGCGCACCAGCGGCCCCTGCCTGCCCTCGGGCCGCAGGTCGGTGTCCACCTGGAGCGGCGGGTCCTGGCTCGGCGCGCTGAGCAGCCGCCGCACCTCCTCCACCACGGACGACGCGTACCGGGCGGCGTTCGAGTCGGTCACGCCCGGCGCGGGCTCGCACACGAACATCACGTCGGCGTCCGAGCCGTACCCCAGCTCACGCCCGCCGAGCCGGCCCATGCCGATGACCGCGATCGACGCCGACCGCTCACCGGACGCCCGCACCACCGCGTCCAACGCCGCCTGCAACACCGCCACCCACACCTCGGACAGCGACACGCACACCGTCCGCAGCGGCACAAGCCCCAGCAGGTCCGCCGACGCCACCCGCAGCAGCTCCTGGCGGCGCAACGACCGGGCGGCGGTGACCGCTCGCCCCAGGTCGGTGTACCGGGACACGGTGCTGCGCAGCGGGTTGCCGATGGCCATCGGGTCACCGCCGACCAGCGCACCGGTGTCGGCCAGCAGCCGCAGCACCTCCGGCGCCCGCACCAGCAGGTCCGGCACGAACTTCGACGTGCCCAGCAGCGCGGCCAGCCGGTCGACCACCGTGCCCTCGTCCCGCAGCAGCCGCAGGTACCAGGGCGTCTCGGCCAGCGCCTCGGACACCTTCCGGTAGGCCAGCAACCCGCGGTCCGGGTCCGGCGTAGCGGCGAACAGGTCAAGCAGCACCGGCAGCAGCGCCGTCTGGATCCGCGCCCGCCGGGAAACACCCCTGGTCAGCGCCTCGATGTGGGTCAACGCGCCGTCAGGTGCCGCATAACCCAACGCCGCCAACCGCGCCGCCGCCTGGGACGTCGTCAGCCGCAGAGCCTCCGTCGGCACGTTCGCCACGGCCTGCAACAACGGCCGGTAGAACAGCTTCTCGTGCAGCCTGCGCACCTGGTTCGCGCGCTTGCGGAACTCGGCGAGCAGCACCTGGCTCTCCGACAGCCCGCCCTCGGCCTGCAACCCCGCCGCACGCGCCAACCACCGCAGCGCGCTCGCGTCCTCGTCCGCCGGGAACAGGTGCGTGCGCAACATCCGCTGCAACTGCAACCGGTGCTCCAGCGTGCGCAGGAAGCGGTAGGCGCGGCCGAAGTCGGCGGCGTCCGTGCGGCCCACGTACCCGCCACGCCCCAACGCGGCCAACGCCTGCGTCGTCGTGGTGATCCGCAGCTCCTCGTCACCGCGCCCGTGGACGAGCTGGAGCAGCTGCACGGCGAACTCGACGTCCCGCAGCCCGCCGCGCCCCAGCTTCAGCTCCCGGTCGGTCAGGCCCGCCGGCACGTGGTCCTCGACCAGGCGGCGCATGGCCTGCACGTCGGGCACGAAGTTCTCCCGCTCGGCGGCCGTCCACACCAGCGGGCGGACCACGTCCATGTACCGCTGCCCCAGCTCCTCGTCACCGGCGACCGGCCGGGCCTTGAGCAGCGCCTGGAACTCCCACGTCCGCGCCCACCGCTGGTAGTACGCGGCGTGGCCGTCCAGCGTGCGCACCAGCGCGCCCGCCTTGCCCTCCGGCCGCAGCGCCGCGTCCACCTCGAAGCACGCCTGGCCCGCGACCTGCATGACCGTGCTGGCCAGCCGGGTCGCCACCGCGATGTCGCCCTCGCCGACGAACACCACGTCCACGTCGCTGACGTAGTTCAGCTCCCGCGCGCCGCACTTGCCCATCGCGATCACCGCGAGCCGGCACTCGCCCGCGCGCGGCACCTGCCGTTCGGCGACGTCCAGCGCGGCCCGCAACGCGGCCACCGCGAGGTCCGACAGCAGACCGGCGACCTCGTCGTAGCTGACGTACAGCTGGTCCGGCTCGACCACGTGCGCCAGGTCCGCGGCGGCGATCCGGCACAGCAGCGCCCGGTACCCCAGCCGCAACTCGCGCACCGCGTCCGCGCCGGTCAGCCCTTCGACGGCGGCGACGAGAGCGGGCGCGAACGCCTCCGCGTCCACCGGGTCGGCCACGGCCAGGTCCCGCCAGCGATCGGGGTTGGCGACCAGGAAGTCCGACAGCGCCGTGGACGCGCCGAGCACCGCCAACAGCCGCCCGCGCAACGCCTCGCCGTCCCGCAACGCCTGGTCCAGCTCGGGCCACCGGTCGCCGAGCGCGGCACGCAGCCGGTCGACACCGAGCAACGCCAGGTCCGGGTCCGGGCTGCGGGACAACGCCACCAGGACCGGCTCGTTGCCCTCAGTGGGCCTTCGCCCCTCCCACCACCCCGCGGCACGCAGGTGGTCACCGCTGCGCGCCTCGGTGAGGCCGAACCGAGCGGGGGACGTCGGCAGTCGAGCTGGATCGGTCATCGACGATCACCGTAGTCCGCCCGGACCGGGGACGGGACCTCAGCCAGCCACGATCAAGTAGATGCCGAACAACACTACGGTCACGCACGCCAGCAGGCAGGCCGCCGCAGCCGCCGTCGGCAGCGCGGTCGACGCCTGGCGCTCCTGCGCGGCCTCCCGCGCCGACAACGCCCGCAGCCCGCCGGAGAACAGCAGGACCAGCCCCAACACCACCGCGAGGCTGACCGCGAACACGGCGCCGAGCGCCAACCAGTCGATCTTCACAGCGCCACCTTGTGCGTCTCGGCCTGCGCCGCGATCTCGTCCACCACGTGCTCCGGCCGCACCGGCTCACGACGCGACAGCAACCAGATCGCCAGCGAGACACCCATCCCGACCACCGCCACGACCACCACACCCCACGTGCCGAGCGACGCGATCCACCCCGCGAGCGCGCCGACCAGACCCGCCGCCGGGAGCGTGAGCCCCCACGCCGCCGCCATCCGCCCCGCCACGCCCCACCGCACGCCGTCCCGCTGCCGACCGAGGCCGGAGCCCATGATCCCGCCGGACGCGACGTGCGTGGTGGACAGCGCGAACCCCAGGTGCGAGGACGCCATGATCACGGTCGCCGCACTCGTCTGCGCGGCGAAACCCTGCGGCGCCTCGATCGTGGTCAGGCCCGTGCCCAGCGTCTTCGTGATGCGCCAACCGCCCAGGTAGGTGCCGAGCGCGATGGCGATCGCCGCGCTCAGGATCACCCACAGGGGAGGTTCCGCGCCGGGCGCGAGGGTGCCGGCGGTGATCAGCGTGAGCGTGATGATGCCCATCGTCTTCTGCGCGTCGTTCGTGCCGTGCGCCAGCGACATGAGCGCGGCCGACGCGATCTGGCCCGCCTTGAAACCCTTGTCCGTCACCGACTTCCGCGCCCGCTTCGTCAACCGGTACGTCAGGTAGGTGGCCAGCATCGCCACGATGCCCGCGACCAGCGGCGCGGCGATCGCCGGTGCCACGATCTTGTCCACGACCTTGGCGAAGTGCACCGCGTCCGCGCCCGCCGCGATCCAGGTGGCGCCGATGAGCCCGCCGAACAGGGCGTGCGACGAACTGGACGGCAACCCGACGTACCAGGTCACCAGGTTCCACATGATCGCGCCGATCAGGCCGCCGAACACGATGGCAGGCGTGATTCTGGCGTCGTCCACGAGACCGCCGGAGATCGTCTTGGCGACCTCCACCGACAACAACGCGCCCACCAGGTTCAACACCGCGGAGAACGCGACGGCCGTGCGTGGCCGCAGGGCGCCGGTCGCGATGGACGTCGCCATCGAGTTCGCGGTGTCGTGGAAACCGTTGGTGAAGTCGAACACCAACGCGGTCACGACCACGATGATGACGAGGAGCGAGGCATCCACGCTGATTCCTCCGGCTGAACCGACACAGTCGAAGGTGAACGCTACCTCTCCCGAAGATGAACGATCGTCTCAACAGACGTTCGTCACACCAACGGCAGGCTCCGTTGGATCGTCAGCTCACCCGACGCCAGGCGCACGAATCTTTCGGCGAACGGCTGCCAGACCTCACGGATGTCCTCATGACCTTGTGCGAGGCGGTCCGGATCGAGAGCCCCTGGACGTGCCGCGGCCACCGCCTCCGGGTTGTCGGCCGCCCACCGCACGACCATCTCCGGGGTCGTCTCGATGTGGAACTGCACGCCGTAGGCCCGGTCACCGACGCGGAACGCCTCGTTGGCGCACTTCGGGGACGACGCGAGCAGCAGCGCCGTCGGCGGCAGCAGCGCGACCTCGTCCCCGTGGAACTGGAGCACGTCCGGCGTCCACGGCAGCTCGCCGAACAACGGGTCACCGCTCGACGCGTCCCGCTTCGCCACCAGGTCCAGGCCGATCAGCGTGCCGTGCGGACTCCGCCGCACCTGACCACCCGTGGCCGCCGCCAGGAGCTGCGCACCCAGGCACACGGCCAGCAACGGCACCCTCTTGGCCACCGCGTGGGACAGGAGCTTGCGCACATCGGCCAGCCACGGGTGCTCGACGTCGTCCAGCGCGCCCATCGCACCGCCGAGGCACACCACGCCCTGGTAACCGTCAAGGGTCTCCGGCACCGGCCGCTCGTAGGGCGCGACCACGTCCAGCACCGCCCCGGCGGCGGTCAGCCACTCGCCGAGGCGGGCCGGCGGGTCGTTGCGGTCGGGTTGCAGCACGAGCAGGCGCGTCACCCGACCGAGGGTAGATCAGCAGTCGCAGCTGATGCCTTGCAGGGCCGTTCCGCCTGCCCCGGTGCCGCCCACCGCTGTCCCGTCCACCCCGGTGCCGTCCACCCCTGTGCCGTCGACCGGGTAGCCGGACGCCCGCCAGGCGGTGATGCCACCGGCCAGCCGCTTCACCTTGAACCCGAGCGTCGACAGCTTGAGCGCGCCCTTCGTGGCGGCGTTGCACTCGAAGCTCTCGCAGTAGCAGACGTAGACGAGGTCGCGGTCCCAGCCGGCGGTCGTCGTCTCGTCCATGTCCCAGTGCGGGAGGTTCAGCGCGCCGGGGATGTGGGCACGGGCGAACGCCTCGGCGCTGCGCGTCTCGACGAGCTGGAAGCCCTCGGTGTCGCCTGCCTCCAGGTCCCGGACCACGTCGTCCGGGTCGGCCTCGAAGGCCAGTTCCGCGGCGAAGAACGCGGCGGCGGCAGCGGGGTCGGCGGCGGGGAAGCGGAGCGTGTTGGTCATGACTAAATGGTGGCTGACCAGCGTGTTCTTCCCCATGCGGAAGTCAAGGTGTTGAGCCGTCGCGGCTTACGATTCCACGGTGGAACTGGACGATCTGGATTGGAAGTTGTTGGACCTGCTCCAGCGGGACGGGCGGATGACGTTCACCGAGCTGGCCAAGCGCGTCTCGCTGTCCGCGCCCGCGACGACCGAACGGGTGCGGCGGCTGGAACAGGCCGGGATCGTCACCGGGTACGTCGCGGTCGTCGACACCCAGCGGCTCGGGCTGCCGATCGAGGCCATCGTCCGGGTGCGGGTGCGCAGCCTCGACACGCCCCGGTTCCGGGACCGGGTGGTGACGATGGCCCAGGTGCGCGACGCCGACCACGTGACCGGTGACGACTGCTGGCTGCTGCGCGTCGTGTGCCGGTCGATGGTGGAGCTGGAGGAGTTCGTCGAGCAGGCCCAGCGGTACGGCGACACGACCACGTCCCTCGTGTTCTCCTCGCACGCCCGGAACCGGCCGGTGACGCAGGAGCTCTTCAGGGGCATCGCATCGCCGTGACGGCAACCACCGGGCCGCGGTTCAGCCCCCAGCCGGGGTGAACACGAACTCGGCCGAGTCGACCAGGGGCCGGAACCCGATCCGCTGGTAGATCGAGTTCGACGTCGGGTTGGCCAGGTCCGTGTAGAGCACGACGTGCTCGGCGCCGTTGTCCCGCGCCCACGCCGCGCAGGCCGCGGTGACCGCCGCGCCGTACCCGTGCCTGCGGTGCTCCGGCGGGGTGTAGACGGGACCGATGCGGGCCATGCCGGACGCCGGTGCGTTCGCCGCCGCCCAGGACACAGGGGTGTCGCCGTGGCACCAGATCAGGTTGCCGTACCCGGCCTCCAGGCTGACGCGCAGCGATCGTTCCGCGTGCTCTTCGGCGGCCTCGTCCCGGACTTGGCCGGTGGCCTCCACACCGAACTCCGCGCGCCAGCGGGCCAGCAGGGCGATGTCGTCCACCGTGGCAAGACGGGCGCGGCCCGGGATGTCCGGCAGCTCCAGGTCCTTCAGCACGTAGAGGCGCATCGCCATGTGCTCGCGCGCCCCGCACCCGGTGCGTGCGGCCCAGGCGACGACGAACGCCTCCACCGAGTCCCGCGGACCGTTGACGCCCGGCAGTTCGACATCACCCGCCAGGAGGTCCGCCACGGCCTCCGCCCACTGCGGCGGGACACCGCTCAACGTCAACGGCCACGGCGGGGTGCGCAGGGCCGCGGCCACCAGGACGTCGTCTTCGGTGACGGTGACCAGAAGCGGCGGCTCGTCGTCCGGGTCGGGGTGGTTGAGCCAGCGGTCCACCGCCGCGATCGGAATGGTGTGGAACACCGGGTCGGCGTTGAAGAAGTCCTTGGTCCGCGCCCAGAACTCCGCCAGATCGTCGTGCTTGGTCACCTCGGCCACGAGACGGACGGTAACGCAAAAAAGCCTTCAGGGGCACTCGATCAACGAGTGCCCCTGAAGGCGAAAAATTGTTCGGCGGCGTCCTACTCTCCCACACCCTCACGAGTGCAGTAACACTATGAAATTACCAACCCGTAGGCACCAGAACCCAAACCCCCTAACAGGCTTGGATCTGGTGGTCCGGTTCGGTTCTTTCAGAACCGCACAGTGGATGCGTAGCGTCTTCATGACAAGTCCTCGGCCTATTAGTACCGGTCAACTCCAGCCGTTACCGA
>NZ_JNXC01000028.1 GCF_000716595.1 Saccharothrix sp. NRRL B-16314
CGACACCGTCATCTGCGAGAAGTACCAAGGCGTCCCCAAGGGCTCCGAACCCAAGAAGATCGGCGAAGGCGCCGACGGCAAGAACTGCTTCTACTCACCGTCCGACATCACCCAGCGGTAGTCGGTGATCCCGGGGTCGGGGCCGAGGCCTCGACCCCGGATCAACCGATCGCACCCGGAGGTGCCGCCCGAACCGCTATGGTCCTGATCAACACCACGGTGCGATCAGGGGGGAATCCTGGCGATGTCGGGCGACGATCGAGCGCGCCTCGAAGCGCGCAACGCCGCCATGAAGGAACAGGTCAACGGCCTGTTGGACACCTTCAACCGGCAGGCCGAGATGCTGCGCGAAGCGCAAGTCGCAGCCGCGCGGACCACTGCTTCGCTGACGTCCAAGGACGGGTTGGTCCGGGCCGCGGTCGACTCCGGCGGCGTGCTCACCCACCTGGAGTTCGCGCCGTCCGCGTTCGAGCGGTCCACGCCCGAGGCCCTGGCCAGGTCCGTGCTGCAACTCGCGCGTGAAGGCGCGAGCCAGGTGAAGCAACAGGTGAACGACCTGATGTCGCCGCTCACCGAGGGCCTGCCCGACTTGTCCGACCTGGTCGAGGGCGCGCCGTCGCTGTCGGCCCTGCTCCCCCGCTTCGACGCGCCCCCACCGCCACCGGTCACGCCGGACGACGACTCGTTCGAGGACCGCAGTGCGCTCGCCGGCCGTACGGAGCAGGCACCGCCGCCACCACCACCGCCACCGCCTGCCGCGCGCAGGCGCACCGCGTCGTCCGATGACGAAGACCTGCCCGACAGCTGGCTCAAGGGGAGCTACTGATGGGCGCGGGTGGCTTCGACATCAACCCGGAGGCCGCGACCACCGCCGCCACCGAGCTCGGTTCGGCGGCGGACCAGTTGCAAGCGGCCGGCAGTGCGCTCGCCGACGCCCTCTCCGCCGTCGGCGCGTGCTGGGGCGGCGACGAGTCCGGCCAGGAGTTCGCCAAGGACTACGTGCCCGGTTCGGAGGGCACGGTGCGGGCGTTCGCGTCGTTGGTGGAAGGGCTGCGCGGGATGCGCGGCAGCGTGGTCGACGCGATGACGACGTACCGGGCTGTCGAGGACGCGCAGGCCGAGACGTTCTCGCGCGGGATCTGAACGGCGATGCAGACCGGTCCGGGGCCGCAGACGGCGTGGCGGGGGTAACGCTGTGGGCATGGAAATACCCGACGAGGTCAAGTGGCTGCTGCCGATCGTCGTGGGCGAGAGCTGGCCGGAGGGCGACGAGGACAAGCTCCGCGAGCTGCGCGACGCCTGGCACCGTGCGGCAGAAGCGATCCCGCAGGTGAGTTCGGCCGCCGACCGGGGTGCGTCGTCGATCATCGGTGAGTGGAGCGGGGAGAGCGCCGAGGCGTTCGAGGAGGCCTGGCAGAAGTACGTCGACGGGGACGAGGCGTACTTCAAGTCGCTCGCCGAGGCGTGCCAGGCCTTGGGGGATTCGTGCGACGCGACGGCGCTCGACGTCGAGTACACGAAGTACATGATCATCGCTTCGTTGATCATGCTGGCGATCTCGATCGCGGCCATGATCGCTTCGGCGGTGGTGACGTTCGGCGCGTCGACGGCCGGCATCGTGCCCGCGCAGATCGCGACGCGCATGACCGTGCAGATGATCTTCCGGCAGTTGCTGCAGAAGCTGGTGCAGCAGGGGTTCAAGAAGGTCGCGCAGCAGGTGTTGCAGCGGGTGCTGCGGGAGGTCGCGACGAACGTGGCCACCGGGGTGGCGCTGGACGCCGGTATTCAGGCCGTGCAGATCGCCAGTGGGGACCGGAAGTCGTGGGACTGGAGCAAGACCGGGGACGCTGCGGTCGGTGGGGCGGTGGAGGGCGTGGTCGGTGCCGCGTCGAACGCCGTGCCGGCGGGCGCGACCAGGGGTCTGACCGACAGCGTCGGTGGCCAGGTCGTCGACGGTGCGGTGCGTGCCGCGACCCGTGGTGCGGTGGAGGGTGCGGTCACCACCGTGGGGGAGGCGGCGGTCACCGGGGAGTTGGACCAGCTGTCGGCGAAGGACGTGCTGATGGGCGCGTCCGGCGGGGCGGTGGACCGGGGTGTCGGCGGGGCGACGGATTCGCTGGGCGCGATCCGTGACATGGACGTCGACACACCGGACACGGATGCCTCGCCGGACACCGGCACTGGCACGGCCGGCACGTCCGTTCCCCGATCCGGCAGCGGTGCGGACGACGTACCGGTCCGGGAGACGGCAACGCGGACTTCGGGACTGTCACCAAGCCTCGCAGACCGTCCGGACACCGCCGCAGCCCAGTTCGGCACCGGTCAGCCCGGCGTGACCAGCGGCAACCAGCCCGCCGGCCAATCCTCCGCGTCCGCACCGACTTCGCAGCCGTGGGTACCGCCAGGCGGGACAAGCCCAGCCGCCAGCGCACCCACAGGCCAAACCTCCACCCAGCACACGGCCACGCACCACACGACCGGCTCCACGTCACCAGGCAGCGCAGGCCAGCCCTCCCCCACAGCCACCTCCAGCCAGGGATCACCCACGCCGACCGGCGGTGGCCAGTCCACCCCGGCAAGCACCACGAGCCACACCGGCTCAGCACCAACCAGCACTCCCAACCAAGCCACCTCCACCCCCGCCCCCAGCGCAGCCGCCACCTCCAGTCCGGCCCCCAGCGGCGGCGGCCCAGGCAGCACCTCCAACCCCACACCGGGTGGCAGCACCGGCACCAACCCCTCACCCGCCGGCAGCCCCAGCCCCAGCACCACCCAAGGCACCAGCTCCACCACCTCCGGCATCAACTCCAGCCCTCCCCCAAGCGGCAGCCCCAGCCCCGCACCGGGCAGCAGCACCACCCCAAGCACCGGCACGGGCACTAACACCGCCACAGGCACCAGCACCACCGCAGGCACCGGCACCAGCCAGGGAAACCCCTCCGGCGGTTACGGGAGGGCTCCCGCACCGGGTCCCGGCTTCGGCATGGCTCCCCCTCCCCCCGGCCCTCCTCTCGGCACTCCCCCCGGCCCTCCCCCCGGCGGCTTCGGCCCACAACCAGCCGGTTACCCCACCGACCCCGGCCGCCAGCAGAACCCGCCCCACGGCAACGTCTTCGCCGCAGGAACAACCGGCCCGCAGTCCGCACCCCGTTTCGACACCCCACCACCGCCGCGCCACGACACCCCACCCGTCCCGCAACAGCACGGCACCCCGCCCCCACCGCCGATGCCAGGACACCAACCCGGCGGCACACCCCCACGCGCCTTCAACCAGGGTCCGCCACAGCGCGGTCCCCAAGGCACACCACCACCACGCGGCCCGGTCCCACCACAGCGCGGCCAACACGGCTCGCCACCACACGGCGCGCCACCACCCCGTGCCGACATGCCCCCGGCCGGCCGCCCCACACTGCCGCCCTACACGCCCGCACCCCCGCCGCCACGGGCTCCGATGCCGCCTCCCGCGCGCCCGATGGGTCCTCCACCGGCACACCGCCCACCCACCGGTCGCCCGCCGATGCCCCCACAGGGCTACGCGCCGAACGCCCCGCACCCACAAGGCCCGCCACCCCCGCGACGTCCCGGACCGGCCTTCCCACCGCCCAACACACCCCGCCCGCAAGGTCCGCCGCCAGCCGGTCCCCGCAGGCCGCCCGAGCCTGCCGACTCACGGCCGTCCGGCCGTCCGGACACCACCCGCACCCCAGGACCGGTCACCCCGCCCCAGACCCGCGCCCCCGAGCCGCCGACCCCGCCCAAGACTCCCCAGGTTCCCGAGGCAACCACCTCACCCGAGCCCAAGCGCACCCCCGAACCCGCGCCGGCCGCACCACACCAGGAGCCGACGCCACCCATCCAGCAGGAAGCGTCGCCTACCCCCGAACCAACGCCCGATCAAACGATCGACACCACCCCCGCCAACACCACCAACACCGACCACGTCGAGCACAACCAGACCGACACAGACCCCGTCGACACCGCCCTCGCTGACACAGATCCCGTCAACGCGGACCCCATGGATGCCGACCCCGTTGACGCCGATCCTGCTGACACGGACCCCGTGGATGCCGACCTCATCGACGCGGCCCTTGTCGACACAGATCCCACAGACGCCGAGCCCTCAGACGCCGACCCCGTCGACACGAACCCCCTCGACACGGACCTCGGCGAGGACTACCTGTTCGACCCGGACCACCGCGCCACCGCCTCCGACACCGCCGCAATCGCCGCCGGGATCTCCAGCGACGACCGCCGCATCCAGCTCAGGCAAGACGCCCTCGCACACCGGGACGCCTCCGAGTCGCTGTCCCGCCTGTCCGACGAAGGCGCGATAGCGCTGCACGCCTACACCGGCCACGACCTGTTCGCCTCGGCCAACACCGCGCAACGGCTCGGTCCCGACGGCAAGCTCGCTGACGACAAGCCCGTGGACTTCCAGCGCGCCAGGCACCAGGTCCGCGCAATCGTGTCGGCGATCAACGAGCTGGACCCGGTCGAAGTCGAACTGGTGCGCGGTATCGACGTCAGGGGCAACCCGGTCCTCGCCAAGATGATCGCGGACCAGTACGAGCCCGGCCGGACGACCGTCGAGCCGACCATCGTCAGCGCCTCGATCAAGGAGTCGCCGGACTTCGTCTCCAAGTTCGGCGAAGACGTCGAGATCCACATCCAGGCCAAGACCGCCCGTGACATCCACGAGCTGTCACAGTGCAAGGACGAGCGCGAAGCGGTCACCAAGCCGGCCACCCAGTGGTACACCCACGCCAAGGAGACCATCGAGGTCGAGCGCGGCGGGAAGGTCAAGCAGAAGACGATCATCCGGGTCGAGGAGGTCCTGCCCGGCGACCCCCGCTACCTCGACCGCACGGCGGCGGAGCAGGAGATCGCCGACCGGCGTGCCGCCAACAACGCCAACAAGAAGACGTTCGACGAACTGCTGGCGAAGTCGATCAACGAGCGGCTGGATGGTGGCAAGTCCGACCAGCCGGAACCACCGAAGCCCACCCCCGCCAAGCGGGAAAGCAACGTCATCAACTACCGGCTCGGCGGCGGCAGCGGCGGTTTCGCGGGCGCGGACCCGATGTTCGACGGTGGCCCGATCGATGTCGACACCACCGGAAGCCACGACTGGTCGCCGCTGTCCCGGGCCACCAACCCGCCGTCCGAACCCGCGATCCACGCCGATACCGCCAACGCCAACCAGTCGGCCAAGTACGTCGCCGAGCGACACCCGCACCTGGCCGGCGTCAACCCGCGCTTCCACGAGGCGAACGCGTACGAGCAGGGTTACCAGACCAACTGCACGCGCGGCGTCGTGGCGAGCGCGTTGCGGCGGGCGGGCATCGACGCCGAAGCCGGGCCACTGCGGCCGGAGCAGATGGAATCCCTCGGCACGTTGGACCACGTCCAGGAACAGCTGGGTGGCGAGTGGCAGTCGCACAACGACTACGACGACGTGATCCGTGCGATGCGCGAACAGCCGCTGGATTCGCGCGCGGTGATCGCGGTCAAGTACCTCGGGCCGGACGGCGTCGAGTACGGGCACGTGGCGGAAGTCGTGCACACCCGCGAGGGCGTGGCGTTCGTGGATCCGCAGACCAACTCGCTGATGAACCTGCCCCACCCACCGGTGACGCTGGACCTGCTCCCGTACGACCTGGCCGAAGCAGCCGACCGCCACTCGACGCACGCCGACACAGAAACGTCCATTAAGGACACGACTGCCACCAGCGACACCGGCTACGGCGCAGCCGAGCCCACCCAACGGCACGAGGACCGCCCACCACCGACCCGCGAGGAAATCGGCCGCTACCTCCAGGAGTCACGCGTCCAGGAAGCCATGCGGGTGGCGGACGCGATCAGCCAACGCGATCCGGACTCCCGGATCACCGTCGACGGCCAGAAGCTGCACATCGGCGAGGCCATCGCCGCACTCCTGCCGCGCCATCCCGAGCTGGCAGCCCTCCTGCGCGACGTTCCGTTCCTGGAGAACTCGCTACTGGCCCGGCCTCAGACCTTGGCCAACCTGCTGAGGCACCCGCAGGCGATCGAGGTGCTGCAGGACTGCGTCCGAGAGGTCAACGAACACGAGGACGGCCCGGAAGCCCTGGCCGACCACTACGACGCCGAACCGACCCCAGGCCCCGCACTGCTCACGCCCGAACAGGCCGAGTTGTCCCAGCGTGCCAAAGACATCGCCCAAGACAGTCCCGGGTCGCACCGTTGGCAGCCTGACTTCATCGAGGCGAACAAGGACGACATCAGCTACCGGGAGCAGTACCTCGAAAGCCTGTACAGCGACTGGCCGGTCAAGCAAGGGCAGTTACACGCGCTAGCCGACGAGGTCGCCAGGGCGACCGGGGGTGACGCCTTCTCGCGCAAGACCGAGAAGAGCAGGGTCCGGGCGATGGACAAGATCACTGGGTACCAGGGGTACGCTGCCAGGCTTGTCGACCTGGTCGGATCCAAGATCCAGTACCGCTCGGTGGCCGATGCCTACCGGGGCCTGGAGGCCCTGCTGGACAAGGTGGAGCAGGACGGTTCGAAGATCAGCATCGTCGGATTCGACGACCGGTTCCTGGCTCCCCAGAAGAGTGGTTACCGCGATCTCCAGTTCAGCGTGCGCCTCGAACTCGAAGACGGCACGGCCCACGTGGCGGAACTACGCTTGCACTTGAAAGCGATAGACGATGTCGCGGAGTTCGAACACGCATTATTCGAGGTTCGTCGTGACTTCAAGGCGCTCGCCAAGGAGCAGGGTCGTATGATGACCCCGGAAGAACGCGCGCTGACCGGAGCGATCCTGGCCAGGGAACAGGATCTGTTCGGTGAAGCGTTCAGGCTGGGACGGGGAGCCGTCCGGAATGGTGGCGAGTGATGGTCCAGACCCCGGCCTACTTCAAGTACTACGGCTCGACCTTCGTGCTCGACACCGATCCCGAGGGCAACTGGGTCGGACATCGCCTCAACATCGACACCGGCGAGTTCGAACTCGACAACAGGCCGATCACCGAAGTGCTGCTGGCCACCTCGACCAGCGATGTCACGGTCCTCGACCGGGACGACTTCATCTGGTGGACCGAGCAGGAACGGGGTCGACTCCGGGGGGACGGCGCCGTCTTCGCGCTCTACGAAACGATCGACGCCATGTACGAACAGAAAGAACGCGAAGGCCGCAAAGCGTTCACCCCCGAAGAACGCGCGTTGATCAAATCGATCCGCCGACGCACGTTCAAGATGTGGAACAACCCTGTCCCGGACGGTGATCGGTGATGGTGCGGACCCCGGCCTACTACGAGTACTACAAGTCGACCTACGTCCTCACGACCAACTCCGAAGGCGACTGGATCGGCTATCGCCTCAACACCAGAACCGGCGAGTTCGACCTGGACAACCGCCCCATCCCCGAAATCCTCCTCGCAACCTCCACCAGCGAAGTAGCCTCCCTGGACTACGACGACTTCGTCTGGACCACCGAGGAGATCCGGGGTCGACTTCGGGGGGACGGAGCCGTCTTCGCGCTCTACGAAACGATCGACGCCATGTACGAGCAGAAAGAACGCGAAGGCCGCAAAGCGTTCACCCCCGAAGAACGCGCGTTGATCAAATCGATCCGCCGACGTATGTTCAAGATGTGGAACAACCCCATCCCGGATGGTGCTCGGTGATGGTGGAAACTCCGGCCTACTTCAAGTACTACGGCTCGACCTTCGTGCTCGACACCGATCCCGAGGGCAACTGGGTCGGCCATCGCCTCAACATCGACACCGGCGAGTTCGAACTCGACAACAGGCCGATCACCGAAGTACTGCTGGCCACGTCGACCAGCGACGTCGCCGTGATCGACCGGGACAGGTTCATCTGGCGGACCGAACAGGAACGCGGTCGGCTCCGCGGTGACGGTGCGGTCTTCGCGCTCTACGAGACGATCAACGCCATCTACGACCAAGCAGCCCGGGAAGGTCGCAAATCGATCACGCGCGAAGAACTGGCGTTGATCAAGTCGATCCGCCGGCGGACGTTCAAGATGTGGGAAGACGAAGCCGCCCGGCGAGCAGCCGGCGAACCGCCCACGTTCACCGTCAGGCGGCCGTGATGACGACAGGGAAGGGTTGAGCAGGGGTGGAGACCGCGGAGGCGGTGGCCAAGGTCGAGGAGTGGCTCCGGGCGGTCCACGGGGCGCGGGGGGTGCGGGTCGACCACGGGAAGGTGCGCCGAGTACCCGAGGGGTGGTCGGTGCCCTACAACTCCGTGGCCTTCTTGGACGGGGGCGACGCGGGCAAGGCGATCTTCCCACCACCGCGCCTCGTCGTGCGCGAGCCGGACGGGCAGTTGCGGGAGGCCAGCCCTCAGCCCGGCGGCCTCAGCATCCCCGCCCGGACACCCGGTGAGGTCTACTGGGCGGAAATCGTCGATCCGGAGGTCGCCGCGTCCGGCTTGGGTTACCTCGGCGTGCCCGAGAGGGCCATCGGCGGCTGGTCACGGGTCGAGCCCGACGGCACGCGGGCCGGTGTGGAACGCGTCAACGACCGCTACCGCTCCGGCCCCCTGCGCCTCGGCTTCCTCCCCCCGGCCAACCCGCTGGAGTGGATGCTGCTGTTCGCCGCCGTCGGCTGGTTCGACGACGACCGCCTGCTCACCGGCCTCACCCAGACCGACGTCCTCGTCCCCCGCACCGGCCTGGTAGGCAAGCGGACCGCGGACTGGTACCCGGTGTACTCGTCCACCCGGCACCTCCCCGCCGACACCACCGAGTGGCGGCGGGTGGACCTCGCGAGCCTCGTTGCGGGCTTCCCGGAACCGACCCGGCTGACCTTCTACAGCCCGGCCGGTCCGCGCGACGTGTCCACGGTCGACCTGGCCGACGCGTTGCAGCGGTTCCCACGCCTCCGTCCCCCCGTAGACGTGCCCGAGTCGCGGTTCGAGGTCGGCGAGGAACCGGCACGGCTGGCGAAGGACATGGCGGCGAAGCTGGGCCTCCGCTCGCCCGCCGACGTCCCGGTCCACGAAGCCCGCTACGCCCGCGCGAACGGCTTCGAGCTCACTGACGACGAGATCCGCCGGACGGTCGTCGGGAAGTCCTGGCAACAGCTGGTCCACGAGACCGGCGACCCGCAGCGGTGGCCTGCCGAAGCCGACCTGGCCGCCAACGGCCTCCAACCCGTCTACGACGACGATGGCCGGATCACGCCACAGGTTGACGCGTACGGCAAGTACTGCATCCAGGCTTCGACCGGCTTCCGGTACGGCTACGGGCGCGTCACCGGCGCGTTCGTCGGCTTCGCCCTGGGCGAAGCACTGGGCCGCGCCGTGGACACGCTCAGCCGGGACGAGATCCGCGAGCACTACGGCCCGCACGGCGTCACCGACCTGGTCTCCGGCGAGATCGGCCCGCTCACCCAACGCCTGCTGTTCCTCACCGAGGGCGCCATCCGCAGCCCCCACGGTCGGGCACCGGACGCGGAGGCGGTCCTCGCCGACGCCGCCACGGGCGGCCTGCTGCGCTGGCTGCACACCCAGGGCGACACGGTCCCCCGCGAGATCGACGGGTGGCTGGTGCGCGTAGCCGACCTCTACGCCGACCGACTCCCCGACGCCGACGAACTGGCCGCCATCCGCGACCTCGCCCTCGGCCGAACGGGCACGGGCTCCGGTCCGGCCGCGCTGCTCGCCGCGCTCCCGGCCGCGCTCACCGAAGGCGGTCCGGGAACCGGCCTCGCCCAAGGCCCCAGGGCAGCCGCCCGCGCAATCGCCGCCCTGACCACCCGGTCCGAAGAGGACATCGCCGCCACCGAGTACCTGACGGGCGTCTTCCAGATCGTCCTGGAGGACAAGGTGAACCCGACACCGCTGTGGTTGGCGGGCCGCGATGTCCAGGTGCCGGGCGTGGACGTGGTGTCGACCTTGCCGGACTACGGCAAGTTCGGCCTGGTCGACGCCTTCAGCCCCGACGAGATGGGCGCCGGACGCGACACGACGACCGTGCTGCGGCAAGCGTTCTCGGCGATCGCCGGGTTCGAGCACAAGCCCGAGCGCGCGCTGGTGCGCGCGGTCAACCACTCCGGGCGCAGCGCGTTCACCGGTGCGCTGGCGGGGGCGCTCCTCGGCGCGCGCGTCGGCATCCCCGGCCTGCCGGCCCGGTGGCTGGAACGGCTGGAGCTGCGCCACCTGGTGGAGAACCTGGCCACCGACGCCTTCCGCCACTTCAACCGCGCCTCGCCTCTCGGTGGCGCCTCGGGCCACTGGACGACGAGATACCCCAGGACGTGACCATGTCAGGCGACTTCCTCTCCGACGCCGACCTCGCGACGCTGGCGGGCCTGGTGCGCAAGCAGCACGCGGCCGACGCCCGGCCGGGACCGCCACCGCGTGACGTCCTGCGGGTCGAGCTGCACATCGGGATCGACGAGGCGGGCCGGAAGTTCATCACCCGCGCACCCGCAGCGGCCACCCCGGACGCGATCCGACCCGCGCCGTCCACAGTGGATCGACAGCGTTGGCGGGGCTGCGTGCTGGCGGGTGCCGTGGCGGACGCGCTGGGCGCGCCGATCGAGTCCAAGCCGATGGACCAGATCCGCGAACTCGCCGGACCACTCGGCGTGACGGGCATGATCCCGGCCTACGACGGCGTCGGCCGGATCACCGACGACACGCAGATGACGTTGTTCACCCTGGAAGCGGTCATCCGCGCGCACGCCCGGCAGCGGCGCGACGGCAGCGGTGACGTCGTGCGCTCACTCCGGCTGGCCTACCAGCGGTGGCTGCACACCCAGGGCACGCCGTGGGTGAGGGCCCGCGGCCCCCAGCACACCTCCGAGACCCCGGACGGGTGGCTGATGGGCGTCCGCGGGCTGTTCAAGCGACGCGCGCCCGGCGCCACGTGCTTCTTCACCCTCCAGGACTACGGCCTCACCGGCCGCGCCGGCACGATCGCCCAGCCGGTCAACGATTCCAAGGGCTGCGGCGGCGTGATGCGGGCGGCACCGGTCGCGCTGTGGTCGCCGGACCCGGCCGTGGTGTTCGAGGTCGCCGCCGCGTCCGCCGCCATCACGCACGGCCACCCCAGCGGCTACCTGTCGGCCGGTGTGCTCGCCGTGCTGGTGCACCAGTTGCTGCGCGGCGTGCCGCTGCGACCGGCCCTCGACACCGCCCGAAGCCACCTCGTCCGCTGGGACGGCCACGAGGAGACGTCGGCCGCCCTCGACGCCGCCCTGGCGCTGGGCGGTCCGCCGACGCCGGAGAAGGTCGCGTCCCTCGGCAACGGCGCGGTCGGCGAGTCGGCGCTGGCGATCGCGGTCTACGCGGCGTTGTCGACCGAGAACCTGAACGCGGCGCTGCTGGCGTCGGTGAACCACGACGGCGACAGCGACTCGACCGGCGCGGTGTGCGGCAACATCGTCGGCGCCCTCTACGGCGAGGACGCCATCGACCCGACGTGGTTGGCGCAGCTCGAACTGCGCGACGTCATCGAACGGCTGACCGACGACGCCACCGCCGAGTTCGGCCCGAACCCGCCCACGGACGACGACTGGCACACCCGCTACCCCGGCGACTGACGGCTCAGGCCGCGCACCTGCTCTGCTCCGGGCTGAGCGCGGCGCGCACGTCCCGGCTGAGTTCGCCGCTGCGCACGAGGTCGGTGGCCTTCTCCAGGTCGGGGGTCATGTGCCGGTCGTCGACCAACGGCCCGACGTGCCGGCGGACCGTCTCGTGCAGTCGCCGCGTGCCCGCGCCCAGCGGGAAAGCGGCCATCTTGTCCTTGATGAGGTCGATGCCCTGCGCCGACATCATGACGTGGACGGCCAGCACTGTCTCCAGTCGGTCGAGGTTGCCGTGCAGGGCGCGCACGGAGGCCATCGCCATCGTGTTGTGGTCCTCCTGCCCGAACTTCGCCGGCCGGGACAACGTGCCGGCGGGCGTCGCCAGCTGCTGCATCTCCGGCACCAGCGCCACCGCGACGGTCTGCACCTGCACCATGCCCGAGTTCAGGCCGACTTCGCCGCCGGCGAGGTTCGCGGGCAGGTGGTAGCTCCACTTGTCCGCGAGCAGCCGCGCGGACAGCTCTTGCGACAGCACGCCGAGGTCGGCGACCTGCGCGTTGAGCGAGTCGATCTCGTGGCCGATCAGCGCCGCGTCCCAGTTGCCGCCCATGACGAACTCGTGACCGCCGCCCTCCTTGGGGAACACCAGCGGGTTGGACGTGGACGCGTTCGCCTCGCGCTCGATGTGGACGCGCGCGTCGGCCAGGCGTTGTCGCAGCGCTCCGACGATGTGCGGGGTGGCGCGCACCGAGACCGCGTCCTGGATGCGCGGGCCGTCGTCGCTGATCGCCTTGCGCCCCTCGTCGGTCATCCAGCCGGTGCCGCAGACCAACACCCTGGTGACCCGGGCCGCCTCGACCTCGGCCGGGATGCGCCGCTCGTCGTGGGTGCGCGCGTCGAACGCGCCCTGCTCGGCCCTCGTGGCCTCCAGGAACAACGCGAACGCACCGTCGTAGGTGTCCACCAGCCGCTCGGCCCGCACCACCGCGTCGACGTACCGCGCGGTCAACACGCTGCTGCCGCTGATCAACGGCAGCGCCTCGCCCTGTTCCAGCTGGAAGCCCGGCGCCAGCCCGGCCGCGGCGAGGATGTCCGGCGCAAGCCCCTCCCTGCCCTCGAAACGGGCTGGTGCGAGCTCCCCGGTGAGGACCAGGCCTGCTGCCGCCATCGGCTGGAGGTCACCGGTGCCCAGCGACCCGATCTCCGGCATCCTCGGCGTGACCCCGGCGTTGACCAGCTCCAGGATGCGGTCCACGAACTCCGGCCGCACCCCCATCGTGCCGCGCGCCATGGAGTTCGCCCGAAGTACGAGCGCCAACCTCGCGACGCGGTCGGACAACGAGGGGCCGACGCCGGCGGCGTGCGAGCGCAGCACCCGGCGCTGGAACTCCACCCGGTCCGCCTCGGCCAACGGCTCGTCCTTCAGCGGACCCAGCGCCTGGTTCCAGCCGTAGACGCGCTGTCCGGCCGCCAGTGCCGCCTCGGCGCCCTGCCGGGTCCTGACCATCTCCTGGCGGGACCTCATGCCCAACCGGACCGTCACCCGGTCGGCCTCCAGCACGTCGACCAGCTGGGCCCACGTCAACGAGTTGCCGTCCAGCTCCACGTCGGCCGTCCCGACCACGTGCCCGGCCTGCCGTACCGCGACCGGCGCGGGTGCCGCGGCGGTGCTCGACACCGTCACGGCGGCGACCGCGATCACGACCAGAAACCGCCACGGGAACACCATTGGAGCTCCTGCCCTCGTTCCACCGGCCACGTCCGACCACCCGATCCTGACACCGCCGACGCCCCGCAGCCCGGCCCGCGCCCCGAACCGAGCCATCAGGTGAGGCCGGCCCGCATGCGCCGTCACGAACGGGTCGAACCGTCGACCGCACGTCACCGGACCGGCCTCCCGTCACCGTGTCGTGAGCAGCCGATCGGTCTGCGCTCGCGCATCGGCAGGGTCGACGCGCCAGCGGCTCGGTCACACCGAGGGCGTCTGTGGTTGGTTGCCCCGGGCCGGCACCGGATCGTTCCGGCGTCTCCTGCCGGGCGGAGGCGGAACCCCGGCCCGAGGCACGGCGTCTCGCACGGTGTACCGGTCCCGCTGCACTGTGAGATGCACTGTGAGGTCGCCATGCCCTTGCGTCGAACCCTGTCCACGCTCCTGGCCGCCGTCGTCGCGGCCGTGATCCTCGCGCCACCGGCGTCCGCCGCCATCCCCGGTGACGAACTCGTCCTGTCCGACCCCGCCGGGCCGTCGTCCTCCCCCACCCGGATCAACTCGGTGTCCTGCCCGGCGGGCAAGCAGCTGACCGGCGCGTTCGCCTACGTCCGGGGCAACAGACGGGACGTGCTGATCACCGCCCTGCTCCTGTCCACGTCCACCGCCTCGGCGATCGCCCACGAGGACCAGGACGGCACCACCGACGAGTGGTACCTCATCGTGGAGGCGATGTGCGCGCTGCCCGTGCCGGGCCACACCGTCGTCTACGCCACGTCGGACTACACGTCGGCCAACAAGCAGGTGCGCGCCACCTGCCCGACCGGCAAGAAGCTCCTCGCCACCGGCTGGAACACGCAGGGCGCGGGTCAGGTGCACGTCAACCAGGTCGCGCAGGCACCGGACCTCACGAGCGTCGCGGTGACCGGCATGGAGGACCCTGACGGGTACTCGAACACCTGGCGGCTGACCACCTACGCGGTGTGCGCGAACCCGTTGCCCGGCCAGGAGTTGCACACGGCGACCTCACCCGTGAACCCGCACGACAAGTTGTTCGACGTGCGGTGTGACTGGGACCAGCGGCGGCTGGCGGCGGGCTGGTCGTTCATCGGCACGGGTGGCGTGACGCCCGCCGGGCAGGTGCTGCCGAACATCTGGGCCGCCGGCACGTCCTGGTACGAGCTGGACGTCTGGGAGGACGACGACGGTTTCGCGCACGACTGGTACGCGATCGGACGGGTCGTCTGCGTCGACCGGTGACCCGACCCGGTCGGGGGACGGCGCGGACCGTCCCCCGACCGGGCGGTCAGAACGGCGCGGTGCCGGCGTCCCAGGTCTTCGACCAGTCGGCCCGGACGCCGGTGGCCGAGAGGTCGCCGAAGTCGACACCGGTGAACGGCGCGGCGACGTAGCGGACCTCGTCGTGCTCGGGGCCGCGCGCGCTGACCGCCACCAGCGCCAGCCGGTAGTCGGGCACCGCGTTCTTCCCGGTGACGATCTCGTTGTGGGTCACGTAGAAGTCGTCCGCGCCCTCGATGCGCGCCTTCACCTCGATCCGGATCGACGGACCGCCGTCGCGCGACACCGAGAGCACGTCGTACCCGGGGTTCGCGAACGGCTGCTCCCGCGGTTCCCGGCCGAGTGCCCGTTCGGTGGCCAGGACGAGGTCCACGCCGCGGCGTTCGACGGCTTTGGTCTCCCTGGCGTGCAACGGCGAGTCGGACGGGAGGTCGACGTCGGCCGCGGGCAGGACCAGCGCGGCCGTCACGATGTGCGGCGGCTTGGGGGAAAGCTCGCTCTGCTTGTCCAGCAGCGCCAGACGTGCCTCGCGACGGGCCCTCAACTCCTGCGCCTTGCGCGTGAGGCTCTCGGAACCCTCCTTCGGCTTGACGCCGGACCGCTCCCGGTCGCGTGCCGCCGCCGCTTCGCCCTCCAGCCGGTTCGCCTCGTACGTCAGCCGCTGGTCGACCTGCTTGCGGGTCCGCTCGACCTCGGCGACCCGACGTGACGCGACCTCGTCGGCGTACTGCTGGAGGCTGTGGCCGATGATCCAGCTCCGGGCCCGGGACTCGGCGTCGGCGAGCCAGGACGGCTTCACCACGGCCGCCGGGTCCGGCACCGGCACGCAGTCCAGGTACGGCGCGGGACCGGCGGGCGTCACCTGGCCGGCGGCGTCGACGTAGGCGTAGCCGAACCGGCGGGCGATGCTCTCCCCGGTGCCGTCCACGACCTCCTCCACGACGGCGACCAGCAGTCGCGGTTCCCCGATCTCCGCGGACACCAGGACCGTGCCGCGGTCGAGCACCCCTCCCAGCTGCGTGGTCGCGACCTCGGCGACGGCGTCGTGCAGCGGGTGGCCGGGTGCGAGCAGGTCGGCGCGGGGCTTGCCGTCCACGTCGACGAGGTCGAGCGCGAACGTGACCCGCTCGTAGCGGCTGGCGACCGGACCCCGCTTGGTGACGCCGCGTACGCCCGGCGGCACGTGGGTGATCTCGTAGCGACCGCGTTCGCGCCTCACCAGCCGTCCGCCGAACCGCTCGAACGCGGCCCGGAACGCCCACTCGACGTAGTGCGGCTGGAGCCGCCGGGCACGCGCCTCCTCCATCCGGCCGCGCACCGCCGCCAAGTCGCCGTGCGACATCGCGTGGTGGGTCAGGGCGCGGTCCTGGAGGAGTTCCCTGAGGCCGTGCGCGACCGACTTGTCGAGCACCTGCTCCATCCTGGCCCGGGTCTCCGGCAGCTCGCCGTACCGGATGGCGTCGATCAGCAGGTCGCGCAGCGGCGTCTCGTCGAACGCGGCGCCCAGGACGTCGAAGACCTTGCCCCCGTAGGCCTTTCGCTGTTCGTCCACCTTCTCCAGCAGCCTGGTGAACACCGCGCCCTCACGGGTGTTGGCGGCCACGAGGTTCCACAGCCGGCACACCTCGGTCTGCCCGATCCGGTGCACCCGTCCGAAGCGCTGCTCGATGCGGTTGGGGTTCCACGGCAGGTCGTAGTTGACCACGAGGTGCGCGGCCTGGAGGTTGAGCCCCTCGCCCGCCGCGTCGGTGGCGACGAGAACCCGGCAGGCGGGGTTCTTGGTGAACTCCTCCGTGGTGGCACGCCGATCCGCGCGCCGGACGCCGCCGTGGATCTCGCGGACCGCGTCCGCCGCGCCGAACAGCGCGCGGATCTTGCGACCGAGGTGGTGCAGGGTGTCGCGGTGCTCGGTGAAGATGATCAGCTTGCGGGGACGTTCGGCGGCCGGGTGGATGAGGTCGTTGTCCTCCAGGATGCGGCGCAGCTCGACCCACTTGCGGTCGGTGCCCAGGTCCCGCACGTGCTGCGCCGCCACGACCAGGTCGGCCAGCTCGGCCAGTTCGGCGTCGAGCTCCTGGACGGTGCGGGCGGCGGTGGCCGCGTCCAGCAGCTCCTCCTCGACCGCTTCGACCTCGGCCGCGCTGCGGTCGTCCGCGTCCCAGTCGCGCGGGTCGATCACCGGCTCGACGGCGACGTCACGACCCTGCACCAGGTCGTCACGGCGCCGCGTGAGGCGTCCGACCCTCCGCACCAACGACTGGTGGATGGCCTCCGGGCTGGACGCCAGGCGCCGCTGGAGGACCGTGAGGGCGAAGCCGACCGTGTTGCGGCGCTTGTCGTCCAGCCGCGCCGCGCGGTTCATGCCCTCGCGCACGTACCCGGTGACGCGGTCGTAGAGGTCCTTCTCCTCCTCGGTCAGCTCGTACGGCACGGTCTGCGCGATCCGCTCGGGGAACAGCGGTCTGCCCTCGAACGTGAGCAGGTCTTCTTTGATCATCCGCCGCATGAGGCCCGAGGTGTCCGGCCGGGGGACGACGCCGTCCTTGAACCTGCCCTCGAACCCGTCGCGCTCGAGCAACGTCAGGAAGAGCTGGAAGTCCTCTTCCTTGCCCGCGTGCGGGGTGGCCGTCATCAGCAGCAGGTGCCGGGTGTGGTCGCGCAGGGTCTCGCCGAGCAGGAAGCGCTTGGTGCGGTCGACCTTGCCGCCGAAGTAGTGCGCGCTCATCCGGTGCGCCTCGTCCACCACGACCAGGTCGAACTGGGTGTCCCGGAGCTGCGCGGTGAGCTCTTCGCTGCGCGAGAGCTGGTCCATCCGCGCGATGAGCAGCGGGTGCTGCTCGAAGACCGTCGTGCCGAGCGCCGCGTCGACGAGGTCCTTGCCGAGGATGTCGAAGCGCAGCCCGAACTTGTAGAACAGCTCGTCCTGCCACTGCTCGACCAGTCCACCGGGCGCGACGATCAGGCAGCGCCGGACGTCGTCGCGCAGCAGCAACTCCTTGACGTAGAGGCCCGCCATGATCGTCTTGCCGGCGCCGGGGTCGTCGGCGAGGAGGAACCGCAGCGGGGCGCGGTCGAGCATCTCGCCGTACACGGCCTGGATCTGGTGCGGCAACGGGCGCACGTCACTGGTCGCCACCGCGAGCATCGGGTCGGACAGGCCCGCCAGGGAGATCCGCTGCGCCTCGGCGACCAGCCGGAAGTCCGACGCGTCGGCGTCGAAGGGCCTGCTGCCCGCGTCGGACGGGCGGAGCTTGTCCTCGTCGGCCCTGAACAGCACCCGCTGACCCAACCCGCTGCTCACGGTCTTGTAGGTCAGCTCGACGGCGTCCGAGCCGTGCGGTTGGGCGGCGATCACCTGGACCGGCTCGCCGGGCACCACGCCCAGCACCCGCACGCCCGACCGAAGATCCTCAAGCCGCACCGACTACCCCCAGCCCACACCGCACCGTCGAGCGGAACATCGCCGCAGGGGCCCGATTCGGTACACACCCACGCTCGCTGGGCCCCGCAGGTGATGTGCTCTACCCTCACCCTTCCCCATTCCCCCGAACCCCGCAGCGGTGCATGAACAAGACTGAACGCCAAGAGCTCCGGCGGCTCGTGGACGACTCGCAGCAGTGGAGTCGGCGCGCTGCCGAATCACAGTCCCGGCGCAAGGCCGTCCGGAACGCGGCACGTGCCGCTGAACAACGGCTGGCCGCGCGCGCCGTGGACGTCAACCGCGCCGGGAAGACCACGTGGCAGGTCATTCCACTCGACGTGGAAGACAAGCAGGCCGTAGCACTCCTGCACGACCGGGCGAACCTCCCGAAGCGCTCGACCGACGACCGGGACCTGCTGAAGGCCCTCACCGAAGACGTGCCGCTCGTGGTCGGCGCGGTCTCCCGGGTGCTCGGCGTCCGGCGGTTCTTCACGGGATCGGCGCGGAAGCAGACGGCGGGCGAAGCTGCCTCGTACCTGCGGGACCTGCACGCGGCGGTCCTCGGGACCGACGGCCCGGCGCGGCTCGACCGGCTGGGGACCTTCGACGACCCGGTCGACGCCTCGGAGGTCGCGCTCGACGCGCTGCTCGACCCGGCGCTCCGCTTCGACCTCGTCTCGGGGCGGAGCGATCCCGGAGCGCTGGTCGTCGACCGGTCCGCCTTCGCCGGGTTGCCCCGTGCGCTGGAGTCCATCGCCGACGCCCTCGCCAACGAGGAGTCGTACCGCGCGGCGGCGCACAAGGCCGGTGAGGAGGTCCGCCGCGCGGAGGTGAGGCGGATGCTGGCCGGGATGCCGGTGGACGCGCTCAAGACGGCCACCCGCGACCGCCTCCGGTTGGGTCCGCTGGTCGAGGCGGGCATCGTCACCGTGCTGGACGTGCTGCGGAACGCCGGGTCGCTCCAGTCGCTGCCCGGCGTCGGCGAGACCTCCGCGCGCCGCATGGTGGGCGCGGCGCAGACGTTGCGGAAGACGACGTTCGACGAGATGCCGGTGCGCATCGACATCGCCAACCGCCACCCCGAGACCACCGAGCTCCTGGACCGCCTCGCCGACTGGGACTCCAGCCGGCGGACCCGCGGCGCGGCGGCGGACCTCGAACGCGCGGCCGAGCTGGCGCCGCTGGGCCGGGCCGTCGGGCGCGGCACGACGCACCTCCTCGTCATCCCCACCCGGAAGGCACCTGCCGACGGGTTCCTGGAGAGCGTCCGGATCGTCATCCGCCGGGCCGGGTTGCTGGACGGTTCGAGCGCGTCGGCGGCGCGGGACGCCGGTGCGGACCCGTGGGACGACTTCCTGGCCCGCCCCGCCGACTACTTCGCCATGCTGTCCGAACTCGGGTTCATCACCGAGGACGAGACCTCGACGCACGGCGACCTCCCGGAGGAGATCGTCGAAGCCGTGCGCGACCAGGCGCTCAGCGGCGAACACCTCACCGCGTCCCTGCGCGGCTACCAGAGCTTCGCGGCGCGGTTCGCCCTGGTGCAGCGCAAGGTCGTCATCGGGGACGAGATGGGCCTCGGCAAGACCGTCGAGGCGATCGCCGTGCTGGCGCACCTGCGCAGCGCGGGCGAGACGCACTTCGTCGTGGTGTGCCCGGCGGCCGTGGTCACGAACTGGGTCCGCGAGGTGGGCGGGAAGTCGAGGCTGCGCGCGCACCGCGTCCACGGACCCGACCGCGAGCGCGCAGCCCGGTCGTGGGCGCGCGACGGGGGCGTCGCCGTCACCACGTTCGAGACGCTGAAGTGGTGGGAGCCCGCGCTGACCCGCGTCCGCGACCTGGCGTGCGTCGTGGTCGACGAAGCGCACTACATCAAGAACCCCGCCGCACACCGGTCGATGCGCACCGGCGACCTCGTCGCGCGGGCGGACCGGGCGATCCTCCTCACCGGCACGCCGCTGGAGAACCGGGTCGAGGAGTTCCGCACCCTCGTGTCCTACCTGCGGCCCGACCTCACCGCGCACGCCGACGACCTGTCCGCCCGGACGTTCCGGCGGCGGATCGCGCCCGCGTACCTGCGGCGCAACCAGGAGGACGTGCTGACCGAGCTGCCCGAGCTCATCGAGGTGGACGAGTGGCTGCCGCTCTCGGCCGCGGAGGCGTCGGCCTACCGGGCGGCCGTCCTCCAGGGCAACTTCATGGCGATGCGCCAAGCCGCGATGCGCCAGGGCAGGCGGTCGGAGAAGCTCCGGCGGCTGGTCGAGATCGTCCAGGAGGCCGAGGCCAACGAACGGCGCGTCATCGTGTTCTCGTACTTCCGGGAGGTGCTGGACCTCGTCGCCAGGGAACTGCCGAAGCCGGTGTTCGGGCCGTTGAACGGCTCGGTGCCCGCGGCCAAGCGGCAGGAGGCGATCGACCGGTTCTCCGCGGCCAGGCACGGTGCGGTGCTGGTGGCCCAGATCGAGGCGCTGGGCGTGGGGCTGAACATCCAGTCGGCCTCCGTCGTCGTCATCTGCGAACCCCAGCTCAAGCCCACCACCGAGGCGCAGGCCATCGCCCGCGCGCACCGCATGGGCCAGGTGCGGTCGGTGCAGGTCCACCGGTTGCTGTCGGAGGACAGCGTGGACCAGCGGATCACCGAGCTGCTCGCCCGCAAGCGGCAGCTGTTCGACGAGTTCGCCAGGGTCAGCGACACGGCCGACTCCAGCCCCGAGGCGGTCGACCTGTCCGAGGCGGAGCTGGTGCGGGAAGTCCTTGCCGCGGAACGGAAGCGGTTCGCCGAGCGGGTCTCCGACCACGAGGGCTGAAGCCGCGACGCGCGGACGCCGGGATGGCCGGCGTCCGCGCGTCGAGGGTGGACAGGTCAGCTCGCGGTGCAGGAGGCGGTCGGCGCGCTGTTGGTGGCGCGCGACGAACCCGTGAACCCGAACGAAGTGCTGGAACCGGCGTTGAGACTGCCGTTGTAGCCCGCGTTCCGGGCCGTCACGGTCGATCCGGCGCTGGTGACCTCGGCGTTCCAGGCGTGGTCGACGGTCTGGCCGTCGGCGTACGTCCAGGTGACCGTCCAGCCCTTGATCGCCGACGTGCCCGCCGTGACCCGGACCTCGCCCTGGAAACCGCCCGGCCACTGGTTGGTGACCGCGTACGCGGCGGTGCAGCGGAGGCCGCCAGGCGTCGTGGTCGTGGGCGTGGTCGTCGTCGTGGTCGTGGTGGTGGTCGACGTGGTCGACGTCGGGCCGCCGAAGATGGCGGCTTCCTTCGCCGTGGCCTTGATCCCGTCGGCGCCGTTGAAGATGCGCTCACCCCAGGTCGTGAGCCGGTTCGGGTCGAAGTCGGTGGCCATGTCCAGGATCGGGTCGGAGTTCCCGCTCCACGACCACGCCAGGTAGCCGAGACCGCGCTTCTCCGACTCGGCCAGGATCGTCTCGTGGTCCACCTCGTTCGCGGCGAACTTCCAGCCGAACTCGCCGATGACGAGCGGCCAGTTGTTGGCCTGGAAGTGGTCCAGGTAGGAGACGATCGTGGACGCCGAGCTGTACACCGAGTACATGTGGATCGACAGCACGGTGTTCTTCCGGCTGTCCGCGTCGAGGACCTCCTGCGCGTCGGCCCGCATGACGTGCTGCCAGTCCTGGCCCCAGTTCGGCCCGTCGACCATCAGCAGGTGCTCGAACCCGTTGGCGCGCATCTTCTTGACCGCGTTGACCGTCGCGTCGGTCCACTGCGCGGCGTCGGTGTTCCCGATCGGCTCGTTGCCGATGTTGATGACGACGTAGTCCTCCTGGCCGACCAGGGCGCTCTTCTGGCTGATCCAGTAGTCGGCCGCCTCGTCGAGGGACGCGGCGGCGGCTTCCTCGCCGTAGCCGGTGGTGTCGTGCACCTCCAGCACGCAGATCATCTTGTTCCGCTTGCACAACGCGATCACTTCGGCCGTGTCGGTGGACGGACCCCACCGCTTGCCGGTGCCCAGGACGACCCGAACGGTGTTGGCGCCCAACGCCTTCACGTCGGCGAACGAGTTCGTCCGGCCGGTGTACCAGACGTGCGGGTGGTTGACGCCGCGCATCACGAACGGCTGCCCGTCGGCTTCGACGATCCTGGTGCCGCTGACGTGCAGCCCCACCGCCGCCTGGGCTTGCGACAGGGCCGTCACCCCGAAACCCGCGACGACGAGCAGCGCGGCGCTGATCATGGCGATTGCTCTTCTAGTCATTGCTCTTCCGACACCTCATCGAGTCGACTCAGCTGGTGACCGACGTTCCGTCTGGGAGCGCTCCCAGTAACGGTGTCGGTCAGTGATGACCACACGACATCGACGGGGAGCAGTAGTCGGCCGACCGGACTGGGTGCAGCACGGTCGGTGACGAGGCGGCGCCCAGCTCCGAGCACCATTAGTTTCCCTGCGGAACTTAAGCGCCCACGGTACGGCCGCCCTCGTCGTGAAGTCAAGATCTACCGTCACAACGGCCTGACCAGTACCGTCATCTGAACCCGCTCCTCCGGTAGAGCGAATCCGCTCCTCCTCGCGCCCGATCCGCCGTAGTCCGTTCGCGGTGGCGCGGCGTTCGGGCGGTCCGGCCGGGTGACGGGGAGGCGCGGGTCGACCGAAGCGGCAAGCCACCGGAACCGCCTGGTGGTGTGTAGCTTTGCGTGACCAGGCAGCGAGTCGTTGCACTGGGAGCGATCCCAGGACGCGGCGAGGTGTGAGCTCGAGATCCAGGAGTGCCGAGGTCGATGACAACGCCCCACGCCACGCCGTCGTGGCCGAACCTGCCCGAGGTCGCGCGGGACGTCCTGCTGGAGGTGTTGATCCACGGCCCGCTGTCCCGCGCGGAGATCGCCGCCCGGTTGCGCCTGTCCCGGCCGACCCTCACCAGGTTGACCAAGGCGCTGGTGTCGGACGGCCTGCTGGTCGAGGGCGAGACCAAACCGGCTCCGTCGGTCGGCCGCCCGTCGGAGATGCTCCACGTGCGGGGTGAGGCCCACCGCTTCCTCGGCGTGAAGCTGACCGCCGAACGGCTCTTCGCCACCGTCACCGACCTGACCGCGATCCCGCTGGACACCACCGAGGAGCCGCTGCACTCCCACGACCCGGACGAGGTCGTCGCCCAGGTCGCGAAGGTCGCGGCCCGGTTCCCCGGCATCACCGGCATCGGCGTGACGCTGGGCGGGATCGTCCTCGACGGGCTGGTCGCGCGCCACGAGTTCCTCGGATGGACCGACGTGCCGCTCAAGACCGCCCTGACCGGCGCCACCGGCATCCCCACCGCGGTAGACAACGACGTGCAGGCGCTCACCGCCGCCGAACACTGGTTCGGTCCGGGCGCCGGGCTGGAGTCGATGGCCGTGATCACCGTCGGCGCGGGTGTCGGCACCGGGCTGATCGTGGACGGCCGGCTCGTGCGCGGCGCGCACGGCCTGCACCCGCACTTCAGCCACACCCTCGTCGACTCCAACGGTCCGCTGTGCGGCTGCGGTCGGCGCGGCTGCATCTCCAGCTACCTCATGACGCACATGATGATGCGCAGGCTGGCCGGCAACCCCGCGTACGAGGAAGCACTGGACCGGGTCCGCGCCGGCGACCCGGAGGCCAGGCGGGTGTTCGACGACGCGGGATACGCGCTCGGCGTGCTCATCGGCACCGTCGCCAACGTCATCGACCCGCAGAAGGTGCTGCTCACCGGCGAAGGTCTGCCGCTGTACGAGGTGTCGTCCCGGTTCGTGCACGACGGCATCGAGGACACCTACGAGGACGACCCCGACCTGATCGAACTGGACGTGCAGCCGTTCGACTTCCGCGAGTGGGCCCGGTCCGGTGCCGCGCTCGCGATCAAGGCCACGATCACCGGGTCCATCCGCGACCGGCCGGAGGGCACTCCGCGACGCGTCGGCCGGCGGTGAAGACGGCTGGGTGAAGACCGGCCCCAGGTGAAGACTGGTCGGGTCACCCGGACGGCGGAACCCGACCGCCGTCGACCGCGTCGGACGGGTCATGGCACTCGGTCGGGTCGCAACCCGAATGGCGGTCGTGGTGGCACTCGCCGTCACGGTGGTGGCAGTGGACCCCGCGATGTCGGGCGCGTGCGCCTGCGGTGCGTTCGTCGCCAACGACAAGCTGCGCGCGCAGCAGGAGACCGCGCTGGTGGAGTTGACCGGGCGCACCGAGTCGATCACCCTCTCGGTGCAGGCGCGGTCCGCGGCGACCCAGGCCGCGTTCCTGATGCCGGTGCCCGCGCGCGCCCGGTTCGAGATCGCCGACGGTGAGCTGTTCACCGAACTCGACCGGATCAGCCGCCCGGACGTCGAGGTGCGGCGCGTGACGATCGACGGTGACGGCGCGGGTGCTCCCCCGGGTTCGGACCGCGGCGCCACGGTCGTCGACCACGTCGAGGTCGGGCCCTACGAGGTCGCGCAACTCGCCGGCACCGACGCCACCGCCGTGACGCAGTGGTTGGGAGAACACGACTTCACGCTGCCCACCGCCCTCGGAGGCGCGCTCGAACCGTACCTCGCCGAGGGCTGGCTCGTCGTCGCGGTGCGCCTGGCCCCGACCTCGGGCAGCCTGTCCGACGGGCTGCCGCCGATGCGGCTGGCGTTCGAGACCGACACCCCGGTCTACCCGATGCGACTGTCCGCCACGGCCGAGGGCAAGCAGCCGCTGCGGCTGTACGTGCTGGCCGACCACCGGATGGACGTCAGCAACCCGGCGCCCAAGGGCACCGCGCCCGAGCTGGTGTTCGCGGGCGAGGTGAAGCCGGACCCGCAGTACCCGACGCTGTCCGCCGCGTTGACCGGCCCGCGCTTCCTGACCCGCTACGACGCGGAGTTCTCACCCGCGAGGATCACCGACGACATCCGCCTCACCCGCGCCGCCACCGACGACCACCACCGAGCGATCGTGGTCGTCACCGAGTACGTCCGCTCGTCCTGGCCGATGCCAGGGCTGCCGCTGACCCTCCTGGCCTTGGCACTGGTCGCAGGCGCCGTCGTCATAGTCCGCCGCGTCCGGTCCCGCCGTTCGACCAAGGCCTGACGCTCACCGCACGACCGGCAAGCCCACCGTGACGTCACGCAACACCATCACGCTCGGCGTGCGGCTGCCGTGCAGGACGAACGTGTCCGAAAGCGCGCTGACGGTCAGGTACAGCGACTGGCCGGCCGGGACGGTCGTGGCGACCGACGGCAGTTCGATCGTCCGGCGGGCGCCGAGGGTCAGGCTCTTCTCGCGGTGCGGCAGCACGTTGTTCTGCACGACCTTCGCGTCCAGCGGGGACGTGCCGACGCTGAGCGCGAAGAACGCGCGGCTGTCCAGGCCCAGGGTGGTGACCCGGGCGTCGAGCGACGGTGACCCCGCGATCGTGAGCGGGCCGTCCGCGATCTTGATCGCCTGCGGCAGGCCGACACCTGCCGTGGTCGCGACGTCCGGCAGCGCGACGGTGGTGGTCGGCTTGACCGAGTCCACGCTGACGCAGCCGCCCTCGGCGGTCATGAGGTGGTAGCGGCCGTGGCCGGTCAGCGTGCGCGTCGCGCCCAGCAGGTTCTCGGAGAGGAACCGCAGTTCGAGTTCGTCGTAACCGCCGCCGACTTCGGCGGAGCAGGCGTCGCCCGCGACCGCGTGACCGAGCGGGAGGGTGCTCGGCAGCGCGTGCCCGCCGTTGTAGCCGACGAGGAGGCTGTTGGCACGGGCACGCGGGGTCAACGCCCGGTCGAAGTTGTCGATCGCCTGGTCCAGCGGGAACAGGTTGTCGCTGACGCCCTGGCGCAGCAGCACCGGGATGTCCAGCCGTCGGCCGGCGGCGACGTGGTGCGCGGGGCCGTTGTCGCGGAAGAACCCGTCCATCGCGGCCGGCCAGTCGCCGGTGACCAGGCCTTCGGCGTAACCGGTGTGCACCGTCGTGGAGTGCGCGTCGAGGCCGGCGGCGTACAGGGCGGTGACCCACGTGGTGCGCACGACCTCGCGCGGGGCGAGGCTGTCGTTCAGCGAGTGCCACGTGATCTGCGGCGCCAGCGCGTCGAACCGGGTCCGTCCGGTCTTCATGATCTCGGTGAACGCGCCGGCGAACTGGTAGCCGCCGCCGTAGGAGCCGCCGACCGCACCGAGGACCGGGTCGTTCGGGCCGTTCCTGCGCACCCAGTCCAGCGACGCGACGTGGTCGATCACGCGGATGACGTCCTCGCCCTCGAACGCCGGGTCCTCCACGTGCGCCTTGCCGCCGCTCTCGCCGAAGCCGCGCTGGTCGATGCTGACCACGCCGAAACCGGCGTCCAGGTACCGCTGGAACGAACCGGGCGCGGACGTGCGGGTGCCGCCCCAACCGTGGCTGTGCAGCAGCACGGGCACCTTGTCGTCCCGTGAGGCGGTGGCGGGTTTGAACACGCTGGCGCAGATGCTCACCGGTCCCGGTTCCAGCGGATCGGTCTCCGGCACGCTCTCGACGCAGACGTGCTCCGGCGCCGGGTGGGCCGCGTTCGCCGCCGGAGCGGCCACGACGACCGCGGCGACGGCCGCCGCCACGGTGAGTGCGGGCATCACGCGCATCGGGTACCTCCGGTTCCTCCGGCGTGCTGGGGCACGCAGCGGATCTAACGAACCAGCCCGGAGATCGTTGCTCTTCAGTTCTCCACGGCGCTGTGCACGGACACCGCGTAGTCGCCGCCGGTGAACGGCTGCCGGTCCCAGGTCGCGAATCGCTCGACCAGCCGCAGCCCGGCCGCGGCGGCGTGGGCGTCGTAGTCGGTGACGGTGTACCCGCGGTCGAGGCTGAAGCCGGCGATCAGCAGTCGGCCGACGTGCCTCGCCACACCGGCGACCAGCGCCGGTTCCGTGCCGGGCGGGGTGAACAGGGGGACGTTGCCCGCCATGACCACGACGTCGAACACCCGGCCGAGGTCGAGGTCGGCGAGGTCGGACTCCACCCAGGTGATGCCCGGGTCCAGTCGGCGCGCGGTGGCCAGCATGGACGCGTCGACGTCCGCCCCGACCACTTCGATCCCGTGCCGGGCCAACTCGATCGCGACCCGCCCGGTGCCGCAGCCGGCGTCGAGCACGCTCGTCGGCCCGTACGCCCGGACGAAGTTCGCCTCACCGTGGATGTCGGTGCCGCTCTCGGCCAACTCGTCGAACCGACGCTGGTAGTCGTCGCCGTCCCACTTGGTGTCCACCACCCGACCAGTATGGGGTTGGCGCCCACGGGCCGACTTGCCCGACCCCGCGCGTGCGCCGATTCGACGGCCGGTCAGACGACCTGGTGGGCTTTCCACACGGCCCAGGCGTCGGAGTGGGACTCGGCGCCGTCGAAGAACGCGTCCGCGACCGGGGCGACGTCCACGTTGTCCAGTCCGCCCGCGACGTCGAAGAACGTCGGGCCGTACACCTCGAACGCGGTCGAGTCCGTGAGCGGCTGGTAGGGCACGGCCAGCTCCATCGACCACGGGGTCAGGCCGTACTCGACCGCCTCGACCGCCAGCGCGTCGCTGCGCCCCCACTCGAAGTTCACGTAGGCGTCCACGACGAGCACCGCCCGGACCGCGCCCGACTCGTTGGTCTCCAGGGCGTGCTGGCCGACGGCCACGGCGTCCTTGAGGTCATCGGCTTGGATGCGCTGCAGAACGCGTTCGCCGTCGGGGAGTTCGTAGGCGAGGATCGGGATGAGCGTCTCGCCTTCGGACACGCTCCAGATCCCGTGTGCGGTGATGTACCCCGCCATCGAAGCGATCTCGATCATGACCGCGAGTATGCACCGGACACCCGTGATCGCGCGGGCAGTCGGGGACATTCACCACCCGACGTGCCGGTTCACCCAGGCGCGCAACGTCCGCGCCACCCGTTCCGCCGAGTCGTCCGCATAGCCGGGCATGCAGGTTCGGCGTCGACGGCGTCAGGTCACCGGGCGGACGGCTGCATCGTCGAAGACCGGACCACCAGCTCGGTGGCCAGCTCGACCCGGTCGGTGGCGGGCGGGTGACCGGCGATCAGGTCGGCCAGCATCCTCCCCGCCTGCCTGCCCATCTCGGCGAGCGGCTGGCGGACGGTGCTGAGCGCGGGTGACGAGCGCCAGGCCGTCGGCAGGTCGTCGAAACCGATGACGCTCAGGTCGTCCGGCACCGACAGACCGGCGGAGCGGGCCGCCTCGATCACGCCGAGGGCCTGCTCGTCGTTGGCCGCGAAGATCGCCGTGGGGCGGTTCGGCCGGCGCAGCAGCTCGTGCGCTTCCCGGCGCCCTCCCTCGCTGGTGAAGTCCGCGTGGCGCACCAACGCCGGGTCGAACGCGATACCGGCGCGGTCGAGGGCGGACCGGTAGCCGTCCAGGCGGGCGCGGCTGCACAGCACGTCACGCGGTCCGCCGACGAAGCCGATCCGGCGGTGGCCGAGGGACAGCAGGTGCCTGGTGGCCGACACGCCGCCCGCCCGGTTCGTGGCGGCGACGCTCAGCAGGTCCGCCGCCGCGTCGACCGGGTCGATGTGCACCAGCGGCACCCCGGCGCGGGCGAGCACGGTCCGCTCGGCGGCGCTGATCGGGCACGTCACCAGCAGCACGCCGGCGCGCCGGGCCTTGACCAGGTCGACGGCCCAGGACGTGCGGCGACCGGCCGCCGCCGACATCACGACGTCCACACCGGAGGCGACGACGCCGCACATCACCTCCATGGCCCACGCGCTGTTGAGGGCCGGGAAGACGAGCTCCACCAGCGGCGCGGTGCGGTGGACGGGCTGCGGCGTCCGGCCCTTCGACGCACGGCCCGCGTGGCACTTGCGCTCCAGGACCCTGGCTGCCGTTGGCGGTGACATCCCACCGGTGGCGGTGACGCCTGCCCATCGCGATCGACTCACGGTTCCGACACTATCGGTAAATCTGCGAAAAACAATCGAACCGCTGAACTGCAACGATTCACCTCCACGCCGGTGAAGGTCATCAGGCCACAGGCAGGGTCCCGACAGGGAGAAGCAAGGACTTTCGCAGGAGTTTCGCAAGTTGCGAAGCGGTGGCCGGCGTCAACGGCGTCCCAGCGTCCACGGTGTTCCGCGTCAGCGGTTGCCGGAGTAGTTGTGCGGCCCCGCGCTGTCGTAGCCCTCCTCGGCCGCCGCGGTCAGGGCTTCCTTGGAGCCGTTCGCCCCGGTGAACGTGGCGACCGCGCCGATCACGTAGCGGTGCTTCTGCCCCTTCCACCCGTTGTTCATCGACTCGTGGTTCGCCTCGCACGGTTCCGAGCCGGCTCCGGTCTTCGGGCAGACGATGCCGAGGTCTTCGGTGCGCACGTCCTTCAACGCCTCGTAGACGTTGTCCGCGATCTCGCTGTTGGCGAACTCCAGCACCTTCACGCTGACCAGGATCGTCCCGTCCGCGCTCACGAAGGCGCCGGTGGTCACGCCGATGCAGCCGTTGCGGTTGAGGATGCCCTCGACGTCGTCGGTCTGGGCGGGTGCGATGCACGACTCGCGGTGACTGCCCGCCTCGAACGTGAACGTCCGACCCTCGGAGTCGGTGAACTCGTCCGCCAACAGGGCCGAGGTGGTCTGCGGGGTGACGTCCGTCGACTTGTCGTTCAGGCTGCTCGGGTCGAAGCGCTCGGTCGTGGTCGTCGTCGTGGTCGTGGTGGTCTCGGCGGCGACGCGCTCGGCCGTCGTCCTCGTCGTGCTCGTCGGCTCGGGCGACTCCTCGCCGGCCGTCTCCGTCGGAGTCCGCGCCGTCGAGGTGGAGAACACGCCCGCCACCGAGTCGATCACCTTGTCGGGGCCGATCATCAGGAACGCCAGGAACCCGGCGAGCAGGACCAGCCCGACGGCGACGGCTTTGACCGTCGACTTCTTGAGCGCCGACTTGTTCAGCACCGACTTCTTGAGCGCCGACAACGGCCTGCCGGTGCGCAGGACCGCGGTCCTGGGCTTCGGCGGCTTGGCCACAGTCCTGGCGTCGTACAACGCGGTGCCGTAGTTGCCGAGGGAGGTCGCGATGTCGGTGGGCAGCCACGACCCGGCGGCCAACCGCATGGTCTGGCCCTCGGTCTGCTTCCTCGCGTACGCCATCACCTCGGTGAGCGTGGGCCGCTTGTCCGGGTCCTTCTCCAGGCAGCGCTCGGCGATGGCGCGCACCTCCGCCGGGCAGTCGTCCAGGTCCGGCGGCTCGTTGAGGATCCGGTAGAACAGCGCGTCCTGGTTGCCCTCGCCGAACGCGGTGTGCCCGGTGGCCGCGAACACCGCGAGCTGGCCCAGCGCGAACACGTCGGTGGCCGTCGTCGCCGAACGGCCGCGGACCTGCTCGGGTGACATCAGCGCGGGCGTGCCGATCTTCATGCCGGTCCGGGTGAGCGACGTGGCCGCGGCGGCGTGCGCGATGCCGAAGTCGATGACGCGGGGGCCGTCGTCGGCGAGCAGCACGTTGGCCGGGGTGAGGTCGCGGTGGATCAGGCCGCAGGCGTGGACGGCGGCCAGCCCTTCGGCCACCCCCGCCATCAGCCGGAACACCGTGGCCAACGGCAGCGGGCCGTGCTCGGTGACCGCCTGGCGCAGCGAAGGACCGGGCACGTAGGCGGTGGCCAGCCAGGGAATCGGCGCTTCGCTGTCCGAGTCGACGACCGGCGCGGTGCAGAGCCCTTGGACGCGCTGGGCCGCGTCGACCTCCTGGCGGAAACGGCGGCGGAACTCCTCGTCCTCCGCGTGCTCGGGCCGGATGACCTTCAACGCGAGGGCACGACCGCCTTGCGTGAAGGCCAGGTACACCCGCCCCATGCCACCCACGCCGATCCGCGCCCGGAGCGCGTATCCACCGACCTCGTCCGGATCGTCCGCCGTCAGCGGCTCGAACCTGCTGGACATCCCACCCCCCGGCACCGGCTCGTGTCCCGCGTCAGTTCTACCTCGCGGGAGGTCGCCGATGTGCGTCATACGGCGCACTGGGTGTGGAAAGGTGGATCAGGTCGGAACGGTCGCTGTCGCAGGTCAGTCCGAGTCGTGGACGCGGCTGAACCGAGGTGCGATCCTGGCGAGGGCCGAACCGGCCGCGATCAGCGCGAACCCGGCCAACACCAACCACAGCACGTTCACCCCGTCGCCTTCGCGTCACGAGGTCCGGGCGTCGGGTCTGGTGCGAGAGCGCGGCGAGGGTGGCACCGATCTGCGCTTCTTCGTCGTGGGCGGGCACGAGCGCGACGACGCGGATTGGCGCGGGAGGGGGTGCCTGCCGAGTGGTGGGGCGGTCCGGAGCGCACCCTTTGTCCCCATTGCGGGTTTCCTTCCGCACTGGCAACTCCTCTGACGGAGCGATCCCGTCACCTGTTCGGCGGTAAACTACGACGAGTAACGATGATCCGGCCCGCACGCCGGTCGGGAACCACCCTTGCGGGCGAGACGGCTCGTACTGTCCGTAGCAAACTCACCTAACGTGCATGTCCGTCACCTCGCGCCGGTCAACGGTCGATACGGCGATCGACCGCACCGCTACCCCCATTTGCGCGACAACGGGTATCCACGATGCACTGAGGACAGCTTTTTAATTGACCGGTCGCCCGAAGTGATGTACGGCCTGCCGGTTTTGACCGATCCGGAACCTTCTCGGGCAATCCACCCGAACGGCCTAGCAGTGGTGTGATCGTCCCAGGTCCACTTCGGCGCCCGAGCCCGGTTTCCACACGTCAAGGGGGTTGTCGGCGGCGATCCGCAGTCACTCGCGGCCGTCGCTCGGATGTTCTTGACAGTCGACATGACCCCGCATACGTTGACATCACGAGGGGGCGTTCAGGGGGATTGCGAACATCAACCGCGACGTCGTCGACGATCAAGTCGACAACCCTCGGCAGACCACGATGCGAAAGTCGGGACCACGCACCGGTTGCCATTCGATTCCGGGGGACGAACGGATGCGCGACGGTCCACGGCACCTTATGGGGGATGCGAAGATGCAGGTCGGCACGAGCATGAACCGCACCGACGACGGTCACTCGTCAGCCGTCGAGCAGGTCTGGCCCACGCCTTAGCGATATCGAGGTCCACCCGGACGCCTGGATTGAACCCGGTGAATCCGGCGCACCCGCGCGCCCTCAATTCTCGACACCGCAATTCCACCGCCCTGTGACCACCGGGCCGTCGAACCACGCCGTAGCCGACCCCTGAACCCGTCCAGGTGCGGAGAACACGATGACGCTCCCGCAAGACCTCGCGTACAAGCCCCACCTCCGGCACTGCACGTTCTTCGTGCCCGACAGCGGCGGCATCCTGATGATCGTCGGCGACCAGCACCTCGAACTGGAGCAGCAGGGCGCCGACCTCGAGTCGTTCCTGAACTTCAAGCGCTACCTGGACGGCCGCCACACCGTCGAGGAGATCTCGCTGATCACCGGCGTGAGCGTGGACGACACCCTGGCGATCGTCAACAGGTTCGCCGAGCAGGGCCTGATCCGCGACGAGAACCAGGACTTGGACCAGATCCCGGCCGGGACGTTCCTCAAGCAGATCGACAAGTCGTGCGCCCTGTGGACCGAGCAGATCGGCTACCACAGGCTGTGGTCCGGCCTGGAGAACGGGGACTTCCGCAAGGAGGTGTTCCTCGGCCTGGTCCTGGAGGCCTACCACCACATCGACTCGGCCAGCCGGCACATCTCCACCGCGATCGCGCACTGCTCCGACCCCGCGTGGAAGCACCTGCTCTCCGGGTACCTGTCCGAGCAGTACGACCGCGCCTGGACGGCCCGCGACAGCCTCGTCAACATGGGCCTTTCGAAGGAGGAGGTCGCCAACGCGCACCCGTTGATCGGCACCTGGTCGTGGACGAACAACCTGTGCGAGATCGCCCGCGAGGACACCCTCGGCTACCTGGCCTGCACCAAGCTGTTCGAGGCGCATGGCGTGGACACGCCGGACGGCGCGCACACCCTTCAGCGCCTGGCGGAGGCCTACGGCTACCCCGAGGGCTGCCTGTCGCCGCTGGTGTCCCGCGTGGAAGAGGACGCCAAGGCGAACCGCACCGGCCTGCTGGAAGAAGCGCTCGCTGATCGGGCCTCCGTGCCCGCCTGGCAGGCGCACCGCGCGGTGGACAACCTGCACGACCTCAAGCACTCGTTCGACCAGTACAACGACGGCATCATCACGTACTACTCGAACGTCTCGAACTACATCCCCCGGTTGAAGGTCGACTACTTCAGCCTCTGAGGAGGCGGTCGACCAGCCGAACCTGTGCCGGCTGCCCGAGCGGCGAGGGAACCTGCGCGGAGCGGGTGCGCGGTCACACCGCCACGGACCTGCCCCCCGGAGGAGCTGCACGAGACCGGCGTGCCGACCGCGGACACCGAGGGGCGACGAGATCGAGTCCGATGTGGACAGGTCCATCGCGCTGCCGGGGCAGGCCTTGGCGCACACCGCCCGCCGGCTCGGGTTCCAGCGCCTCGCGGGCGGACGCGGAACGGGCGCTGGGCGGGCGACCCGGGGCAAGTAGGCTGGGCGCAGACCCCGGATCCGCCGACCTTAGGGACCACGCACCGTGAACGTCGAGTCGATCCGCGAGGACTTCCCGATCCTCCGTCGCAGGCTGGCCGACGACCAGCCCCTCGTCTACCTCGACAGCGCGAACACCTCGCAGAAGCCGTGGCAGGTCATCGACGCCATCGCCGAGCACTACCGGCGGCACAACGCGAACGTCGCGCGCACGGTCCACCAGCTGGGCGAGGAGGCGACCGCCGCGTACGAGCTGGGGCGGACGAAGGTCGCGGAGTTCGTGCGGGCCGACTCGGACGAGATCGTGTTCACGAAGAACGCCTCCGAAGCGCTCAACCTGATGGCCAACGTGCTGGCCTGGAAGTCCCCGTACCAGGTCGGCGCCGGTGACGAGATCGTCATCACCGCGATGGAGCACCACTCGAACATCGTGCCGTGGCAGTTGCTGGCGGAGCGGACCGGCGCCCGGCTGCGCTGGTTCGGCCTCACCGACGAGGGCCGGCTCGACCTGTCCACTATGGACGACCTGATCAACGAGCGGACGAAGGTCGTCGCGCTGACGCACGTGTCGAACATGCTGGGCACGGTCAACCCGGTGGCCCTGATCGCCGAACGCGCGCACCAGGTCGGTGCGCTGGTCGTGCTGGACGCGTCGCAGGCCGTGCCGCACATGCGGTACGACGTGGCGGCGACGGGCGCGGACGCCGTCGCGTTCACCGGTCACAAGATGGGCGGCCCCACCGGCATCGGCGTGCTGTGGGGACGGCGCGACCTGCTCGCGGAGCTGCCCCCGTTCCTGGGCGGCGGTGAGATGATCGAATCCGTCCGGCTGGAGCGGAGCACGTACGCGCAGCCGCCGCACCGGTTCGAGGCGGGCACTCCCCCGATCGCCCAGGCCGTCGGCCTCGGCGCGGCGGTGGACTACCTGACGTCGATCGGCATGGACGACGTCGCCGAGCACGAGCGCGCCGTGACCGACTACGCGCTGCGCGGGCTGGCCGGGGTGCCGGGGCTGCGAATCCTGGGTCCGGCGACGGCCGAGGACCGGGGCGGCGCGATCAGCTTCACGTTCCAGGACGTGCACCCGCACGACGTCAGCCAGGTGCTGGACTCGCTCGGCATCGCGGTGCGGGCGGGCCACCACTGCGCCGCGCCCGCCCACCAGTGGTTCGGCGTGCCCGCGACCACCCGCGCGTCGTCCTACCTCTACACCACGTTCGCCGAGGTGGACGCGTTGATCGAGGGTCTGGAACGGGTTCGCGGCTTCTTCGTCCGCTGATTCACGAGAGGACGCACAACGCGCTGTGGCGCGGCGACCCGATGGCCGCCGCGCCACATCTTCGCGGGTGGTCCCGGGGAATTCAGCTCACGGTGATGTTGGAATTCCCGCTGCTCTGGTAACCCTCGGTCGCCATGATCATGTAGTACCGGAAACCGCCGAGGTTCATCCCGGCCCGGGCCCACGCGTCGAAGTGGTTCCCGGTGGTGATGGTCCCGCCCGTCTTCTTCGACGTGCGGACGCTCCAGAACTGCGGGAACGTCTTGGTGCCTTCGACGGAAGGCGCGTTGTACCGCATCGTCTGGTAGATGTCGTACGTGCCGCCGTCGCTGTTGACCGTGCCCTTGTGCGTACCGGTGGGCCGGTAGTTGCCCCAGTTGTCGACGATGTAGTACTCGACCAGCGGGTTGGACGTCCAGCCGTAGAGGCACAGGTAGCCGTTGCCGGACGGGTAGAAGCTGCCCGAGTACCGCACGGTCCGGCGGCTGCCGGTGCTCCAGCCCTTGCCGCACACGAAGTTGCCGGTGTTGCGCCACGACGTGCTGTACTGGCCGCCCGATCCCATGGTCATGGAAACGGTGCCGTTGGCGTCGGTCCAGAACGAGTAGTAGTAGCCGTTGTGGGTACCGGTCTGGTTGTTGGTGACGGTTTGCGCGTGGGCGGTGCCGGGCAGCAGCAACGCGGACGTGGACACGGCCAAGGCGCCGGCGCCACCGAGGAACATCCTGCGGCTGAGAGGGTGCGCGATCCGGTCAGGGGCGTCGTCGTCCATGTGCATGCTTCCTCCTCGTTGAGGCAGGCAGGGGTCAGGCGGCGGAGTACACCTGGCAGGCCTTTCGGCTGGATCGACAGCGGGTGAAGGCTCATCGATGCGGACAGTGTTCGTCCGACTCCGCCGCGTTGTCAACGATTCTCGTAATGTTTCGAAAACGTTCGGAATGCGCCCTTTCCGGTGGGTCGGCGTTTCCCCTCCGCGGACCCCGCATCAGGTTCGCGCAAAGACCTGCGCGACCGTGCCGCGGCCGTGATCACACCCTCTACCTTGATCACACACCGCGCTCCCGTGGGGGGAGTTCACGACCACGCGGTGATCCGAGGGGGACTGATGAGGGCTGTACACGGAGTCTTGACGGCGGCGGTCGTCGGCTTGTTGGCCGCCATGCCGGGCACGCCGGCCAACGCGACCGGTGACGGCGCACCGGAGACCACCACGACGACGAGCGTGCTCGGGTGGGGGCGCAACTCCGCCGGCCAGGTGGGTGACAACACCTGGACCAAGCGCGCAACCCCGTCCCTGACCTGCGCGGTCGGCGCCACCGACTGCACCACCAACCCGCTGACCTCGGTCACCGCGATCAAGGGCGGCACCACCCACACCGTCGCGCTGCGCGCCGACGGGAGCGTGCTGAGCTGGGGCGCGAACTACGACGGGCAGTTGGGTGACGGCACCACGACGAACCGGTACACCCCCGTGCCGGTGTGCGCGGTCGGCGCCACGAACTGCGCCGCCGACCCGCTGACCGGCGTCACCGCCATCGCCGCGGGCGGTGAGCACAACCTCGCCCTGCTGTCCGACGGCACGGTGGTGAGCTGGGGCCGCAACTACTCGGGCAGGCTCGGCGACGGCACCTACACCGACCGGTCCACCCCCGTGCGGGTGTGCGCGGTGGGCGCAACCGAGTGCGCGGCCGATCCGTTGAGCGGCGTCGTCGCGATCGCCGCCGGCACACCGCACAGCCTCGCGCTGCTCGGTGACGGCACGGTCGTCGCGTGGGGCGACAACTGGAACTCGGAACTGGGCGACGGCACGTCCAACGGCCGCAACACCCCCGGACCGGTGTGCGCGGTCGGCGCCACGGACTGCACCGCCGACCCGCTGACCGGCGTCACCGGGGTCACGTCGGGGTCGAACCACAACCTCGCCCGGCTGAGCACCGGCAGCGTCGTCGCCTGGGGGTACAACGGCAACGGCCGGCTGGGTGACGGCACCACCACGACGCGCACCACGCCGGTCCAGGTCTGCGCGGTCGGCGCGACGGACTGCAACGCTGCCCCGATCACCGGTGTCACGTCGCTCGCCACGTCACCGACCGGCTCGCACAGCTTCGCGTTGACGGGCAGCGGCCAGGTGCTCAGCTGGGGCTTCAATGGCAACGGCGAACTGGGCAACGGCACGACCACCGACCGGTCGACCCCTGGTGCGGTCTGCGCGGTCGCGGCGGTCGACTGCGCCACCACTCCGCTCGGCGGCGTCACGTCGGTGGTCGCGGGCGGCCAGGCCGGTGCGGCGCTCGGTGCCGGTGGCGCCGTCGTGACGTGGGGTGGCAACTACGACGGCCAACTCGGCAACGGCAGCGCGGTGACCAGGGCGACGGTGCCGGGACCGGTGTGCGCGCCGGGCGCGACGAACTGCTCGGCGAGCCCGCTGACCGACGTGACCGCGCTCGGTGCCGGCCGCTGGCACTTCCTCGCCGCACGCGGCTAGACGACCGCAGGGATTCCGCCTGCGGGTCCGCAGCGCACGAAACCCGGTCGGGTACATGCCTTCCCCCGTCCTCCCTGGCAGTCTGATCTTCAACGCCGGTCGAGGACGGGGAGGGTGCCATGACCGGAGACCCGGAGGCGGACCGGAGCCCGCGCTCGGCGACCGACGAGGAGCGGTTGGCCGCCCAGCGGGCCGTCTCGCCGCGCGTCGCGCTGATGGAACGCCTGAGCCTCCTCGAAGGTGAAGTGCCGGGTGCCGCCGCTTACCAGGCCGCGCGCAGGCTTCTCCCGGAGGAGGACCCGCATCCGGGGATGAAACCTCCTCCCGGGGCGGTGTGGAACCCGGAGACCGGCACCTGGTCGGTCGACCACGCGGCGGCGATGCGGCTGTGGTCGCCGGACGACGGGGTCGGCCTGCCGCCGTCGGAGATGGTGGACGCGTTCCTGACGGGCTACGCCGAGCGCACCGGGGACGACAGCGCGCGGCCACTGGTCGAGCAGCTCTACGCCGAGGCGGAGAAGCGGTTGCGCGACCGAGGGGGTGCACCGGAGTCTCTTTCCCCCAGTACCAAGGCAGAGGCGGTCGCTGTCGCCGGGCGGCACGGGTTCGGCGAGTTCGTGGAGACCGTCGAACTCGATTCCTCGTCCAGGGGCTTCGGCGTCGCCTTGGCGTTCGCGGTGTTGCCGGCGTTCTTCGGGGTCTTGCTCCTGTTCCAGGCCGACGGGGACGTGCTCGCCGTCGTGGGTGGCGTCCTGCTCACCGTGCTGGCGATCGGGATTCTGGCGTTGGGCGTCGTGGCGTTGCGCATGCCGGCACCGGTGCCCCGCCGGTTGTTCCTGTTCACCGGTGGCGTCGTGCTCGGCGTCGACGGTGTGCCGGACCCGTACGCGTGGTCGGATCTGGAGCTGGTCGAACGGGTCGTCGTCTCCAACGTGGGCTCGGATCACCACGAGGTCAGGGAGAAGCTGCTCCTGATCGGCCCACTCGGCAGGAGCACGCAGTTCCCCGTCCCCTCGGGGCATCGCGAGACCGTCGTCGCTCTCGGCAGGGCGGGCGGCGCGGTGATCCGGTAGTGCGGCCGGCTACATCCGGCTGAGGATCATGGTTTTCCACCACAGGTCGAGCCGTTCCAACGTGTCCGCCGTCGCGCCGGGTGCGGTGGTCAGCGTGCCCGTGGTGACGGTGCCCGCGTCCGTCCACAACAGACTTCCGGTGCTGCCGTCCAGGTAGCAGGTGGTGAACTCGCCGTCGAGCGGGCCGGAGGTGTCGCGGTAGTAGGTGGAGTAGTGCACGGGGTGGGTGGTCGGGCGGCAGCCGCCCTGGGAGTCGTCGCGCGGGATGCCGTGGGAGGTGACGACGGCTTGGAAGTGGGCGTCCTGGGCGGCGCGGGTGGCGAAGAGGCGGAACTCGGCGCGGGCCGGTGGTGCGAACCGGTCGTGGCGCTCGTTGGCTTGGGTGCAGACCACCTTCGCGGTGACGCCGTCGCCGTCGGTGGGTGCGGTGGCGCAGGAGGTGTTGTCGCGGTAGACGACGGGGAGGGAGCCGAGGAGTTTCTGCTCTTCGGGGTTCGGCCCCGGTGCCTTGGTGGTGGTTGTGGTTGTGGTGGCCGGTGTCGATGACTTGGTGGTCTTGGCCGACGTGGTGGGCTGGGACTCGGTGGTCTGCGAGCCGGTGGCCGTGCCCGAGCCGCCGATGACCCAGTTCGTCGTGCCGTCGAGCGTCACGTAGACGACAGCGGCCACGGCCACGAGCACGACCAGCGAAGCGGCGACCACACCGAGGGCGACGCGACGGGCCTGCGACTGGTCGGCGGGGTGGAACGCGACCGGCGGCTGCCCAGCCGACCCCAGCGGCCACGTGCCTCGGGGTGTGGCCGGAGACCCTGGGCTGTGGGTGGGTCTGAACGCGCCGGCAGCACCCGGCGCAGGGGCACCACCGGGGCCGACGGCAGCACCGGGTGCGGGGGTGGTGTTGCGGGGCTGTGGAGTGGGTTCGGGCGGCGTTGGGGCGGGCTGCGCTGGGATGCCGGGCGATGGGGTGCCGGGCGATGGGGTGCCGGGCGATGGGGTGCCGGGCGATGGCGCGGACGGCGCTGGGATGCCGGGTGCCGGCGCGGACGGCACTGGGATGCCGGGCGATGGGGTGCTGGGCGTCGGGGCGGGCCGCGTTGGAGCGCTGGGTGTTGGGGCGGTGGGTGTGGCGCGTGGTGTCGGGGTCAGGGCGGCGCGGGCGGCGGTGGCGAGGGCGCCGGCGGACTCGTGTCGGGCTGCCGGGTCCTTGGCCATGCCTCGGGCGATCACGTTGTCCAAGGCGGGCGGGACGGCCGGGTTCACCGGGTGCGCCTTCGGCGGCGGTTCCTGGACGTGGGCCCAGATCTGGGCTGCCGTGCCGTCCACGTCGAACGGCCGCCGGCCGCTCAGGCACGCGAACAGCACGCACGCCAACGCGTAGATGTCGGACCGCGCGTCGACCGCCACGTTCTCGAACCGCTCGGGCGCCATGTAGTCGACCGTGCCGATCACGTCACCGGACGCCGTGATCTGCGTTTCGGCCGCCGCGGCGGTGCGGGCGATGCCGAAGTCCACCAAGTACACGAAGTCACCCGGCGTGACGAGGATGTTGGACGGCTTCACGTCCCGGTGCACGAGCCCGTCGGCGTGGGCGGCGTCGAGCGCCCCGGCCACCTGCTCCACGATCCGCACCGCGCGCTCGGGGCTGAGCGGCCCCTGCGCGATCAGGTCGGTCAGGTCCGCGCCCTCCACCAGCCGCATGTCGAGGTAGAGCCGCCCGTCGATCTCACCGTAGGCGTGGATCGGGATCACGTGCGGCTCCCGCAGCCGGGCCACGATCTGCGCCTCCCGGCGGAACCGCGCCCGGAACGCGGCGTCGTCGTGGAAAGCGGGCGACAGCCGCTTGAGCGCCACCGTCCGGTCGTGCACGGTGTCGTGCGCCCGGTGCACCTCGCCCATCCCGCCACGCCCGATCAGCGGCCCGATCCGGTAGGGCCCGAACGTCTCGTCTGCCATGTCCCCCGCGTTCTCCGTACGCCGTCGCTGCGATCGACGCGAGCGGGGTCGCAGCGGTTCCCCGCACCGTCCCCGCGAGCGGGATTATCCGCAGCGGTGAACCGGGGTCGGCGGCGGGTTCGGTGTCGACGGGACCGGTCACGGTCGGCGAAGCGGTGGTCACCCGCTCCGGCGACCTCTCGGCACCAACGGGTCATCCGGCTCCCGGACCGTCCTCGACGGCGGTTCCGACACCTACGGTTGTCCGACCACACCAAGGAGTTGAGGTCGATGTCCGGTGCCACCCGAAGTCGGGTCCTCGCCGCCGTGATCGCCATCGGCGCCGCGGCGCTCACCGCGACCGAAGCGCGGGCGGCCACACCGGCACTGCCCGCCGCGGTCGTCTCGCTCGGCGACAGCTACATCTCCGGTGAAGCCGGTCGCTGGCGTGGCAACGCGCTGGAGAACTCGGGCGACAAGTGGGGCACGGACCTCGCCACCACGTGCGACGCGAACGGCTGCACGACCGACCCGCAGCGGGTCTACGGGGACACCCACACCTCCACGAACATGTGCCACCGCTCGACGTCGGCCGAGATCATCAGCGCCGCGATCCCGGACGCGACACCGGTCAACCTGGCCTGCTCCGGCGCGACCACCCTGGACGTGCGCAACGGCGACGCCGCGCGCAACCAGCCCAACCAGCTCGACCTGCTGCGCGCCACCGTCCGCGAGCACCACGTGAAGCTGGTCGTGCTGTCGGTCGGGGGCAACGACCTGGGGTTCGGCGACATCATCGCCGACTGCGTCAAGGGCTACCTCACCGGCTACAAGTGCGCGCCGACGTGGGATCCGAAGGTGGCCGCGAAGCTCGACCAGCTCCGGCTCGACGTCGGCGCCACCGTAAAGGCGATCAAGGAGGTGCTGAACGCCGCCCAAGGCACCGGCACTTATCAGTTCGTCCTCCAGTCGTACCCCGCGCCGATGCCGGCGGCCCGGAACTTCCGGATCCCCGAGGAAGGTCCGCGGTTCTCGGTGGGCGGTTGCCCGGTGTGGGACTCCGACGCGAACTGGGCGCGGCAGCAGCTCGTGCCGACGATCGCCGAGCAGCTCAAGAAGGTGGCCGCCGCCCGCTCCGTGCGGTTCCTCGACCTCCAGGGCGCCTACGACGGCCGGGGTGTGTGCGCCACGGACTCCCAGCAGGCGCAGAAGGAGAACAGCGCGTCCAACCCGCTGCCCGGCACCACGGCGGAGTGGGTGCGCTGGGTCGTCAGCGGGTACACGCCGCAGGGCGACCGGCAGGAGAGCATGCACCCGAACTTCTACGGCCAGCGCGCGTTGGGCACCTGCCTGCGCCTGATGCACGAGAAGGCCACCGGCGATTTCGGGTGCCACAACACGCGTGGCGCGGGTCCGGGGCGCATGACGCTGTCCCCGATCGCCACGACGCGCGACCTCTGACGTCGGTCACCGACGACCGAGGTCGGGCAGCAGCACGCCGGGGTTGAGGATTCCGGCCGGGTCGAGGGCGGCTTTCGCGGCGGTGAGGGCCAGTGCGAACGGTTCCGGCCGCTGGCGGTCGTACCAGGGGCGGTGGTCGCGGCCGACGGCGTGGTGGTGGGTGATCGTGCCGCCGTGCGCGGCGATGGCCTCGGACACGGCGATCTTGATCTCGTCCCACTGCGCTACCGTGCTGCCCCACCGACCGGCTGCGTAGACGCCGAAGTACGGCGCGGGACCGTCCGGGTACACGTGGGTGAACCGGCAGGTGGTCACGCCCACGCCGCAGACCTCGCGGATCGCCGCCTGCGCCGCTTCCGTGACGGCGGCGTGCAGGGCTTCGAACCGGTCCCACGTGCACGCGGTCTCGAACGTCTCCACGACCATGCCGATCCGGGCCAGCGCGTCGCGCTGGTAGGGCATGCGCAGGAACGACGACCGCCAGTCGTCCGCGATGCCGGACGAGCGCCCGACCGCCTCATCGACCACGCCGCCGTGCTCCCGGCACAGTTCGACGGCACGGGCCAGCGAAGCGTCCACCGGGTGGTCCGCCGATTCGAACGCGAGGACCAGCACCCCGCCGGCGGCGCTCACCCCGGCGTTGAGGAACGCCTCGGCCGCGTCGAGCAAACGGCAGTTCGCCGGGTGCAGACCGGACTGCGCGACGTCCCGGGTCGCGGCGACGGCGGCCGGGTAGTCGGCGAACCGCACCGAAGCGCCGACCCGGTGTCGCGGCCGGCCGCGCAGGCGCATCCACGCCTCCGTGATGACGCCCAGAGTGCCCTCGGAGCCCAGGAACATCCGGTCCGGTGACGGGCCCGCGCCCGAGCCGGGCAAGCGCCGCGACTCGCTGATCCCGACCGGGGTGACCACCCGCAGCGACTCGGTCAGGTCGTCGATGTGGGTCGTCAGCGTGGCGTAGTGCCCGCTCGCCCTGGTCGCGAGCCACCCGCCCAGGGTGGAGAACTCGAAGGACTGCGGGAAGTGCCGCAACGTCAACCCCGTCGGGCGCAGCTGGTCCTCCAGGCGCGGACCGAGCACGCCGGCCTGCACCCTCGCGGCACGGCTCGTGGTGTCGACCTCGATCACCCGGTCGAGCCGGCCGAGGTCGAGCGAGACGACGCCGGGGTGGTCGGCGCACCGCGGTTCGACGCCGCCGACCACCGAACTGCCGCCGCCGTAAGGGATCACCGCGATCCCGGCGCCGGCGCACCAGTCCAGCACGTCCACGACCTCTTGCTCCGTCGCCGGGCGCACCACCAGGTCGGGCACGTGCCGCAAGTCCCCGCGCAGGTTGCGGACCACGTCCCGGAACGCCTTGCCGTGGGCGTGGGCCGCCCGATCGGTGGCGTCGTCGGAACAGGAGCCCGCCAGCGAGCCGGGTGGCCGCAGTCGCACCGGCGGCAGCGCCAGGTCCGCCGGGTCCGGGGGCTCGTGGTCGGTGAGGTCCTGGCCGGGCAGCAGGGCCGCCACCCGCTCGACCAGCGCGGTCCGCTCGCCACCCGTGACCGCGTCCTCGACGTTGCCCCAGCCCCACCACGACCGCGTCTTCGACTTCGCCGTCAAGACTTCCTCGCCATTCCAGGGGTCGCCCACCGCGTTTGCCCCCTAGAAAACTCCTATCCGCGGCGTTGTGCAACACGTCGGATATCCGAAGTTCCCGACGACGCCGCTGAACCGGATTCCGGCGGACCACGTAGTAAGGGCATGTCGATTCTCGATAAGGTGTGTCTTGACGATTTAACACCCCCGGTGGTCCTGGACCGATTAACGGTCGACAGCGGTGTGGTGGCAGTAGCGCGCGAGGACGTCCTGCCGGGCGGGACGAAACAGCGGGCAATCGGTCCGTACCTGGTGGACGCCATGGACGGCGGCGTCTCGACATTCGTCTACGCCAGTCCGGCCCCGGGGTTCGCGCAGGTGGCCCTCGCGCACACGAGTCGACTGCTGGGCGCCGAGTGCGTCCTGTTCTGCGAGTTGCTCGACGGCGATTTCCACGAGTTCTCGCTGCTCGCGCAGTCTTACGGTGCAAGAATCCACGCCTGCGCCTCGCTCTACGACGCCGAGGAGGAGGCGGCGGCCTTCAGCGGCGACGACGACCGGGTGTTGAAGCTGCCACTCGGCTTCGGTTGCACCGAATACGCGTCGCACCTGCGCCAGGCGCTCGCCCGTGAGTGGGCCAACGTCGTCGCGGAGCTGGGGACGACACCGCGCCGGCTCTGGCTGCCCGTCGGCAGCGCGACCCTGGCGAACGCGTTCCGCCAGGTGCTGCCCGAGACCGTCGAGCTGCATTGCGTCGACGTGCGGATCCTGGAAGAGAGCGACGAGCGGATCAAGCAGCTCGGCGAGCTGCCCGGCATCGTGCTGTACCGGAGCGACCAGGAGTTCCTGGAAGCGGCGACCACGCCGCCGCCCTTCCCCTCCAACGCCTTCTACGACGCGAAGCTCTGGCCGTTGATCAGGGAACACGCGGCCGATGGCGACCTCTGGTGGAACGTGGCGCGGTGAATCGCCCCTGGGGCTGATCACGCTCTGATTGCCGACGATCGGCGGGCTGACACTTTCGGGTGACACGAGGACCATCACATGGTGTGACCATCCCTGCTCACAAAGTGAGGTGACACCAGTGCGGAGAACCCTGCAACTCCTCGCTGCCGCCTTGCTCGTCGTGCCCCTGCTGGTCGGAACCGCGTCCGCGGCCCCGGGGCTCGTCGAGCAAGTCCAGAAGGTCGGCGAGGACGAGGTCGTCTCGACCGTCCTCGACGGCAAGACCCGTTCCACGACGGTCGAGCGACCTGGTTCGTGGTACCTGAAAGCCCACTTCACCGGCCTGCGCCTGGTCGCGGGCGACGTGCTCACGGTGGCCGACCCGGCCGGCGCCGAGGCCTATCGCTACACCTCCGACGTGACCGCGTCGGGCACGGCCACCGTGGACGCGACCGGTTTCTGGGCGATGTCCGTGACCGGCGACAAGGCCGTGATCAGCCTCGAAGGCCGGGACGGCGGACCGGCGCACCCGGCCAGCCGGGTGACCCTCGACAAGATCACCCGCGGGTACACGGACGCGGAGATGGACGCCGCGGCGGCGATCGGGCCGCAGAGCATCTGCGGCACGAACGACTACCGCGACGCGGTCTGCTACCAGTCGAGCAACCCCACCGAGTTCGGCCGGACCAGGGCGGTCGCCAAGCTGCTGCGCAACGGCGGTTCCCTGTGCACGGCGTGGCGGGTCGGCCCGAACAACCGGATGCTGACCAACAACCACTGCTTCACCAGCGGCACGGGCATCGAGGTGTGGTTCAACTACCAGTGCCCGACGTGCGGCGGCACCACCTCCGCGACCGTCACCAAGGTGCTGGTGTCGTCGGTGCTCAAGACGAGCGCGGCGCTGGACTACACGTTGTTCAGCGTGACGAACTTCGCCGCGCTGTCGTCGTTCGGCTACCTGGAGCTGGACGCGCGGGTGCCGGCGGTCGGCGAGGAGATGTACATCGTCGGCCACCCGGCCGGGAAGCTCAAGAAGCTCTCCCTGCGTGACGACCAGAACGGCGGCGGGTACTGCGCCGTGAGCGCGGTCCGGGTGAACGGCAGCTCGTCGCAGTCCGACATCGCCTACCGCTGCGACACCGAGGGCGGCTCGTCCGGTTCGCCGGTGCTGTCCCGGCGGACGCACAAGGTGATCGGGCTGCACCACTACGGCGGCTGCCCGAACCAGGGTGTCCGCATCGACCTGGTCTACGGCCAGATCAGCTCACTACTGTAAGGACATCCGGTCGGGCCGCGTTCGGGCGCAACCAGCCGAACGCGGCCCGTCCCCCTGCCACGTCAACGTCAATAATTCACCACTCGCCCGAATGGCTGGTGATTTTCTACCCGACCGTGTCGACACTGGGACGTCCCTGCAACCGCCCTTCCGCCGGAGGCTGCCATGATCCCTCGTCTGCTCGCCGGGGCGTCCCTCGCCACCTTGCTGATCGCCACACCGCTCGTCTCCCCCACCGCGGCCTCCGCCGCGCCCGATCCCGCCGCGACCAACCCCGCCGACCTGAACTCCGTGGTGGTCGCGGAGATGCGCGAACGCGGCGCCTCGATCGCCGACACCAGCCGGACCGCCAAGGTGAACGCCACCAGGCAGGCCGGCGAGTGGGCGTTCGGCACCGCTGTGCTGACCACCGCGGCCGGCTCCGACGACCACCCGGAAGGCTGGCTGTTCGTCGCCCACCGGGCCAAGGGCGCGTGGACGGTGGCGCTCGAAGGCGAGCCCGCGTTCGCCGACCTGACGTCGCGCGCGCCGATCGTGCCCGCCGAAGAACGCACGTTGCTGGCCGAACAGGACGGCCGCCAGATCGGCACCACCAGCGCCACCGACGGGCGCACCGGCATGGCGTTGCCGTGGGCGGTCGGGCAGACCTGGTCCATGTGGGGCGGGCCGCACGGCTGGTCCGGCACCGCCGCGCCGTGGAGCTCGCTCGACCTCGCCGGCGGTGACCAGCGCGTGCTCGCCACCCGCGGCGGCACCGCGTACACGATGTGCACCGGGTGGATCCGGGTGATCCACGACCGCGGTTACTCCACCGACTACTACCACCTGTGGAACAGCATCAACGTCAACGGCGCGGGCGTGAGCCAGGGGACGTTCCTCGGCCACACGGGCACGGACGTCACGTGCGGCGGGTCGGCGTCGGGGCGGCACGTGCACTTCGGGTTGCGGCAGAACAGCGCCTACATCGGCATCGCCCAGCACAACATCGGCAAGTGGGTGCCACAGAACGGCGGCGCCGCCTACCAGGGCTCGGCGTTGCACGGCAGCGCGCGCGTCTACGCCGGTGGTGCGCTGTACAACTACGGCGCGCTCGGCTTCACGCAGGGCATCATCGACGCCAACGGCGGCGGGTCTGTCAACAAGCGCACCGGCCCCGGCACCGGTTACGGCGTCGCGGGTTCCGTGGGCGACGGCGCCACCGTCACCGTCTCCTGCTCCGCGAACGGGACGTCGCACACCGGCCGGTGGGGCACCACCAGCCTGTGGAACCGGCTCAGCGACGGCACCTGGGTCACCGACGCCTTCATGTGGACCGGCGTGAACGGCCCGATCAACGGCTGGTGCTGATAGCGCGTCGCACCAGGAGTTGTTCGACGTGACGCGCCACTTGGTCGGCTGTCGCGGATCGTCCGCCGGCGCACCTGATCGGTGGTGACCTGTCGGCGGGCGCGGACGGTGCTGCTGTCCGCGCCCGCCGACGACGAGTTCGGCTCGCCGAACGTCGCTTGGCGCGGCGCTAAGGTGCGTCCCCGTGGATGCTGCTGATCTCGAGTACCGAGCCCGGTCCTTGTCCGGCTGCATACCTCCACTCCTGGTCTCCCGGCTTCTCGAGCTCGGCCACAGGAAGGAAGTGGAGTTCCAGGCTCGCCGCGGGGAATGGTTCTGCGCGCGCGAGTGGGCACGGCTGCTCGGTGACCAGGGGCGGCAGGCCGAGGCGTTGGAGGTGCTCGCTCCGTACGTCGCCACGGGCTGGTGGCCGGCCGCCCACGCCCAGGCGGAACTGCTGGAGAGCTGGGGACGGGCAGAGGAGGCGATCGCCCTGGCCCGACCGCACGCCGCGGCCGGAGGGCTCTCGCTGGAGTTCTTCGGGCGGCTGCTGGCCCGGCACGGACATCAGGACGAGGCGCTCGTGTTGTTGAGCGCCGGAATCGAAGACCGGTTGATCGCCACCGCTCTGGTGGAGGTTGCCGAGGGAGCGGGCAGGGACGAGGACATCGCCGCGCTGCTGGTCGCACGAATTCCGGTCGAGCACCGACGCGAAGACCTCTCGTGCCGGAGCGGCCTCCACCCGGACACGGCGATCGGCCTGCTCGCGGCGATCCGCGAACGCCAGGGGCGCGTCGACGATGCGATCGCCCTGCTGCGCACCCGGCAGCACATCACCGCCGTGAACGGCCACGACCAGTTGGCCGACCTGTTCGCGAGGCATGACCGGATCGGGGAACTGCGCGGGTACGCGGCGTCCGAGTACCACGGGCACGCCGCGAAGCGCCTGGCCGAGGTGTTGGAGGGGCGCGGCGACGTGGAAGGCGCGATCGCCGTGTACCGGGAGCCGGGCGACTCACCTGCGCGTCTGCACCACGGTTCGGTCCGACTGGCGGAACTCCTGGCCCGGCGTGGCCGGGGCGACGAGGCGATCGCGGTGATGCGCGTGGTCGCGGACTCCCCCGGTGGCGCGGAGGACTGGATCGTCGACACGCTGTGCACCCTGTACGCCGACCACAGCCGCGCCCGGGACGGCCTGGCCTACCTCGACACCCTCACGGCGCGCCGCGACGGCGAGGAGGAGTGGGCCTTCTTCAGGCTGCGGCTTCGGCTCCTGGCCGGCTGCGGATCGCTCGATGACGCAATCGCGCAGGCACGTACGCACCCGGAGCGCGACACCTGGTACGCGGCCCGGACCATCTCCGACCTGCTCGCCGAGGCCGGTCGGACCGAGGAGGCGGTCACGGCCCTGGAAGCGCACCCTCCCGCCAACTCCACCGTGCTGGCGGGGCACCTCGTCGACCTCGGTCGGATCAAGGACGCGGTGGCAGTCCTCCAGCGCGAGCCCGAGCCCGTCGTTCCTCCCTGGACGGACGCTTTCCCCACCGAACCCCCGTTCTGACACCGCACCCGGTGGGCCGGCGGTCGAACGCTCGATCCGGTCGGGCTGTGTGCCGCTCCGCGTTCACCTCACCCTGGCGCCGGACGTGCAGGTCACGTCCGGGTTCGGTGTCGCGGGGCCGTTGGCGGTGAAGCCGAACGTGGTGGAGCCGTCCACGGGCACTTTCGCGTTGTGGTCGGCGTTGAAAACCCTCACCGACCCGGCTTCCGCGGTGAACGTGCCGTTCCACAGGTTGCTGATCACGTGGCCGGTCGGCTGGGGCCAGGTCACGGTCCACCCGCCGAGAGCGCGCTCGGCGGCGTTGCGCACCGTCACCAGGGCCTGGTAACCGCCCGGCCAGGAGTTTGTGATCTTGAGGTCGGCGTCGCAGTCGGCCGACGACGTCGCCGAGTCGGTCTGCACCGCGTCGTCGTCCGCGGAAGCGGTCGTCACGGGAACGGTCGTCGCGGGAACGGCGGACGAACTGGTGTTGCTCGTCGGGGCGGGCAGGGCGTTGTCGGCCGGTTCGTCGTCCCCCACGAGGTCGACGACCACCACACCGCCGACGACCAGCGCCGCCGCACCGGCCGCCAACGCGATCCTCCGCCAGGGCACCCGACGAGGCATGACCAGCGGCATCGTGTCCCGAACCGGCTCCGCTACCTGCTCCGCGACCGGTTCCGGCTCCGGCTCGGCGAAGGGCAGCGCCCGGCCCTCCACGACCGCGCCCAGCAGACCGTGCAGCTCGGCCATCGTCGGCCGCTCCAACGGCTCGCGCACCAGCACCCGCATCAGCACGTCACCCAACGGACCGGGGAACCGCAGCGGCGCCACCTCCGCCTCCGACACCCGCCGCAGCAACGCGTAGGGGTTGTCGGTGGTGCCGAACGGCGGGTGGCCTTCGAGCGCCGCGAACAGCGTCGCGCCCAGCGAGTACACGTCGGACGCGAACACCGCGTCCTCCCCCGCCGCCACCTCGGGCGCGAGGAACGCGGGCGTGCCGACGATGGCCCGCGCGTCCGTCACCGTGCCCTCGCCGATGGCCCGCGCGATGCCGAAGTCGGCGATCTTCGCGGTGCCGTCGTCGGCCAGCAGGATGTTGAACGTCGAGACGTCCCGGTGCACGATCCCCGCCGCGTGCGCCGCTGCCAGCGCCGACGCGACCTGCCACCCGACCCCCGCGACCAGGGCTTCCGGCAGCGGACCGCGCTCGTCGACCAGCTCGGCCAACGTCCGCGACGGCAGGTACTCCATCACCAGGCAGGGCTTGCCACCGTGCTCCACGACGTCGTGCACGGTCACCGCGTGCGGGTGCCGCAACCGGGCCGCGACCCGACCCTCCCGCAACGTCCGGCCCACCGCGTCCGCCGAGTCACCAGCGCCGAGGAACTTGACCGCGACCGCGCGCCCCAGCCGCTCGTCGCGCGCCCGCCAGACGACACCACCGGCACCACGCCCGACCAACGCCACAAGCCGATACCGCCCGGCGATGAGCTCGTCCCGTTCCGACACAGACAGACGCTACTTCGACACCCGACCCACCGGCCACCCTCATCCGTCGGACACCGAAATTGATCACTCAGCGTAATCGACGCGAACGGCCGGATCGGGACGGCGTCCGCGCGGGGTTCCCGCGCTTCCGCCATTCCGATCCGGCCGCTTCCACCAACCGAACCGCTTACGTCCGCCGTGGCACCGGCACGACGTAGCGACCGAACACCAGCTCGCGCAGCACGTCGTCCCCGCCCTCGACGATCGAGACGTACCGGATGTCCCGCATGAGCTTCCCGATCGGCATGTCGTTGGTGTAGCCGAGCCCGCCGAACATCTCCGAGCCGACGCTCGCCACGTCCCAGCCCGCCTGCCCGCAGAACATCTTCGCGGTCAGCGCCGACTTCACCGTGCCCTGCCGGTTGAACAGCGCCGGCGCGTCCGGGTCGGCCATGATCTTGTCGAAGTCGCGGGCCGAGCGGAGCAGGTGGCTCTTCATGACGTCGATCTGCATCTCCATCTGGCCCAGCCGCTGCGCGAACACCGGGCTCTCCAGGAGCGTGCCGTCGCGGAACGGCTTCGTCTTGGCGTAGTTCATGCAGTGGTCGCGGATGCGCCGCGCGATGCCGAGCGCCGTGGTCGCGATCAGGATGCGGCTGGCGTTCAGGCCGATCTCCAGCAGGCGCAGGCCGGAACCCGCGAGCTGGTTGGCGGCTGGCACCCGGACGTCCTTCAACGACACCTGGTACGTGTGCGACGCGCGGAGGCCGATGACGTCCCACCGCTTGACGATCTCCACCCCCGGCGTGCCGCGCGGCACCACGATGGCCGGGTAGTCCTCCGGGTCGTCCGCCGAGCGGGCGATGACCACGAGGAAGTCGGCGAAGTCCGTGTTGGTGGAGAAGAACTTCTCGCCGTTGAGGACGAGGTCGCCGCCGTCCTTCGCGACCATGGTCTCGATCTTGCCGAGCTCGCTGCCCGCGGTGCGCTCGCTGCCGAGCGACGCGCAGAACGTGCCGCCCGCCGCCATCGGGGCCAGGTACCGCTGCTTCAGCTCGTCCGACCCGTACAGCTGCACCATCGTGGTGCCGAGGATCGAGATGAACAGCGTGAAGGCCACGCCCGCGTCACCGTAGGACAGCTCGTTGACGATCTCGACGCTGTCCTCCAGCGTGAGCCCGCGGCCACCCAGCTCCTCCGGCAGCCACCAGTTCGCCAGGCCGGTCTCGCGGAACTTCTCGTACACCTCCAACGGCTTGTCGGTCAGCTCGTCGAGTCGCGCCTCGTCGGTGCCGAGCTCATCCCGGACGAACCGGCGCACGGCCTTAAGGTCTTCTGCCTTCATCGGTCCCATCACTTCATTCCGAGAACGCGCGGTCGATGAGGTCGTCGAGGTCAAGGCCGTCGATCTCCTCGTCCAGTTCGTCCTCTGCCGTGTTGTCGTCGGGTTCCACCGGCTCCGCTGCGTCCGCGCCGAACAACCGGTCGACCAGGTGGTCGGCCAGTGCCGCGGGCGTCGGGTAGTTGAAGATGATCGTAGCGGGGATCTCCACGCCGGTGTCCTTCTTGACGTGGTTGCGGAATTCGACGCCGCTCAGGGAATCGAATCCGATTTCCTTGAACGACATGTCCGCTTCGATGTCGTCCGTCGACGGGTAGCCGAGCACCAGGGCCGAGGTGGACAGCAGCATCCGGAGCATCTCTTCCGTCCGCTCCGGCACCGGGAGGTCGGTCAGCCGCTGCACGAACGGCGGCACGCCACCGGCTTCCACGACCTTCGGCTGCCGCGGCGCGACCATGCCGTGGAACAGCGCGTGCACGGTTTCCTGCTCGCGCAGCCCGGCCCGGTCGACCACGGCCGCCACCACCAGCGCCGAGTCGAGACCCAGCGCGGCGTCGAACAAGGCGGTGCCGGTCGCGGCGGGCAGCGGCACGAACCCGGCACGGCGGAACCGCGCCAGGTCGGCCTCGCCGAGTTCGCCCGCCATGCCCAGCTCCCACGGACCCCAGCCCAGCGACACCGCGGGCAGGCCCTCGGCGCGGCGGTGCGCGGCCAACGCGTCCAGGAACGTGTTGGCGGCGGCGTAGTTCGCCTGCCCCGCCGTGCCGAAGACACCGGCGACGGACGAGTACAGGACGAACGCCGACAGGTCCATGCCCGCGGTCAGCTCGTGCAGGTGCCACGCGGCGTCGACCTTCGGCCGGAACACCCGGTCGAGCTGTTCCGGCGTCATGGTCTCCACGCCGGAGTCGTCGAGCACGCCCGCGAGGTGCACGACCGCGGTCAACGGCGCTTCCGCCGGGATGCGGGCGAGTTCCGCCGCCAGCGCGTCCCGGTCGGACACGTCGCAGGCGGCGTGCACGACCTCGGCGCCGAGCGCCGTCAGCTCGTCGGCCAGAGCGCTCGCACCGGGTGCGGCGGAACCGCGCCGGCTGAGCATCAGCAACCGCCGCGCGCCGCGCGCGGTCACCAGGTGCCGGGCGAACAACGCGCCGAGCCCGCCCGTGGCACCGGTGAGCAACACCGTGCCCTCCGTCCACTCAGGACGGTCGATCGAAGCGGCCGGGGCCGCGGCCAGGCGCGGCACGTGCACCACACCACCGCGGATGGCCACCTGGGGCTCGGTCAGGTCCAGCTTGTCCAGCGCGGCCAGCGAAGCCTTGTCGCCGTCGACGTCCACCAGCACGAACCGGTCCGGGTGCTCGGCCTGCGCCGACCGCAGCAGGCCCCACACCGGCGCGAGCGCCAGGTCCGGCGTCTCGCCCTTGCCGACCGCCACCGCGCCGCGGGTCACGACCACCCGGCGAGTGCCGTCGTCAAGCCACTTCCCGAGCTGGCCCAGCATTTCGTGCGCGGTGGCACGGGCCGACGCGGGCAGGTCGGCGCCCACGCTCGCCATCACGTGCGTGAACTCCGCGTCCGCCGAGCCCGAGCCGGCCGACTCCGGCAGAGCCGTCCAGTCCACCGTGAAGAGGGCATCCGCGGTGGTGCCCGCCGTCAACTGCTCCACCGACGCCGGCATCAGGGCCAGGGAGTCGACGGACAGCACCAGCGCGCCGTCCGACCGGGTGATCCGGAGCGACACCTCGTTGACGCCGATCTTCGCCACCCGGACCCGCAGGTCCGGACCGCCGACCGCGTGCCGGGACACGCCGGACCACGCGTACGGCAGCAGTGCCTGCGTCGAGTCCTCCCCCGCCAGCAGCGACAGGATCGGGTGCAGGGCCGCGTCGAACAGCGCCGGGTGCACGACGAACCCGGACGAGGCGTGCGGAACGTCGTCGGGCAGCCGGACCTCGCCGAACACCTCGTCGTCGCCCGAGCGCCACAGCCCGCGCAGCCCTCGGAACGCGTGCCCGTAGCCGTAACCGCGATCGGCCAGCTCCGGGTAGAACGCGTCCAGGTCCACGGCCTCGGCACCGGCCGGCGGCCAGGCGTCCGAAGTGGACTCGGGCGCGGGCGCGCCGACGGCCAGGACACCGGCGGCGTGCCGGGTCCACGTCCGCGACCCGGCCACCCGCGAGTGGACGCCGATCTCCCGCGCGCCCGCTTCGTCCGGTCCACCGACCGTGAGCTGGAGCTGCACCGGGTCGGCCGCGAGCGTCAGCGGCTTCTCCAGCGTCAGCTCCGAGACCCGACCGCACCCGGCCAGGTCCACGGCCTGCAACGCCATCTCGACGTAGGCCGCACCGGGGAAGACCACTCCGTCGAAGATCCGGTGGTCGGCCAGCCAGCCGTCGGTCGCGGGCGAGACGTGTCCGCTGAGGACGATCTGGTCGCCCACCGCGAGTTCGGTGGCCGCCGACAGGAACGGGTGCTCGATCGCGGTCAGCCCGGCGCCGCTGACGTCACCGCGCGGAGCCTCGGCCTTCACCCAGTACGACTGCCGCTGGAACGCGTAGGTGGGCAGGTCGACCAGTCGGCCGTCGACACCCACTGCGGTGAAGTAGGCCCGCCAGTCCACCGGAACGCCGGCGACGTGCAACCGGGCCAGCGCCTCGGCCAGCGAACGGGCCTCCGGCCGCTTCTTGCGCACCACCGGCACGGCGGTCACCTCGGGCGCGACCTCCGCCAAGGTCTCCTGCGCCATGGCGGCGAGCACGCCGTCCGGCCCGACCTCGACGAACACGCCGACACCGGCGGCCACCGCCGCACGCACGCCGTCCGCGAAGCGCACCGCCTCGCGCACGTGGCGCACCCAGTACTCGGGCCGCTCCAGCTCACCGTCGCCGGCCAGGGCGCCGGTCACGTTCGAGACGACCGGCAGCTGCGGCGCCGCGTACGACACCGACCGCGCGACCTGCTCGAACTCCGCGAGCATCGGCTCCATCAGCGGCGAGTGGAAGGCGTGCGAGACCCGGAGCCGCTGGGTCTTGTAGCCGGCGCCGGAGAACATCCCCTCGATGTCCAGGACGGCGTCCTCCTCGCCGGAGACGACCGTCGCAAGTGGACCGTTGATCGCCGCGATCGAGGCGGTGTCCTCGTACCCGTCGAGCGCTTCGCGGATCTCGTCCTCGTCGGCCTGGATCGCGACCATCGCACCGCCGCGGGGCAGCGCCTGCATCAGACGACCGCGCGCGGCCACCAGCTTCACCGCGTCGGAGAGGGAGAACACGCCCGCGACGTGCGCCGCGGCCAGTTCGCCGATCGAGTGCCCGGTCAGCACGGCCGGCACCACGCCCAGCGATTCGACCAGCCGGAACGCCGCCACCTCGAAGGCGAACAGCGCGGGCTGCGTCATCGCGGTCTCGTCCAGCAGCGCGGCCAGGTCCGAGTCGGGCTCGGCGGACACGACCTCGTCGATGGAGTGGTCGAGCAGGGGCGCGAACTCCGCGCACACCGCGTTCCACGCCTCGGCGAACACGGGGAACCGCCGCACCAGCTCGCGGCTCATGCCGAGGCGCTGGCTGCCCTGCCCGGAGAACAGGACGCCGACGTCCGGCACAACGCTCGCGGAACCGGTGACCAGGCCCGCCGCGCGCTCGTCGGTCGCCAACGCCTCCAGCGCGGGCAGCAGCTCCGCCCGGCCGGTGCCGAAGACGACGGCGCGGTGGTCCAGCGCCGCACGGCCGGTGGCCAGGGTCGTCGCCACGTCGGCGGTGCGGGGCGCGTCGTCCGCCGACACCGCCGCCAGCAGCCGTTCCGCCTGACCCGTCAGGGCCGACGCGTTGCGGGCGGACAGCAGCCAGGGCACGACGGCCTCCGGCTCGGTGTCGTCCACGGCGGGCTCTTCGAGGTCGCCCTGCTCCAGGATCACGTGCGCGTTGGTGCCGCTGATCCCGAACGACGACACGCCGGCCCGTCGAGGCCGGTCCGCCTCGGGCCAGGAACGCCGATCCGTCAGCAGCTCGACCGCGCCCGTCGTCCAGTCGACGTGCGGCGTCGGCTCGTCGACGTGCAGCGTCCGGGGCAGCACCCCGTGCCGCATCGCCATGATCATCTTGATCACGCCGGCGACACCCGCGGCGGCCTGCGTGTGACCGATGTTCGACTTGATCGAGCCGAGCCACAGCGGCTCCGGCCGGTCCTTGCCGTAGGTGGCCAGCAGCGCCTGCGCCTCGATCGGGTCGCCGAGCTGGGTGCCGGTGCCGTGCGCCTCGACCGCGTCGACGTCCGCGGTGGACAGTCCGGCGTTGGCCAGCGCCTGCCGGATGACCCGCTCCTGCGAGGGTCCGTTCGGCGCGGTGAGCCCGTTGCTCTCGCCGTCCTGGTTGATCGCGCTGCCGCGCAGCACGGCGAGCACGCGGTGGCCGTTGCGCCGGGCGTCGGACAGCCGCTCCAGCACGAGCATGCCGACGCCCTCGGACCAGCCGGTGCCGTCGGCGGAACCGGAGAACGCCTTGCAGCGGCCGTCCGCGGCCAAGCCGTTCTGCCGGGAGAACTCGATGAAGATGCCGGGCGTGGACATGATCGTCACGCCGCCGGCGAGCGCGAGCGAGCTGTCACCGGAGCGCAGCGACTGCGCCGCCATGTGCAGCGCCACCAGCGACGACGAGCACGCGGTGTCCACGGTCACGGCCGGTCCCTCGAAGCCGAGGGTGTAGGCGACGCGGCCGGAGACGACGCTGGACGCGCTGCCCGTCAGGGCGTGGCCCGCCACCTCGTCCGGTACCTCGCCCAGTCGCGGCAGGTAGTCCTGGCTCATGGCGCCCAGGAAGACGGCGGTCGGGGTGCGGCGAAGCTCGGCCGGGTCCTGCCCGGCGCGCTCCAGCGCCTCCCAGACCACTTCCAGCACCAGCCGCTGCTGCGGGTCCATGGACAGCGCTTCACGGGGGCTGATGCGGAAGAAGCCCGCGTCGAAGTCACCGGCGTCGTGGAGGAAGCCGCCGACCGAGGCGTAGTCGCCGCCGGACGTCGGCCAGCCCCGGTTGTCCGGGAACGGCGTGATCGCGTCGGCGCCGTCGGCCACCAGCCGCCACAGGTCTTCCGGTGACGCGACGCCACCGGGGTACCGGCAGCTCATGCCGATGATCGCGATCGGCTCGTCGTGGCCCGCGGCACGGGCGGGCGCGACCTCGCGCTCGTCGGCCTCCGACCCGGACAGCTGGTCGCGCATGTGCCGCACGACCGCGCTGGGGGTCGGGTGGTCGTAGAGCAGCGAGGTCGGCAGCTTCAGGCCGGCCGCGGCGTTGAGCCGGTTGCTCAGCTCCACCGCCGTCACCGAGTCGAAGCCGAGCTCCTTGAACGTGTTGTCGGCGCCGACCGCCTTGGGGTCGGACAGGCCGAGCACGGCGGCCGAGTGTGACCGGACCAGCGTCCACAGGTCCTGCTCGGCGAGCCGCTTCGCGGTCCGCTCGGAGTGCGTCTCCACGGGCGCGGCCACCGACGTGCCGACCGGCCGCGGCGCTTCGCGTTCGACGCGCTCACCGGAGACCCAGAACGACTGCCGCTGGAACGCGTAGGTGGGCAGCGGAACGCGGCGGGCGCCATCGAACAGCGGTCGCCAGTCCACGGCGACGCCCTTGGTGCTCAGCTCGGCCATCGACAGCAGCAGGCGGCGGGACTGCTCCTCGTTGCGGCGCAGCGTTCCCTGCACCACCGCGTCGCCCACGGTGTCCTGGATGGCGGCGGTCAGCACCGGGTGCGGGCTGAGCTCCACGAACGTGGTGTGCCCGGCGTCGGCCAGCGCCTTGACGGTCTCGCTGAACCGCACGCGCTCGCGCAGGTTCCGGTACCAGTACTCGGCGTCCAGCTCGGCCACGTCCACCAGGCCACCGGTCACCGTCGAGAAGAACGCGATCCCGCTGTCCGTCGTCGCGATGCCCTCGGCGACCCGGAGCACGTCGTCGCGGACGGACTCCACGTGCGTCGAGTGGGACGCGTAGTCGACCGGGATCACCTTGGCGCGGATGCCGCGGGACTCGCAGTCGGCCACGGCATCGCGCACCGCGTCGACCGCGCCGGAGATGACCACGGAGTTGGGGCCGTTCACCGCCGCGACGGAGACCTTGTCCTGGTCCACGTCGTCGGCGGGCATGGCCAGCGACGCCATCGTGCCGCGGCCGGAGAGGCCCGCGTCGATGGCCTTGCTGCGGCCGACCACGAGCCGGAGCCCGTCGGCCAGCGAGATGATGCCCGCCGCGCACGCCGCCGCGATCTCGCCCTGGGAGTGGCCGACGACGGCGTCGGGCACGAGGCCGACGGAACGCCACACCTCGGCCAGCGACACCATCACCGCGAACAGGGCCGGCTGGACGACGTCCACGCGGGCCAGCGCGTCCTCGTCGGTGAGGACTTCGCGCAGCGACCAGTCGACCAGGCCGCCGAGCGCCTGCTCGCACTCGGTCATGCGGGCGGCGAACACGGGCGAGGAGTCCCACAGCTCGCGGGCCATGCCGACCCACTGCGAACCCTGGCCCGGGAAGACCCACACCACACCGGAGTTGGGGGTGGCGGAGCCGGTCACGACGTTCGCGGCCGGTTCGTCCGCCGCCAGCGCGGCCAGGCCCGCCACCAGCTCCAGGCGGTCCGCGGCCACGACGACACCGCGGTGCTTCAGCAGCGACCGCGTCGTCACGGCGGAGAAGCCGATGTCGGCGGGGCGGGCGTCGGCGTCGACCGTGACCCAGTCGCGCAGGCGTTCGGCCTGTGCCCGCAACGCGGCGGCGGAGTCGCCGGAGAGCACGACCGGGACCGGCCGGGCCACCGCGGCTTCGAGGGCCGGGGTTTCGGCGGCGGGCGCTTCGGCTGGTGCTGCGACGGCGGGCGGTGCGGCGACGACGACGTGGCAGTTCGTGCCGCCGACGCCGAAGGAGCTGACACCGGCCAGCTTCGGGCCGTCACCCGGCCACGGACCGGCGGCGGCGTTCACCGAGAGGTGCCACTCGTCGAGCGGGATCGACGGGTGCGGCTCGGTGAAGTTGAGGCTCGCCGGGAGCACGTCGTGCTTGATCGCCAACGCGACCTTGATCAGGCCCACGACGCCGGCGGCGGCGTCCAGGTGGCCGATGTTCGTCTTCACCGATCCGACGAGGAGCGGCCGGTCGGCGTCACGGGCGGAACCCAGCACCGAGCCCAGCGCACCCGCCTCGACCGGGTCGCCCGCACGCGTGCCGGTGCCGTGCAGCTCGACGTACTGGACGTCGCCGGGGTTCACGCCCGCGCGGGCGTACGCCTCGCGCAGCAGCGCCTGCTGCGAGTCGCCGTCCGGCACGGTCAGGGCCGAGCCGTCGCCGTCGTGGTTCACCGCGCCGCCGAGCAGCACGCAGTGGATCTGGTCGCCGTCGGCGATCGCGTCCTCGAGCCGCTTGAGGATGACCATGCCGGCGCCCTCGCCGCGGACGAAACCGTTCGCGCGGGCGTCGAACGTGTAGCTGCGGCCGTCCGGGGACAGCGCGCCCGCACGGGCGAGGGCGAGGGTGCTCTCCGGCACCAGGTTCAGGTGCACGCCGCCGGCCACCGCCAGCCGTGCGGCGCCGGACAGCAGGCTCTCACCGGCCAGGTGCACGGCGACCAGCGACGACGACTGGATCGTGTCGACGGTGATGCTCGGCCCGTGGAAGCCGAACCGGTGCGACACGCGGTTGGCGATCACACCGCGGCTCAGGCCCGCCAGGGAGTGGTGGGACACCGCGTCCGTGCCGTGCCGCTGCACAAGGGACGCGTAGTCGTCGCTCGCGGCACCGAGGAACACCGCCGTGTCGCTGCCGCGGAGGTCCTCCGCGGCGACGCCGGCGTCCTCCAACGCCTCCCAGGTCAGCTCCAGCGCCAGGCGCTGGCGGGGGTCCATCGCGGCGGCTTCGCGCGGCGAGATGCCGAAGAACCCGGCGTCGAAGTCGGCCACCGCGTCGATGAACCCACCCCGGCGGTACGGGGCCAGGTCGGGTAAGTCGTACCACCGGTCCGCGGGCGCCTCCGTGATGGCGTCCACGCCGTCGCGCAGCAGCCGCCAGAAGGCCTGGACGTCCTGTGCCCGCGGAACTCGGCACGACATGCCGACGACGGCGACGGCACGCCCGACCGTGTCGTCGGAGTCGCCGGATCGCTCGGCCTGATTCCCGTACATCACTTCACACCTTCCCCAGCAGTGCAACGGCAGTTCATCGATCCGGTGCTCAGCCGGAGGTGGTCGAGCCGACGCCGGACGACGACCCGTCCGGCGACGACACGCCCGCGCGCCCCGACGCGGCCCGCGTCCCGGTCGGCAGCCCGACCCGGACCGGCGCCCGCCCCACCAGCGGGGGTGGTGCGCCGGTCCGCACTCGTCTCTCTGTCCTTCGTCATCGCCCGGCCCGTCTTGCCTGGTCCGTCGTTCCTCAGTCGAACTGGGCGTCGATCAGCTTCAGGATCTCGTCCGCGGTGGTGGCGGACTCGATCCCGGAGGCCGTCGACTGGCCCTCGGAGAGGGATGCCAGCAGGGTGCGCAGCCGGCCGGCCACGCGCTGCTTCTCCTCGGCCGCGGCCTCGGCGAGCATCTCCTCCAGCTGCTTCAGCTCCGCCTCGAACGGCGGTTCCGGCGCAGCGGTGACGCCGACGACCTTCGTCAGCAGGAACCGCGTGATCGCGGTCGGCGTCGGGTGGTCGAAGACCAGGGTCGCGGGCAACCGCAGCCCGGTGGCCTGGGTCAACCGGTTCCGCAGCCCGACCGCCGCCAGCGAGTCGAACCCGAGGTCCTGGAACGGCCGGTCCGGTCCGACCGCGGCGGACGACGTGTGGCCGAGCACAGCCGCGACGTGCGTCCGCACCATGGCCAGCACGACCTTCTCCCGCTCCGACTCCGGCACCTCGGCGAGCCGCTGCTCCAGCGACCCGCTCGCGGTGGGCTCGGTCCGCTGCTGCTGCTGCTCCGGCATCCGGACCAGCCCGCGCAGGAGGTGCGGCAGCAAGCCCGCACGTCCCTGCACCCGCAACGCGGCCGGGTCGAGCTTCACCGGCGCCAGCAGCGCCGCGTCCACCCCTCGGCTCTGGTCGAACAGGTCGAGCCCGGTCTCGGCGGACAGCGCGATGACGCCCATCTTCTCCAGCCGCGCCAGGTCCGTCGCGTCGAGCTCACCGGTCATGTCGGTGGCCTCGGCCCACAGGCCCCACGCGAGCGACGTCGCGGGCAGGCCCTCGGCCCGCCGTTTCGCCGCGAGCGCGTCGAGCACCGCGTTCGCCGCCGCGTAGTTCGCCTGGCCGGGGCTGCCGATCAAGGCGGCGACCGACGAGAACAGCACGAACGCGGACAGCTCCAGCCCCGCGGTCAGCTCGTGCAGGTGCAGCGCGGCGTCGACCTTCGGCCGCATCACCCGCTCGACCCGCTCGGCCGTCAGCGACTCCAGCACACCGTCGTCCAGCACGCCCGCCGCGTGGACCACCGCGGTCAGCGGCTGGTCCAGCGAGTTCAGCAGGTCGACCAGCTGACCCCGGTCGGAGACGTCGCACGCCGCGACGCGGACGTCGCAGCCCATCGCCTCCAGCTCGGTGACCAGCTTGCCCGCGCCCGTCGCGGCCGGACCGCGACGGCTCACCAGCAGCAGGTGCTTCACGCCGTGCCGCTCGGCCAGGTGCCGGGCGAACAACGCGCCCAGCCCGCCGGTGCCGCCGGTGATCAGCACGATGCCGCCCGCGTCCAGCGGCCGTCCGGGAACGGGCTCGTCGGCCTTCGCGAGCCGTGGCGCCAGCGCCCGGCCCGACCGGACCGCGATCTGCGGCTCGCCGGTTTCGAGCAGCGCGCCCCAGTCGGGCTCGGTGCTCCCGTCGAGGTCCACGAGCAGGAACCGGCCCGGGTGCTCCGACTGCGCGCTGTGCACGAGACCCCAGACCGGGGCCTGCGTGAGGTCCGCGGTCTCGGCGCCCACGGCGATCGCGCCCCGGGTGAGCACGACCAGTCGCGCGTCACCCAGCCGGTCACTGGCCAGCCACTGGCGCAGCAGCTCCAACGCCTTCACCGCCGCGCCGCGTGCGGCGTCGGCCGCGTCACCCGAGGGCGCGTCGACCGTGGCGATGACGACGTCCGGCGCCGCGGCGCCCTCCGCCAGCTTCCGCTCCAGCGCGGCCAGGTCCGCGAACCGCTCGCCGGAGGTCAGCCCGACCTCGCCCAGGATCGCGACCCCGCCCGGGATCTTGGCCTGCGAGGGAGCCGCCGCGACGACCGGGACGGACACCCACTCCACCTGGTACAGCGACTTGGGGCCGTTGCGCCGTGCCGCTTCGAGGTGCGCCTGCTCGACCGGACGGACGTCCAGCCGGTCGACGTTCGCGACCGGCTCGCCGTCGTCGCCGACGATGGTGAGGCGCAGCGCGGCGTCGCCGGCCAGCCCGATGCGCACCCGCAGGCGGGTGTGCCCGGTCCGGTCCAGCCGCACGCCGGACCAGGAGAACGGCAGCCCGCCCGAGTCTTCGCCGCTGCCGCCCAGCATGCCGAGACCGCCGTGCAGGGCGGAGTCGAACAACGCCGGGTGCACGCCGAAGCCTTCGGCGGAACCGGCCACGTCGGGCAGCACCAGCTCGGTGTAGACGTCGTCGCCGACCCGCCAGGCCGACCGCACGGCGCGGAACGCCGGGCCGTAGTCGAAGCCCAGGTCGGTCAGCTTCGCGTGGTCGCTCACCCTGGCGTAGAGGTCTTCCACGGTCAGCGGCTCGGCGCCCGCCGGCGGCCACTGGAGCGGGAACGGCTCGACCGGAGCGGCGTGCGCGGTCAGCCAGCCACGACCGTGGCAGGTGGTCTCGCGCTGCTCCTCGTCACCGCCCTCGGGCCGGCTGTAGACCGCCACCTGGCGACGACCGCCTTCCACGGCCGGACCCACCGTGACCTGGACCTGGAGCGTGACGTCGTCCTCCAGCAGCAGCGGCGCCTCCAGCACCAGCTCGTCCAGGACCGGGCAGCCCACCTGGCGACCGGCCGTCAACGCCATCTCGACCAGCGCCGTCCCCGGCACCAGCACGATGCCGAACACCACGTGGTCCCGCGTCCACGGCTGCGACTCCTGCGACATCCGGCCCGTGAAGACCCACTCGTCGCGGTCCGCGACCTGCACGGCCGCCGACAGGATCGGGTGCTCGACGCCGACCTGCCCGGCCGACGCGACGTCACTGGAACCGGCGCCCGGCGTGAGCCAGAAGCGGTCGCGCTGGAACGCGTAGGTCGGCAGCGCGATCCGCCGCACGTCGCTGTCGGCGTAGTAGGCGGACCAGTCCACCGCCACACCCGCGACGTGGGCCTCGGCCAGCGACGTGGCGAACCGCTCCATGCCGCCTTCGTTGCGGCGCAGCGAGCCGACGACGCCGATCCGGTCCGCCGCACCGTGCGCGGCGATGGTCTCCTCCACCGCCATGGTCAACACCGGGTGCGGTGACATCTCCAGGAAGTTGCCCGCACCGTTGTCGATCATCGCCCGGACCGCGGGCTCGAACCCGACCCGGCCGCGCAGGCTGCGGTACCAGTACGAGGCGTCCAGGATCGCGGTGTCGATGAACCCGCCGGTCGCCGTCGAGTAGAACGGCACGTCGCCGGACTTCGGGGCGAGCGGGGCCAGCACGTCCAGCAGCTCGGCCTCGATCGCCTCGACCTGGATCGAGTGCGACGCGTAGTCCACGGCCACCTTGCGCACCCGGACGCCGTCCCGCTCGCACGTGGCGAGCAGTTCGTCCAGCGCGCCCGGCTCACCGGCCACCACCACGGAGGCGGGACCGTTCAGCGCGGCCACCGAGACGCGGCCGTCGTACGGGGCCACCAGCTCGTCCACCCGCTCCACCGGGAGCGAGATCGACATCATCCCGCCGTGACCGGCGAGCCGGTCGCGCACCAGACCGCTGCGCAGCGCGACGACCCTCGCACCGTCCTCAAGGGACAGTGCACCCGCGACGCACGCCGCGGCGATCTCACCCTGCGAGTGACCGATGACCGCCGCCGGCTCGACACCGTAGGACCGCCACAACGCCGCCAGCGACACCATCACGGCCCACAGAGCGGGCTGGACCACGTCCACGCGCTCCAAGGACGGCGCACCGTCGACACCCCGGAGCACGTCCTCCAGGCTCCAGTCCACAAAGGACGACAGCGCCGCGCCGCACTCGGCGACACGAGCGGCGAACACCGGCGAGGAGTCCATCAGCTCCACCGCCATGCCCACCCACTGCGCACCTTGGCCCGGGAACACGAACACGGCCTTGCCGCTCATCGGGCGGCCTTCGACCACGCCGTCCAGCGGTTCGCCGACGGACAGCGCGCCCAGACCCGCCAACAGGCTCTGGCGGTCGGTCGCCACCACGGCGCCGCGGTACTCCAGCTGCGCCCGTGCGGTCGCCGACGAGAACGCCATGTCCGCGAGGGACAGCTCCGGCCGGGTGGCCAGGTAGGCGCGCAGCCGGTCGGCCTGCGCCCGCAGGCCGGCCTCGGTCCGGGCGGACACCAGCACCGGCGCGACGGCCGGACCGTCGCCGGTCCGCTCCGCCGGCGTCTCGGCCGGTGCCTCTTCCAGGATGAGGTGCGCGTTCGTGCCGCTCACGCCGAACGACGACACAGCGGCACGGCGGGGACGCCCGCCGGTCTGCCACTCGCGCGCCTCGGTCAGCAGCTCGACCTCGCCCGACTCCCAGTCCACGTGCGGTGACGGCGAGTCGACGTGCAAAGTGCGCGGCAGCACGCCGTGGCGCAGGGCCTGCACCATCTTGATCACACCGGCGACACCGGCCGCGGCCGACGTGTGGCCGATGTTCGACTTGATCGAACCCAGCCACAGCGGACCGTCCGCCCGCTCGCGGCCGTACGTCGCCAGCAGCGCCTGCGCCTCGATCGGGTCACCGAGCTTGGTGCCCGTGCCGTGGCCCTCGACCACGTCCACGTCGGCCGGCGCGAGGTCGGCGTTCGCCAGCGCCTGCCGGATGACCCGCTCCTGCGAGGGGCCGTTCGGCGCGGTCAGGCCGTTGCTCGCGCCGTCCTGGTTCACCGCGCTGCCGCGCAGCACCGCGAGCACGGTGTGCCCGTTGCGCCGTGCGTCCGACAGCCGCTCCAGGACCACGAGGCCGACACCTTCGGCGAAGCCGGTGCCGTCGGCCGACGCCGAGTAGGCCCGGCACCGCCCGTCCGGGGACAGCGCCCGCTGCCGGCTGAACTCGGTGAGCAGGTACGGGCCGGCCATCAGCGTCACGCCACCGGCCAGCGCCATCGAGCACTCACCGGACCGCAGCGCCTGCGCCGCGAGGTGCAGCGCCACGGCGGACGAGGAGCAGGCGGTGTCCACCGAGAGCGACGGGCCTTCCAGCCCGAGGCTGTAGGAGATCCGGCCCGACAGCACGCTCGTCGTGGTGCCGGTCAGGCGGTAGCCCTCCAGCTCGGACGACGTCATGCCGGCGTAGTCGGTCGTGACCGCACCGCAGAACACGCCGGTGTCGCTGCCGCGCAACGACGTCGGGTCGATCCCGGCGCTCTCGAACGCCTCCCAGGAGGCCTCCAGGATCAACCGCTGCTGCGGGTCCATGGCCAGCGCCTCGCGCGGGCTGATGCCGAAGAACTCGGCGTCGAAGTCGCCCGGCCGGTCCAGGAACCCGCCGGCGCGCGTGTAGACGGTGCCGAGCTGGTCCGGGTCCGGGTCGTACAGCTTCTCGATGTCCCAACCGCGGTCGGTGGGCAGTCCGCTGATCGCGTCACGGCCGGACGCCACCAGCTCCCACAGCTCCTCCGGCGACGCGACGCCACCGGGGTACCGGCAGCTCATGCCGACGATCGCCAGCGGCTCGGTGTCCGTCGTCCGCCGCCGCTTCGCCACCGGGCGCCGCGTCTCGGCCACCCCGCCGACCTCGCCGAGGACGAACCGCGCGACGGCCGCCGGGCTCGGGTGGTCGAAGATCAGCGTCGCGGGCAGCCGCACGCCGGTACTCTGGGTGAGGTTGTTGCGCAGCTCGACCGCGCTGAGCGAGTCGAAGCCCAGGTCCTTGAACGCGCGATCCGGGTCGACGGCGCCGGCGGAGGCGTGGCCGAGCACGGCCGCGACCTGCGCCTGCACCAGCTCACGCACGACGCGTTCCCGGTCGGCCTCCGGCACCTCGGCGAGCCGCTGCGCGAGCGACCCGCCCGACGCGGCCTTGCGCGGCGCGGGCGCCAACCCGCGCAGCAGCGCCGGCAGCGTCCCGGTGCGCGCCTGCACCCGCAGGGCGGCCAGGTCGAGCTTCACCGGTGCCAGCAGCGCGTCGTCCAGCCCGACGCCCTGGTCGAACAGGTCGAGCCCCATCTCGGTGGACAGCGCGCCGACGCCCATGCGCTCCAGCCGGGCGAGATCGGCCTCGGCAAGCTCGCCCGCCATGCCGCCCGCGTCGCCCCAGAGACCCCAGGCGAGCGACGTCGCGGGCAGGCCCTCGGCCCGCCGCTTCGCCGCGAGCGCGTCCAGCACCGCGTTCGCCGCCGCGTAGTTCGCCTGACCCGGGCTGCCCATCAGCGCGGCGACCGAGGAGAACAGCACGAACGCGGAGAGGTCCATGCCCGCGGTCAGCTCGTGCAGGTGCAGGGCCGCGTCGACCTTCGGCCCCATCACGCGCTCGATCCGGGCCGCGGTCAGCGACTCCACCACGCCGTCGTCCAGCACGCCCGCCGCGTGGACCACCGCGGTCAGCGGTCGGTCCAACGAGCCGAGCAGCTTCGCCACCTGGTCGCGGTCGGAGACGTCGCACGCCTCGACCCGCACCGCGCAGCCCAACGCCCACAGCTCGACGACCAGCTCGTCCACGCCGTCGGCCGCCGCACCACGACGGCTCGCCAGCACCAGGTGCTTCACGCCGTGCCGCTCGGCCAGGTGCCGCGCGAAGATCGCGCCCAGGCCACCCGTGCCGCCGGTGATCAGCACGGAGTCGTCCGCGCTCCACCGGTGCGGCGTGCCGGACGACGCGCGGCCGAGGCGCGGCGCGAGCAGCCGACCGTCCCGGACCGCCAGCTGCGGCTCCTCGGAGCCGATCACCGCGGCCCAGTCGACGTCGTCGGTGTCCGCGTCGACCAGGACGAACCGGCCCGGGTGCTCCGACTGCGCACTGCGCACCAGGCCCCAGACCGAGGCCTGCGCGACGTCCGGCGCCTCGGTGCCGACGGCGACCGCGCCGCGGGTCACGAGGACCAGCCGCGAACCGGTCACCCGCTCGTCCGCGAGCCAGTTCCGGACCAGCTCCAACGCGTGCACGGCGACGCTCTGCGCCGAGCCGTCCGCGGGGGTGTCGACCTTCGCGACGACGACCTCGGGCACGCCGTCGGTCAACGCCTGGTCGAGGTCGGCCAGGTCCACCACCTTCACCGACGCGCCGGACGCCGTGACCGGAGCCCAGTCGACGGTGAACAGCGAACGCCGGCCGCCTTCGAGCCGCGCCTGCTCGACCGGGCGGACCGCGATGGAGCCGATCGACACGACCGGTGCGCCGGACTCGTCCACGGCGTCCAGCCGCAGCGCGGAATCACCCGTGGCGACCGAGCGGACGCGCAGCCGCGTGACACCGGGGCGGTCGAGCTGGACACCGGCCCAGCTGAACGGCATCCGGTGGCCGTCGCCGCCGGTCAGGAGGATGACACCGCTCTGCAGCGCGGCGTCGAACAGCGCCGGGTGGATGCCGTAGCCGTCGGTGCCGGCGGCATCCGGCAGCACGACCTCGGCGTACGTCGTGCGGTCGCCGTCACGCCACGCTGCCTGCACGCCGTGGAAGGCGGGGCCGTAGTTGTAGCCGATGTCGGCCAGCTGGCCGTACAGCTCGTCGACGGGCAGCGTTTCCGCGCCCTCCGGCGGCCACTCGGCGGGCCACTGCGCCGCCGCCGCGGTCTCCGCGCCGACCACGCCGCGGGCGTGGCAGACGGACTCGGCCTCGTCGTCGGACTCCAGCGACGAGTAGATCGCCACGTCGCGGCGGCCGTCGTCGCCCGCCGGGCCGACGGTGACCTGCACCTGCCGGGCGACGCCCTCCTCCAGCAGCAGCGGCGATTCCAGCACCAGCTCGTCCAGCACCGGGCACGCGGTCCGACCGCCGGCGGCGAGCGCCAGCTCGACCAGGCCGGTGCCGGGGACGACGATGGTGCCGAGCAGCTGGTGCTCCGCGACCCACGGCTGCGTGTCGGTGGACAGGCGGCCGGTGAAGATCCACTCGTCCCGGTCGCCGACCCGGACCGCGCCGGCGAGGACCGGGTGCTCGACCCGGCCGAGCCCGGCCGCGGCCACGTCGCCGGAACCGCGGGTCGGGGCCAACCAGAAGCGCTCGCGCTGGAACGCGTACGTCGGCAGCTCCACCCGGCTCGCGCCGGCGTAGTAGGCCGACCAGTCCACGGCCACCCCGGCCGCCCGCGCCCGGCCCAGGAACCCGGCGACGGTCTGCGCCTCCGGGTGCTTGGCGCGCAGGGACGGCAGGAACACCGTGTCGTTCTCGTCTTCCAGGCACTGCCTGGCCATCGCGGTCAGCACGCCGTCCGGGCCGAGTTCCAGGAACCGCCGGACACCCAGGCCGTGCAGCGTCTTCACACCGTCGTTGAACCGCACCGCCTGCCGCACGTGCCGCACCCAGTAGCCGGCGTCGAACGCCGTCACCAGCTCGCCGGACACGTTGGACACGACCGGGATCTGCGGCGCGGAGAACGTCAGCTCGCGCGCCACGGCCTCGAACTCGGCCAGCATCGGCTCCATCCGCGGCGAGTGGAACGCGTGCGACACCCGCAGCCGGGACGTCTTGCGCCCCTGCCAGCCCGGCAGCCACTCGTCCACCGCGTCCGCGTCACCGGAGACGACCACCGCGCGCGGCCCGTTCACCGCCGCGATCTCCAGGCGGCCCTCGTACCCGGCCAGCGACTCGACGACCTCGGCCTCTTCGGCCTGCACCGCCACCATCGCACCGCCGGCGGGCAGCGCGCCCATCAGCTTGCCGCGTGCGGCGACGAGCGCGCACGCGTCCGCCAGGGACAGCACGCCCGAGACGTGCGCGGCGGCGATCTCTCCGACGGAGTGGCCGATCAGGTAGTCCGGGCGCAGGCCCAGCGACTCGACCAGCCGGAACAGCGCCACCTCGACCGCGAACAGCGCGGCCTGGGTGTACTCGGTCCGGTCCAGCGAACCGTCCTCAGTGGACAGCAGCTCGCGCAGCGACCGGCCCAGCAGCGGGTCCAGCTCGGCGCAGACCTCGTCCAGGGCCTCGGCGAACCGGGGGAACTCCGCCGCCAGCTCCAGGCCCATCCCGGTCCGCTGCGAACCCTGACCGGTGAACAGGAACGCCGTCTTGCCGCCCACCGCGCGCGTGGCGGTGCCGCCGTCGGCCAGAGCGGTCAGCCCGGCCAGCAGCTCGTCCCGGTCCGACGCCACGACCACCGCGCGGTGGTCCAGCAGCGCGCGGGTGGTCGCCACGGAGAACCCGACGTCCACAGGGGACAGTTCCGGGCGGGCGACCAGGTGCGACCGCAGCCGGTCCGCCTGCGCCCGCAGCGCGGCCTCGCTCCGAGCCGACAGGACCACCGGGGCCGTGCCGACGGGCCGCGTCACCTCGACGGGCTCGGCGGGCTCGGTGCCGGCCTTCTCGGTACCGGCCTTCTCGGTGGGGGCCTCTTCCAAGATCACGTGCGCGTTGGTGCCGCTGATCCCGAAGCCCGACACACCGGCCCGGCGCGGACGCTCCGACGCCGACCACTCGCGCGCCTCGGTCAGCAGCTCCACCTGTCCGGACGTCCAGTCGACGTGCGGTGACGGCGCGTCGACGTGCAGCGTCGCGGGGAGCAGGTTGTGGCGCATCGCCTGCACCAGCTTGATCACACCCGCGACACCGGCCGCGGCCGACGTGTGACCGATGTTCGACTTGATGGAACCCAGCCACAGCGGGCCGTCCGCCCGCTTGCGGCCGTAGGTGGCCAGCAGCGCGCGCGCCTCGATCGGGTCACCCAGCTGGGTGCCCGTGCCGTGGCCCTCCACCGCGTCGACCTCGGCCGCGCTCAACCCGGCGTTCGCCAGCGCGGACTGGATCACCCGCTCCTGCGACGAACCGCTCGGCGCGGTGAGGCCGTTGCTGGCGCCGTCCTGGTTCACCGCGATGCCGCGCACCAGGCCCAGGATGCGGCGACCGTTGCGCCGCGCGTCGGACAGCTTCTCGACGACCAGCATGCCCATGCCGTCGGCGAAGCCGGTGCCGTCCGCCGCCGCCGAGTACGCCTTGCACTTGCCGTCCGGCGCGAGACCGCGCTGGCGGCTGAACTCCACGAACAGGAACGGACCGGCGAGCACGGTCACGCCGCCGACGAGCGCCAGCGAGCACTCCCCCGCCCGCAGCGCCTGCGCGGCCAGGTGGATCGCGACCAGCGACGACGAGCAGGCCGTGTCGATGGTGACCGCGGGGCCTTCCAGCCCCAGGCTGTACGCGATCCGGCCGGACACGATGCTGAGCTGGTTGCCGGTCAGCCGGAAACCTTCCAGCTCGGGCGGCATGTCGCCGCCGTAGTCCGAGGTGACCGCGCCGCAGAACACACCGGTGTCGCTCCCGCGCAACGAGGTCGGGTCGATGCCCGCGTCCTCGAACGCCTCCCACGCGCCTTCCAGCGCGAGCCGCTGCGTCGGGTCGGTCGCCAGCGCCTCACGCGGGCTGATGCCGAAGAAGTCCGCGTCGAAGTCGCCGACACCCTCGATGAAGCCGCCCGCCGTGGTGGTCACCGTGCCGAGCTCGTCCGGGTCGGCGCCGTACAGCCGCTCCAGGTCCCAGCCGCGGTCGGTGGGCAGCGGGGTCATCGCGTCCCGCCCGGACGCCACCAGCTCCCACAGCTGCTCGGGTGACGTGGCGCCGGGGTACCGGCAGCTCATGCCCACGATCGCCAACGGCTCGTCGGCGCGCTGCTCCAGCTCGCGCACCCGGCGGTTCGCCGTGCGGAGCTCGTTGGTGACCTTCTTCAGGTATGTGCGTAGCTTCTGCTCGTCCGTGTTCCCGCTGCTCATGCCGACCCGAGCTCCTCGTCGATCAGACTAAACATCTCGTCGTCGGACACGTCCAGATCGTCGTCCAGCACCGCGTCCACATCGGACGGTTCACCGCCCGCCCCGCTGAGCACCGCCCGGAGCCTGTTGCTCAGGTAGCGCAGTCGCGGCTCGATCTCCGCCAGCGCGCCCTCGTCGCCCGCCACGGTGATCAGCATCTCTTCGAGCTTCTGCAGTTCGTCCTCGAACGGCGCGGGACGCTCTTCTTCCGCCGCGCCGCCGACCTCCTTCAGGAGCAGCCGCGCCACTTCCGCGGGCGTCGGGTGCTCGAAGACGAGCGTCGCCGGCAGTCGCAGACCGGTCACCCGCGCGAGCCGGTTGCGCAGCTCGACGGCGGCCAGCGAGTCGAACCCGAGCGCCTTGAACGCGCGGTCCGGGTCGACCTCCGCGCCGGACGCGTTACCGCGGACGGCCGCGACCTGCGCCTGCACCAGCTCCAGCACCGCCTGCTCGCGGTCCGCCTCGGGCACTCCGGCGAGCCGCTGGGTCAGCGACCCGCCGACCTGCTCGGTGCGCCGTGCGGGCGCGCGGACCAGACCGCGCAGCAGGGCCGGGAGCATGCCGTCCCGGGCCTGGTTGCGCAGCACGGACAGGTCCAGCTTGAGCGGCACGAGCAGCGCCGCGTCCGACCCGAGGCTCTGGTCGAACAGCTCCAGGCCCAGTTCGGTGGACAGCGCGCCGATGCCGGTGCGCTCCATCCGGGCCAGGTCGGCCTCGTCCAGCTCACCCGTCATGCCGGTCGCGTCGCCCCACAGGCCCCAGGCGAGGGAGCTCGCCGGCAGGCCCGCCGCGCGCCGCTGGTGCGCGAGCGCGTCCAGGGCGGAGTTGGCCGCGGCGTAGTTCGCCTGGCCGGGGTTGCCCAGCTGGGCCGCGGCCGAGGAGAACAGCACGAACGCCGACAGCTCCTGGCCGAGGGTCTGCTCGTGCAGGTTCCACGCCGCGTCGATCTTCGGGCTCATCACCCGGTCGACCTGCTCCCTGGTCAGGGACTCGATCACACCGTCGTCCAGCACACCGGCGGCGTGGACGACCGCGGTCAGCGGCCGGTCCAGGGAGCCGATCAACCCGGCCAGCTGGTCCCGGTCGGAGACGTCGCACGCCTCGACCCTGGTCCGGGCGCCCAGCGCCTCCAGCTCGGCGGCCAGCTCGTCCACGCCGTCGACGGCCCGGCCACGCCTGCTGACCAGCAGCAGGTTCCGGACGCCGTGCCGCTCGGCGAGGTGCTTGGCGAACCGCGCGCCCAGACCGCCGGTGCCACCGGTGATCAGGACGGTGCCCTCGGGGTCCAGCGGAGCCGGGACGGTCAGCACGACCTTGCCGACGTTGCGGCCCTCGCGCAGGAACCGGAACGCCTCGCGGCCCCGGCGCACGTCCCACGCCCGGATCGGCGAGGGCGTGAGCACACCGCGCTCGAACAGCTCGGTGATCTCCAGCAGCATCTCCTGGATGCGCTCCGGCCCGGCCTCCAGGAGGTCGTAGGACCGGTACCGGACACCGGCGTGCTCGCGGGCGACGACCTCCGGGTCGCGGATGTCGACCTTGCCCATCTCGATGAACCGGCCGCCGCGCGGCAGCAGCTCCAGCGACGCGTCGACGAACTCGCCGGCCAGCGCGTCCAGGATGACGTCCACACCGGCGCCGTCGGTCGCGTCCAGGAACGCCTGGCGGAAACCGAGGTCGCGCGACGAGGCGATCCGGTCGTCCGGCACGCCAAGGGCGCGCACCGCGTCCCACTTCGGCGCGCTCGCGGTGGCGAACACCTCGGCGCCGAAGTGGCGGGCCAGCTGCACCGCGGCCATGCCGACACCACCGGCGGCGGCGTGCACCAGCAGCTTCTCACCGGCGCGGAGCGAAGCCAGGTCCACCAGGCCGTAGTAAGCGGTCAGGTACACGACCGGCACCGCCGCCGCCTCCACGAAGGAGAGCGAGGACGGCATCGGCACGACCGTGCGGCGGTCCGCCACGGCCACCGGGCCGAACGCGTCGGTGACCAGGCCGAACACCCGGTCACCCGGCTTCAGGTCGGTCACCGCGGAGCCGACTTCCAGCACGACACCCGCGGCCTCGCTGCCCAGCGGCGCGTCACCCGGGTACATGCCCAGCGCGATCAGCACGTCGCGGAAGTTCAGCCCGGCGGCGCGGATGCCGACCCGGACCTCGCCGACGCCCAGCGGACGGCCGCCCTCGGACGGCAGGATCGTCAGGTCTTCCAGCGAGCCCTTGCGCGCCGATCCCAGCCGCCACGCGCTGTCGCCCGCACCGGCCGTGACGCGGCCGAGCCTCGGCGCCAGCACGCTGCCTTCACGCACCGCCAGCTGCGGCTCGTCCAGGTCCCGCAACGAAGCCCAGTCCGGCTCGTCACCGCCGTCCACGTCCACCAGCAGGAACCGGCCCGGGTGCTCCGACTGCGCGCTGCGCACCAAGCCCCACACCGGGGACTGCGCCAGGTCCGGCGACTCGTCGCCCACCGCGACACCGCCGCGGGTCACCACGACCAGCCGGGCCTCGCCCAGCCACTCGCTCGCCAACCAGGTCTGCACCAGCGCCAGCGTGTCCGCCGCGACCGACCGCGCCACCGCGGCCGGTTCACCGGACGGCGCCTCGACCGTGACGACGACCAGGTCCGGCGCGCCCGCGCCGTCGGACCGCGTCTGCTCCAGCGCTTCGAGGTCCGCGTGGTCGACGCCGAGCCGCACCACCCGTGCCGACGATCCCGGCTTGGTGGTGATCTCGGCCCAGTCGACCTGGAACATCGAGTTCTTCGAGCCCTGCGCGCGTTCGAGCTGACCGGGCTCCATCGGCCGGAGACCGAGGTCGCCCACCGTCGCGACCAGCGCGCCGGCGTCGTCCGCGATGTCGATGCGCTGCCCGGAACCCGAGGTGGGCGTGATCCGCACCCTCGCCCGGGTGAGCCCGCTCATCCCGAGCCGCACACCGGACCAGGAGAACGGCAGGTCGACCGGCGACCCGGCTTCCTTGGACAGCATGATGCCGTGCAGCGCGGCATCGAACAGCGCCGGGTGCACGCCGAACTTGCCCGCCGGGGTGTCCTCCGGCAGCGCGACGTCGGCGTACACGACGTCACCGACGCGCCAGGCCGCCCGGACACCCTGGAACAGCGGCCCGTAGTCGAGGCCGATACCGCCCAGCCGCTCGTAGAACGAGCCGACGGCCACGGCCTGCGCGCCGGCGGGCGGCCACTGGAGCGGGAACTGCTGCACCGGCTCGGCCTCGGCGGCCAGCGACCCGCGCCCGTGGCACGTGGTCTCGCGCTGCTCCTCGTCGCCGCTCTCGGAACGGCTGTAGATCGCCACCTCACGACGGCCGTCGTCGCCGGCCACGCCCACGGTGATCTGGACCTGCCGCACCGCGTCGTCGTCCAGGACGAGCGGCGACTCCAGCACCAGGTCGTCGAGCACCGGGCAGCCCAGGTGGGTTCCGGCGGTCAACGCCATCTCGACCAGCGACACCCCCGGCACGAGGACGCTGCCGAACACGACGTGGTCGCGCGTCCACGGCTGCGACTCCTGCGAGATCCGGCCGGTGAAGACCCACTCGTCGCGATCCGCGACCTGCACGGCCGCCGCCAGCACCGGGTGCTCGACCCGCACCTGGCCGGCCGCCGCGACGTCACCGGAACCGGAGCCTGCCGTCACCCAGAAGCGCTCGCGCTGGAACGCGTACGTCGGCAGCGAGATGTGCTGCGCACCGCTGTCGGCGTAGAACGCCGACCAGTCGACGGTCACACCGGCCACGTGCGCCTCGGACAACGAGGTCACGAACCGGGCGAGACCGCCCTCGTTGCGGCGGAGCGAGCCGACCACCGCGACCTGACCGGACCCGCTGCCGACGGTCTCCTCGACCGCCATCGTCAGCACCGGGTGCGGCGACATCTCCAGGAAGCCGCCCGCGCCGTTGGCGATCATCGCCCGGACGGCGGGCTCGAACCCGACCCGGCCGCGCAGGTTCCGGTACCAGTACTCGGCGTCCAGGGTCTTCGTGTCGATGAACCCGCCCGTGACGGTCGAGTAGAACGGCACGTCACCGGTCTTCGGCGCGAGCGGGGCCAGCACGTCCAGCAGCTCGGCCTCGATCGCCTCGACCTGCGCGGAGTGCGACGCGTAGTCCACGGCCACCTTGCGCGCCCGGACACCGTCCCGCTCGCAGGCCGCGAGCAGCTCGTCCAGCGCGCCCGGCTCACCGGCGACCACCACCGTGGCGGGACCGTTCACCGCCGCGACGGACACCCGACCCTCGTAGGACACGAGGAGTTCTTCGACGCGTTCCACCGGCAGCGAGACCGACATCATGCCGCCGTGACCGGCGAGTCGGTCCCGCACCAGGCCACTGCGCAGCGCGGCGACCCTGGCACCGTCCTCAAGGGACAGACCGCCCGCGACGCACGCCGCGGCGATCTCACCCTGCGAGTGACCGATCACGGCCGACGGCTCGACGCCGTAGGACCGCCACAACGCCGCCAGCGACACCATCACGGCCCACAGAGCGGGCTGGACGACGTCGACGCGCTCGAACGACGGCGCACCGTCGACACCCCGGAGCACGTCCTCCAGGCTCCAGTCCACAAAGGACGACAGCGCCGCGCCGCACTCGGCCATGCGGGCCGCGAACACCGGCGCGGAGTCCATCAGCTCCACCGCCATGCCCACCCACTGCGCACCCTGACCGGGGAACACGAACACGGCCTTACCGCCGACCGGACGGCCCTCGACTACGCCGTCCGCCGGATCACCGACGGACAGCGCGCCCAGCCCGGTCAGCAGCGCACCGCGATCGGTCGCCACCACGGCCGCGCGGTGCTCCAGCTGCGCCCGCGCCGTCGCCGACGAGAACGCCATGTCCAGCACGGACAGCTCCGGGCGCGCGATCAGCAACGCGCGCAACCGGTCGGCCTGCTCGCGCAGCGACTCGACGCTGCGCGCCGACACCAGCACCGGCACCACGGCCGGCGGGGCGGGCTCGGTCTCGACCTCGGCGGGCTCCTGCGCGGGAGCCTCTTCCAGGATCACGTGCGCGTTGGTGCCGCTGATCCCGAACGACGACACACCCGCGCGGCGCGGCCGGCCGTCCGCGGTCCACTCGCGCTTCTCGGTCACCAGCCGGATGTCACCGGAGGCCCAGTTCACGTGCGGCGACGGCTCGTCCGCGTGCAGCGTGGGCGCCATCGTCCCGTGCCGCATGGCCATCACCATCTTGATCACACCGGCCACACCGGCGGCGGCCTGGGTGTGCCCGATGTTGGACTTCACCGACCCGAGCCAGAGCGGGCCGTTCTCGCGCTCACGGCCGTAGGTGGCCAGCAGCGCCTCGGCCTCGATCGGGTCGCCGAGCGGCGTGCCGGTGCCGTGGCCCTCCACGGCGTCCACATCGGACGGACGCAGGCCCGCGTTCGCCAGGGCCGCGCGGATCACCCGCTCCTGCGACGGGCCGTTCGGCGCGGTCAGGCCGTTGCTCGCGCCGTCCTGGTTGACCGCGGTGCCGCGCACCAGGCCGAGGATGCGGTGGCCGTTGCGGCGCGCGTCCGACAGGCGCTCCAGCATGAGCAGGCCGGAGCCCTCGCCCCAGCCGACACCGTCCGCGGCGGACCCGTACGCCTTGCAGCGGCCGTCGGCCGACAGCGCCCGCTGGCGGCTGAACTCGGTGAAGATGTTCGGCCGGGTCAACACCGTGACACCGCCGGCGATCGCCAGCGAGCACTCGCGCGAGCGCAGGGACTTGCAGGCCAGGGCGATCGCGACGAGCGACGCGGAGCACGCGGTGTCCACGGTGATCGCGGGGCCCTCGAAGCCGAAGGTGTAGCTGATGCGCCCGGACGCGACGCTGGCGGCCGAGGCGATCATGAGGTAGCCCTCGATCTCCTCGTGCCGGTCGCTCGTCCCGGCGACGTACTGGTAGTCCGAGTACATCGTGCCGAGGAAGACACCGGTGTCGCTGCCCCGCAACGACGTCGGGTCGATGCCCGAGTCCTCCATGGCCCGCCAGGTCTCCTGGAGCAGCATCCGCTGCTGCGGGTCCATGGCCAGCGCCTCGCGCGGGGTGATGCCGAAGAACTCGGCGTCGAAGTCACCGACCCCGTCCACGAACCCGCCCTCGCGGGTGTACGCCGTACCGTGGTTGTCGGGGTCCGGGTGGTAGAGCCGGTCCAGCTCCCAGCCGCGGTCGCCGGGGAACTCCGTCACGGCGTCCCGACCGGACGCCACGAGGTCCCACAGCTCTTCCGGCGAGTTGACCCCACCGGGGAACCGGCAGCTCATACCGACGATGGCCAGCGGCTCACTCGCCTGGTCGAGCAACTCCTGGTTCTGCCTCCGCAGGCGTTCGGTCTCCTTGACCGACCTCCGGAGCGCGCCGATGACGTCCTTCTGATCGATCTTCTTGTCAGTGGCCATGGTTACACCTCCCCGCCCGGACGCAACAAGGCGGCCAGGTTCTCGACTGCTCTCATGCCACGTCCTCTTTGCACAGCGCACATGGAAGAGACCGCCTACATGAGCGCATCTCAGATCCCCCGGTAACGCATCTCGCATGTCCCCAGACACGGACGCGCACGCAGTATTGCCGAGAACGGCGAGACCGACAAGAACACGTAGTGCCGCCATGAAATACCTCTATGGCAACAACAGGTTGTGATATCGGCAGCCCGCGCGGCCCGGTCGATCTTGTATGCCGACGGCGACGGCGGCGTTCACGGACCCGGTCCCGCGGTGCGATCCCGCAGGTCGGGTGGCAGGGTGGAACCGGATCGTCCCGAGGTGGCCGGCGGACCGGTTGCCCGGCTGGTTGCCTGACGCACCAAGGGAGTTAGCCGATGGCAGCTTCGCGCGGGTGCGTTCGACCGAATCGACGATGTGAGGTACGTAACCCACCATGCCTTCGGACCGCGCCGAGGGCAAGGGCCGAACTTCGGTCTGCCGCCGAAAGTTCTCCCCGATGTCCGCACATAGCCATCCGATGTGGAGCGCGATGGCGGTATCCGCGCGGCGCGTGAACGTTGTCCAGCCGATTTGGACAGTCGACGCGGCGACCGGTTCGACCGGCGCGGGTATCTGCGGATTTCGAATTCATTGATTGCTCAACTTGATCGAGGAAGTCGATCGGACGCGCTGATCCACCTCTTCAGCCGGCCGACGACTTTGCCCGCGGTCCCGCGTTCGACCGGTGTCGCGGCGGTGGGATCGAGGCGACGGAGCCCGTGTCGGGTGGCGGCGATTACACCGACGGTGTCGTGGACGGCCAAGGCGGCCACCGCGCCGGTCTCCTCCCTGCCGACGGGCTCGCCGGTTCCGGCGTCCAGCCACAGGACGCAGTTGTCCAGCCCGACCGCCAACAAGGAGCCGTCGGGCGTGAAGCACAGGGACGCCGAGGTGGCGTCCCCCGGTGTGCCCGCGATGTCGTCGTCGACGCGCTGCCGCCAGGCGAACTCGCCGGAGTGCGTCCACGCCAGGGCGACGAGGCCGCGGTAGCCGTTGGGCCCGCTGCGGCGGTGGTCCGGTCGGACCCAGGTCGCGAACCCGCGGCCGTCCGGGGTGAACGCGACGTCGCCGATGATCTCGGCGAAGTTGCCGGAGGGAGGCCCGTCCACCCGTTCACGGCGTCGCCGGAGGGTTCCCCCGTCCACGTCGAGGATGGTCAGCCACCACGAGCCCTGCATCGAGTTGGCGACGGCCAGCGTCCGCCCGTCGGGGGCGAAGCGCGGCACCACGCTCCAGTCACCGAGGTCGTCCACCTCGTCGGTGATCACGCCGCGGTCGAGGTCGACGAGGTGCACGGTCTCGGACGACGACACCGAGACCGCGAGGTGTCGGCCGTCGGGTGAGAGCACCGGTTCGTCGTACCCGTGCCTCTCGTCGGGCAGCACGGGGACGGGTCGGGACCGCGACAGGTCGTCCCACTCCCGCAGGCGCACCGCACCACCGTCGACGAAGGCGAGCAACCGGCCGCCGCCGGTGCCGTACGGCCCTCGGATCGGGCTCCTGCCACCCACGCGGATCAGCTCGACCGGGGTGATCGACGGCGTCAACCGCCACCGCACGAGCACCGTGCCGGAGAACGTGGCGGTCAGCGCCTCCGGGCGGTCCGGGTGGACCGCGACGTACTCCTGCGGACGCGCCGCCGCGTCTTCGAGGGTGAGGTCCACCGAGCCGTCGACCACCGAGGTCAACCGGTCCCGCAGGTCGCGTCGGTCTTCACCGACCAGGTCCGACGGCAGGGCGCCGAACTCGTCGCGCAGGCCCGGGTCGGCGCCGTGGTCGAGCAGCAGTTCCGCCACCTCGGCCCAGTCCGCTGCCCGGTCGTCTGCCCGGTCGTCTGCCCGGTCCGCTGCCCTCAGGCACGCTACGTGCAGGGGCGTGCTCGGACGACCGGTCGACGGCGGGGCGCCCGCTTCGATCAGCAGCCGTGCGATCCGCGGGTCGTCCGCCAGGTCGAGCGGCCGGACGCCGTGATGAGGGGAACCGTGATGGGGCGCGGTGATGTCCGCGCCTGCCGCGATGAGGACCCGCACCACGTCCACGTGGCCTTTGAGGATCGCGACGTGCAGCGGCGTCCGACCGAGGTACCGCGCTTCCAGGTCGGTCGACGCGTCGACCAACAACCCGGCCACATCACCACTGGCCGCCCAGTGCAGGGCGCTGTCCCCGCTCGTCCGCACGGCGTGCGGGTCGGCGCCGCGGTCCAGCAGGAACCGGACCACCGGCGCGGAATCGGCTTGCCACGTGGCCGCGATCAACGGGGTGATGCCCATCCAGCCCCTGGTGTTCACCGACCGGCGCTCGGCGTCCAGCAGTTCCGCCAGCCGCTCCAGGTCACCGGCTTCCGCTGCCTCGATCACCGGATGGTCGTCTTGCACCACGTCTCCCCCGTGCTGTCGGTCCGATCGTACTGCCGCTGGTCGTGCCCTGGTTGTGACCTGTGCTGATGGCACCGCCGCCACGCGTCGTGCGTCTACTGGCCGTGACCAGTGGCAACGACGTCGAGCAAGAGCCGCAGCCGCCGCGTTGGGCGGTGTGGGTGGCACGCGTGGTGGCCGTGCTGATCGTCGTGCCGGTGCGGCTGGCGTGGGAGTGGATCAAGGCGGTCGGGTGGACCGTACGGCGTCTGGTGCTCCGTCCGCTGGCGGGTGGGCTTCGGCGGGCCCGGAAGGCCGGCAGCGCGCTGGCCCGCTTGCTGTGGCGGCGGGTTTTCGTGCCTGTCGGTGCCCGGCTGCGGGCGCTCGGGCGGGGGCTGGTGCGGTACTTGATCAGGCCGCTCGGGGCGTTCCTGCGGTGGCTGGGTGGCGGGTCGCGGCGGGCGTTGCGGGCTCTCGGGGCCGGGCTGCGCGGGTTCGGTCGGGGCGTCGTGCGGTACGGGCTCAGGCCTGCCGGGAGGTCCCTGCGGGTGGCGGCCGACCTGGTGGTGCGTGGTGCCAGGGCGCTGGGCAAGGGTGTTGGGCGGGGGTTCGGTGCGGTGTCCCGGTTCGCGGTGCGACCGGCGGGGCGGGGTCTGCGCCGGCTGCTCGTGCCGATCGGGCGTGGGTTGCGCGTGGCGGCCACGTACCTGCGGCGTGCGTTGGTGTGGGCGGGCCGGGCGTTGAGGGCAGTGGTGCTCGATCCGCTGGCCTGGTGCCGGCGGACGCTCGTCGTGATGCCGGTCCGGTGGCTGTGGCGGGAGGTGGTCGTGCGCACCACCCGCGCCCTCGGCCACGGGCTGCGGTGGGTGTGGCGGAACGTCGTCGTGCAGGCCGCACAGGCGATCGGCACCGGCCTCAAGTGGCTGTGGGCGAACACAGTCGTCCCCACCACGCACGCACTCGGCACCGGCCTCCGCTGGGTGTGGGAGAACGTCGTCGTCCTGGCCGCGCAGGCGATCGGGGCGGGACTGTGGTGGCTGCTCCGACTGTTCGGCTCCGCCCTGATGTGGGCGTTCCGCAAGGTCGGGCGGGCGCTGGTGCAGCTCGGCCGGGCGTTGGCCGTCGTCGGCCGGGCGATCCGCGACGCCTTCCGGTGGGCCGGTCGCCGCGTGGCGCTGCCGCTGTGGCGGTTGCTGAAACGTGCTTCCCGCACGCTGGTCGTCACCCCGGCCAGGTGGCTCCACCACACCGTGCTGGCCCCCACGGCCCGGCTGGCCCGGCGCACGTGGCACGCAGCCGTCATCGCTCCCGCCCGCCACGTGCACACCTCGGTGATCAAACCGGTCCAGCTGGCCGGCCGCCGGGTCCGGAGCCAGCTCCGCGCCGCGTTCCGCAGCCGCCGGGACTAGCCACCCGACCACCGATCACCTCCGGCCGGTGAGGAGGAACCGGAGGTAGCGGCGGTAGGTGACGGGCTGGAACGTGGCGGCTTCCGCGATGGCGGCGCGAGTGGCCTGTCGGGTGCGTTCCAGGACGACGGCGGCCTCGGCCACCGCACGGTCGTGGCCGGCCCGCGCACGGGCGGTGGCGGTGTTGGCGGTCTTCATCTCCTCGGCCAACGCCGCCTCCTCGGCGCGCAGGGACGCCCGCAGCTCGCGGATCGTCGTCTCGGCCCCCGCCAGCACCTGCTGATAACGGGCGTCGAGCGCGGTCCGCTCGGCGGCGAACCGGTCCCTGATCACCTGCGACTCCGCCGGCGTGGACGACGTCGGCCGGGTGCTCGTGGCCTGCGCGGTCAGCTGTTCACGCCACTGGTCGACGAGCCCGGCCCTCACCTCGTCGATCCCGGCGACGCGCACGCTCCGCCCGTCGGCCAGGACGAAGACCGCCACGCGCTGGGGCCCGTAGGTGTCGTAACGGATGCCGACGAAGTCCGCGGCGGTCCGGATGCCGACCGCGGCGAGGTTGGCGGCCAGCGTCGGCTCCAGCCCTTCGACGGTCCGCACGGAGAAGGTCGACAGGGCGGCGCGCACGTGTTCCTTCTGCCGAGACACCAGCAGCCGCTGCTCCTCCAGGTGCAGCCGCGCCGCCAACGCCTGCCGCTCCCGGTCGATCCCGTCGAGGTCCTGCTTCACGGCCCGCTGGTGCGACCCGATGAGCAGGTTGTACCGCTGCTGGAAGGCCCGCCGCCGGTAGCCCTGCTCAACCTTGGACTCCTCGGCCGCCCGCATGATCAGCCCGGTCCCCTCGTCGAGCCGGGTGACGGCGGCCTCGGCGTCCTGCCGGGCACGCAGGAGCCGCTTGCGCTCGGCACGCGCCGCACGGGCTCGGACGCGCTCGGGCCGGCCCCGGTAGCCGGCCACCGTGAACGCCGTCCACGCCAGCACGTCGACCGCCAACACCGCCTCGTCCACGAAGATCGCCGCCGGCACGCCGAGCGGTAACAGCGCCGACAACACCCACGCCGTCACGGCCTGAGCCCGCGAACGCTCGGCGAACCGCACCAGGGGCGGCGGTGCGGGCATGTGCTGCTCGACGCGGTCCGCCATCCACGACGGCAGGGCGCTGGGCGCAGGTGCCGCGCCGCCGACCAGCCCGAGTGGTTCCAGCGGCGGTGGCGCGGCACGGTGGTGGAGCAGGATCTCCTGGAACCGCACGGCGAGCCCGCGCAGCCGCGCGTCCGGATGGCCGGTGAGGGTGGCCAGCCGGAACGACCCCGCCGGCTCGGTGAAGTCCGACTCGGCCAGCAGCAGGTGCTCGGCGTCCTCGTCGCGCAACTGCCGCCACAGCGACGGGTCGACGGCCAGCGCCACCAGCGACAGGTACACGACCCACGACGAGAACCGGTCGATCCCCGGCCCGAACTCGGCCACGGTCCGGTCCGGCGACTGGTAGTTGCGGTGCCCGGTCTCGGCCGCGGGCAGCCCGGCGAGCGCGGGCACGTACATGCCGTCGTAGTCGACCAGCTTCACCGCACCGTCGTCGGTGATCAGCAGGTTCCCGTGCTGGAGGTCGCCGTGCCCGATCCCCGCCGCGGCCAGTTCGGCGACCAGCCGGGCGAACCGCGCGGCGACGTCGGCGACGGCCTCGGAGTCGTCGACGTTCCGGTCGACCCAGCGGATCAGGCTGACGGCCTCGACCCACTCCATCCGCAGCACCGGGTACCACGCGCCGTCCACCATGATGCCGCGGCCGACGTAGTCGAAGCCGACCGTCCAGTCGTCGTCCAGGCGCGCCAGGTGCTCGCCCACGGCGCGGTACCGGGTGGCCTGCTCCGGCGCTTCACGGGTGAAGCACTTGATCGCGTACCGGTCGCCGCCGACCGTCAGCGAGAAGACGCTCGCGAAGTTCCCTGAGATCGCACGGGGCCGCCCCAGCGCGTCGACCCGGACGTCGGCTCCGGCGAGGTCGGTGCCGCGGAAGCACAGCTCGGTGTTCTGCAGCGCCTCGACGTAGGTCGCGCCGGACGGGAACGGGCGCGCGGGCTCGTCATCCGAGGTCCACGTGAACGACGGTGACGTCGTCATTCCGCATCACCCCCTCCGCTCGCGGCCCTTCCAACCACCCCGAGAACCCGTCAAGATCACCTGACCGCGTGAACTCGCCCAGCTCACGCCACGGCCGGTCACCCCGGTCGGCCGCACCCAGGAACCACGCGGCCAGCGCGTCGGTGCAGAGGAAGAACCGGTCGCCCGGCTCCGCGCGACCGGACGCCGTGCGCACGTGCCGCGCCAGCAGCTCCCGGTCCCGGTTGAACGCGTTGACCAGACCGGGCGAGTTGGAGAACGCGTCGGCGGACTCCAGCGGGAACGCCCGCACCAGCCGGTCGTCGCGGACGTGGAACAGGCAGCTGTCCCCCAGCGCCGCAGCGTCCCAGGACGTCCCGGAACTTCCGGACGCCTCGGACGCCTCGGTGGCGAACCGCGCGGCGAGCACCGTGGCGTGCGGACCGCGGTCCAGCTTGGGCTCCTCGTACCACGCGATCGGGCGACCGTCCGCCTCACGCCGCGCCACGTAGGAGGCGAGCCACCCGTCCCACGCCTCCCCCGCCAGCACCAACGCCGACGCGAACCGGTCCGCGTCCCGCACCGCGCACTCGTCGTCGAGCACGGAGTCGTTGACGGATCGCGCGAGCAGGTCGGCCCACTCACCCGCGAGCAGGCTCTCCGACGCGCCGTCCGCCACGGCCGCGAGCACCAGCCCCGGGTCGACCGGCAGGACGTGCGCCGCGTCCTCGCACTCCGGCAGGGTGTTGCCGTGCTTGGGCACGCGGAGGGAAGAGACGACCATGGCGCTGCTCAGCGCAGGTCCGTCGCACGCGTTCCGATGTCCAGGAACTGGACCAGCGAGGTGATGTCCGCGTTGTAGACGAAGCCGCGGGCCGTGTCACCGACGGCCATGCCCTGCTGCAACGCGTAGAACCGCATGTGCGGCGGCAGGGGGCTGGACATGCCGAACAGGGTGCGCGCGTAGGCGTCCGGGAGGGCCGCGTCGGTGTCGGGGAACGTCACCGGCACGGCGTTGGCGGCGGAAACGTGCAGGTTGAACAGGAGCGCCGCGCCGTCCGCGCTCACGTGCGTCTGCACGGCCCACGCGGGGCCGACCGGGTCGCCGTCGGTGGACTCGCCGTCGGTCAGGTTGAGCACGATCGGCGGGAAGCAGTCGGGGTGCCGGGCCACCCACTCCGACACCAGCGACTCGGCCCGCGCCAGCGCCTGGCACATCGGCGTCGCGCCGTTCGCGACCGGGTCGACCCACACCGGGAACCGGGTGGTCGTCTCCACCAGCCCGCCCGCGCCGTCGGGCACCTTCTTGCTCCGCTTCTCCACCCGCGCGGGCTTCTCCGCGACCTGGCTGAGCGGCACGAGGTCGCGCCCCGCGAGCGGACCCGTGAACGCGGAGCCGACCGTGTACCCGTACCCGATGACCGCGACGTGGAAGTAGTCGCGGACGCCCTCTTCCTTCGCGCACTTCACGCTCAGCTCGGCCAGCAGCCGGTTGATCGCGTCGGCGACCACGTCCGCCTTGCGCTGTCCACCGCCGCCACCGATCGGGTCGGTCATCGACGCCGACTGGTCGACCAGGAACACGAAGCAGGACGGGTTGGCGCGACTGATCTCGGCCGCATAGCTCACGTAGGGGTCACCTTCCCGCGCGATCACCCCGTTCGGCGCAGGACGTGCGCGGGGGTGTGGATCACCCGGAAGGTTACGCGATCGGAGCGGTCGCCCGCAGGCACAGCGCCCTGCTGGGCAGCTCGACCCGACCGTCCGGCCCCTGCCGCCCGGCCACCGCCGCGCCGACCTCCGCCCAGAGCGAGGGATCGTCCTCGGCGCCCAGCCGCTCGCGCACCAGCTGCCGCAGCCCCGGTGGCAGGACGGCCTTGCTGAACACCGCGTAAGCCTCGGAGGAGTTGAGCACGAAGGGGACGTCGACCGCCGTGACCGACACGTCGGTGAACCCGGCCGCGGCGACCTCCGCCACCAGCGCGTCCGCGTCGGACATGCTGAACGGACCGGGCGTCCCGGGCGGTGGCGGGGCGAGTTCCAGCCGCCGGGCCAGCACGCCGAAGCCGAGCGACATCATCGGCGCGGTCTCCGGCGGACCCCACGTGGACGCGGCGAGGACACCGCCCGGCCGGAGCGCGGCGGCCAGCGACCGGAAGGCCGCCCGGCGGTCCGGCGCGAACATCAGCCCCCACCGGCTGAGCACGACGTCGAAGCCACCGCCGACCAGGTCGAGCGATTCGACGTCGCCCACCAGGAACTCCGCGTTGTCGAACCCGGTGGCCCGGTGGCGGGCGAGCTCGACCATCCGCGGCGACAGGTCGACGCCGACCACCCGACCGGTCGGACCGACGACGGCCGCGGCGGACAGCGCGGGCTCGCCCACCCCGGTGCCGACGTCGAGCACGGACATGCCCGGCGCCACCCCGGCGAGGTCGAGCAGCCGCTCCGTCACCACCGACGCGCCGCGCTCGAACGTCTCGACCACGGTCAGCCACCCGGAACTGATGGCGTCCCAGTTGACCCGCTGCTGCTCCTTGAACCGGACGGGGTCGAACTCCGTGGCAGTCATGGGACCTCCGTGGTCGTGGCGCGGGTCAGAGGAAGCGCTCGGTGGGGTGCTCGGCGGTCCAGGGCCCGGGTTCGACCGTCTTCAACGCCGCGCGGACGAGTTCGATCTCCTCGACCGTGTTGTAGACGGCGAACGACAGGCGGACCGTGCCGACGAGGCCGAGGGTGTCGAGGAACGTGCTGGCGCAGTGCACGCCGCAGCGCACCGCGATGCCGTGTGCGTCCAGGTGCCCGCCCACGTCGTAGGGGTGGATGTCGCGCACGGACAGGGAGACGATGCCGCACGGCGTCGCGCCCGGATCGCCCACCACGTCCACGTGGTCGAGGTCGGCGACCGCGTCCAGCGTGGCCGCGACCAGGCTCTCGTCGTGCGCGCGGAGCGCGGGCCAGCCGAGGCCGAGCAGGTAGTCGAGGGCCGCCGCGAGCCCGACCGCACCGGCCACGTCGGGCGTGCCCGCCTCGAACCGCGCCGGTCCGGGGACGTACCGCACCGGCTGGGTGTGGCTGACGCCCTTGACCGTGCCGCCACCCACCCGGAACGGCGTCATCTCGTCCAGCAGCTCCCGCTTGCCGTACAGCACGCCCACGCCCATCGGCCCGTACACCTTGTGACCGGAGAAGCAGTAGAAGTCGACGTCCAGGTCGCGCACGTCGACCGGCAGGTGCGCGACCGCCTGCGCGCCGTCGACCAGGACGAACGCGCCGTGGCGGTGCGCCTCGGCGGTCAGCTCCCGCACGGGGTTGACGGTGCCGAGCACGTTGGACACGTGGGACAGGGCGACGATCCGCACCCTCGGCCCCATCGCGGCGGCGAACTCGGACGGCGCGACCCGCCCGTCCGGGCCGACCGGCACGACCACCAGCTCCGCGCCGACCGAGTCGCACAACCGCCGCCACGGCAGGAGGTTGCTGTTGTGCTCCATCCCGCTGACCACGACCTGGTCGCGGCGGCCGACGATCCGCCGGCCGACGACGTCCGCGACGAGGTTGGTCGCGTCGGTGGTGTTGGCGGTGAACACGACCTCTTCGGGCTCACGTGCGCCGATCGCGCGTCGGACCGCCGCCCTGGCGCTCTCGTACCGGTCGGTCGCGGCCAGCGCGAGCCGGTGGTGGCCGCGACCGACGTTGCTGTTCGCGGTGCGGTAGTAGTCCATGATCGCGTCGAGGACGACCTGCGGTTTCTGCGTCGTGGCGGCGTTGTCGAGGTACACCGGCGCGTCGTCGCCGCTCAGCAGCGGGAAGTCGTCGCGCAGGGACAACGTCGCCGCTCGCGCCTGGCTCATCGTTCCTCCTCCATGGTGAACAGGGCGGTGAACCGCTCCAGGTAGTGCCGGTCGAACGCGAACACCTTCTGCTCCGGGTAGGGCCGCCGGTCGGCGGGCACGTAGGCCGGGTCGTCCGGCGCGCGCAGCGCACCGGTGGCGTCACGCAGGTGCGGGCCGAAGAAGAACCAGCAGATCTGGCCGACCTGCTCGGTGAACAGCACGGGGTGCGCCGCCTCCGGGTACATCCGCATGTGCAGGTACGCCGCCTTGAACTCGCCGCGAGGCCCGAACCCGTTGTCGAACGCCACGTGCCCGAGCACGTCGTGCACCACGCGGAACACGTCGTTGTGGCACAGCCGCACGCCGTCGACCTCGATCCCCGAGAACGCGCGCAGCGGGTGGTCGTCCGACGCGCCGCCGGCCGGCCCGTGGCCGTCCTCGGTCAGGTGCAGCTTGAGCACCCGCGTCTCCCGGACCTCCTCGCGCAGCGCGGTGGAGTCCCGGTACGGCAGGCCGCCGCCGCGCCACGGCTCGACCCGCAGCCCACCGCCCACCAGCAGGTCGAACTGCGCTCGGCTCTCCCGTTTCAGCACTTCGTAGCCCAGGGCCAGCTCCTCGTCCAACGCCAGGGTCGGCGCCCGGTCGTGGACGTCCGCGACGTCGCGGCAGAAGTCCCCGTCGAGCCGGACGCGCAGCGCACCGGGGTGCCGCACCCGGTCCACCATCGCCTCGAACACCGACTAACGCCCCCAGCTGATCGTGACGTCACCCTGCTCGATCCCAGCCTCGCCAGATCCAGACTCGACCGTAGCAGTTGTTATATGTTCCTAAAGCATGTAATCGGGTGATCTCGACACTTGCCGCCCACCGTCACTTGCCGCCCACCGTCGCGAAGATTACGTTCAGCAACGTATATCAAACTGGAGGCGTCGATGGACGAGCCGGAAGTACTCGCCTACCTGCGGCTCGGCCTGCGCCTCGGCCGGCTGGCGGACGGTTACGTCGACTGCTGGTTCGGCGACCCGGCGCTGCGCGGGCAGGTGGACGACGAACCGCTCGCGACACCGGCGGAACTCGTCCGCGAGGCCACCGGACTCCTCGACCGCGTCGCGGACGGCGACCTGGCACCGGACCGCAAGCGGTTCCTGCGCGCGCACATCGTGGCCATGCGGTGTGCCGCGCTGCGGATGGCCGGCGAGCTGGTGCCGTTCCACACCGAGGTGCGCGCGTACTTCCAGGTCGAGGCCGAACTCGGCGACCCGGACCGCTACGCCGAGGCGCACGACGGCATCCGCGCGCTGCTCCCCGGCACGGGCGACCTGCGCGCCCGGCTCGAACGGTTCCACGAGGCCAACACCGTCGGCCCCGAGCACCTGCAACGGGCGGTACAGGCGGTGTCCGACGAGCTGCGCCCGCTGGTCCGCGCCAGGCACGGGCTGCCGGACGGCGAGCAAGTCCGCTACGAGGTCGTGCACGACAAGCCGTGGCACGCTTTCAACCGCTACCTGGGCGGCTACCGGTCGCTGGTGATGCTCGACTGCCAGGCCGGGCGCAACCTCGCCGCCCTCCCCCTCCTCGCCACGCACGAGTCCTACCCCGGCCACCACACCGAGCACTGCCTCAAAGAAGCCGGGCTGGTCGCCGAACGGGGTGCCGGCGAGCACGCGCTCGTGCTGGTCAACACGCCGCAGTGCCTGGTCGCAGAGGGCATGGCCGAACTGGCGCTGGAGGCCTCGATCGGTGACGGCTGGGGCGCGTGGACGTCGGAGGTCCTGGCCGAGCAGGGCGTCCAGGTCGACGGCGAGCGGGTCGAGGCGGTGATGCGGTGGTGGTGGCAGCTGATGGGCGCGCGGCAGGACGCGGCGATCATGCTGCACGACCGGGGCGCGCCGGTCGAGCAGGTGACCGACTACCTGGGCCGCTGGCTGCTGGTCCCGGAGCAGCGGGCCGAGCACATGGTCCGGTTCCTGACCGACCCGCTCTGGCGCGCGTACTCGGTCAGCTACGTCGAAGGCAGGCGACTCGTCGGCGAGTGGCTGTCGGCGCGGCCCGCGGACGAGACCGTCGCCGACCGGTTCGACCGGCTGCTGCGCACCCCGACCCTGCCCGAGGACCTGTCGCGCGACCTGGTCGGCGGCGGCCTGCCACGATGAACGCGTGACGGTGAGCTTCGACTGGGCCGAATTCGAGCAAACCCTCTTCGAAGGCGTGGTGGGGTCCGTCGTCTCGGCGGCGGAGGACCACCCCGGCGAGCGGTGGTACGCGGCGGTGCTCGATCACCTCTACCGGGAGGAAGACGGCCCGATCAGGCTGCCGTTCCTGGGGGTGAACAGCGTCGAGGCGTTGGACCGGGAACCCGCCGAGGGCCGGGCGAGGGTGCGCTGGAGCGCCCCGGACTGGGACGTCTACCTCGACGACTGGCTGCCGGGCGACTCGACCGGGCGCTGGGTGGAGGCGCTGACCGCGGAGGCGTGCTCCGGCACGATCGCCCACTGGGAGACGACCTTCGACCGGTACCTGACGACGCTGGTCCGCGTCTGCCGGCGGGCACGGGCGGCACTTCGCGCGAACAGCTCCACCCACGAGGACTTCGTGGTGCTGCTCCTCGACGACGAACACCACGAGGCGCTGGTCAAGCGCGTCCTGACCGCCGACGAGGTGCGGCGCCACTTCCCGGAGCTGGAGGAGCGATCGGTCGCGCTGGCCGGCCTCGCCGCGCTCCCACCCGCCGAGCGCGCGGCAAGCCTGGTCCCCCTGTTGGGGGCGTTCGACGGTCCGATCGACTCCGACACCGCCGAAGCGGCCCTGCGCGATCTCGGCCCGACCGCCTTCCCCGCCCTGATCCCGCTGCTCGACGCCCCGAACCGCGCGTGGCAGGCCGCGAAGCTGCTGGCGGACATCGGCCGCCCGGACGACCGCGTCGTCCGGGCGTTGGGCGAGGCGCTGAGCCGGACCGGCGGGCCGAACCGGGAGTGGGTCGGAGTGGCGCTGTCCCGCCTCGGCCGGCTCGACCTCGTCCTCGACCAGGTCGAAAGCCTGCCGGCGGACGTGGTGGTGGGTGCCGTCGCCGCGCCGTACAGCAGCTTCCGCGACGACGCGGTCATCGCGCCACCGCTGGACTACCGGCCCTTGGCGGACTTCATCGAGCGGTGGCCGGCGCTCGTGCCGGCGCTGGACGAGCGGCTCCGACCCGGACACGGGGACTGCGAGATCACGGCGGACGAGGTGGACGCGGCGGTCGTCGGGGTGGGCTCGCCGCACGTCATCGTCCGCCGGCACGCCGTGTCCGTCCTCGGTCGACGCCGGCTCGGTCCGCACGTCGGCCGGAAGGTGTTGCCGCTGCTCGGTCAGGTGATCCGGCAGGACCCGGACGCGTCGGTGCGGCGCCTCGCGATCCTGTCGTCGCTGTGGTGGCAGAAGGATTCCCGCCATCTTGCCGACGTGGTCCGCGAGGCGTCGGCGGACGACGCGGAGGAGGTCCGTGAAGCAGCCGCGTACTGGCTGCGTGAACAGGGCGCGGACGAACCGGGCGCGGACGAACCGGCCTGACGCGACACCCGGCGCCTTCGAGTTGTGGGCCACTGAGCGTTGTGCAACCCTTCGGCTGCTCTTCCACTCCATGACGGCGGTCGGTGCCGGGTCGGCCGCCTTTTCGACGCCGCAGGAGGGTTCGACGCGATGAGCGGTATCGAGGACAAGGCCCTGCCACCGTTCTGGCCGGCGGGCGCCAGTTCGGAGCACCAGGCCGCCAGGGTCGAACTGGCCAAGGCCGAGCGCGCGCTGCGGGACCAGGTCGAGGCGGTCGCCGAGGCCCGTCGGGCGATGCCGCCCGGACCGGTGCTCGCCGAGTACGAACTGGCCGAGGACGGTCCGGACGGCCCGGTCCGGACACCGCTGCGCGACCTGTTCGGCGAGCACGACACCTTGTTCACCTACCACCTGATGTTCGCGCCGGACGCCGACGAGGCCTGTCCGATGTGCTCGCTGTGGGTGGACGGGTTCCGCGGCGTCACCGCACACCTGGCGCAGCACACGGCGTTCGTCGTGATCGGCAAGGCACCCCTCGACAAGCTCCGCGCCTGGGCACGCGTGCGGAACTGGGACGGCCTGCGCATCCTGTCCAGCCACGGCACGACGTTCAACGCGGACATGAACGCCGAGCACCCCGACGGCGCCCAACGCCCGATGGTGAGCGTGCTGCGCAAGGAGGGCGACACCGTGCGGCACTTCTACTCGTTGCCCGCCAACCACTTCGACGGCTCCGAACGCGCCATCGACCTGCTGAGTCCGGTGTGGAACGTGCTCGACCTGCTGCCCGGCGGTCGCGGCGACTGGTACGCGGGCAACGACTACGCCCGCGCCGACCGGGGCACCCGTACGGCCCCTTCCAAATCCAGTTGAAGTTCATATAGCTTCATGGGGGTCCGCGCTGTCGCACGGAGGGATCGACCGTGGCCTCCAGCACCGAGTCCAGCCTCGCCACCGCGTCCTGGGAGCAGATCCGGGAACTCTTCCCCCTCGACCCCGCGACCACCCACCTGAACACCGGCACGGTCGGCGCGACGCCGCACGAGGTCATCGACACCTACGAGCGGGTGACCCGGGAGTGGACCGGCAGCCTGGCCAACATCTACCCGCCGACGCTCTACCCGGAGTACCGGGCGAGGATCGCCGCGGACTTCGGGGTGGACCAGGACGAACTGGCCATCTGCCACAACTCCACCGAGGCGATCGCCCGCATCGTCGCGGGGCTGGACTTCGGGCCGGACGACGAGGTGCTCACCACCTCGCACGAGTGCTTCAGCCTGCTGTCGAACCTCAACCTCGCGCACAACCGCTTCGGCGTCCGGATCACCATCATCACGCTGCCGTCCGGGCCGGACATCACCGCCGAGGAGATCGTCGCCCTGTTCGAGGCGGCCATCACGCCGCGCACGAAGGTGATGGCGTTCGCCGCGATCACCCTCTACACCGGCACCAGGATGCCCGTCCGCGCGCTGTGCGACCTGGCCCAGCGGCACGGCATCACCACCGTGGTCGACGGCGCGCTGCTGCCCGGCATGCTGGAGGCGGACCTGCGGGCGCTCGGCGTCGACTTCATGACGGGGTCCGGCTCGAAGTTCCAGTGCGGCCCGCTCGGCACCGGTCTGCTGTACGCGCGCAACAAGGTGTTCCCCGAGCACAACCCGCTGCCGCTGCCCACGTTCTGGCCCGTCATCTCCACCTGGTACCCGCTGCTGGGCGAGATGCCCAAGCGCACCAGGACATCCGTCGAGACGTGCAACATGGGCGACTACCTCCAGAGCGCCGGCAGCGCGAACATCGGCCGTGCCGCCGCGCTCGCCGACGCCTGCGACCTCTGGAACCGGATCGGCCGCCGCCGCATCGAGGAGCGCGTGCTGGAGCTGGGCTGGTACACCAAGCAGCGGGTGGTCGAGCACTTCGGCGAGTCGGCGCTGTACTCGCCGCTGTCCGACGCGAACCTGCACGCGCCGCTGGTGGCGTTCAAGCCGTTCCGCGCGCCCGAGGACGCGTGGAACATCAACAAGATCATGGCGTTCGTGGACCGCCTGGAGAGCGCGCACGGCATCTGGATCAGGTGGGTCGAGTTCGAGGTGCCCGGCTCGCCGCACATCCACTACGCGGCCCGGATCTGCACCCACCTGTTCAACCACCACGACGAGGTCGACCGCACGTTGAAGATCATGGTCCAACTCGCGGACGAGATGTCCTGACCGACCCTACCCCGGAGGTCACGAGCAGATGAGCAGCAGCGAGCCGCGACAGGACGGCCCTTCGCGGGGTGGCACCCTTCGGCTCTACGGGCCCGGCAGCATGGACCACGTCGACCCGGCGTCGGCCTACTACGCCCTCGGCCACCAGATCATCCGGCTGTTCGCCCGGCAGCTGTTCACCTACCCGGCGGTCAAGGACCTGAAGGACTGGCGCGCGATCACGCCGGTGCCGGACGTGGCGGTGGAGGTGCCGACCACGTACAACACCGGGCTGACGGTGAACCACCTGACCTACACGATCCGGCTGCGCCCCGGCGTGCTGTGGGACACGACGCCGCCGCGAGAGGTGACCGCGCACGACTTCATCCGCGGCTTCAAGCGGATGTGCAACCCCGTCTGCGGCGCGGGCGCGATCCGGTACTTCACCAGCACCATCCGGGGCATGGCGGAGTTCGCCGCCGCCTACGCGGAGGCCGTGCCGCACCCCGACGCGACACCGGCCGAGCTGGCGGCGTTCCAGAACGCGCACGAGATCGAGGGCATCCGCGCGCTCGACGACCGGACGCTGGTGTTCGAGCTGGTCAAGCCCGCCTCGGACTTCCTGAACATCCTGTCGATGCCGTTCGCGTCGGCGGCGCCGGTGGAGTACGACTCGTTGGTGCCCGACGGGCCCGACTTCCGCCGCCAGGTGCGCTCCAACGGCCCGTACCGGCTGGTGGACTACGACCACGGCAAGTTCCTGCGGATGGAGCGCAACCCGTTCTGGGACAAGGCGACGGACGGCGTGCGGAACCAGCACGTCGACGCGGTCGAGGTCACCATGGAGCACGCCGACCCGGTCGCGGTCGGCCGGAAGATCATCGCGGACGAGGCCGACCTGTCGTGGGCGTCACCGGTCACCGAGCCGTACGACGCCAACCCCACCGATCCCGGCAACGACCTCGGCTACGCGCTCAACCCGTACGTCGTGTTCAACACCGCGAGCCCGAACAACGGCGGCGCACTGGCCCGGCCGGAGGTGCGGCGGGCGCTGGCGCACGCGATGGACAAGATGGCGATCCTCGACATCTACGACAAGCTCGCGGCGGGCACGGTCATGAGGCCCGCGCGGTCGGCGATCCCACCGGGCAACGACGGGTACGTCCCGTTCGACCTGTACCCGACGCCGGGCGACCGCGGCGACCCGGACGAGTGCCGCCGGCTGCTGGCCGAAGCGGGTTACCCCGACGGCCTGACGCTGACCATCCTGCACCGCGACGTGGACGCCAACCCCGACGTGGCCAAGTCCCTCGCCCGCGACCTGGAGCGGGCCGGGATCACCGTCGACTTCCTGCCGCTGGGGCACTCCCACTACTACGCGTACCTCCAGGACCCGGCGCACGCCGAGGCGGGCAGCTGGGACCTGAGCGCGCCGTCGTGGACGCCCGACTGGTTCGGCGACAACGGGCGTTCGTTCCTCCAGCCGATGTTCCAGACCAACCGGAACCGGGGCACCAGCAACTACGGGTGCTACAGCAACCCCGAGGTGGACCGGCTGATCGAGGAAGCGCTGGCGACCACCGACCACGAGCGGGCGTACCGGGCGTGGCACGAGATCGACGTGCAGGTGATGCGGGACGCGGCGATCGTGCCGATCCTGGAGCACGCGCCCACCATCCCGCACCTGAAGGGCAAGCGGGTCCGCAACGCCATCCCGATGCCCACCATCGACCGGTGGTTCGACCTGTCGAACCTGTGGCTGGAGGAGGCGCCGTGACCACCGCACCCGCAACCATCCCGGTGGTGCGCTCGCTGCCGTCGCCGGGGGCGTACATGTGCGGCCTGACCTGGTCGGGTGGGCTGCTGTGGCACTCGGACCAGGACGCCGGGCGGATCTGGGCGGTAGACCCCCGGTACGGCGACGTGGAGCGGGAGCTGGAGTGCTCCCGGGTCCGCGCGGACCTGACGTACCACGACGGGCTGCTGTGCCAGGTGGGCGGCAGGCCCAAGCGGATCGTGCTGGTCGACCCGGAGTCGGGTGAGGTCGTCGGCACCAAGCCCGTGGAGCCGTCGAGCGGCAGGCTGTGCGGCATCGAGATGACCGCGGCCGGGATGTGGATGTGCCTGCGCGAGCCGGCGGTGCTGCAACTGCGGGACTTCGAGACGATGACCGTGCAGCGGGAGATGCCGATCGTGGGCACGCCGTCCGGTCTGACGTGCGTCAACCGTACGGTCGTGTACGCCGAGTTCGAGACCGGTCTGGTGCGCGCCGTGGACACCACGACGGGGCTGATCGTCGGCACGGCGCGGGTCGAGGGCCGGCCCACGGGCATGGCGTGGGACGGCTACAGCCTCTGGTACTGCGACTTCGCCGCCCGCCGCTTCAAGGCGATCCGACTGGACGACGTGCTGCACGGCGATCGCTGGACATGACCGGGCTCTGCGCGTTCAGCCGACCAGGGCGCAGGGGTCGACGGGTCTGGTGGGTCGGGTTCAGGGCGTGGCTGGTCAGCGGGTCCAGCCTCGGGTGCCGAAGGGGGTGCCGGTGCGGTAGGCGCGGATTCCTGCGGCCGGGTAGTCGATGAGCCGGTCGGGGAGGGCGTCGAGGGGGAACCAGCGCACGGCCGAGCACTTGTCGGGTTCGCGGTTGGCGGGGGTGCCGGTCCAGTCGCGGGTTTCGAAGAAGAGGCCGAGGCGTGGTTCGAGGCCGGAGCCGCTGACGTGCAGGGTGTGGACCAGGCGCAGGGCGGCGGGGTCGATGCGGACGCCGACCTCTTCCTCGGCCTCGCGGGCGGCGGCGTGGAGGACGGACTCGCCCGCGTCGAGCTTGCCGGAGGGCAGGTGCCACAGGCCGTCGAAGGCCGGGTTGGTGTCACGGCGGAGGGTGAGCAGCAAGCGGTCGTCGTGCACGAGGAGGACGTGGACGTCGATCAGGTGACGGTCGGCCATGGGTCCTCGCGGTGTGTACATGTTCGGGACCCGCAGCACCTTACGCGGTGTCCAAGCCGTCTTGACCGGTCTCAGGGCCGCTTCAGCGGGAGCCGAAGCGGCCCTTCATCAGGACCGGGCGGGCGAGGGCCTGGAAGTCGACGTCCGGGTCCAGGTCGCGGATGGTGCCCTCGATCACCAGCAGGGACAGCAGCGGGAAGATCAGCTCGGGCGCCGCGTGGATGCCGTGCCGCCGCTGGAGGTCGAACATCTCGGTGGCGAACGCGATCAGGCTGAACTCCCGCGCCGGCAACCCGTGGCTGCGTCGCACCAGGTCCGCCATCCGGGCCAGGAACCCGGCCACGTCCGCGTCCGGCCGCACCTCGGCGGAGCTCTCCACCACGATCGCGGCGCACTTGTCGCCGTCACCGATGGCCATGTTCATGAAGAAGTCGGCGAACAGCAGCCGCAGCCGCTCGCTCAGCTGCACGCTGAACCCCGCGTCGAGCACCACCACCTGGGCGGACTCGGTGAAGTACAGGTTGCCGGGGTGCATGTCGCAGTGCACGAACCCGTTCACGAACAGCATCTCGTAGATCGCGGTGAGCCCGGACGAGGCGAACTTCCGCCGGGAGGCTTCCGAGCACCGGGACGGCGCGTCGATGTCCAGGTCGTGGATGAACTCCATGACGATGCACCGCGGCCGGCACGCCGCCGGCATCACCTTCGGCACCCACACCCGCGGCACGACGGAGAGGTCCGCGCGCAGTCGGTCCAGGCTCGCCGCCTCCCGCTCGAAGTCCAGCTGCCCGAACACCGCGTCGCACATGCTGACGACCACCGGCATCACCGGGATCCCGCGGAACAGCGGCAACCTGGCCGCCAGCGCCGCGCCACGCCGCATCAGGTCGAGGTCCTGCCGCATCACCCGCTCGATCCCGGGTCGCCGCAGCTTCAGCGCCACCTCGCGACCAGACGTCAACCGCGCCTTGTAGACGCACGCGACGCTGCCGCTCGCCACCGGCTCGTAGTCCACCTCCGCGAACACTGCGTCCAGCTCCGCGCCGTACACGTCGGCCAACGCCTCCCGCGTCTGCGCCGCCGTCAACGGCGTCACGGAGTCCTGCAACGTCGCCAGCTCGTCGCACAGCGCCGGCGGCAGCAGGTCGCGCCGGGTGCCGAGCACCTGCCCCGCCTTGACGAAGGTCGGCCCCAGCCGCATCAGCAACGCCACCAGCCGCGGCCACGCCAGTCGTTGGGCCGCCGCACGCCCCCGCGACACCGCCACCAGGAGCCCGACCAGTCCGACCGGCACCAGCACCGCGGCGGTGAGCAGCAGGACGCGGGCCGCCCGCAGCACCAGCGCGACCGTCCCGGGTGGATCGTCCTCGCGGCTCGTGCGCACGAGCGTCACGGGCATTCCCCTCCCTGGTCAGGTCTTGTCGACTCCGGGCACCTCGATGGCCCGCAGCTGCAACGTCGCGTAGTCGCAGTACCAGATCCGCGTGCCGTCCCAGGTGATGCCGGTCGGGTTGCCCGCGACCGAGAAGGACGCCATCTCACGGCGTTCCTCGATGTCCACCACGTTGATGGTCGACGTGGCGTGGTCGGCGTACACCAAGTAGCTGTCCGACACCGTCACGCCCGCCGGCCGCCCGGACACCGCGATGCTGTCCAGCAGCTCGAAGTCCCCGTACCCGCGCAGGTCGATCCGCCGCAGGTCCTCGTACCCCATCCAGACGCCCTGCCGGGTGGCCTCCAGCCCGCTCAGCAGGTTCCCCGGCCGCGGGTTCGGGATCTCCCTGATCGGCAGGGCCGTGTCGGGGTCGATCACCAGCAGCGCCCGCCGGTCGCCGACGACCTGCACCAGGTGCCCGCCCATGGTGGTCAGGTCGGTGCGCACCTCGGGGCACGGGATGCGGTGCTCGACCTGGCCGCTGTACGGGTCCAGCGCCATGATCTGGTTGGACACCGCCTCGGAGAACAGCAGGAACTCCCCCGTCCACGTCAGGCCGCACAGCTTCAGCGCGCGGACGGGGATGTCGCGCACGGTGCCGGCCGAGAAGGGCATCACCGCCCCCTGACCATGCCGCAGTCCAGCCGCCAGGCGGTGGCGTCGCGCACCTGCCCGCGCCCGCGCGGCACGTCCACCGTCACCCGGAGCTCGTCACCCGCCGCCACCGCCGTGTACCGCAGCGGCCACACCCAGACCGCCCAGTTGCAGCCGGGGTACGACGGGTAGTTCGACAGCGGCTCGCCCTCGGCGAGTTCGGCGGTGAAGTAGCCCATGACGGCCTGGAGGCAGCCGTCCCGGCGCACCGGCAGCCGCAGCTCGCGGCGCGGTCTGCTGGTCGACGCGGGCGCGATCGGGTCGTCGGACAGCTGCACGGGGTCGGTGAGGAACTTGGGCTCCCGCTGGAAGAAGTGCAGCTGCGGCTGCGGCTCGACGAACTCCTGCACCGAGTCGAAGCGGTAGCCGGGCACGACGTCGCCCCACATACCCCAGCCCTCCTCGTCGAACTCGATGGCGGCGAGGTGGGTGGTGAGCCGGCGCGGCACGATCGCGCCGCCGGGCCGCAGGTTGCGCCGGGCCACGGAACCGAGCACCTCCACCATCTGCTCCTCCGGCCCGAGGTTGCCCATCATCTCGGACACGATCACGTCGACCGGCTGCGGCAGCCGGACCGTGCGCGCGTCGCCCTGCACGAGGGTGACGCGGTGGCGCAGGCCGTTGTCCGCGACGATCCGCTCCGCGACCGCGGCCATCGCCGGGTCCGCCTCGATGGCGTAGACGTGGTCGGCGCCGTGCTTCAGGGCCAGCATGGACAACACCAGGGTGCCGGCGCCGACGTCGGCCACCACGTCGCCCGCCGTGACCACCGACGCCAGCGCCCGGTCGTAGGCGTCCAGCCGGGGGCGGTCCGCGAGCATCACCTGGTGCATCAACAGAAGCCGTTGGTCCATGGGCGCCTTCCCCGAAAAGGCGTTCCTCCCGAACGAGGTCGTTCGGGAGGAACGGTGGGCCTGTCCCGCAACGGACGCTATGTCAAACTCAACTAAAGCGAGTTCCGGGTCGTACTGTCAAGCGGTCTCAGATGTTGACGGCCGCCGTCTCGCCGACGAACGCGTCGCGCATGACCAGCTGGACACCCGTCAGGCGGGCCTTCACCTCGTCGGACGTGTTCACCATCGGGGCGTCGGCGCCGCTCATGGACAGCTCGGTGCCGGTGGCCTCCATGTCCTTCAGCTTGCCGCTGACGTGCACCGGGTTGGCCGCGTAGAGCGTGGCGCTCGGCGTCACCAGCTCGAACTCGGCGTCGAGGTGCAGGTCACCCGGGAACTTCACCCGGCTGAGGCTGTCCTCGGTGCCCTGGCCCAGCGTGCCGCCGGACACCCGCGGCCAGCTCGCCCGCAGCATGACCCGACCGCCGAGCTCGGGGCTGTGCCCGACGACGGCGAGCCGCGCCATCTGGGCCAGCACGCCGTTGCCCTCGGTGTGCTTCTCGGGGCCGAACAGCAGCATCTCCGTGCCGGCGGCCTTCTTGTGGTCACCGGCCAGGTCGATGCTGACGGTCTTGCCGTTGACCTCGACCTCGATCCGGCCCTCCAGCGACACCTGCATGATCATGGAGGGGTCGACCAGCATGGACATGCACGGGCCGGCGCTGGCGGCGAAGAACACCGTCGGCGTGAGACCGACCGGCTGGTTCTCGTCGTCGGCCGGGTACCACGCCTCGGGCAGGGTCGTGCCGCGGACCACGTTCGGCGCCTGGACGACGTCGAACGGGCCGTCGCCGCGCGGCTTGCCCAGGTACGGACCGGTGAGCGGCTTCTTGAACGGCGGCACGCTGTCCACCACACCGTGGATGTCGATCACGTTGCGGTGCGCGAGGCGCAGCGTGCTGGTCTCCAGGATGCCGAACCGGCGGATGTAGAACTCGGCCGGGAAGTTCTTGCCCGGCACGATCTGGCGCACGTGGCCGGTGTTCGGCAGGAACGGGTTGGACAGCACCTGGATGCGGTCGTCCAGCTCGTAGCTGAAGCCCTTGATGCCGACCTCGGGTGCGCTGATGAGCTCGGTGTCGAACTCGGCGTACCCCTTCGAGTCCACCCGGTGCTCGAAGCCCGGCATGGGCCACTTGTTCAGCTGCACGAAGCCCGACAGGTTGATCGTCTCCCGCCGGCCCGAGTAGTAGTCGTCGCCGAAGACCACGGTCGCCGCCGCGAGGATGTGCGGCCGGATCGGCTTGGGTTCGAGGTTCAGCGACTCGTATGTCTCCCGGGGGTTGCTCACTGCACTACCTCCAGAGTCCGTCCCGCTTCGAAGGATGTGGGGGGACCAGCCACAGGACCAGAACACTATAAGTTTCTATAGCCGTTGTCCAGGATCATTCGGCGGCGATCCAAGCGGCGCGCACCTTCGTCCGGGCAGGGCGAAGCGCCCGTCATCCGATCGGATGGCGGGCGCCGGTGGGTATCTCACTCGACCGCGGGCACGAGCTCCACGGTGGACGCCGCGCGACCGGTGAAGGTGAACGTCTCCTCGTCCACAACGGACTCGTCGACGTCGACCACGGCGATCTGGCCGGCGGTGATCTCGCCGAACAGGATCTTCTCCGACAGCTGGTCCTCGATCTCGCGCTGGATCGTGCGACGCAGCGGCCGGGCACCCAGCAC
>NZ_JNXC01000029.1 GCF_000716595.1 Saccharothrix sp. NRRL B-16314
GACGACCTCGTTGTCGAAGAGGCTGCGGATGGTGGCGTTGTTGACCCGCATCTTCGAGACCACGTACGCGGTCTGCGTGGCGGTCATGTCCAGCGAGATCGTGCCCACGGGAGTGACGTTCTGGTCGACCCCGCCACCCGATGGGAGGCCAGGGGCCAGGATCGTTTGCGGGGTGAAGGTAACGGATGCCTCCGCCTGTGCGGGCGTGGCGACCAGTAGGCCGGCGGTCAGTGCGAGCACCGCCGCCGCGGCCAGGGGGCGAACGTTCAAGTCGGATCTCCTCATCGGCGCTTGGTCATCGTCCCGTGCGAGCTGACTTCCAAGTGGATTGTCCCCGTTTATCGCGGGTCAGGACGCGGATTGTCGCCGGACTTGGTCGTCGAGGCCTGTAGCCGGCTGCGGGCAGTTGTATGCGAGGCGGAATACCGCAAAAACCGTGCGAGTCCGACCGGTTTGCGTGCTCGCCATCCCGGTGGGTCGGGGCGTCCTGGATGAACAGAAGATTCTGCGTCTACTCGTCGGATGCCGTCGTGATCACCGATCGTACCTGCGTCGATGCGGATGGAGACCGCAAAATTGCGCGTTCAGTCATGTGCGCTAAGCCATTCGAGTGAGATATCGGTTCACTCCAGAGTGGCGGCATGTTCACTCGTTCGTGGGTCGTTCGCGATGGGGTAAGACATCGCTCCGTGACAGTCGATGTTCCTACCGAGCTGCGCAAGTGGCTGACGGCGCTTAGCGACTCTGACTTTGGCGCCCTGCTCGCTGTGTGTGATCAGCTCAGGCACGCCGCGCAGATGCCCCCGCCGACCAAGGACCCTCGGCCACCGGTCCGGCGCGAGTTGCGGGCCGCGCGTGCCCACGCGGCCAAGATGTCGTCGCACCAGTTGACGCGCCTTGCGGTCGGCGGGTTGTCGGTCGGAGCCCGCGTGTTGAGCGCCCACTGCAAGTTCGAGCCGGAGACAGTCGGCGACCCCGACCTCGACCAACTGCGCCGGATGCTGATCGCTCTCGGCAGTCCATTCGGCCGGTTGGTGCTGTTCGGTCTGCTGTTGGGCGACGTGCCGGCGACAGCCCTGGCGTTGCGGCACCGGAGCGATCTCGAGGCGGCTCTCCAAGACGCCGGACGTTCACCTGTACCAGCGTTGGTTGAGGCGTTGGAGCGCCGAGGGAATCCGGCACTGGCACTTGGGAGCGACATGACTGCGGGCGTGGCATCGATCGTTCCGAAGGTGGATCCGGAACTCTGTTCGGCTGCGGTGGACGCCATTGAGAACGACCTCGTAGTCATTCGCGACTCTGCCTCTCGATTGGCCGTCCTTCTTCGCGCTGTAGCGGATGACATTGTCATCGGCGGCGAAATGGATGGTGAGATCGACAGATCGTTGGCCGAGTACCGTCAGCAGCGCTCGGCCTTCTTCCAAGCCCTCGCCGACGTGACCGGAAAGGCCGAGAGCGCGGACTTCGACAGTGCCGGCGCATTGCTGGTGCAGTTTCGCGCTGAGGAGCTGGCGCGGAAGGAGGAAGAAGAGACCTCCAGGCAGACCACCGAACAGGCTGCCGCCGTCGCACGCATCGCCGAACTGCGTAAGCAACTCGGCGAACTCGAAGAGCTCGTCAAATCGGTACCCGGCAACGCCCGAGAGTCTTTGCAGGACGCGGCGCGTGCGGTGGAGGCTGACATCGAGCGGCTGCGGGCCACCGCCGAGTTGCCGTTGGTCGAAACCGAGCGACTCCCGGAACCGGTCGCGACAACTGCCGGGCACTTCGGCGAGCCGGCGTCAGAGCAAGAGCCGCGGTCTGCGGAAGCCGTGGCCCCGCCGCCGATAGAGGCAGTGGACACCACGGAAACGGTGACCTCGCCGGACAGCGACGACCTGGCGATCGGATTCCCATGGGAGGAGGGGAAACCGCCGCTCGCGGTGGAGCTGGCCGGCAGCGGCAGGCTTGTCGAGGCGTACTGGGTGACCGCGATGTCCGGCGAGCCCAATCGACGCAGCGCCGTGCTGCGGTTCGCCGCAGCCGCGTACGGGATCAACAACAACGCGGACGCCACTGCGGTGTTGGCAGGTCTTGAGCTTGACGCACAGGAGCTGGCCGGTGATGCCGACGCTGCAGCGCTTGCCACCACGGCCGCCCTGCGCGCCGGCCTGATCGCGGGATGGGGCCTCCCCACGCTGACCCAGCTGCGGCCGGAACTGGTGCTCCCGGCTCGTTGGGCTGCGCTGATCGACACGACGATCGACGCCGTTCGCCGTGGCTTCCGCATCGACGACGGCTTGGGTGGGCTCCTCCAGGAGAACGACGCGCACGAGGCACGTACGGAGCTGGGCCGTCGGGCCCGTGACATGGCCGAGGAACTGCCCCGTCGCAAGAACAGCTACCAGCGTGCGACCCGGGTGTTGCAGCGGTTGATGATCACAGGCCAGCCTTTGGCCACCGCGCTGGCAGTGGTGGCGGAGTGGTCCGAAGGTACAGGGGACGGCCAAGAAGTCGGCTCCGCGCTCGCGGCGATGAACGCGCCGGGAGCGATTGACGCGATGATCGAGTCCGCCGATGCCGCCATGCGCACACCGAAACAGGCACGAGAGCCCATCGTGGCCGTTGCGCTCCGGACCTTGGTCCGTGCGATCGAGGAAGTGCGGACGATCCTGATCGAGGCCGACGCGGTGTGCAGGCGCTTGACCGCCACCCAATCGGAAGACCAGGCCGTTGCGACACGGCTGTCGCGGGCGCTGGCGGATGTCGAATCCGCCGAGCCGCCGTCGGGCATGTCCGGTGTGGCCATGGCACTGTTCCGCCGGTGGTTGCAACGGCCCAACGAGACGATCCGCGCCGGATACGCCGCTGTGGGCGGTGGGGAAACCTCGTTCAGCCTGTCCGAACCGAGCCCCGATGTCCTGCTGGTGCTGCCGGACCTTCCCAGGGACACCTGGGGGCGCCCCAACCCGGAGGACCTGCGGACGCCCGTGGTGTTGGCGGAGCTGACCCGCGAGCCGGACCTCGAACGGGCGGTCTCCGCCTACTGCCAGCGCGGGGACCTCCGCAGCGCGCGTCGGCTGGTCGAGCTGGCGGGGGAGGGGTTCTGGGCCGTCGATCAGCCGGTGGGTCCGCTCCGCGAGATCCTGGAAGACGGCACCCGGTCGTGCACGAAGCTCCATCACGCGGCCCTCAACAGGGCGCGTGACCTCTTCGCACGCATCCGCACCCAGAACCTCCTCGACCTCGAGGACGAGACTGCCGTCGCGGGAAAGCTGGAAGCACTGGCCACGGTGGACGACGGCGCGTTCGACGATGCGGCGGCGAGCCTGGCGCAGCTCGCGGAGGAACTGGACGCGAAGCACCGCTCCCGGGTCGAGGACCTTCGCAGCGAGATCGCGACACTGCACGTCCAGGCCGACGACCATGATCGGATCGTTTCCCTGCTCGATGACGGGGACACCGTCACCGCGGCGGAGTTCATCGCGTTCATCCGGGCGGGCAAGCCGCTGCCGGAGCATGTGCAGGAGGCGGCCGAGGACGTCAAGAGCTTCGCCGAGATGGTTGCCCGCCAGCACGAGGGAACGCGCGCCGGAGCGTTCGCCTGGTCCGAGCTGGCGGCGAGCGGAGCGGCGCTCACCCCGCTGGCGAACACAGGTGTGCAAGCGTGGGAATCGCTGAAGAACCACGACGGCCTGAGCGGGGACCGATGGGCGAACGCCGTCCGCGACATCCTGCGGACGCTCGGCCTCCAGCCCGCCACCCGTCCACAGGAGATCAACCGCGGCGCCCGGCGCGGATTCCGCAAGTTCAGGGTGCAGGGCACGCCGTCCGACGGCTCGTACATCTCGACTTTGGGATCGGCCGCGAGCAACTACACCGTGACCGTGGTGGTCGAGGAGCACAGGGGACGCCGATCGGTTCTCGACGTGCTCGGTCCCGAGGACGCCGGACGCGCGAACGTCGTCCTCTACCTGCACACGATGGACCTGCAGTCCAGGCGGGGGTTGGCAGCCGAAGCCACTCGGAGCCCGGTCCAGGCACTGGTCATCGACCCCGCGGTGATCGGATGGGTCGCGGCGAACGCACCAGGTTCCTGGCGTGCCACCCAGCGCATCACCCTGCCGTGGACGGCGCTGAACCCGTACACGCCGTTCGTCGCGGGACTGGTGCCTCCGGAGGTGTTCGTCGGCCGGGTTCGGGAGATGGCGGAGGTCATCGACCCGAACGGCGGGCTGTTCATCTACGGCGGTCGCCAACTCGGCAAGTCGGCACTGCTGCGCCGGGTCGAGGCGACGTTCAACGATGGTGAGTACCGGTTCGCCGTCTACCTCGATCTGAAGGGCCGCGGCATCGGGGAGGCGGAGCCCGCCAGCCGGATCTGGCGCGAACTCGTGTTGGAACTGAAGAAGGCGAGCGTGCTCTCCGACCGGGTTTCCCAGGATGCCCCCGCCGACGTCGTGGTGAACCAGGTGCGGACGTGGCTCGACCAACACTCCGGCCGCCGGTTGCTCCTGCTGGCCGACGAGGCCGATGCGTTCCTCACCGCGGATTCACGCGGGACGCCCACCGCAGGCGGCGTAGCGCACTTCCCCAACGTGCTGCGCCTGAAGGAACTGATGGAATCGACGGACCGGCGGTTCAAGGTCGTGTTCGCCGGCCTGCACCAGGTGCAGCGATTCGGGCACCTGTCCAACGTGCCGCTGGTCCACGGAGGCCCCGACATCCTGGTCGGTCCGTTGGACCAGGTCGATGCGCGCAGGCTCGTCGTGGCGCCCCTCGCCGCGCTGGGCTACAGCTTCGAGCGACCCGAACTCGTGTGGCGCTTGCTCTCGGCTACCAACTATCAAGCCAGCCTCATCCAGATCTTCTGTGAAGAGCTCGTGCGGACGCTGCACAACCGCGTGTCGCACGCCCAGGCGTTGCCGGTGCCGATCAGGGAGAGCGATGTCGAGGCGGTGGTCGGCAGCGACCGGGTACGCGCCCGCATCGCCGAACGTCTCCGCATCACGATCAACCTCGAAGACCGGTACCGCGTTCTCACCCTCGTCATCGCGCTGCTGAGCCTGAAGGACAGGTTCAGCACCGATTACGGTCCGGAGAAGCTCCTGCAGGAGGCCCGCGAGCACTGGCCGGCCGGGTTCGAGGACCTCACCGCCTCGCAGGTCAGCATCTACCTGGACGAGATGGTCGGCCTTGGCTTGCTCATCCGGCTGTCCGGCCAGAGCAGGTACGCCGTGCGGAGTCCCAACGTGGTGAACATGCTGGGCACCAAGGCGAGCCTCGAGCTGGAACTCCGGGAAACGGCGTTCGACCTGCCCTACGAATACAACCCGCGTGACGCGCGCAGGCTGCTGCTCAGCGCGCAGGGCGTCCAGAGGCGCAGTCCGCTCACCGACGGCCAACTGTTCGAGCTCGCGGCGGTCGGCGCTGCCTCGGTCGTCACCGGCACCGATGCCCTCGGCGTGGACCGTGTGCCTGCAGCGTTGAAGGACTACGCGGAGATGCGTGGTAGCCGGGTCGAGGTGCACACGTCGGTGGCCGACATCGCGAAGGCGGTGACGACGGCCGCGCGTCGCAAGAGGCCCACCGTCATGGTGGCGGACCTGCGTGATCGGACGGTGGCCGAGATCTTCAAGGTCAAGGAGCGGCTGGCCAAGGACCGACTGGCTTCCGTGCTGGTGATCGACCCCTCGGTTGCGCGGGAGGTCGGCGTGGCGGAGGGCGTGGAGCTCGTGCGACCGTCACGGTGGACGGCGGGCAGCCTGCGCAGCTGGCCGGAGTGCCCGTTCGACGTGTTGGGCTCACGGGTCCGGCTGATCGAGGCGACCGGCGGCTGGACGGAGCTGGTGGAGGACGTCATCGCCTGGGTGGTGGTGCGGGGTGCTACTCAGGCGCAGGCGTTGGGGCGGGTCGTGCAGTGGTCCACGGACCTGGTTTGGGCGCGGAACTTCCTCGACCGGGCCGGGGTCGACCAGGCGCTCATCACGCGCATCGGGCCGTGGGTCGACTACCTCGACCCGGGCGAGGTGATCTCGACGGCCGACGTGGCCGTGATGCTCGAACTCGACCTGGGAAGAGCAATCGAGCTGCTGGACGACCTGGTCGACTGGGGAGTGCTCGACGAAAGCGCGGACGGCATCATGCTCGACCGGGTCGTGCACCGCTGCATCACCACGGTCCGCGAGAAGTCGTGAAGAGCGGCCGCTCGGACTTCGGCTTGCTGCCAGGACCTCGCCGGCACTTGGACGTGCTGTCGGAGGACTTGAACAGCGGGTGGAGCTGCATCTGGCTCCTGCCGGACGACCTGGTGGACCGCGGCGTCGCCGACGAGCTCGTCGATCTCATCGAGCGTCGGGTCGACAGCGTGCGGGTGCCCCAACCGGAGGTGCGCAGGACGAGTGGGCAGCGGGCAGAGGTCCAGGCCACGGGGCCGGCCGAGGAACAGCTGCCCGCCTGGGCGCGAAGCAGGTTCGGGGTGTTCGACTGGGACGAGTCGTTCCACACCGCTTCGGTCACGACGTTGGAGAGCACGTCCTCCGTGTCGGAGCGCCTGCTGCTCGTGTTCGAGGACCCATCCGGTGAAGTTGACGACCCGCTCGCCGTGCTCACTTCGTCGGACTGGCTGCGGCGGAAAGTCGTCGTCGTGCGTGCCTGGGCGGAAAACGATCCGGACGACGTTGCCTCGGTGTTCACCAGGTTGACCGCCTTCTCGAAGGAGCATGGTGTTCCGCCCGACGACCGCACACGCGTGCTCGTCGCGGCCAGGCTCGGAGATCTGCCGGCCCGGCTGTTGGACAAGGTTGATCCGGTGACTACCAGGGCGCACTGGTGGTGGAGCGTGTGCGGCCGTCTCGACACGGCGGTCGTCACCACAGCTGCCCGAGGCCGGAGGACCGGGCGGGGCCACCCGCACCGGATCGACGTGCGGGAACTGGTGACGGCGGAGGTGATCGTCGAGGTATCCGGCCCCGATCTGGCGCTTGCAGAAGGGCTGGCGTCATCATGGGATGGTCGTCGGGGGACGCTCCGCGAGCAGATAGCCGCCTTCGCGCACGCGGAGGACGACCTCGCAGCGGGTGTTCCCCGGCGGCTCCGCGGCAGTGGAGAGCGACCGACCGAAGAGCTGAGATCCGCGTGGAGCGCCGGCTCCCTGGAACTCTGGGATGGGCAGCTCCGGATCAGTCCCGCAGTCCGCGGGGCGATCGATTCGTTGGTGGACCTGGACAACCTCGTGTGGCGGGGGCACAACCGGGCATTGATGCCGCTCATCGACGGTTGGCGCGCACGGCTTGAGGAGACGGTCCGCTCAAGGGCGAGCACAGCCGTACTCGCCGAACTGGGCCGTGATGTCCGCGGCGGCGCGCCCGAGGGGGTGGAGGCGAACGGTCGTATCACCCTGGAACTCGGGATGATGGCGTGGGCGGTATCGACCTCCCGGGTCAGGTTGTCGCGGTCGGACAGGGAGCTGCTGTTCTGCCTGCGGGATGCGCGAAACGCACTTGCGCACCTGAGGCCACTTGACGACGAGCACGTGGACCGCATGGCCAGGCTCGTTCCCGACCGGTCATGGTGACGGTGCGCCATCTTGATCTCCGCCACGCATCGACTGGCCGTCGCTTGATGTCGGCAGGCGACAGGAGTCGTTCGCATGAGACTCGACGAGCTTGAGGCCCTGCGCCGGAAATACCTCGGCATGGCGATTGCTGCGAGCCGAGAACGCGCCGCGAGGGGAATGGGAAAAGTCAAGGTGTGACAACAGGGTCGAGGTGCGCCGATGTGCCTCCAACTGCACCGTCACGGCCTGCTGATTCGGCGTCTCCACCGTTGAAGGTCAAGGGGCGCAGACTCGAATCCTGTCATCCGGTCGTGCCCTGGGAGACGGTCTGGGATGCTGGGCACATGTCTGCACACCCTGCGGCGTCCACCGCGGACGTCATCGATCAGCCGGTTCGGGCCCAGTTCGAGGCGTTCCTCGACGAGCACCGCGGTGCGCTCAACCGATGCTTGGACGGGCTCACCGAGGAGCAGGTGCGCCGATCGCTGGTGCCCTCCCGGACCACGTTGCTGGGCTTGGTGAAGCATGCGACCTTCGTGGAGAAGGTCTGGTTCGACGAAGCCATCACCTGCCGCTCACGCGCCGAGATCGGCATCCCCGCGACTCCGGACGAGTCGTTCATCCTCGATGACGACGACACCATCGTCACCGTCAGGCAAGCACACCACGCCGCATGCGAGGCATCCCGTCAGGCGACGTCGTCGTTGGGGCTGGACGACACGGTTCGTGGCAACCGACGCGGCCCACTCCCGCTGCGCTGGGTGTACCTCCACGTGCTGCGTGAGCTCGCTCAGCACTGCGGACACGCGGACATCCTGCGCGAGCAGCTCATCAACGAGTAGCGCTGCACCGCTGCAACACCTTTCGACCGTAACCGTGTCGGTCGAGCACAAGGAACTGGTGCAGTCCGGCCGGATCGACCAGGCGTTGATGAACGAGGTCGACGTCGTCGTGTCCGGGTTCTCCGGCGTGTCCGACAACGCGATCGGCGAGATGATCGGAGCAACGCACCCGGCTCGGTGCACGTGCAGCTGAAGCTAGGGTGCGGCCCGTTACGCAGGAGGACCCAGTGGCTGCGGCAACGGGCGCTGCTTGGTCGGGCACGTTCGCTACTGCGCTCGCGCTCGCGGTTCGATGTCGGGCGGGTGTGGCCGCGGATCGAGCAGGTCGCCCGCCAGCTCGACGTGGGCGGCGTCGATGTCGGGACGCTGCGCGCCCTGGCCGTGCGGTTCGGTGAGACGGTGCTCGTGAACCGGCTGGATGAGCTGGAGCGGGCGTCGTAGCTGATTCCGAGGTCGGGGTGGAGTGCCTTGGTGACGGTTCTGCGCAGCGGTCAGCGGGTGGTTGGTGTCCCGCCGTCGGGACGGGAGGGTCGCCTTGGTCATGGGTTCACGTGTGTCAGACGGGCAACGAGGCGGGCGAGGGCTCGATCTTGCTAGCGGCGGGCGTTCTTGTCGGTGCGCTCGGACTCTTCCCGCTGCTGCCGTTCGGCGCGCCTCCGCGCTGTCTCGTCCAGGAGTTCGCCCACGGTGCGCTGCGGCAGCGTGGGGGTGGGTGGGGTGGTGCTGTTGCGGAACCGGCGCAGCAGTTCCGTCCGGACGGTCGCGGTCTGGTTCTGGATGACGCGCAGCAGCAGGTGGTCCTTTTCGACTTCGGGCAGTGCCGTCACCCAGGTCGCGAGCTGTTCGAGGTCGTCGGTGGTCTTGTCGTGCGGTGGGCTCGCTTCGGCGGCGACTGCGAGCAGGTCGTCGTCGAGGCGGAGGAGGTCGGCCAGCGCGCGCTGCGCGGCGGTGAGTGTGCGCAGTCCGGTGGGCACGGGCGGTTCCCGGTCGTCGTCGGCGTCGCGGTCGAACGCTTCCTCGTCGCGTTCCCAGGTGCCGTACGCGGCGAGCCATGCCAGGTACAGCGCGCGGTGGTCGCCGGCGGCGAGTTCGTTCCGGACGTCGGTGATGGCGGACAGTGCTCCCTGCGGCTCGTAGTCCCAGTCGGCGGTCTCGTCGTGGTTGTGCAGGTCGAGGATGAGGTGGGTGTCCGTCGTCCAGGCCTCGACCTGCTCGTCGACGAGGTAGGGCTCGACTGCGTCCAGGTCGAGCAGAGTGCGCGGCAGGCGCAGCATGAGGCGCCGGGTTCCCCAGTCGGCGAGGTAGAGGTGCGCGTCGTAATGGCGTTCCACCAGCCGGCACGGGTCGCCACTGAAGTCGCCCCACTGGTACTCGTTGACGAAGCTGGTGGCGGTGATCTCCGCGCGGGTGGACAGCTCGCGCACCTCGGTTTGGGCCTGCGCGTCGAGCGGCTGGTCGACCGCGACGAACTCGTAGTACTGGTACTCGCTCAACGTCCGCCTCGCGTTGTGGTCTCGGTGAGGACGACCCGACCACACCCGCTGGCAGGGGGTGATCTCGTCGTTGCCCTCTCAATGAACTCGACGAAGGGCCAGCGGTCGTGCTCGCTCCAGCGGCATTCCATCCACCCGTTGCCGGCGGCGAACCCGAACACGCCGGTCCCGTCGCGCGTTCCGATGCGGCAGGGTACGGGTGGGAGGGTACCGCCGACTCGGTGTGCGGCGGCCGAGTAGTCGCGTCACCAGGGAAACCGGCCGGTATCGCCACGGCCTGACCCGCCGCTGCCAGAGTTCTGTCGAACCGGGCGATTCACGCTGGGGAACGGTCTGTTGTGCTGCAACGGATTGTCCGGTCGGCGTCGACATCACTGTTGTCGATCGACCTTGACTTTTCCGGTACGGCCGCCGGCCACTTCACCGCAGATTGCGGTTCACAGCCGATGATTCGGGAGCGTTATCGGCGGACGGAGGCGAGCAGGCCTACCGAGGGGAGCATTCCGCACGCGATGCGGCGTTCCTCGGCTTCGCGAATGGTGTTGAGGGCGTCGGCGGCGTGGGTGGCGGGCTCGGTCCAGGAACCGCCGCGTCCGTCGACCAGGCGCCACAGGATGCTGGTGTCCACCGTGGTCAGGTCGGAACCAACGCGGCTCAGGGCGGTGAGCATGGCGGAACCCGGGTGGAGCGAATCGTGGCCACCGATCCATGCGTCGAGGAGGTCACCGGAGGGGTGGTCGGCATCCAGCAGACCTGCTGCGACCAGCAGCGCGCGGTTGTCGTAGACGAAATGTGCGGCGGCGTGGTCCACGCGTTCCCAGGCGAACTCCTCGATGATGAGTTGGCCGCCCGGCGCGAGCAATGTGGCGGCGTGGGTGAGGATGGCGTCGAGGTTCTCGGCGTGGTGCAGGGAGCGCGTGAACAGTACGACGTCGTACTCGCCGGAGACGTCCAAGACGTCGGCTTCGATGACGGGCACTCCGCGCGTCCTCGCTGCAGCGGCCACCTCTGCGTTGCGGTCCACGCCGGTAACCTCGTAGCCCAGGTCCGCCAGAGCGGAAGCTAAGGCACCACGACCGCAGCCCACCTCGAGGATGCGAGCCGGGGGCGCGGGCAGCAGTGGCTTCAGGTGAGTGAGCGTATGAGGCACAGCAACTGTGGTCAGATCCATTGCTGCGACGTTACATCCGGCCGGTTGCGTGCTGCACCTGTATTGCAGGGTGCGAGTCGTTGCGCGACTGACTCTGCCGGGGCTTTCGCCACTGTCGTGCGAGTTCGACCGGGGCGACCATTCATGGCGTGCGACTGCTGCTCGGTTTCAGGTCGGATGTGCTGGAATGGGCAGACGGTGACGACCACGGGCTGTCCGTCGAGGAGTTCGTCTGGAGTCGAGCACCGCTTCGTCGCGGTTCAGTCCCTCCGGTCCTGACTGCACGAGTCGGCCCGCCGGTCGAACCCGTCCGGTCGGGTGGGATGCCTTGGAGGTGTGGTGCCCAAGCACGACACGACGTTCCTTGATGGCAGTCGGTTCAAGCGTGTGAAGAACCCGGGCCGCAGCCGGATCGAGGCGGCCGTGCTCGCCATGGCGAGGGACGGCGTCCTGGTCCTCTCGGCGGAGCAGGACCACACCTACATTCAGGTGTGGCAACGCCCGGATGGGATCTATCAGCTCGAACACCGTGCGGGTTCGCCGTCTGAGCACTACCGGACCCTGACGGTGTCGCCGGAGAAGGTCTACACGGCGTTCGATGCCTGGCGGCGAGGTGATGATGGCTGGGACGCCCCGTTCACCTGGCGCTCGATCGACTTCGAGGTCGAGTGCACGCATGGCACGTGATCTCGGCGCGTGATCCCGGCAGGGTCAGGCCTGTGCCGTGTCCGTGTCCGGTGAGGACTTGGCCGCAGCGTGGACCTGGAGCAGGCTTTCGACTCCGTGGAGGAACGTCTCGCAGATCGGTTCGGGGTCGGACAGGCAGCCGGAAGCCATCGCTCCGTCTCGCAACATGACGACGTGCCGGGCGGCGGGTTCGGCCGGTGCGTCCCCGATGCGGGCCAGCAGCGCGGTGATCGTGTGCGAGAACCACTCGCGGTGCGCGAGGACGGCTTGGTGAACGGGGTGGGCCGGGTCGGGGTACTCGGCCGCGGCGTTGAGGAAGGCGCAGCCGCGGAAGCCGGGTGACCGGATGCCGTCCGCGATGGAACCGGCGATGGCCCGGAGGACGTCGGCGTCCGGCAGCCCTCGGGCCATGATGGCGTCCACCTGGTTCCGGATGGCCTGGTCGGCTTCCCTCAGGTAGCAGACGATCAGGTCGTCCTTGCCGGGGAAGTGCCGGTACAGCGTGGCCCGGGTGACCTTCGCCTCGGCCACGATCCGGTCCACGCCGACGGAGTGGATCCCCTCCGCGTAGAAGATCCGGGTCGCCGTGGCGAGCAGCCGCGACCGCGCTTCGGAGACCTGACCGTGGACGTTCGTCATCATCGGCATGCTAACAGATAGAACGTTCAGTCTTGACGTGACGGCGAGGTGCTGACAGTCTCGGCTGAGACAAGAACGAACGTTCTCCTCACCTGCACCCGAAGGAGCTCCCGTGGGTACCAGCACCGTCGCCGCTTCCAGCACCAACGCACCCGCGCTACGACGCCTGTACTTCGCCCGTTTCGGCTTCGCCCTCGTCTGGGCCGGCCTGCTGTTCACGACCGCGTCCGAACTCGGGCCGATCAGCGTCACGCTGCTCGTGCTGTACCCCTTGTTCGACGTCGTCGCCGCGCTCGTCGACGTGCGCTCGTCGCCGGGCGCCAAGCCCGCGTCGGGCCTGTACGTGAACATCGCGATCAGTGGGCTCGCCGGCATCGGCCTCGCCGTCGCTGCCACGTCCGGTATCCCGGAGGTCTTGCGCGTGTGGGGAGCTTGGGCGGTCGTAGCGGGCCTCGTCCAGCTCTTCGTCGGCGTCAGCCGCCGCGCGCTGGGCGGCCAATCGCCGATGATCATCAGCGGGGCGATCTCCGCGGTCGCCGGGACGTCCTTCGTGCTGCAAGCCGCGCAGCCCGACGCGTCACTGGTCAACCTGGCCGGCTACGCCGTCCTCGGTGGCTTGTTCTTCCTGGTCTCGGCGGTCCTGCTCGGCCGCTCCGCCAAAGCTCTCTGACTTCGGGCGGGCCTGGTCAGCCGGCGGTCCGCTGCGCCGGAATCCGCGACACACCGCGCTCGACCGCGCAGGCCGCCTCGGTCAACGTCGGGTAGACCGACAGCCGGCGGTCCACCCCGGTGACCTGCAGCGGTCGCAGCACCCGGCGGCTGTCGGCCACGATGGCGAAGAACGTGCCCAGCTGCTCGGCCCGTGCGTTCGCGGCGATCAGCGCGGCGACGCCGGTGGCGCCGACGAACGTCACCCCGGTCAGGTCCATCACGAGCGCCGGCGGGGCGCTGTCGAGTCGGGCCGCCATGCGGGTCCGGAACGCCGACACCGTGCCGATGTCGATCGGCCCTGCGATGGAGCAGAACTCCACGTCCTCCTCGGCGAGGCGGTCGTGCGCGGTCTCGGCACCGGTGATCTCGTCCAGCATGTGTTCGCTCCTTCGGGTCCGCGGGGGAGGGGACCGTCAGCAGACTGACCTCTTAGCCCTTTCAGGTGTATCAAGATCGGCCATCTGGGGTGGGTCTCGTACCGGCAAGTTACGGCGCATCCGAGGAGCCTTACAAGCCCTTCACCGCATCACTATCGAGTGACCTGACCCGCCCGGAACGTCATTTCGTCAACTCTCCGTGACGACGCTGAGGGCGGCGTCCGGGAACGACGGCTGCCGCGCCACCTCCAGGGGGCGGCGCGTCCGGACCGCGGGGTCGACCTGTGCGTGGTCCGAATCGCGAAACTAGGCTTGGGCGGTGCACCTGGACCAACCTGAACTCGCCGAGTTGTGGCGGCTGGCCCGCGAGACCCTGGAAGGCGGCGGTCGGTCCGCGTTCAGCATCCGCGTCGAGGACGAGAAGACCGCCGCGGCGCTCAGCGAACTGCTGCGCAAGCCGGTCGCGCACCCGGCCCGCCGGCAGATCTCCCTGGCACGCCTGGACGAACACGTCCGCGCGCACGGCAGCACGCTGACCGAGGTCCTGGAAGCGTTGCACGGCAAGCCGATCGGCATGTCCACGACCGAGGAAGCGTCGACCGCCGACGCCGTGCTGAAGTTCGCACTGCGCGAGCACAACCTGCTGCACGAACCGTGGGCCGCGCCGTGGATCGCGCACGTCCGCCGGTACGGCAAGATCCCGCAGCCCGCGTTGCCGATGCTCGCCAACCAGGCCGCCGGGGTGCTCGGCAAGCTCGGGCCGACGACGACCCGGTTCGCCTTGGCCGGCAACGACCTCGACGACGGACGGCCGCTCACCCGCATCGTGGGCAAGGCGCTCGAACTCATGGGCACGACCTGGGAACAGGCGGGAATCCTCAGCGACGCCTACAGCGACCCGGTGCTGACCTCCCAGGGCTACCTGACGCTGAACGACACCCTCGAAACCCCGGAGATCACCGTCGTCCGCAGCCCACGCCTGCTCGAATCAGGCGTGCCCGGCCCGTTGATGGTGCTCCCGACCGGGCTCACCGCACAGGCCAAGCACCACCTCAAGGGCAAAGAAGTCCGCTGCCACAACGACTTCACGCCGGACGGCATCCGCGCGACCAACGAGATCCTCGCGTGGACCGGCGGCACGGCGTGGCGCATGTCGGCGAACGACTACCGCGAGGCTGTCACCACGCTGATCGCCCGCAGTGTCGACCTGCCGACGTTGAACAGCCGGCCCGAAGAGGCCTCGTGGGATCCCGACCTGGCCCGGACCATGGCCACCACGGGCCTGGTGGTCACCGAGGAGCACGTGCTGTCGTCGCTCCTCTGACGGCGGACGGCGGACGGCGGGACGACAGACGGCGGACGACAGACGCCGAACGGTGGACGGCGCGAACCGTGACGTTCACGCGCGCGAGCCCGGCCGATCACTGGTGGATCGGCCGGGCTCGTTGGGTGCAGCCGGATCAGGAGAGGTCGAACCGGTCCAGTTCCATGACCTTGGTCCACGCCGCCACGAAGTCGGCCACGAACTTCTCGCGGGCGTCTTCGCCGGCGTAGACCTCGGCGAGGGCGCGCAGCTGTGAGTTGGAGCCGAACACCAGGTCGACCGCGGTGGCGGTCCACTTCAGGGCGTCGGTGGCCCCGTCCCGGATCTCGTACACGTTCTCGTCGGACTCCGACGCCGTCCACCGGGTGCCCGGCGAGAGGAGGTTGGCGAAGAAGTCGTTGGTGAGCACGCCGGGCCGGTCGGTGAGGACACCGTGCCGGCTGCCGCCGTGGTTGGCCTCCAGGGACCGCAGACCGCCGACGAGGACGGTCATCTCCGGCGCCGTCAGGTCGAGCATGTACGCGCGCTCGACCAGCAGAACCTCGGGCTGGAGCTTCTCACCGGCACGCAGGTAGTTGCGGAACCCGTCGGCGCGCGGCTCCAGGACCTTGAACGACTCGACGTCGGTCTGCTCCTGGTCGGCGTCGGTGCGGCCCGCGCGGAACGGCACGGTCACCTCGACGCCGGCGTCGCGCGCCGCCTTCTCGACCGCGGCCGAGCCGGCCAGCACGATCAGGTCGGCGAGCGAGATCTTCGCGCCGCCCGCCTCGTTGAACTCGCGCTGCACGCCCTCCAGGACCTCCAGCACCTTCGCGAGCTGCTCCGGCTGGTTGACCTCCCAGTTGCGCTGGGGCTCGAGGCGGATGCGGGCGCCGTTCGCCCCGCCGCGCTTGTCGGTGGAGCGGAAGCTCGCGGCCGACGCCCACGCGGTGCTGACCAGCTGGGCGGTGGTGAGCCCGGAGTCGAGGACCTTCGCCTTGAGCGCGGCGATGTCGGCCTCGCCCACGAGGTCGTGGTCGACGGCCGGCACCGGGTCCTGCCACAGCTGGGCCTCGGGCACCCACGGACCGAGGTAGCGGCTGACCGGGCCCATGTCGCGGTGCAGCAGCTTGTACCAGGCCTTGGCGAACGCCAGCGCGAACTCGTCGGGGTGCTCCAGGAAGCGGCGCGAGATCTTCTCGTACGCCGGGTCGACGCGCAGCGACAGGTCCGTCGTCAGCATCGTCGGCTTGTGCTTCACGGCCGGGTCGTGCGCGTCCGGGATGATCGCCTCGGCGTCCTTGGCGACCCACTGCTTGGCGCCACCGGGGCTCGTGGTGAGCTCCCACTCGTAGCCGAAGAGGATCTCGAAGAACCGGTTGCTCCACTGCGTCGGCTTGTCGGTCCACGTCACCTCGAGACCGCTGGTGATCGTGTCACCGCCCTTGCCGCTGCCGTAGGTGCTCAGCCAGCCCAGGCCCTGCGCCTCCAGCGGCGCGCCCTCGGGCTCGGCACCGACGTGGCCGTCGGAGACGCCGGCGCCGTGGGTCTTGCCGAAGGTGTGGCCGCCCGCGATGAGGGCCACGGTCTCCTCGTCGTTCATCGCCATCCGGCCGAAGGTCTCCCGGATGAAGTGCGCCGCCGAGAGCGGGTCCGCGTTGCCGCGGGGGCCCTCGGGGTTGACGTAGATCAGGCCCATCTCGGCCGCGCCGACCTCGGGCGCCATCTCCGACTCGCCGACGTAGCGCGAGTCACCCAGCCAGGAGTCCTCCGGGCCCCAGAAGATCTCCTCCGGCTCCCAGACGTCCTCGCGGCCGAAGCCGAAGCCGAAGGTCTTGAAGCCCATCGACTCGAGGGCGACGTTGCCGGCGAGCACGAGCAGGTCGGCCCACGAGATCTTCTGGCCGTACTTCTGCTTGACCGGCCACAGCAGTCGGCGTGCCTTGTCCAGGTTGGCGTTGTCGGGCCAGCTGTTGAGCGGTGCGAAGCGCTGACCGCCGTCGCCCGCGCCACCGCGGCCGTCGTGGATGCGGTAGGTGCCCGCGGCGTGCCAGCTCATCCGGATCATCAGGCCGCCGTAGTGGCCGAAGTCGGCGGGCCACCAGTCCTGCGAGGTGGTGAGCACCTCGGTGATGTCGCGCTTGACGGCGTCGACGTCGAGCTTGGCGAACTCGGCGGCGTAGCTGAAGTTCGCGCCCAGCGGGTTGCTCTTCGTCGAGTGGGAGCTCAACCCGGAGAGGTCGAGCTGGTTGGGCCACCAATCCCGGTTCGTGCGCGGACGGCCGCCCGTCCTCGGGGTCGGCGAGTCGATCGCCGGGTTCTCGCTCTCGCTGCCGTGCGCGGTCACGGAGTCGTGCGCGACCGGGCAGCCGACCGCGGCCTTCTGGTCCACGCCCGGTGCGCTTGAGGGGGGCGTCTTCCCGAAGTCGCTCAATTTACTTCCTTCCAGCGGGCGGATCATTGGCGGTGTTCTGGGTCGAGCAGTCGGGGCAGGTGCCCCAGAAGACGACCTCGGCCTCGTCGACGACGTAGCCGCCGTCGTCCGAGGCGGTGAGGCAAGGGCTGTGGCCGACGGCGCAGTCGACATCCGTGATCGCGCCGCAGGAACGGCACACGACGTGGTGGTGGTTGTCGCCCACCCGGGACTCGTAGCGGGCCGTTGCGCCGGCCGGCTGGATGCGGCGAACCAGGCCGGCGTCGGTCAGTGCCCGCAGCACGTCGTAGACGGCTTGGTGGGACACCGTCGGTTGGTCAGCCCGGACCAGCGTGATCACCGTCTCGGTGTCGACGTGCGGGTGGTCGCGCAGTGCGGCGAGCACGGCCAACCGGGGCCGGGTCACACGCAGCGAGACCGCTCGCAGCTGCGCCTCGAAGTCGGGTGTCACGCGACGACCCTAGCCACCTTGTCTGGAATAAATCAAAATTACCTTCGTCATACCGCACTCGCGAACACTCCGCGTAGCTACTCCGCTACGCGAACGCACCGACTCGTGGGGTATCAGCGGCCGACCGGCGTCGTCCAGGTCTGCCGGCCCGCGACCGGACTTCCTCGGCACCGCGAACAGCGCGATCAGCACGCAACGCAGCGGTGGGCCTCGCCGACTGCCGCCTCGTTGCCGAGCTGTGGCGGTGCGGGAACCCGTGACCGGCTCGGACCGTCGAAAACGCCGGAGCTCGTGGAACGGCCGCCGTCGGTGGAACGGGTGGAGTGCGGGTGGACTGCGAGTCGCTTCTCACCGGGATCGGATGTGGATCTAGTGCCGCACATGTCGTCACCGCCGCAGGGTGGCCCGGAAGTCCCGGAGCCGGGTCGCGGAGCGCAACCCTGGCCCGCCTACCCGGCTGGACCGGCGTTGCCACCGCCTGTGCCTCCGCAGCGCAAGAGCAGGGCGGTGTGGGTGGTCCTGGCAGTGGTGGTGGTGCTGGCGGCCACCGGGGTCACGGCCTGGTTGACCTTGAGCGGCGGTGGTGAGGAGCGGTCGGGCGGACGGTCCGGCGGTGACGTGGCCGACGAGGCAGGGTGCTCGGGCACCTACTGCATCGGCCAGTACCAGTACGTCAACGCTTGCGGCCTCCTCGACCCGTCGAGCGCGACCGCCCGGATCGGCCCGATCGGTGACGAGGGCCTGCTGGTGCAGGAGTCGTTCATCGACCCGCTGCCCGCCGCCGACCCGGCATCGCCGCCCACGTGGCCCTTCGTGGTGCGGTCGCTCTGCGACATCAGGACGGTCGACCACGAGAAGGCGGTGTTCCGCTCCCTGTCGTTGGAGTTGGAGCAGTACGCCAAGGACGGCGTGGCGGAGGAGAAGCCCGCCGAGCGGGGCCGGTCGTTGCCGGGCCTGGAGAACGTCGCCGTGCAGGACGGGGACGGTGGCGTCGAGGTGTTCGGCCGGGTCCGGAACACCCGCTTCAGGCTGAACCTCGTGTGGAGCAACAAGAAGCCGCCCATCCCCGAGTCCACGCTCACCGCGCTGGTGGACAGCGTCGTCAAGGGTGTGGCCACTGGCCCCAGTGCGGCAGCGGACCTCGGTGAGCTGAGCGAGGGCGGGCGGCGGGTCGTGACCGACGTCTGCACTGTGTTCACCGGTGCGGACTTCCAGGACGCGGTGGACTACGCGGTGGACCCGACCAACGTCGACCGCAGCTACAACACGACGTTGACGGGTTCGATCACGGGGACGTGCAGGCGCACCACCGCCCCGCTCGACCGCGAGCGGCCGGCTCCCGAGGGCACCACTTACCTGAACGGGGCGATGTCGCCCAAGGTCACGGTCACCCAGCACCCCGATGCCGCGGCGGCGCGGGCGGCGGTGGCGAAGGATCGCCGGAACATCGCGGGCACGGTGGACATCCCGGGCATCGGTGACGGGGCGGTGTTCGGCACCGGCCGCTCCGCCTTCGTCCTGGAGTTCACGCGGGGTTTCCACCAGGTCCGCATCGACTGCGGGCTCTCCAACGGCACCGCGGCCTGGACGCCCGCCGACATGCGCGCCCGCTTGGAACCCCTTGCCGCCGCCGTGGCGGCACGAATGCCCTGACGCGCCGATTCGCGTAGCGGGATCCTCACAGGTGCCGGTGAGAACGGTGGCTGGTGAGAACGGTGGCGGCGAGGACGGTGGCGGCGAGGACGGTGGCGATCGAGGTGGTGGCCCGCCCGCCGGCGACCGGGCCGGGCCATCCGGGCGAAGGCGTGGAACCGGGGATCACCCGGTGATCGCGGCGGCGAGCAGGCGGGCGAGGGTGGGTGCGGAGGCTGGGTTCTGGCCGGTGATCAGGCGACCGTCGACCACCGTGTGCGGTGCCTTGTCGGCCGCTCGGCTGTACACCGCGCCCCTCGCCTCCAAGGTGTGCTGGAGCGGGAACGGGACGACGTTGGTCAGGCCGCGGGTGTGTTCGGCCTCGTGCGAGAACGCGGTCAGGCGCTTGCCGTACACGAAGTGGGTGCCGTCGGCGAGCGTGGTGTTCACCAGGGCGGCCTGGCCGTGGCAGATGGCGGCGACGACCCCGCCCCGCTCGTGCACCGAGCGGGTCAGGTGCTGGATGGCCGGGTCGTCCGGGAAGTCCCACATGGCACCGTGGCCGCCGACGTAGTAGACGGCGGCGTAGCGGGTCGGCTCCGCCTCGGCGACCGGGATGGCTGTGCGGACCTTGGCGCCGCCGTCGGCGTCGGCGAGGAAGTCGGCGTGCTCCGGCTCGGCGCCGATCATGGGCGGCGGTCCGCCGCGCGGCGACGCGAAGTCGACGGCCACGCCGGCCGCGCGCAACGCCCGCCACGGCTCGACCGTCTCGCCGAGGTGGTAGCCGGTGGGCGTCCTGGTGTCACCGAGGACGCCGTGGCCGGTCAGGACGAACAGGGCGCGAGGACTCACGAATTGCCTCCTGGAGTGCGGTTGGACGTTCCGACGAGCACGGCCGCGGCCACCAGCCCGACGGTGTAGGCGATCAGGGTGGGCCGGTAGCCCAGCGACGCGGCGAGTGGTTGGGCGAGCGCCGCTCCCGCGAACAGCAAGCACGTGTTGACCGCGATCGCGGTGCCCGCCGCGGCCGGCACCAGGGTGTGCAGCAGCCCCACGAGCCCCGGCACCGCCAGTCCCATCCCCGCGACGACGACCACGCTGCCCGCCACCGCGACCCCGGGCCGGTCCGCACCCGCGAGCGCGACCAGCATGCCCACCGCGGCGGTGAGGAACCCGGCCACCGGCAGGTGCCGCGGTCCGCGCCGGGACAGCAACCCCGACACCACCGGCGCGACGACGAGCGCGACCGCACCGACGGCCCGGACGCCGACCTGCCCGGACGCCGTGATCCCGGTCGTCGCGGCCAGGTGCGGGCCCAGCACCGCGTACACGGCCACGAACCCGCCGAACACCGTGGGCGCGGACGCGAAAACGGCGACGGTCGGCCAGGTCGTCGCCAGCCGGGCCATCGTCCGCGGCGCACCTCGCCACGACGTCGGCGCGACCGGGCGGTCCGGCGGCAGCAGGCGGGCGAGGACGAGCGCGGTGACCGCGTAACCGACCGCGCCCACCCAGAACGGCAGCCGCCACGCGTCCACCGCGAGGGCTCCCACCGCCTGGCCCACGACGCCCGCACCGAGCAGCCCTCCGGTCACCGCCGTCATCGCCGCCGCCCGGCGCTCCGGCTTGATCCGCTCGGCCACCAGGACGAGGGCCACCGGCGCGAAAGACGCGGCGGCGAACCCCTGGAGCGCCCGGCAGGCGAGGAACACCTCCCACGCCGTCGCCACGCCCGCCGCCGCCGTGGCCGCAGCGGTGGCGACCGTGCCGACGACCAGCACCGCGCGGCGACCGACCTGGTCCGACAGCGGACCGAAGACCAGGAACCCCACCGCGTAGGCGATGGCGAACGCGCTGCCCGCCCACACCGCGGCGCCACCCACCCCGAACGCCTCCCCGAACGTCGCGCTCAGCGGGATGGCGAGGTACAGCTGCGCGGGCACGAACAGGGCCAGGGCGACCAGCAGCACCACCTGCACGCCGGTGAGCCCGTCGACCGGCGCCACCCTGGCGCTGCTGGTCGTCATGGTTGCTCCTCACGATCGGAAGGCGGTGCCGTGCGGGCTCTCGTGCGCCCGCACGGCACCCGGGTGAGCGGGGTCAGATCCCCGCGAGGGCGGAAAGCTCCAACGGCTCGACCTCGTGGCGGGCAGCCTCGTCCCGGTGTTCCGGGATCTGGTAGCCCCACTGCGCCCACAGCGCGCGGGCGCCGGTCTCGGCGACCCGTCGCACGTTGGCCAGGTTGTCGTCCACGAAGATCACCGACGACGGGGCGACGCCGCGGCGTGCCGCGAGGTCGCGCACCGCGTCCGCCTTGGCCCCGCACTCCCCGTACACCTCGGCGACGGTGGAGCCGAGCGCGTGCCGGTCGAGGATCGCCCGCACCGACGCGTCGTCCTTGGCGGTGATGATCGCCACCGAACCCGCGTGCCGCCGCAGTGCCTCGGGCAGCCCGGGGTAGAGGGTGTGCAGGTCCAGCCAGAACTCCGGTTCGCGCTCGCGCAGCCACGACCGCGCCGCACCGGCCGCCTCGGTGAACGCCGCCACTTCGGCGGGGTCGAGCGAGGCGAACAGCGCGTCGAACTCGTCCTGCGTCACCACGGCGTCGACCTCCGGGTGGTGGGCGACGACGAAGTGGTCGAGCAGCCGGGCGTAGTCGCGGACCTTGCGGAACCGCGCCACGAACTCGACCTGCATCGCCTCCAGGTGCTTGATGCCCGGCGTGCCGCGATCGTGCCGGTGCACACCGAACCAGGTGATCAACGCGCACTCGGCGAGCGCGTCGCACACCACGCCGTCGAAGTCGAGCGCCAGCACCGTGCCCGTCACGCGGCGCTCAGCTTCTCGGTCGTCTCGAACACCGCGCGCATGAAAGCGCCCATGTACCCGTAGTACGAGCAGGTGATGATGTTGCCGTCCACGATGACGTCGCTGTCGACCACGTCGGCGCCCGCGTTGACCACGTCGTCGCGCAACCCGATGTAGGCGCACGCCCGCCGTCCGCGCAGGACACCGGCGCTGATCATGATCCACGGTCCGTGGCACAGGCCCGCGACGACCTTGCCCGCCTCGGCCATGCCGGCGACGAAGTCGAGCACCCGGCGGTCCTGGCGCACCCGGTCCGGCGCCTCGTGCCCGCCGGTGAGCAGGACCACGTCGTAGGCGTCGACCGCGAGGTCGTCGAACGAGATCAGCGGCCGGGCCGTCTTGTCCATCGGCAGCGGCACGCCGTACTTGCCGGTGACCTCGTCGGCGTTCTTGGTGGCGACGTCGACGTGCCAGCCCTCTTCGCGGAGCCGGTAGTAGGTGAAGACGACGTCGTGGTCCTGGAAACCGGGACCGGTGATGATGACCGCGCTGCGGCTCATGGTTGAAGTTCCCCCCTGTGGTGACGTGCATCGGTCGTCGGGCGATCCGCTAGGCGGCGCGGCTGACCGACAGGTAGTGCAGGTCGGTCTCCGGACGCCTGCGGTCGTCCGGGTGGCCGGTCAGGATCGTGACGTCGGAGCGCACGACGCCGGCCATGCACAGCGGCACGTGGAACAGGTCCTCGGGCCGCCTGCGGTAGAACAGGTCCATCCCGGTGCGCAGTTCGAACCGGAACCGGCCGTCCGGCGCGCGGTCGCGCATCCGGGCGTTCGGGAAGGACGGGATGCGGCGCATCGGGTGCCGGTCGGCCTGCCGCGACTCGGTCTCGTAGCCCTGACCGGTGCGGCTGTAGTCGTCGGCGAGCCTGATCAGGTCGAACTTGTTGCGCGGCACCTCGACCTCGATCAGCTCCAGCGGTTCGTCGCCGGTGTTGCGGGTGCCGTGGAACGCGCCCGGCGCGATGCGCAGCACCGTCCCCGCCCGCACCGGCACCTCGGTGCGGTCCAGGCCGGTCGTGACACCCCTGCCGCCCAGGCAGATCAGGTACGTCAGCTTGCGCGGGTGCACGTGCACCGAGGTGCTGTGCGGCGGGCTGATGTGCAGGGCCCAGAAGTCGAAGAACTCGTCGACGTAGGCCCGGTACTCGTACCCCCACGGCTTGGGCACCACCTCGTCGAGGTGCGCGTCGACGTCGAACTGCTCGTTGGCCGTGCGCGCTCCCCCGCGCACGAGCCGGGTGAGCGCCTTGACGTCGGCGTCGCCCGCGTCGAACCGGACCACTCGAAATCCGGTGTCGACCTCGGCCGGCGCCGGTGGCGCCAGCTCGGCCATTTCTTCCATGATCCCCCCACTTTTCCCCCGAAAACTGATGGGAAAAGTCAAACACGCGGCGAAAGGGGTATCAAATAAGAATTCGAATGCCGGCCATAAGCGTCCGTTTCCCGAAATGTCGTGCCACGCCGGCTCCGGTGGATCACCACCGGAGCCGTCAGCCGACGGTGGTCGACGCCAATTCGCGCACGACCGCTTCGGCGACACCGGTCGCCGACGCCGGGTTCTGGCCGGTGACCAGGCGGTCGTCGACGACCACGTTGGCCGCGAAGTTGTCGGCCGGCACGTGCACCGCGCCCCGTTCCTCCAAGCGGCTCTGCAACAGGAACGGCACCACCTTGTCGAGGCCGACCGCCTGCTCCTCGGCGTTGGTGAACGCCGCGACCCGCTTGCCCGCCACCAGCGGGGTGCCGTCGGAGAGGGTGACGTTGACCAGGCCCGCCGGACCGTGGCACACCGCCGAGACGACCCCTCCCGCCTCGTAGATGTCCCTCGCCACCCCCGCCAACGCCGAGTCGTCGGGGAAGTCCCACATGGTGCCGTGGCCGCCCGCGAAGAGGATGGCCGCGTACTGCCCCGGGTCGACCTCGGCCGGGGTCGGCGTGGCCGCGAGCTTGCCCGCGACCACCTCGTCCGCCAGGAACCTCGTCTGCACCGCGTCGGACGGGTCGACCCCGTCGCGCGGCGGGTTGCCGCCGCGCACCGACACCAGGTCCACCTCGTAGCCCGCCTCGGTGAACACCCGCCACGGGTGGGCCGCCTCGGGCAGGTAGAACCCGGTGGTGCGGCCTGTGTCGCCCAACCGCTCGTGGCTGGTCAAGGCGATGAGGATCTTCTTCTGCTCGGACATCCTGTTCCCCCTTGGGTTGTTGCTCCCCGGTCGCGCGGTGAAGCGGTCACCTCTGCGCAGGGTCGAGCGTAGGCTCGGCGACCTATCGGAATCCAATGCGTCAGACGGCACGATGCCATCGCTTTTCCGATGGTTCAGGTGGTGCAGGGGTGGGGAGTCGAGGGTGGAACTGGACCTGATGAGGACGTTCCTGGAGGTCTACCGGGCGGGCACGCTCACGGCTGCGGCGCGGTCGCTCGGCCTGTCCCAGTCGACCGTGACCGCGCACCTGCGGGCGTTGGAGCGCGAGCTGGACCAGCAGCTGTTCGAGCGGCTGCCGCGCGGCGTGGCGCCGACGGCGGTCGCCGACGAGCTGGCCGCGCGGGTCGGCACGCACATCGACGCGCTGGTCGCCGTCGGCCGGTCGCGGCCGGACCGGGGCCTGTTCGCCCGGCCGGTGCACCTGGCGGGCCCGGTCGAGCTGACCACGGTGAAGGTGCTGCCGTCGCTCGCGCCGCTGGTCGAGCAGGGGCTGCGGCTGCGGGTGAGCACCGGTCTGGCGGACGACCTGCTGGCCGGGCTGCCGACCGGGCGGTTCGACCTGGTGCTGTCCACCGTGCGGCCACGGACCAGGGCGACCACCGCCGTGCCGCTCACCGACGAGGAGTTCGTGCTGGTCGCGAGCCCGGAGTGGGCGCGCCGGATCGGCGCCGGGCGGGTGGCGGCCGAGGGCGCCGCGGCGCTGCGGGACGTGCCGCTGATCGCCTACGCCGAGGAGTTGCCGATCGTCCGGCGGTACTGGCGCAGCGTGTTCGGGCACCGCCCGGCCGCCGCGTCGGCCGCCGTGGTGGTGCCGGACCTGCGCGGGGTGCTGGCCGCGGTGGTGGCGGGCGCCGGGATCACCGTGCTGCCCCGGTACCTGTGCGCGGGCGAGTTCGCGTCCGGTGCGCTGGTCCCGCTGCTGGAACCGGAGATCCCGCCGATCAACACGCTGTACCTGGCGACCCGCGCGGGGAGCGAACTGACGCCCGCGATCGCCGCGGTGCGCGCACACCTGTTGATGCAGAGCAGGCTCTGGCAATGATCAGCCGGCCGCTGCGCCCGCCGGCGTAACGTTTTCGAATTGCGGCAGACTTTTCATGTGAACGCCGAGGTCCACATCTGGGGGGCAGATGGACTACTCGTTGTTGGCTACGTGCCTGGCCGTGTACCGCTGTGGCTCGCTCACGAAGGCGGCCCGGCTCCTGGGGATCTCGCAGCCCGCCGTGACCGGGCAGATCCGAGCGCTGGAGGGAGTGCTGAGGCAGCCGCTGTTCACCCGGACCGCCAAGGGCGCCGTGCCCACCGACGCGGCGCACGAGCTGGTCCGCGACACGGCCGACGCGCTCGACGCGCTGGAGGTGGCGGTGTCCCGGCGGGTGCGGCCCGAGGAGCTGACCGACCGCACGGTGCACCTGGCGGGCCCGTCCGAGGTGATGTCGTGCCGGGTGCTGCCCGCGCTGTCGGACCTCGTCACGGGCGGGCTGCGGTTGCGGCTGACGTTCGGCCTGACCGACGACCTGGTGAGCGGCCTCACCGAGGGCCGGTACGACATGGTGGTCTCGACCCGGCTGGACCGCACGCCCGGCATCGTCACCACCCCGCTGATGGACGAGTGCTTCGCCCTGGTGGGCTCGGCGGAGTGGGCGGCGAAGATCCCGGCCGACGCGATCGGCAGGGGCGGCGCGGCGGCGCTGGAAGCCGTACCGCTGATCTCGTACGCCGACAACCTCCCGATCATCCGCCGCTACTGGCAGACGGTGTTCGGCTACAAGCCGACCGTCGTGCCGCAGGTGACCGTGCCGGACCTGCGGGCGGTCCTGGCCGCCGTCCGCACCGGGGCGGGCATCTCGGTGCTGCCGACGTACCTGTGCGCGAAGGAGGTGGACGCCGGGGAGGTCGAGGTCCTCTACCACCCGGAGATCGCGCCCCTGAACACCCTGTACCTGGCCACCAGGGCCACCGCCGACCACACGCTGGACGCCGTGCGGACCCACGTGCTCGCCCAGTCCCGGCACTGGTGATCCGGCGTGCGGTGGGTGCGCGACCGGCGGTGGTCGACTCGGTGAATACCGCGCCTTTCGTGATCACGAAGGTCCTCGCCTAAGTCGTGAGGGGCGATGGCGGTGCCGGCGCGTTCGTCGGCCCCGTGCTCGTGGCGTCCGTTGTGGACGAACCCGACAGGGTGTCGAGCAGCTGCGCGAGCTGACGGTGTTCGTCGGGCTCCAGGCGGTCCATGAAGGGCTTGAGGGCCGCGCGGACTTCTTCCTGCAACCGTTCCGCGAGTTCGCTGCCCGCCGGGGTGATGAACACGTCGACCGCCCGGCGGTCCTGCGGCGACTTGTCCCGTGCCACGAGACCCCGGCGCTCGGCCCGTTCGACGAGACCGGACATCGTCGACTTGTCCAGCCCCAGGAACGCGGCCAGGTCGGTCATCCGCGGCCGGCGGTCGCGCAGGATGCCGAGCACCCGCAGCTGGGTGAGGGACAGGTCGTGCTCGGCGGCGATCCGGGTGAGCACGGCCATCACCCGGAAGGACGTCCGGACAAGGGCGTCGCCGAGCGCGTCGTCAGGGTTCATGTCGGGATCCTACTTGACATGGTTTGTAATACCAATCAATCTGGAGGTAGTTGGTAATGCAAATCAAGTGTGAGGAGTCGCCATGCACGCCGCCGTGGTCACCAGCTTCGACGCCCCGCCCCAGTACGGCGAGTACGCCACCCCCGTCGCCGCCGGCGAGGACGAGCTGGTGGTGGAAGTCCTCGCGGCCGGACTGCACCGACTGGTGAAGGGCCGGGCGAGCGGCAGGCACTACAGCGGCGCCGGCACGCTCCCGCTCGTCCCGGGCGTCGACGGCGTCGTGCGCGACCAGCACGGGAAGCTCCGGTACGCGGTCCTGATGGACGGCACCCCGGGCACGTTCGCCGAGCGGGCGGTGATCGACCCCCGTCGTAGCGTGGTGCTGCCCGATGACGCCGACCCGGTGCGCATCGCCGCCGCGATGAACCCCGCCATGTCGTCCTGGGTCGCCCTGCGCCGCCGCATCGCGTTCCAGGCAGGACTGCGCGTGCTCGTCCTCGGCGCCACCGGGAGCGCCGGACGCATGGCGGTGCAGATCGCCAAGCGGTTCGGCGCCGCGCACGTGATCGCCGCCGGGCGCCACGCCACCCGGCTCGCCCCGCTGCACGAGCTGGGCGCGGACGAGGCGGTGACGTTCGACCAGGCCGACCGCGCCGCCGACGTCGACGTCGTCATCGACTACGTGTGGGGTGAGCCGTCCGCCCGCGCGATGACCGCGATGATCACCGCGCGCCGCGACCGCCGCGCGCCGCTGGACTGGATCCAGGTCGGGTCCGTCGCCGGCGAAACCACTCCCGTCCCCGCCGCGCTGCTGCGCGCGGCCCGCCTGCAGCTCTGCGGCAGCGGTTTCGGCTCGCTCTCGGGCCGCGACTTCCTCGCGGAGCTGCCGGAACTCGTCGCTGCGGTGCACACCGGCGGGATCGAGGTGCGGGCACGTCCCGTCCCCCTCGCCCGGGTCGCCGAGACGTGGGACGCGGAGACGGACGACCGCATCGTCTACGTCCCGTGACGCGCCGTCTCCGGCAGGACCCATCGCGAAGGGGAGCCATGCCCACCCACAGCCGCAAGCGCTGCCTCGTCGTCGGCTTCGGCATCAGCGGTCTCGCCACCGCGATCCGCCTGCGCCAGATTGGGAGCCGGTGATCGTGGAACGCGCACCGGACCGCCGATCGGACGGCTATTCCGTCGCCCTCTTCGGCGCCGGACAGGCCGCCGCGCGACGACTCGGCTTCGACCACGCCATCCCCGACCGGGCCGTGCGCGACGGCAGCACCCACATCGTCACCCGGGACGGTGGCCGCCGGCCCGGCCTGGGGTTCGCGGACCTCCCCGGAGAGCAGCGGATGATGCTGCGCGGCGACGTCGAGCGCGCCGCGTTCGGCGCGCTACCCGGCGATGTCGAGATCCGCTACGCCACCCGGCCCACCGGGATCGAGCAGGACGAGTCCGGTGTGGACGTCACCCTCGACCACGACGGCACCGAACGGAATCCGGGCGGGTGAATCACCCGGGTGTAACCGACCGCGTGCTTCCCCCGCCGCGGCGGGCGGTGCCAAGGTGGAGAAGACGACCGGGGGTGACCGTGGGCGGTGGGCTGATCGGCGCACGCGTGAGCCGTGCGGAGGACGTCCGGCTGCTCACCGGGCGGGCCGTGTTCATCGACGACGTCCGGCCGCCCGGCCTGCTGGAGGCGGCGATCCTGCGCAGCCCGCACCCGCACGCCCGGATCGTGCGCATCGACACGGCGGCGGCGGTCGCGCACCCCGGCGTGCTCGCCGTCGTCACGGGCGCGGACGTGCGGGCACTGGTCCACCGGCCGCAGCCGCTGATCTGGCGGATCTCGCCCGCCGGACGGGAAACGGTCGCGTACCCGCTCGCCGTCGACAAGGTGCTCTACACCGGGCACGGTGTGGCGGCCGTCGCCGCGGTCGACCGCGCCACGGCCGAGGACGCGCTGGAGCTGATCGACGTCGAGTACGCGCCGCTGCCCGCCGTCACCACGGTGGAGCAGGCGCTCGCGCCGGACGCGCCCCGGCTGCACGAGGACTGGCCGGACAACGTCGCGGGCCGCACCGTGGTGGCGAAGGGCGACGTGGAAGAGGCCTTCGCACAGGCCGACGTGGTGCTGCGCGAGACGTTCCGCTTCGCCCGGCAGCTGGGCGCGCCGCTGGAGACGCGGGGCGTCGTCGCGACGTGGGACCCGTTCACCTCGCACCTGGACGTGTGGCTCAACACCCAGGGGCCGCACCTCGCCCGCGAGCTGTTCGCCGAGGTCCTGGGCCTGGCGGTGGACAAGGTGCGGGTGCGCGTGCCCGACATCGGCGGCGGTTTCGGCAGCAAGGCCGGGTTCTACGGCGACCAGGTGGTGGCCGCCGTCCTGTCCCGCGCGTCCGGGCGGCCGGTGAAGTACGTGGAGGACCGGCGGGAGAGCTTCGTCGCCACCGTGCACGCGCGGGAGCAGCGCATCGACGTCGAGGTGGCGGCCCGCGCCGACGGCACCATCACCGGCCTGCGCGGCACCGTGCACGGCGTGCTCGGCGCCAACTTCAGCACCGTGGGCCTCAGCCCGTGCTGGACGACGGCCGCCGTCATGGCGGGGCCGTACGCCATCCCGGCGGTCGAGGTGAACGTCGTCGGTGTCGTCACCAACAAGCCGCCCTACGGCTCGTACCGGGGGTACGGGCTGCCCAAGGCGAACTTCGTGCACGAGCACATGGTGGAAGCCCTCGCGCGCCACCTGGGCGTCGACCCGCACGACGTGCGGCGGCGCAACTTCGTGACCGACTTCCCCCACCAGAGCCCGGTGTTCGTCTACGACAGCGGTCGGTACGCCGAGTGCCTGGACCTGTGCCGCGACGCAGTGCGCCGCGCCGGGTGGGCGGACCGCGTTGCCGGTGCGCGGGCCGGCGGCGCGCACGTCGGCATCGGCTACGCGTTCCACAACGAGGTGTCCGCGTTCGCGCCGTCCCGGATCGTCAACATGTCGGGCTTGGACCACTCCGGGTTCGACGAGGCCGCGGTGCGCATCGACTCCACCGGGCACGTGAGCGTCCACACCGGACAGACGTCGATGGGCCAGGGCATCCACACGGCGTTGGCGCAGGTCGCGGCGCACGTCCTCGACGTGCCGCTGGACCACGTCACGGTCATCTCCGGCGACACCGACTCCGCCCCGTACACCGGGTACGGCACGGCGGCCAGCCGTGCGGCGGCGGTCGGCGGCGCGGCCGTGCTCAACGCCGCCACCCGCCTGCGGGCCAAGGTGCTGCGCATCGCCGCGCACGTCTTCGAAGCCGCACCGGACGACCTGGTGATCGACGAAGGCGTGGTGTCGGTGAAGGGCGTGCCGGGGCGGAGCGTGACCTTCGCCGACATCGGCGACGCGGCCTACCGGCGGCCCCACGGCGTGCTGCCCGAGGACGAGGCGCCGACGCTGCACGAGCGCGAGGTGTACGACCCGGTCAACGTGGCCACGGCGTTCGGCTGCACGGCCGTGCTCGCCTCGGTCGACGTGGAGACCGGCGTCGTCGACCTCCTCGGCTACCTCATCGCGCACGACTGCGGCACGGTCATCAACCCGATGATCGTGGACGGCCAGCTCCAGGGCGGCGCGGCGCAGGCCATCGGCGGCGCGCTGTACGAGCGGCTGGCCTACGGCGCGGCGGGGGAGGCGCTGACCCTGTCGTTCGCCGAGTACCTGCTGCCGACGGCCACCGTGGTGCCGCCGTTCGGCGTCGACCACATGGAGACTCCCGCCGACCACATCCCGGGCGGTTTCAAGGGAGCGGGGGAGGCCGGGGTGATCGGCGGCGGGGCGGCGATAGCGCACGCGGTGGAGGACGCGCTGGCGGAGTTCGGCGTGCGGATCACGTCGCTGCCGATCACACCGCCGGACCTGCTGGCCGCGATCCGCGCCGGGAGCGACCGGTGAAGGCCGCGCCGTTCGACTACGTCCGGGCGTCGTCCGTGGAGATGGCGGTGGACGCGCTGCGGGACGGCGCCGTCGCGCTGGCGGGCGGCCAGAGCCTGATCCCGCTGCTGAACGCGCGGGCGCGGCGGCCGGCGGTCGTGGTCGACGTGTCCCGGCTGCCGCTGGCCGGCGTCGAGCAGGTCGGCTCGACGCTGGTGCTCGGGGCGATGACCAGGCTGCGCGCCGCCGAGACGTCACCGGTCGTGCGGCGGGCCGTGCCGCTGCTGGCCGAAGCCCTGACGCACGTCGGTCACGTGTCCGTGCGCAACCGCGGCACGGTCGGCGGCAGCGTCGCGCACGCCGACCCGGCGGCGGAACTGCCGGCGGTCCTGCTGGCCCTGGACGCGGTCTTCTCGGTCAGAGGGCGAGGTGGCACGAGGGAGGTCGACGCCCGCGACTTCTTCCGCGGCCCGCACCGCACCGCGCTCGCCGCCGACGAACTCCTCACCGGCATCCGCGTCCCGCTGCCGCCGGCGACGGCCCGCTGCGGCATCGCCGAGCTGAGCCGCCGTCCCCACGACCTGGCGATCACGGCGGTCTTCACCTCGGTCGTGCTCACCGGCCGCGTCGTCACCGACGTCCGCATCGCCGTGGCCGGCGCGGCACCCGTCCCGCTCCGGGCCCATGCGGCGGAACACGTCCTGCGAGGCGAAGTCTTCGGGCCCGACGTGCTGGCGGCGGCGGCCGAAGCGGCGGCGGACGCGACCGACCCGATCGACGACGTGCACGCACCGGCCGCGTACCGCCGCGACATGACGGCCGTGCTCACCCGCCGGGCACTGCGACAGGCGGTGCCCGCGTGAAGATCACCGTCACCGTCAACGGCCACACCCGCTCGGCCGACTGCGAACCGCGCCGCACGCTCGCCGACTTCCTGCGCCACGACCTCGGGCTCACCGGCGTGCACGTCGGCTGCGAGCATGGCGCGTGCGGCTCGTGCACGGTCCTGCTGGACGGCGCGACGGCCCGGTCCTGCTGCGTCCTGGCGGCACAGGCGGAGGGTTCGGACGTCACCACGGTCGAGGGCCTGGCGACCACGTCCCTGAACCCCCTCCAGGAGTCGTTCCGTCGCCACCACGCCCTGCAGTGCGGCTTCTGCACGCCGGGGATGCTCGCGGTGGCGACGGAACTGCTGCGCGACAACCCCGCGCCCACAGAGGCCGAGATCCGCACGGCAATCGCCGGCAACCTCTGCCGCTGCACCGGCTACCACTCCATCGTCACCGCCATCGCCGCCGCACGAGACGAGGGCACGCCCTCGGACGACGACACCGCCGGCAGTCCGCTTGACGACAGGGCCGGGAATCCGCTCGCCGACACCGCCGGGAGTCCGCCCGAAGACGCTGCGGGGCAGTCCGCTTGACAACGCCGCCGGCGGTCTGCCCGACGATGCCACCGGGAGTTCGCGTGAGGACGCTGCGGGGCAGTCCGCTTGACGATGCCGCCGGCGGTCTGCCCGACGATGCCACTGGGAGTCCGCCCGAAGACGCTGCGGGGCAGTCCGCCTGACGACACCGCTGGCGGTCCGCTCGAAGACGCCGCCGGGAGTCCGCGTGAGGACGCTGCGGGGCAGTCCGCTTGACGACGCCGCCGGGCGTCCGCCCGACGCCACCGCCCGCAGTCCGCCCGACACCACCACGACACCACGCCACCGCGTCGCCCCGGAGCCTGACGACTGCCGGCGGTCGCGTCGGGGCGGATGAGGGGATGTCCTATCGTCGGAGCCGTTGAGCTCGCCGACACCGCTTTCCCCTACCTGGTGAGGAACCACGCCGGTGACCACCCCGCACGCCTTCCCGTTGGAGCCGACCCCGATCCACGTGCCCGACGAGGTCATCGCCGACCTGCGCGCCCGTCTCGCACTGACCCGCCCACCGGTGGACGAGGGCGGTGGGGACTGGTCCTACGGCGTCCCGGCCGGCTACCTCGGCGAACTGGTCGCCTACTGGCGGGACGGCTACGACTGGCGCAAGGCCGAGGCCGCCATGAACGCCCACGAGCACTACCAGGTGGACGTCGCGGGTGTCCCGGTGCACTTCATGCGCAAACCCGGCCGCGGTCCCCGCCCGATCCCGCTGATCCTCACCCACGGCTGGCCGTGGACTTTCTGGCACTGGTCGAAGGTGATCGACCCGCTCGCCGACCCTGCCGCGTCCGGCGGTGACCCCGCCGACGCGTTCGATGTCATCGTGCCGTCCCTGCCCGGCTTCGGTTTCCCCGGACCGCTCACCGGCTTCCCGGACGTCAACTTCTGGAAGGTCGCCGACCTCTGGCACACCCTGATGACCGAGACCCTGGGCTACGGGAAGTACGCCGCCGGTGGCTGCGACATCGGCGGGATCGTCTCCAGCCAGCTCGGCCACAAGTACGCCGACCAGCTGTACGGCATCCACATCGGCTCCGGGCTGCCGCTCGACTTCTTCAACGGGCCCCGAGCCTGGGACTTCGCCCGGAACCGGCCCCTCACCGACGACCAGCCCGCCGACGTCCGCGCCCGCATCGTCGAGCTGGACCACCGCTGGGCCGCCCACCTCGCCGTGCACACGCTCGACGGCGCGACCCTGGCCCACGGTCTGAGCGATTCACCCGCCGGACTGCTCGCCTGGCTGCTGGAGCGCTGGAACGCCTGGAGCGACAACGGCGGCGACGTCGAGTCCGTCTTCACCAAGGACGACCTGCTCACCCACGCCACGATCTACTGGGTGAACAACTCCATCGCCACCTCCATGCGCTACTACGCCAACGCCAACCGCTACCCCTGGGCACCCGCCCACGACCTCACCCCGGTCGTGCAGGCCCCGGTCGGCCTCACCTTCGTCACGTACGAGAACCCGCCCGGCATCCACACCGCCGACGAGCGCGTCCGGGCGTTCAAGACCGGCCCGCAGGCCGCCTACTTCAACCACGTCAACGTCACCGCGCACGACCACGGCGGCCACTTCATCCCCTGGGAGAACCCCGACGCCTGGGTGAACGATTTGCGCCGCACCTTCCACGACGGCAGGCCCTGAACGACCCGCCGCGATGTCAGGAACGGTCGTCGGGCGTGCACGTGGCCAGTCCCGCGTCCACCGCCAGGGGTAGCCAAGTGCACAACGCGGCGAGGATGCGGGAGGGGTCGCGCCCGCAGGTGCGGGCGGTGGTCGCGGCTGCGGTGTGCAGGGGGGTGCCACCGGCGGCGCACGCGTGCAGGAAGGCGTGCTGCCAGGGCGCGAGGACGTGGACCCGGACGCGGTAGTGGGTGCGGGCCACGGCGTAGCAGGTGTCGCCGGGCTCCGGGACGGGTGGCCGGACGCCGTGGTCGGCGGCGGTGACGGTGTCGAGCAGGGCGAAGTCCAGCCGCAGCAACCGCAAGGTCGGCGGGGTGCGGACGGTCAGGTCCGGCGAGGTCATCACCGCGAACGGTGCGACGGGCTGGTGGTCGGGCTCGGTTTCCACCCCTCGGGCCCGGCGTGATTCAGCGCGTGCGCGTTCCAACCGGGCCAGCGCGGTGGGCAGCGCGTCCGGTGAGCCGGGAGGTCCGAGCGGCTGGGGCCGGGTCTCCTGGAGGAAGTCGGCGAAACCCGCGCCGAGGTCGAACATCGAGTAGGAGGTCGGGGGACGTGCCGCGACGTAACCGTCCGCGAACAAGCCGAACACCTGGTCGCCGACGAGGGCGTGGAGGACGGGGAACTCGGCTTTGAGGCATTCGCGCAAGCGCGCGCGGTAGCCACGGGCGTAGATGTCGACGCGTTCTTCCGCTCTCAGCCGGTCGGAACCCCGGACGACGTCGGACGGCCTCGGCATCCGATCGCCGCCGTGCGCTTCCCCGGTGCCCGTGCAGGTGGTCAGCAGCCACTGCTGGAGGACGGCGAGGTCCGGCTCAGGCATGAGCCCGGCCGTCCGCGTGCGGCCGGGGGGACGCCACGACGCCGGTGGTGCCCGCCTTGCCCGCCTTGCCCGGCGGCACGCGCCCGGCGCGGACTTCCGCCGCCTTGGCGAGTTCGGCGACCAGGTCGGGGAACGGCGGGATGTCGGCGTCCCACTCCAGCAGGGTCGACACCCCGCCGGTCCGCTGCTGCACCAGCGCGTAGAGCGGCCACACCTCGTCGGGCACGGGACCGTCGTGGGTGTCGAGCAGGTAGTGACCGCGATCGGCGGGGCCGGCGAGGTGGACCTGGACGACGTGCTCGGCCGGCAGGCCCCGGATGTACGTCACGGCGTCGAAACCGTGATTGGTAGCGCTGACGTGGACGTTGTTGACGTCCAGCAGCACACCGCACCCGGTGTCCTGTGCCAGCTGGGCCAGGAACTCCCACTCGGGGATGTCGGACGCGTGGAACTCCAGGTAGCTGCTGGGGTTCTCCAGGACCAGCGGCCGGCCGAGGTGGTCCTGCACCGCCCGCACCCGGTCGGCCACGTGGGCGAGGCTGCGCCGGGTCAGCGGCATCGGCAGCAGGTCGTGGCTCGTGACGCCGTTGACCCCGGTCCAGCACAGGTGGTCGGAGATCCAGGCCGGGCGCACCCGCTCGGCCAGTTCACCCAACTTGTCCAGGTAGCCGGTGTCCAGCGGGTCCGTGCTGCCGATGGACAGGGACACCCCGTGCATCACCACCGGGCGGTGCGCCGACACGTGGTCCAGCACGTGGGCGGCGAAACCGTGGTCGTCGAAGAAGTTCTCGCTGATGATCTCGAACCAGTCGACGCCCCACGCTTCCGGAGGGGTGTCCACCAGGTAGCGGAAGTGGACATCGCGCAGCCCCACGCCGTCACCGAGGTTCGGCAGCCCCAGGCGGGCCGTCGTGCTGCTCACGTCGACGGGGGGAACGCCAGCCGCACCTTGTTCGGCTGCGGTTTGGGCGCCACGGGCAGCTTGCGGTGCTCCATCACGACTTGGTAGGCGCGGTAGGCGACGTCGTAGACCTTCTCGCCGCGCTCGAACGCCATCTCGCTGATGGGCGTGGAGGCGTTCCCCTCGCCGACGAAGTCGTACAACTGCATGGTGCCGCCCTGCGGCAGCACCTGCGAGGCCGAGATGGGTACCGCGCAGCCGCCGAAGGCGCCGCACTTGTTGTCGCCCGGAGGGGAGTACAGGGTCCGCTCGCCGTCCTGGGTCGCGTCGCCGTCGGTCTTGGCCTTCACCAGCGCGAAACCGCAGTTCCCACCGCCACCGGTCTTCTGCACGAACCCGCAGCCACCCTGGGCCTTGCACGCGTTGGACCCGCGGCAGGAGTGGAAGACGTCGACCGCCGCGCAGTCGTTCGCGTGGCCCGTCTTGTTGGTCAGGTCGAGGCCCTGGCAGGCGTGCAGGAGCTTGGTGCCGTGGTCGACGCCCACCGCGCCGCCCAGGTCGGGCGCCTTGCGGAACAACGCCCAGCAGATCGCCATCCGGTCGCCCGAGCCGGCCATGGACGGGTAGGGGAACATCACCTTCTCGTCGGTCCAGTAGGTGTTCAGGACGGTGGTGATGCCGGCGATCGAGCCGACCGCGGCCTGGCTGATCGTCCGGTACATCGCGTCGTCGCGGCCGAGGTCGTTCATCGCCTCGGCGATCGTGGCCGGGTCCGGCAGGCCGTACTTGTCGGCCTTCTGCCACGACGCGGTGGTCAGGTCCGCGGCCTTCCACGGCCGTTGCTCGCTCTTGCGCCACTGCGGCCACGTCAGGAAGTCGTGCTGCTTGAGCAGGGCTTCGATCTCCGCGAAGCGCTCGTAGTGGTCCTTGCTGCCGTTGTCGTACCGCGCCGTGGCGTCCCTCGACTCGGCCGGGCCGCCGGTGTCGGTGTAGTCGGGGTAATCCGCCTTCAACGCGTCCAGCGAAGCCTGGTACTTGTCCTCGACCATTTCCGGGCGTGCCCTCGGCAGTTCACCGCCTTCCCCCTGGTCGGTGATGGCGCTGATCATGTCCCACACCAGCTGGAGCGAGGGCCGGGTGATGGTCGTGTCGAAGCCCGGGTACTCGCGCTTGGGGTGACCGGGTGGCTTCTCGACGTTGAACAGGTCCCGCTGCAAGGCGGCACTGTCGTAGACGTACTCCCACAGCTTCTTCGTCGGTGCGTCCTCGTAGGTCAGGTTCAGGTAGTCGTAATAGCACAGGTACATGTGCCCGATCGTGCCGAACATCGGCAGGTCCTTCTCCGTCATGCCCTGCTCCCACCGCGGGAACGGGACGGGCGGGAAGTACTTGTGCCGTGCTTCGGGTTTGATCTTCGCGCGGGCGTCCTGCTCGGGTTGCTCGATCACCCGGAACAGGCGGGTCTGCTCCAGGTCCACCGCGCCGATGTTCACCTTGACGTCCGACGAGTCCGTGGTGTCGGTCAGGTCGACGATGTGCGGGATCACGGTCTTGTCCGGCCCGTAGCACGTCCAGCCGTGGGCGGGGTTCTGCAGCAGGGGACTGGTGAACAGCGGGGTGACGCCGAGCCGGCTTGCCAGGTTCGCGGCCAGCTGGACGTGCAGCATCTCCTCGATGAACACCGAGAAGACGATGTTGAAGGCCTTCTCGTTCGGGGTGGTCGGCTTCGCGGTGGTGGCGGAACCGGGCCACAGCCGGCCCCGGTAGAAGTCCTGGCCTTTGCCGGTGATCTGGTGCATGCCCTGGATCGAGGTCATCGCGCACATGTAGAGCGGGATCGTGAACAGCTCCACGTTCACGGCCGCCTGGGCGATCGCCCTCAACGCCGAGATGTCCGCTTTCCGGGAGCCGGCCGGCCGCGGCTTGGCGACGGTGTCGGTGGTGACGGCGTGGTCCATGTTCACCTTCCCTGTCGGTGGCGTCCCGGGTGGCGCGGTCGGTGCCGGTCGGAGCGGTCGTCGGTTTCCCGCGATTCCCGCGATTCCCGCACGGATCGTTCGTTGATCTCGTGTCGCGCGAGAGGCGCATGGCGCGTGCCGTGGTGGCGGGCGGTCCTGACTCGACCATAGGGGGTGTGGTGCGATTCCCGGCGTAGCTGGAAAGGGCGAATTCCGCGTTCAGCCACACGGGCACGGGACATCCAGTTGCGTGACGCCGCACATCTCGACAGGGGGACGCATTCACCTGGAGGTGTGACGTTTTTCAGGGATGGTGATTCGGCGTGACTTCGGGCGCGGGCGGTGGGCTCCCGAAGTCACGCCGAGGGGTCACTTGTCGCGCGGGTAGGCCTTCTGCACCTCGCCCTTGAGGTTCGCCTCCAGGTACGCGCCGCCGTAGTCGTCGATCAGGTACACCCGCATCGAAGGGGTGTCGTCGATGATGTCGATGTCCACGATCAGGTACCGCATGGTCGGTTGCGGTACGCCCAGCTCGGCCGTCGCCCGGTCGAACAGCGCGGGCAGGGCGTCCCAGTTCACCTCGTTCAGGTCGAGCACGGCGCGGTCGGCGTCCACCCCGTCCGGACCCTGCCTGGTCGCCTTGCCGCCCTTGTACTCGAAATCGTCGAAGCCGTGCGCGACCGCGGCGGTCGGGGCGACCGCCGACGCGCGGTCCGGCCACAGCGTCAGCTCGGACACCTTGGTGCCGCCCATCGCCTCGCCGAGCGCGCCGGCCGCCTTGCGCGCACCGGCGGGCGTGAGCAGGTCGTCCTTCACCGCGTAGGCGACCGTGGTGGTCGTCGGGCCGGCGGTCGGGACGACGTCGGACCGCGTGGTCGTCGTCGCGGTCGACGAACCCGTGGGGGAGTTCGCCGAGTCGTCCTTCTTCGCCAGGTGGACCACGAGCAGCGTGGAGGCGACGACCACCGCCACCCCGACCAGCGAGGACACCACGGCGCCCGCCCGCCTGCGCGTCTTCGGAAGCGGGGTCGGGTAGGACTGCTGGTAAACGGGGGGAAGCGGACCGCCGACCGGTGTCGGCGTCGGTCCGGACGGCCACTGGGGGTACTGCAGCTGCGGCTGAGGACCGCTCGGCGGCCCCGGGACCGGGAACCCCGCCGGGGTGGGAGGCCCCGTGAACGGAGCCGAGTCGCGCTCGGCCGCCGCGAACATCTGGTCCAGCACCTCGCCGGTCGGCCGTTCCGCCGGGTCGTTGCGGAGGGCCGCGTTGAGCGCGGGCGCGAGGGCACCCGCGCGGCGCGGCGGCGGTACCGGCTCGGTCATCACGGCGGCGAGGGTCGCCATCGTCGTCGCGCGGCGCATCGGGTGGTGACCCTCGACGGCCACGTACAGCAGCATCGCGAGCGACCAGAAGTCCGACCCGGTGTGCGTCTCGTCGCCGCGCAGCCGCTCCGGGGCGATGTACTCCGGTGAACCGATGACGTCGCCGGTCGCGGTGAGCTGGGTCGAGCCCTGGAGGGCGGCGATGCCGAAGTCGGTGAGCACGGCGCTGCCGTCCGTCCGCAGCAGCACGTTGCCCGGCTTGACGTCGCGGTGCATCACGCCCGCGGAGTGGGCCGAGCGCAGCGCCGCGAGCACGTCCCGCCCGAGCCTCGCGGCCTCGACCGGGGTGAGCACACCGGCGTCCAGCCGCGCGTCCAGCGACGTGCCGCGGACCAGTTCCATGACGATCCACGGGTACGGCGAGTCGGCCGAGTCGATGATCTGGTAGATCGACACGACGTTCGGGTGCTGCAACCTGGCGAGCGCGCGGGACTCGCGCAGCACGCGCTCCCGCAGCTGGGCGGCCATCGCCGGGTTGCCCTCGATCTGGTCGGCGTCGGCCGGGCGGACCTCCTTGATGGCCACCTCGCGGTGCAGCCCCAGGTCGAGGGCGCGCCAGACCGTCCCCATCCCGCCGCTGCCCAACCTCTCCAGCAGCTCGAACCGGCCGTCGAGGATCCGGCCGGTGTGCTCTCTCTCAGACACCGCGCAACGCTAGCAACCGGCCGCCGGGATAACGCGTCGACATGGGGAAGTGGCAGTGGGCCGGGGCACGGGTGGGCGCTGAGACTGGCCCGAAACCGACCGAACCGAAAGGCTCCCCATGACTGTGCGCGTCCGGCGACTCACGTCGTCGGTCACCTTGCTGTTGTGCGGCCTGTCCCTGCTCCCGGCGACCGCCGCCGCGCAGGAGGACACGATCGGCGGGGATGGCTACGTCCACGTCGCGCCGAACGGCACCGTGCTGGGCGTCGACCCGTACTACCCGACCGACGGCAACGGCGGGTACGACGTGGACCGCTACGACGTCTCCCTGTCCTACGACCCGGCGAACCGGTACCTCAACGCCAGAACGGTCGTCACCGCCACCACGACCCAGCGGCTGAGCCGGTTCAACCTCGACCTGCGCGGGCTCACGGTGACCAGCGTGCGGGTCGACGGCGTCCCGGCCACCTTCACCCGGGCGAAGGAGCACGAACTCGTCATCACGCCCGCGGTCACCCTGCCCGAGGGCGCGTCGTTCACCGTGACGATCGCGTACTGCGGTCGGCCGCAGGCCGAGTACACCGGCCGCGGCTGGACCGGCTGGCGGACCTCGTGGACCGGGGGAGCGCTCGCCGCCGGCGCACCGCACTCGGCGACGACCTGGTTCCCGGTCAACGACACCACGGCGGACAAGGCGACGTTCGGCGTCACCGCGACCGTGCCCAACGGCTGGACGGCGGTGTCCAACGGCGTGCGGAAGTCGGTCCACGTCGATCAGCGGACGACGGTGGCCTGGTCGGAGGACACGCCGATCGCGCCTTCGGCGACCATGATCGGCCTGGACCGGTTCACCGTGCGCGAGTCGGCCCTCTCCGCCGGCACACCGGTCTTCGACGCCTTCGCGCCGTACAGCGACGCCGGCGCGCTCGCCGCCAAGCTGCCCGCCGTGGCGGACTTCCTCACCGGCAAGCTCGGCCCGTTCCCCTACTCCTCCGCCGGCGGGCTGTACGTGCCGGACAGGTTGGGCTACGCGCACCCCTCGCAGGGGCGCCCGGTGTTCGGCGCGGGCGCCGGTGAGGCCGCGCTGGTGCAGGCGGTGGCGGCGCAGTGGTGGGGCAACAAGCTCGCCATCAAGATGTGGAAGGACCAGCCGCTGGTCGAGTCGTTCGCCCGCTACCTGCAGTGGCTGTGGGACGAGGAGCGCCACGGTGTCGCGGTCGAGCAGCGCTACCTGGCGGCCGTCGGCGCCGCCGACGAGGCGTTCTGGGCGCGCAAGCTCGCCGACCCCGGCCGGGGCAGGGAGTTCTCGGTGTCCGACAAGGGTGTGCTGATGGTGCACGCCCTGCGCAAGCGCATCGGCGACGAGAAGTTCTTCACCGTCATGCGCGAGTTCCCGGAGATCAACGACAACTGGAACCAGGGCTGGTACGACTGGGAGCTGTACACGGCGGCCGTGGCCGACATGGATCTCACGGCCTTCTTCGAGACCTGGGTGTACGGCACGACGGCGCCCACTGAGTGACGCGCCGAGCCGGCCGGGGCAGCCCGGCCGGCTCACTCCAGGTAGCGGGGGAGCACCGACGACGCGTCGCACTCCGCGCGGTAGGCGGCGGCGGCATCGGTGAGCACGGCCCGCGCGTGCTCGGCCACCACCCCTTCCCGGTGCCACAGCAGCACGAACCGGCGTTCCAGCGCGCCGTCGGCGAGCAGCCGCATCACGACCTGGTGGTGCCCCTCGCACACGCCCTGGGACAGCGCGACCGCGCCGCTGCGCACGGCGGCGATCGTCGTGGAGTTGTCGTCCGAGATGTGCCGCACGCGCGGCTGGAACCCCGCGGAGCGGCACGTGTTGTGGAAGTACTCGTGGAACCGCGAGGAGTCCGGGCTCGGCAGCACCCACTCCACGTCGGCGAGGTCTTCGAGCCGCACCACGTCGTGCCGTGCCAACGGGTGGTCCTCCGGCAGCACCACCATCGTCGGGTCCAACGCGACCACGGCCGTCTCCACCGACGCGGGCACGCTGACACCGAACCCCGGGTAGTCCTTGAGCAGCCCCACTTCCAGCCGGCGCTGGGCCACCAGGTCCACCACCAGGTCACGGCGGTCGCTGTCGACCAGCGACGCGCCCTCACCGGACGGGACGTGCTCGGCCACGATCGCGGGCAGGTGGCTCAGGATCGGCGAGCACACGCCACCGACCCGGATGCGCGCCGCGGTCCGGTCGGCGCGCGACTCGATGTCGCGCACCAGACCTTCCATCAGCGGCAGCACCGCGTTGATCCGGCTCAACAGCAGTTCGCCGGTGGGTGTCGGTGTCACCGCCGCGGAGTGGCCGCGGTCGAACAGGCGCTGGCCGAGCGCGTTCTCCAGCCGTTTCAGCTTCCCGCTCACGGCGGGCTGGCTGATGCCGAGCACCACCGCCGCCTCCGACAGGCTGTCGGTCTCGCCGATGGCCTGCACGAGGCGGAGGTGGTGGACGTCGAGTTCCATGCCGTCACACCCCGTCTAGCGGTGAGTGTCGACGCGGGACCTGGGCGGCGGTCGCATGATCCCGACTGTCCTGCCGATCACAGCGTACAGCGCGAAGGCGGTGACGACGGAGTTGATCGTCGGGATGCCGAAGGGCACCAGCACGCCGACGGCCGCGCCCACCGCCCAGCACAGCAGCGACGCGGGCACCCAGTTCGGCGGGTCCGGCGGCAGTTCGCCGGTGGCGCGCGACTCGTCCAGCGCGGTGCGCCACGTGCGGACCACGAAGTACTCGGCGATCATGATGCCCGCGACGGGCGGGGTGATGACGCCGATCCAGGTCAGGAACGTCGTGAAGTGGTCGAGGATGCCCAGCGCGGACAGCAGCGTGCCCAGCGCGCCGAGGGCGAGCGTGGCGGCGGGCCGGGACAGCTTGCGGCCGGCGAGCACGTCCACGGTGTTGACCAGGCCGAGCGACGCCGAGTACAGGTTCCAGTCGTTGATCTTCATGATCGCCGTGATCAGCACCAGGGTGCCCAGCACGCCGGACGTGGAGGTGATCACCGCGACGATGTCCGCGCTGCGCGCGGCGTGCGCGAGCACCACGCCGGTCAGGCCGATCAGGTACTCGCCGAGGGTGACGCTGATCAGCGTCTGCTTGACGACGTCACCCACCCGGCGGTTGAACCGGGTCATGTCGGGCGTCATCACCGCGCCCATGATGAACGCGCCCGCGACCAGCGTCGTGCCCTGCGCGAGGGACAGCGCGGGACCCGGCGGCGCCATGGACACCAGTTCGCCGAGGTCGTGCCGGCGCAGTTCCTGGCTGATCGCGTACCCGGCGAGCAGCAGGAAGGCGGGCACGGTGAGGTAGGCCGTCCACGCCATGAGGTGGAAGCCCGCGACGACGATCGACGTCACCACGATCCCGCCGATCACCGCCCACAACCACACCGGCGGACCACCCATCAACGCGTGCAGGCCGTGCGCGAACACGTCGTTCTGGACGCCGAACCACCCCGCCAGGCTCAGCGTCACCAGCAGGCCCACCAGGGCCGACCCGCGTCCGCCGAACCCGGCCCACCGGGCGAGCACGGACGTCGAGACGCCCTCCCTCATCCCGGCCACACCCATCAGCACGGTGACGATCTCCAGCATGACCGAGCCGAGCGTGATCGCCAGCACGGCGTCCCAGAAGGTCATGCCGAACCCGAGGACCGCCCCGAGCAGGAACTGGTGGAACGAGGACACCTGCCCGAACCGCTGCACCGCGACCGAGACCCAGGAGCAGCGGGCCGAGTCGGGCAGGCGGCGCAGCGAGTAGTCGTCGTGCACGGTCAGCACTTCCCGTCGTCGTCGGACAGCAGCACGAACCCCTGGTCGGGGCGGGGGCACCAGGTCAGCTCGCGGGCGTACAGGGACTCCAGGAACTTCACGCGCTGGTGGTAGGCGAACACCGAGCTCTCCACCCCCGCGATGGCCGGCGTGTCCACGAACAGCGGCAGCTCGGCGAGGAAGTACCGGACGGCGCACCGCAGCTGGTCCTCGCTCGGCACTTCGCCTTCGGGCAGCCTGCGGTCCAGCACCCACCGGGTCGCGTCCAGGCACCGGTCGGCGAAGGCCTCGTCGGTGGCGAACAGGTCGTGCGCGTGCGCCAGCAGCCGTTGGTAGGCCGCGTTCTCGGCCAGTGCCGCACCGTCGAGCACGTGCCGCTCGGGATCGGCCACACCGAGGTCCCCCAACGCCCGGCACACCTTGTTGACCACGTACTGGCCTTGGCGACGGGCTTTCGCGCGGGCGCGATCGGGGTCGTAACCCACCGCCTCCAACGTGTAGACGGCGGCGCGGTCGGGGATGAAGAAGTGGAAGCGCTCGAATCCGCTCCTGGCCCAGAGGGCCAGCGCGGTGATGCGTTCGACCGAGAAGTAGCTGTTGAAAGGGCTCACGCCGATGCACACGTGCCGGCCGCTTTCCAGCGGTCCGGCGCAGTGCTCGGTCAGCGGGGTTGTCAGCAACACCGTCGACTCCGAGATTTATATTGTGCAGGGATGCAGGGATATCCCGGAAAAACAGGGATTTGTTCGACCACTATGCGGACCCCTGTGGGGCGGTGGTAGTGCCGAAACGCCATGCCGCGGCCTTATAGTCCCTGCACCGCCCGCTGCGCGGCCCGCTCGGCGAGGCCGTCCGGGTGACTTCGCCCTGCGGGATCGGCGCAACCGCGTGACAGCACGCGGCCGAACCCGCGTAAATGGACTGATGGAGCTCCAGGTCCGTCACCTGCGTGTGCTGCTCGCGATCGCGCGGGCGGGCAGCCTCAACCGAGCGGCGGGTGCACTGCGCATTCCACAACCCGCGCTCAGCCACCAATTGCGGCGCATCGAGCAGGTGGTCGGCGACCGGCTGTTCGACCGCGACCCGCGCGGCGTCCGGCCGACGCGCATCGGCGCGCTCGTGCTCGCCCGCGCGGAGGCGATCATCCCCGCGTTCGACGAGCTGGACCGCGACTTCCGCCGGCACCAGCGGGCCGACAGCGGCGTCCGCGTCGGCTGGAACGACAGCGCGCTGGCGCCGGAGGTGTTCCGGTGCGTGTCGGACCTCCTGCCGGACCACGAACTCACGACCAGGGCGGACATGTCGCACACGCGGCTGGTGCAGCAGGTCGTGAACCGCTGCGTGGACCTGGCTCTGGTCCTGATCTGCGGTCCCCGGACGCTCGCGGTGCCCGGTGAGGTGCGCGTCGCCCGCGTGGTCACCGAGCCGGCCTTCGTGGCGCTGCCCTCGTGGCACCGGCTCGCCGGCGAGACCGCCGTGAACCTCGCCGACCTGGCCGAGGAGAGGTGGATCGTGTCCAGCTGCGGCGACGGGTGCCGGATCGTGTTCCGGGAGATGTGCCTGGCGCACGGTTTCACCCCGCACATCGCGCACGACGTCGACACCCTGCGGTTCCGCCTCGTCGCCGGCGGGCACGGCGTCTGCCTGGTCCAGCCGACGACGTCGGACACGCCCGGCATGGCGGTCCGCCCGCTGACCGGAACGCCGATGTCGGTGCAGCACATCCTGTTGTGGCGCACCGACCACCCGCTGGCCGCGCGCTTCGGCGAGGTGCACGCCGCCGCGGTGGGCGAGTACCGGGAACTGGCCGGTGGCAACGAGATCTACCGGCGCTGGCTGGCCGCGGATAACAGCACGGCATAAGCGGTCGGCAGTGGGCGGGACGCCCCGGACGTGGACACACTCGGTGTACCGCCGCGGGAAGCGATCCGCTGGAAAGGGAAACCGCCATGCTGCCGCTGATCACGCGGGACGAACTCAGGAAAGGCATCGACGCGGGAACGCTTGTCGTGGTCGACACCATGCCCGTGGCCTACTACGAGAAGGAGCACCTGCCCGGAGCCGTGAACATCCCGGGCTTCCCCTACGAGGAAGCGGCGGAATCCACCGCCCGGCACGCGCCGACCGTGCTGCCCGACAAATCGGCCGACATCGTCGTCTACTGCGCCAACACGCCTTGCCGCAACAGCGATTTCGTCGGCACCTGTCTCGTCCACCTCGGTTACGAGAACGTGCGCAAGTACCGCGAGGGCATCGAGGACTGGGCCGCCGCCGGCCTGCCGACCTCCGCGCTGCACTGATCTTCCGCCGCCACCCCAATTCCCCTGCCATCGAGGAGATCACATGTCCCTGTTCACACGACTTGCGCGGATCGGCGTCACCGCCGTCGCGGTCGTCGCCGCCGCGCTCGCCGCGGTCGCGCCGGCCAGTGCCGCGCCGGCGGACACCACCATCATCAGCGAGCACATCGTCCAGGTCACGTCGGCCAACCACGCGCAGGTCATGCAGGTTTCGCAGACCAAGCTCGTGATCCTGGACTTCGGCGCCGAGTGGTGCAGCCCGTGCCGCCAGATGAAGCCGGTCATCGAGCGGCTGGCGGTCGAGTACAACGGCCGCTTCCTGCTCGGCGAGGTGGACGTGGACGTCAGCCGCGACCTGTCGTCCCAGTACCGCATCCGCTACCTCCCGACCCTGGTCCCGGTCCGCAACGGCGTGGAGATCAGTGGCCGCACCGTCGGCTACCGCGGTGAGGCCGCCCTGCGGTCGTGGATCGACGCCCAGCTCGCCAAGGGCTGATCCTGATGCGTCCGGCCGGCGTCTCCCGTGGGGCGCCGGCCGTTCGCCGCGAGGGAAGGGAATCCCGTCGTGCTGCCGTTGCGGGCGCTGCTCGCTCTCTCCGTCATCGTCCTGCTCGGCTGCCTCACCGAGGTGCTGCCGGCCGGGCTGCTGCTGGGCATCTCCGCGGACTTCGGGGTGTCGCCGTCCACCGCCGGGCACCTGGTCACCGGGTACGCGATCACCACCGCCGTCACCGCGATCCCGTTCACGGCACTGGTTTCCCGACTGCCGCGCAAACCGGTGCTGCTCGTGCTCGTGCTGGGGTTCGTCGTGACCAACCTCGTGATCGCGGTGTCACCGTGGTACCCGGTGGTGCTGGCCACGCGGATCGTGTCCGGCGCGATCACCGGCGTGATGTGGTCGCTGGTCGCCGTGTACGCCATGCGGATCGCGCCACCGGGGCTCTCCGGCCGGGCCCTGGCCGTGGCCATGGCGGGCACGCCCCTAGGGTTCGCCGTGGGGGTGCCCGCGGGCACGGCGCTGGGCGAACTGCTCGGCTGGCGTTGGACTTTCGCCCTCATGGGTGCGATCGCCCTGCCGCTGCTGGCGTGGGTGGCGGCGGTGGTCCCGCCGGTCGCCGCCGAGCCGGTGCGGATCGGGGTGCGGGCCGCCCTGGCCGTGCCGGGCATGGGCTCGGTGCTGGTGATGGTGCTGACGTTCTCGTTGGCGCACAACGTCCTCTACACGTACCTGGGTCCGGAGCTGGCGCGTTTCGGTCGGGAGTCGTTGCTCAGCACGGCGCTGCTGGTGTTCGGCGGTGCGGCCGTCGTGGGCATACTCGTGGTCGGTGGCGCGCTGGACCGGTTCCCCCGCGGTGTGCTCGCGGTGTGCCCGGCGTCGGTCGTGGCGGCGGTGCTGCTGCTGGTGGTGGCGGACGGCGAACCGTCCCGCCTGCTGCCCGCGATGGCGTTGTGGGGCCTGGCTTTCGGCGGCGCGCCGACCGCGTTCCAGGCCGTGACGGCGATGGTCGCCGGTCGTACCGCGGACGCCGCGCAGTCCCTCACCATCGCGTCGTGGAACGGGGCCGTGGCGGGCGGCGCGGCACTCGGCGGTGTGGTCCTGGACCACGCGCCGGCCGCGTTGGCGTGGACGTCCGCCGCCCTCATGGTCCTGCCGCTGCTCACCACCGTCCGCTTGCCGCGCCGGATCGCGGAGGACGTGCCGGAGCGGGCTTCGTAGGCCGGTCGCAATTCGGTTGCGTGCTCGGCTCTCCGCCCGAAAGGCTGCCCCGAGGTCTCGACCGGTTGAGGAGGGTCTTGTGGCGCTGCTGTTCGTCACGCTGGCCGGGCACGGCCACATCACGCCGACGCTGGCCCTGGTCGAGGAGCTGACGAAGCGCGGTCACCGGGTGGACTACGCGACCGGAGCGGAGAACGCCCAGGCGGTCACCGCGGCGGGGGCGGACTGGGTCGAGCTGCCGGCGCTCCGGCCGTACGCGCCGGTCGGTGGGGATGTCATGGCGGGCTGGTTCCGGCACTACTTCGCGGCGATGCGGGCGGTCCACCCGGTCCTGCTCGACCGCTGCCGGACCCACCGGCCCGACGTGATCTGCTACGACGCGACCAACTGGCCCGCCCGGATCGTCGCCCGGGAGCTGGACGTCCCGGCCGTGCGGTGCATCCCGCACCTGGCGACCAACGAGTCCTATGCGCTGCCTGTGCCCGACGCGGCGCACGTGATCGCCGACGACTGCGCGAGGTTCGCGGACCAGTGCGGGGTCGAGCTCGACGTGCGGAGCACGCTGGACGCGCCGGAGGAGCTGAACCTGGTGTTCCTGCCGAGGGAGTTCCAGCCCGCCGGTGAGACCTTCGACGAGACGTTTGAGTTCATCGGCCCGCTGCTCGGACGTCGTGCGGCCGAACCCTGGTCGCCCAAGTACCCCGACCTGCCACTGCTCTACGTGTCGCTCGGCTCGATCATGACCGACCCGGAGTTCTACCGGGCCTGCGTCGGGGCGTTCGGCGACGGGGCGTGGCAGGTGGCCGTGAACGCGCCCGACACGGGGCCGGTGCCGGCCACCGTCGACGTCCGGAGCTGGTTCCCGCAGCCCGCGGTCCTGCGCCGTGCCAAGGCGTTCGTGACGCACGCCGGGATGAACTCCACGATGGAGGCGCTGTACCACGGCGTCCCGCTCATCGCGTCACCGCGGACGCCCGAACAGGAGGCCAACGCCGACCGCATCCAGGAGCTCGGCCTCGGCGAGCGCCTGGAGGACGTCGGAGACCTGCGGGCGGTGGTCGAGCGGGTCACCTCCGACAGCGCCGTCCGGCGCAACCTCGACCGGATGCGTGCGGCCGTCCACGCCGGCGGGGGCGCTGAACGCGGTGCGGACCTCGTGGGCGGATTGTCGGGCTAGAGCACGGCGAACCGCCCACGTTGCGGGGCGCCGGCCGACAACCGGGCGGTCAGGCCGGGGTGCGCAGGGACGCGATGGCCGCGGTGATCCCCTTCTTGTCGTAGCTGCCGGTCGGCATGGTGGCGCCGTGGGCGTGGCGGATGACGCCCTGGCGGTCGACGAGGATGCTGCCGGACTGCTGCATCGAACCGAAGACCTTCCGGCTCAGGCCGATCATCTCGTGCGGGCTCTCGCGGCGGCCGGTGAGCACGGGGAACGGAATCCGGTGCTTCGCCTTCCACCCGGCCGCTTTCTCGCGGTCTTCCGGCACCGCCAGGAGGACGCGGACACCGTCGGCCGCCAGCTCGTCGGCGCGCTCGACGAGGTCCCGGACGTGCCTGTTGCAGACCGGGCACGACGTCGACCGCACGAAGAAGAGCAGCACCGCGTGCCCACCCTGGTAGTCGGACAGGCGGACGGTCTGCCCCGTGGTGTCTTCCAGCACCATCTGCGGTGCGGGTGAACCGGATTCGAGCATGGTGGTACTCCCTTTCGGGTCGGGTTGCCCAAGAAGTTCGGTCGAGGTCGATCGGGTCTGGTCGGTCGAGGTCGATCGGGTCTGGTCGGTCGGGTCCGATCGGGTCGGTCGGGTCTGGTCGGGTCGGATGGCGGTGAGGTCGAGGGACCTCGTGCGTCCTAGACCCCGGTGCGCAGGCTGAGGCGCAGCGCGGTCCTGGCCCGGTGCAGGTGGGACTTCATCGCCGGGGTGCTCAGCCCGAGCGCGTCGGCGACCGTCGATCCCGGCCGGCCCAGCACGTCCCGCATGATCAGCACGCGGCGCTGGACGTCGGGCAGCGCCCGGATCGCCTCCGCGACCCGTTCGGCCTCCAGGCGTTTGAGGACTTCGTCCTCGGCCGACGCCGCACTGCCGGTGCCGACTTCGTCGTCGTGGTCGAACAGGCGCCGGGCCCTGCGCAGGCACTCGTGCCGCACGATCCGGAACATCCAGGACGCGAGCGCCGCCGTGGCCCGCAGGGAACCGATCTTGCGGTAGAGGACGATCAACGCCTCCTGCGCGGCGTCCTCGGCGTCCTGCGGTGACGCGCACAGGTGCTCGGCGAAGCGCCGCACGTGCGGGTGCGCCCCGTGCACCACCGCGGCGAGCGACTCCGGGTCGCCGTCCTGCGCGGCCTTGACGAGCTGCTCACTCGCCCATCCACGGTCGACCACGTCCACCTCCACGGCACGTGGCGAACCCGTCGCACGTGTCCCTCGTGACGAAACATCGCCTATAAGAGCCTCCGGCGCCGCGAAAGGATTCACCGGGTAGGCCGTTCGGTGGGTCACTCCGCCGACACGGACCCGGGCGGCACGGGGGAGATGTCCGGACCACCGTGGTCGACCGTGCGGGTGCTCGGCGCGTAACGGCAGGTCAGCGCGGGGAGGCGCGGGGAGATCTCCCCGGAGGCGCGGCGGCGCTACGAAAACTACTCAATGTTTCGTTGAAGTTTCGCTGAGTGACGTATAGGCTCAGGGGTGCTCTGGGAGCGCTCCCATATTGATCACACCGCCGCTCAATCATCCGGATTGAATGGAGGCACATCCATGCGTATGCGCAGTACCTCCGGGTCTGTTGCCCGACGGCGTGGCATCATCGCCCTGGTCATCGGCGTGCTGGCGTGCACGTTCGTCGCGACACCGACGGCATCGGCGCACGGCACCATCGTCGGACCCGCCACCCGCGCCTACCAGTGCTGGCAGAGTTGGGGCAGCCAGCACACGAACCCCGCCATGCAGCAGCAGGACCCCATGTGCTGGCAGGCTTTCCAGGCCAACGCCGACACCATGTGGAACTGGATGAGCGCGCTGCGGGACGGGCTGGGGGGCAACTTCCAAGGAGCGACCCCCGACGGTCAGCTGTGCAGCAACGCCCTCTCGCGCAACAACGCCCTGAACAACCCGGGCCGGTGGCGGACCACCAGCGTCGGCAGCAGCTTCACGATGCGCCTGTACGACCAGGCGAGTCACGGTGCCGACTTCTTCCGGGTCTACGTCAGCAAGAACGGGTTCGACCCGACCACCCAGCGCCTCGGTTGGGGCAACCTCGACCACGTCACGACGACCGGCAGGTTCGCGCCGGCCCAGAACATCTCCTTCAACGTCCAGACCAACGGCACGTACAGGGGACACCACGTCGTCTTCACGATCTGGCAGGCTTCGCACCTCGACCAGGCGTACATGTGGTGCAGTGACGTGAACTTCGGCTAGGAGTCCGGCCGATCGAACGGTTCGACGACCCGGTCCGGCGCAGGCAGTCCCTGTCGCCGGGCCGGGTCTTCGTCCGGGTGGAACCAGGCCGCGCGAGCGTGGCGGGTGTCGGCCACTCGCACGCACGTGTGCCGCGTCGAATGCGTCGAGTGAATTCGACCGGACAATTCGATGTCTTGTTTGGGGTTCTGCGTCGGAATGGCCGTTGATTCCCCTGGTGCTTTCCGTAGCGTCGCGACAGCACGGGTTCGCCAGCGGAGAGGAAGCACCATGGCCGGAAAACCGCACCTGCTCCCCGCCTTCGCGGCCGTCGTGGCGCTCGGCGCGCTGGTCGGATCAGCGATCACCGCGGCACAGGCCGCCCCCGACGCCGCGCCGGCGGTGGTGAAGGTGATGCCCCTGGGCGACTCCATCACCGACGGCTTCAACGTGCCCGGCGGGTACCGCGTCGACCTGTGGCAGAAGCTCACCGCCGGTGGTCACGCCGTCGACTTCGTCGGCTCGATGGCCAACGGCCCGAGCAGCCTGGGCGACCGCGACCACGAAGGCCACTCCGGGTGGACGATCGCCCAGGTCGACGGCAACGTCGTCAACTGGCTGCGCACCTACACCCCGCAGACGATCCTGCTGCACATCGGCACCAACGACATCCTGCACACCGACCCCGCCGGCGCGCCGGCCCGGCTGTCGGCGCTGATCGACAAGATCACCACCCAGGCGCCCGGCGCCCACCTGTTCGTGGCCACCATCGTCCCGCTGCCCTCCGCCGACCAGGCGGTGCGAACGTTCAACGCGGCCGTCCCCGGCATCGTGCAGAGCAAGGTCGACGCGGGCAGGAAGGTCCACCTGGTCGACATGTACCGGGCGTTGACCGGCGCCGACCTCGCCGACGGGATCCACCCCAACACCGGCGGCTACAGCAAGATGGCGACCGCCTGGCACAACGCCCTGCTGTCGGTGCCGGACAGCATCGGCGGCGGCCCGACCACAACCACCACAACCACAACCACCACCACGACGACCACGACGGTCGTGCCGGGGGCGTGCGTGGCCACCCACCGCATCGTCGGCACGTGGCAAGGCGGTTTCCAGGCCGAGGTCAAGGTGACGGCGGGGACGTCCGCGATCAGCGGTTGGACGGTGCGGTGGACCGCGCCTCCCGGGCAGGCGGTCAACCAGGTGTGGGGTGGTGTGTCCACCGGCAGCGGGTCGTCGGTGGCGGTGCGCAACGCCGACTGGAACGGTGCGCTGGCAGCCTCCGCCTCGACGACGTTCGGCTACATCGCCGGCGGCACACCGGGTGCGGCGGTGTTCTCGTGCACCAGCCCCTGACTGATCAGCCGCTGTCGCGGATCAGGCCGGTCGTAGCCCGGTGATCCTCTTCTGACCTCGGAAGGACGCAGAATGCACGTCACCCGTCATGGAAGCCGGTTGGCTGCCGCCATCGGCATCGTCACCGCGGTAACCGCCGCCGTCACGCTCGCCACGATCCCCGCCCAGGCCGCGGCGGGCTGCCGGGTGAGCTACCAGGTCGGCAGCCAGTGGCCGGGCGGCTTCAGCGCGAACGTGAACGTCACCAACCTCGGCGACCCGGTCCCGAGCTGGCGGCTGACGTGGTCCTTCGCCGCCGGTCAGGCCGTCACCCAGCTCTGGGGCGGCACGGCGGCGCAGTCCGGCGCCCGGGTCACGGTCGACAACGCGAGCTGGAACGGTTCCCTGGCGACCGGGGCGAGCGCCGGGATCGGGTTCAACGGCTCGTGGAACTCCTCGAACCCCGTGCCCACCGACTTCGCGCTCAACGGCACCCCGTGCAACGGCACCACCACCACGACAACAACGACGACGACCACGACAACAACGACAACGACAACGACCACGTCCACCCCACCCACGGACGTCCTGGCGCAAGCGCACACCGTGGGCCGGGTGAAGGTCGACGGCACTGCCGCGCAGTACACGTGGCCGGGCGTCTACTTCGAGGGGCGTTTCCGCGGCACCGGCGTCGGGATCGTGCTCGACGACGCCCACAACGACTACGACGTCCAGGTCGACGGCGCCACGGTCGCCACCCTGGTGACCCCCGGCCGCATCACCCACCAGGTCCAGGGCCTGACCGACGCCGAGCACACCGTGCGGCTGGTCAAGCGCACCGAAAGCCCTTGGGCCGCGGGCCAGTTCGGCGGTTTCGTCGCCGCTCCCGGTGGTGCGATCCTCGCCAAACCGACCGCGCGCACCCGGCAGATCGAGTTCATCGGCGACTCACTGACCGCCGGCTACGGCAACACGTCCACCACCCGGGACTGCTCGGCCAACGGCGGGGTCAACCGCAACACCAACACCGACCTGAGCTTCGGCGCCCTCACCGCCCGCTGGCTGAACGCCGACTACCAGGTGAACGCCCACTCGGGCCGCGGCATGGTCCGCAACTACAACGGCGGCGAACCGGGCATCGACTTCCGCACCGGCTACGACCGCGCCCTCCAGCACGTCCCCGGCGACGTCTGGCGCAACCCCGGCACCTGGCGACCGCAGCTCGTCGTGGTCGGCCTGGGCACCAACGACTTCTCCACCGCGATCAACCCCGGCGAGCCCTGGACGTCCGACAGCCTCGTCACCGCCTACAAGAGCGCCTACCAGGGCTTCATCGACAAGCTCCGGACCCGGTACGGCTCCGACGCGGTCATCGTCGTCAGCGCCACGAACCTGTTCGCCCAGACGGCCGAGCAGGTCGTCCGGGACCGCAACGCGCGCGGCGACGATCGGGTCCGGTTCTGGAACAACGACGACCCGCGACTGGACCGCCTCGGCTGCGACTGGCACTTCTCCCTCAACGACCACCGGCTCATCTCCGGGCTGCTCACCGACTACGTCGCCACCCTCCCGATCACCTGGTGAACCGGGCGGACCGGCTGCCGATCCCGGCGCTGTGACAGGCGGCGGTGGTCGGCAGACCGGTCCCGCGGTGGTCGCCCTGGTGGACGTCGCGGTGCCGGCCGCCCGGCCGACGGTGCCCACGTCGGCACGGCGCCCACCCGCCACCGGTCCGGTCGTGAACGTCGAGGCGGCCCGGTCCGGGCCGCCCACTCGAACCCGGAAATGCGGATATGTCATTCGGGATCGCTATGGGTTTGCCTTTCGGATTGGCTGGAACATGTCGCGGCGGTCCGTTCCCATTCATGGTCGGTGACGTTCCGCTTCGCGGAGCGCACACTCTGCCTCACGCACGGTGAAGGTTGCGCGCTATCTCGTGTCACTCAGTGTCCGCTCCATTCTCGACAGTGGTCGCCAGCAGCTTCTCCAGTCCGTCGAGGATCAGTTCCAGGCCGAACTCGAAGTCGGCGTCGCGGTATTCCTCCGCCAGGATGCCCTGGGTGATGGCGTAGACGTGCGGGTGCTGTTCGACGGAGATCTGCGGGATGTTGTGCTCCGCCCACGCGGCCAAATTGTCCGGATCGAACGGAAGGTCCAGTCTCCGGACGATGAACCCGAAGATGTGGCTGTCGATCAAAGAGCACGCGTGACCTGCGAGGAGGTAGGGGAACCCGGCTACGTGCAGGCAGCCGAGGGTGGCGTCGTAGTGCGCCAGCTGAAACGGCCCCACCGTCTGCCGTGAGGCGATCAGCCCGACCGCCCACCGGTGCCGCCGGAACACCTGGTGCGCGGAGACCGCGCGGCGGTGCATTGCGTTACGCCACGGTTCGCCTACCGAGGGTGTATCTATCTCGCTGATAACCAGATCCGCAACTCCGTCGAAAAGGTCTTCCTTGCTCTTGACGTGGTTGTACAGTGACATCGCCTCGACACCGAGTTCACCAGCGAGCTTGCGCATCGACAGGGCCGTCAAGCCTGATTCGTCGGCGAGCTGAATCGCGGTCGTCAGCACCCGGTCCCGGGTCAACCGCATACGCTTCAAAATTAACCGCACCTCCCTGTTGACAGCACTTACTGCGTAAGTGTAACTTACCGCCGAGACTTACGGCGTAAGCTTCGGGGGCGTTGGCGCGGCCGGTGTGACCCACCGGCATGCGCGTTGCAGGAAATCAGCAGATCGGTGCAAGGCAGGACGACGGGCGCACACGGGGGTTTCCCGAACCGTCCTGGACCCCGCGCGACACGCGATGGAGCGGCGCGGGGAGCCCTCCGGTACGCGAGGGCTGGGACAGCCGTGCGATGGGGTGGCAAGCATGGTCCGTTCATGATCAGAAAGCGCAGTGTGTCCCGATGACAATGGTGACCGAGAACCAGAACCTCCTCCAGGACAGCACCTTGGGGCGTCTCGACATCGAGACGGTGCACGGGTTGTTCCGGTGGTGCGCGCAGCGCTGGCCGTCCGACGTCGCGATCGTGGCCGGTCCGAGGCGGGTGACCTACCGCGAACTGCGGCTGCTCGCCGACGACTACGCCGTGGAACTGGCGAACAGGGGTATCGGCAGGGGTGACCTGGTACCGGTGCTCATGCCCCGGACACCCGAGTTCATAGCGGCGTTACTCGCGGTGCTGGAGTGCGGTGCCGCTTACGCCGCCCTCGACGTCCGCTGGCCGCGCGAACGGCTGAACTCGCTGGTCAGCGCGTTGGACGCGAAGGTGCTCGTGACCGCCGTCGAGGGCCCGTGGCCGGTGCCGGTCGCGGCGCCACCCAGCACCGCGAACGCCGCGGGACGTCAGCCGCAGCGGATCGAGGTCCGCGGTGACGAGCCGTGCGCCGTGTTCTTCACGTCGGGCTCGACGGGCACGCCGAAGGCGACCGTCACCCCGCACAGCGGCATGGTCCGCCTCTTCGCCGACTGCGACTTCGCCGAGTTCGGTCCCGGCATGGTCGTGCCGCAGCTCGCGCCGGTGTCCTGGGACGGGTTCTGCCTCGACGGCTGGGGCGTCCTGCTCAACGGCGGCACGTCGGTGTTCCTCGACGACCCGGTGCTGGTGCCGAGCACGCTCCGCCGGCTGGTGGCCGAGCACGGTGTCAACGGCGTTTTCCTGACGACCACGCTGCTCAACATGATCATCGACGAGGACGTCGACGCGTTCGCCGGTGTCCGCTGGCTGCTCACCGGCGGTGAGCGCGCGTCGGCCGCCCACATGGGCCGGCTGGTGCGCCACTTCCCGGACATCGAGCTGAACAACATGTACGGGCCGGTCGAGTCGACGTCCGTGGTGACCGCGCGCCGGGTCACCGCCGAGGACTGCGTCGACCCCGGCGGCGTTCCGCTGGGCCGGGTGCTCAACGGGACGCGGATCTTCGTGCTGGACGGTGACCGCCCCTGCGGCCCGGGTGAGACCGGTGAGCTGTGCATCGCGGGGTCCGGGCTCGCGTCGGGGTACATCGGCGACCCGGAGCTGACCGCGAAGAAGTTCCCCGAGGTCGTGGTCGACGGGCAGACCCACCGGGTGTACCGGACCGGCGACCTCGGGCACTACTCGGACGACGACGTCCTGTACTTCGACGGCCGCCTCGACCGTCAGGTCAAGATCCGCGGCCACCGGATCGAGCCGGCCGAGATCGAGTTCGTCGCCGAGCGCCTCGCCGGTGTCACGGCGGCCGTGGTGGTGCCGATCGCGGACCCGGAGGGCCGAGGCCGCAGCCTGTGCCTGTGCTACTCCGGCAGCGGTGACGACGTGCCGGACGAACGCGCCGTGCGCGCCGAGCTGGCGACCCTGCTGCCCGCCTACCTCGTGCCGGACCGGATTCGCCGGTTGGCCGAGATGCCGTTGTTCTCCAACGGCAAGGTCGACCAGCGCGCCCTCGAGCAGATCGCCACCGAAGAGGACCACGCGGACGACCACCGGCCGGAAGCGCAGCCCTTGCTGGACCCCGTGGAGGCCCGCTTGGCGGCCGTGTTCGGGCAGGTGCTCCGGCGCGGCTTCGTCCCGGCGGACGGCTCCTTCTTCGAACTGGGCGCCAACTCGCTCGACGCGGCCCGCCTGTGCGCGAAGGTCGAGGCGGAGTTCGGCGTCGCCGTGCCGGTCTCGCAGGTGTTCGCGACCCCGAGCGTGCGTGAACTCGCGGCGTCGCTGAAGCCGCGGCTGGACGAGGTCGGCGCCGTTCCGGTCGATGCGCCCGACGCGTCCGCGGAAGCCGTTGCCGGCGCGGTCGACTTGCCGGTGCACTACGCGCTGGCCCTGTGGGAGGGCATGTCCGAGGCTTCGGACCTCGCCTACCTCTGCACGATGGCCTGGTGGATCGACGGCGCACCGGATGTCGACGCGCTCTCCCAGGCGATCCTCGACGTGCACCACCGGCACGAGGCCCTGCACTCGCGGTACGTGATGGACCCCGGCCCGATCGCGATGCCGTCCGACGACGTGCCCGGCCCGGAGCTGGCGCTGCTGCCGGACCAGCCGACGGAGGACGCCGCGCTGGCCGCGCTCCACGCCGAGCTGTACCGACCGCTGTGCATCGCGGAGGGCAGGATCTGGCGCTGCGCCATGGTCCGGAGCGCCGACACCGGGCGCCTGGCGTTCGGGCTCACCGCGCACCACGTGGCGTTCGACGGCGCGTCCCAGGAGCCCATGGCCACCGACCTGGCCATCGCCTACCAGGCCAGGCTGCTCGGTGAGGCTCCCGTGTTCGCCGAGCCGGCCGAGACGCTCGCCGAGATCGCCGACACCTACCGCCGTCGGCGCGCGGCGGCCGACCTGGACGCGCAGATCGAGTACTGGAACCGGGAACTCGACGGTCTCCCGCAGATCACCCTGCCGCAGCGGCAGTCGTCGCAGGCGACCGACGGCCCCCGGGCGACGGTCGAGCGGCAGGTGTCCGCGCGGGAGATGGAGCCGTGGGACGCCGCCGCCCGCGAACTGGGGTCCACCCGACTGGTGGCGCTGTCCGTGGCCTACGCCTCGGTGCTGCGCGAGCTGTCCGGCCAGGACGACTTCGGCATCCTGGTGCCGTTCTCCAGCTGGATCGGCGACCCCGGCCGGTCGATCTCCACCCGGATGGACATGCTGTGCCTGCGCATGCGCCCGTCGTCGGGCGGTAGCGACATGTGGGACAACGTCGGCAAGGCGGTCGGTGGCGCGCTCGTCGCCCAGGACGTCTCGTTCGTCGAGGCGGCCATGCCGGTCATCACCGGGATCGGCGAGGACGCCATGGGGCGGCTGCCGGTGCTCCTGGTGGAGAACCTGGACGACCCGGACCTGGTGCTGCCGTCCTGCCGCACCGAGTTCGCCCACCTGGGCGCTCCGACGACGATGAGCGAGCTCGAGACCGAAGTCTGGTACGCCCCCGACGGCGGTGTGCGGCTGAACGTGGCGGTGTGGACCGACTACCTCTCGGTAGAGTTCGCGACCGAGTTCGCCGATGAGTTCCAGCGCGTCCTGTGCGCCGGGCCGGCCGCGTTGGCCGCACCGGCCGACGCACCGTGAGGACCCACTGGGTTCACCGGTGTTCGGGACGAAGGGGACAGGATGATCACGACTGACGTCGAGATCGCGGACGGCGTCGTCCGTGGTTGTCAGGGCTCGCGCGCGCTGCGGTGGCGGTCGATCCCGTACGCGGCTGCGCCGGTCGGGGAGCTGCGGTTCCGGGCTCCTCAGCCGGTGCGGCCGTGGGTGGGTGTGCGTGATGCCACCGAGTTCGGGTTCCCGGCCGTCCAGCGCCGCAACCCGATGGTGGGCCTGCGCCGGACCGACGAGGACTGCCTGACCCTGAACGTGACCACGCCGCCGGAACCCTCGACGAGGCCCCGGCCGGTGATGGTCTTCATCCACGGCGGCAGTTACGTCTCCGACACCGCGTCCCGGTACCCGGGCGACTCGCTGGCGGTGCGCGGCGACGTGGTCGTGGTGACGCTCAACTACCGGCTGGGCGCGTTCGGGTACGTCGACTTCACCGAGTTCTCCACCGCCGACCGGCCCATCGAGTCGAACCTCGGCCTGCGGGACCAGGTGGCGGCGTTGCAGTGGGTGCGGCGCAACATCTCGGCGTTCGGCGGTGACCCGGACAACGTCACGGTCTTCGGCGAGTCGTCGGGCGCGGACGCGGTGCTGACGCTGATGACCACACCGTCCGCGGCCGGGCTGTTCCACCGCGCGATCGCGCAGAGCTCGGCCGCGGACTGGGCGGCCGTCGACGTGGAGGAGGCCCGGCGGTTCGCCCGCCGGGTCCTCGGCAAGCTCGACGTCGCCCCCGATGCGGCGGCACGGGCGTTGGCCACGGCGGGTGCGCAGGACCTCTGCGAAGCCGCCCACCGGGCGCTGCTGGACGTGCTGCGGGACTACCCCGGCACGTTCCCGGTGGCGGTGGTCGTCGACGGCGACTTCCTGCCGGAGGACCCGTTGGACGTCCTCGCCGCGGGGCGGGCGCAGGCGGTGCCGCTGATCGCCGGCAGCAACCGCGACGAGTGCACGCTGTTCCAGTTCGACCCGACGGTGCCGACCAGCGAGCCGGCGCTGCGGGCCGCGCTGGAGCGGTGCGGCGCCGACTACGAGCGGGTGGTCGCGGCCTACCCCGGCTACCCGAAGCGGGCGGCGGCCGTGGACGTCAGTACGGACTTCGTGCTGTGGCGGCCGTTGCAGGCGGTGCTCGAGGGGCACAGCGGCACGGCGCCCACGTTCGGCTACCGCCTCGACTTCGCCCCGCGCGCGTTGCACCTGCTCGGGTTGAGGGCGCTGCACGGGCTGGAGCTGCTGGCGATCTTCGGCGGTGTCGACAGCGTGCCCGGACGGCTGTTGACGCTGGCGGGCGGCCGGCAGGGGTTCCGCGCCGTGCAGGACGAGTTCCAGGACAACTGGACCACCTTCGCCCGCACCGGCCGGACGCTCGAATCCTGGCCGGACTACACGGTGGAGCAGCGCAACACCCGCATCATCGACCACCCGTCACGGGTCGAGGTCGACCCGCAGCGGGAACGCAGGCTCGTCTGGGAGGGAATCCGCATCCCCGCCTCGGAATGAGGCGGGCGGACCGTTCGGCGGCCGACGAGATCACCCGCCGCGCCGAGGGACCACTCGGTGCGGCGGGTGATCCCGTCGTCAGCTCGACGGTTCCACGATGACCACCTCGGGGTAGCTCGCCGACGCGCCCTCCAGCAACGGCTGCGGCTCGCCGCGCAGGTGCAGGTCGAAGAACGCCCTGACGTAGGCGCGGGTGATCGCCGCGCCGCGTTCCCCGCCGACGTCCGCGCCGAAGTCGAGGCCGAGCTGCGCACCCAGCACCCCGATGTCGGTGAACGACGGGTGCGCCATGCCCGCGACGACCAGCCAGCGCTTCCACCCGGTCAGCAGCGGCCAGTTGTCCTCCCAGGACTTGGCGCCGCCGGGCGTGCCGGGGGCGTAGGCGCTCTGCCGCCCCAGGAGCATGAACGGGCGCGACAGCCCGGGGTCGGGGATCGGGGTGTTGATGCTGCCGTCGACGTCGATCCCGGCCAGCAGGCGGTGATCGGCGCGCAGCGCGGCGAGGCTGCTCGACCCGCCCACCGAGTGGCCGCCCATGGCGATCCTCGACGCGTCGACCAGGTTCGCACCGCGCCGGTGGCGCAGCGGCCCGGTCAGCTGGTCCAGCACGAAGGACACGTCCGCCGCCCGGCCGCGCTCCAGCTTCTGCCAGAACTCCGGGTCGTAGGAACCGCAGGCTTCACAGGTGGTGACCCGCCCGTCGGGGAACGTCGTGGCGACGTTCTCGTAGGTGTGGTCGATGACCACGACGGCGTAACCGTGGCTCGCCAGGTCTTCGGCGAGCGTGCTCAGCGTGGCGCGTGGCCTCTTGAAGCCGGGGGACAGCACGACCAGCGGCAGGCTGTGCCGCTTGCCGGCGATCGGACGCGCGTCGACCACGGCGTTGGTCCGGGCCGTGCTCAGCACGTCGGGCGGCACCGTCGTGATGCCGCCCTCCTCCAGCACGGCGGCGGATTCGGTCGGTGTCATGTACTGCTTCACCGGTCCACGCGCCGAAGCCGCCGGGTAGAACAGCGAGACCATCAGCTCCCGCTGCCGCGCCGGCACCCACGGGTCGGGCCGCGAGGTGTCCGTCAGGTGGAACGACGTCGCGCCGACCGGGTGGCGGCCGGTCGGCGCGGGCAGGTGCAGCGAAGTCGAAGTGGCGGCAGCCGCGGGCGAAGCGGTCACGGCGAGCGTCAGTGCGGTGAGTAACGTGAGACGGCGCATGATTCCCTTGTACAGGTTCGCCGGGAACCGCGGGCTTCTCCGTACGTCTGAGGGATCATGCGAACCTTGCTGAACCGGGCCACGGCGCCGACGGTCGCCCTCGTCGCGGTCCTCGGCCTGGTCACGGGCTGCTCGACCACCGTGACCGGCTCCGGGTCGGGCTCGGGGACCGCGACCACCGCGACCACGACCGCCAAGGCCACGACCACCACGGCTGAGGACGAGCCGACGCCCGAGTCGGAGCCCGAGCCGTTGCCGACGATCGACGAAGGCGCACCGGCCCAGTACTGCGAGGAGCCGTTCGCCGGCGCCCTGGGCAAGCCGATGCTCGCGGTCGTCGTGGAAACGCCATCGGGCCGGCTGACGTGCGACCAGGCCGCCGCCGTCCTGTTCGACTACTACGCCCAGCGCCGCGACCCGACGCCGGGGCTGCCGCCGCTGGTGATCGGCACGATGACGTGCAACCAGGTCGCCGAACCGGCGATGCCCCAGGTCGTGTGCGCGGACGAGGACAACCTCGCCTACTCGATGTGGCCGCAGACGTGACGTGCCGACGGGATCAGCACGACTTGGTCCAGCTGCACTCCAGCTCGACCCGGACGTCGCCGCCCTGACGCGCCTGGTGGTCGGCCGGCGCGGGAACGACGTGGGCGCCGGTCGGGGTCTGCCCGGTCCGGTGGCCCGCCAGCCGGACGGCGACCGCGTCCTCCAGCGGTTTCGCGGAGGTCAGCGTGTTGTTGCTGATCATGGAGAACACCAGCGGGACACCGTCGGCGGTGGTCACGTAGCCGGACAGCGCGCTCACGCCGGTCAACGTGCCGGTCTTGGCCCGCACGTTGCCCTCGGCCGGTGTGCCGCGCATCCGGTTGCGCAGGGTGCCGCCGGTCATCCGGTCGCTCACCCCGGCGACGGGCAGCGAGTCGTACCAGGCCTGGAACCACGGCTTGCCCTTGGCCGCGAGCAGCAGCCCCGTCACCTGGCCGGGCGCGACCTGGTCCATCCTGGACAGACCGGAACCGTCCCTCAGCGAGATCACCGCCGGGTCCATGCCGAGCCCGCCGAGCCGCGCCGAGATCGCCCGCAGCCCGGCGCCCCAACTGCCTTCGCCGAACACGGCCCGGCCCGCGGTCTTCACCAGGATCTCGGCGTGCATGTTGTTGCTGAGCTTCATGAACGGCACCATCAACCGCGACAGCGGCATCGACCGGTGCTCACCCAGGACCCTGGCGTCCGCCGGTGTCGCGCCGACTCCCGTGCCGCCGAGCACGCGGACCCCGTGCCGCTCCAGCGCGTCGTGGAACAGGGACGTGACCAGTCCGGTCGGCTCCCAGACGGTGCTCCACTCGTTCTCGACCGCACCCCCTGCGGGGATGGCACCGCGCACGGTGATCACGTTCGTGCCGTGCTGCCGCTCGACGGACACGCTGGACGCCGAACCGGGCGCGCCGGTCACGGCGGTGTTGGCGATGGTGACGTAACCCGTCGGCGGCTCGGTGGTCACCGTCGCCGGTGCGCCGGCCGCACCCGGCGCGACCCGCACGATGATCGACCCGGCGTCGTAGTCGGTGTCGGGTGAGACGGTCAGCGCCGAGATCTGGGCGTTGTAGTAGTACGGCTCGTCGTCCCAGGCCCAGCCGGTGCCAAGGCGCACGGAGTCGAACCACGTGTCGTCGGCGACGAGCCTGCCGCGGACCAGGTTGATCCCGCTGCCGGCGACCTCGGCGGCCAGCGCGTCGTAGTCGGCGGCGAGGATCGTCGGGTCACCGGTTCCGCGCAGGTGCAGGTCGCCGGCCAGCACACCGGCGTTCGTGCGGCCGACCGCCGACACGCTGGTGGTGAACCGGTGGTCGGGACCGAGGATGTCGAGCACCGCGGCCGAGCTGATCAGCTTGCCGTTGGACGCCGGTTGGCCGCGCCGGTCGCTCTCGCGGGAGAACAGGACATCACCGGTGTCGGCGTGGCGGACCACGAGCCCCACGTCGGCACCTTTGAGCCCGGGAGCGGCGAGGATCGCGCTGAGGTCCTGGTGGAGGGTGTCCTGGGCCTGTGCCGACGCGCCGGTGGCCAGGTCGGCGGCCGGAACCGCGGTCACCAGGGCGGCGGCCAGCACGAGGGCGAACGATCGCGGTCTGGGCATCGGGACTCCCTGGGCGCCGAGGATGGTTCGTCAAGGATTCTCCACAAACTCGGGTGATCTGTGAAGCTCTGACGCCCGCAGCCCGACAAGTTAAACCGTTTGCATGCGCATCCTGGGCTCACATGCGTTTCTATGGCTTGACAGTGGTCGCCAAGTACTGGTTCTCTGCGCTCACCATGGTAAACGTTTACATGGTTAAGGGCACCGCCGCCACCAAGTGTCGGGTGCCGAGGTGAAAGCCGCCTCGGCCTGCTGAGGGGCAGTGATGAAACGACTGACAAAGACGTCCGTCTTCGCGGCTGTGGCGGCGGTCTTGGCCTCCACCGCCACGGCAGGGGTGTTCACGCCGGCCGTGCAGGCGGCGACCGCCCGGTACGAGGCGGAAACCGCGCCGGCCACCTGTGACGGCGCCATCGCGTCGAACCACTCGGGCTACTCGGGCAGCGGGTTCTGCGACAGCAACGGCGCCGTCGGGGCCGCGGCGCAGTTCACGGTCACCGCGGCCACCGCGGGCACCGCGACCCTGGACCTCCGCTACGCCAACGGCAACGCCGTCGGCCGACCCGCCGACATCAGCGTGAACGGCACGGCGGCGCACCGGGCCGTGGCGTTCGACAACACCGGCGGGTGGAACGCCTGGGCCACCAGGACGGTGACCGTGCCGGTGAACGCCGGCAGCAACACCGTCCGGCTGTCGGCGACCACCACCGGCGGGTTGGCCAACATCGACTACCTGGACGCCACCACCGCCGACGGCGGCGACCCGACGGCCAGGAAGATGGAGAGCCTGGGCCGTGGCGTGGTGGCCGTGCGGTCGGGTGGCAACCAGGTGCTGGTCTCCTGGCGGCTGCTCGGGTTGGACCCGAACGGCATCGGCTTCAACGTCTACCGGTCCACCGGTGGCGGTGCCGAGGTCAAGCTCAACCCGTCCGTGCTGACCGGCGGCACCAACTACGTCGACTCGACGGCGAACCTGTCGCAGTTTACCAGCTACCGGGTCCGGCCGGTGGTCGGCGGCGCCGAGCAGGCACCCAGCGGCGCCTTCACGCTGCGCGCCAACGCCGCGACCGAGCCGGTGGTGCGGGTGCCGCTGCGCGCGGGCGGCGCGGTGAAGTTCCTCTGGGCCGGCGACCTCGACGGCGACGGCGAGTACGACTACGTGCTGGACCGGCAGACCTCGCCGCAGAAGATCGAGGCCTACCGCGCCGACGGCCGGTTCCTCTGGCAGGTCGACATGGGCCCCAACAGCACCGACCAGAACAACATCGAGGGTGGTTCGGCCACGATCGACGTCGGCCACAACGACGGCGTCACCGTCCAGGACCTCGACGGCGACGGCCGCGCCGAGGTCGCCGTGCGCATCGCCGACGGCGTCGTCTTCGGCAACGGCGCCAGGTTCACCGACAGCGACGACAACCGCCAGTTCATCGCCATCCTCGACGGCATGACCGGCGCGCCCCGCGCCACCGCCCCCGTGCCGACCGACTACCTGGCCGACGGCCCGATGTACGCCCGCTTCGGCGTCGGCTACCTCGACGGCGTCAACCCGAGCCTGGTCGCGTTCATGAAGAACCGCATCGGCAGCGGCGACTTCAACCTCATGTTCACCGCATGGCGGTTCACCGGCAGCGCGCTCAGCCTGCAGTGGAAATTCCTGCGCGGCAACCAGAATCTGCCCGACGGCCACAACACCCGCATCGTCGACGTCGACGGCGACGGCCGCGACGAGGTCGTCGAGATCGGGTTCGTGCTCAACGGCAACGGCACCCTGCGCTACTCGCTGGGCAGCCAGGGCGTGGTGCACGGCGACCGGTTCCACATCACCGACATCGACCCCGCCCGGCCCGGCCTGGAGGGCTACGGCGTCCAGCAGAACAACCCCAGCGGCCTGCGCGAGTACTACTACAGCGCCGCCAACGGCAGCATCATCTGGCGGCACAGCGGTTCCGACGTGGTCGACGTGGGCCGCGGCATGGTCGGCGACGTCGACCCGCGCCACCCCGGCATGGAGGTCTGGTCGTTCAACGGCCTCTACAACGCACCCGCCAACCGGCTCACCCAGTCCGACACCTCGCTGCAGCCCTGGCCGCAACTGGGCCTGCACTGGGACGGCGACACCACCATGGAACTGCTCAACGACGGCAAGTTCGAGGAGTGGGACCCGAACAACCCCACCCCCACCAACGGGACGCCACGCCTGCTCACGACCTCCCAGTACGGCGCGGTCGACGCCGCCCAGGGCAACTCACCCGTGCTGCAGGGCGACATCCTCGGCGACTGGCGCGAAGAAGTCCTCTACACCAACGGCAGCTTCGACGAGCTCATCATCTTCACCACCGACCGACCCAGCAGCACCAGGCTCTACACCCTGGCCCACAACCCCGCCTACCGCAACGCCATGACCCTCAAGGGCTACATCCAGTCCAACCACGTCGACTACTTCATCGGCGCGGGCATGGCGACGCCTCCCCGGCCGAAGATCACCTACCGGCCGCGGTAGGCGCCACCGCTCCGGCCGGGCCGCCACGAGCCGGCCGGAGCACCCTCCGGTCGGGGCCGTGCATCATGTCGCCCATGACCGTGTACGACGTCGCCCTCCGCCTGCCGGCCATCCCGGAACTGCGCGGCCTGTGCCGTGCGCTCGCCGTGCTGGATGTCGTGTTGCACCCCGATTCCGCCGATCCCCACCACTCCTACAGCGCCGAGTGGGGGCCCGGCGAGGAGTCGGCGTCCATGCGGAACGGTTCGGGCGACGAGTACGACATCGTGTTCACGGCCGCGGGGGCGTACGTGCGGGGCTTCGACCACGAGTCGCCGATGAGCCCCTACGCCGGCGACGACAGCGAACCCTGGCCCGGTGTCGTCGACTCGGTGCCCGAGGGGTTCCGGGACTGCGTGGCGGAACCGGCGTTCGGCGACGAGGACGGCACGCAGTGCGTCACGGCCTGCATGTGGCGTGAGCACGCGGACGACGCCTGGCGGCACGGGGACATCGAGTTCCCGCCAGCAGGAGACGGTGCCGACTGGCTGTTCCGCCTGCTGACCGACGGCACGCCCGAGGCGTACCAGGACTGGGCCCAGGACTACTACGAGATGCCCGTCGACCTGGACGCCGTGCGCCACGTCTACGCCGGCAGGCCGTTGACCGCCGACACCGTGGCCGCACTCAACCCCGCCACGACCCTCGCCGCCGTCGCCGCCGACATCACCGCGATCGGCTACCCGATGACGAGCTGACGCCCGTGCGCGGCTCGTGCGGCCGGACCTCGGGGCGGGGCCGGCCGCTCGCGCATCGCCATTGCCCTACCGCCGACTCCCGGCGGGAACGGACGTCCCGGCCTCGGTGAGCCCGGTCAGCGCCTGCGGCAGCGGGCCGTGGTGCAGGACGCCGAGCCGTTGCGTGGCACGGGTGAGGGCGACGTAAAGCTCGGCCGCGCCACGCGGGCCGTCGGCGATGATCCGCTCGGGTTCCACGACCAGGACGGCGTCGAACTCCAGCCCCTTCGTCTCCGACGCCGGCACCGTGCCCGGCACACCCGGTGGCCCGATCACGACGCTGGTGCCCTCGCGACCGGCTTCCTCCCGCTCGAACTCCTCGATGGCGGCGGCCAGCCCGTCCTCCGCGACCTGCCGGGACCACGGCTGCACGCCGCACGCGCGGACCGACTCCGGCGGCTGCACGTCGGGGGCGAACTCGGCGAGCAGCGCGGCGGCGACCGTCATGATCTCGGCCGGGGTGCGGTAGTTCACCGTCAGCGACCGGTAGACCCAACGGCCCGGCACGTACGGGTCCAGCATCGTGTCCCACGAGGTCGCGCCGGCCGCCGAACGGCGTTGGGCGAGATCGCCGACCACCGTGAAGGAACGGCCGGGACAGCGCCGCATCAGCACCCGCCAGTCCATTTCGGACAGTTCCTGCGCCTCGTCGACCACGACGTGCCGGTACGTCCAGTCCCGGTCGGCGGTGGCGCGCTCGACCAGGTCGCGGGTGTCGCGTTCGAGGACGCGATCCGCCAGGTCCTCGGCGAAGAGCAGGTCCGTGGCGTACAGGTGGTCCTCGTCGTCCATCGAGTCCTCGCGGGCGGCGAGGCCGTCCAGCACGCCGGCGGCGAACTCGGCCTCGGCCTTCCGCTTCCGCTCGGCGGCCTCGTCGACCGACTTGTCGCGGCCGAGCAGGTCCACCAGCTCGTCCAGCAGCGGTACGTCCGACACCGTCCAGGCGTCGCCGTCGGCGCGCAGCAGCGCCGGGTCGGCGCCCGCGGCCCGCAGCCGCTCGGGGGACGCGTACAGCGGTGCCAACAGCGATTCCGGGGTCAGCACCGGCCAGAGCTCGTCCAGCGCGGCGGTGAACTCGTCGTCCTGCGCGAGCTCCTTGGTCAGCTCCGTCCGCATCCGCTCCCAGGCGTCGCGGTCGTCGCGGGTCAGCCAGCCCTTGCCGATCCTGGGGATGGCCCGTTCGGTGAGCACGTACGTGACGATCTCGGTGAACACCGCGCGGGCCTCGTTGTGCGGCAGCCCGCTCGTCCGCGCCTCGTCCCTCGCCCACTCGGCGGTGCCGGCGTCGATCCGCACCGTGACGTCCGACAGCGCGATCGGCAGCGGCTCCTCGGGCAGCCGCTGGCGGTCCGCGATCGCCGCCCGGAGCACGTCGAGGATCTTCAGCGAACCCTTGAGCCGCGCGGCTTCGGGCGTGTCCTCGGCGGTGGCGCGCAGGCCCGGCACGAGGTCGCCGGTGGTCATGAACACCACGTCGGACTCGCCCAGCGACGGCAGCACGCGGCCGATGTGGTTGAGGAACGCCGGGTTCGGCCCGATGACGAGCACACCGTGCCGTTCCATCCGCTCCCGCTGGGTGTAGAGCAGGTACGCGACGCGGTGCAGCGCCACCACGGTCTTCCCGGTGCCGGGGCCGCCCTCGATCACCAGCACGCCGGGGTGGTCGAGCCGGATGATCCGGTCCTGCTCGGCCTGGATCGTGGCCACGATGTCGCGCATCCCGGCGCCGCGCGGCGCGTTGACCGCCGCGAGCAGGGCCGCGTCGCCCTGCGCGTCACCTCCGGGCCGCCCGAGCACCTCGTCGGTGAAATCGGCCACGTGCCGCCCGCGGGTGTGGAACTGGCGGCGGCGACGCATGTTCTCCGGGTTCGCGGCGGTGGCGACGTAGAACGGGCGTGACGCCGGCGCCCGCCAATCGAGCAGTACCGGCTCGTACCCGTTCTCCTCGTCGAAAAGACCGATCCGGCCGATGTACGAATGCTCGCCCGAAAGGCTGTCCAACCGGCCGAAGCACAGCCCGTTGTCCGCCACGTCCAGCCGCTTCGCCTCCCTGGTCAGCGCGCGCACCTCGTCGTCGCGTTCCATGGGCGTGCCGCCGTTGCCCCGCAACGCCGCGCCGTAAGCGCTTTTCACGCGCGCCCGCTCGGAGTCGAGCCTCAGGTAGAGCTCCTCCACGTAGCTGCGTTCGGACCGCAATTCGTCTTCGTAACCCTGAGTTGACACATGCCCCTCACAGCGGCTAATCTGGTACCAGGTTCGGCGGATTCTCCATTTGATCGCGGAGAGCACGCCGATTTTTTATTGTCCATCCGCTGTCAAGTTGCCCCACCTTTTCCGGGGTGCCCGCGCGGCTTGCACTAGTGCACACCACGGCGTTTCCCGGCGAAGCCGGTGGGGTGGGTGATCTCCTTCCTACGGTGATCACATGAAGTACCTGGAAGGGCCTTTCGCGCCCGTCACCGAAGAGGTCACCGCCTTCGACCTGCCGGTCACCGGGCGGATACCGGCCGAGCTGAACGGCCGCTACCTGCGCAACGGGCCGAACCCGCTGGGCGTCGAGGACCCCGTCGTGCACATCTGGGGCATGGGGCAGGGGATGGTGCACGGGGTGCGGCTGCGCGACGGCCGGGCCGAGTGGTACCGCAACCGGTTCGTGCGCACGCCCGGCTTCGCGCCCATGGTGCACGTGTTGGAGCACGCGCGGCGCACCTTCGCCATGGCCGAGGGTGGCCTGCCTCCAGCCGAACTGGACGACGAGCTGGACACCGTGGGCGTCTGCGCCCTGGGCGGCACCGCCGACGGGTTCACGGCGGGGGCGCACGCCAAGCACGACCCTCTCACCGGCGAGCTGCACTCGTTGTCGTACATGGTGGGCCGAGAGTTCGTCCAGCACATCGTGACCGACGTCGGGGGGAGCGTCGTGCGGACCACCTCGATCCCCATGACGCGCACGCCGTTCATGCACGACTTCGCGCTCACCGAGCACAACGTGGTGCTGTGGGACACGCCGCTCGGCTTCGACGGGTTCGACTGCCGGTGGCTGCCGGAGCACCCGACGCGAGTGGGCGTCATGCCGCGGGCCGGGGGTGACGTGCGCTGGCTCGACATCGACCCGGTCCACGTCAGCCACACGCTCAACGCCTACGACGACGGCGATTCGGTCGTGGTCGACCTCGTCACGGCAGAGGGGCCGTTCGACCCCGCCGACCCCGGCGCGATCCGCCCCGTGCTGGACCGCTGGACGATCGGGCCGGACAAGGTGGACCAGCGGCGCGTCGACGACCGGCCGCAGGACTTCCCGCGCCTGAACGAGTCACGCGCCACCCGCCCGCACCGGTACGGCTACTCGGCCGCGACCGCCCTGTACGGGATTCCCTTCACGCCCGAGGGCACGCCGCCGGACGGCGCGTTCACCAACGCCCTGGTCAAGCACGACTTCGAACGGGGAACGGCCGAGGTGCACGGGTTCGGCGCGGACGAGGCGGTGGGGGAGGCCGTGTTCGCCGCGGCGGGGCAGGGGGAGGACGACGGCTACCTGCTCACGTACGTCCACAACCCGCTGCGCAACGCCAGTGACCTGGTGGTCCTCTCGGCGCGGGACTTCACCGGCGAGCCGGTCGCCCGCGTCCACCTCCCGGCCAGGGTGCCGCTGGGCCTGCACGGCAACTGGCTGCCCGACCGCTGAGCCGTGGCAGCATGACGTGGTGAACGACCCGCGACCGCCGTACCTCCGGATCGTCGCCGACATCGAGCGGCGGATCGCCGAGGGCGAGCTGGCGCCCGGCCATCCCGTCCCCACCACCAGGGCGATCATGCGCGAGTGGGGTGTCGCGATGGCGACGGCGACCAAGGCGCTGGCCACGCTCAGGCAGGCGGGCGCCATCGAGTCCGCGTCCCGGGTCGGCTCCGTGGTCGCGGCGCGGAGGCTGCCCTCGCGCGCGGTGGGCGGTCTCGACCGCGAGCGGGTGGTCCGGGCGGCCATGGAGATCGCCGACGCCGACGGCCTGGCCGGGCTGTCGGCGCGGGCGGTGGCGGCCAGGATCGGCGTCGCCACGATGGCCCTCCACCGGCACCTCGACGCCGAACTCCCCCAGCTCATCGCGGACGCGGCGTTCGCCGAGATCGAGTACCCGGAGCCGCCGCCGGGGTGGCGTTCCCACCTGCGGGTGGCGGCCCGGTTGCAGTGGGAGGCCTACCGGCGTCACCCCTGGCTGCCGCGGCTCGTGTCCATCACGCGGCCGGCCACGTTGCCGGGGTTGTTGGCGTACGGGCTGTGGACCCTGCGGGCGCTGGACGGCCTCGAGCTGGACCCGAGCACCCGACTGCACGTGTACGCGACCGTGGTCAACTACGTGCGGGGGACGGCGGTGAACATCGAGGCCGAGGCGTGCGCCGAGCTGGACACGGGGATGACCAGCAAGCAGTGGGCCGAAGCCCGGTGGCCCACCGACGGGCGGTTGATCGCCCAGCTCACCGACCCCGGCGCGGAAGTCGACCTGGAGTCGCTGTTCGCCTTCGGCCTCGAACGCGTGCTCGACGGCCTGACCACCGTGATCACGCCCCGCAAGGTCCGCCGCTGACCGGACCCTGCCCGGAGCGGTGGTGGGAGTTGACCGCCATGGCAGACTTTGTGTCACGCTAGTGGTACAAAGTCGGGGGGCGCCGTGACTGGGATCGAGTCGGTACTGCTGCACGGCGTCATCGGCGTCGCACTGCTGGTCGTGCTGTGGCCCACCAGGTCGACCGGGCTGCGGTTCCTCCGCCGATGGGGTGTGGCGGACCCGGACGAGCGGCAAGGCGCGCTCGCGGTGAAGTACCTGCGAGACCGGCGGTTGCTGTACCCGCTGCTGTTCCTGGGCGCCCCCGCCGCGACTGCGCTCGCCGCACGCGCGCTCGGCCTGCCTCCCACCGACTCCGGCGGCGCCCTCCGCTTCCTGGCAGCGCTGATCGTCGCACTGCTGCTCGCGGAAACCCTTGCGGCCCTGCGTCGGGCACGGGGCCTCCGGATCGCGACGCTGACCCGTCGGAGCCGGCGTGACCTCGTGCCGGGGTGGGCGGTCGGCACCCTCGTCGCGCTCGGCGCGGTCGCCGTGGCGCTGGCCGTCGCGGGCCTGGTCGCCCAACCGCGGGCGAGTCGGATCGCGTCGTCGATACCGGCCGACGGCGTCCGGCGATCAGCCGACAACGGGACGTCGATCGTGTCACCGCAGTACCTCGCCGAGCTCACCCACCCGACGTCGTTGCTCGCGCTCGCCGGGGCGGTCGCGGGACTGGTCGCCGCGTTGGGCGTGGTGCGGCTCGCGGTCCGGCGCGGATCGTTCGGCGACCCGGGGGTGGACGCGGCGCTGCGGACGCGCAGTGCCCGGGTCGCGGTCGGCATCGGCATCGCCTGGACCGCTTCGATGGTCCTGGTGGCGAACAACCGGCTCGGCCTCCTGCGCAACCTCGACCTCCCCGGCTTCCCGCCGGCCCCGGACTGGCTGGAACTCACCTCGTTCACCGACCTCTTGGGGCTGCCGGTGTTCGCCGTCGCCGTCGTCGGCTGGATCTGGGTGGCGAACCCGCCCCGCCGGCTCCCGTACGTGCGGGACGCGGCGTGACGCGGATCGTCGTCGACCCCGGCAGCGGGGTGGCGCCCTGGCGGCAGGTGCGCGACCAGCTCGTCCACCTGATTCGCGTCGGCGAACTCCCGGTCGGCAGCCGGTTGCCGTCGATCCGGCAGCTCGCCCGGGACCTCGGGCTGGCCGTCGGCACCGTGGCGCGCGTCTACCGCGAACTGGAGACGGCAGGCACCCTGCACACCGCGAGGCGCAACGGCACCGTCGTCGCCGCCGTGCCGCGGCCGGACACCGACGCCGACGTCGCAGCGGCACTGGCGAGAGCCGCGGCCGAGTACGTCACGTGTGCCAGGGCGCTCGGGATCGACCGGCAGGACGCGGTGCAGGCTGTGTGGCACGCCTACCCGTAGCGCGTCGTCAGCGATCGTCCCGTCAGCCGTCGTCTCGTCAGCGGTCGTCCGGTCAGTGACCGTCCCCGGTCATGTCCATCCCGCCGTCACCACCGCGGCCTTCGGGTGTCGACTCGTCCGCCTGCGTGTTGGGCGTGTTGGCCTGGTCGTCCGCGAACGTCGGCCGGCTGTGCTCGTCGGCGAAATCGGGTTCGTGCTCCATGTCCGGCGTGGTGGGGTCGTTCTCACGTGGGTCCATGCGTCTCCGGCTACCCGCTGACGGCCACCCCGACGCCTGCCGCCGTCACCGCCCGCGGGTCGGGGCGACGTCCTCGGCGCCTTCCAGCACGATCTCGCGGCGTTCCCGCGCGCGGTAGCCGTAAGTCGCTTCACGGACGGTGATGTCGTCCTCCAGCCCGGACCCGACCGCACCCGCGATCGCGCCCAGCACACTCGCCATCAGCGCGATGACCAGGTAGTGCGTGACGCCGACCGGGTGGCCCAGCGTGGCGGCCAGGTACGAGGGCGGGACGACCAGCGCCACCGCGGCGAGCGCGACCGCGAACATGGCCACGAAGAACGCGGCGCTGCCGGCGGCGACCGTGACGACCGTGCTGGCGTTGCGCAGCCGGACGTCGGGATCGCGGCCCCCGCGGTTCCGCTCCCACAGCTCGTGCGACACGATGATCCAGACGGTCATGGTGGCGACGGCGGCCGTGGTCACGCCGGCGAGCCTGAGCGGGCTGAGGGAGTCCGCGAGGGTCCAGATGCTGGAGTACAGCACGCCGAACGCGATACCGGTCAGCGCGCCCGCCAGGGCGGTGGACAGCCCGCGCAGCAGCTGCCACGGCCGGTTGACCCGGACCATCCCGGCCAGCAGGTGCGGCAGGCCACGCCGGCGGGCGACGTGGAGGTGCGGCGAGCCGGGTTCCGCCGGACCCACCACCCGGATCGTCCGCGACGACAGCCGGTGCCGGAGTTCGGCGAGCGCGGCCGGCTCGCGGGGGTCGTCGGGCGGTGCGGCGAGGTAGGCGACGATCGCGACCACGGCCGTGCTCAGCCGGCGGCGCAGGTGCCGGCCGCCGAGCGCGGGCAGCGAGATCACCGCGACCCGGTCGGCCGAGTGGATGTCGGCGACGACGACCGCGGCGCCGTCCGGCATCGGCTGGTCGGTGACGCAGACCACCAGGTCCCACCCGGTGTCGCGGACGTGCTCGCGCGCCTTCTCCACCAGCGGGGTGCAGTCCGGGTGCATCGCCTCGAACGGCTCGTGCATCGGGTCGACGAACCAGGAGACCTGGTCGTCCACGTGGGCGCGGAGGCGTTCGGGCAGCACGTCGCACAGCCGGTCGACGAGGATCGAGGGCAGACCGGGATCGGCGAGCACGCCCACCGCCACCCTCTGCGGCAGCGCGTCGTCGGGCCCCTGCCGGGCGGTGTGGTGGTCGGGGTCGGTCATCGGGCGAGGTCCGGGATCACAGGGCGTTCCTCCAGCGGGCGTCGTCCCCGTGATCTACCCGCTCCCGCCGGTCGGAAACCGGGCGAGGCCCGTCTCACCGGTCGAAGGAGACCCCGGTGCGCACCCGCAGCTCGGTGGTGGGGCAGCCGCCGTCGGCCGGGCGTTCCGCGGTGAACGTGTACTCCTGGTCGCCCGCCACCGGGAACTCCGCCCGCACCATGTCGTCGCGGGACACGGCCTCGGCGACGACCGCGCCGCCCACCGAGACGCGCCACCGCACCTCCGCCTCGCAGTCGGGCAGTTCGACGGTCAGCCCGCCCGCACCCCGCTGCGCCACCGGCTGGTGGGTGACGGCGAACCGGGTCTCCACCGTCGTCCCGGCGGCCAACTCGTACACGTGCACCGGTGCGCAGATCGACGCCTCGGCGGCCTTGGTGCACTCCTGCTCGGTCCGGGGCGCGTCACCGCCGACGACCTCGGCGCTCACGTGGACGGGCAGCTGCGCCGCGAGGAGCCCGAACACACCACCCGTGGCGATCAGCACGAACGCCGACGCCGTCGACACCACGGCCGTGCGCATCCGCTGCCGCACCGCCTCGGCGCGCTTGCGCGCGTCGGCCTCCACCTTCGCCAGCAGCTCGGGTTTGTCCGTCGCCAGTGAGAGCACCAGCGCGAGGTCGCGGACCGTGCCCTTGGCCGCACGGGCCGCCGCCCACGCCGACACGGCCGCCACGAACGCGCTGAAGATCCCCGCCACCCACGACCAACGTTCGATCAACTCCCACGACACCGCGCCATTCAAGCAGGGCGACGCGGGCCGGCGGGGCGCTTTCCACCGTTGCGCGGCGGTGATGGCGCAGCCGCCCCGGTCACGGCCCCGCGCCGAAGCCGATCATGACCAGTTCGTTCGAGCGCAAAGGTTTCGAGCACACCGCCTGCGACCGCCGGTGGTGCATTCGGGTGGACGAACACCCCTCCAAGAGTGGCTGACCTCCTCCGCACGGGTGGCTAGCGTCGAGGTCGTCGGGGGGCATCGCCACTTACGGTCACACCGCCACCGCGGGTCTGCGGCGCCTCCCGGCCGCGCGATCAACAGCGCACCACCGAATCGGGAGGAAACCCCTGTGTCCAGACCTCGAAAGCGCGGTAAAGCCCTGGGCGCCGTCGTCCTGGCGGCCGGGCTCGTCGCCGCACCGGTGACGGGAGTGGCCGGTGCGGAACCGGTGCCGACGGGCGCGCCACCGCGGACCGTCACCCTGATCACCGGAGACCGGGTCGTGGTGACCGGCACGGCGGTCGGCGCGTTCCAGCCCGGTCCCGGCCGCGAGGCGACGACCTTCCACACGGTCCACCGGGACGGGCGGCTGCACGTCGTCCCGGAGGACGCGGCCAAGGGCATCGCCGCGGGCAGGCTCGACCCGCGGCTGTTCGACGTGACCGGCCTGATCGAAGCCGGCTACGACGACGCCCGCAGCGACCACGTGCCGCTCATCATCACCGGCGCGCCCACCACGGGTCTGCACGCCGCCAGGGCGTTACCCGGTGCTGTTGCGGCACAAGCGCCCAAGACCGGCGCGGCGTTCCAGGACCTGCTCGCCGACCCCGGCGTGACCAAGGTGTGGCTCGACGGCGTGCTCCGCCCCACCCTCGACCGCTCCACCGCGCAGATCGGCGCGCCCACCGCGTGGCAGAGCGGCTTGACGGGCAAGGGCATCCGGGTCGCGGTGCTCGACGGCGGCGTGGACGGCGACCACCCCGACCTGGCGGGCAAGGAGATCGCCGCGCGCAACTTCACCGACGACCCCGACGGCTCCGACCTCGACGGCCACGGCACGCACGTCGCGGCGACCATCGCCAGCGGCAACCGGACATACCGGGGCGTGGCACCGGACGCGCGAATCCTCGACGGCAAGGTGTGCAAGAACGGCGGCTGCCCCCAGTCGTGGGTGATGGCCGGCATGCAGTGGGCGGTCGACGAGGGCGCCGACGTGGTCAACCTCAGCCTCGGCGGCTACGACTCACCGGACATCGACCCGCTGGAGGAAGCGGTCAACCAGCTGTCGGCGAAGACCGGCACCCTGTTCGTCGTCGCGGCGGGCAACGGCGGGCGGCCCGAGTCGATCGACTCGCCGGGCAGCGCGGACGCGGCGCTCACCGTCGGCGCGGTCCGGCACGACGACGACCTCGCCCACTTCTCCAGCCGCGGCCCGCGCAACGGCGACGGCGCGGTGAAGCCGGACATCACCGCGCCCGGTCTGAACATCGTCGCGGCGAAGGCCGCCAAGGCGATCATCGGCACCCCCATCGGCCGGCGGCACCTGTCGCTGTCCGGCACGTCGATGGCCACCCCGCACGTCGCGGGCGCGGCGGCACTGCTCGCGCAGCAGCACCCCGACTGGAACGGCACGCAGCTCAAGTCCGCGTTGACGGCCTCCGCCAAGCCCAATCCCGGGGCGGGCGTGTTCGACCAGGGCGCCGGCCGGGTCGACCTGACGCGCGCGATCACCGCGACCGTCGGCGCCGAGCCGGTGAGCGTCACGTTCGCCGAGCAGCCGTGGCCGCACAACGACGACGCACCGGTCACCAAGACCGTCACCTACCGCAACAGCGGCACGGAGCCCGTCACCTTCGACCTCACCGCCGAGCTGCGCGGTCCTGACGGCCGTGCCGCGCCCGAGGGCCTGCTCACCGTGACCCCGGCGCGGGTCGTCGTGCCCGCCGGCGGCACGACCGCGGTGGCCGTCACCGCGGACACCAGCGTCGGCGGCCTCGACGGCGTCTACTCCGGCGTCCTGGTCGGCGGACCGACGCGCACACCGGTCAGCCTCTCCCGCGAGGTCGAGAGCTACGACATCGCGGTCGAGCACGTCGACGCCGACGGCAACCCGGCCCTGGACCACACGACCGCGCTCGTCGGCATGGACAACGACGTCTACACGAACGTCTACGGCACCAACGGAACCGCCACCGCGCGCGTGCCCAAGGGCGAGTACATGGCGCGTTCCGTCGTGCGCACCGGCGCCGAAGTCGCAGTGCTGGCGAGGCCGGCCATGACCGTCGACGCCGACCACACGCGGTTCACGTTCGAAGCCGCGGCGGCCCGGCCGATCCACGTCGCCGCGCCCGATCCCGCCGCGCTCCCGATGATCAGCGACATCAACGTCGCCAGGGTGTTCAACGGCCGGCGCGTCGTGCTCAACACGGCGTTCTTCGCAGGCTTCGACGGCATGTCGATCGGTCACGCCGGCCCGACCCTGCCCGAGGACCAGCTTGGCGTCTCCATCGGCGCCCAGTTCCAGGCCGCGCCGGTCGACGGCACGCCGGTGCACTACCGGTTCCGCTGGGTCGAGCACGCGGTGCCCGACGGGTTCACCCGCGCGCCCACCCTGGACGAGCTGGCCGAGGTGCGGACCAGCTTCGCGCCGGGCCCGGCCGACCGACGGCACCTGCACAGCGGCAACGCGAGCCCGCTGGACGGTTCCGGCGGCTGGTCGGTGCTGCTGCCCGTGCCCGCCGGCGGCACGGTGCTCGACCGCATCACGCCGGACCAGCTGACCTGGGGCTGGTCCTACTCGCGGCAGTCGCCGGAGTACCGGACCGAGGCGGACTACTCGTCGTTCAACCGCAAGTACGCGCTGGGCGGCGACTACTCCGAGCGGTTCCTGTTCCCGGTGCTCGGGCCCGGCCTGTCCGGGTACTCGGCCACCTACCTCGGCCTGCACGAGGACCGCATCACGGCGCAGGTGCCGCTGGTCAACGACCGCGACGGCAACCTGGGCCGGGCGAGCCACGAGTCGGCGCGCACCTCGCTGTACCGGGACGGGCGGCTGGTCGGCCTGGCCCGCGACCAGGTGGCCGAGTTCAGCGTGCCGGCGGGGGAGGCCCACTACCGGCTGGAGCACGACGTCGTCCGGGACCCGGACGTCAACGACCTGACCACCCGGATCAGCGGGGCGTGGACGTTCCGGACGGACGTGCTGCCCGACGGCCACGGCCGCAGGCTGCCGCTGTCGGTGGTGCGGTTCGCCCCGGAGCTGGACGCGGCGGGTGGCGCGCCCGCCGGTCGCCCGCTGAGCGTGCCGCTGACCGTGGAGCAGCAGGACGGCGCGGACAACGGCGAGGTGCGCGAGGTCCGGGTCGACGTGTCGTTCGACGACGGGAAGAACTGGCGGCGGGTGTCCGTCGTGGACGGTGCCGCGGTGATCCGACACCCGCACGCGGCCGGCTACGCGTCGCTGCGCGCCTCCGGTTCGGACAGTGACGGCAACACGTTCGAGCACACCGTGATCCGCGCTTACAAGATCACCGGGTAGGGCGTTCCGGTGCCGGGAGGGAAGCCGCCCCTCCCGGCACGTCCGCTCGGCGTTCCCGCTCGGCCTTCCCGCTCGATCAGGCGGGCACACGGCGGGAACGGGCCAGCGCCAACCCGCCCAGCACCATGCCGGCCAGCCCCACCACCATGGCGACGATGGCGCCGGCCCGCCCGTTGCCGGTGCCGAAGCCACCGGCGGAGTTGGCGTAGTGCAGCCCGCCGACGGCCAGCGCGACGAGGCCCGCCACCCCGGCCGCGATGGCTCCGCCCCGACCGCCACCGGAACTGCGGGCGGCGCGCAGGGCGAGCACGCCCAGGACCACGCCGACCAACCCCACCAACGCGGCGACCGTGGGCAGGAGCCGCCCGGTGCCGATGCCCTCGGCGTTCTGCGCCGCGTTCTGGGCCGCGTCCTGCGCTGCGGCGAGCACCTCGGGGAACAGGGCCTCTGGTGAACTCATGTCTCTCTCCTCTTCCCGCCACGATTTCCTTGCCGGCTGATCATGTCGCCGGGTGGGCCGCGGGTCGTCTGGCGGACGGACGCCCTTCGCGCTGCCACCGGTGCCGGAGCCGACTGCCGCCGGCGGTGCGGTAGCGCGGGGATGTACTGCGTGCGCGGTAGTCGAGGGGTCATCCGCGGGGAGGAGTCGCCCTCGGGGGGATCGGGTTACGGTGCGCGCATGAGGACAGGACGGTCCGGTGTTCCGGCCGGTGTGCGGGATTGGGCGATCGCCGTCGGCGTGGCGGCGACGCTGCTCGTCGCCGGGCTGTCCGGGGACCACCCCGCCGACCTGCTCGGGTACGCGCTGATGGTGGGCAGCGGACTGGCGCTGGCCGCACGTCGGCACGCACCGGTGCCGGTGCTGGCCGTGACCGGGCTGTGCGCGGTGGGGTACCAGGCGGTCGGTTTCGACGTGCCCGCGGTCGCGTTCCTGTTCGCCGTGTACGCCTCCGTGCGGGCGGGCCACCACGTCATCACGGTCGTGGCGGCCGTGATGACGTTGGCGGCCTTGCCGTTCGGGGCTCTGGTGCTCGCGCAGGACATGCCCGTGGGCGAGGCACTGGTGCGGGCCAGGGGCGCGCTGGAAATCGCCTGGCTGGTCGCCGCCGGCGCCGCGGGTGAGGCGCTGCGGCAGGCCGAGCGCCGGGCGGACGAAGCCGAGCGCACCAAGGAGGAGGCCGCGCGCCGACGTGCCAACGAGGAGCGGCTGCACATCGCGCGGGAGCTGCACGACTCCCTCACCCACCAGATCTCGATCATCAAGTTGCAGGCCGGTGTCGCCGTCCACCTGGCACGCAAACGCGGTGAACAGGTGCCGGAGGCGCTGCTGGCGATCGAGGAAGCCGGTCGTGAGGCGACCCGGGAGCTGCGCGCCACCCTGGAGGCGCTGCGCGACGACGGCACGACACCGCCGCACGGGCTCGCCCACGTCCCGGACCTGGTCGAACGCGCCCGCACGACCGGCCTGGACGCGACGCTGACGATCGACGGGCAGCGGCACGACGTGCCGGTCGCGGTGGACCGGACCGCCTACCGGATCGTCCAGGAGTCGCTGACCAACATCACCCGGCACGCGGCGGCGGCCACCGCGTCCGTCCGGATCGACTACCGCCCGGACGCCCTCGCGATCCGGGTGGACGACGACGGCAAGGCCACACCGGGCACCACCGCGCTGCCGGGCGTCGGGCTGCTCGGGATGCGCGAGCGGGTCACCGCGCTCGGCGGTCGCCTGCGGGCGGAACCGCGCAGCGAGGGCGGCTTCACCGTGCACGCCGAACTCCCCGTGGACCGGACGTCGTGATCCGGGTCCTGCTGGTGGACGACCAGCCGCTCCTGCGCAGCGGGTTCCGCGCGCTCCTCGACGTCGAGGACGACATCGAGGTGGTGGCCGAGGCCGCCGACGGGAGGGAGGGGCTGGCGCTCGCCCGGGAGCACTTGCCGGACATCGCGCTCATCGACATCCAGATGCCGGTCATGGACGGCATCGAGGCGACCCGGCGCATCGCCGAGGACCCGGCCCTGGCCGGGGTGCACGTCGTCATCCTGACCAACTACGGCTTCGACGAGCACGTGTTCAACGCCTTGCGCGCCGGTGCCGCCGGGTTCCTCGTCAAGGACATCGAGCCGGAGGACTTCCTGCACTCCGTGCGGGTGGCCGCGCGTGGTGACGCGCTGCTCGCGCCGTCGATCACCCGCAAGCTGATCGACCGGTACGTGAGCGAACCGCTCCACGTGCAAGCGGACGTGAAGGGGCTGACCAACCGCGAGCGGGAGGCCGTCGTGCTGGTGGCGCGCGGCCTGTCCAACGACGAGATCGCCGACCGCATGGTGATCAGCCCGCTGACCGCCAAGACCCACGTCAACCGGGCCATGACCAAGCTCCACGCCCGTGACCGCGCCCAACTCGTGGTGCTCGCGTACGAGTCGGGCCTGGTGTCCCCGCGCAACCGCTGAAGTACCGGCGGACTCGGTGCACGAGCGGACGCAGCAGCTTCAGCGGGCTCGGCCGGCTCGGCCGACTCAGGGGGCGAAGTCCCAGCGGGTGGCGCCGTACGGCTCCGCGCCGGCCACGCCGACGGCGGTGCGCAGCGTGAGCCGGTACAGGTGCCAGGGTGCGGGGCCCGCGCTGGGAGCGCTGAACGGGGCGGTGAACGCGTCGCCCTCCACCGTGACCGGCCACCCGCTCGAGCGGTAGACGGCCGCCACGCGTTCCAGGGTGGCGGGGTCGGTGACCCGGCGGGCCTCACCCTCCAGCACCAGGTCGATGCCGGTCAGGCGCACCGACACGCTGCACGCCGGGTTCACCGCCAGGTTGCGCGACTTGCGCGTCCCCGGCCCGCTCTTGAAGTACAGGGCGTCATCCACCCACACGGCCCCGACGCCCGCCGAGTGCGGTCGCCCGTCGGGCCGCACGGTGCCCAGGAAGAACGTCAGGTGGGACTCGGGCGTGCCGGCGGCGGCGAGGACGTCGCGCGGCCTGCTCCACGGCAGCTCGGCGAACCCGTACCGGTCGAGGTTCCGCGTCGAGATCGGTTCGGTCATGTTCTCGGTCATACCCGTGCGACGAACGGCACCACCGGCGACTCGACACCCGATCCGGGAAAGTTCGCTCGCACGCCCGTCAGGCGTCGAAGCGGTGGCGGGAGGCTTCGATGTGGGCGAGGTGCTGCCGCGTCCAGTCGCACATCCGGTGGACCGTCTCCCGCAGGGCCAGGCCCGGCTCGGTGAGCGTGTACTCGACCTTGGGCGGGACGGTGGGGTGCACGGTCCGCACGACGAGGCCGTCCCGCTCCAGCACGCGCAGGTTCTGGGTGAGCATCTTGTGGCTGATGCCCTCGACCTCGTCCCGCAACGCGCTGAAGCGCAGCGTCCCCTCACCCAGCGCGTCGATGATCAGCAGTGCCCACTTGGTGGCGACGTCCGAGAAGATCTCCCGCGCCAACGAGTCCGCCCGCCGCAGGTCCGCGTCCTCCGGCAGGCCCTTGAACTGCTTGGTCACCACGAGGTTCCCCAGTCACCGAAAAGTGCGTTCTTCCACGTCAGCCGCCACTCTCCTACGGTTCCCCGGTAACCACAAGAGACCGCGAGGGTACCAACGCCCTCGTGTCGAGGAGGTAGGCAGCATGGCCATCACCCTGGTGAACCCCGGTGGACTGCCGGAGGTCGACGCCTACCGGCAGGTGTCGATCGCGACCGGGTCGAAGCTGGTCTTCCTGGCCGGGCAGGTCGCCTGGGACGCCGACGGTGCCACCGTCGGCCGAGGAGACCTCGCCGCACAGGTGGAGCAGTGCTACCTCAACGTCGGCACCGCCCTGGCCGCGGTCGGCGGTTCCTTCGCCGACGTCGCGAAGCTGACCGTGTACGTCGTCGACTGGACCCCGGACAAGATGCCCCGGTTCCTGGCGGGCGTCGCGCGGGCGGCCGAGAAGCTGGGGACGACCCCGGTGCCGCCGGGCACGCTGATCGGCGTCGCCGCGCTCGACGTGCCCGACCACCTGGTCGAGGTGGAAGCCACCGCCGTCCTCGACTGACGGTCACGGACCGACAGTCACGCTTTCGAGGCATCGACACGGGGGCCGATCGGTTGAAAACTCAGACGCAGGGCAGTCTTCGCCCGACGGAAAGAGCCGATCGTGTCCCGTTCAACGGTATTGGTGGCGCTGGACAACAGCGTCGGTGGTCTGGTCTCCCGGGACCACCTCGACGGAATCTGCGACAAGCTGCGCGAAGAGGGCCACGACGTCGCCTGGGCGCGCACCGCCGAAGACGCGCTGGCGTTGACGCAGAGCAGGGCCGACCTCTCGGCCGCGCTGGTGTCCTGGGACCTCGACTCCCCGGAGTCCGTCCTCAGGGCGCTCATGGGCCGCTTCACGAAGCTGCCCGTCTTCCTCGTGACCACCGCGACCTCCGTCGACGACCTGCCGCTGTGGGTGTCCGAAGTGGTCTCCGGCTACGTGTGGCTGCTGGAGGACACCCCGGACTTCGTCGCCGGCCGCATCGGGGTCGCCGCCCGCCGCTACCTCGACGGCGTGCTGCCCCCGTTCTTCCGGGAGTTGCGCCGCTTCGAGGACACGCACGAGTACTCGTGGCACACCCCCGCGCACGCGGGCGGGGTGGCGTTCCTCAAATCGCCGGTCGGGCGGGCGTTCTTCGACTACTACGGCGAACGGCTGTTCCGCACCGACCTGTCGATCTCCGTCGCCGAGCTCGGGTCGCTGTTCGAGCACTCCGGCCCGATCGGCGACGCCGAGCGCAACGCGGCGCGGGTCTTCGGCTCGGACCTGACCTACTTCGTGCTGCACGGCGACTCCACGGCCGACCGGATCGCGTGCCACGCCGGCATCGCCACCGACGAACTCGTGCTGGTGGACCGAAACTGCCACAAGGCGATCTACCACGGCCTGACGATCACCGGCGGCCGGCCGGTCTACCTGGTGCCCACGCGCAACGGCTACGGGCTGATGGGCCCGATCCCGCCGTCGGCGATGAAGGCCGAGGCCGTCGCGGAGCAGGTGCGCCGCAGCCCGTTCGCGGAAGGCGCGGCGAGCCCCGACCCGGTGTACGCCGTGATCACCAACTCGACCTACGACGGGCTGTGCTACGACGCCGTCCGCGTCGCCGAGCTGCTCGGCGCCACCGTGCCTCGCCTGCACCTGGACGAAGCGTGGTTCGCGTACGGCCGGTTCAACCCGCTCTACGCCCGGCGCTACGGGATGTCGGTCGACGCCGACGCCCTGTCCGACGACGTGCGGCCGACGGTCTTCTCGACCCAGTCCACGCACAAGCTGCTGGCCGCCATGTCGCAGAGCTCGATGGTGCACGTCAAGAACTCGCCGAGGTCGCCGGTCGACCACCGGCAGTTCAACGAGACGTTCATGATGCACGCCACCACTTCGCCGCTGTACCCCATGATCGCCGGGCTGGACGTGGCCGCCGGGATGATGGACGGCCCCGGCGGCCGGTGGCTCACCGACGAGGCGATCACCGAGGCAGTCCGCTTCCGGCAGGCGGTGGTGCGGCTGGGCCGGCGGATCCACGACGCGGGCGACCGGGCCGACTGGTTCTTCGGCGCCTGGCAGCCGGACGAGGTCACCGACCCCGCCACCGGCCAGGTCTACTCGTTCGCCGACGCGCCGCTCGACCTGCTCCGCACCGAGCCGCGCTGCTGGACGCTGGAGCCCGGCGCGGACTGGCACGGCTTCGAGGGCATGGAGGACGGCTACTGCCTGCTCGACCCGATCAAGGTCTCGATCACCTGCCCCGGTGTGGACGCGCTCGGCCACGTCGGCGGCATGGGCATTCCGGCGCGAATCCTCACGATGTACTTGGAGACGCGCGGGATCGTAGTGGAGAAGACCGACGCGTACACGTGCCTGATCCTGTTCTCGATGGGCATCACCAAGGGCAAGTGGGGCACCCTGCTCGACGCGCTGCTGGACTTCAAGTCCCTGTACGACTCGGGCGCGACCGTCGCCGACGTCCTGCCCGACCTGCTGAAGGACCACCCCGACCGCTACCAGGGCCTCACCCTGCCCGCGCTCTGCGACCAGATGCACACCCAGATCGGCAAGAGCGAGCTGACGTCGTTGCTGGACGAGGCTTTCACCCATCCGACACCGGCCCTGTTCACGCCCGCGCAGACGTACCAACGCCTCATCCGCGGCGGCACGGAGCCGGTGCGGCTGGCCGACATCGCCGGCCGCACCGTGGCGACCATGGTCGTCACCACCCCGCCGGGCATCCCGGTCCTGATGCCCGGTGAGAGCACCGGTGAGGGCAACGGGCCCGTGCTGCGGTACCTGCACGCGCTGGAGGCGTTCGACCGGGAGTTCCCCGGCTTCCCCAGCGAAACCCACGGCGTGGCAAGGGATTCGGCCGGCGACTACTGGATCGCCTGCCTGCGCTAGGCGGTGTTGTCCCGTTCGCGCCAGGCGCTTTCCCAACGCCGGGTGAGCGCGGGGTAGACGACGATGTGCCGGAAGGGTGCGATGGCGGCCATGTAGAGCCGGCCGAACAGACCGTTGGGCTTGACGAGGACCGTCATCCGCAGTTCGTGGTCGCCGTCGTTCCCCTGCGCCCACCCGAGGTGCATCACGGTGTGCACGGTCTTGTTCGCCAGCTCGCGGGCGGACTCGGTGTGGAGTTCGTAGACCGCCTTGAGCGGCATGGCGGCGTCGTCCTGGCCGCGCGGCGCGTCGCGGAGGTCGGCCGGCAGGCGGTCGCGGAGCGAGACGACCCGGTCGCCGACGCCGGCCGACGGTTCGTCCCAGCCCAAGAGCGCGCCGAGCTTCCACCGCGCTGCGAACAGGAACCGCACTGGAAGGGACTGCTGCGCGATGCCGCCGCGCGCCCGCATCGCGGCGAGCATCACCGGGAAGTCGTCCGGTCCGGCGCCCGGCGTGCGGAACGCCCACACGTCCTCGACCCGGAAGTCGTCGGCGATCTCGTGGATGCGCCACGGCTGCGCCGCGTACGAGGCCTTGTCGAGTTTCGCCATGGTCACTCGCCCCGCTCGGCGTGCCAGGCGGCCATCAGGGCGAGGAGTTCGGTCTGCGGCAGCGGTGCCATGTCCGGGTCGAGTTCGCGGTAGCGCTGGTAGACGTTGACCACGACCCGTTCGGGGTCCAGGAGGCCGGCGTGCTCGGCCAGGTCGACGGTCGCGGCGGCCTGGCGGAAGGGGAGCCCCTTGGCGTGCGCGGCGTCGGCCTGTTCGACGACGTGGGTCAGGTAGCCGCGGACCGCGCGGATGCCGTCGGCGTCGGTGATCGGGCCGTGGCCGGGCACGACGGGGTGCGCGTCGAGCGCCAGCATGGTGTCGCACGCGGTGATCCAGTTGGCGATCGGCCCTTCCCACACGATCGGGGTGCAGCCGACGAAGAGCAGGTCACCGGCGAACAGCACGCCCGCGTCCGGGACGTGCACGACCGAGTCGGCCGACGTGTGCGCCGGTCCCAGGTTCAGCACGCGCACCTCGCGGCCACCGACGTCCAGGGTGAGGTCCCGGTCGAACGTGGTGTCCGGCAGGCGGAGCCGGATTCCGCTGAACTCGAACGGGCCGAAGCGCTCCCGCAGGAACGGGCCGAGCACCGGACCGAGGTCGGCGACTTGCACGGCGGCCAGCACGTCCGGCGGGATCTCGAGGTGCATCTGCTCGGCGGTGCCGGCCGCGGCGACGACGCGGACGCCGTCACCGAGCAGTTGGCCGCCGTGGGTGTGGTCGCCGTTCGCGTGGGTGAGCACGGCGTGGGTCAACGGGCGGCGGTCGGTGACCGGCTTCATCGCGTCCAGCATCTCGCCGGTCAGGCGCAGGTCGAAGAGGGTGTCCACGAGCAGCGCGGCGTCCGCGCCCGCGACCAGACCGGCGTTGCTCCACCCGTAGCCGCCGTCGGGGAGCAGCCAGGCCCACACGTCCGGGCCGATCTCGTGCAGTCCCCTGGTGTACGGCAACGCGGACTTGGCCGGGTTCACCCGCTGCCGGCGTGGCGTCGCGTCGGGGTCGGCACGGGCGGGGATCGGGTGCGGTGTCGGCGCGGCGACGACGGTCTGCCGGGTCTCGCCGAGGCCCTGCACCCGCAGCCCGACCACGTCGCCGGGCTTCAGCCAGCCGCGGAAGGCGGCCGGGTCGGCGGGGGAGAAGTGCTCGACCAGGCAGCACGTCGGCACCGTGCCCGACCCGAACACGTCACCCGGCACCAGCTCGACACCGCGGGAGGCGTACGAGATCACTTCACCGAACGTCCAGTCCATCGTGCCGGTGCTGCCGCCGCCGACCCGCTCGCCGTTGACGGTCGCCTCGACGTCGAGAACGAGCCGGCCGTCGCGCGCCGGTAGTTCGTCGGGCGTCACCAGGTAGGGACCGAGCGTGGTGGCGGAGTCCTTGCCCTTGGCCTGCCCGATGGCGAGGGGCGACTCGCGCAGCTGGAGGTCGCGGGCGGACCAGTCGTTGTAGATCGTGTAGCCGACGATCGCGCGCTCGGCCTCCTCGGGCGTCAGGTCGCTGCCGCCGGCGCCGATCACCGCGCCGATCTCCAGCTCGAAGTCCCACCACGAGCTGCCGGGCGCCATGCGCACCGCTTCGTGCGGCCCGACCACCGTCGACGGGCAGGCGAAGTAGAAGGCGGGGATGTCGTACCAGGCGTCTTTCAGCTTGCGGCCCGCGCCCATCACGGCCTGGCAGTTCCGCATGTGCTCCAGGAAGCACAGCGCGTCCCGGATGGACGGTGGTCGGGGGATCGGCGCGCGCAGCGCCACGTCGGCCAGCGGCACCACCTCGTGCGGTTGCGCCAACGCCCGTTCGCCCACCTCCCGCAGGCCGTCGGCGCCCCGTCCCACCAGCTCGATCAACTCCGTGCCCGGTGCCGTCGCGTAGAGGTCGCCGCCCTGGACGACACCCACCCGATCGCCACGGTCGGACCGGTAAGTGGCCCACTTCATGACCGCCCCCTTGGTTCTGTGTTGGCTGACATAGGGAGTGTTGCACAGTCAGTGAGCTGTCCGGTAGCCAGGGATAGACTCGACGCCTGTGACGACTTCACGGGCCACGCGACGGGCGGAGACGACCCAGGAGAGCCGCCGGCTCCTGATCGGGGCGGCGACGGAGCTGTTCGCCGAGCGCGGTTACCGGCAGACGACGTTCGAGGACATCGCGGCCAGGTCCGGGGTGAGCCGCGGCTCGATCCCGTGGCACTTCGGCAACAAGGAAGGGCTGCTGGCCGCGGTCGTCGAGCAGGTGGCGGAAGAGCTCGCGGCCGATGCGGACGCCCTGCAACCCGAGACCCTCGACCGGTCGCTGGACCGGCTCGCGGCGTTCACGCGGAGCCCGTCGACCAAGCTCTTCATCACGCTGATGGCGGAGGCGGTGGAGCCGGACTCGCCGCTGCACCAGCGGTACGGCGACCTGCACCGGGCGTTGCGCGACCAGGTGCGGTCCAAGGTCGAACAGGTCGACCTGCCGGACGGTGTCGGCGCCGAGGAGCTGAGCACCGTCCTGCTCGGCGCGATCATCGGTGTGCACCTGCAGTGGCGCATCGCCCCGGACGCCGTCGACCTGGACCGCACCTACTCGACCGTCGGCGCCCTGCTGCGCTCGGTCATGCCGTCCGCGTCATGACCGTCGTCTGGTCGGCGCTGGAGCACAACCACGGCAACGCGTCGAACCTCCCGGAGTTGCTGCGCGGGTGTGCGAGCCCGGACGCGGAAGCAGCGGGTCGGGCGGTCGACGAGGTGTTCGACAACCTGTACCACCAGGGTGGTTGGTTGTGCTCGGCGGCTTCGGCCGCGTTGCCGTTCCTGATCGACCTGGCCGCGGGCGGGGCCGTGCACCACCGGCCTTACGTCGTCGAGCTGATCGGCAGGCTCGCCCGCGAGGCCGTCATCGCCCAGCCCCGGTTCGTGGACCCGGCGTGGCGGCCCGCGTTGGACGCCACGAGGCCCCGGTTGCTCGCACTGCTGGACGACCCGGACCCGGGCGTGCGCCGGGAGGTGACGCTCATGCTCTCCGACGGCGTCCGGCACCCGGAGTCGGTGGAGGCGCTGCGTCGCCGGTGGCGCGTGGAGACCGACCGGACGACCCGGTGCGACCTCGTGCTGGCGTTCGGGGTGGTGCTCACGTGGGAGCCGGACGAGGCGCTGCGCGCCGAACTGGTCGCGCTGCTCGGCGGTGACGACCTCCAACTGCGCCTCGCCGCCGTGCACGCACTGGCCGAATCCGATCCCGCCGTCGCGCCGCCGCACGTCGACCTGCTGGTGCGGGCGGTTCTCGACCCCGACTCGGCGCTCTGGCAGGACTCCGCGTGGATCGGCGGCGCGCTCGTGCCCACGACGGGCAAGCTGCTGGCCGTCGACCCGGTCGCCGCCACCGCGTTCACCATCGGGATCAGCGCGGACGGCGAAGTCGACCAGCGGGTGGCGAACCTCGGGCAGGCCGGGAGCGTGCTGTCCGAGTGGCGCACCGTGACGGGCGCGATCCTGCCGCTCCTCGGCCGGTACCTGGACGACGACAGCTCCGAGGTCCGCTACCGCGCGGCGGCACTGCTCGCGTGCCTGGGACCGGAGGCGAAGCCGTACGCCGACCGCCTCGCGGCCCGTGCCGTCGACCCTGCCGTGCGCGACTCCCGCGAGGCGACCGCCGTCGGCGACGCGGCGGTGTGGGCGCTCGCCCGCCAGGACGACCCCCGCTGCCTTCCCGGTCTGGTCGAACGGCTGTCCGGCGACCGGCTCGGCTTCGGAACCGCCGGTTCCTACCACGGGCGGCATATGCAGCTGATCATGAAGCCTGCCATCCACGAAGTGCTGATCCCGTTGCGCCGGCACGCCGACGTCCTGCTGGGTGCCGTTACCGCACGACTCGCCTCGGTCCGCGGGGGCGACGTGCTCGGGTGGAACCTGTGCGAGGTCGTCGCGGCGTGGGGCCCGGCGGCCGAGGCAGCCCTCCCGGCGGTCGCCGGCCTCCTCTCCGACGAACGCTCGCTGCCCCGGGCAGCCAAGGCCATCGGCGCCATCGGGCCACCCGCGGTCGAAGCCGCGAAAGCGCTGCGGAACAACACCGCGGAACCCATGGCGGCGTGGGCGTTGTGGCGGACCGGCGCGGACCCGGACTTCGGCGTCGAAACTCTGGTGCGCCACGTGGCCGAGGGGCGTGGCTACCACCACGCCATCGCGCTCCTGGCCGACCTGGGCACCGAAGCCGCTGCCTCCATCGACCGCCTACGCGACCTGACCCGTTCCGAGGACGACTGGACCCGCGTGGAGGCGGCGTACGCTCTCTGGCGCGTCACCGAAGACCCGACTGCCGCCGTGGCCGTCCTGACCGACTTGGCCGAGCCGCTGGCCACCGGAGACTGCTTCCCCGTCCGCATCGCCGCCCTGCGCCACCTCGCGGACATGGGCGCGGCTACCGAACGCGTGACGACCGTGGCGCGATCCGTCCTCGACAACCCGCGCCGGATCGCCTACTTCGGCGGTTGGCACACGTTCGCCGAGGACGAGGAGGTCCGGACGGCGGCGGCCCGACTGCTCAGCTGACCGGCGCGAGCGCGCGGGTGATCAGCTCCAGCGCGGGGCGTGGTGGGGTGCGGAGGAGGGTGGTCAGGTCGTCGCCGGGACGGGCCAGCAGGCCGCCGGCGGTGTTGGCGAACAGCGAGAGCGTGTGCCCCACCTGGTACGGCCGGAGGTCTCCGGTGGCGAGGGCTTGCCTGGTCTCGGCCAGTGACACGGGCTGGTACGTCACCGGGCGGTCGAGGGCTCGGGTCAGGGCGGTGGCGATGTCGTCGCCGCCGATGGCGGTGGCGCCCGCGAGTTCGTACGTGCGTCCGGCGTGCCGGCCGGGCCGACCGGCGGCGAGATCGGCTGCGGTCTCCGACGCCACGCGGGCGGTGATGTCGGCGAGGTCTTCCCTGGCCACCACCGCGATCCGGCCGTGGCCCATGGGTGCGGTGAAGACGCCGGTGGCGGCGGCGGTTTCGGCGGCGGCGGTCGCGAGGCCCGCCGGGATCTCCGCGTACAGGCCGTTGCGCAGGACGGTGACGTCGAACTCGGCCTCGGCGAGGCGGGCTTCGGTCCAGCGGTGGGCCAGGGCGATGCTGAGCTGGTCGCCCGAGCCGGCCAGGCTCGTGTAGATCACGTGCCGGACACCGGCCGCGGCGGCGGCGTCGACCACCGCACCGTGCCGGGCCAGCACCACGTCGTCCTCGGCGTAGCCCGCGGAGACGAACACCAGCACCCGCACACCGGCGAAACCGTCGGTGAGCGTCGTCGGGTCGTCGAAGTCGATCCGACGGGCGTCACCCGTCGCCGCACGCGTGCCCGCCACGACGTCCGGACCTGAGCCGTGGAGCCGGTCGAAGACCAGACCACCGAGCGCGCCCGACACACCGGTCACCAGAATCATGGAATACCCCTCACCGCGGATTGGTTGCCGCCGACAGGTTCGTGATCCGGGGCCGGGACCGTAAGGAGGCACTTCCGTGTCCGTCGCGCACACCGCGGTAACCACGCAGGTCAGCGGGGCCGAGCAGGTCGGGCCGTGTGGCGAGGACGACTGCGGTGTCCGGGACGTCCTCGATCGCATCGGCGACAAGTGGACCGTGCTGGTGATCGTGGAGCTGGCCAAGGGCATCCGCCGCTACCGCGAGTTGCAGCGCGCGATCCCCGGCATCTCGCAACGGATGCTCACCGTCACCACGCGCCGCCTGTGCCGTGACGGCCTGGTCGAGCGGACCGTCTACGCGACCGTCCCGCCGCAGGTCGAGTACGCGCTGACCGACGTCGGCCACAGCCTCGCGGAGACGATCGCCCGCCTGGCCGACTGGTCCCGCGACCACAAGGGCACCATGGCCGCGGCCCGGCAGCGGTGGGATGCCGAGCACCCCGACGACGTCGACCGCTGAGCGGTCCGGCAGCGCCCGCCGGGCCGCGAACGGGCGGCATCGTCGGGCGCTGCGTCGGGCGGTGCGGACGACCCGGGGTTACGCGTTCAGCTTCGCCACGGCCTGGACGAACTCCGCGTCGTGCGTCAGCAGCCGACCGGCCACCGCCACGTTCTCCAGCGGGTAGTGGTTCATCAGGATGAGGGTCTCGTCGGTGTTGGCGATGTCCCGGTACGCCTCGTCGACCGCGGCGTGGATCTTCGCCGCCATCGTGGCCTTGGCGTCGAGGTCCGCCAGTTCGGGTGCTTCGAGGAAGCACACGGGCTTGATCGGCTCGGCGTCGCTCCGGCCGTCGTGGGAGACGTCGGCGGCCGGGTACTCGCGCAGCCAGACCCGGACGTCCGCGACGCCGTAGGCCTCGTCGATCGCCTCGGTGATCTCCAGCATCATCTTCCGCTTGGCGTCGGGCCGGACCCCGGTCGGAGCCTCCACGAAGAACTGGGGCATCTCTGGACTCTCCCTGCGTTGAGGTTCCTTTTAGGAAGTAGTCACTTTCTAATGGGAACTTTCAGTCATGTCAAGGGCAAGCAACCGTCTGTACGATGGAAACCATGGCGACGAACCGCCGGTACGGCGACGGGTGCGCGATCGCGTCCGCGCTCGACTACGTGGGCGAGCGGTGGGCCCTGCTCGTCGTGCGCGAACTCCTGTTGGGGCCGAAGCGGTTCACCGACCTCCAGGACGGGCTGCCGGGCGCGGGTTCCAAGGTGCTGGCCCAGCGACTGCGGGAGCTGGAGGCCGCCGGCGTCGTGCGGCGTCGCACGCTGCCCCCGCCGGCCAGCTCGCAGGTGTACGAGCTGACCGAGTGGGGCGCGCGGCTGGACGCCGTCGTCGTCGCGCTGGGGCTGTGGGGAGCGGGCGCGGCGGTGCTGTCGGAGGACCCGGTCGGCGCGGACGCGGCCATGATCAAGCTGCGCAGCTTCTTCAACCCGCAGCCGGAGCAGCCGTGGACCGCCACCTACGAGATCCGCCTCGGCCGCTACCGCTTCACGATCAGGGTCGGCGACGGTCGGCTGGTCGAGATGAGCCGTGGGGAACCGCGTGAGCCGGACACCGTCATCGAGACCGACCCGGGCACGTTGGATCGCGTTGTCGGTGCGGCCGGCGCGCTGGCGGAAGCCGTCGAGCAAGGGCGGCTCACGCTGACCGGCGACGGTGAGGCCGGGCGGCGACTGTTCGACGCGGTGCGGCTGCCGACGTCCGCCTGATCGCCTGATCGCCTGGACGCGGAGCGGCGGCCGGGGTGTGCTTGTCCAAAGTGGACGATGTGTGTGCGGTGGTGCCGGTGACCGGCGTGGAAAAAGAGCGCCGGTGTGCCCCTCACAGCGATGTGAGGGGCACACCGGCACTCGTCACGGAGTGGCGCAGGAAACGGTCGGCACCGCCCACTGGCCGTTGGTCATCACGGTGAAGCCGAACGTGGTGCTGGCACCCGCGGCCAGGTTGCCGTTGCCGTTGGGCTTCATGGTCATCACCACGCCGCTGGAGTCCCAGCTCGGCGTGCCGTTCCAGGTGGCGGACACCCGCTGCGGGGACGTCATCCTGACGGTGGAGGTCCAGCTGGTGATCGCCGAAGCGCCCGCCCGGATCGTCACCTCGCCGTTGAACCGGTCACCCCACTGCTGGCTCGTCCGGTAGGTCGCCGTGCACGAACCGCCGCTCGGCGGGGTCGTCGTGGTGGTCGTCGTGGTGGTGGTGCCCGGCGGGGTGTCCGTCGGCGCGACGGCCCGACCGGTGGACGGCGAGATCATGCCGGCGCACAGGCCGCGGCTGCGGAGGTTGGACGCGATCTGGGGGATGGCGTTGATCGTCGTCTGGTAGCCGTCGTGCATCAGGATGACGCCGCCGTTCTGCAGGGTCGACGCCGCCTGCACGATCTGGGAGGTGCTGGCGTTGTTCCAGTCCTGCGAGTCGACGTTCCACAGCACCTCGGTCAGGCCGTACTGCGCCTCGACCGACTTCAACGTGCTGTTGGTCTCGCCGTACGGCGGCCGGAACAGCTTCGGCGCGACACCCGTCGCCGACTGGATCGCGTTCTGCGTCTGGGAGATCTCCGACGCCATCTGCGACTGGCTCAGCTGCGTCATGTGCGGGTGCGACCAGCTGTGGTTCTCGACCCACATGCCGGCGTCGCGCTGGCTCTTCGCGAGCGCGGCGTTCCCCTGGACCTTGTTGCCCTGGTTGAAGAACGTGGCCCGGAGGCCGTTCTGCCGCAGCGCGTTGAGCAACGTGGTGGTGGTGGCCGCGATGGGACCGTCGTCGTAGGTCAGGGCGACGTAGCCGTTGGTGCAGTTCGACGTGTTCGGCGGGGTCGTGGTGGTGGTGGTCGGCGGTGCCGTGCCGCCCGCGTTCAGCGCGTTGAGGACCGACGTGTAGGCGGCCTTCTTGTTGCCCGAGCCGTCGAACAGCAGCGGGGTGCCGGAGGCGCGCCAGGAGTCGGTGTCGCGGATGCCCCAGACGGTGATGCCG
>NZ_JNXC01000030.1 GCF_000716595.1 Saccharothrix sp. NRRL B-16314
TTATGGTGCGACATAACAGCGGTGCAGGTCTTTCACCTCCACATTGGTTGACAGCGCCTCGTGGCGCACCCCCGGAAAAGCACATCCCCGATCCCGGGCGTGCAGCGCCTTGCGCTGCGCGACACTCACCGTCCGCTTCGTCCGCCCCAGATCCACCACCTCGGAATCACCTCCCATCACGACGGGGAGAATTTTCGCGTCGCACGCGATCCGCCGAGCCTGCGCCGCACTCAGATAACGGTCGCCGTCCAACACCGCGTGCCCCACACCCCGCCGCAACGTCTCGAAATCCAGGGTCACGCTGATGTGCGGACGTTCCCCCGCCTCCGACGGCAGATCACCCGACCGCGACGCCAGCGACACGACATCGGCGAACGCCTCGCCCAACCGGTGCGCCCGGTCCTTCGGCCCCTCCGGACGCGGCGTCGCCAACGGCTCCAGCATCGCGGTGAACCGCGCCCCCGTCTCCGCCGACAACTCACCCCAGAACTCCACCCGCCCACCCGGTAGATCCCGCACGTACAACACATCCCCGGGTTCGGCCGCAGGTTCGTCCAACTCGTCCATCGAGTCCTGCTCAACCCGGTCCCGGATGCGGTCGGCGAGCTGCCGGACCACTTTCGGCTCCACCGACCCGGCTGCCTCGACCAGGACCTCCTCCGACCAGTCCGGCAACTTCAACGTCGTGAACGCCCGGGTCAACTCCCGCAGATGCCCCTCCGACAACACGCCCTCCGTCAACGCGGCACCGGTAGCCCGGTACAGCGGCGGCAGTGGCTGCCCGGTCGGTGTGACCGACGGCAGGAACAACTCCACCTGCGCCGCCCACTGCTTGAATTCCGCCGGATTCGCCCGCGTCAACCGCCGATAGGCATCCAGGTCATAACCACACCGCAGTACTTGCGCCAGCAGTTCCAGCCGCCGCCGGTGCGATGCCCGAATCGACGCTTCGACCTCCGCAATGGCGGCGAACACGTCGTCCTCGCTCAACAACACCGGCGAAACATCCATACCCGAACAATAGTCGAACAGACATTCGTACGTCATCACCCGACCAGGTAAGGGAACTGGCCGGAAATGGCACGGTCCGTCACCAGGTCGCACGGACGCGTGAATTCAACCGTACGGCGAGGGAATCATGCCGGGGTTGGTGCGGATTCGATGATCTGGCGCAGCGGGGGTGTCCTACCCGTTGGGCGCACTCACCCACTGCCGCAACGACTGCCGCGGGTCGTAGGTCAATCTCGCCAGCGTCTCGGCGAACGTCGCACCGAAGGACACCACCGTCGTCTCGTCGAACAGGTCGGTCGAATACTCCATCACCACCCGGAGACCGTCGTCGGACGGCGCCAGCACGACGTACAGCTCGTTGCGCGCCAACCCCTCCCGCGCCGGCACGTGCACCGCGGCGGTCGCGTTGGGCAGGGAGAAGGTCGCCGGCCCGGTGGTGACGACGGTGAACAGGGTGGTCGGGAAGAGGGCGTCCGCGGTGTCCGGGTCGAGCAGGCGCGCGACCTCGGTCAGCGGCAGCGCCTGGTGGTCGAGCGCGCTGTAGACGGTGGTGCCCATCCGCGCGACGAGGTCGGCGAAATCAGCCGCCGCGGACACCCGTGCGCGCAGCAGGACCGCGTCACCGACGAAGCCGAACACGTCCTCGTGCTCGGGCCGCAGCCGGTTCACGCTCGACGCCGGCACGACCACGTCCGGCTGCCCGCACCGGGCGGCCAGCCACACCGCGTAGGCGCTGACCAAGACCGTGTACGGGGTGCTGCCCAGTTCGGCGGCCACCCGTCCGACGCGGTCGGCGACGTCACGGCCGATGACGAACTCGTGCAGGCCCCCGCGTCCGGACAGCCGTGCCGGACGGGGGCGGTCCACCGGCAGGGCAGGGCGCAGCGGCACACCGGCCAGTTCCGCTCGCCAGAACCGTTCGAGCGACGCCCTGCCGTCGCCACTGAGCTGCCGGTGCTCCCACCTCGCGTAGTCCGGGTACTGCGCTTGAACGGGTGGCAGTGCCGGGGAACCCGCGTACAGCCCGGTCAGATCCCGCCACAGGACGCCGAGCGACCACGCGTCGCAGATCGCGTGGTTGAGCACGACCACCAGCACCCACCGCGACCCGTCGAGCCTGCCGAGCCGCAGTCGGAACAGGGGTGCTTCTCCCAGGGAGAACGGCTCGTCGGCCGCCTCCCGGCACCACCGGTCGACGTCGAGATCACCCGTCAGGGTGGTGACGGGCAGGTCCACCTCCACCGCGGCGAGGACTTCGACCAGGAGGTCGCCGTCGCGCTGGACGGCCCTGCTGCGCAACGCCGCGTGTCGGCGCACCACCTCCCGGAACGCCCGCGTCAACGCCGCGACGTCCAGCTCACCGTCGATGTCGACCCGCTGCACCACGTTGTAGACCGACGGGTCCGTCCGCTCGTGGTGCCGCTGCCACAGCCGGCGCAGGCTCGACGGCATCGGGGCCGTGTCGACCACGACGCCGTCGTCGAGGCGGCGTGCCAGGGCGCGGATGGTCGGGGTCCGGAAGAACTCCGTCATGGTCACCTCGACGCCGTGGTCGCGGGCCATCCGGTTCACCAGGCGCAGGGCGGTCAGCGAATGCCCTCCCAGCTCGAAGAACGATCGGGTGACCGGCACCGCGTCGACCCCCAGCTCCGCCCGCCACGAGTCGTGCAGCAGCCGTTCGGCGCGGGTCGACGGGCCTTGCGCCGGCTCCGCGACCGGACCCGCCGGTACGGGCAGCCGGGAGTGGTCGAGCTTGCCGTTCACCGTGTGCGGCAACCGGTCCAGGGAAACCCACCGCCGCGGCACCAGGTGGTCCGGCAGGACGCGCTCCAAGTCCCGCTGGTACGACGCCACCTCGGCCTCCGCGCGTGCCGGCACGACGTAAGCCACCAACTCGGGCTCACCGCGGGACTCCCGGACGACCACGGCGGCGTCCACGACGCCGTCCAACCCCGCCAGCACGGACTCCGCTTCACCCGGCTCCACCCGGTGACCCCGGATCTTCACCTGGTCGTCGAACCGGCCGAGGAAGTCCACCGTCCCGTCGGACCGCCACCGGACCCGGTCGCCGGTCCGGTAGACCTTCGCGCCGTCCTGGTCGGGCGCGAACGCGGGCGAGTCCTGCCCGACGTAGCCCAGCGCCACCGGCTCTCCGCCGATCAGCAGCTCACCGGGCACACCGATCGGCACGTCCCTCCCCGCCGCGTCCACCACCCGCAGCCGGACGCCGTCGATCGGCGTGCCGATGGGCGGGCGCGGCTCGCCTTCGGGATCGACCCGGTGCGAGGTGACGATGATCGACGCCTCCGTCGGCCCGTACTGGTTGTGGAGCCGACACCCGGGATGACCGGCCAGGAACTGCCGCAGCGCGGGCGTGAGGACCAGCGACTCACCGGCCGAGAACACCTCCCGCAGCGACGGCAGCTCGGGCTGCGCCTCCACCAGGTACTTCAGCGGCGTGAACGGCAGGAAGAGCCGCTCCACCCGGTACCGGGCCACGACGGCGGCCAGGTCGTGGCGGGACTCCTCGTCCACCAGCACGAGGGTCGCGCCGGCCGCGAGCGTGGTGAAGATTTCCTGCACGCTCACGTCGAAGGACAGCGAGGTCCACTGCGCGGTGCGCAGCGCGTCGTGCCGTTCCAAGTGCCAGCGCACGAGGTTCACCGGACCCCGGTGCGGCACGAGCACACCCTTGGGACGCCCGGTGGAGCCCGACGTGTAGATGCAGTAGGCCGGGTCGTCCGGGCTGCCGCCGCCCGGCACGAAGTCGGACCCGTCCACGTCTTCGACCAACTGCACCGGAAGTCCGGCCCAGTCCGGCGCGCCGGCTGTGGTGAGGAGCAAGACCGCCGAGCTGTCCTCCACGCAGAACGCCGACCTCGCGGCCGGTAGGCCCGGGTCGAGCGGCAGGTAGGCCGCGCCGCTCTTGAGCACGCCGAGCACCGCCGTGATGAGGTCCGGCCCTCGTGGCAGCAGCACCGCCACCACATCGCCACGCCCGACACCGCGCGCACGCAACCGCGCGGCGATCCGATTCGCACGCTCGTCCACGTCCCGGTACCGCAGCTCCACACCGTCGCCGAGCAACGCGACCGCGTCGGGCGTGCGCTGAGCCTGGAGCGAGACCAGCTCGTGCAGGCAGAGGCCCGGCGGGTCGACGGGCGCACCCTGCCACGACCCCACCGCGGCCCGGTCGCCCTCGGTGAGCGGCGTCAACTCGGAGAGCCGGCTCGCCGGAGCCGCCATCGCCCGGCGCAGCACCAGTTCGACGTAGTCCAGCACCCGCGCCACGCTGCACTCGTCGAACAGCGCCGTGTCGTACTCGATCATGCACCGCACGCCCTCGCGGTGTTGGCTCAGGTAAATCGTGAGGTCGAATGGCGCCCGGTCGCTGGGCACGTCGAGCAACCGCGCCGACAGGGCGGGCGGGTCGAACGCCACCTCGCCTTCCTGCTCGAACTCCACCATCACCTGGAACAGCGGGTTCCGCCCCGCGTCGCGTTCCGGGTTCAGCGCCCGGACCAACTCGTCGAACGGCACGTCGCGGTGCTCGTAGGCGGCGGTCGTGCGCTCCCTGACCTGGTCCAGCAGCGTGGTGAACGCCGGATCGCCGGACAGGTCGAGGCGGACCGCGACGGTGTCGAGGAACAGGCCGACCTCCCGTTCGGCGCCCGGCGGCCGGTTCGCCACGGCGGTCCCCACCACCACGTCCCGCTGACCGGCGAAGCGGCCGAGCACCACCCCGATCGCGCTCAGCAGCGACATGAAGACCGTCGTGCGGTGTTCGGCCCCGAACGAGCGCAGGTCGCGCAGCAGGTCCGGCCCGAACTCCCGTGTGGTGCTCGCTCCCGCACCGGTCCGCACCCCGCCGCGCGGTCGGTCGGTCGGCAGGTCCAGCACCGGGAGGTCCGCCAGCTCACGCCGCCAGAACGCCAGATCGCGGTCCTTCGCCGCCGGATCGGCCTCGACCGGAGCGCGGACCGCCACGGGCGCCAGGCCCACCGGTCGCGCGGGCCAGGCCCGGTAGTGCGCGGCGAGGTCGTCCACCAGCACCGCACTGGACGACGAGTCGAACACGATGTGGTGCACCACCAGGAACAGCAGGTGGCGGTCCGGTCCCAACCTGAGCAGCCGGGCCAGGATCAACGGACCGTCCGGCAAGCTGAAGACCCGCTTGCCCTCCGTGGCCAGCACCGACCGCAGCGCGTCCTGCTCGTCGTACCCGGTGAAGTCCAGGACCGGGCAGTCGAGGTCGATCTCCGGCAGCACGACCCGGTGCGGTTCCCCGTCCACTTCCCGGAAGACGACGCGCAGCTCGGGATGCCGGTTCACGGCGCGGTTCAGCGCACCGGTGAGCGCGTCGACGTCCAGCGGTCCGTCGAACCGGACGGCCTTCGGCTCGTGGTAGGCACTGCTGCCCGGGTGCAGCTGCTCCAGGAACCAGATCCGCCGCTGCGCGGGCGACAGCGGCAGCGGCCGTGAGCGGTGTCGGAGCCGGAGCCGATCCACTGCGGGCAGCGCGGCCAGCACGTCGTCCGTCGGCACGCCGAAGTCCACGAAGCAGGCGATCTCGTTCGCACCGGCGGCCACCAGCCGGTCGACCACCGGTGCGGCGGTCTGCTCACTGCCGATCAGCGCCCGTGAGGCGCAGTAGCGCTCGTACGCCCGCTCCAACAGGAAGTCGACGTCCGCCGGTGGTGTGTTCTCGAGGTCGATCTCGAAGCCGAGGCTGTTCGTCACCTGGTCGAACAGCGACAGCGTCGACCGCAGGTAGTCGCAGAACGGCCGGAACGCCTCGGCCCGCGCCTGCTCGGCGTCGGCCCCCAGGTACGTGTGCACCAGCACCACCACGCGCCCCGCCGCGGGATCGAGCCCACGCTCGGCCCGTGTCCGCCGGTAGAGCGCGATGTTGTCCGCCAGCTGGTCGACCGTCTGGGTCATCAGGTTGGTCACCACGCCGAGGTCCTGTTCCGCGGCACGCCGGTAGCTGTCCGGGTTGCCGACGACCGCGAGGAACAGCGGCGGGCTGGACTGGACCGGTCGCGGGTACAGGCTGACGTCGACGTCGTCACCGCTGCCGGACTTCGTCGTGATCGCCTCACCGGCCCACAGCCGGCGAACGGTGTCCAGCTGCGCGTGCACCAACTCCTTGTGCCGCCCGTAGTTCTCGGGAGCCAGCGCGAAGTCCCTCGCGTGCCAACCACTCGCCACGCACAGGCCCACTCGCCCGTGGGAGAGGTTGTCGACGACGGACCACTCCTCGGCGACCCTGATCGGGTTGTGCAGCGGCAGCACCACCGAACCGGCGTGCAGCCGGATCTGCTTCGTCTTGGCCGCCAACCAGGCCGCGAGCACCGGCGGGCTGGGGAACAGGGCGCCGAACGAGTGGAAGTGGCGCTCCGGCAGCCACACCGCGTGGAAGTCGTGCCGGTCGGCGAACTCGGTCGCCGCGGTGATCAAGGCGTACTTGTCGCTCTCGTCCTGCTCCGGGTAGTCGCCGAAGAAGTAGAGGCTGAAGTCGCAGGACGACGCCGGTTCGGCGGTGATCAGCGGCTCGGGCACCGGAACGGGCTGCGGTGCGCGGGTTCGGGGGACGGGGACGGGGACGGGGACGGGTGGAGTCACGTCGGGAGCGGACAACGCGGCGAGTTGGCGCTCCATCAGGCCGACCAGGCGTTCACTCAGGTGCAGTTGGCGGTCGACCAGGTCCCGCACGCCGTTCGGTTCTCGCGCGTCATTCGGTTCCCGCAGGCCGTTCGGCGCGGCCACGGGAACCTGGGCCGGCTGCGGCGCGGTGCGGGGCTTGACCAGCGACGCGAGCTTGCGCGGCGTGTCGGCTTCGGTGATCAAGGTCCGCATCGGCACGTTGATCCCGAACCGCCGGTCCAGCACCCTGCCCAAGCTCATCAACGCCAGGGAGTCCGCGCCGAGCGCGAAGAACGAACCGTCCGGCGCGACCGCGTCGACGTGCAGCCCCAGCACCTCGGCGGCGGCCTCGCGCACGGCATCGAGCACGTCCGGCGGCACCGGTTCCCGTGCCGGTTCCACCTGCGAGTTCACCTGCGGTTCCACCTGGGGAGGCACCGGGAACCGCGTCCGTGCGAACGGGTACTCAGGCATCGGCACCCGCCTCCCGCCACGCACGACGTCGGGCCAGGACACGTCGGCGCCGCGGACGTACAGCTCGCCCAACGCCTCCAGCACCGCGACCACCGCCGGCCGATCGGCGCGCAGGCCCGCCAACCAGCCGTGACCGCCCGAGTCGGTCAGCACCTCACCGGGCCCGACCTCCAGGCAGGTGTGCTCCGCCACGGCCGACAGCACCAGGTCGAACCGGACCGGCCTGCGGGCCTGCCGCACCAGGTACTCGGCGTCGGGCCGCCACCCCACCGGCCTGACCTGCCCGTCGAGGCCGCTGACGAACGGAACCGTCACCGGCCGCAGCGAGGGGACGTGGTCCCGCAACGCCGGCAGCACCGGTTCGAGCAGGGCGGTGTGGAACGCGCCGTCGACCGGCAGCCGTCGCCCCTTCAGCCCTTCCTCGCCGAGCAGCTGTTCGGCCCGGCGCACGTTCTCCAGCGACCCGGCCAGCACGTGCGCAAGCGGACCGTTGACCGCCGCGACCTCCGTGCCACTGGCCCGCCCGATCCGGTGAACGACCGCCGCGTCGGCCCACAACGCGAGCATCCCGCCCGCCTCGCACCGCGCCGCCAGCCGTCCCCGCGCCCCCGTCAGCCGCACGCCGTCCGCGACGGAGATAGCCCCGGCCACGCACAGCGCCGCGTACTCGCCGAGGCTGTGCCCGGTGACGAGATCCGGCCGAAGCCCGAAGCTCTCCCACAGGCGGCCCAGCGCCACCTGGAAGGCGAACAAGGCCGGCTGCGCGGTCTCCGTCGGCCACACCTCGCCCGGCCGCGGGTCCGCGTCGACCAGGAGCCGGGTCAAGCCCGCCCCGAACTCGGCCGCGTACACCTGCTCGCACTCGTCCAGCACGCGGCGCACGACGGGGAACGCCGCGTACAGGTCGCGCGCCATGCCGTACCGGGCGACGCCTTGCCCGGGGAACGCGAACACCAAGCGGCCCAACGGTTCCGCGGCGGGCGCCACGCCGTCGAGACCGCTCGCCAGCTCGGCCGGGTCCGATCCGACCACGGCGACCCGGTGCGGCAAGTGCGGGCGGCCGAGCGCCAGGGTCGCGGCGGCATCGGCCACGGGCAGCGACGGATGGGCGGTGAAGTGGGCGCGCACCCGATCGGCCAGCGTGGCGAGCGCCTGCGGACCACGGGCGGACAGCGGCACGATCACCGGGCCGGCGGACGGCGGTGACGCCTCCCGCACCGGCGGTTCCTCCAGCACGACGTGGACGTTGGTCCCGCCCACGCCGAGCGCGCTCACCCCCGCTCGCCGGGGCAGGCCGTCGGTGGTCCACTTCCGCAGCGCGGTGCCGAGAACGAAAGGACTTTCCGCGAGGCGCAACTGCGGGTTCGGCCGGTCGAGGTTCAGCGTGGGCACCAGTTCGCCGTGCTTCACCATCAGCACAATCTTGATCAGCCCGGCCATGCCCGCGCAGCTGTCCAGGTGGCCGATGTTGCCCTTCACGGAGCCGAGCGTGCAGAACCCGCGGCGGTCGGTGCCCGCGCCCACCGCCCGTGACAGCGCCGTGAACTCCACCGGATCGCCCAGTTCGGTCCCCGTCCCGTGCGCCTCGACGTACGAGAGCGAGTCGCCCGGCACCCCCGCCCGCCGCAGCGCGCGTTGCACGACGTCGACCTGACCCGCCACACCGGGTGCGGTGAAACCCGCCTTGCCCGAGCCGTCGTTGTTGACCGCGGAGCCGAGGATCACCGCGTGCACGGTGTCGCCGTCCGCGATCGCCCGGTCCAACCGCTTCAACAGCACCGCGGCCACACCGTTGCCGCCGACCGTGCCGTCGGCTCGGGCGTCGAACGGCCGGCAACGCCCGGAAGGCGACAGGATGGAGCCGGTCGAGCTGCGGTAGCCGGACTCCTGCGGCAGGTGCACGGCAGCCGCACCGGCCAACGCCATGTCCGCCTCGCCGTTCACCAACGACTGCACGGCCAGGTGCACCGCGACCAGCGCCGTCGAGCACGCGGTCTGCACGCCGATCGCCGGACCCGTCAACCCGAGCCGGTAGGCGACCCGCGTCGCGAGGAAGTCCGGTTCCCGGCCGATGGCCGCCTGCAACCGCTCGGCGGGATCGTCCGATCGGGTCGTGGGCATCCCCTGGTGGCCGTAGAGGTTCATTCCCGAACCGGCGAACACCCCGATCCGGGCGTCCGCCGCGCCGGCGTAACCGCCGTGCTCCAACGCGTGGTAGCAGCTCTGGAGGAACAGCCGCTGCGCCGGGTGGGTCGACTCGGCCTCACGCGGCGTCATGCCGAAGTACTCCGCGTCGAACGCGTCGACGTCGTCCAGCGCTCCGATCGTGAGCACCCGTCCCGGATCGGCGGTCAGCTCGGCCGGCACGCCCGCCGCCGCGGCCTCGGCGGGGGAGAACGTGCGGGTGCTGTCGACGCCCGCGCGCAGGTTGAGCCAGAACTGGTCGACCGATGCCGCTCCGGGGAACCGCGCGGCCAGCCCGATGATCGCGATCCTGGTGTCGGGCGTCGCGGGCGGTGCCGGCTCAGGTGCCGTGGCCGATCCACCACCGGCCAGGTGCCGCGCCAACGCCTCGATCGTCGGGTGCTCGAACAGCGCGGTCTGCGGAACCGGCGTGCCGAGCCCTTCCTCCAGGCGGCGTCGGAGCCGGACCAGCGTGACGGACGACAAACCGGCGTCGTAGAAGGGTTCCCGGTCGCCGATGCGTTGCCCGGCCACCTCGGCGACGGCGTCGGCGAGCAGCCGTCGGAGTCCGGCGACGTCACGGCGAGGGCGGTCGGGCCGCAGCCGGTCGCGGAGCTTCGACCGTTGGACCTTGCCCGCCGGCGTGCGGGGGAAGTCCGCCGGTGGCACCGGAACGACGTGCGCCGCCGTCAACCGCAACCTGCCGTACAGCGAGCGCTTGATCTCACCGACGATCCGCGCGTCGTCGGTCCCCGCGCTGACGAAGAAGACGGCGAGCGCTTCGCTGCCCGTGCGGTCGTCCGGGACACCGCACGCGGCGACGTCCCCGATCCGGACACCGGGCACGGTCGCCGCGACGCCCTCGATCTCGTGCGCGAAGTGGTTGTGCCCGTTGAGGATGATCACGTCCTTGTGCCGCCCGGTGATCACGATCTGCCCGCCGGACAGGAAGGCCAGGTCACCGGTGTCCAGCCACTCCCCGTCCACGAACGCCGCCGCGGTGGCCTCGGGATCGTTGTGGTAGCCCGCCGTGACCCGCACCGACCGGATCAGGAGTCGCCCGATCCGGTCCTCGGGCAGCGTCGACCCCTGCTCGTCCACCACCCGCACGCTCGCCTCGTGAGCCGGTTCCCCGACCGCGATGAACGTCGAGCAGTCCTGGTCGGGCACCGTGTCGTCGGCGTGCGCGAGTCGACCGCCCAGGCTGGAGGTCACCACCCGCAGCACCGTGCCCGGTCGGTCGAGACGCCCGTAGCTGATGGCCGTCGTCGTCTCCGCCATGCCCCACGCGGGCACCACGTGACGCTCCTCGACACCGCAAGGTCCCAACGCGGTGAGGAACCGCCGCAGCACCGGCAACAGGATCTGCTCACCGCCGCACGTCAGGGACTTGAGACCGGACAGGTCCCAGTCCGGCTGCCGGTCCGCGAGCGCGTCCGCGACCATCTGGAAGGCGAACGTCGGCGCCCAGCTGTGGTTCGCCCGGTGCTCGGCGATCAGGTCGAACCACCGCGGGGGATCGGCCAGCACGACCTCGGTCGGCACGTGGACGTTCGTGCACCCGGCGAACACCGTCATCAGGTGGTAGAGCAGCAAGGCGCCGCTGTGGTCGAGGGGCAGCCAGTTCAACGTGACGTCGTCGGCCCGCACGTCCAGGATTCGGCGTGAACTCGCCGCGAACCGCACCAGCGCCTCATGGGTCAGACCGATCGCCTTCGGCAGGCCGGTGCTGCCGGAGGACAGCATCAGCAGGGCGACGTCGTCGAGCGGCACCTCGGCGAAGTCGTCGGCGGGTTCGTGCCGGGAGCACTCGGCCATCGTGACCGCCCGCGTCGAACGACCCGCGGTCGACGGATCGGCGAGCACCAGCGGCTCGCCGAGCAACGCCCACGTGTGCCGCAACCGCTCGGCCACGGGTGAGCCCTCGTCGGCGGGCTCGGCGATCACCGCCGGTCGGATGCCGCCGAGCAGGCACGCCCAGAACGCCGGGAAGAAGTCCGCCAACGGGAGCCCGCAGAGCAGGACGGAATCCCCCGGGTTAACGCCGTGTGCGCGCAGTCCACTGAGGACCCGTCGCGCACGGTCGAGGAGGTGCGGGTAGGTCAGCAGATCGGACCGCCCCTCCGCGTCGACCACCACGACCCCGGCGTCCGGCCGCGTCCGAGCGGCACGGGTCAGCGCCGACAGCACGGTTCGGGGGTCGTCGTCGGCGAGGTCGAGCTCGGGACCTCGGTAGGTGGTGCTTCCGGCCACGTTGCCGCTCCCCAATCCCACCGCTCAGCCGGTGCGTCTACGTGTGGTTGTGACGAACAGGAATGCAATCGCCGCGCACGTCGCCAGGCCGTGCATCAGCCCCACGACCGCGACCGCGGGCAGGACCTCCAGCAGGCCGCCCGCCACCGCCATGCCGACGGCGAAACCGGACGTCTCGACCGTCGCGGAGAGCCCGAACAGCCGGGTGCGGAGGTGGTCGGGTGCTTCTTGCAGGCGTGAGACGTAGGCGATCTCGGTGATGCCGTCCGCCAGCCCCGCGACCAGGACGACGCACGCCATCGCGAGGGCGGGCAGCCCGGTGAACGCGAGCGTGAACGACACCGCCATCAGGCACGTGGCGAGGCCGAAGGTCCGCTGGAGGCGGTCGGCGGTGCCCAGGCCGCCCCACTTCGTCACGACGCGGTGGGCGCACAGCACCCCCACCGCCCAGGCGACCCAGAAGTAGCTCATGAACGCCGCGGCGCCATCCGGCCGAACGGTGCTCGCGAACACCGGGAGGGCGATGTTGTGCGACGACGACGCCAACGCGTCGACACCGCGAAGAACCAGCATCAGCAGCACTACCGGTGCGATCCCGGCCAAGGCGTAGCCGCCCACGGCCTTGTCAGGCGGGGGCGTGGTGTCGTCGTGGCCGCGGAACCGGAGCAGGACCAGCGCGACGGCGGACACCACGAACGTCGCCGCGTTGAAGGCGAACGCCGCCGCGAAGCCGCCGAGGCCGATCAGCGGTCCCGCGCCGGCGAAGCCGACCACCATCGCCACCGACTTCGCGGTGACGAGCAGGCCGTTCGCCCGGACCCTCGCGGCGGAGCCCACCATGTCCGGCACCGCCGAGCGCAGTGCCACGGTGAACAGGCTGTTGCCCGCGCCCATCACCGCGACCGCGCCGCCGAGCAGCACGATGGCGGGTGCGCGGGTGGTCGCGGCCAGGACGGTCATCGCCGCCACCTGCGCGAGGTCCGCGCCGATCATGAGCCGGCGTCGGTCGAACCTCTTGACCAGTGCCCCGGCCGCGAAACCGGCGAGGGCACCGGCCGCCAGGCGCAGGGCGGCGAGCAGGCCGACGCCGAGCCCGCTGCCGGTCGCCTGATAGCTGAACAACGCCAAGGCGACGAGGTTCAGGTAGTTGCCGCAGGCCGACACCCCGTATGCGACGACGAGGCAGGCGAACCGCGCACCCGGTGTACTAGCGGGTGCCGACTGGTAACTGGCAGCGCTCAATGTCGTTCATTTCCCCCCACCCTCGGGGGAACGTATTCAGGACGTTCACGGCCGTCAACCCCGTGGACCGTCTCATCCCTCGACCGGAGTAGCGCGCCACGCTCCGTGTTCCCGCAGGTCAGCGGCACTGGGGATGGAACGCGGTAGGCCAGGAACCCGATGCTCGACAGCTTCGGTGCCGAATGGTGGGGGTTCCGGTGGCGGCGATTACTGTGGTAATTCGGCCTCTCGGAACACCGGGCCCGCGCGCGGTAGCGGTGGCTACCCCCGGCGGGTTTTCAGCGGGCGGGGATTCCGACCCGGGGTCGGGGCGGGGTGGTGGCCCGCCGCGGTGATTCTTTCGAATGGTCGCCGGTCATCCGCAAAAGGCGGGCGGACCGTCCGTCCGGGTGACGTGCCGGACGGAAGTGCTCGGGGAATGCGCGACGCCCGGTGTCGGGCCTGGTTCGTGCCGGGGCCGGCCTGTGGAGTGGTGTTCGGGCTTACTCCGCACGCCGACCCGTCTTATTCTCGCGCGCAGCACCTCGACCGCCAGGTCCACCAGGGCCTGGTTGTTCACGGAGTTCGCCGACGCCGAGCCGGCGACCGTCCGGCGCACGACGTCCAGCGCGTTGTCGGCGTGCGGGGCGATGGCCGTCGCCAGTTCGGCCAACAAGGTCAGCGCACCGGCAGCCGAACTGCCGCGACCTCCCGCCGCGAGCACCGCCCTGACCGCGTGCACCTCGATCGCGCCGTCTTCCCGGCACGACACGATGCCTCCTTCGACGGTCTCGGCGAGGAGTGCCGGCCTGCCGCGCAGCGCCTCGGTGACGGCGGGTTTCACCGGCATGACCTGGCTGAGGACCATGTCCGGTTCGAGCAGCGCCGCGACGGCGTCCAGCGACAACCCGCAGCGCTGGAGGTACAGCACCTGGCGCATCCGGCTGAGGTGATCGGCCGAGTAGTGCGGCGCCCGACCGATGCGCACGGGCGGCGGCAGCAGGCCGCGCCCGTGGTAGGAGCGGATCGTCCGGGCGGTCAGCCCGATTTCTGCGGAGAATTCGTCGGCATTCATCAGTCGGCAATTGCCCGGCCGCCCGATGTTCGACCGTGCGCTCCGGTAGTGCCCTGCGACAAGAGTGGCGTCATGCACCGCGGCTCCCCCTTCGGACGTGCATCTCACCCATTGGGCGGAGCTTCCCCGACGGATATACCGCGCTCCGCGAACGGCGGTCGTCCGGCTAGGAGTGTGCCAGTCGCCTCGTAAGCAAAACATAAGACCGGCATATGGTGCCCCGTTCGGGCTAGTGGAATGAGGCACCCGTGGAAGCGTCTGCTTCCGGGACTTCCGCCGGTCGGGTCGCCGTGCTATGCGCGCGTATTTCACGTCCGGGCCGGATATCGGTCAGCCGGCTGACTTCTCTTCCGTTTCATCTGGACCGGTCCGGTATTCGTCCATGCTGCTCCCCGTCCGGATTCATCCGACTTCACGGAAAGACAGGCCGCTGATGTCTACAACTTCTGCGAAGCGCTCGGTGTTCGAGCAGGGGCTGAAAGCTCTGGTCGTCGCGCTGGCGTTCTTCGGCGCCACGTTCGGTGTCGCGCAGTCCGCCTCCGCCGCACCCGCCCAGCACGCCGCCGTGGCGATCCAGGCCGTGGCGGTCGACGCCGCGCCGTCGATCGCGGCGTCGTGGTCCTGCACGAACTACTTCTACTCCAACGCCGTCGAGCGGTACTGCAACGTGTACTCCGGGTACCTCCGGTCGTACCTCTCGTGCAGCAACGGCTACACCTACTACTCGGCCTGGGTCGGCCCGGGTTCGTGGCGGATCGTGCAGGTCTGCCCGAGCGGCACCTCCAGGGTCGGGTCCGGGGTCCAGACCGTCGGCTGACCCCGCCCGGTGAGGCACGCGGTCCCGGCGGGCGACGAGTCGTCCGCCGGGACCGCTTTTACGCGTCCGCCAGCGCCGTAGTCGGCGCCATGCGTGCCGCGCGGACCGCCGGGTACAGCCCGGCGAGCACGCCGATCACCACCGCCGCACCCACCCCGCCCAGCAGCACCGGCACGGGCAGCACGGCGGGCCAGCCCTGCGTCACCGCGTACCCGGCCGTGACGGCGGTGCCCAGCAGCACGCCGAGCCCGCCGCCGAGACCCGCGAGCACCACCGACTCGGCGAGGAACTGCACGCACACCTGCCGCCTGCTCGCGCCGAGCGCCCGGCGGAGACCGATCTCCCGCCGCCGTTCGAGCACCGAGATCACCATCGTGTTCGCCACCCCGATGCCGCCGACCAGCAGCGCGATCCCGCCCAGCCCGAGGAACAGCGCCGAGTACGCCTTCTCGGTGATCCGCTGCGCGGCCAGGGCGTCCGACGGCCTGCTGACCAGCACCTCGTTCGGCCGGGCCGGGTTCACCGTGCGGCCGAGGACCGACTTCACGGCCTCGATCGCGTGGTCGGCGGCCCGCACGTAGATCAGGCCCGGCGTCCCGTCGAACCCGAGGAACGCCTCGGCGGCCGGCCACCCGACCAGCGCCGAGCTGTCGATCTCCGGCGCGAGCGGCACCGGGTCGAGCACGCCGACCACCACGAACTGGCGGTCGTCGATCCACACCAGCGGAGCCGGCCGGTCCGCCGGCAGCGCCACGCCGAGCAGGTGCGCCGCGCGGTCGCCGAGCACCACCACCGGGTAGCGGTCGTCGGCGGAGGTGAGGAAATCACCCTCGCGCACCCGTGCGTGCACCACGTCGAGCAGGTCGAGCCGGCTCGCCGCGACCCGGATGCCACCGGTCTCCTCGGCCGGCACCAGGTCGCTGCGCCGCACCGACGCCTTCGTGACACCGGTGGCGCTGACCGCCTCCACCGGCCCGATGCGCCTGATCATCGCGACGGACTCGGGCGGCAGCTTGGCCTTGTCCGCGCCGAACAGGTCGCTGCCCGGTGCGACGGTGAGCAGGTTCGGCCCGAGCGCCGCGATCTGCGCGCGCAGAGCCTCCTGGTTCGACGCCGGGATGCCGACCACCGCGACCAGGGCGGCGATGCCGATGGCGATGCCCAGCGCCGCGAGGACCGTGCGGGCCATCCGGGCGCGGAGCCCGACGACGCTCAGCACGGCCACGTCGCGTGCGGCGAGCCGGGTGGGGCGGGGCAGTCGGGGTCCGGTCACGACCGCCACCCCGTGTCCAGCCGCACGGCGCCGTCCAGCACCTCGACCCGCCGGGGCAACGCCGCCGCCACCGACTGGTCGTGCGTGATCAGGACGATCGTCGTGCCCTCGCCGTTGAGCTCGTGCAGCAGGGACAGCACCTCGCCGCCCGACGCCGAGTCGAGGTTCCCGGTCGGCTCGTCCGCCAGCACGATCAACGGCCGGTTCACCACCGCCCGCGCGATCGCCACGCGCTGCTTCTCACCGCCCGACAGCTCCGACGGCAGGTGGTCCGAGCGGTGGGCGAGCCCGACGCGGGCCAGCGACTCGTCCGCCCGTCGACCGCGCTCGCGCCGCGACACACCGCGGTAGACCTGCGCGGCCAGCACGTTCTCCCGCGCGGTCAGCCCGTCGACCAGGTGGAACTGCTGGAACACGAAGCCGATCCACCAGGCGCGCAGCGCCGACAGCCGCCGGTCCGGCACGGTGCCGACGTCGTGGCCGTTGACCAGCACGCGGCCCGAGCTCGGGCGGTCCAGCGTGCCCATCAGGTGCAGCATGGTCGACTTGCCCGAACCGGAAGGTCCGATGATCGCGACCATCTCGCCTTCGCCGACGCGGACCGACGCGTCGCGCAGGGCCGTGACGCCGCCGGGGTAGGTCTTCGACACCCGGTCCAGCTCCAGCACGGACGTCATGACGTCGTCACCACCTCGAGGCCGTCGGTCAACCCCGGACCCGACACCTCGACCCTGCCGTCGGCGAACATGCCCAAGGTGACCGGAACGAGCCGGCGCCCCTCCACGGCCTCGACCGCGTAGCCGCCTTCGACGAGCGCCACCAGCGCCTGCACCGGCACCGCCAGCACCTGCTGCCGTTGTTCGCCGTGGAGGACGACGCGCACGCGACCCGACTCGGGCGCGGCTTCGGGGTCGTCCAGGCCGATGGTCAGGAGCAGGTCGTCGCCGTCCGGCTTGCCCTCGACGGTCTTCACCACGCCGGGGACCGTGCGCTTGTCGGGCAGCACGACGTCGACCTTCGCCCCGACGGGCGCGTACGCGCGGCGGGACTCGGCGAGCTCCACCTGGATCAGCCGTCCGGTGCCGGTGACCTTCATCAGCTCACCGTCACCCGGACCGCCCGGTTGGGCGGTGAGGCTGTCCACCCGTACGGCGGCCGGGAGCACCACCACGTCACCGACGGCCAAGGCACCGCTGGGTTCGAGCCCGGTCGCCTTCTGCCACTTCTTGAGCGCGCGGGTGGTGGCCGGGCCGAACTTGCCGTCAGGCGTGCCGAAGTCGGTGTGGCCGAGGGCGGCGAGGTTCTCCTGCAGCTCCTTGACGTCCTGGCCGGCCGGCACGCCCTGCTTCAGCTCGCGGTAGTGGGGGGTGGTGCCGAGGAGCAGCGGGACGGGGATCGCGTTGACGGCGTACAGCGTCTGGCCGCGGTCGATGCGCTTGCCGGGTTCGGGCAGCCAGGTGATCGTGCCGGACTTGCGGCCGGACAGGGCGGAAGCGGCGCCGTGGCCGGACTCGCCGTCGACCCGGATGCGATCCACCAGGTCGGTGCGGACCACCTTGGCCGTGGCGGGCGGCCGACTGGCGGCCGGCGGGGGAGCAGCGGTCTCCGCAGCCATCCGCGTGACCACCACAACCCCACCGGTAGCGACAACCCCGACCACCACCCCGACCACCACCCACCGCCGCCGGCGCTTCCGCCTCGCGACGCCAGGCCCCTTTGGTGCGCGCCCACCCGGCCCGGATTCCGGCTCGCCACCTTCCGGCTCGCCGGCTGCCTTTTCGCGGACCGCGTGCCCGCCGCCCGCTTGCCCACCGGCTGCCTGCCCGCCAGCTGCCTTTTCGCGGACCGAGTGCTCGCCGGCTGCTTGCTCGCCGGCTGCCTGCCGACCGGCCGCTTGCCCGCCAGCTGCCTGCCCACTGGCCGCTTGCCGGTTGGCCGCTTGCTCGCCGGCCGCGTGCCCGCCGCCTGCCTGCCCGTTGGGCAGCTGCCCAACGGGCGTCCGGTTTGCGGGTGCCTGGCCGGCGGGGGAGTACCGACCAGGCACCGCGTCGACGCCGGACCCCGATCCGGTCGTCGGCTTCGGGGCGCCCGAACCGCCCGATGTGCCCGATGCACTCGGCTTGCCCGACTGGGTCGGCTCGCCCGACTGGGTCGACCCGGCCGGCGTACCCGCCCCGCCCGGTGTGCCCGACCCGCCCGGTGCACGCGGCTCGTTCGGCTCGTCGTGCCAGGCCTCCGCCGGCCCGTCAGGTGGCTCCGCCCGTGCCGCAACGTCCCGATCGTGTGACACCGCGTCCGTCACCGCGAACCCCCTGGCACGACCCCACCGGTCTGCCGTGAGCAGTCGGCCATCATCTCGCGCGTCGCCGGGTCGTTCACGTCGATTCCGCCGGGAATCGGGGTGACCCCTTCACCGCCGAGCGCATTCGGGTCCGGATCGGGGTACTCGACCCCCTTGTCACGCATGCACTTCGCGAACTCGCGCGCCTGTTGCAGCGCTTCCTCACCCAACGGTTTCGGCGCTCCGCCATCCGGCAGGAATTCACGGCACTTCGCCAGCGCCTCCTGTTGCGTCTGCTGGTCGGCGGGCGACGAAGTGCCCTGCGAGGTGCCGTCACCACCCTCGTCGTCGGGCGTGCCACCGGCGTTGAGGTCGACGCCGTTGTCCAGCATGCACTTGGTGAACTCGTCCTGCCCCTGGCCACCCGGCGGCGCCTGGCCGGGGCTCGTGGAGGCCGGCGTGGACACCGAGGCGACCTCCGGCCGCGGGCTGTCCGCCGAGCAACCCCCGACCAGCAATGCGAAGGCGGCGACAACTGGGAATAGGGCCATTCGAGCATTCATCGGTGGTCTCCCCGGTGTGAATGGGCGATGTCCGCAGTTCTACCGATCGGGCTATCTGTGGGCCGTAAGGGTCGTCCTTATGGCCTGCTTATGGCCCCCTGAGCACAATGAGCCGCATGCGAGTTCTGGTGGTGGAGGACGAGGTGATGCTCGCCGAGGCGATCGCCGAGGGCCTGAGGCAGCAGGCGATGGCGGTCGACGTGTGCTTCGACGGCGCCGCCGCGACCGAGCGGGTGGCCTTGACCAGCTACGACGTCGTGGTCCTCGACCGCGACCTGCCCACCGTCCACGGCGACGAGGTGTGCCGCACGATCATCGCCGGCCACAGCGACACGAGGGTGATCATGCTGACCGCGGCCCGCAACGTGATGGAGCGCGTGCACGGCCTTGGCCTCGGCGCCGACGACTACCTGACCAAACCGTTCGCGCTCGCCGAGCTGGTGGCCCGGGTGCAGGCGTTGGGCCGGCGCGCCCGCCCGGCCCTGCCGCCCGTCCTGAGGTGGGCCGGCATCGAGATGAACGTGCCACGGCACCAAGTGCTCCGCGAAGACAGGTTCATCCACCTGTCCCGCAAGGAGTTCGCGGTCCTGGAAGTGCTGATGCGCGCGGACGGCGCCGTCGTCAGCGCCGAGGAGCTCCTGGAGCAGGCATGGGACGAACACGTGGACCCGTTCACCAACGCGGTGCGGGTGACGATGATGACGCTGCGCAAGAAGCTCGGGCCGCCGGCGGCGATCCGGACGGTGCCGGGGGTGGGGTACCAGTTGGCCGACTGAGCCGCTGGCGGCCGGCGTTCCGCACCCGGCTGTCGCTGCTCATCGGCGCCATGCTGCTGGTCAGCGGCGCGTTGCTGCTCGGCGTGAACTACCTGCTGGTGCGTTCGGCGCTGCCGGTGCCCAACAGCGCACCGAACAGCGTGCCCACCACCGCGACCCTGCCGGCGATCGGCGAACCGCAGCTCGTGCCGGACGACCCCTCGGGCTCGCAGGCCCAGGTGAGCGAGATGAACATCGCCCAGTACCGCGCCGACGTGCTGCGAACCCTGCTGGTGCAGTCGGGCATCGCACTGGTGGGTTCGGCCGTGGTCGCGCTGCTGCTCGGACGACTGGCCGCCGCGGGCATGCTGCGGCCCGTGCACCAGGTGGTCGCCACCGCGCGCAGGCTCGGCGCCGACAACCTGCACCAGCGCATCCGCCTCAGCGGTCCGAGGGACGAGCTGACGGAGCTGGCCGACACGTTCGACCAGATGCTGTCCCGGCTGGAGAAGTCCTTCGACAGCCAACGCCGGTTCGTGGCCAACGCCTCGCACGAGCTGCGCACCCCGCTGGCCACGCAACGGACGCTGGTGGAAGTGGCGATGGGGCGTCCGGGTGACGGCGCGTCCCTGCGCGAGCTGGGCGAGCGGCTGCTGGTGATGAACGCGCGCAGCGAAGCGCTGATCGAGGGCCTGCTGGTGCTGGCGAGCAGCGACCAGGGCCTGGAGCACCCGGAGGACATCCGGCTGGACCACGTCGTGGCGCGGGTGGTCAGGGCGTGCCGTCAGGCCTTCGCCGACGCGGCGGTCACCGTGCACACGACCCTGGAACCACGAGTGGTGCGCAGCGATCCGGTCCTGCTCGAACAGCTGGTGCGCAACCTGGTCGACAACGCGGTCAAGTACAACGACGGCGGCGCGATCTGGGTCAGGGTGGGCGGGTCGCCCGCGCTGGAGGTGGCCAACACCGGTCCGCACGTGCCGGAGGACAAGGTCCCGCTGCTGTTCGAGCCGTTCGTGCAGTTGCGCCGGGAACGCGTGGCGGCGAACCGGGGTGTGGGCCTCGGGCTGTCGATCGTCCACTCCATCGCCCGCGCCCACGGCGGTTCCGTCGACGCCGTTCCTCGCCGGGACGGGGGACTGGTGGTCGGCGTATCGCTGCCCTGAGAACCCCCACCCCGGCAGAGGAGAGGCGTCAGCCCAACGCGGGCGCGAAGGTGATGCCCAGCTCCCGGTTGAGGCCTTCACGCTGCTCGGCGGTGGCCAGGACCATGAAGTCGTCGTCGTGGGCTGAGCCCTGCTGCTGGACGCAGCGGAAGGCCCGGGGGTCGTCGTCGGGGCTGAGCGCTTCGATGGCGTGCCGCGCGGCTCCCATGTCGAGGTAGTCGTTCGACTCCTGCTGGACGTCGAAGGAGAACGGCTTGCCGTTGCACGAGAAGTGCATCGTCCCCAGCCCGCACTCGTCGTCGTCCGGGTCGTCCTTCTCGAAGCGGTACTCGGAGACGGTGACCTTGCCGTCGGTGAGGGTCGCGGCCTCGTTCAGGAGCCAGTCGTAGTGCTCGTCGGCGAAGTCGACGTCGTCGGAGTGGATGCGCACGGCCACGGCGAAGGATTCGAGCGAACTGGCGACTTCGGGGCTGCGCTCGAGCGGCTCGGTCGCGTATGAGGAGGCCTCGGCCAGGACGCTGCGGGCCTTGTCCTCGGTGATCATGCCGAGGTCGGTCAGGACTTCGGCAATCCGCGTGTAGGTGAGCGGTCGGGTGTTCGCCATGCGGACATCTTGGCACCAGCGTCGGGTCGTTGATCAATCACGTCCGACCGTCGGCACCGCACCTCTCAGTGCGAACCGGTGAGCTGCCCGGTGAGCCTGCTGTGGAGCCGTTCGCTGTGCGGGTTGAGACCGACGATCTCGGCCTCGATCCCGCGTGAGGCGAACTTCGCGGTGACGGCGTCGAGCGTGGCGACCGCCGAGCTGTCCCAGACGTGCGCGTCGGACAGGTCGATCACGACCTTGGCGACGGTGTCGGTGTAGTCGAAGGCGTGCATCAACTCGTTGGTGGACGCGAAGAACAGCTCACCCGTGACGGCGTAGACGCGGATCGCGCCGTCGGGGTCCAGGACACTGGAGACGTCGACCAGGTGGGCGACGCGGCGCGCGAAGAAGATCGCGGCGAGCAGGGCGCCGGCGACGACGCCGAGGGCGAGGTTGTGGGTGGCCACCACGGTGCCGACGGTCACGACCATGACCGCGGTCTCGCTGCGGGGGGCGTGGCGCAGCGACTTCGGCTTGATGCTGGACCAGTCGAACGTGCTGACCGACACGAAGACCATCACCGCGACGAGGGCGGCCATCGGGATCAGCGAGACGACCGGACCGAGCGCGAAGACCAGGATCAGCAGGAACACGCCCGCGGCCAGGGTGGACAGCCGGGTGCGCCCGCCGGACTTGATGTTGATGATGGACTGGCCGATCATCGCGCAGCCCGCCATGCCGCCGAGGAAGCCGGTGGCGATGTTCGCGATGCCCTGGCCGCGGACCTCGACGCCCTTCCGGGAACCGGTGTCGGTGAGGTCGTCGAGCAGCTGCGCGGTCAGCAGGGACTCGACCAGGCCGACGACGGCCAGCGTCAGCGCGTACGGCGCGATGATCGTCAACGTCTCCACGGTGAACGGGACCACCGGCAGGCCGAAGAACGGCAGCGCGTCGGGCAGGTCGCCCATGTCGCCGACGGTCGGCACGGAGATGTCCAGGAACACCGTCAGCGAGGTGATCACCACGATCGCGACCAGCGGCGAGGGGATCACCTTGATGAGCCGCGGCAGCAGGTAGATGATCACCAGTCCGAGCACGGCCAGGCCGACCACGGGCAGGCCGCCGGCGGTGATGTGCGGGATCTGCGCGGTGAACAGCAGGATGGCCAGTGCGTTGACGAAGCCGACCATGACCGTGCGCGGCACGAAGCGCATCAGCTTGTGCACGCCGATCAGCCCGAACAGGATCTGGAACGCACCGGTCAGGACGGTGGCGGCGAACAGGTACTCCACACCGTGATCGCGCACCAGCGGCACCATGACCAGGGCCATCGCGCCGGTGGCGGCGGAGATCATGCCGGGGCGCCCGCCGGAGAAGGCGATGATGATCGCGATGGTGAACGAGGCGTAGAGGCCGACCTTGGGGTCGACGCCCGCGATGATCGAGAACGACAGCGCCTCGGGGATCAGCGCCAGGGCGACGACCAGGCCGGAGAGCAGGTCGGCGCGCGGGTTGGCGAACCAGGTGTCGCGAATCCTCGAGAGCGGGGTGGGGCGTGCGGGCGCCTCGGACGAGGACAATCAACACCTCGGGACTTGTGCGCGAGCAGGCAGGGTACGACTCGCGTGGGTGGGCAAGGGCGTGCCCGACGCGCTGTGCTGCGGCGGGAAGTTCCGTGACGGGAAGCGGCTTCTCCGGCGCAACCGCGACGAACTCTACCCTGACGTGACAGTAGATCCCGGTCGGGCGGGCCGACCGTGACCAAGCTCTCCGTGCGGACCCGACTGCCTCGCCCTACCGCCCTGCGCCCACCGCCCCACGCCCGCCCTGCGCCGGCCGTCCTGCGCCTGCCCCCTGCGCCTGCCGCGCTACGCCTCGACGACCACCGGGATGACGACGGGGCGGCGGCGGTAGGTGCGCTGGGCCCACATCTGGACCTCGCGCCCGATGAGTCGTTCGAGTTCTTCGATGTCCTTGACGCCGCGTTCGGCCGCGCCGGCCAGGGACTTCTCGATCGCGGCGGTGGCGGGCGTGAAGGTGCTGCCGTCGTGCTCGAAGCCGTGGGCGATGTAGTCGGGCGGTTCGGTGAGGTGGCCGGTGTCGGTGTCGATGAGGGCGACGACGGTGATGACGCCCTCCTCGCCGAGGGTGCGGCGTTGGGCGAGGGAGGCCTCGGTGACGCCGCCGACGGTCTGCCCGTCGACGTAGACGTTGTGGACCTCGACCTTGCCGGTGACCGTGACGCGTCCGTCCTGGAGGTCGATGACGTCGCCGTTGGCGGCGATCGGCACGCGGGCCCGGTCGACGCCGGTGCGGACGGCGAGCTCGGCGTTGGCGCGCAGGTGACGTGCCTCGCCGTGCACGGGCAGGACGTTGGCGGGCTGGACGATGTTGTAGCAGTACACGAGTTCGCCGGCGCTGGCGTGGCCCGAGACGTGGACCTTGGCGTTGCCCTTGTGGACGACCTTCGCGCCGAGGTCCGTGAGGCCGTTGATCACGCGGTAGATGGCGTTCTCGTTGCCGGGGATCAGGGAGCTGGCGAGCAGGACGGTGTCGCCCTCCTCGACCTGGATCGAGTGGTCGCCGCTGGCCATCCGCGACAGCGCGGCCATGGGTTCGCCCTGCGACCCGGTGCAGACCAGGGTGACCTGGTTGACGGGCATGCGGTCCATGCGCTTGATGTCCACGACGAGCCCCGCCGGCACCTTCAGGTAGCCCAACTCGGTCGCCACGGCCATGTTGCGGACCATGGAGCGGCCGACGAAGGCGACCTTGCGGCCGTGGGTGTGCGCGGCGTCGAGGACCTGCTGGATGCGGTGGACGTGGCTGGCGAAGCTGGAGACGATGACGCGGCGGGGCGTGGTCCGGAAGACCTCGTCGATGGCGGGCGCGAGGTCGCGTTCGGCGGTGGTGAAGCCGGGGACGTCGGCGTTGGTGGAGTCGACCAGGAACAGGTCGACGCCCTCCTCGCCGAGGCGGGCGAAGCCGCGCAGGTCGGTGATGCGCCCGTCGAGGGGGAACTGGTCCATCTTGAAGTCGCCGGTGTGCAGGACGAGTCCGGCGGCGGTGCGGATGGCGATGGCCAGGCCGTCGGGGATGGAGTGGTTGACGGCGAGGAACTCCAGGTCGAACGGTCCGCGCGTCAGCTCCTGGCCTTCGGCGACCTCGACGGTGACGGGGGTGATGCGGTGCTCGACCAGCTTCGCCCGGAGCAGGCTCAGGGTGAGGCGGGAGCCGATGATGGGGATGTCGGCGCGTTCGCGGAGCAGGTAGGGAACGCCGCCGATGTGGTCCTCGTGGCCGTGGGTCAGCACCACGGCGACGATGTCGGCGAGGCGGTCCCGCAGGCTCGTCCAGTCCGGGAGGATGACGTCGACGCCGGGTTGGTGCTCTTCGGGGAAGAGGACCCCGCAGTCGACGACGAGGAGCTTGCCGTCGTGCTCGAACACGGTCATGTTGCGGCCGATCTCACCGAGCCCGCCGAGGGCGGTGACGCGGAGTGCGTCGGGGGCGAGGGGCGGCGGAGGAGCGGAGGTTCGAGCCATGGTCACACCCTCACGCTACGTGAGAGTGGGGTGGCGGGTGAAATCGAGCACCCTGTCGGGTGGGATGGTCAGGCGACCGGCAGGTGGGCGCGCAGGGTGCCGGCGAAGTCCTCGGCGATGCGCAGCTGGGCCCGCAGTTCCTCGCAGCGTTGCTCGGCGGCGGTGTGGAACCCGGCCAGCCGGTCCAGGTGCTCGGCCCGGTCGGTGTCCTCGGCCGCGCTGAGGGCGTCGAGGATGGTCAGCAGCTCGCGCATCTCCTCGAGCTGGAACCCCAGCGGCTTCATGCGCTTGACCACCCCGAGGCGGTCCACGTCGGGCTGGGTGTAGAGCCGGAACCCGCCCTGGCTGCGCGCACTGGGCACCACCAGGCCGACTTCCTCGTAGTAGCGGATCGTGCGCAGCGACAGGCCCGTCTGTTCGGCCACCTCGCCGATCTGCATGTGACCGCCCACCGGACCCCTTCCGACGTCGAACGATCCGTCCAGACTACAGTAACGTGAGGGTAGACTTCAGTGGGTATCCGATTGAGCTCAGGAGATCACGCATGACCACCGCGCACCCGGTGACCGCCTCGTCCGCCGATGTGCTGCGGGAGGCTGGGCGGCGGCGCACGTTCGCCGTGATCAGCCACCCGGACGCGGGCAAGTCGACGTTGACCGAGGCGCTGGCGCTGCACGCCCAGGTGATCTCCGAGGCGGGCGCGGTGCACGGCAAGGCCGGTCGGCGCGGCGTGGTCTCGGACTGGATGGAGATGGAGAAGGCCCGTGGGATCTCCATCACCTCGGCGGCGCTGCAGTTCTCCTACGGCGACGCGGTGGTCAACCTCCTCGACACGCCCGGTCACTCCGACTTCTCCGAGGACACCTACCGGGTGCTCGCGGCCGTGGACTCGGCGGTGATGCTGCTGGACGCCGCCAAGGGCCTGGAGCCGCAGACGCTGAAGCTGTTCGACGTGTGCCGCCACCGCGGCATCCCGGTGATCACGTTCATCAACAAGTGGGACCGCCCCGGCCGTGAGGCGCTGGCGCTGTGCGACGAGCTGGTCGAGCGGATCGGGTTGCAGCCCATGCCGCTGACCTGGCCCGTCGGCGAGGCGGGCCACTTCCGCGGTGTGCTGGACCGCCGTGACGGGCAGTTCATCCGCTACGCGCGCACCGCCGGCGGCGCCACGGCCGCGGGCCAGGAACGCCTCAGCGCCGCACAGGCGGAGGCCGAGGAGGGCGCGGACTGGGTCCGCGCGGTCGAGGAGGCCGACCTGCTGTCCGCCTCGGACGGCGACTTCGACCTCGCCCGCTTCCTCGACGCCACCGCCACCCCGGTGCTGTTCGGGTCCGCGGTGCTCAACTTCGGCGTGAAGCACCTGCTCGACCTGCTCGTCGAACTCGCACCGGAGCCGACGCCGCGCGCGGACGCGCAGGCGAAACCGCGCGAGCTGGACGCGCCGTTCTCGGCGTTCGTGTTCAAGGTCCAGACCGGTATGGACCCGTCCCACCGCGACCAGGTCGCCTTCGCCCGCGTCTGCTCCGGAGTGTTCGAACGGGGCATGGTGGTCACCAACGCGACCACCGGGAAACCGTTCGCCACCAAGTACGTCCAGCAGGTCTTCGGCCAGCAACGCTCCACTTTGGACACCGCGTACCCCGGTGACGTCATCGGCCTGGTCAACGCCACCGCGCTGCGCGTCGGCGACACGCTCTACACCGACAAGCCCGCGGTGCGGTTCCCCGGGCTGCCCAGCTTCGCGCCGGCCCACTTCGCGGTCGCCCGCCCGGCGGACCTGAGCCGCTCCAAGCAGTTCCGCAAGGGCATCGAGCAGCTGGAGTCCGAGGGCGTCGTGCAGATCCTGCGCTCCCTGCGCCGCGGTGAAGCCGCGCCGGTGTTCGCCGCGGTCGGGCCGATGCAGTTCGAGGTCGCCTCCCACCGGCTGGTCGCCGAGTTCAAGTCACCGGTCCGGCTGGAACCCCTGCCCTACACGGTGGTGCGCCGCCTGACCGACCCCGCGCACCGGTCGCTGGTGGACGGCAACCGCAGTGAAGTGCTGACCCGCACGGACGGCGTCGACCTCGCGCTGTTCGCCGACTCCACCACCCTGGGCGTCCTGCGCCGCCTGCACCCCGAGGTCGAGGCGGCGCTGGAACCCCTGGTCGCCGGCAACACGTGACTCGCGGCGTCACTTGCGGCGTCCGGCCAATCGCCAACCGAGCACCGCGCCCGCGACGGCCAGCAGCACGGTTTCCGCGATCGGCGCGCCACCCCCGGCGACGCCGGGTCCGCCGAGCATGCCCTGCCACGTCAACACGGCCGTGGTCGCCAGCGTGATCACCAGGCCCGTCACGGCCGACACTGCGGCCGGTCGGGACGGGACCGGCGCGCCGGTGAGCCACCGGTGGGTGAGCGGAGCCGCGGCGGCGGCCAGCGCCGGCGCGACGTGGAAGGTGGTCGCGGGCATCCGGACCACGAGCAGCACCCACAGCAGGGCGAACCCGAGCGACGCCGCCGCCGGTTGCCACCGCGGCGTCCTCGGCTCGGTGGGCGTCAGGCCGGGGGAGTGCTCGCGAACGGCCGCCAGCACTTCGTCCATGCCGGGGTTGACCATGGCGTGCGTGCCGACGAACACCGTCGGCACGGTCTCGTTGCCGTCCGCGACCGAACGCACCCGCGCCGCGGCCTCCGGGTCGTCCCAGATGTTGACCTCCCGCAGCGGAAGCCCGCTGCGCCGCAGCGGCCCGCGCAGCGCGAGGCAGTAGGGGCAGCCGGGCCGCCAGTAGAACTCGACCACCGCGTCGTCACCTGTCATGAGCGGGTACTCAACCAGGTCGCCGCCGAGCCACCGGCGTGGAGCCCGCGACGGGTCGCCATCGGCCGGGACGCCCCGCCCGCCACGCTGGGGGCAACCCTCCATGGTGATCGCACGAACCTGAGAAACTGCTGAAAATCCAGTGCGATTGGCGCTGGATGTATACCCTTGGGTTTCCGGTGCGACGGTAGCCGATACCGCGGGAACCGAATCGATCATCGATTCGACCGGCGTCACCGGAGCCTGCGTCGGTGCGCTTCGGCTTGGGGTCCGAGTGCGTCGAGTGGAGCACTGGCGCGGTCCGCTGATTTCTTCATCAGGGGGTTCACTGTGCACCAGGGTGATGGGCCGGTCGATCTCGTGCGCATTGTCGGCCGGGGCGCGGAAACGCCTGCCCCGCGGCAGTCTGGTGGTGCCGGAGTCGGCCGCTCGCCGGTCAGTCGGCGACCTTTGGCTACCTCCGCCGGTATCGGTCACGGTTCCCCCATCGCACGTCGGCGGAGCATTGGACGCGCAATTCACGTATGTGCGTGCTCAATGCGGTGGATGGACTGCCGGATAAGTCGTCGACACCGGCCCGACGCGTCCGAAGTGGCTTGTCCGGCGTAGTCGTTCGACACGGCCGTTGACAGACGTACATCGTAAGTGCATAGTGAACGAGGGCAACTTACGCTGTACGCCTCGGATGAAGGCCCTGGTGGGAAGGGGGTATCCAGTGTTTCGCCGCGCCGGTCGCGGCCGGTCGTATTCCATTCGAACGGGAAATTGTGTTTGTTCGGGCACGCGGGTGGGCGGCAGATCCTGAACGCGGCAATCCGAAGTGCCGGGCAATTCGAACCAGGGGGGGTCCCTGATGTCGGAGTTGACGTGCCTGCTCGACGGGAGCGAGGCGTGCCACGCCATGAACGGCAGGTACAGCGGCCGAGCGGTCCGCGCCTCGAACCCGTTGGACGTGGAAGCGCTGTCGGCGGCGGTGAGTGCGCTGGGGGCGGCGCACTCGGTGCTGTCGAGCCGAGTCGACCGGGACGAGGAGGGACAACCGCTGCTCGTCGAGGGGTCGAGCAGCGAGTTCCACTTCTCCCGGTGCTGGGGGTACAGCGATGACCGGTTGGCCGGGATGCCGCCGCTGGACGGGCAGGTCGGCGTGGTCCACGTGGTGCACCACGACGCCGAGACGTGGTCGATGACGTTGCTGACGCACAACTCGGTGGTCGACGGCCCGCTGATGCTGAAGATCCTGACCGACCTGTGGACGTACTACACCGAGGCGGCGGCGGGCCGGAAGCCGTGGCCCCGCCGCTACGGGCTCCCTCGGCCGCCCACCGAGTTGCCGGCCCCGCGCGGCGCCGGGTCGAGGGTGCCGAATCCGGGTGCGCCACCATCGGGCTTCGCTGGGGACGCCGGTCGGCCGCGACCGACCGGCAGCGGTCCGGTGGTGGCCCGGCCGAGCCGCGACCAGGTGGTCCGCGACCTGGTCGGCGTGGCGCGGTCGCACCGGGACCTGCTGCACGTCCTGTCGAGGCCGAGCGGTCACGGTGAGAAGGTGCGCACCACCGCGTACCCCGGCATCCCGTTCAACCACGATGCCGCTGACGTGCGCAGTCGGGCCTTCGCCATGCTCGCCTCGTGGGCTCGCCTGGTGGTGGAGGAGCTGCGCGTGACCCCGCCACCGGGCCGGATCGACGCGGTGGTCGGGTTCCTCGTCCGGCATGTCGACTGGCTGCTGGCGCACGACGCCGCGGACGACTTCGCCGACGAGGTCGCGGAGCTGGTCCTGGCCGGGCACAAGGTGGCCGCGCCGAGGCCGGGGCGGTCGGCGGCCATCGGTGGGTGCGTCGTGCGGGGCTGCGGTGGCGAACTGCGCGCGATGGGTTCCGTCATCGCCTGCTCGGTCGACCCGGGGCACTCGTGGGTGCCGCAGCGATGGACTGATCTGCGGCGACAGCTGGGAAGGGTGTAGCGGTGGAGGGGTGATCCACCGAGTCGGTGTCGTGTGCCCAACCCGGACTCGTGAGTTGGGCGGGGTGTGCCCGATTCGTCGTCGAAAGGTGGTGGTCGTGGTCGACTCCACCGTCCGGCCGGCCCGGCTCGCGCAGGACGGTGACGACATCGCGTTCTCCTACCGCCGCGAGCAGGAGGTCGCCGACGAGGTCGTGGAGGAAGCGGGAGCGGCCGGTCGCCGCTGGACGTCCGACGAGCAGGTGCGGTGCACACGACGCGGGCGGGCGTGATCGGGCGCAGGTGAGCGCGGGCGTCTGGCAGACTGACCGCAAGTGGACGTACTGCTGCTGAAGCTGTTCCTGGCGCCACTGCTGGTCGTGGCGTCGACGCTGGCCGGGCGACGGTGGGGCGCCGACGTGGCCGGGATCCTCGTGGCACTCCCGATCGTCGCCGGTCCGATCCTGTTCATCTCCTACCTCCAGCACGGCGCGGACTTCGCCGGCGGCGCGGCCGTCTCGTCCCTGTTCGGACTCGCGTCGCTCGCCGCGTTCGCGGTGGTGTTCTCGTGCGCGGCCCGTCGTCTCGGCTGGCTCGCCACGGTGACCACGAGCTGGGCCGCCGTTCTCGCAGTGGACGCCGCGCTGTCGTTCGTCCGCGTCACGGCACCCGTGGCACTCCTGGTCACGCTCACCGCCACCGCGGTCGCGATGGTCTTCATGCCGAAGGTCGAGCCGGAACTCCCGGGCGACGTCGACCGACGCCGGCCGCCGCTCTGGGACCTGCCGGGACGCGCGGTCGTGACCGGTGTCCTGGTGCTCGGCGTGACGACGGCGTCCAGCGCGCTCGGTCCGCAGTGGACCGGCTTGCTGGCGCCGTTCCCCATCGCGACGAGCGTCGTGGCGGCCTTCGTCCACGCCCAGCACGGCCCCGTGGTCACCGCGCGAGTCCTGTCGGGCACGCTCGTCGGCTTGCTCGGCTTCTCGGCGTTCTGCTTGTCGGTCTCCGTCCTCGTCCGCCCGATCGGCGCCGCCGCGTTCGTGCTGGGCACCGTGGTGGCGGTCGCCGTCCAACTCCTGGCGCTGCGCACGCGACGGACGCTTCGCCTGCGGGCCGTCGGGCGGTAGCAACGCGGACCGCTTCACATCTCGGTGTGGCCGAGCAGGGGACCGGGCACGAACCGGGCCACCGGCGAGGTCATCACGCCCGTCTCGAACACGACCACCTCGTTGGCACCCGCGCGGACGGCCGGGCCGGGCACGTACAGCGTCCGCTGCGGGCCCAGCGACGAGTAGCGGCCCAGGCAGAAACCGTTGACCCACACGACTCCGTTGCCCCAGTCCCCGGTGTCCAGGTGGAGGTCGGCCGGTCCGTCCAGGGTGAACCCGCCGCGGACGAGGACCGGACCGCCGACCCGGCCGCCGAACGGCATGCTGTCGGCGTGCCACGGCCCGGACAGCGCTCCCAGGTCGAGCGGCAGGACGTCCCAGCCGCGCAGGGGTTCGCCGTCCAGGGTTGCGCCGCCGATGACGCCCTTGGGCTCGCCGATGCGCGGACCGTAGTTGACCCGTCCTCGGTCCTCCACGAGCACCACGAGTTCACCGACGGCCTTGTGGAACCCGAGCGCTCGCTGGTGGTGCTCACGGAGCAGGACCCCGACCGACTGGCCGTTGAGGAACACCGACGCGCGGTCGCGTACCTCGCCGAAGCGCAGCACGGCCGGTCCCGCGTGGTCGATCCACGTGCGCAGCAAGGCGATCTGCGGCGTGGGCGTGAGTTCGTCGAACGTCGGCAGCGCGCTGTGGTGCTGCCAAGCGCCCCACCGCTCCGGCTCGTCGAGCAGCGGGACGTGGTGATCCAGCGGCACGGTGAACTCCGGCGCGGGCCGTGCGGCGGGCGGCGGGGCGTCCGGCACGTCGTGGTACCGGGCGATCACCTCGCGGAACGCGTGGTACTTGGCCGTGGGGTTGCCCGCCTCGTCCAACGGCGCGTCGTAGTCGTACGAGGTGATGGTGGGCCGGTAGACGCCCTTGTCGTTGGCGCCGTTGGTGAGCCCGAAGTTCGTCCCGCCGTGGAACATGTACAGGTTCACCGACGCGCCCGCCGACAGCAGCGCGTCGAGCTCCGCCGCGGCGTCGTCGGCGGACGTGGTGTGGTGGTGCGAGCCCCAGTAGTCGAACCAGCCGTTCCAGAACTCCGAGCACATCAACGGCCCGGTCGGCTGGTGCTCGCGCAGCGTGGCCAGGCGCTCGGCACTGCGCGAGCCGAACGACGCCGTCAGGTGCAGGCCGTCGAGGCTGCCCGCGGTGAGCATCTCGTCGGTCGGCTGGTCGACGGTGGTCAGCGGAACGGTGATCCCCGCCGCCTTGGTGTACTCCACCAGGGCTTCGAGGTACGCCTTGTCGGAGCCGAAAGCGCCGTACTCGTTCTCGATCTGCACGAGGATCACCGGCCCGCCGTGCTGCACCTGCAGGGGCTCGACGACGGCGTACACGCGTTCGAGGTAGTCGCGGACCGCCGCCAGGTAACGGGGTTCGGCCCGTCGGACGCCCACGTCGGGGTCGCGGAACAGCCAGGCGGGCAGACCACCGTTGTCCCACTCCGCACAGATGAAGGGGCCGGGCCGCACGACGGCCTTCATCCCGGCCTCGCCGACCAGCCGCAGGAAGCGGTCCAGGTCCAGCCCGCCGGACAGGTCGAACACGTCCGGGGTGGGTGCGTGGGCGTTCCAGGGCACGTACGTCTCGATGGTGTTCAGGCCCATCCGCCTGGCCTTGTCGATCCGGTCCGCCCAGAGGTCCGGGTGCACCCGGAAGTAGTGCAGCGCGCCGGACAGGACGCGGAACGGCTCGCCGTCGAGCAGGAAGTCGTGCTCGCCGATGGTGAAGTCAGGCACGGGGACCTCCGGAGGTGCGCGGCTGGAACGCCGACCAGGGCAGGGCGCGGGGCGTCGCGGAGATGGTCGTTCCTTTCGGGGAGGTCGTGCGGACCCCTTGCCGGGGCCGCGATCCGACCGGTCTGCTGTGTCGTGGGCGAGCCCGTTCCGGAAGGGCGGGACGGCCGGCACCCCGGCAGGCGCCGGCCGTCCCGGGTCGGTCAGCTCGTGGTGACGGTGAAACCCTGCTGGCTGCCGTAGTCGGCCAGCGACTTCTGCCAGTCGGTCAGGCCCGGGTCGAGGTGCGACGAGTTCAGGTACGACTTGCCGACCGTGTCACCGAAGATGCTGTTGGCGTAGAGCTGGTACGGCAGGTAGCTCCAGCCGGCCGCGACCTGGCCCGCCGACGCGGTCAGGACCTGGTTGACCTGCTGCCCGCCGAAGTACGCCGACGCCTTGTCCTTGAACGCGGCCGAGTCGAGGTCCGCGGTGGTGGCGGGGAAGCCGCCGCTCTCCAGGAACGGCTTGACGCCGTTGTCGTGGTTGAGCCAGCGGACGAAGCCCGCGGCCAACGCCGGGTTGGCGCTCTGCTTGAGCACCGACTGCCCGCCGCCGCCGTTCTCGGCGGTGACCGGCTTGCCGTCGTAGGTGGGCAGCGGCGCCACGGCCCACTTGCCCGCGCCGCCCGGCACCGACGACTCCAGCACGCCCGGCATCCACGCACCGGCGAGCAGCGTGGAGATGGTGCCGTCACCCAGCGCCTTGTACCACTCGTCCGACCAGCCCTTGATGGACGAGAGCAGCTTCTTCTCCACCAGCGGGCTCCACATCGCGGTGAACTTCCTGGTGCCCGCGTCCTGGAGGTCGATCCTGACGGACTTCCCGTCGGTGGTGAACGGCTTGCCGCCCGCCTGCCAGATCATGCTGGTGGTGAAGCCCGCGTCACCGGTGTCGGAGGTGATGTACTTGGTCGGGTCCGCAGCGTGCAGCTTCTCGGCGGCGGCGACGTACTCGTCCCACGTCTTGGGCACCGCGATGCCGTGCTGGTCGAACACCTGCTTGTTGTAGAACAGCGCCATCGGGCCCGAGTCCTGCGGCAGGCCGTACAGGCCGCCGGCGACCTTCACCGAACCCCAGGTGGACTTCGTGTAGTCCTTCTCGAAGTCGTTGAAGCCGTACTGGCCGAGGTCGACCAGGGCGCCGGTGAGCGCGAACTGCGGCAGCGCCTGGTACTCGACCTGGGCGACGTCCGGCGCGCCGGAGCCGGCCTTCACGGCGTTCTGGAGCTTGGTGTAGTGGTCGTTGTTGGTGCCCGCGTTGACGTAGTTGACCTTGACGTTCGGGAATTCCCGCTGGAACGCCTCCACCTGAGCCTTGGCCGACGGCGTCCAGCTCCAGTAGGTGAGCTCGCCGCCCGCCTTCAGCGCGGCGTCGACCGCGTCGGGGGTACCGGTGGCACCGCCCGGGGTGGCGTTGTCGGACCCCGGGGAGCAGGCCGCGAGCGCGGCGACGAGCAGGCCCGCCACGGTGACGGCCGCCCTCGCGCGGTGCTTGGTGGGTGACATTGGTGACTGTCCTCTCGCGACGGTGTTCCGACTACTGCTTGACGCTTCCCGCGCTCAGCCCCGACTGCCAGAAGCGCTGGAGCAGGAGGAATGCGGCGACGAGCGGGATGATGGTGAGCACCGACCCGGTGATCACGAGGTGGTAGATCGGCTGCGCGCCGACGCCCGAGGCCTGGGCGCTCCACTGGTTGAGGCCGACGGTCAGCGGGTACCAGTCCGGCTCGCTGAGCATGATCAGCGGCAGGAAGTAGTTGTTCCAGGTGGACACCACGGCGAACAGCGCGACGGTCACGACACCCGGCAGGAGCAGCCGCAACGTCACCGTGAGGAAGATCCGCACCTCGCCCGCGCCGTCGATCCGGGCCGCCTCGATCACCTCGTCCGGCACCGCCTCGACGGCGTACACCCACACCAGGTACAGGCCGAACGGGCTGATCAGCGACGGGATGATGATCGCCCACGGGGTGTTGGTCAGCCCCAGCTCGCTGAACATCAGGAACGTCGGCACGGCCAGCGCGGTGCCGGGGATCGCGATGGCGCCCAGCAGCACGGCGAACACCGCCCGCCGGCCGGGGAACCGGTACTTGGCCAGGCCGTAGCCGGCGGCCGTCGCGAGAACGGTCGCGCCACCCGCGCCGACCACCACGTACAGCAGCGTGTTGCCCAGCCAGCGCAGGAAGATCCCGCCGTCGTGGGTGAACGTCTCGGCGATGTTGTCGAACAGCGCGAACGAGTCGCCGAACGCGAGGCCCGGTGTGCCGAACAGCGCCGGCTGCGTCTTCGTCGCGCTGATCAACAGCCAGGCCAGCGGGACCAGCGTGTAGACCAGGAACAGCGACATGAGGATCGTCAGCACGACGGACTTGCGAGGCCGCAGGAAGGGCGATGGCGGTGTCCGCACGGTGCTCACACACCCTTCCGCGAGCCGCGCAGCTGCACGACGTAGGCGATGATCGCGGTGATGACGCCCATGACGATCGCCACGGTGGCCGAGTAGTCGTACTGCTGACCGGCGAAGGACAGGTTGTAGGCGTACATGTTCGGCGTGTAGAAGGTGCTGATCACGTTGGGCGCCAGGGTCCGCAGGATGTTCGGCTCGTTGAACAGCTGGAAGCTGCCGATGATCGAGAAGATCGTCGCGATCACCACCGCGCCGCGGATCGCGGGCAGCTTGACGCTCAGGATCGTCCGCATCGTCCCCGCGCCGTCGATGGCCGCCGCCTCGTACAGGTCACCCGGGACGACCTTCAGCGCCGAGTAGAAGATCAGCATGTTGTAGCCGACGAACTCCCAGGTCACGACGTTGCCGATCGAGGGGAGGATCCAGTCGGCCGACAGCGGCGCGACGGCCTGCCTGCCGAGCAGGTCGTTCAGGTCGGCGGCCAGCCCGAAGTTGTCGCCGTAGATGAAGCCCCACATCAGGGCCGCGACGACACCCGGTACGGCGTACGGCAGGAAGATCACGACCCGGAAGAAGCCGGACGCGTGCAGCCGGGCGCTGTCGATGGCCAGCGCCGCCACCAGCGCGAGCAGCAACATGACCGGCACCTGGACCACCAGGAACACCAGGACCCGGAGGAACGACTCCCAGAACTTCGCGTCACCGAGGACGGCGGCGTAGTTGTCGAGCCCGACGAACTCCGTGCCGCCGAAGAACACCTGCTCGCGGAACAGGCTCAACCACACCGCGTAGGCGATCGGAGCCAGGAAGACCAGGGCGAACACCACCAGGAACGGGGCGACGAACAGCCAGCCCTTCCGCTCGGGACGCCGACGGCGGACACGGCGTGCCGGTGCCGGTGGCGCCGGCGGAGCCTCGACCGGCACCGGGATGGACGTCATCCTCAACTCCTGTCGAGCACGTGGCGGTGGTGCGTGTCCGCGCGGGATGTTTGCGTAAACATCGGTGGCAGACGCTAACCCGTCGACCCCGGCATGTCCAGGGGTGGGGGTCGGACCGGGGAGCCGGCAAGTCGGTCGAGGGGAGTGGTCGATCATGCTCCACTGTGGACCGTGCGACCGGCCGCGCGTCGTGCGGCGCAGGTGGCCTGACCGGTGTCGCGGCGGAACGACGGCCTTCGGCTGGCCGAGGATGGGCAGGCGGTCCATGCTGGGACGCGATGGCAGCCCAGCGGGATCCGACCGGCTCGGCGCTGGCCGATCTCGTCGCCCGGCAGCGTGACGAGATCGACCGGCTGCGCGCCGCCGCGCGCCGACAGGCCGTGGTCGAGCAGGCCAAAGGGGTGCTCGCCGAACGGCTGTCGTGCCGGCCCGACGAGGCGTTCGAGGACATGGTGCGGCTGACCCAGGCCACGGGCAGCGACCTGGTCGTGATCGCGGCGGGCGTGCTCGGGGTGCCGCCGCCACCCCTGCCACCGGGCCCGCGCCCCGCGTCCGCCGACGGTGCCCTCGACCCTGTCCGCGACGTGCCGCGACCGGACATCCCGAAGCCGTCACCGGCACCGATGGGTGAACGCACGCCGCAGCCCGTGGCCCTCGCGGCGATCGGCACGGCAGCCGACCCCGAGGAGCTGGCCGACCTCGTCCGCGAGCACGTCGGCTGCGACGGCGTGCTGTTCTACCTGCTGGAACCCGACGGCGGGATTCGGCTGGAAGCCGCCGCGAACGTGCCCGCCAAGGTGCGGTTGGAGTGGGAACGGGTGCCGTCGCGACTGGAGACGGGCGTCGTCGCCGCGGGCCGGAGCGGCCTGCCCCAGTGGCTCCCCGACCTGGCGGAGGCCCGTCGGCGGTACGTCCTGATCGGCGACCCCGAGACGGTGTGGCAGTCGCGCGCCTGGCTCCCGTTCCGCGACCGGACCCGCACCGCCGGCGTCATCGGACTGCTGTGGACCGACCGCCACGAGTTCTCGGCCGAGGAGCAGTGGGAGCTGGAGGTGCTGACGAGCGCGGCGGGCTCGACGCTCCTGGCGGTGCTGAGCACCGGAGGCGCGGGTCAGGGCCGCAACTGGACGCTGTGGGTGCAGCACATGCTCGACGTGCTGCCCGGTTCGGTGGCGTTGCTCGGCGCCGTGCACGGCCCGGACGGTGACGTGGTGGACTTCCGGTTCGAGGCCGCCAGCCCCGACGCGGTCGACTTCACCGGCCGCCGGTACCGGCAGCTGGTGGGGCGGACCATCCTCACCAGCTACCCGACGGTCGCCGGGACCGAGCTGTGGGAGGCGTACCACCGGGTGCTCCGCACGGGGGTGCGGGAGGTGCTGGACACGTTCGACTACTGGGAGAACGCCCCCGGGCTGCCGCAGCACGGCCGGTACACGCTGACCATCGGCAAGTTCGGCGACGGGCTGATCCTGGCCTGGTACGAGCACGAGGACCCGTTGCAGCTGGACCGGCTGCGCAACGTCCAGCGCCTCGGCAACATCGGCTGGGGCGAGTGGAACCTGATGACCAACGAGATCGGCTGGTCCGACCAGCTCTACGTGATCTTCGACCGGGACCCGGCACTCGGCCCCATGTCGCTGGACGAGATCCGGGCGGCCGTCGTCCCCGAGGACCTGCCGATCCTCCAGAACGCCGTGCGGCGGATGCTGGAGCAGGGCGAGCGCACCGACTCGGAACTGCACCTGCTGGCCGGCGACCAGGTCCGGTGCGGCCGGTTCATCGGCGAACCCGTGCTGGACGTCCAGGGCCGGCCGGTCAGGTTGGACGTCGTGCTCCAGGACGTGACCGATACGCGGCGGGCGGAAGAGCGGATGTTCGACCTGAGCGAGCAGTTCGCCAAGGAGCACCAGGTGGCGAACCACCTCCGCTCCGCCGTACTGCCGCTGCCGAGCCGGCCGCTGGAGCTGCCGGGGATGCGGGTCGCGGTGCGCTACCTGGCGGCCGAGAAGTGGGCGGAGGTCGGCGGCGACTGGTACCACGCGTTCCCGATCGACGACGGCAGCACGCTGCTCGCCATCGGCGACGTCGCGGGCCACGGCCTGGCGACCGCGGCGGCGATGGCGAAGCTGCGGTACGCGCTCACGGGCGCCGCGCTCACCAACCCCGACCCGTCCGGTGTCCTCGACGTGCTGAACCGCATGCTGACCGGCGGTGAGGGCATCACGCTGGCCTCGGCGATCGTCAGCAGGTTCGAGCCGACCACCCGCAGGCTGTCGTGGGCGCAAGCCGGCCACCCCACGCCGCTGTTGCTGCGGTCGCACGAGGTGCACCGGCTGGACCGGCCCGCGGGCACCATCCTGGGAGCCATGCCGGGAGCGGTGTACGCGACGGCGCGCACGCTCCTCGCACCCGGCGACACGGTGCTGATGTTCACCGACGGCCTCATCGAACGACGCCCCTCCGCCGGTGCCAAGGGTGACGACCTGGAACGCCTGATGGAGGAGATCACCGGCTTCATCGCGGACCTGGACCCGGAGGAGATGCCGGAAGCCCTCACCTCACGCCTGGTCCCCGCCACCCCTCTGGACGACACCTGCATCGTGGCCGCCACCATCACCACCTGACGGGTCCCACCCCCTTCACCGCCGCGCCGCCCTGCCCACCGCACCGCCCACCGCACCGCACCGCCCTGCCCGCACCGCCGCCGCAGCACCGCCCTGCCCGCGCCGCACCGCCGCACCGCCTGCGCCGCAGCCCTGCCTGCGCCGGTCTGCCCGCCGCGCCGCACCGCACTGCCTGCCCGCACCGCTGCCCTGCCTGCGCCGTGCGGCCGCGCCGCACCGGCCTGCCCCATCGCTGCCCTGCCGGCACCGCCGTCCTGCCTGCGCTGCCGCCGCACCGGTCTGCCCGCACCGCTGCCCTGCCTGCGCCGTGCGGCCGCGCGGCACCGGCCTGCCCCATCGCTGCCCTGCCCGAACCGCGCCGCCGCCCTGCCTGCGCTGCCGCCGCACCGGTCTGCCCGCACCGCGCCACACCGTCGCACCGTCGCACCGGTTGTGGTCGCCGTGACCCTCACCGGCCCGCGCGCCGACCCGTGATCGTCAGATGTGCCACAACCCCGGTCGGCCCGACGTCGACACGTCGACCGGCTCGACCGCACCCGAACCCCGGGACACCTGGAGGAAGTAGGTGCTGAGGTGGCTCAGCCGAAGTCGCCCCAGCAGGCGGGCGTAGGACTCGCGGACCCGGTCCGGGGCGGCGTCCGCGATGGCGGCGACGGCCGGGACGAGCCGCTCGAACACCGCGCCACCCTCCGCGAGCCGCGCGTGGGAGATCACGGTGCAGCGGAGCGCCAGGTCGTTCTCGCGTGCCAACACCGACAACCGCTCGACCAGCGGGCCGGGGGTGCCGTCGGTCAACGTCATGCCCGCGAGGTGCGCGCGCCCGCGGTCGGTGAGGGCGTCGGGCAGTCCGGCGAGCACGCGTGACGTCACCCGCAGGCCGTCCTCCCCGCCGTGGCCGACGCGCGGTCCCGGGAGGTCCGCCGGGTACGGCAGGGTCGGCGGGTTGGCGACCACCAGGTCGAAGCGGCGTCCGGCGACGGGCTCGTAGAGGTCGCCCGGCAGGACCTCGACGCGGTCGGCCACTCCGTTCAACCGGGCGTTGAGCCGGGCGATCCGGGCGACGCGCGGGTCGAGCTCCACCGCGGTGACCTCGGGCGCGAAGCGGGCGCAGTGCACGGCGTGCAGGCCGGGGCCGGCGCAGAGGTCGAGGCAGTTCCGGGCACCCGCCGGCGTCAGGCGGCTCAGCAGGGCCAAAGAGTCGTCCCCGAGGTAGAAGAGCGGGTCGGCCTGGGGCGGGTGGCAGATCACCCAGCTGCCGCAGACGAGCAGGACGACGAGATCGGCGGCTGCGACCCACCCGTCCCGTTCAGCGAGCAGGCCGGCCGTCGTCAGACCGGGCACCAGCGCCGCCAGACCGGGCGGTAGCGCGCTCGGACTCACGCTCTGCCCCAGCAGGAACAGGTCGACCACCGGGCCGAGAGCGGGCGGCAGGTGGGTCCGGGCCGCCCGCCACGCCGACGGGTCGAGGACGAACGGGTCGAAGCAGGTCAGGAACTCCCCGTACCCGGACCGGGCCAGCTCCTCGCCCAGCCGCTCCACCGCGCCGGTGACGGCCTGCGGGGTGCGGAGGAACAGGCCGCCGTGCAGCATCCGCTCGACCGCCTCCGTGCCGTCGAGCGGTGCGGAGCCGTTACCCGCCTTGCCGTTGCCCGCCTTGCCGTTGCTCAGCGTGCTGTTGACGACCGCCTCGGCCTCGGCGACCGAAGTCCGGCCGTCGCAGAGCAGGAGCAGCGCGAACTCCCGCTCCGAGAGCCGCAACGACGCGCCGAACTCGTTCAGCCGGGCGACGGCGATCCCCGTGTCGGAGCGGAAGAAGTCGACGTCGAACTCGATACCGGGCAGGACCGGGCCGGGCGCCGGCGCCCGATCGCCATCCCACAGCGGGGTGCGGGGCACACCGTCGGACGTGCCGAGAAGACGTCGCTCCGCCCACGCGAACGCCGCCCGCGCGAAACCGGCGCAACGCACCGCGTGCGCGACCGCCGACTCCGGTTCCGGCAGTGCCGGTGCCCGGTGGAGGTCCCAGAACGCGCGATCCGCACGCACACCGGTGGGCCGCAGCCACAGCGGGCGCTCCCAGTCGAGAGGGAGCCGCGCCAGCAGACGGCTGCGCCACTTGGGGTTCGGGTTCGTGAGGTGGTGGCCAGCGAGCAGGCCGTCGACGCCGTGGCCGAGGAGGTCCTGCGCGGCCAGGACGAACGTGGCGTAGTCGCCTTCGGCGCGATACCCGACGAGGTCCACCTGGATGGTGCGGGCCTGGTGGCGCGCGACCTGGAGCTTGAGCCGCGCCAGCTCCGACCGGTCCGGCCGCCACGGCTGCGCCACGGGCTCGAGCGGGTGGACCACGAGCCCTTCGCGCAACCGGTGCAGCAGCAGCCGCTCGTCGTCGCTGAACGGGGCCAGCTCGACGAGGCTCCACGGCCGCCGCGCCCAGTCGCGCAACTTGCCGGTCAGCGCCTCGACGGTCGCCGGGTGGAGGATCCGCAGGTCGACCATGCTGCGCCCGACGGCCCAGCACAGCTCCGTCTCCGCGTGCCCGACGTCGTCGCCCGCGACGAGCAGAAGGTCGAGGTCGGACTTGTCGTTGGCGAGGCCCTCCGCGACGGAGCCGACCGCCAGGACCAGGTCACCGGGCCGCAACCCGACGGCCTCGTCGATGCTCGCCACGAGCGCCGCCTGGTCGGTGCCGCACCGGGCCAGGCACGTCGCCAGCGCGTCACCGGCGCGGGTGGTGCTGCTGCTCACTGCGGACCGAGTCCGATCTGGTGCAGGACCGGGGCGGGCGCGGCGTCGGTGGCCTTGGCCCGGCACGTGGGTCGACGCGCGCAGCACGCGACCGAGCAGTCGAACACGTTGCCGCCCAGCTCCTCGGTCGTGATGGTGTTGAAGTCGTGGAACCGCCTGCGGAACAGCGCACGCAGCCGGTCGGGGTCGGCGTCGCGCCCGATCTCGTCCACCAGGACGGCGGTGTAGGCGATGTGGGCCAGCTCGTCGGTCAGCAGCGCGTCGTGCAGCTTCGTGACCTTGTCCTGGTTGCCGGGCGGGCAGTGCTCGGCGAGCGCCGGCCGCTGCATCGTGTGGTGGATCGCGGTGCGGATCTCCGCGATGTTCATCTGGAGGAAGTCGTCGATCGTCGGCACCTTGGCGTACGGCGAACCCGGCACCGGGAACAGGTCCTGCCGCATCGTGAACCCGGGCGAGAGCTGCCGCAGCTCGACGCGGAACTCCGGTGAGACCGCACCGGGGAAGGCCAGGTCGAGGAGCGACAGGTAGATCAGGGAATGCCGGGACTCGTCGCAGGCGTGCCGTTTCAGCAGGTGCTGTTGCCGTTCGTCCACCGAGCACGCGGCGAGGGACCACAGCCGCTTCGAGCCGTCGCCCTCGCGCTCCGCGTTCGTGATGAGCGACACCGCCATCCATTTCGGTTCGACCGAGAGGCTGCGGTAGATGAGGCCGTACTCGCGGGTGCCGAACGGTGGCGGTTCGTCCTGCAGTGCCAGGTCGAGTCCCGCGAAGTAGCGCGGACATTCCAGACCCGGGTGGTGCAGGCGGACCGCCACCTCGGCGATCGATCGAATGAGGTCCGCAGACGGCTCGCGCTCGAGCAGCGTGTGCGCGAGAAGAATGTCATTCGACACACAGACCTCCGCAATTCCCGCGATTGACGACCGGTGCGACGGGTGGATCAGGTCAGACGGCCTGCGACTTGGCGTCGAAGGGCGAGTTGAGCGCGACGAACGCGACGTCCGCGTCGGGGTACTTCTGCCGGATCTGGTCGAGCGTCGGCTGGTCGAGCTGCAACTCGCCGTTCTTGATCCGGCCGGTCAGCACCATGCCGGTGCGGTTCTCCTGAAGTGTCTTCGCCGCATCCGCGAGTCGCGCTTCGTCGGCCGGGCGCTTTTCATTCGCCATGTCCGTGCCTTTCGTCAAACATATCTGTGACTTAGTTCACAGTTGCCGTCAGCGTACAGTGGGTCGACGGGACCGGCAAGGGATTCGGAACGCCTTGACCGGGGGAGCGAATTGTTCATCCGATGCGGTCACTCATAAGTGGCGCACATGACAGATCTATTGTCCGACGCCCGTCGTCGCGTCACCGGGCAGTGGTTCCGTCATCATTTCCGGGTAGCTCGTTCGGTGCAGTGGGTAGCGCTGCGGAATCACCGCGCCGCCGCGATCCACGTCCGGAACAGCAGCCGATTCCGACCCTCGCCCGGCTCGTTCTCGAACGCGGTCCGCCCGTGCACGATCGTCCGGTTGTTGATGACGATCAGCTGCCCCGGTTCGAGGCGGCGGTAGGTCCGCAGGTCCTCCCGGGCGAGCAGCGCGTCCAGCCGGTCCATCGCCCGCACCTGGAGCCGGGACAGCGGCGCGATGCCCGGCCGGCGGTGCGCGCTCTCGACGTACTCGCGCAGGTAGGTGATCCGCGGCGACCCGCCGTCGAACTCCAGGATGGACCGAGGCACCGTCGCCGGCCGGTCGGGGCGGCCGTCCCGGGTGTCGAAGTGCACCGGCTCGCGCAGGGCGGCCACCACGTCCGGCTCCAGGCACAGCTCGCGCACGAGGTCGTCGACGTGGACCAGCACGAGCGCACCACCGGACGCGGCCTGCCGGACGCAGTGCAACGTGAAGTAGGCCGGGATCTCGCCGGGCCGGTGCATCCCATCGGTGTGCAGGTTCCCGCCCTGGCGGGTGTCGGAGTAGCGCACGGTGGCGCCGCTCTCCAGCGTCACCCCGCGGTCGCGCACCTCGCGGATCATCTCGCCGTCGAAGTCCTGCGGCATCGGCCAGCCCAGCATCGCCGACACGGCCAGGACGAAACGGCGGGCCGCCTCCTCGTCCAGCTGCCCGAGCCCGGACAGGACGAGGTACCCCGGTCCGGACGACAGGCACCGCCCCTCGTGGTCGTGCAGCGCCGCCGCCAGCGCCTCGCACGCCGCGGGTTCGCCCCGGGCCACCCCGCTCACGAGCAGCGGGTCGACTTCGCAGGTCGGCACGTTCAGGGTGCTGTGGTTCATGTCGTCGCCAAGTCCTCCGTGGACGCACCGGACCGCCGTGAACACCAGTCGGCGATGTCCGGCCCGTGATGGCTCAGCCCGGCCAGTTCGATGTCGGCGACCGCCCGGCCGACGCGGTCGCACGCCTGCGCGCGGCTCGACCCGGTGGCCAGCACCTGGCTGGTGATCGTGTCGAACACGACCGCCAGACCGCCGTCGAGCGCGCAGTCGACGACCACGCCCGGCCGCGGGCCGGGCAGCCGCACGCCGGTGAGCAGTCCGGGCTTCCCACCGCGGACGAACAGGTGGGCCTGCGCCACGTGCGTTCCCCGCGTCACCACGTGCCCGAGCCGGTGTCCCATGGCGAGGCGGAGTTGCAGGGCGATGAGGTCGATCCCGGTCCGCGCCTCGCAGATCCGGTAGGACCCGGTCAGCCGCGCGTTGACCTCCAGGAAGGCGTAACCGCCGGGGTGGACGAGGAATTCGACGGTCGCGAGGTTGCGCAGGCCGAGCGCGCACGCCAGCCGCACCGCGTCGGCCCGCATCGCGCGAACGAGCACGTCCGGCACCCCGAGGACCGGCGCCGCCTCCAGCAGCTTGCGGTTGCCGGCCACCAGCAGGGACTCCCGCTCGTCCAGCCGGACCACGTGGCCCGCGTCGTCGGCCGCCACGGTCACGCCGACCACTCGGGCCGCCTCGACGTACAGCTCGGCGTACCAGCCGGAGTAGCCGCCGAGGGCAGCGGTGAGGTCGGCCCGGCTCCGGACCACTCGCACTCCGTCGCCGTGGTGGAGGTCCGACCGCTTGAGCACGACCGGCAGGCCGTGCCGGTCGACCAGCGCCCGGATCGCCCGCTCCCCGACGGCGTGCGGCAGCACGGGAACGCCGACCCGCTCGGCGGCCTCGGCGGCCGAACCCTTGTCCCCGGTGACGGCGAGCGCGGAGGCGGGCGGCCCGACGAAGCGGATGCCGCGCTCGGCAAGTTTCCTTGCCAGCAAGGGGTTCTCGGCGACGGCGCCCGGCCCCGGGTGGACGGCGTCCACCCGCGCGTCCTCCGCGGCACGCACGACGCAGTCGACGCAGCCGTAACCGCCGCAGCCGGTGTCGTCCAGGACCACGTGACCTGCCACGGCGTGCCGGCGTTGCGGATCGGACCGCGCCACCACGGTCACCGGCACCAGGCCGAGCGCACGGCACGACTCCACCGCCCGCACCGCCGGCGTTCCGCGCGCGGCGATCAGCACCGATCTCATCGGCCCGCCACGGGCTCGGCGGCGACCGGACCGACGCGGCCGTCGGACGCCACCCGCTGGAACCTCGCCCGGATCTCCCGGTTGCCGTAAGTCGAGGTGACCCGCGGCGGCGTGCGCGAACCGCCGGGCGCGATGCACAGCGCGACCAGGTGCGGGCCGGGCGTGCCCGCGATCCGCCGCAGGCACTCGTGGATCTCCCCGACGGTCCGGCAGACCGCGCCGGTGCGGTAGCCCACGGACAGCGCGAGGCGGTCCCAGGCCACCGGGTGATCGCGCGTCCGCTGCCCACCGGTCGAGTCGAACGTCCCGTTGTCGAGCACCAGGTGGGTGAGGTTGGCCGGCCGGCAGTCGCCGACCAGCGCCAGGCCGCCGAGGTGCATCAGGGCCGACCCGTCGCCGTCCACCACGACGACGGGCAGGTCCGGCCGGGCGATCGCGGTGCCGAGACCGAGGCCGATCGCGTGGCCCATGCTGCCCTGCATGTAGAAGTTGCCCGGGTCGTCGCGCAGCCCGAACAGCTCCCGGCTGATCATGCCGGTGGTGCTGTAGACCAGCGCGCCGTCCAGGTGCGCGGCCACCGCCGTGATCGCGTCCCGGCGCTCCATCGTGGTCTCCGCGGCCGAGTCGGCGCGGGGGCACGAGCCGAGCGTCGCCTTCGGCACGAGCAGCGCGTAACCGCGGTCCCGCCGGAATTCCTCGTCCGCGCGGTCCAGCGCGGCGGTGAGGCTTCCGGTCGACGGCTCCAGCACACCGTGCGCGAGCCCGATCGCGTCCAGCAGCGCGGTCGTGCTGCGGCCCATCACCTCGTGGTGCGGCTCGTCGTCGTCCGCGCACGGCCACCCCCGCAGGCTCATCACGATCAGCAGCGGTATCCCGTACGGCATCAGCAGGGACGTCAGCGGGTCGAGCAGGTTGCCCAGGCCGGAGTTCTGCACCAGGAGCGCGGCACGACGACCGGCGAGTTGGGCGCCGGCCGCCATCGCCGTCGCCACACCCTCGTTGGGCGCGGGCACGTAACCGGCGCGGTCCTGGAGCCGGGAGAACGGTCCTTGCAGGTAGGAACAGGGAACGCCGCTGAAGAAGCCGAACCCGCGCGCCTCCAGCTCCCGGCAGAACGCCTCCGCCTCGATCACGCGCCCCGCTCCTCCCGCTCGGCGGTCCCGGTCCTCGCCTCGCCGACGTTCCCTGCCGCCTCGAAGAGGCAGTGCCAGTGGTACGAGCCGGGCGCCGACTGCTCGGCGTCGAAGCCGTTCAGCAGCTCGAACCCCCGGTGCAGGCGGACCAGGTCGGCCGCGTCGACGTACAGGTGCGGGTGCACCTTGTCGTCCTCGGCCTCGGGCTGGACGAACGTGTTCGGCGACACCTCGACGCCACGGCCGTACTGCGCGTTGCGCTTGGACAGCATCGTGGACTGGTAGAGGCCACCCGGCCGCAGCACGCGGCGCACCTCGGCCAGCGCGCGGCCGAGGGCGACCTCGTCGGCGTGGTAGACCACGTTGAAGGCCAGCACCAGGTCGACGCTCGCCGTGGGGCAGGGCAGGTCCGTCACGTCGGCGACGTCGACCGCGACGGCCAACCCGTGCCCGGCCGCCTCGGTGCGGACGTGCGCCACGGCGGCGTCACTGCGGTCGACGGCCCGGACGGCGAAGCCCTCCGCGGCCAGGTAGAGCGAGTGCCGGCCGATCCCGCAGCCGAGGTCGAGCACGTCCCGGACGCCGCGGTCGCGCAGCGGCTCGACGCTCGCGACCACCCAGGGGTGCGGTGTGGACCAGTCGGCCCGTCCTTCGTCGGTGCGCCACATCTGGTCCCAGTAGAAGTACGCGGTCACGGAAATACCCCGACGGGCCCCGAGCGACCGGCGGCACGCAGATCAATAACACGCAATCGAGTGAACAATATGTGCACCTGGTCGAGTGACGGGAATTGCGCATCGTGGTGACCGCCGAGTCGGCCGTCCGTTCTCGCGCTGCCCGAGGTGTCGCACATCCACGCCCTCCCAACGGATTTGGCGGTCAGAGTAGCGGGTGCGGACTTGTTCGGCGTGTCGGAATCGAGCGCGTCCGGCGACGGTCCGCTTATCCTCTGGAAAAGCGACCCGCCACCGGTGCGGGATTCTGCGATGGAGGATTCGACGATGTCAGGTCGACGGGTGTGATCGTCGCGTTGGACGGCCCGGACGGTGCCGGGAAGAGCACCCAGGTCCGCGAACTCGTCGCGTGGGCCCGCGCCGAGGGCCGCACGGCCGCTGTCGTCGGCAAGTGGGACGTGTTCCGGCCCGGCGTGGTGCCGCAGGCGCGGTTCCTCCGCGGCACCGACCAGGTGGACCTGCGCACGTGCATCGCGGAGATGCCGTCACCGTCCCGGATGCTGTTCCTCGGCTGGATGAACACCACCGCCGCCACCCGCGCGCGGCAGGCCACCGAGGACCTGGTGATCCTCGACGGCTACTGGGCCAAGCACGCCGCCGCGGAGCTGCTCGCCGGTTGCCCGCCGGCGCTCGTGCACGCGATCACCGCGGCGATCGCCCCGGTCGACCACGTCGTCTACCTGGACGTCACGCCGGAGGAGGCGTTGCGCCGCAAGGGCTCCGACCTCGCCCCGTACGAGTGCGGCCGTGACCCGGGTTGCTCTCCCGCGCGTTTCCTGGCCCACCAGTCCGCGGTGCGGGAGGTGCTGCTCGACTGGGCGAAGACCCATGCCTGGCACGTGATCAGCGCCGACTCCCGGCAGACCGTCCAACACCGACTCCGGGACCACGTCGGGGCCGTGCCGGGAACGAGGGCCGCGGTCGAGCCGCTCGTGTGACCCGGCCTCCCACGCGACTGCCTTCCCCATGTCACAGACGGCGCGGCTGTTTCGTCTCGGGTGGCATGAGCGAGCACACCACACACAGGAAGATCGCGTTGGTCACCGGGGCCAACAAGGGGATCGGCCGCGCGGCAGCCGGACAACTCGCCGCGCTGGGCATGACGGTCCTGGTCGGAGCCAGGGACCCGCGGCGCGGCGAGGAGGCCGCCGCGGCGTTGCGAGCGGCAGGTGGCGACGCGCACGCGGTCACCCTGGACGTCACCGACGCGGCCACCGCCTCGACGGTGGCGGCGCAGGTCGAGGAGCAGTTCGGCCACCTCGACGTGCTGGTCAACAACGCCGGCATCACCGGTTCCGGGCAGGTCGCGCCCCAGGACGCGCTGGACCAGGTCCCCAGCTCCGTCGACCTCGACATGGTCCGCTCGGTGTTCGAGACCAACGTCTTCGGGGTGATCGCGGTGACCAACGCCATGCTGCCGCTGCTGCGGCGGTCACCGGCGCCGCGCATCGTCAACGTCAGCAGCCACGCCGGGTCGCTGGCCATCGCCGCGGACCCGGACGGCCCGCTCGCCGCCCTGCCCACGTCGGCCGCGTACACGCCCTCCAAGGTCGCGCTGAACGCGCTCACCGTGCAGTACGCCAACGAGCTGCGCAAGGACGGCTTCCTCGTCAACGCCGTCGCCCCCGGTTACGTCGACACCGACAGCAACGACCACAACGGGTACCTCACCCCCGCGCAGGGTGCGGCGGTGGTGGTGCGGATGGCTACGCTCGGCGCGGACGGACCGACCGGCGGGTTCGTGGGCGAAGACGGCCCGGTGCCCTGGTGATCGGCCGAGGGGGAGCGGCGTGACCCGGACCGAGGAGTTCGAGCAGCTGCGGTCGCTGCTGTTCTCGATCGCCTACCGCATCCTCGGCAGCGTGGGTGAGGCGGAGGACGCCGTGCAGGAGGCGTGGCTGCGCTACCAGCTCACCCCGACCCGCCCCGACTCGGCCAAGGCGTTCCTTTCCACCGTGGTCACCCGGATCTCGATCGACGTGCTGCGCTCGGCCCGCGCCCGACGTGAGGCGTACGTCGGGCCGTGGCTCCCCGAGCCGCTGCTCACCGACCCGTACCAGGACCCGGAGCGGTCGGCGGAACTGGCGGACTCGCTGTCGATGGCGGCGTTGCTGCTGCTGGAGCGGCTGAGCCCGTTGGAGCGCGCGGTGTTCGTGCTGCGCGAGGTGTTCGGGTTCGGCTTCCCCGAGGTCGCGTCGATCGTGGAGCGCTCGGAGTCGGCGTGCCGTCAGCTCGCGGTGCGGGCGCGCCGTCACATGGACGCGGGTCGGCCCCGGTACGAGGTCGACCGGAAGGTGCGCGACGAACTCGCCGAACGGTTCCTGGACGCCTTCCGGGAAGGTGACGTCGACGGGCTGCGGGACCTCCTGGCCGCCGACGTCCGGATGGTCGGTGACGCCGGCGGCAAGGCGCCGCGCTGGGGCGAGCGGTTCGTCGGCGTCGAGAACGTGGCCCGGTTGCTGGCCGCGCTCGCGCTGCCGTTCGCCAGTGTCGGCGGCGTGGTGGAGTCGCACGGGGTGAACGGCCAGCCGGGCGCGATCTTCCGCGACCGGGACGGCAAGGTCGTCAACACGTGGGCGCTCGACATCGTCGACGGGCGGGTCCGGACCATCCGCACGGTGATCAACCCCGACAAGCTCGGGCACGTGGGTCCGGTCGCGGACGCCTGGGCGGTGCTCCGCGAGACGAACCAGGCCCGCCGGTCCGCGGACTGACCGGTGGCGGCGACCGGTCGGTGCCGGCCGCCGCCTGCCCGGTGCCCGGGAGCGGGGTCAGAGCTTGCCCGCGCCGGCGCCCGCCGTGACGGACGACTTGACCGTGCCGACGGCTTCCGCGGTGTAGGCGTACGGGATCGGGGCCACGGTGCCGTTCACCTCGCACGGCCCGGAGCCGGTGAGCGAGTTGTCGCGCGCCACCAACCGCCCCGGATCGGAGTCCGCGTACCCGCTCGCCGACCAGCAGGCCTGCTGCACCCGTTCGAAGACGTTGCCCTCCACGAGCAGGCCGGCGTCCATGAGCGAAGCGATGGCGTACGAATCGGCATTGTTGTTGATGTCGGAGTAGTAGTTGTTGAACACGTGGACCGTCTCGCCGAAGCGCACCCTGGGGCTGCGCTCGAAGGTGTGGTCGAACCAGTTGTGGTGGTAGGTGACCCGCAGGTGACCGCGGTCCTCACTGCCGTTGCCGTCGGAGTGGCCGACCAACGACGTCTTCCAGTGGTTGCGCACGACGTTCCACGACACGGTGATGTAGTCGGCGGCGTGCGTGATGTCCAGCATGCCGTCGTAGAAGTCCGGGTCGTTCTCGATGGTGCTGGACATGGTGTTGTGGTCGATCCAGATGTGGGTGGCGCTCTCGATCTGGATCGCGTCGCGGCCGGGCACCCCGCGGATGTTCAGGTTCTGGACGATCACGTTCGCCGGGTGCATGTCCTCGATGTTGAGGGTGGTCCCGGAGATGCCCGAGTTGGCGCCGACGCCCCGGATCGTCTTGTTCGCGCTGACCTCGACGGTGCCGGAGCCGCTGAGCATCCCGTTGACCAGGATGGTCCGGGCGCCCGAGGCCTGCGCCTGCGTGCGGAGGTCGGCGAAGGTGCTCACGGTGACGGTCGCGCCGCCCGCGCCGCCGGTGGTGCCGCCGGCCTGCGTCGCCCAGCCGACGATCCCGCCGGGCGGTTGCGGGCCGGGGCCGCCGTCGCCGGTCTCGACGTCGAGGTAGTCGACGTTGGGCAGGCCGCCGGAGGTGGTCGGGTTCAGCCGGATGGTGTTGCTGCCCGCGTTCACCGACACGGTCAGCGTCTTGGTCACCCAGGTCGACCACGCGCCCGTGCCCTCGAACGACGGCGTCTGGATCGCGGACCCGTTCACGACCAGGTTGGCCGGGCGGGCCGTTGAGGTGCCGTTGGCGAACCGGACTCCCACCGTCGCGGTGCCGGCGGCGGCGGCGTTCACCGTGAACTGGGCGTAGCCGCTGGTGGAGTTGCTGCCGTTGCAGAACCCGCTGCCGGAGTAGCCGGTCCAGTCGGAGTCCACCGAGCCGGAGCACACCGCCGGCGAGGCCTCCGCCTCGTACCGCGTCGGCGCGGCCTGTGCGGTGGAGGACGCGACTACGACCAATGCGCCGGCCAACAGGCCGACGCAGGCGATCAGGGGTCTCACGCGCATGATGGGTCTCCGTAAGGTCGAAAGGCGATTCTCCTGGGGCGGCGGTGGAATGGATCGCGGAATCCATCGGACTTCATCAGTGGGAAAACGGTTTCCCCGTCGGATGCTATGAGGTCCTCCACCTGCGGTCAACGGCCTGTGCGCGGCATTCGGCGGAAAACACGGGATGGTCATACTCGTGAACAAAATCGGGCGGTGCCGGTCACATTTGTGAACCGGCAGGGGGTGCGACCGGCGCGGATTCGGGAATTGATCCGCACCGCACCGATCGGGTCTTGAGGGGTTGCGCCCCGTGCGCGGGCATGGTGAGACTGTGGTTTCCGCTGACGTTGGGGGACACCATGCGGACGTTGCTCGTCACCGTGCTCGCCGCGAGCCTGCTGGTGGTCGCACCGGAGGCCGGGGCGGCGACGATCGCCTGGCAGCCGTGCCCCGACCAGCCCGCGGCCGAGTGCGGCGCGGTGTCCGTTCCGCTGGACTGGGCGGACCCGCACGGCCCGAGAGTGGACCTGGCCGTGTCACGGGTCCGCGCCACCGATCCGGCCCGTCGGATCGGCGTGGTGTTCGTCGACGCGGGCGGGCCCGGCGGGTCCGGTGCGGAGTTCGCCCGCGCGCCGTACCTGAGCCCCGACGTCCGCGCCAGGTTCGACGTCGTCGGCTTCGACCAGCTGGGCACGAACAACAGCTCGGCGATCCGCTGCTCGCCGGAGCTGATGGCGGGCAACCCCGGTGACGACCCGGCGGACGAGGCCGGGTTCGCCGCGCTGGCCCGGCACAACCTCGCGGTGCGGGAGGACTGCCGCGCCCGCAACCCGGTGTTCGACCACGTGGACACGGCCCGATCGGCGCGTGACCTGGACGCGGTGCGGAAAGCGTTGGGGGAGCGGCGGATCAGCTTCTACGGCATCTCCTACGGCACGCTGCTGGGCCAGCAGTACGCCGAGCTGTTCGGCGCACGCGTCCGCTCGATGGTGTTGGACGGCGTGATCGACCACAGCGCCGACCGACGCCGGTTCGTGCTGGATCGGGCGCTCGCCGTGGAGGAGTCGTTCGGCGCGTTCGTCGCGTGGTGCGCCGACAACACCACGTGCGCCTTGCACGGCCAGGACGTCCACGCGGCGTGGGAGAAGGCGCTGCTCGCCGCGGACGAAGTCGGGTTGGGACAGCGGGAGCTGATCGACTGGGCGTTCTTCGAGCTGCGCGGCGGGACGTGGGAGTCCCTGGCGTCGCTCATCACCCAGGTCGGCGGCGCGCGGCTGGCGTTCGAGCCGAACTACCCGTCGCTGCGCTACGCCGTGGTGTGCCAGGACTTCGCGTTGCGGTTCAAGGACTTCGGCGAGTACCGGGCCTTGCGGCAGGCCGAGCTGGACGCGGCACCGACGTTGCGCGGCACGCCCATCGGCCACGAGGAGGCGGCCACGTGCGTCGGGTACACCGACCGCCCGACGAACCCGCCGCACCGCCTCGACGTCGCTGACGCACCGCCGCTCCTGCTGCTGACCAGCCGCTACGACGTCGCCACGCCCTACCTGTGGGCGCGGAACGTGCACCGGCAGGCGAAGGGCTCGCACCTCGTGACGCTCGACGGCCCCGGCCACGGTGTGTACCACGCCAACGCGTGCACCGAGGCCGCAGTGGACTCCTACCTCCTCGGCACCGCGCCCGCGCACGACAGAACCTGCTGACCGGTCCGTTCCCCGTTGCCGCGAGATCGTCAGGTGATCGGCAGGTGGGACGGCGGCGTGGTGCGGCAGGATGGCCACGTGGTCCGCGAACCACTGTCCTTTGTGGACTGAAAGGTTCGGCCGAAGGGGGTGCGGTATCCGTCCCGTGTGGACTCCGACCGGTGACCGGTGCTCGACCTGCCACCACCACGCGCTCGAACGGGTCGGGCGCTTCGGCCCTCCGGCCCGGGAACCCGGGGCGACGACGTGAACTTCTGGGAATTCCTGGCCGACCGGTGGAACCGCCTGCTGGTCGAAGCCCTGTTGCACGTCAGCGCCGTGGTGCAGTGCGCCGTGCTGGCCGCCGTCATCGGCGTGGCGATCGGTGTCGCGGTGTACCGCAGCCCGCTCGGGTCGACCGCCGCGACGGCGCTGACCAGCGCGATCCTCACCATCCCGTCGTTCGCGCTGCTCGGCCTGCTGATCCCGGTGCTCGGCCTCGGCGTGCGGCCGACGGTCGTCGCGCTCGTGCTGTACGGGCTGCTGCCGGTAGTGCGGAACACGATCGTGGGTCTCGGCGGCGTCGACCCGGCCGTGCGCGACGCGGCGCGCGGCGTCGGGATGAGCCGGTTCGCGGTGCTGACCAGGGTCGAGCTGCGGCTGGCCTGGCCCGCGATCCTGACCGGTACCCGGATCGCCACCCAGATGCTGATGGGCATCGCCGCCATCGCCGCCTACGCCCGCGGCCCCGGTCTCGGCGTGGAGATCTTCGCCGGGCTGACCAGGGCGGGCAGCGCGAACGCGACCAACCAGGCGGTCGCCGGAACTCTCGGCATCATCGTCCTCGCGCTGGTCCTGGACGGGATCTTCGCGCTGATCGGCCGGCACACCGTCTCCAGGGGGATCCGTGGCCAGTGAGATCCAGCTCTTCGACGTGACCAAGCGCTACGCCGGCGTTCCGACGCCCGCGGTGGAGTCCGTCAGCATGACCATCCCGGCGGGGGAGACCGTGGTGCTGGTCGGCCCGTCCGGGTGCGGCAAGACCACCACCATGCGGATGATCAACCGGTTGATCGAGCCGACGTCGGGTCGGATCACCATCGACGGCGAGGACACGCTGTCGCTGGACCCCGATGAGCTGCGCCGGGGCATCGGGTACGCCATCCAGCAGGCCGGGCTGTTCCCGCACCTGACCGTCGGCCAGAACGTCGGCACCGTCCCGGGCCTGCTGGGCTGGGGCCGCGCCAAGGTGTCCGACCGGGTGGACGAGATGCTGGACCTGGTCGGGCTCGACCCGGCCGAGTTCCGCGACCGCTACCCCCGGCAGCTCTCCGGCGGCCAGCAGCAGCGCGTCGGCGTCGCCCGCGCGCTCGCGGCGGACCCACCCGTGCTGCTGATGGACGAGCCGTTCGGCGCGGTGGACCCGATCACCCGCGGCAACCTCCAGGACGAGCTGATGCGGCTGCAGTCCGAGCTGCGCAAGACGATCGTGTTCGTCACGCACGACTTCGACGAGGCCGTCAAGGTCGGTGACCGGATCGCCGTGCTCGGTCCCCGGTCGCAGCTGCTCCAGTACGACACGCCCGAGGCGATCCTGGCCAACCCGGCCGACGACACCGTCGCGGGGTTCGTCGGTGCGGGCGCGTCGCTCAAGCAGCTCAGGCTGCGCCGCGTGCGCGAAGTCGAGCTGAGCCACGCGGTGACCGCGTCGGTGACCGACCCGCCGGCCGAGGTCGGCCGCAGGCTCGCGGCGTCCGACCGCCGGTACGCGCTGCTCCTCGACGCCCGCAACCGCCCGGTGAGCTGGGTCAACGCCCGCGACCTCGGCCGACCGCAGCCCGTCGGCGCCCCGGTGTCGCTCCAGTCGACCCTCCAGGACGCCCTGGAGGCCATACTCACCGAAGGCGGCGCGGCGGTCGTCACCGGCTCGCGCGGCGAGTACGTCGGCCTGGTCGAGATGGACGCCGTGATCGGCACGGTGCAGAAGCTGCGCGACGACCACGCGGAGGTGGGTGCGTGACGGCCGCGACCTCGGTCCCGGCCGCGACCGCCCCACCGCAGCGGGCGGAGCGACTGCGCCTGCTGGTCCAGCCGCTCGTCGTGGTGGCGCTGGTCGGCGGCGTACTGCTCTGGGCGTTCGGCAGCGACCTCGACTCGATCGAGCGACAGAGCATCAACGCGTCGGCCCTCGCGTCGGCGACCTGGGACCACCTGGTGATCAGCCTGGTGGTGACCGGGCTCGTCCTCGTCGTGGCCGTCCCGCTCGGCATCGTGCTCACCCGCCGGTGGGCGCGCCGCGCCGCACCGCTGTTCCTCGGCATCGCGACCATCGGCCAGGCTTCGCCGGCGATCGGCATCCTGGTGCTGTTCTTCCTGGTGTCGGGCACGGAGGGGCTGTGGGCGGCGGTGCTGCCGATCGCCTTCTACACGCTGCTGCCGGTGCTGCGGAACACGATGGTCGGGCTGCAGGGCGTCGACCCGGCACTGGTCGACGCCGGTCGCGGCATCGGCATGTCGGCCGGGACCGTGCTGCGCCGGATCGAACTGCCGCTGGCCGTGCCGCTGATCCTGGCCGGGCTGCGCACGGCGCTCGTGCACGCGGTCGGCGTCGCCACCCTCGCGGTGTTCGTCAACGGCGGTGGCCTCGGGTTGCTGATCGACACCGGCTACAAGCTCGCCCGCGTCCCCGTGCTCGTCACCGGTGCCGTGCTGGCGGTCGGGCTCGCCCTGCTCGTGGACTGGCTCGGCGCGGTGGCCGAGACCTACCTGGGACCGAAAGGGCTGCGATGAGGCGGATCACCCGACTGGCCGCCGCGGCGGTGGTGCTGCTGACGTCCGGCTGCGGGCTGGAGTCGTCGTTCGCGCTGCCGTTCGACGTGGCGCCCGGCTCGATCCGGCCCGTGCCGGAACTGGCGGGGCTGGACATCGCGGTGGGCTCCAAGGACTTCACCGAGAACCAGGTGCTCGGGTACGTCGCGGAGGTCGCGCTGGTCGCGGCCGGGGCCGACGTGCGGGACATGACCAACATCCAGGGCTCGAACAGCGCACGCCAGGCGTTGCTCACCGGCGACGTCGACCTGTCCTGGGACTACACCGGCACCGGGTGGATCAGCTACCTGGGCAACACGGACCCGATCCCCGACGCGCAGGCGCAGTACGAGGCGGTCCGCGACGCCGACCTGGCCCGCAACGGCCTCGTCTGGCTGGACTACTCGGCGATCGACAACACCTACGCCTTCGCGGTCACCGAGCAGTTCGCCGAGGCCAACGACCTACGCACCACCTCCGACATGGCCGCGCTGATCGCCGCCTCGCCGGACAAGGGCGTGTTCTGCCTGGAGACGGAGTTCGTCAGCCGCAACGACGGGTTCCCGGGCGTCGCGCGGGCCTACGGCTTCGACCCCGCGGCGACGGAGGTCAAGACGTTCGGCACCGGCACGATCTACACCGCGACCTCGACGGGACTGTGCAACTTCGGCGAGGTGTTCACCACCGACGGCCGCATCGTCGCGCTGGACCTGGTGGTGCTGGAGGACGACAAGAACTTCTTCCCCCGGTACAACGCCACGATCGTCCTGCGGGACGATTTCCACGCCGCCCACCCCCAGGTCGGACAGGTACTGGCGCCCATCGTGGCCAAGCTCGACAACGACACGATCCGGGCGCTCAACGCCGAGGTGGACGTCGACGGCCGCGACCCGGCCGCCGTGGCCCGCGACTGGCTGGTGCGCGAGGGGTTCGTCTCGCTGCCCGCGCCCTGACCCTCGTCGTCCTGCCGGCGGCGTGACGGCACGCGAACCCATCGCGGTTCCGCGTGCCGTCACGCCGGGTCGAAGGCGTGCGCTGGTGTGGCCGCCCTCGTCGGTTCAGACGCGGCTGATCTGGAACTGCTGGTTCTGCCCGCCGTTGCACGGGTACTGCTTGAACTGGATGTTGTCCTGCGAGCCGCTGGGCAGGTCGAGGCACTTGCCGGAGTGCCGCGCGACCAGCCTGGAGTAACCCGACCCGACGTCGACGACGGACCACTGCTGGTTCTGCCCGGAGGTGCAGCTCCACTGCTGCACGGCCGCGCCGTCGGCCGTGCTGTTGTCGCTCACGTCCAGGCACTTGGTGGAGTGGCGGGCGATCAGCTGGTAGTACCCGCCGGTGGCCTGCAAGCGGAACTGCTGGTTGGTGCCGCTGCCGCAGGGGTACTGCATCAGCGCCGCGCCGTCGGCCTGGCTGACGTTGGCGATGTCGAGGCACTTGCCGGAGTGCCGCACGGAGATCCGGTTGTACGCCAAGGCCACCGTGCTGATCGTGCCGGTCGCCGTGTCGATGACGATCTGGCCGGCGTTCGACAGGGTCATCGTGGTGTCGTTCGAGAACGTGATCGGGAGCCAGACGTAGCTGGAGTCGCTCACCGGACCGCCCCACGCGCCGGCCCAGCGGTCGCCCATGTAGAGGTAGGACGTCGTCTGGGTGCCCTGGATCGGCAGCACGTACGCCGGTTGCGAGCCGTACGTGGTGGAGTCGCCCACGTTGCGCATCGCGCTCCAAGGGCCGGACATGCTGGTCGCGGTGGCGTACTTCGCCTGGTTCGGCGACCAGCCCGTCGCGCCGGACGTGAGCATGAAGTACACGCCGTTGCGCTTGAACACCGCGGGCGCCTCGCGGTGCCCGCCCGGCCACGGGTTGCCCACCAGCTGGGCGACGCCCCGGTAGTCGGCGTTGAGGCGGTAGATGTGCAGGTCGTAGTTCTCCCGCGCGGCCGAGATCATGTACGCCGTGCCGTTGTCGTCCTTGTACAGCGTGATGTCGCGTGACATGTGCTGGCCGAGCGGCCGGAAACTGCCCTGGTACGTGTAGTTCCCGTCCACTGTGGACGAGTACGCCACGGCGGCCCGCGCCTCGCCGTAGTGCTGGCCGTTCTCCCAGTGCATCCACATGACGTACTGGCCGGTGGACGCGTTGTAGATGACCTTCGGGCGTTCCACCCAGGAGGTCCGCAGCTCCGAGTGGCTGTTCTGGGTGAGGACGTTGTTGCGGAACTCCCAGTTCTTCAGGTCGGTCGACCGGTAGACCGAGACGGCCCGGAACAGGTTGTCCGGGTGCCGGTTCTCGCCGAACCAGTAGTAGTAGCCGCCGACCTTGATCACTCCACCACCGTGCGCCTCGACGCGGCTGCCGCTGGTGTCGGTGAACTGCACACCCACGTCGACGGTGACGGGCGCGGCGTGCGCCGTACCGCCGGGTAGCAGCAGGGTCGCCAGGCCGACGGCCGCGGCGGTCAACGCCGCACGCCACCGCTTAGGGGACAAGCGGGACATTCTGGACTCCTTTGTCCGGCCCACCACAGGGACGAGAACGCCAGCGCCGGGCGTGGGCGAATCCGTGCGCTGGTGCATCGGGCCGCCACCCGGCCGCGTGACGCGTAGTCGATGGCGGGGTGCGTGCGTGGAAGTCCGTGTTTACGCAAACATCGTGCCGAGAATCCTGGCAGCGCCGAGGGATCGTCGTCAACCCTCACCTCGTCGTCTCGGGGGACGGCCGGCTCAACCCGTCCGGGTGCACCCATCCGAGGTTGGTTCCCCCGATCGGCGGGTATCCGAACTTCGCGTCAAGCAGTCGGCGCATCGACACCTGGCGGTTGTAGAAGGGCGCGATGCTTGATGGAACTGGACTTCGACGACGCGTTGGTGCTGGGGCTCCGCGGGTACGTCCGACTGGTGACCGAGGAGGTCGGGCTCAGCGGTGAGTGCTCGTACGTGCACGCCGACCCCGCCGCCGCGTACCTCGCGCTGGACGGCCGGCTGCCCGGGTTCCCGGACCGCGACGTGGCGCTGCTGTGGGACGAGGACGGCGGCTGGTCGGTGGCCGTGGAGACGCACAGCGGAGAAGACCTCATCGTCTGCGCGTACTTCGGCGCGGACATCCTGCCGCCGCCTGCGGCCGTTGCCCGGTGGGTGCGCGGGCTGTTGCGCGGTGAACGGCGCCCCACGTCCCGGCCGGGGAAGCGGAAGGTGCACGGCGATCTCGTCCGACTCGTGGCGCCCTACGCCACGGCACTGCTCGTGCCGGCTCCGCGCACCGCGAGGCTTTCCGAAGCGGCGCCGGACGACGCCGCGTGATTCGGGGACTACTGGTGGGCCATCGATCGCGCCGGACGGTGCTCGGCACGCAGCGCCGTGAGCGCGTCCTCAAGAGTGGGGTGGACGTCCACCGCCTCGTCGACCAGCGTGACGCGCAGGGGGTGCAGGACGGCACGCCGGTCGGTCACCACGGCGAACCCCACGCCTTCGACCTGCGTGCGCAGCACCGCCTCCACCAGGAGTTGGATACCGGCCGACCCGAAGAAGTCGGTCCTGCTGAGGTCGACCACCAGCCCCGCCGGCCGTCGGTCGAGCTGCGCGGCGATCAACGCGCGCACCGCGGCGTCGCTGGCCATGTCGACCTCGCCGATCACTTCGACCACGGCGACGCCGTCGTGGTCGTGGGCTCTGGTTGTTTCCACGGGTGTTGTCCCGGTACGGGTGTGGCTCATGGACGCTCCTCGGTTCGCACGAGAACCGGCAACCGAGCTACTGCTCAACCCGAATCGTCGCTCCGCGCAGCTGTCATGGCTGGCCCACCCACCGTACGACGCCTGGTGAGGAACCACAACCGGGTGTGACACCGTCACCGTCGGTCACCGGTTCTTACGTCGCGACCGGTGACCAGCCGTCCGCGTGCCGACAGCACAACGGGGAACCCGGGAAGGAGAGCAGGACGAACCACCGTGAAGTGGAGACCCGTCGTGAAGCAATTGTCCGCACCGCGCAGGCGCGGCGGCCGTTGGGGGCCGTCGTACATGCCCGGTGCCCGCCAACCCGCTCCGCCGGACCCGACGCTGCCCGAACCGGGACCGGACCAGCCCGTGCCACCCGGCCCCGAACCGAGCCCGATCCCGCCGACACCGGTACCCGATCCCACCCCGCCGCAGCCCTGACGCGGGGGCAGAGCGGCAACCGGGTCAGAGCAGCAACCGGGTTAGCGCCGCGACCGGACCAGGGCGAGCAACCCGACCAGCACCGTAACCCAGGTCAGAGCCGCAACCCGGGCCGCCACCCGGGCCGCAGCCAGATGGGGGCCGCAACCGGGCCAGAGCCGCGACCCAGGTCAGAGCCGCAGCGGTTCAGGACCGCGCTACCGGGTCAGGGTCGTAGCCGGAGCGAGCCGTCCCGGTTGAGCCGGGTGCCCGGTCCGAACACCTGACGCAGGTGCTCCGCGTCCTCGACCGACGCGCGGCGCAGGCTCAGGCGGTGTGCGCGCATCGGGGTGATGCGGAGGTCGACCAGGTCACCGGTGCCCACGTCGACCGTGGCGAAGTACAGCGGGCGGAGGTCGTCGCGGTACTCCTCGTAGCCGCCGATCCCCTCGTAGTCGTTGACGAGATCACCGCAGCCGTAGAGGGCGAGCTTGCCGCGGTGGACCTCGATCCCGCGCGGGTGGTGCGAGGAGTGCCCGTGCAGGACGTCGACACCGCCGTCGAGGAGCCGGTGCCCGAACCGCACGTGATCGGCGGGTACCTCGTACCCCCAGTTCGACCCCCAGTGCAGCGAGACCACGACGACGTCACCGGCCCGCTTCACCCGCCGAACGCGGTCCACGACCCAGTCGGCGGTGGCGTCGGACAGGTCCGGGAGCAACACGACCCCCGGGCGTTCACCGGTCGCGCCCCACCGGTGCGGCACGCCGCTGGACCAGTGCGCGCAGGCGAAGACGACCACTCTCGCAGCTCCGACGGGAACGATCGCGGGCGCCACGGCCTCACCCGGGTTCCTCCCCGCCCCGGTGGTCGCGATCCCCGCCGCGGCCAGCGCGTCGAGCGTGTCGGCGAGCCCCCGTCGGCCGAAGTCGAGCACGTGGTTGTTGGCCAGCGCGCAGACGTCGGGGCGGGCGACCGTGAGGCAGCCGGTGTTACCCGGCGCCATCCGGTAGTGCACCGCCTTGCCGAGGTCGACGTCGTCACTGCGCGTGATGCTCGTTTCGAGGTTGATCACCCGCACGTCCGGGTCGACGGCGTCCAGTTCGGCCAGTGCCTCGCCCCACGGCCACGCGAAGCCCGCCGGCCGGGGAACCGGGCCGCCGACCTCCTCGGCCAGGCCGACGTACCGACCGGCGTCACGCACGTCCCGCTCCCACAACCGGGGGTCTCCCGGATGCGGCAGGATTTGATCCACACCCCGCCCGGTCATCACGTCACCGCAGAGGAACAGCGTCACCGAGGACACCTGGCGTCACCTCCGCCTGTCGGGCACGGCCAGTCCCCTCCACGAAGGCAATACCCACGCCCGACCTGCCGCGAACTCGCCCCGTTCGGTGGAGTGACAGGTCGCGGAACGGCGGGACCATGGGTCCGGGGGCCGCCATGGAATTCGACCGCAGGACCTTCATCCAGGCCACCGGACTCGTCGCCCTCGGCGCGTGGGACCGCGACTGGGACCGGCTGCGCCGCGCGCTCACCGGCAGGCTGGTGCTGCCCGGTGACGACCTTTACGACACCGTGCGCCGGCCGTACAACACGGTGTACGAGCACCGGAGGCCGGCGGCCGTCGCGCTGTGCGCCGACGAGTCCGATGTCGCGCGCTGCCTCGACTTCGCCGCACGGGAACGGATACCGGTCGCCGCCCGCAGCGGTGGTCACAGCTACGCCGGGTACTCGGTGCCCGAGGACGGGTTGGTCGTCGACCTCGCCGCGCTGAGCACGATCCGGGTGGACGACGACGGCCGGGCGCGGGTCGGCGCGGGCACCCGGATGATCGACCTCTACGACCGGCTGGCCGGTGCCGGGCGACTGCTGCCCGCCGGGTCGTGCGCGACCGTCGGCATCGGCGGGCTCACGCTGGGCGGCGGGATCAGCGTCGTCGGCCGCAAGTACGGCCTGACGTGCGACCGCTTGCTCGCCGCACGGGTCGTGACACCGGACGGCCGCTCGCACCGGACCGACCGGCACACCGAGCCCGACCTGTTCTGGGCGCTGCGCGGCGGCGGTGGCGGCAACTTCGGCGTCGTCACGTCCTTCACGTTCGACACCGCGCCCGCGCCCGAGGTGGTCGTGTTCACCCTGGAGTTCCCGGCGGGCGCGGCGACCGACGTGCTCGGCGCGTGGCAGGAGTGGATGGTGGGCACGCCGGACGGGCTGTGGACGGTGTGCAACGTCGGGTCGGGCACCCCGCCGGGAACGAACGTGGTCGGCACCTGGATCGGGTCCGAGCAGGAGCTGTCCCGGCTGCTGGACCGGCTCACCGCGAAGGTCGCGCCGTCCACCCGCACGGAGGTGCCGATGGACTACGGCACCGCCATGCGGTACTTCGCCGGCTGCCTGCCCGCGTGCGCACCGGACGACGGGTCGCCCTTCGTGGCCTCGTCGAGGATGCTGTACCGGCCGGTCGACCCGGCGCGGGTCGTCGCCCTGCTGACCGGTCGGCGGGCGGGACGGGCCCAGTTCGACTCGTTCGGCGGCGCCATCGGCCGGGTCCGGCCGGAGGACACCGCGTTCCCGCACCGGCACGCCATCAGCAGCGTGCAGGCGTACGTGGACGTCGTGGACGTCGACGAGGCCGAAGCCCGCCGCATCCTGGCCGATCTGCGCGACGGGCTCGGTCACCACACCGGTTACGTCAACTACATCGACCCCGACATGCCGGACTGGCAGACCGCGTACTACGGCCGCAACCTGCCCCGGTTGCGCCGCATCGCCCGCCGCTACGACCCGGACCGCGTGCTGGCGTTCCCGCAAGGCCTGACTTGACGATCAGCAACGCCGGTGGGGCGAGCCGAAAGAGACTCGCCCCACCGGCGTTGTGCTGTCAGGTCACGGGTAGTTGACCAGGTTGCTGGGCACGGTGCCCGGCTGCGTCACCCCTCCCGCGTCGTTGATCACGCGGGTGATGAGGCCCTGGTAGTTGAGCGAGACGGTCGCCATGTTGTGGAACCTCACGCCGGACGTGTTGGGCACCTCGAAGGCGTGGTAGGAGCTCACCGAGGGGTTGACGTTGAAGAAGCAGTAGCTGCCCAACCCCCACGCCTCGTGCGTGGTGACGTTGTTGCCCACCTTGTACGCCGCGTACCCGTTGACACCCGGCGCGCTCATCCAGGACGCCTGGTCGGGCACGTCGTAGGGCATCTCGTTCTGGTAGAAGATCGTCCTGCCGCCCTGGCCGTTCCAGATCACCTGGTGCTTCTGGTAGTGCTCGACGAACAGGCCGGTCGCCAGGACGTTGTTGCCGTTGACGATGAGCCCGGTGTCACCCGTCGCCTGCGTCCACCCCCACGTGCCCGCGTTGCCGTGGTCGGCGCGCCAGGCCCAGATGTGGTCGATGACCACGTCGTGGCTGTTGACGACCAGGCTCGTGGTCGCCTTGCCCGCGATCGCGCCGCCGATGCGGAAGAACACGTCCTGCAACGTCGTCGGGTTGCTCGCGTGACCGGCGTTCGAGCCCGCCGGGCCGACGGTCAGCAGCGCCGCCGAGTTGGTGGTGCCCGCGTCGAACAGGATGCCCTTGATCCGGACGCCGTCCACGTCGGCGACCTGCATGGCGTTGACCCCGTTGTCCGGGATCAGGGTCGGGTAGCCGATGCCGAGGACGACGGTGTCGGCCTTCGTCACGTTGAGCGTCCGGTCGAGGTGGTAGATGCCGGGGGTGAAGAACAGGTGGCAGCCCGCGGCCAGCGCGGAGTTGATGGACGACGCGGTGTCGCCCGCCTTCACCACGTAGAACTGGCTCATCGGCAGCGACGTGCCGGGGGTGCTGCCGTTCGCCCAGCTCGCGCCGGAGGCGTTGGTGCGCAGCGAGGGCTGGAACACCCGGTACTTGCCCGCGCTGTCGATGTACAGGTAGGGCACGTCACGGGAGACGGGAGTGGTGGCCAAGTTGGTGTGCGGCGGGTTCGGGAACGCGGTCGGCGGAGCGCCGGGCGTGCCGGAGAACACCATGTTCCACACGCCGCCGGCCCAGCTGCCGAGGTTGCTGTCCCTGGTGTACCACTGCTGCTGCGACACCGACGAGGTCTGGCCGGAGACCTTGGTGTCGGCGATGTAGCCGCCGCTGGCGAAGCCGTAGCTCGCCGGGTAGAGCTGGAGGTTGCCGCGGATGTCCATCCGGCGGAACGGGGCGGCCTGCGCCACCGCCCAGCGGTTGGAGCCGCTGCTCGGGTTGACGGCCATGTTCTCCGCCGACCGCCAGAAGTTCTGCAGCGCCACGCCCTTGTCGGACTCGTTGAACGCGTCGACCGTGATGTCGCCGTTGATCACCACGTCGCCGGGGTTGCGACCCAGGCCCGCGACCGAGGTGTAGTAGCCGACGTCGTCGTGCACGCTGTAGGTGCCCGGCTTGAACAGGTGCGCGACCCGCCGGTCGGCCATCTGCGCGGTGATCGTGTCCTTCTGCGCGTTGAAGTCCGCGTCGAGCTGCGCCTGGATGGTCGCCGAGGACATGCTCGGGTCGAAGATCCGGGTGTTGGGCCCGAAGTTCGGGGTGTCGGACTGGGTGGGGCACCCGGCCGAGGTGCCGATCGTGTAGGTGGCACTGCCCACCGACGAGTTCGCCAGACCGGACTTCAGCGCGATCGCGTTCACGGTCCTGCTGCTGGGCACGCTGATCGGCCCGCTGTACAGCGTGGAGGACGCGGTGGGAGTCGAACCGTCCACTGTGTACCGGATGGTCGAACCCGAGGTGGCCGAGGAGATCGTCACCGTCTGCCCGGACGCGTACTGGCCGCCCGCCGGGCTGAACGTCGGCGTGGCGACGGCGGCGCCGATGACGTACGCCGCGGTCGCGACGGCGGAGTTCGGCTGACCGGACTTCAGCCCGATCGCCTTCACCGTCCTGCTGCTGGGCACGCTGATCGGCCCGCTGTACAGCGTGGAGGACGCCGTGGGTGTCGAACCGTCCACTGTGTACCGGATGGTGGCGCCCGAGGTGGCGGTGGAGATCGTCACCGTCTGCGCGGTCGAGTACGTGCCGGCGCCGGGGGTGAACGTCGGCGTGGCGACGGGGGAGCTGACGTTGCCGTGGGTGTAGCTGAAGTGCGGCGTGTCGTACTGCGGACCGCTCTTCTCGTAGGTGAACCAGTAGTCCAGCACGGTGCCGGCCGTCAGGGAACCGACCGTCTTCTGCCACGTCCCGGCGTTGTTCGTCATCCGGAAGTTCTGCTGGCCGGCGCCGGTGGCGATGTAGTGGACGTCGACGTAGAGCGCGGCGGTCGTCGGCCGGAAGTCGATCCGCGCCTGCGTGGCGTCGACCTGCGTGACGGCCTGGGTGTAGTCGGCCTCGGCCGCGGCGATGCCCGTGACGGCCGGGAGGGCCGCGAACACGGCCAAGGCGAGCGCGGCCAGGCGTGAACGCCGGCGTGCGGGGCTGTGAGGGCTCGGTATCACGTTGATGCCACCTCCGTGCAGGGGAACAGCAGATGACTTGCACGTGAGAGCGCTCTCACAGTCCGAGACTAATACGGCGAGCTCCAGCCGGGAAGGGCTGCACCCGCAGAAACGAGCCGGAGACCGAAAACCGGGCCACGTTCGGGCTTTCGCACCAACCGACCCGCGCATTCGGCCCACGAAAGCCGGGGCCAGGCGGCTTCCTGGCCGCTCGCGGGCCGCTCAGAGCGCGCGGGAGAGGGCGATGATCGCCTGGGTGTCGCTCTCCATGCCGGCTTCCAGGGGCGGGGCGATGACCGTGGGAACGGTGGGATCGGTGGCGTCGGCGCGGCGCTCGATGGCCGCCCGGACCAGTGCGGCCTGCTCGGCCGGGGTGTGCGTGGGCAGCGCCGCGGTCGACATGTACGGGCTGAGGCAGACCAGCCCGTCACGGCACTCGATGACCCGCCGGTAGTAGCGCATCCGCATGCGGCGGACGGTGAACCAGTCGCGACCCGGGCTGCGCTCGGGGAACAGGGCGATGGTGGGGAACTCCCGGTACAGGATCTCCCACAGCGGCCGGAGTTCGTGGTACCGGCTCTTGGCCTGCACCCACAGGCGGACCTTGACGATCCCGGTGCGGGCGCCGGGGTAGCCGACGCCGAGGAAGAACACGGCCACGCCCGTCGCGAGCAGGGGAGAGGTCCAGGTCGCGGTGGCGGGCAGGACGGGGTCGCCGGTGGTGAGCCGGCCGGTCATGGCGATCACCCGGGGGACGTGGTCGCCGAGGCACGCGATGGCCAGCCCGACTGCGGCGACCCGCAGCCCCTTGCGGGTGTGGGCGAGCGCGTGCTGCGCCACCGTCCACGAGAGGTGGGCGCCGCGCGCGGTGGCGTAGGCCATGAACAGGTTGCCGACCAGGTGGAAGACGAGCACCCCGGCCGGACCGGACGCCTCCGTGTAGTCCCCGTAGTTGGCGCCCGAGCTCGACGGCTCGGTGGTCGCGAAGGTGATGACCAGGACGGCGCTGGTCGCGACCGCGAGACCGAGGTCGGTGAAGAACGGGGCGCGGGAGATGTCGAACCGGGAGCCGGTGGTGCGCAGCAAGCTCAGCAGCAGCACGAAGAAGAAGTTGAGCAGGATGAACTCGACCAGCACCGGCGTCTGCCGGGGGAAGTGGTTGCCCGCCAAGGCGACCGCGAGCTGGGCGGTGAGCGCGAGGAGCACCAGGACCGTGCACGTGGTGACGATCTGCAGGCCGCGGTCCCGGGGGACCCTGATCAGCTGCGATCCCTTCCAGACCGCCGCCATCGCCGCCGCGCACCACATGATCCCCAGCACTATCACCGCTACAGCCATCCCTGGTGGTCGTCGAACGCGCCGCTGACGAGTCTGCCCGCGCCGGTGGTCGACCGGCCCCCGGCGCCGAGCCCTTCGAGCAGGACGGCCCACTCCTTGATCACGGTGGCCACCATCTCCGCCTCCCGCTCGGCGACGGCACTGTAGCCCTCACGGCGCAGCGCCCGCAGCACGATGTCGGTGGGGATGTCGGGGAAGATCTGCGCCCACAGGTCGTCGTCGTCCTCGTCACCACCGTGCTCGCTGATGATGTGGCCGAGTTCGTGCAGGATGATGTGCTCCTGGTGCGCGGGCGTCGTGTCGCGCTGGTAGAGCACGTAGTCCTCGGTGTGCGTGCCGATCCACAGCCCGAAGGCGCCAGGGGTCGGCAGCGGGTAGGCGACGAGGTTGATCGCCCGCTTCCGGTGCTCGGACAGCCGCCGGCACAGCAGGCGCACGTCCAGCGGGGCGCCGATGTCGAGCTCGCGCAGCAACTGCTTCACGCCCCGGCGCAGGTGCGCCTCGCCGCGCCAGTGCCGACGGCCGGACTTGTCGGCTCTCACCCGGTCACCCCCGGACGCCGGCGAGGCGGCTGATCGCCGCCGCGGTGCCGCGCGGGTGGGTCGCGGGTGCTTCGTGGCCGCCGTCGATGCCCACGAACGGCACGCCGAGGTCCCGTGCGAGCTCGCGGGCGCAGCGGTACTCCCAGCGTTCGCTGCCGCCGGTGCCGCCGGTCAGGGTGATGGGGACCGCCGGGACGACCGGCCGGAGCAGGTCGGCGCTGACGCCGCTGGTGCGCACCGCGGGGAAGTCGTGGGCGAAGAACCGCTTCAGCGCGGCGTTGATGTCACCGCCGGGCCGTGCGGGCTTGGCGCCGGGTTCGAGTTCGGGCTGTTTCCCCGCGAGGCCGGCCATGTGGCGGATCGCCGCGCGTGCGTCGTCGCGGGCGAGCTGGGCGACGTGGTCGAGTTCGCGTTCGCGGTCGGGTTCGCGCACCACGTCCGGCAGGGGCGGCTCGTGGGCGATCACCGCCGACACCAGCTCCGGGTGGTCGACGGCCAGCCGGAGGGCGATCACCGCGCCGATGCTGGCACCCACCACGACGGCCGGCTGCCCGGCGGTGCTCCGCAGCAGCTCGGCGGCGTCGGCGGCGTGGACGCCGATCGTGGTGGCGGCCGTGTCGTCGACGGTGGAGCGGCCCAGTCCGCGCCGGTCGTAGGTGATCACGCGCGCACCCTCGTCGACGAGCTGGTCCACCAGCTGGCCGGTGGCGTCGGCGTCACCGATGCCACCCTGGACCACCAGGACGTTCCAGCCGGAACCCCGGACCTCGTAGTGCAGCGAGCCGCCGTCGACGGGCACAGTCCCGGACTGGGCGTGCGTCATGTGTCGTCTTCTCCTTGCCTGGCCTGGAAGTCCATGAACTCCAGCACGCTCCGCAGGCGCTCGGGGGACAGCTCGCTCGCCCGGGTCGCCAGGCGGTGGACCTGCTGCTCACCCAGTTTCGCCAGCAGTTCGTACTGCCGGGTCAGCTCCATGGCCCGGGGGGAGTCCGCGAAGTACTCCAGGTCCACCTCGAAAAATCTCGCCAGCTTGACGACCAGAGAGTAGCCGGGCTCGCACTGGCCAGCCAGGAGCAGGTACACGTACGACCGCGACACACCCATCGCGTCGGCGACCTCCGCCTTGCCGTACGGCTTGCCGTCGGGGCGGCGGACGCTGTTGAACAGCAGTCTCAACTTGTCGGCGAACGCCGAGCCCCCCGCACTGTCGGTATCAGACAAGGGTCCACCCTCCCACCGCCACAGGCGTCAAGTATGTTGGACAACGACCACGCTGGCAATGAGGATAGTTGACACCCTTGCCAGGGAACCCTACGATCGAAGCGTACTGTCGAGTTTACTTGACGCCGAGCGCGTCCGGGCCGGCAGTACCTGCCGGCGGTGAGCAGGGGGAGCAAGGTCGCCTGCCGCCGGGAGTGCTGGGGGATGGGGGCGTGGTGGGGCGGTGGCGTACATCCGCCGCCCCACCACGAAAGTCACCGCCCCACCGCGGAAGCCGCGGGAGCACGGCTCCCGCGCTCGCGGCATCTCGCCGGCGGGATGAGCGCCGGCCGTCTCGTCCACACCGGTCATCCGCCCTTTCGCTCGTGGACCCGACTTCGCGCGCGAAAACCCTTGCGCCGGAACAGGTCTCGGCCCACGGGCGTCACCTGGCCCTTTGATCGACGCTCACCGGCTGTGTATCGTCCGTCGCAATCGCGTGACGACCGATCCGGGGGGACGGGGCAGTGGCGAGTGGGGCGAAGGACGGTTTCCGGTTCCGACTCCTGTCCCTGCTCGTGTGGATCGGGATCGCGGCCGGGATCAACCTCGCCGTGCCGCAGCTGGAGACGGTGATCGCCGGTAGCTCGGTGCCCGTGGTGCCCGAGTCGGCACCGTCCTCGCAGGCGTTGGTCGCGATGGACAAGGCCTTCGGGAACGCGAACGCCAAAGCGGTCGCGTTCGTGGTGCTGGTCAACGAGAAGGGCCTGACCCAGGCCGACCAGGACTACTACCGCGACCTGGTCGGCAAGCTGCGCGCCGACCGCGATCACGTCGCCGGCGTGCAGGACTTCCTCAGCCTGCCGGAGCTGAAGTCGGCGCTGGCCGCCGAGGACGGCAAGGCCTGGTACGTGCCGGTCGGCCTGCACGGCGGTGCCGGCTCGGCCGAGGCGGCGTCCGACATCGCCTTCCTGCGTGCGACGGCCGACGAGGGCAGACCCGCTGACCTGCTCGTCAGCGTCACCGGCGCCACCGCGACGATCAGCGACCTGTTCGTCTCCGTCGAGGAGAGCATCCTCCCGATCACCGTGCTCACGGTCGTGCTCATCGCGATCATCCTGTTCGGCATCTACCGGTCGCCGGTCACCGTGATGATCGCCCTGTCGACGATCGGCGTGGCGTTGGCGGTCGCACGCGGTGTCACGGCGTTCCTCGGGGAGCACCTGTTCAGCGTGTCGACGGTGACCGCGTCGTTCCTCACCGCGGTGGTGCTCGGCGCGGGCACCGACTACGGCGTGTTCCTGATCAGCCGGTACCACGAGTTGCGGCGTGACGGGGTGGAGCCGCAGGAGGCCGTGCGCACCGCCGCGGCGAAGGTGAAGCACGTCATCGTCGCCTCCGCCGCCACCGTCGCCGCCGCGTGCGCCTGCATGGGGTTCGCCGAGCTGGGCGTCTTCAGCACCACCGGCCCCGCCATCGCGACCAGCGTCGTGGTCACGCTGGTCACGGCGTTGACGCTGACCCCGGCGCTGCTCGGCATCGCCGCCCGCTTCGGGTGGGCGGAACCGCCGCGCGGGCGCTCCGGCCGGTTCTGGCCGGTCATCGGCAAGGCGGTCGAGCGCCGTCCCGGTGCGGTGCTGGTGCTGGGACTGGTGCTGCTCGGTGCCATGGCCGCGTTCTACCCGTTGCAGCGCACGAACTTCGACGAGCGCGCCATGCAGCCCGAGACGACCGAGAGCAACGTCGGCTACCGCATCCTGGCCGAGCACTTCCCGTCGAACGAGGTGGTGCCGGGCTACCTGGTCATCGCCGCGGACCACGACCTGCGCAACCCGGGTGACCTCGCGGCGCTGGAGCACGCGGCGGCCGGTGCGGCGAAGGTGCCCGGCGTCGCGACGGTGCGCGGCGTGACCAGGCCGTTCGGCACGCCGCTCGACGTGGCCTCGCTCGGCAACCAGGTCGGGCAGGTCGGGCAGGAGCTGTCCGACGCGGGCACCAAGGTCGAGCAGACCAAGAAGGACGCCGACGTGCTGTCCGGCGGTGCGAAGCAGGTCGCGGAGGGCGCGGACCGGCTGGCCGACGGCGCGCGTGACGGCTTGAGCGGCATCGACACGATCATCACCGGCCTGCAGGACGGCGGTAAGGGGCTCGCCGAACTGGAGACGGGCGCGGCGCGCGGGTACGACGGCGCGACCGCGCTGGTGTCCGGCGCCCAGGAACTCGCCGCCGCGCTGCGGCTGGCCCACACCCAGACCTCGGTCGCGGTAGACGGGTTGCGGCTCGCCTCCGAAGCCCTCGCCGGGGACCTGCTCTGCGGGCTCGACCCCGTGTGCGCGAAGGTGCGGCAAGGAATCGACGAGATCTACCGCGCCCAGCGCGACCAGCTCCTGCCGGGCCTGCTGAGGGCGGCGGAAGGCGCGGACGCGCTGGCGAAGGGCAACACCGACCTGGCGAACGGCCTGCGGCAGATCCAGGAGGGCATCGGCACCGCGCACGCGGGCGTCGACCAGCTCACCTCCGCCCAGCAGCGGCTCAAGGAAGGGCTCGGCGGGCTCGTCGACGGGCTGGACAAGGTCGCCGACGGAGCCAACCAGGTCAGCGACGGCTCGAAGCAGGCCGGGCAGACCGCGCAGCAGTTCGTCGAAGGGCTCGACCGGGCCGCCGCTTTCCTGCTGAACGCGAGCAAGGACGCGGCTGACACGTCCGTGGGCGGCTTCTACCTGCCCGCCGGCGCCATCGACGACCCCCGGCTCGCGCTGGCGCGCAACTACTACCTCTCGGCGGACGGCCGGACCGCGCGGCTGGTGGTGCTGGACGGCACCGACCCGTTCGGCGCGGAGGCCATCGCACGGGTCGACGCCGTCAAGGACGCCGTGCGAACCGCGTTGCGCGGCACGTCCATGGAGAACAGCGAAGTGCTCGCCGCCGGCCCGGCCGCGGTCAACGCCGACGCCGACCGGCTGATCAAGAAGGACTTCGCGCTCGTCGCGTCGATCGCGCTGCTGTGCGTCCTGCTGATCCTGGTGCTGCTCATGCGCAGCTTCCTCGCCCCGCTCTACGTCCTGCTGTCCGTGGTGCTCTCCTACGCGGCGGCCATGGGCGCGAGCGTGCTGGTGTGGCAGGAACTCGTCGGCGTCGATCTCGAGTGGACGGTGCCGCTGATCACGTTCGTCGTGCTAGTCGCGGCCGGTGCGGACTACAACATCCTGTTGATGACACGCATCCGGGAGCTGGCGCCGAACGCCGACAGAGCGGGCATCCGCCAGGCGGTCGTACTCACCGGCGGCGTGATCACCTCGGCGGGCGTCATCTTCGCGGCGAGCTTCTTCGCGATGATGAGCTCCGACGTGGTGACGTTGGCACAGGCGGGTTTCACGATCGGCACGGGGCTCCTGCTGGACACGTTCGTGGTGCGCGCCCTGGTGGTGCCGTCGATGGCGACGCTGTTCGGCCTCTCGGGCAAGGGTTTCGTCGCTCGGACCCCCGAAGCCGCGGCCGTCCCGGCTCCCTGATCGCGGTGTGACGGCGCGGTCGCGGTAGGCGGCGTTGCGCCCCCGGTTCACCCGCCTCGTACGCGCTGCGTCACGGGCTTCGTCCGATTGTGTGTTTCCAGGTGGAGCCGAATGGTCCACGGTTGACAGCCGGATGCGGCCGTCCATATGATCGCTGACAATTGAACCAGGGGGTAACAAATCAGCGGTCGAGCGTGTCGGCCGAAAGATGTGGAACCTGTTCTCATCGGACCGTAACCTTCTCGCGTGTTGCTCGTTTACTGAGTAGGGAGTTCCGGCTTCGTCGGTGCGTGTGGCCACCGGCGCCTGAATTCCGCTGTTGGGGAGCCGATTTTTCGGTTGGTGCAGGTTCGATCACCGGGGGGTGTGGTGTTAAGTTTTCCATCACTTATTGATGGACACGACGCAGATCACGAGAAATGGCTGTACGTTGTCCGCGCGGGTGCGTTGTTGCGCGATGAGATCAACGTTCTGAAGCTCAAGCGGAATCTGGACCGGGGTCTGCTCCGGGACACGGACGACCCCAGGGTGGCGGGCAGGGTCGGCCTCAGCACGACCGGGCAGGTGGCCGCCGCCGCGGCGGCGGCCCGGCGGGCCCAACCCGACTGGGGTGCGGCGGGCATCGACGAGCGCATCGCGTTCGCCCGAGCGGTCGGCGAGCGGGTCCGCGCCCACACTGCCCAGTTCACAGACGTGTTGATCGCCGAAGGGCATCCGCGGAGGCTGGCGGTCTGGGAGGTCGCCAGCGCGCTGGAGATGACCTCGGAGGAGAACCTGGACCGCGTCCGCCGGCAGCTCTGCGAGATCGGCCGGGTCGGGCAGCGGGAGACCAGGCTCGTGCGCAAGGCGGACGGCGTGGTGGCCGTCCACCCGCCGCACAACGCGGCGACGGCGAATTCCCTGCTGGCCATGGGCGCCCTCCTGGCAGGCAATTCGGTGGTCATCAAAGCGCCGCGCAGCGCCCCGTTCGGAACGGCGTGGTTCTGGCGCGAGATGGTGTGGCCGGTACTGGCCGAAATGGGCGCCCCGGCCGGCATCCTGAACGTCGTCTGCGCTTCGCCGACCGAAGTGCTCGACCAGTGGCTGCACAGCGATGACGTTGACGACCTGATGTTCTTCGGTGAATCCGAACGCGGTGTCGCGATCGGTCACCAATGGCATGCGCGCGGTAAGAAAGCAATTCTGGAGTTGGCGGGCAACGACGGTGTGCTGGTGTGGCGCGATGCGGAGGTGGAACACGCGGTCACGGCGTTGACCGAATGTTTTTACGGCTCGTCGCAAATCTGCATGGTGCCGAAGTACGCCATCGTCCACGCCGACGTCGCGCCCGCGTTGTTGCGAGGCCTGGTCGACGCGGTGGGCGCGGTCCGTCCCGGCTATCCCGAGGACGCCGACTCGTTGCTGTCCCCGGTGCTGAAGCAGGGTGACTACGACGTCGTGCTGAAGGACGCGCTCGAAGCGGGCGCGGAACTGGTGCACGGCGGGCGGCGGCTGGAGGTCGACGGCAGCCCCGACGAGATGGGCCCGTTCATCGAACCGACCCTGCTGCGAGTCGACGGCCTCGCCGCCGCCGCGGACCTGGACGCCGTGCGGCGCGAGACGTTCTTCCCGCTGCTGCCGATCGTCGTGGTCGACCCGGGCGACGCCGGCGATCACCGGTTGCTGCTGGACTGCGTGGAGTTCTTGAACCGCAACCGGTACGGACTGCGCAACTCCGTGTGGAGCCGCGACGAGCACGTCATCGACACCGTGTGCCGCAGACTCGGCAACGGCGGCATCCTCAAGGTCAACGACAGCCACATCGGGCAGGTCGCCGGGCTGCCGACGCACGGCGGGACCGGCCTCACCGGCGGCCCGTTCGGCGAGGCGCACTACCCCGTGCTGCGCACCAGCCACCTCCAGGCGATCAGCATCGCCACCGCGGTCGAACCGAGATCCGCGGTGTTCTCCAGCGTCACTGCTCTCTGACCCGGTCTTGTAACCCGGTCTCGTAGCCCAGCCCTCCGCGATCCCGGACCCGAGCGGTCCGGCGAGGAGCGCTGCCCCGAAACAGACGGGATGTGTGGATGAACTTCACGGAGAAGTACCTGGCCACGCTGGACGCCAAGCTGCCCGGCCTGGCCGCCGACCTGGTGGAGATCGGGCCGGAGGAGCTGGAGAGCGACAGCACGCGCGGGATCGCGAGCTTCCGCGCCAGTGGGGGTCCGGGCCTGCTGGTGCCGGAGAAGCACGGCGGGCCCGGGGCGACAGCGCTGGAGGCCGTGCACTGCGTCCGGGCGCTGGGAGCGCTCGCCCCGTCGTTGTCCGTCGCGACGACCATGCACAACTTCTCGGTCGCGGCCCTCGTGGCGGTCGAGGAGAACTTCGACGGCTTCGAGTGGATGATCCTCGACGCGATCGCGAACGACCGCCTGCTGATCTCCTCCGCGTTCGCGGAAGGCCTGTCCGGCCAGGGTTTCCTGACTCCGACGATGACGGCCCGGAAGAAGGGCACGGGCTGGATCGTCAACGGGACCAAGAAGCCGTGCAGCCTGTCCAAGTCGATGGACCTGATGTCGGCCAGCGTCGCACTGGTGGACGGTGACGAGCGGATCGGCATCGGCGTGATCGTCATCCCCGCGACGATGGACGGCATCACGACCAAGCCGTTCTGGGCGGCTCCCGTGCTGCGCGGGGCGGAGAGCGACGAGGTGGTCCTCACCGACGTCGAGGTGCCGGACGAACTGGTGATGAAACCGGAGGAGAGCGCGACGGCGTCGCTGGACGCGCTGGAGGCCAAGGGCCTGATCTGGTTCACGCTGCTGATCTCCGCCGCCTACCTCGGCATGGCGAGCGCGCTGGTCGAGCGGTTGCTGGTGACGGGCCGGGGCGCCGCCGAACGCCGGGTCGCCGCCGCCTCCGAGCTGGAGGTCGCGACGATGGCCCTCGAACGCGTCGCGACCGTCGTGGACGAGACGGCCACGGCGCCGGAGTCGCTGCCGCAGGCCCTGATGGCGCGGTACGCGGCGCAGGGCGCGATCCGCCGCTCCGTCGAGATGACCGTCGAGTCGCTGGGCGGCATGCAGTACATCACCAACCCGATGGTGAGCTACCTGGCCTCCGCGGTGCACGCGCTGGCGTTCCACCCGCCCTCCCGCCTGTCGGTGGTCGAGGAGCTGGAGAAGTCCTTGCTCGGCAACGAGATGTCGATCAGGTAGGTGGGGGACATGCACAACGACACGATCGACCACCAGGAGCAGATCCGCTCGGTCTACGCGAAGAACCTGGGCAGCAGGCTCGCCGCGATGTCGCGGATGCTCGGCGGGCACGTCGAACGCGAGTCGCACGGGGCGCTGCTCGTCACCGAGGACGGCAAGGAGTTCGTGAACTGCGCCGGGTACGGCGTGTTCCTGCTCGGCGCGACCCACCCGGACGTGGTCGCGGCGGTCGTGGAACAGGTGCGGCGGCACCCGGTGTCGGCCCGGCTGTTCATCGACACCGTCAGCCCGCGCGCCGCGGAGGCGCTGGTGGACATCGCGCCGGACGGCCTGGAGAAGGTCTACTTCGCCGGGTCCGGTGCGGAGGCGGTCGAGACGGCGCTCAAACTGGCCAGGGTCAACGGGTACCGGCGCATCGTCACCACCGTCGGCGGCTACCACGGCCGGACGCTCGGCGCGCTGAGCGTGAGCGCGCGCCCGGTCTACCAGGAGCCGTTCCGGCCGTTGATGCCCGACGTGGCCGAGGTTCCGTTCGGTGACGCCGAGGCGCTCGACCGTGCGCTAGCGGGCGCTCCACCGTCGTGCTTCATCGTGGAGCCGGTGCAGGGCGAGGGAGGGGTGGTCATCCCCGATCCCGGCTACCTGGCCGCGGTGTCGCGCATCTGCGCCGAACGCGACTGCTTCCTCATCGTGGACGAGATCCTCACCGGCATGGGCCGGGTGGGGCGGATGTGGGGGATCAGCGGCCAGGACGTCGCGCCCGACGTGATGCTGGTCGGCAAGACGCTGTCCGGTGGGGTGATCCCGATCGCGGCCGTGCTGGCGACCAACGAGGCCTACGCGCCGTTCGAGAAGGACCCGCTGCTGCACCAGTCCACGTTCGGCGGCTCCCCGGTGGCCACGGCCGCCGCGCTGGCCACGATCGACGTGATCCGCAAGGACGACATCGTCGGTGCCGCCGATCGCATCGGCCGCAGGCTGCTGGCGAGCTTCCGGGAGGCCGCGGCGTCTGCTCCGGCCGGTGTGGTGGAGGAAGTCCGCGGCGCGGGCCTGCTGCTCGGCATCGAGTTCTCCGACGGCGGCTACGCGGGCGAGATGGTGCTGGCCCTGATCGAGCACGGCGTGATGGCCAACCACTCCAACAACAACCCGACGGTCATCCGGCTCACCCCGCCGGCGGTCATCGAGGAGTCCGAGATCAGGACCATCGAACGAGCCGTGCGCCGCGGGTTCGACTCACTCGGCTCGTACTGACCGGAGGGCACCATGCAGACCGTCACCGTCGAGGCCGTCGTGCCCGACTGGCAGGCCGCCGACGTCTACGAACGGCTGAAGGACTCGGACGTCTACGTGAAGTACGCGCCGGAGCAGGTGAAGTCCGTCGTCACCGAGGCGGTGGACGAGCCCGGCGAGGCCATCACCCACTGGGAGATCTTCTTCCGCAACGGCCTGCTGCGCTGGTCCGAGCGGGACTACTTCGACGACGAGAAGTGCACGATCAGGTTCGAGCAGGTCTCCGGCGACTTCGACGTGTTCGAGGGCGACTGGGTGGTGTCCACTCGCGACGGTGACGTGCTGCTCACCTTCACCGCCCACTTCGACTTCGGGGTGCCCAGCCTGGAGGCGATCATCGAGCCGGTGGCGATCCGCGTGCTGCGCCAGGCGATGAGCCGGATCATCGGCAAGCTCTTCGACGGTGTCGTCCTCGCCTAGATCGGGAGACCATGGATACCCTGAACCACTTCTGGACCCGCTCGACCGTGCTGCACGCGCGGGCCGAGTACGCGCTCGGGTTCGTCGTCTGCATGTGGTTGATGATCAGCCACTGGTCCGAGCTGGACGTGCTCCAGGCCGTCCTGCTGTTCGCCTACATCGACCTCATCGGCACCGTGCCCGCGCTCTGGGCGTACAAGCGCAGCCGGGACGGCCAGATCGCCAAGGCGTACTACCACGTCTACAACTTCCTGCACAGCTTCGTGACGCAGGGTCTCGTCATGATCGGCTACGTCGCCGTCTTCGGCTGGCAGTGGGCGCTGCTGGGCATCCCGACGCACCTGTTCATCGACCGCTTCATGTTCAACAACTACCCCAAGCCGCTGGGGGTGGCGTTCGACCCCGTCAAGCACCCGGTGTTCGAGAAGTTCGAGCGCGAGTACGCCGCGTTCGACCCGACCGGGGTCGACTGGAAAGCCGTGAAGAACGAGAAGTCACTGGTCGCGTAGAGCGCGGACCGCTGGGAAGGGGGAGGACGGCCGCATGACAACGACCGAGGAACGCCTGGTTTCGGCGCTGCGCAGCTCGGTGGTGGAGAACCAGTCGCTGCGCGCGCGGCTGGCCGAGGTGGAGGGGCAGCGGGCCGAGCCGATCGCCATCGTGGGCATGGGCTGCCGCTACCCGGGCGGTGTCACCTCGCCCGACAGCCTGTGGGACGTGGTGGCGCAGGGCAGGGACGTGATCTCGGCGTGGCCGGACGACCGCGGCTGGAACGTCGCGGACCTGTACGACCCCGCGATCGGCGTCGAGGGCAAGTCCTACGTGCGCGACGGCGGTTTCGTCTACGACTCGGCGGACTTCGACGCGGGGTTCTTCGGGATCAGCCCGCGTGAGGCGGCGGCGATGGACCCGCAGCAGCGGATGTTGCTCGAAGTGTCCTGGGAGGCCCTGGAGAACGCGGGTTTCGACCCCCGGTCGCTGAAGGGGTCGGAGACCGGAACTTACGTCGGGGTGGCGGGCGCGGACTACGGCGCGCGGCTGAGCGCGGCGGTGCCGCCCGGTCTGTGGGGCAACATGACCGAGGGCAACTCGATCAGCGTGGTGGCGGGCCGGGCGGCGTACGCGCTCGGCCTGGGAGGGCCTGCCGTCTCGGTGGACACGGCGTGCTCGTCGTCGCTGGTGGCGCTGCACTTGGCCGTGCAGGGGCTGCGCGGCGGTGAATGCGGGCTGGCGCTCGCCGGTGGTGTGACGGTCATGGGTTCGCCCGTGATGTTCCTGGACTTCTCGCAGTTGCGCGGGCTGGCGCCGGACGGTCGGTGCAAGGCCTTCTCCGACCGCGCCGACGGGTTCGGTCCCGCCGAGGGCGTCGGTGTGGTGGTGCTGGAGCGGTTGTCGGACGCCCGTCGTCTCGGTCACCGGGTGTTGGCGGTGATCCGGGGGTCGGCGGTCAACCAGGACGGCGCGACGAACGGGTTGACCGCGCCGAGTGGTCCGGCGCAGCGCAGGGTGATCCGGCGCGCGCTGGTCGGTGCGGGACTGCGACCGTCCGATGTGGACGCGGTGGAGGCGCACGGCACCGGCACGCCGCTGGGCGATCCGATCGAGGCGCAGGCGCTGCAGTCGGTCTACGGGCAGGATCGCGTGGCGCCGTTGTGGCTGGGGTCGGTGAAGTCGAACATCGGGCACACGCAGGCCGCGGCCGGTGTGGCGGGTGTGATCAAGATGGTGCAGGCGATGCGGCACGGCGTGCTGCCCGCGACGCTGCACGTCGACACGCCGAGCGGGCACGTCGACTGGTCGTCCGGTGCGGTGGAGCTGTTGCGGGAGAACCGGGACTGGCCGCGTGACGGTCGTCCGAGGCGTGCGGGCGTGTCGTCGTTCGGGTTCAGCGGCACGAACGCGCACCTGATCCTGGAGGAGGCGCAGTTCGACGACGGGGACGGGGCCGACGTGCGGGAGCGCCCGGCCGTGGTGCCGTGGGTGCTGTCCGCGCGCAGCCAGGAGGCTTTGGTGCGGCAGGCGCGCAGGCTGAAGGAGTTCGTGGTCGGGCGGCCGGAGGTGGATACGGCCGACGTGGCCGCCGCACTGGCCGGGCGGACCGCGTTCGAGCACCGGGAAGTGCTCGTGGGCGGCACCGTCGAAGAATTCCTCACGCGGTTGGACGCGGTGGGACAGCGGAAGGCGGCGCCCGGTGGCCGGGTGGTGTTCGCGTTCCCCGGCCAGGGCGCGCAGCGGTTGGGCATGGGGCGTGCGCTGTACGAGGCGTTCCCGGTGTTCGCGGAGAAGTTCGACGCCGTGGAGGCCGCCGGTGGACTGCCGCTGAAGGACGTTCTGTGGGGTGCCGACGCCGACGCGCTGGACATGACGTCGTTCGCGCAACCAGGCCTGTTCGCGGTCGAGGTGGCCCTGGTCGCGTTGCTGGAGTCGCTGGGCGTGACGCCGGACGTGGTGTTGGGCCATTCGCTGGGCGAGATCACGGCGGCGCACGTGGCCGGAGTGCTGTCGTTGACGGACGCGGTGACGCTCGTGCTGGCACGCGCCCGGCTGATGGCGGCGTTGCCACCCGGCGGTGCGATGGTGGCGGTCCGCGCGTCCGAGGACGAGGTCACGCCCCTGCTGACCGCACGGGTGGGGCTCGCGGCGGTGAACGGGCCGGAGTCCGCGGTGCTGTCCGGCGACGAGGCCGAAGTGCTCGCCGTCGTGGAACGGCTCGGGGTGCGGTCCAAGCGGTTGGCCGTCAGCCACGCATTCCACTCGGTGTTGATGGAGCCGGTGCTGGCGGAGTTCAGGGCGGTGGCGGCCGGGGTGACCGCCGGCGCTCCACGCATCCCTCTGGTGTCGAACGTGGACGGGCAGGTGGCCGGAGACGGCTACGGCACCGCCGACTACTGGGTGCGCCACGTGCGGGAAGCGGTGCGGTTCGGCGACGCCGTGGCGACGGTGCTCGCGGACGATCCCGCTGCGCGGTTCGTGGAAGTGGGGCCGGGCAGCGGGCTGTCCGCGCTGATCGGACCGCCCGCGGCGATCGCGTTGCAGCGTGGCGGCAAGGACGAGGTGGCCTCGCTGGTCGACGGGCTCGGCGCCGTGTTCGCAGGCGGCGGCGCGGTGGACTGGCGCGCGTTGATCGGACGGCGGCCGGTCGTGGACCTGCCGACCTACGCCTTCACCCGCAAGCGCTACTGGCTCGACCCGCTGCCGGCGGGCGGGGACGCGGGCAGCTTCGGCGCGCACGCGGCCGAGCACCCGTTCCTGGGCGCCGTGGTCGACCAGGCCGGTTCGGGCGAAGTGGTGTGCACCGGGCGGATCGGGCTGGACGCGCACGAGTGGCTGGCCGGGCACGCCATCGGCGACGTGGTCCTGCTGCCGGGTGCGGCCCTGGTCGAACTCGCCCTGGCCGCCGCTGGCCGGGCCGGGTGCCCGGTGGTGCGTGAACTGGTGCTCCAGGCGCCGCTCGTGCTGCCCGAACGCGGCGGCGTGCACGTGCAGGTGGTGCTCGGGCCGGATGGAGCAGACGGCGAGGACGAGCGTTCGGTGTCGATCCACTCGCGGCCGGAGGCGGACCGGGGTGCGTGGACGTGTCACGCGCGTGGCGTGGTCGGTCCCGCCGCGGGCACCTCGCCCGAACACGACCGCTCACCGTGGCCGCCCGACGCGGAACCCGTCGACCTCGCCGCGTTCTACGAGCGGTCGCGCGAGCTCGGCTACCGCTACGGACCGGTGTTCCAGGGGCTCACCGCCGCGTGGCGCCGCGCGGACGAGGTCTTCGCCGACGTCGTCCTGCCGGAGCAGGCCCGGTCGACCGCGGCCGGGTTCGCCGTCCACCCCGCACTGCTGGACGCGGCGCTCCAGGCCACCGCGCTGCTCGGCCTCACCGCGGATGACGAGCAGGTGCTGCTGCCGTTCGCCTGGGAGCACGTCGAGGTGTGCTCGACCGGCGCGACCCGACTGCGCGTGCGTGCGACCCGTGCCGCCGGCCATCGCGTCACGATCGCGCTGGACGACCCGGCGGGCAGGCTGGTCGCCCGGGTGCGGGCGGTCACGCTGCGCGGCGTCGCCCCCGACCAGCTCCGCCCCCACGACGACACGCTGCACCGGCTCGACTGGAGTCCGTTCGACCTGCCTGAAGGGGACGCCGCCGGTGACTTCGACGTGCTCAAGTGCGAGGACGAGTGGGACGGCGACCTGAGCGTGCTGCGGATCGCCCTGCACGACGTGGTGCGGGACGTGCGGGCCTGGTTGACGGACAACCGCGGCGGCACGGCCAGGCTGGTCGTGCTGACCCGCGCCGCCGTGCAGGTGACGGACGAGCAGGTGAACCCGGTGACCGCGGCGGTGTGGGGACTGCTGCGGTCGGCGCAGAACGAGCACCCCGGCAGCCTCGTCCTGGTCGACGTGGACGAACAGCCCGCGACCGCCGTGCTGGGCGCCCTGGCCCGCGGTGACGAGGACCAGGTCGCGATCCGGGGCGGACGGTGCCACACGGCACGGCTGGTGCCCGCCGGCCGGTCGGACTCACCCCCTCCGGCCAAGACCGGTGGGACCGTGCTCGTCACCGGCGGAACCGGCACTGTCGGCGCCGCGCTGGCCCGCCGCGTCGCCGAGCTGTCCGGCGCCTCCCGGCTGGTGCTGGTGAGCCGCGAGCCGCGCCGACACGTGCTCGACGGGTTCGCCGACCTCGGCATCGCGGTCGAGTGGATTTCGTGCGACCTCGCCGATCGCGCTGCCGTGGCCGCGCTGTTGGAGAAGACCGGACCACTCAGCGGTGTGGTGCACGCGGCCGGTGTGCTGGACGACGTCACCTTCGACGCGCTGACTGCCGATCGCCTGGACACCGTGCTGCGGGCCAAGGTGGACGGTGCGTGGCACCTGCACGAACTGGCCGGTGACGTCGGCTTCTTCGTCCTGTGCTCGTCCCTCGCCGCGCTCATCGGCTCGCCGGGTCAGGCGAACTACGCGGCGGCCAACGCGTTCCTCGACGGGCTCGCCTGCCACCGCAGAGCGGCCGGCCTGCCCGCCCAGTCGCTCGCGTGGGGGCTGTGGGACGGCGGCATGGCGGACGGACTTGACGCGGAGTCCGTGTCCCGGCTGCGGCGCTGGGGTGTGCGCCCGATGCCGCGACGCCACGCGCTGGCGCGGTTCGACCGGGCGGTGGCCGACGGGGCCGCTCACCTCGTCGCCGCCGACCTGGACCTCGCGCGGTTGCGGGAGACGAGTGACCGCACCGGCCTGCTCACCTTGCTGCGCGGACCACGAAAGGCCGCGGACCCCGTGCCGCAGGACGACCTGCTGGCCGAGCTGGCCGGCTTGGACCCCGAGCAGCGGCACCAACGGGTGCAGGAGGTCGTGCTGGAAGAGCTGGCGGCGGTGCTCGGCCACGCCGGCGCGCAGGACGTCGACCTCGACGGCCGCTTCGAGGACATGGGATTCGACTCGCTGAGCGCGATCGAGTTCCGCAACGGGCTCACCGCGCTCACCGGCATGAGGATGCCGCCGACGGTGGCGTTCGACTACGCGACCCCCGCCGAGCTGGTCGGGTACATCGCACGCGAGTTGTCGTCGATCCTGGCGAAGGGCTGACCTTGCTCACCGACGATCAGCAGTACGTCCTGGGGCTGCTCGGGAAGTACTCGGACAACCCGAGCGGCTTCCTCGCGCTCAACGAGGGCAACCGGTACTTCCGGGACGACGGGATCGACGGCGTCGTCTGCTACCGCGAGGTGCGGCGGCACTGGATCGGGTTCGGCGGGCCGATCGCGGACGCCGCCGACCGGGGCGAGCTGCTGGACAGGTTCCGCGTGGCCGCCCACCGGGCAGGACGTGCGGTGGCCGCGGTCCAGATCCCGGGTGCGGACGCGGCCCTCTTCGCCGACCGGGGCCTGCGCGTGAACCAGCTCGGCATGTCCTACGGCGTCGAACTCGCTGATTTCTCGCTGCGCGGCAAGAAGTTCGTGAAGCTGCGCAACAAGATCTCCCGCGCGGACCGGCTCGGCGTCGAAGTGGTCGAGGCGGGACTGGACGGGAACGAGGCCGCGCTCGCCGCGATCGACGCGAAGTGGCTGCGGTCGAAAGGGCGCTTCACCAAAGAGCTGGAGTTCATGGTCGGCGAGGTCGGCGGTCCCGCGCAAAACCTGCGCCGACTGTTCCTCGCCAAGGTGGACGGTCGTCCCATCGCCTACATCTCGTTCTCCCCGGTCTACGGCGAGCACGAGGGCTGGTTGCACGACCTCAGCCGCCGGTTGCCCGACGCGCCGCCCGGCGTGATGGAGGCGATCAACGCCTGCGCGATCGGGAAGTTCCGCGCGGAAGGCGTGCGCTGCCTGCACTTCGGCTTCACCCCGTTCACCGGCCTCGCCGCCGAGCACGGCCTGGGAACGGCCCACCCGCGCATCGACCGGCTCTTCGGGTGGCTGGCGAGGAAGGGGGACTTCCTCTACCCGGCGCAGAGCCAGCTCGAGTACAAGATGAAGTGGAACCCGACCTACCTGGTTCCCGACTACATCGCCTTCGAGAACCGCGTTTCGCCGTCATTGGTGTTCAGCCTGGCCACGGTCGCGAATCTGATCTGACAAAGGGGGAACCATGCGCGTACTCGCAGTGGTGAACAAGACCGCCGGCGGTCCGACCGACGACTTCGTCGCGGCGTTGGAAGCCGAGCGCGGCATCGAACTGGAGGTCATCCGGACCGCGGGCCCCGAGGACGGCACCCGCTGCACCGTGGAGGCGGCGACCCGCCAGGAACGCGACGTGGTGGTCGCGATCGGCGGCGACGGCACGGCGGGCGAGGTGGCTCGTGGCGTGGCCGCAGTGCCCACGTCGCCGGCCCTGCTGATCGCTCCCGCCGGCACCGGGAACTCCAACTTCCGCGGGCTGTGGGACGACCTGCCGTGGCCGGAGGTGGTGTCGGCGGTCTTCACCGAGCGCCGGTTCGAGATCAGGCCGATGGACCTCGTCCACCTCGCCGAGCTGGACACCGCCACCCTGCTCGGCGTCTCCACCGGCGCGGTGCCCGAGTGCCTGGTGATCGCGCCGACGCTGCCGCTGACCGGGCGGGAACGGCTGCTCACCGCCGCGTTGCAGGTGCTCACCACCTACGTGCCCTATCCCGGCAGGGTCCTGGTGGACGACGAGGTGTTGTGCGAGTGCGACACGCTGCTCGCCATCGTGGGCGGTGTCCGCTACCGCGGCGGCCTGCTGAAGATGCTGCCGCACTCGCTCGTCGACGACGGCCTGCTGGACGTCTGCGTGATCGACTCCTCCGCGTCGGTGGAGGAGCTCGCCACCGCGGCCCTGACCGGCGACATCACCGACGTCGCCGGCGTGCACTACGGCCGCGGGCGCACCGCTCGCCTGGAGCGGACCGACGGCGCGCCGATGAAGCTGGAGCACGACGGCGAGCTGGAAACCGGGCCGCACAGCTCCTACCGGCTCGAAGTCGTGCCGCGACCCATCTCGGTGGTCGTGCCGAGCCCCGCCCCCGAGTGCTTCGCCGGCGAGAGGTGACGGTCCCGTGACGGACAACCCTGAGATCGTGATCGTCGGCGCGGGCCTGTCCGGTATCTGCGCCGCCGTCAACCTGCTCAAGCGGGGCATCCGGGACTTCGTGATCCTGGAGAAGGCGGACGGCGTGGGCGGGACGTGGCGGTACAACACCTATCCGGGCTCCGCCTGCGACGTCATGTCCACCATGTACTCGTACTCCTTCGCCCCCAAGCACGACTGGGAGCTGATGTACGCCGACCAGCCGGAGATCCGCTCCTACATCGAAGGCGTGTTCGACTCCTACGGCCTGGGACGCGTCACCCGGTTCGGCACCGAGGTCATGTCCTACACCTACGACGACACCACCGACCGCTGGCAGGTCCTGCTGTCCGGGGGCCAGGTGCTCACGCCGAGGGTCGTCATCGCCGGGATCGGCGCGTTGCACAACCCGAACATCCCGAAGTTCAAGGGCGAGGAGACCTTTCGCGGCGACATCGTGCACTCGGCGCAGTGGAACCCCGACCTCGACCTGACCGGCAAGCGGGTCGCGGTGGTGGGCGTCGGTTCCAGCGCCGTGCAGATCGTGCCGGCCATCGCGGGCCAGGCCGAGCACGTGCACGTCGTGCAGCGCACACCGCAATGGGTGCTGCCCAAGCCGAACCGGCGCGTCAGCAGGGTCGAGAAGTTCCTGTTCCGGGTGCTGCCGTTCAGCCAGAAAGTGTACCGCAACATCGCGTACTGGACGCACGAGCTCGCGATCATCGCGTTCATGCACCCGCCGTTGCTGAAGGCGTTCAGGCTGGTTTCGCTGCGGCTGCTGGACAAGCAGGTCCCCGATCCGGAGCTGCGCGCGAAGCTGACGCCGGACTACACGATCGGCTGCAAGCGCATCCTGCTGTCCAGCGACTACTACCCGGCCCTGATGCGCGACGACGTGACGCTGCTCGACTCCGGCATCGCCGAGTTCACCGAGACCGGCTTCCGCGCCCGGAACGGCGAGGTCGTCGAGGCGGACGTGGTGATCCTGGCGACGGGCTTCGCCACGGACAACCGGCTCGCGGAGGAGCGGATCACGGGGCGCGGCGGCCTGACGATCCAGGAGGCCTGGCGCGACGGCATGCGCGCCCACCTGGGCACCACCATCGCGGGCTTCCCCAACTTCTTCCTCATGATGGGCCCGAACTCCGGCGGCGGCAGCCAGTCGATCCTGTTCGTGATCGAGGCGCAGGCGCACTACATCGCCGAGTGCGTCCGCGTGATGCGGGCGCGGGGCGCGCGGTCGTTCGAGATCCGGGCCGAGGTCGAACGCGAGTTCAACCGGCGCCTCCACGCCCGGCTCGCCAAGTCGGTGTGGAACTCCGGCGGCTGCGACAGCTGGTTCCTGGACCGCACCGGGCACAACCGGCAGGCCTGGCCGGGATCGAGCGTCAACTACTGGCGGCTCACCCGCCGGCCGAACGAGAAGTGGTTCCACCTGCGTTCACCGGAAACGGTCCGCTGACTCAGTGTGATGGGGGAGTGTCATGGCTACCGAGGAACGTCTCGTCTCCGCGCTGCGGAACTCGCTCGCGGAGAACCAGTCGCTGCGCGCCAGGCTGTCAGAAGTGCGGGAGCAGGCGGCTGAACCGATCGCCGTCGTCGGCATGGGGTGCCGGTTCCCGGGGGGTGTGACGAGCCCCGAGGAGCTGTGGGACATGCTCGTCGAAGGGCGTGACGCGGTCACCGGTTTCCCGTCCGACCGGGGCTGGGACGTGGAAGGGCTCTACGACCCCGACATCGGCGTCGAGGGCAAGTCGTACGTGCGCGAGGGTGCTTTCCTGCATGACGCGGGTGACTTCGACGCGGGGTTCTTCGGGATCAGCCCGCGTGAGGCGGCGGCGATGGACCCGCAACAGCGGTTGTTGCTGGAGGTGTCCTGGGAGGCGCTGGAACACGCCGGCATCGACCCGAAGTCGTTGAAGGGCACGGACACCGGCACCTACACCGGCATCTTCTACGAGGAGTACGCGCCCCGGATCTACACCGAGCGCGACGGCTACGCCGGGCACCTCGTGGCGGGCACGCTGCCCAGCCTCGCGTCCGGGCGGGTGGCGTACGTGCTGGGGCTGGAGGGGCCGGCGGTGTCGGTGGACACGGCGTGCTCGTCGTCGTTGGTGGCGCTGCACCTCGGTGTGCAGGGATTGCGGACGGGTGACTGCTCGCTGGCGCTCGTCGGCGGGGCGACCGTGATCTCGCTGCCGTCCACCTACGTCGGCTTCTCGCAGTTGCGCGGGTTGGCGCCGGATGGCCGGTGCAAGGCGTTCTCCGACCGCGCCAACGGTTTCGGGCCGGCGGAAGGCGCCGGTGTGGTCGTGTTGGAGCGGTTGTCGGACGCGCGTCGTCTCGGTCATCGGGTGTTGGCGGTGGTGCGTGGTTCGGCGATCAACCAGGACGGTGCGTCGAACGGGTTGACGGCGCCCAGTGGTCCGGCGCAGCGTCGGGTGATCCGGCAGGCGTTGGCCAATGCCGGGTTGACGGCGGGCGAGGTCGACGTCGTGGAGGCGCACGGCACCGGCACACCACTCGGCGACTCCATCGAGGCGCAGTCGTTGCTCACCACCTACGGCCAGGGCCGTGACGTCCCGGTGTGGCTGGGGTCGGTGAAGTCGAACCTCGGGCACACCCAGGCCGCTGCCGGCGTGGCGGGCGTGATCAAGATGGTGCAGGCGATGCGGCACGGCGTGCTGCCGGCGACCCTGCACGTGGACACGCCGAGCACCCAGATCGACTGGTCGGCCGGCGCGGTGGAGTTGTTGCGGGAGAACCACGACTGGCCGCGCAACGGCCACCCGCGCCGAGCCGGAGTCTCGTCGTTCGGCATCAGCGGCACGAACTCGCACGTGATCCTGGAAGAAGCGCCCCAAACGTCCGCACCGGAACCGGTGAACCCCGGTGCGCGGACCTCGGCGGACGAGACCGGTCCGATCCCGTGGGTGCTGTCGGCGCGCAGCCAGGAGGCGTTGGTCGGGCAGGCACGCCGGCTGCACGACTTCCTGGACGGTAGGCCCGGCACCGACGCGGTCGACGTGGCGGCGGCGCTGGCGAAGCGGTCGTCGTTCCCGCACCGGGCCGTGCTGCTGGGTTCGGACACCGGGGAGCTGACGCGGCGACTGGACGCGGTCGTGTCCGGGGAGGACGCGCCGAACGTGCTCACCGGACTGGCGCTCGCGAGCGACAAGACCGTGTTCGTCTTCCCGGGACAGGGCTCCCAGTGGACGGGCATGGGCCGGGAGCTGCTGGAGACCTGGCCCGCGTTCGCGCGGGCGCTGGGCGAGTGCGCCGAGGCGCTGAAGGAGTTCGTCGACTGGGACCTGCTCGACGTGGTGCGCGGCGGGCACGGGCTGGACGCCGTGGACGTGGTGCAGCCGGTGACGTTCGCGATGTACGTCGCGCTCGCGGCGGCCTGGAAGGAGCTGGGCGTCGTCCCGGACGCGGTGATCGGCCACTCGCAGGGTGAGGTCGCCGCCGCGCACGTCGCCGGGATCCTCCCGCTGCGTGAAGCGTGCCGCATCGTGACCCTGCGCAGCCGGGCGGTGCGGGACATCTCCGGCGCCGGCGGCATGGTGTCGGTGCCGCTGCCCGAGGCCGACGTGCTGAAGGTGCTCGCGCAGTGGCCGGATCGCGTCGGGGTGGCGGCGGTCAACAGCCCGGCGAGCACCGTCGTGTCGGGCGAAGCCGCGGCGCTGGAGGAGTTGCTGGCGTACTGCGAAGCGGAGGGCGTTCGCGCCCGCCGGATTCCCGTGGACTACGCCTCCCACTCGCCGCAGATCGACGCCGTCGAGCGGTCGCTGCGGGCCGGACTCGGTTCGGTGCGGCCCGACGCGGCGTCCGTGGCGGAGTTCTTCTCCACCGTCGTCGGCGGACTCGCCGACCCCGGCCTGCTCGACGCGGACTACTGGTACCGCAACCTGCGTGAGCCCGTCCGGTTGGACCTCGCCGTCCAGGCCGCCTACGCGCGGGGGTACCGCCGATTCCTGGAGATCAGCCCGCACCCGGTGCTGACGGTGGGCGTCCAGGAGAACTGCGAGGCCGTGGCGTCCGAGGAGGACCGGTACTTCGTCGGCGGCACGCTGCGGCGCGACGACGGCGGCGCGCACCGGTTCCTGACGTCGGTGGCGCAGGCCGACACGAGTGGCCTGCCGGTGGCGTGGAACGCGGTGCTCGGTGACGCGACGCACCTGGACCTGCCCACGTACGCCTTCGAGCACAAGCGGTACTGGCTGAACGCCGAGGCCACGGCTGGTGACGCCGGGAGTCTCGGGGTGACGTCGTGCGAGCACCCGCTGCTGGGCGCGGTGGTGGAGCAGCCGTCGTCGGGTGGGCTGGTGTTCACCGGGCGGATCGGGTTGGACTCCCACGCGTGGCTGGCCGACCACGCGGTCGGTGACGTCGTGCTCGTGCCCGGCGCGGCCCTCGTGGAGTTCGCGCTGTTCGCGGGCGACCGGGCCGGGTGCGGTGTCGTCCGCGAACTGGTCCTGCAGGCGCCGCTGACCGTGCCGGAACGGGGCCGGGTGCACGTCCAGGTGGCGGTCGGCCCCGTGGACGGCCAGGGACGCGGCGTGTCGATCCACTCGCGGCCGGAAGGCGTCGAGGACGGCGGGTGGACGCTGCACGCCCAAGGCGTGCTCGTGCCCGATGGCGGCACCGCGCCCACGCCGGCGGACACCTCCTGGCCACCGGCCGGGATGCGGGCGGTCGACGTGGCAGCCACCTACGAGCGCGCGCTGGAGCTGGGATACCGGTACGGGCCGGCGTTCCGGGGGATGACGGAGGTGTGGAGCGGGAACGGTGCGGTGTGCGCCGAGGTCGAGCTGCCGGAGCAGCTGCGGGAGCAGGCCGGCGCGTTCACCATCCACCCGGCGCTGCTGGACGCCGCCATGCAGGCCGTCACGTGCCTCGACCTGCCCGTCGCGCCCGGCGCGGTGCTGCTGCCGTTCACCTGGGAGGACGTCGAGGTGTTCGGCGTCGGCGCGAAGGCGTTGCGCGCCAGGGTGACCGCTGCGGGCGACGGCGTGGTCGGCCTGCTGCTGGAGGACTTCGCCGGTCGGCCGGTCCTGCAGGCCGGCCTGGGTCTTCGGGCCGTGGCGCTGGCCGATCTCGGTGCCGGTGCGCCCGACGACGAGCTGTTCGGCGTGGACTGGCTGCCGCTCGCGGTGCCCGCGGCGACCGTCGAGGAGGCCGACGTCCTGCGAGCCGACGCCGGCCTGCTCGCCGCGGCGGCCGAGGTGCGCGAGTGGCTGGCCACGCAGGACGGTGCGGGACGCCGCCTGGTCGTGGTCACCTCGGGCGCGGTCGGCACCGACGGGTCCGACCCGCTGCCCGGGTTGGCCGAGGCCGGTGTGTGGGGGATGGTCCGCTCGGTGCAGACCGAGAACCCCGGCCGGGTGCTCCTCGTCGACGTCGACGACTGGGCGGTGGTGGACGACGGCGTGACCGCCGCGCTGGCCACCGGTGAGTCACAGCTGGCACTGCGGCGCGGGGAAGCGCGCGTGCCGAGGGTGGTGCGGCGCGGTCGCGACCTGGTCGTCGGGTTGCCCGACGGGGACTGGGCGTTGGAGGTCGTCGGTGCCGGCACGTTGACGTCGGACAACCTGGTGGCCCGTCCGACCTCGTCGGGTGAGCTTGCACCTGGTGAGGTGCGGGTGGGGGTGCGGTCTGCGGGGGTGAACTTCCGGGACGTGCTGATCGCGTTGGGCATGTACCCGACGCCTGACGCGGTGATCGGTGGCGAAGGCGCCGGGGTGGTGGTCGAGGTCGGACCGGGGGTGACGGGTTTCGCTCCCGGTGAGCGGGTGCTCGGTGTGTTCCCCGGCCTCGGCTCGTCGGTGGCGGTGGATCACCGGTTGCTGGCCAGGATTCCGGACGGGTGGTCGTTCAGCCAGGCCGCGGTGGTGCCCGCGGTGTACCTGACCGCCTACCACGCGTTGCGTGACCTGGCCGATGTGCGGCAGGGGGAGCGCGTGCTCGTGCATTCGGCCACCGGCGGTGTGGGGATGGCCGTGATCGCGCTTGCCCGGCTGTGGGGTCTGGAGGTGTTCGCGACCGCGAGTCCCGGCAAGTGGGGAGTGTTGCGGTCGTTGGGGATCGACGACGACCACATCGCGAGTTCGCGGTCGTTGGACTTCGAGGAGAAGTTCGGTGAGGCCGACGTGGTGGTGAACTCGCTGGCGCACGAGTTCACCGACGCGTCGTTGCGGTTGCTGTCGCGCGGTGGGCGGTTCGTGGAGATGGGGCTGACCGATCTGCGTGCGGCCGAGCAGGTCGCCGCCGACCACCCGGGGGTCCGGTACCAGCCGTTCCGGCTGCTCGACGTGAGCATCGAGCGGTTGGGGGAGATGCTTGCGGCGGTGATGGAGCTGTTCCACGCCGGGTTGCTGGCACCGTTGCCCGTGTCGGCGTGGGACGTGCGGCGGGTGCCGGAGGCGTACCGGTTCATGTCGCAGGCCCGGCACGTCGGCAAGGTCGCCCTGACGATCCCGCGCCCGCTCGACCCCGCCGGCACCGTGCTGATCACCGGCGGCACCGGCGTGCTGGGCGGGTTGGTGGCCAGGCACCTGGTCGCCGAGCACGGGGTGCGAGACCTGCTGCTGGTCAGCCGCACCGGTGACGCCCCGGACCTGGTGGCGGAGCTGGAATCGGCGGGTGCGCGGGTGCGGGTCGCCGCTTGTGACGTCGCCGATCGTGTGGCGCTGGGGGAGGTGTTGGACGGTGTGTCGTTGACGGGTGTGGTGCACGCGGCGGGTGTGTTGGCCGATGGTGTGTTCACGGACTTGTCTGATGAGCAGTGGTCGGTGGTGTTGCGGTCGAAGGTCGACGCGGCGTGGAACCTGCACGAGTTGACCGCCGGCCATGACCCACCGGTCACCCGACCGTGGTGCCGGCCAGGCTGGACACGCAGGCGATCGCGGCGTCCGGCGCGGTGCCGGACGTGCTGCGCCGACTCGTGCGAGCGCGCCGGGTGGTGGACGACGTGGTGACCGGGCAGGGCCTGTCGAAGCTGGCCTCGCAGCTCACCGGTCGCCCGGCGGCCGAGCAGGACCGGATCGTGCTGGAGTTCGTCCGCACCCAGGCGGCGATCGTGCTCGGGCACGAGAGCAGCGGTGAGATCACACCCGACGAGACGTTCAAGGCACTCGGCTTCGACTCGCTGTCCGGCGTCGAGTTCCGCAACCGGCTCCAGGCCGCCACCGGGCTCAACCTGCCCGCCACCAGCGTCTTCGACCACCCCACGCCCACGCGGCTCGCCCAGTACGTGCGGCAGCAGGTGACACCGGACGGCGACGACGACGGCGGCGCGGCCGAGCTGAAGCTGATGTCGCTGCTGACCGAACTGGAACGCACGTCGGCGGGCACGGCGCTGGACGACCAGGTGAAGGTCACGTTCCTGCGCCGGATCGGCGCGCTCGAACGGGTGGTGCGCGGCACCGGCGACGCCGACGACCTCGACCTGGCCGACGACGCCGCGCTGTTCCAGCTGATCGACGGCAACTGACTACGGGGGAGCACATGTCGAACGAGAACGACCTCCGCGCCTACCTGAAGAAGGCCGCGGGCGAGCTTAAGGATTTACGCACGCGGCTGGCCGACGTGGAGGGGCGTGCCACCGAACCGATCGCGATCGTGGGCATGGGCTGCCGCTACCCGGGTGGCGTCACGTCACCCGACGACCTGTGGGACGTGGTCACCCGGAACCTCGACGTGGTGTCCGGCCTGCCGGGAGACCGGGGCTGGAACCCGAACCTGTACGACCCCGAGGTCGGTGCGGAGGGCCGCTCCTACGTGCGGGAGGGCGGCTTCATCGACGACGTCGCGGGGTTCGACGCGGCGTTCTTCGGCATCAACCCGCGTGAGGCGGCGGCGATGGACCCGCAGCAGCGGCTGCTGCTGGAGGTCTCCTGGGAAGCACTGGAACGGTCCGGTGTCGACCCGCGGTCGCTGGCCGGTGCCGAGGCCGGCGTCTACTTCGGCGTGTCGGGCGCGGACTACGGCAGCCGTCTCCTGGAGCGCGCCCCGGCGGGCTACGAGGGCTACCTGGGCGAGGGCAACGCCACCAGCGTCGCGTCCGGGCGGGTGGCGTACGTGCTGGGGCTGGAAGGGCCGGCGGTGTCGGTGGACACGGCGTGCTCCTCGTCGCTGGTGGCCATCCACCTGGCGGTGCAGGCCCTGCGCAACGGCGAGTGCGCGCTCGCGTTGGCCGGTGGCGCGACCGTGATGGCGTCCCCGGCGACGTTCGTGGAGTTCTCGCAGTTGCGCGGGTTGGCGCCGGATGGCCGCTGCAAGCCGTTCTCGGACCGGGCCGACGGTTTCGGTCCGGCCGAGGGCGTGGGTGTGGTGGTGTTGGAGCGGTTGTCGGACGCGCGTCGTCTTGGTCATCGGGTGTTGGCGGTGGTGCGTGGTTCGGCTATCAACCAGGACGGTGCGTCGAACGGGTTGACCGCGCCGAGTGGTCCGGCGCAGCGTCGGGTGATCCGGCAGGCGTTGGCCAACGCGGGGCTGACGGCGGGCGAGGTCGACGTCGTGGAGGCGCACGGCACCGGCACACCGCTGGGCGACCCCATCGAGGCACAGGCACTTCTGGCGACCTACGGTCAGGGCCGGGACACGCCGCTGTGGCTGGGGTCGGTGAAGTCGAACCTCGCCCACACGCAGGCCGCGGCCGGTGTCGCGGGCGTGATCAAGATGGTGCAGGCGATGCGGCACGGCGTGCTGCCCGCGACGCTGCACGCGGACACGCCGAGCGCGCACGTCGACTGGTCCTCCGGTGCGATCGAGCTGGTGCACGAGAACCGGGAATGGCCGGAGGACGGCCACCCGCGCCGAGCCGGCGTCTCGTCGTTCGGCATCAGCGGGACGAACTCCCACGTGATCCTGGAACAGGCGCCCGAAGCACCGGCCGTGACGTCGCCGCGAGAGGTCGAAGGCGGGTCGGTTCCCTGGGTGCTGTCGGCACGCACCCCGCAGGCGTTGACCGCGCAGGCGGTCCGGCTGCGCGACTTCCTCGCCGAGCGGCCGGAAATCGGCGCGGAGGACGTGGCGGCGGGCCTGCTCACCAGGACCGCGTTCGAACACCGGGCCGTCGTGCTCGGCAGTGACCGGACTGAGCTGATGCGTCGGCTGGGTTCACTGGCCGAGGGTGAGCCCGGCGTGGGCGTCCGCACCGGGCAGTCCTCACCCGGCGGGACGGTGTTCGTGTTCCCGGGGCAGGGCGCGCAGACGTGGGGCATGGGGCGTGCGCTGCACGCGGCGTTCCCGGTGTTCGCCGACGCCTTCGACCAGGTCGTCGCCGCGGTCGACGCCGAGCTGGACGCGTCGTTGCGCGAAGTGATGTGGGGCGCGGACACCGGACTCGTCGACCAGACCGCGTACACCCAGCCCGCGCTGTTCGCGATCGAGGTGGCGCTGTTCCGGCTGCTCGAATCGTTCGGCGTCCGACCCGACTACGTCACCGGGCACTCGATCGGCGAGATCACCGCCGCGCACGTGGCGGGCGTGCTGTCGCTGCCCGACGCCGCCGCGCTGGTCGTGGCGCGGGGCAGGCTGATGCAGGCGTTGCCGCCGGGCGGCGCCATGGTGGCGGTGGAGGCCACCGAGGCCGAAGTCCTGCCGTTGCTGGACGCACGGGTGGGCATCGCGGCCGTGAACGGCCCGTCGGCGGTGGTGGTGTCCGGCGAGCTGGACGCCGTCACGGTGGTGGGTGACCACTTCACCGGGCTCGGCAGGAGGGTCAAGCAGCTGACCGTCAGCCACGCGTTCCACTCGCCGCTGGTGGAGCCGATGCTGGAGGAGTTCCGCGCGGTCGTGGCGAAGCTCGCCATCGCACCGGCGGAGCTCCCGATCGTGTCCAACCTGGACGGTGCGCCGGCCGGGGAGGACTACGGCGTCGGCGACTACTGGGTGCGCCACGTCCGCGAGGCCGTGCGGTTCGGTGACTCGGTGTCCACCTTGGTGGCGGCCGAACCCGGCGTGCGGTTCGTCGAGGTGGGGCCGGGAGCCGGGCTGACCGCGATGGTCGAGCAGACCGGGGCGGCGGCCTCGGCGGTGGCGTTGCTGCGCGGCGGCAAGGACGAGGTGCCGTCCCTGTTCGACGGGTTGGCCGCGCTGCACGTGTCCGGCGCGCCGGTCGACTGGTCGGCGCAGGCCGGGACGCGGCCGTTCACCGAGCTGCCGACGTACGCCTTCGAGCACAAGCGGTACTGGCTCAACCCGGAGTCCGCGGGCGCCGACGTGGCCGGCCTGGGCGTGACGCCGGTCGAGCACCCGCTGCTGGGTGCGGTGGTGGAGCAGCCGTCGTCGGGCGGGCTGGTGTTCACCGGGCGGATCGGGCTGGACTCCCACGCGTGGCTGGCCGACCACGCAGTCGGCGGCGTCGTGCTGGTGCCCGGAGCCGCCCTCGTCGAGCTGGCGTCGTTCGTCGGTGACCGGGCCGGCCGCGCCGTGGTGCGCGAACTCGTGCTGCAAGCGCCGATGATCGTGCCGGACCACGGCGGGGTGCAGGTGCGGGTGGACCTGGACGAGGAGGGCAACGTCGCCGTCCACTCCCGTCCGGAGAACGACGAACGCTGGGTGCTGCACGCCCGTGGCGTGGTCGACTCCGACTCAGACTCCGACACCGCTGAGGCCTCGGCGGCCGAGCCGGCCGGAGCGTGGCCCCCGGCCGGAGCGACCGCGGTGGAGGCGGGCGACTTCTACGACGGCTTCGCCGAGCGCGGCTACCACTACGGGCCCGTGTTCCGGGGGCTGACCAGGGCGTGGCGGCGCGGCGACGAGGTGTTCGCCGACGTGGAGCTGCCCACCGGCGACGCCGGGGCGTTCGGCTTGCACCCGGCGCTGCTCGACGCCGCGCTGCAGGCGATCGGCTTCCTCGGCCTGCCCGTCGCGGACGGCGAGGTGCTGCTGCCGTTCGCCTGGGAGGGCGTCGAGGTGTACGCGGTCGGCGCGACCCGGCTGCGCGCCGCCATCCGTGCCGCGGGCGACGGCAGGGTGGGCCTGGTGCTGGCCGACGCGGGCGGACGCGTGGTGGCGAAGGTCGGCGGGCTGAGCATGCGCGGCATCGCACCCGGTGACCTGGCCGCCCGCACTCCCGGCGGCGACGGCCTGTTCACGCTGGAGTGGACCCCCGTCGACGTCGAGCCCACCGGCGTGCCGGCCGACGTGTCGGTGATCAGGCCCGACGGCCTGCTCGACGCGGTCGCCCGGGTCCGGTCGTGGCTGACGGACCCGGCGCACGCCGAAGGCAGGTTGGTCGTCGTCACTTCCGGCGCCGTCGCGGTGGACGGTGGCGAGGACGTGCCCGACCTGGCGTCGGCCGGTGTGTGGGGCGCGCTGCGTTCGGTGTGCAACGAGAACCCCGGCCGGGTGTTCGTGGTCGACACCGACGGTGCGGAAGCGGACGGCGTAGCCGCGGTGCTGTCCTGCGGTGAAGCGCAGCTGGCGGTCCGGCGCGGGACGTTCCGGGTGCCGCGGATCGTGCGACAGGCCGAGGACTCGGTGGTCGGGTTGCCCGACGGGGACTGGGCGTTGGAGGTCGCGGGTGCCGGCACGTTGACGTCGGACAACCTGGTGGCCCGTCCGACCTCGTCGGGTGAGCTCGCGTCGGGTGAGGTTCGGGTGGGGGTGCGGTCGGCGGGGGTGAACTTCCGGGACGTGCTGATCGCGCTGGGCATGTACCCGGCACCCGATGCCGTGGTCGGTGGCGAGGGCGCGGGCGTCGTGACGGAAGTCGGCCCTGGCGTCACCGGTTTCACGGCCGGTGATCGGGTGCTGGGTGTCTTCCCCGGTCTCGGGTCGTCCGTGGTCGTGGACCACCGGGCGCTGGCGGGGATTCCGGACGGGTGGTCGTTCAGCCAGGCCGCCGTGGTGCCCGCCGTGATGCTGACCGCCTACTACGCGTTGCGGGACCTGGCCGACGTGCAGCGCGGTGAACGAATCCTGGTCCACGCCGGCACCGGTGGCGTGGGGCTCGCGACGATCGCACTGGCCCGCTTATGGGGTCTGGAGGTGTTCGCGACCGCGAGCCCCGGCAAGTGGGACGTGCTGCGGTCGTCGGGGCTCGACGACGACCACATCGCGAGTTCGCGGTCGCTGGAGTTCGAGGAGAAGTTCCTGGCCGTCACCGGCGGGCAGGGCGTGGACATGGTCCTGAACTCGCTGGCGCACGAGTTCACCGACGCGTCGTTGCGGTTGTTGCCGCGCGGTGGGCGGTTCGTGGAGATGGGGCTGACGGACTTGCGTGAGGCGGGGCAGGTCGCCGCCGACCACCCGGGGGTGCGGTACCAGCCGTTCGCCCTGTTCGAGGTCGGGGTGGAGCGGTTGGGGGAGATGCTGGCGGCGGTGATGGAGTTGTTCCGCACGGGTGTGCTGGAGCCGTTGCCCGTGTCGGCGTGGGACGTGCGGCGGGTGCCGGAGGCGTACCGGTTCATGTCGCAGGCCCGGCACGTCGGCAAGGTCGCCCTCACCATCCCGCGCCCGCCGGCTGCTGAGGGTACGGTGTTGATCACCGGCGGTACCGGCGGCCTGGGCGGTGTGCTGGCCAGGCACCTGGTGGACCGGCACGGCGTCCGCGACCTGCTGCTGGTGAGCCGCCGTGGCGCGGACGCGGAGGGGGCGGCGGACCTGGTGGCGGAGCTGGAATCGGCGGGTGCGCGGGTGCGGGTCGCCGCTTGTGACGTCGCTGATCGTGCGGCGCTGGGGGAGGTGTTGGACGGTGTGTCGTTGACGGGTGTGGTGCATGCGGCGGGTGTGTTGGCCGACGGTGTGTTCACGGACTTGTCTGATGAGCAGTGGTCGGTGGTGTTGCGGTCGAAGGTCGACGCGGCGTGGAACCTGCACGAGTTGACCGCCGGCCATGACCTGGACACCCAAACGATCGCCAAGTCCGGTGCGGTGCCCGACGTGCTGCGCCGACTGGTGCGGGCCCGCCGGGTGGTGGACGACTCGGCGGCAGCCCAGCAGTCGAAGCTCGCCGCGCAGCTGGCCGGGTCCTCGGCGGCCGAGCAGGACCGGATCGTGCTGGAGTTCGTCCGCACCCAGGCAGCGATCGTGCTCGGGCACGAGAGCAGCGGCGAGATCGCACCCGACGAGACGTTCAAGGCACTCGGCTTCGACTCGCTGTCCGGCGTCGAGTTCCGCAACCGGCTCCAAGCCGGCACCGGCCTGAACCTGCCCGCCACCACCGTGTTCGACCACCCCACGCCGCTCGCGCTGGCCGGCTACCTCCGACAGCACCTGGCGGGCGCGGAGGAGACGAGCACGGGCGCGGAGTACTCCGAGTCCCACGTCCGCAAGCTGCTCGAACGGATCCCGATCGAGGCGCTGCGCTCCTCCGGCGTGGTCGACATCGTGCTCCGGCTCGCACCCGCCACCGAGCAGGAGCAGGCGGCCACCACCGACGGCGGCAAGCACATCGCCGACCTCGACGTGGACGAGCTGATCAACTTCGCGATGAACCAGTGAGGGGACGATGGACTCCGTGGACGGTCGGCTGATCCACCAGCTCGTGTCCTGGGCTGCCGGACTGCGCTACGACGACATACCGGCGCACACGGCGGCCCTGGCCCGCAGCCAGATCATCTCGGACCTGGCCGCGGTGCGGGCGGCGAGGGCGCACCCGCTGGGCCGCAAGATCGTCACCGCGTTCGGCGAGCCGTTCCGCGGCGACGCCCGGCAGACCGCGCACGTGCTGGCCGCGTTGTCGATGTGCCTGGAGTACGACGAGGTCGCGTACTCCGGGCACCCCTCGGCGTCCTGCGTGAACGTCGCCCTCGCCTACGCCGCGCAGGAACGGCTCGACGGGAGGCAGCTGATCACCGCGGTGGTCGCGGCGAACGAGTGCGCCACCCGGTTCCAGGCCGGGATGCTGCTCGGCTCGTTCTTCCGCGGGCAGAGCGCCACGTACACGCACCTGATCGGCACGGTGGTGGCACGGTCGCACGCCCAGCAGCACCCGGCCGGGATCTGGGCGGACGCGGCGGGCCTGGCCTTCGGCATCCTCCCGACCCCGGTGGAGGAGACGTTCCTGAACAGCGACGCCAAGTCGTTGGTGGCGGCGACCCCGGTGCGCATGGCACTGGACGCCTGCGACGCCGCGGTGGCCGGACTCACCGGTGCGCACGACGTCCTGGAGGGCGCGGAAGGCGTGCTCGCGCGGCTCTCCGACGTGCCCATGCCCGACGCCGTCGTCGCCGGACTCGGTCGCCGCTGGCACACCGACACGCTGTCGTTCAAGCGCTACCCGGCGAGCGCCTACCTCCAGGCCGCGTTCGAGTGCGCCGAACGCATCGCCGCCAGGGCGTTGATCGACCTCGACGACGTGACGGCGGTCCTGGTCGACGGCTCGATCCTGACCTTCCTGCTGCAGCACAAGGTCGCGCCGTTCCTGGCCGGCCCGGACACGCCGGTCGCGGCACTCACCTTCTCGGCCGGCTACCCGATCGCCACGATCCTGCTCACCGGCTCGCTGACCACCGCCGACCTGGCCGGAGAAGGCCTCGCGGACCCCGTCCGCTGGGCGCTCGCGGACAAGGTCGAGGTACGCCACGACAAGGACCTGACCCGCCGGATGGTCGCCGCGACCGTGCCGCTCGGCGAGGCGTTGCGGCAGGCGGGGCCATCGCGCGCCATGCAGGTGCCCGCCATCGCCGCGTTCGGTGCCGAGGCGGACGAGCTGCTCGCCGCGCTCGGGCCGCCGTCGGAGTCGTTCGTCGACGCCACGATGGCCATCGGCGCCAGGGTCGAGGTCGTGCTGCGCGACGGCTCCAGGCTGGTCGAAGAGCTCGGCCAGGCGACCGGGATGGCCGGACCGTCCACCAGGGACGGACATCGGATGCTGGCCGCCGCGAAGTTCACCGCGAGCGGCGGCCCGGCCGACGCGCTGGACGACCTGAGCCGGCTCGACGAACTGGACGCCGACGCGACGGCCGCGGCGGTGAAGGGAGCACTGGCGTGATGGAACTGGAGCAGTACCGGCGGTCGGTGGGCGGGATCAGCTACCTCGACGTCGGCGAGGGGCCGGTCACCGTGTTCGTGCACGGTGTGTTCACCAATGCGTTGCTGTGGCGCCACTGCGTGCAAAAGCTGGCGCCGCATCGCCGGTGCATCGCCATCGACCTGCCCGGTCACGGCCACACGCCCCCGGTAGCCGACGCCACGGTCCACGGCCTGGCACGTGCCGTCCGGACCGTGCTCACCTCCCTGCACCTCACCGACGTGCACCTGGTCGGCAACGACACCGGCGGCGCCGTCTGCCAGCTCGTCTACACGGCAGACCCCGGTCGGATCGCCTCGCTCGCGCTGACGAACTGCGACACGGAAGGCAACTTCCCGCCGCCGCTGTTCGCCCCGGCGGCGTGGCTGGCCAGGCTGGGTCTGCTCAGCCTGCTCCGGCCACTGGCGAACGCCCCGAACCTGGTCCGGCAGGCCTACCGGATCGGTTACCAGCACCCGGCGCCACCCGAGATCATCCGCCGCTTCGTCGCCCCCGTCATCGGAACACCCGACGGCACCCGCTTCATGCGCCGACTGCTGTCCTCAATGGACTCCAAACAGCTCACCGCCGCCACCGAAGCGCTGCGCCACTGCACGATCCCGACCGCTCTCATCTGGGGCACCGGTGACCGGCTGTTCAAGCTGCGCTGGGCGTCCTGGCTGAAGGACCTGATCCCCGGCGCCACCGACGTGGTGATCGTTCCCGGCGGCCGGTTGTTCTTCCCGGACGACCGAGCCGACGAACTCGTGACCGCGCTCCGGAACCATTGGAACTAAGGAGAAGCATGGCTGTCTTCGCGTCCACCGATGAGTTGTACGCCCACTTCGTGCCGTTCTTGGAGAAGGTGAGCCAGGGAGACCTGCGGCAGAAGTTCCTGTCGATCCAAGCGTCCTTCAAGGTGAACAACACCGACCCCGACGCCACCCTGTTCGTGGACTGCACCCAAGACCCCCCTCTGGTCAAGGCCGGAGACGCCGCGGCGGCCGAGACAGCGGACATCGAACTGACGATGTCAGCCGACGACAGCCACCGCTTCTGGCTGGGGGACCTGAACGTGACGAAGGCCGTGGCGACCCGCCGCATCAAGTTCTCCGGCCCCCTGCTGAAACTGATCGGCCTCCTCCCGGTCTTCCAACCAGCCTTCACCGAGTACCGCGAGTACCTCGTCGCCAACGGCCGCCGCGAGCTGCTGCCCGAGGAGTGACACCGGCGCCCTTCGCGGAATGGCTTCACCCGACCGTCACCACGACCTTGCCGAACGCCCCACGATCGAGGTGCCCGAGGGCGGACGGCAAGTCGGCGAGCGGGTACTCGGCGGCGATGACCGGTGCGATGCCGCCGGAGACCCCACAACCGTCCAGATGCCGATCAGGGAGATGCGGCCACCGACCGCCGCTGCTTCGCTCGAGCGTGCGAGGTGGTTCCCGCCGATGATTCCGCGCTCAACCGGACAGGACCTGGGGGGTGGAGTCGGGGTCCCGGGCTCCGCGTCGGTGAACAGTCCGGTGACCCATTGCTTGTCCGCGTAGAGGCGGACTTGGTCGGTGTGGTGCGGTGAGGCCTCGGTCAGTTCCGCGGCCATGACGAAGCTGGACCCCTGGCACACATCGGGGATCTCGCCGATCGGGCCGGGGACACCGGGCACCGAGATGACGTCGGAGCAGCCCTCCGGCCCCGGCAGCCGTGGATCGGGATGCCGGCGTAGTGCTGGACGGCGTCGAGCGGCACGTCCACCGGGACGCCGGCGGTGGTGAAACCTGCACGGCATCGGCGAAGGCTTTCCGGACACCGCAGTCGTCGGCGTCGATGCCGCGTGGTGTGTGCGCGGGGTCGGCCGGGTCGAAGGGCATCAGCCACAGGTCGGGGTCGATTCTATATTTTCAGTGTTGACTGAAGCATGGGCTGGCGGGACGTCGGCTTTGCTGAGAGTGGTGTGCGCCGCAACGGGCCGAACCGGATCAACGTCGTAGACCCGTTCTCACCATGGCGGTCGAGCAAGGCCGCGCCGATCCCGACCGCATTCCGCAATCCGCTCCGACGCCCGGGGGTGGCGGTCTCCTGTCAGCTGTGGCCGGCGTGGATGTGGCTGGACCAGAGCGTGGGGTGGTCGGGGTACTTGTCGCGGTGAAGGCGGACGGCGTGGTGCAGGGCGACGGCGGAGTGCTCGGGACGGGGTGGTGAGGTGCCGCCGTCGGTGAGGTAGTCGTAGACCTTGCGGGTGATGGAGAGTGCGACGTGGTCGTTGATCGGCCACAGCGTGCCGATGACGTTGCGGTACCCGGCCAGGTGGAACGCCGAGGTGAGGTGGGTGGCCTCGTCGGTGTGCCGCAGGGTGGTGTCCGAGGTCCCGCACGCGGAAAGGTAAGCGAGGCGGGCACGGGGCAGGTGGAGGGCGCTGACGTCGGTGACGGTGAGAGGGCTGCTCTGGTGGTCGTGCAGGACGAGCCGACTTGTCGCGGGGTCGGTCCAGTCGGTGATGCCATGACAGGCGAAGTGCGCGATCTCGTGGTCGGGCAACGCGGCGAGGACTCCGTCGCGGCTGGTGCTACCGCCCGGCGGGGGCAACGTGGTCGCGGTGGGCACCAGCCTGCGCAGCGCGGCGGCCTCGGCCGTGACCCCTGACAGCAACGGTGTGCCGGGCGCGTCGGCAACGGCCACGATGAGCGTGCTGCCGGTCGCATCCGTGGTCGGCGGTGTGCGGGTTCGCAGCAGCGCGCGGGCGGTGGGCGTGTAGGAAGACACGACGCGGTCCACGACCGCCGAGGCGCGGCCTCCGGCTGCGTGCAGGGGGAGGAACGTGGCAAGTCCGACCGGGCACCAGTGGACGCGGGGCCAGGCCCGGTCGTCGGGCAGCGTTCGGGTGTGGCCCAGGTGGTCCAGCACCGGGCCGGTGACGGTGTCCCCGAGCCACTCGAGGATGTCGAGGACCCGGCGCTGGGCAGCGGCCTGCTCGTCGGGTGCGGCGTCGGGATCGGTGGCGGCGTGCACGGCGGCTCGGAGGAGGGTCACCCGGTCACTCGCCGTCCGCAGGTCTGCGTCGGGCAGTGGCACGGCGTGCGCCGGCCGGTCGGGGTCGGCGGTGAGGATGATGGCGTGGCTGGCCCGGTCGTGCAGTACTACGTAGATGACCGGGCCGTCGGCCGCGGCGGATCTCAGCCGGTCCACCGATAGCGGGAGCAGGAATCCGGACAGGCCGGGGACCTCCCTGATCCGCGCCAGGAGCGCGTCCCAGCGGGCCACGAGCAGCCGTCGCGTGCGTGCCTGCCGCTCGTGGTCCACCTCACCGACGAGCCAGCCACCCGGTTCGCCACCGGAGTGGTCCAGCGCGTCCAGCGCTCGGCGGACCACGGAGAACTCGGCCGCGAGGTCCGGCGCGTGGAGCTCGACGGCGCTGAGGTCGCCACGCGTGTCCAGGGTGTCGGTGATCAGCAGTCCCCTGGTCTGCTCCAGCAGTTCGACCGCGCGGTCGACCCGGCCGGCGGCGATCGCCGCAGTGGCCACCGCGGCCGCGAGGCCGTGCAGGCCCGTGATGCGGTGCCTGCGATCGGGTGTGCCGAGGTTTCGTGGCGCGACCAGGGCCAGCAGCGCGACCGCTCGTTCGGCCATCGCCAAGGCGTGCGCGGTGTCGCCCGCCGCCAAGTCGGCGTCCGCAGCCCGATATGCAGCCAACGTGCGAACCGTGGTCGAGCCCGACCTGACCGCCCACGCGTCGTGGAAGCACGTCCTGGCTTCGCGGAGGTCGTCCTGATCACCGGTGCGCAGGAACCGCTGCCACACCGAGTCGCCGAGGTTGGCCAGACCGGTGCAGCGCTCGGGCCGGCCGGCCGGAGTGCGGACCACGGACCTGCGGCTGGCGTCGATGGCCTCGTCCAGCGCCGCAGGATCACCGGTGTGCTCGAACAGGCTCGTCAGCACCGTGCCGAGGTTGGCCAGCGCCGCCCCGTGCCGGGAGTGGTTCGCGGTGGACGTCGTCGCGACGGCTCGTCGCATGGCCGCCACGGCCTCGTGCAGGTCCGCGGGATCGCCCGCGTGTCGGAAACGGCGCCGTAGGGCACCGGCGAGGGCGGCGAGCCCAACGCCCAGTCTCGGATGATCACAGGGTGTGACTTGCACGGCCCGCCGGCCGACGACGATGGCCTCGTCCACCGTCGCGCGGTCCGACGTCCGGTCGAACAGTTCGGACAGCGACGAGCAGAGGCGGGTCAGGACGCGGCCGAGGCCGGCGTGGTCGGCGGACCCTGCGGCCATCGCCCGCCGACCGGCCTCGACGGCCTCGTCCAGCGCGATCGGGTCGCCGGTCGACGCGGACACCTCGCTCAACGCGCCGCTGATGGCGGACAGGCGCAGTCCGCGGCGGGCTTCGTCCGCGGGTAGCGAGGCCAGGGCTCGGCGCGCGGACTCGACCGCCTCCTCCAGCGCGGCCCGATCGCCGGTCAGCGCGAACCGGGCGGACAGGACGCCGCTGAGGTTGCCCAGGCACGTCATGTGGTGCGGGTGGTCCACGGGCGTCGCGGCCAGTGCCTGACGGACCGCCTTGACGGCGGCGTCGAGCATCGTGGGATCACCCGAGAACTCGAACACCCCCAGGAGGGTGTGACCGTAGTTGGACCGGCGCAGTCCTCGCGCGAAATCGTCGGCGGGCGTCGCGTCCAGAGCTCGGCGCGCGGCGTCGACCGCCTCGTCCAGCGCGGCCCGCTCACCGGTCCGCTCGAACCGGGTGATCTGGACACTGCCCAGGTGGGAGAGGTACAAGGGCCGGAGGACATGGCCGGGCGGCGTTGCCGCGACCGCCTCGCGAATGGCTGAAGCGGCGACGTCGAGAGACGTCAGGTCGTCGGTCCGGTCGAACTCGACCGTCAGCGCGAGCACGAGGTTGGCCACGCACTGGGCGTGGACGGGGTGCCCGATCGGGGTCGCGGCCACCGCCTCGTGTACCCGGTGGATCGCGTCGTCGAGATCGTCGAGGTCGTCGGTGCGCTCGAACCGGCGCAGCAGCGCGACACCGAGGTCGGACACGCTCAGGACGTGGATGGGGAACCCGACGGGGATCGCGGTCACCGCTGCGCGCAGTCTCGCGATCGACTCATCGATGTCGTCGAGGACAGCGGTCCGCTCGAACCGGCGCAGCAACGTCACACCGGAGTTCATCAGGGCCGCGCCGCGCCGCGGGTCCCCGGTCGGGATCGCGGCCACCGCTGCGCGGGTGACGTCGACGGCGTCATCGAGGTCCGCCCGGTCGTCGGTGCGCTCGAACCGGCGCAGGAGCGCCAGACCGAGGTTCGAGAGGCATGAGGCGTGGTGGGGCGCGTCGGGCGGGATGGCGGCCACCGCTCTCCGGGTGGTCCGGATCGCCTCGTCCAGGTCCCGCAGATCGCCGGTGCGCTCGAAGGCGCGCAACAACGCGAGTCCGAGGTTCTGCAGGCACAGGGCGTGGCCCGGGTCCTCGGCGGGAAACTCCACCACCGCCGACTGAGCGGTCCGGATCGCCTCGCGCAGGCTCCCGAGGTCGTCGGTCTGCTCGAAGTGGCGGGTCAAGGCGAGGCTGAGGTTGGCCAGCCGCGCGCCGCGGTCGAGCCGGTGGGGCGTGGGGTGGGCCACGGCCAGCCGACCGCACTTGATCGCCTCGTCCAGCGCGGCGAGGTCGCTGTTGGTCTCGAACAGCTTGGTCAGCACCATTCCGAGATCGGACAGGTGGGACGCGTGGTCGGGGTGGTCGGCGCCGCCCGAGGCCACCGCCAGGCGGCTGATGTGGACGGCTTCGGCGAGCGAACCGGTGTTCCCTGAGCGTTCGAAGTCCAGCCAGAGCGCGCCGCCGAGGTGGGACAGGTAGGTGGCGCGGTCAGGGTGGTCCGCCGGTGCGGCAGCGGCGAGCCCGCCGAGCAGATCGATGGCCCGGCGCAGAGTGGCGGGATCCCCATCGAGTTGGTGTGCGTCGAGCAGGCGGAGCGCTTCGGCGTGCCGTTCGTCCATTTCTCGCCGCATCACCGGTTCCCGTCCGTTCTCCGGTGTGCGGAAGTCCACAGCCACGCCTCGGTGCGGAAGGTCTTCACGGCGACGTCCACGCGGACGAACTCCTCGGCTGCGACGTCCGGAACACCCTCGCCGACGACGTAGCCGTGCAGGCGATCGGACACCATGGCGACGAGGTCGGCGTCGGGGTGGTCGACGACGGCTCGGCGCAGTGGGGCGCTGTCCAGGAGTCGGCCCATCACCGAGGCGATCTTCCCGCTGAAGCCGAGGGCCGCGAGCCCCATCGGGCCGACGTCGAGCGCCATGCGGACGCGCAGCCGATCCCGGTAGGCGCCGTTGTCGAGTCCCAGGCGGGTGGTCGTCTCCCGCAGCAGGACGGGCACCGCGCGCTGGACGTCGACGTGGACCGGCAGGAACACCATCAGCCCGTCCCCGGTGCCCTGGTGGTCGCAGTCGGCGAGCGTCAGGTCGAGGGCGCCCAAGACCGCGTTCACGAGGTCCGCCACTCGTTGCTGGAGTCGTGCCATCTCGGGCGTGCCGCGGGTGCTGTACCGGACGACGTCCAGCATGAAGCCCAGCCGGATGGCGTTGTGCTTCGGACGCGCCGGAGCGGCGACCTGCGCGGGCCGCGCGAGTTGCCGCACGTCGCGGGCGAGGGCGCGGCTTCGGTCCAGTTGAGTGCCCTCCTGGCTCAGTTGGGCCAGGAACCAGTCGGCCAGGCCGACGTCGGCGGGCAGCGGCTCGCTCTGGAGGGCGGCCATGTTCGAGCGGCTGATCTCCACCGACGCGCGCATGCGCTCCACCCGGTCCGCGGCGACGACCAGCCCGGCCTCGTCGCTGTGGAGTTCGCCGACGATCCCGGTGCGCGGGCGCCCGGACAGCAGTTCGCCCACGTGCTCGTCGACCTGGTTGCGCAGCTGTGTCAACCAGTTCTCGTCGTCGCGCCACACCCGCACGTGGTGCCGCAACTTCGCCGCCTGGAGCAGGTAGCGGCCCAGCGGCGGCATCGCCTCGTCACCGCGGCTCCACGTCCAGGCGCTCAACTCGGCGTCCTGGTGGGCCGGCGCGCTCACGACCAGGCGGCGGACCTGTGTGGTGTCCCTCGCTGGTTCCCACAGCACGAGTTCGCCCTGCCGGTACTCGCGGCTCCAGTCGACGTTTCCGCGGAGGCCCTTCGGGAGCGAGTCACGTGCGATCGACCGGGTGGCCTGGTGGATCAGGGCGACGCCCAGCAGGCCGTCGGTGCCCGAGTCCGCGATCTCGTCCCACCAGCGGACGAACTCGATCCACCCCGGTGGGACCCCGGACGCCAGGCCGGGTGCGGCGGGTGCGGCGAAGAGCACGGACAGGGCCAGCACATCGTGCAGCCGCCGCATGATCAGCTGGATGTCCACGGCCGCGTTCTGCGCGGCGCAGAGCCCTTGCGGCCCGCCGGGGACCACCACGTCGGGCGGCGCAGTGGGCAGGTCGACACCCGGAACCGGGGAGGTCGTGCCGAGGAGTTCCCCGCTCCGGTGCCAGACACCCAATAGCCCAGTCCGGCCGCGCTCGGCGTGCTTGCCGCGCAACGGCGCGAAGGCGTGGACGACGAGTTCCTGGTCAGTCCGCAGTACGGTCATCGTCTTCCTCGGTGGATCGGGTGGCTGTGCGGAGGCTGTCCAACGTCTCGTTGACCAGTTCCTCGACGCTCGGCGGTGGCGGAACGGTCGGCTCGGTGCCGAGGCGCTTGCCGCGGATGGGTGACAGCAGTTCCAGCGCGACGGTCGCCTTCACCAGCACCGACCCGTCACCCGCGCGCGCGGCGGCGGCGACGCGTGCAAGCCGCTCGTGCACCAGGAGCCACCGGCTCTCCGGCAACTTCCAATGCCTGACGTCGTCGAGGGTGAACATCGTGTCCTGCACCGATTCGCTGTTCAGCACTGGCGGGGGTCCTCCTCGGGGACGTGCGGTGCGGCGTGCCCGTCGCCGATGACGCAGAGGCTCGCCCAGGCGGCCGGCGGTGCGTCGTCGCCGAGTGCGAGGTAGTCGACCTGGGCGCGGTGCAGCGCCTCGGCGGGGGACAGGTCGCGCAGGTAGCGGTAGAACGAGGCCATGACGCGTGCCCCAGCAGACCCTCCCACGTCGGTGGTACCCGCCAGAACCCACCGCGCGCCCGCCAGCAGCGCGGCGGTGGGCAGGCCGAACGGTTCGGCCGCGGTGCGCGTCACGACGCGGCCCGACCAGCACGAGGCGGTGATGAGTGCGTCCGGCAACGAAGCCGCCAGCAGCTCGGCGGCGGTCAACCGGTCCGTCGGCGAGAGCGACAGTGCCTGGGCCAATCCGGCGCGCGCGGGACCGTCCACGTGCACATCGTGCTCGACCACGGGTGGCGAGCCGTGGGCGTTGATCACCACCGCCGCGTAGCGCTCGGCGGCGGCCAGCGCCGCGCGCAGCTCCGCCGCGGAGACGGACGTGACGGGCGCGTGGAAGCGGACCAGCGCGTCGAGCTCCCGACTCGCGCCGGGCAGCTCCGGGTCGATGAACACCAGCACACCCGTCCCCGACCGCCGGGGCTTGGCGCGGAGCGACGTCCACAGGGGGAAGGACGGCACGAGCGCGAGCGTGGCGAGTTCGGCGAGGAACCGGTCGCCCACGCGGACCGCGGCCACCGGGATCGGCCCGAGGAGCGTTCCCGTGGCCACCACCAGCGGCGGTGGCGCGTCCGCGGTGAGCAGGTACTCGACCAGGTCGGGTGGCACCACTGCCGCGCCCAGCTCCGCGAGCGCCTTGTGCTGCTCCTCCCAGCCGGCCTCGTCCGACGCGTTCGCGTACCGGGCGATGAACCCGTGCACCGATTCGGGCAGCACCACCTCGTCCACCTGCGGCTCGTGGCCCTCGCGCAGCCAGAACCGCACGCAGATCGTGTCGTCGTGGTCGAGCACGTCGACCAGCAGCGCACACCCGCCGGGCGGCAGGTTCGAGGTGAGCTCGTCCACGTCGAACGGATCGCGGCTCAACGCCCGACGCAGCTGGGTGGAGGTGGTGTGTTCGAGTCGTCGGTACAGCTCGGACAGCCTCTGCTCGGAGTCGGGCTCCGCGGACACGAGCGCGATCGTGGCGACGAGTTCACGCAGTTCGCCCGTCAGTCTGGCCCCCGTGCGCACGAACGCAGCGAGGGCCTCCGCCCGCGCGGCAGTCGCGATCGTCAGCGCGGTCCGCCCGTCGCCGAGGGCCGCCGCGCAGTGCATCGCGAGCGTGTACGGCTCGTTGTTGTCCAGGTAGAACGACCGCCGGTCGTCCGGGTCGGCGAGCCTGCGGCCGTCGTCCTCGTTCAGCCGGAAGCTCGCCACCGCGTGCGGCAGCGCTTCCGCCAGGCGTCCCGCTTCGGCGAGCTGGACGGCCACCTGCTGGTGGGCGATGCTCAACGGTCCCCGGTCGGCGTTCTGATCGAGCAGGTCGAGGGCCCGGGTGAAGGCTGTCAGCGCCTCTTCGGCCTGCCCGCGCGCTCGTGCCAAGAACCCGCGTTCCAGGATTGCGGCCGAATGCTCGTGTCGCGGTCGGAACCCTTCGACCTGTTCGTCGAGGAACGCGGTGACCTCGTCCAGCAGCCGCTGCGCCACGTCGAACCGTTTGCGCAGCCGGGCCAGCTGGGCCAGCAGGCGGGTGCAGGTCACGTGGTTGGTCGGTTCGCCGCGACCGAGCCGGAGCGCTTGGCGCAAGCGTCGTTCCGCCCGGTCCAGCAGGTCCGGGCGGCCGTCCACACCTCTCACGGCGTCCAGGTGGCCGAGACGCCGGGCGACCGCCGCCGCCCCCAGCCGCCTACCCGCGCGCAGGTAGGCCACGAATGCCTCGCCGTAGTGAGCCCTCGCCCCGTCGAAGTCGCCGACCTGGTGCAGCACCGCGCCCAGTTCGCGCAGGGCGTTGGCCACGCCGATCCGACGGCCGATCGCGGCGTACCGCTCCCGCGCCTCGGTGAGCAGGGTGCGCGCCCGGTCCAGGTCGCGCACGATGCGTGCGTGCACCGCCTCCTCGCGACAGATGTTGGCGAGCAGCAGTTCCACCTGCTCCGGCTGTCCGCCCGCTTCACCGAGGGCAGCGGCGGCGCGGCGTGCGGCGGTGAGCATCCCGGGCGCCGCCCCGTAGTCGTCGCGGAGCTGGGCGATCGCGGCGCGACCGAACCAGGCGTGCCCCTCTTCGAGGTGGTTGCCGATCGACCGGGCCGTTCCCACCACCCGGTCGAGCACCGCGTCCGCGCGCGTGAAGTCGCCCTGGTAACGCAGGACGGTCGCCAGTTCGCGCAGCGCCTCGCACAGCAAGGACGGCTCACCCGCCCGGTCGGCGAGGTCAGCGGCCTCGGACAGTCGACGTTCCGCCTCCGGGTAGTCCTCCTGCGCACCGCGCAGCCACGCCCACTCGATCAGGATGCGGCACCGCGTGCGCGGGTCGGGTACGTCCTCCGTCAGCAGCCCGCCCAGCACGCGGTGAGCCTCCGCCAAGTCGTGCCGGTCCACCGCCGCGGTGGCCCGTGCCAGGCGTGCGTCGAGGTCCGGGCTCACCGGGGTCGCCCGCACAGGGGAGGTCGCCACTCGCTGAGGTCGAACTCGCACGACTCGCTGTTCAGCGGCCCGGGGAGCCTGCCGTCGCAGTCGAGGGATTGTCGGATCACTGGAGCAACATCCGCCGCAGTCCGGCGGGGGACGCGGCCGGGGCGTTGCGACTGGATGGCCGCCTGGACGAGGTCGTCGAGGCCTTCGGCGTGCACCGTCCAGACGCCTCGTCGTGCTCGGCCCGGCGGGCTCCGGCAAGACCGTGCCGGCGCTGAGGTTCGTGCTCAACGTGCTCGACGTGCGAACCGGTGTGCCACCGAACCGGCAGCGGGAACGGATCATGGACCCGTCGCAAGTCCCGACCCGTGGAGTTCACGACGGTGATCGACCCGTGCACGGTCCCAGTCTGGACCATGGGATCTTGCACGATGCCCGTCATGGTGTTGTGCACCGATCGCCGCCACCGCGGTCCCTCACGATGACGTCCCACACATCCCCCAATGCGCCAGAGACGAACTGGTGTGGAATCTATAGCCTCCACGACCGGCGATCTCCGCACTAATAGGGTGGATCGACCTACCCTGACGACCCGCCCCAGTGGTCGGCGTGGTGGCGGGCTTACCGACGGGACGGCCGCTACCCCGTAGTAGTTGTTGATCGCCGGCCCGTTGTGGACCCGCGCCGTGTTCACCGCGTTTCTCGATCGTGTGACCCGTCAGGCGGGCCGGAAGGTGCATGTCGTCGCCGACCGGCACCCGGTGCACCGCGGCAAGGCGGTCCGCACCGGGCTGGAGACCAAGCCGACCGGGTCGAGCCGTGCCGGGCAAAGGCTCGCGAGGGTCTGTGACCGGGTGGAGGGGGCGACGCTGATCGTCACGGTCCTGGGCGTGCTGCCGGCGCTGCCGGTCGCCGCGGCGACCGGTTCCAAGCGCTGCGCAGACATCGACACCGCCCGCCACAACGTGCTCCCGCTGGACGGCCGCTCGTTCGAGCAGGTGCTGCCGGGAATGGCCGGTCTGCTCGGACCGCACGTGGTCAACCGGCCGCAAGCGCTCCTGGATCTTCACGTCTCAAGTGGACATCGTGGAAGGCGGCGCGAGATGCGCCATCCTCGACCTGGCGGCCACGGCGGCTGTCAGCCGGAACCGGGACCTCCGCGCACGACGCCACGCGGTCCGATTCCTCGATGCGCGGCCGGCGGGTGCCCCGGGAGTCGGCGGCGACCAGGTCGGCGGACAGAGTGCCGGCGTGACACGGGTCGTGGCGGTTCTCGGCGACGGCGAATGCTCATGTGGCGTCCATCGTGAACAGCCAGACATCGTCGACGCGACGGGCGGGGATGCCGGTCACCTCGCTGGTCCAGCGAAGCACAGGTGTTTCGTCGGTGTCGGGGAGATCGGCCACGAGGACCGTGTCGACGCCGTGCGCGCGTAGCCAGTCGGCGGCGGTGTCCGGTGTGGTCGCGACGGGATCGTGGCGGAGGATCGCGGCGACCGCCTCCTGGTACGGGCCGGGCAGTGCTTCGAACAGCACGGGACTGGTGGCGTCGGAGCCGATGAAGTAGCCGCCGGTGGTGCGGTAGGCCATGGTCGACACCGCCTGCCAGAGCAGTGGGACGGCTCCACCGTGCCAAGTGCGGGTGGCCCGTGGCACAGTCTCGACAACGTGCCCGCGGATCTGTTCGACACCTGTTCCGGTGAAGAAGGCGGGGATGTCGGCGGGCCTGGTCCTCTGGGCGTTGGCGGGCAGCCAGGTGCAGGACGCGGCCACCACCAGGGCGATGGCCGCCAAGCCGACCGGACGGGCCGATCGGGCGTGGAAGTGCTGCCACAGCAGGGCCATCATGAACGCGACGCAGAGTGCGACGAACACCGGCACGCGCCACGCCTCGGCCTGGCCGATCAGCGGAACCTCCGACAAGAGCCGCCACGGCAGGGAGACACCGGGATACCGACCGAGGACGATCAACGTGACCCCGAGGGACAACACAAGCAGAACGGTCGCGACGGCGGCGGTGAGGCGGAGCGAGCGGTTGCGGACGAACAGCGCTGCACCGATGAGGACGACCAGGATCGGGACGCCGATGTAGGTGCCCTGCTCTCCGGTGTAGATGCCGAGGCGTGGGGCGAGTTCTTCGGTTCCCAGGCGAAAGTGTGTCAGGTGGCTCGGAACGACCAGGTTCACGATGTCGGCGCCGGTGCCCTCGTGGTTGCGGATCTGCCCTTGCGGTCGTATAGGGCCCGCCAGGAGCAGGTACAGCGGATAGGCGCAGAGCACGGCGTAGACCGTGCAGCAGGCGACACCGGCGGTCAGCACCGGACGGAGACGTGCCACGGCCTGCCGGGGCCATCGCACGGCGAGAACACCGCCCGTCACGGCGAAAGCGATGGCGCCCAAGGCGACGGTCTGCGTGTAGAGACCGGTCTGGACCGCGAACGCCAGCCCGAGCAGTGCTCCGTCTCTCACCGGCCGGTCCACTCGGATGAAGATGGCCTTCACCGCCCACAGCAGGATCGGCGGCAGGACCGACCAGACGAGGTTGAGGTGACCGAAGTAGGTGTGCGCCACCACGAAAGGCGAGAACCCGTAAAGCAGTCCCGCCAGGGCTCGAGGTGCCCAATCGCTGACGTACGCGCGCGACACCAGGAACAACGCCGTCCCGGACGCGACCGGGCCGAGGATCATGCCGAGGTTGTACGCGGCGATCGGGCCCGCGGTCACCGTGATGGGGGCGAGCAGCGCCGAGAGCACCGGCATCGTCGTGTTCCACATGCCGTTGACGCCCGCGGGGGCGTTCATCGCCGTGGTGAACAACGGGTTCTCGCCCGAGGCGAGTGAGTGGGGGAACCAGGTGAGCCACCAGATGAACAAGTGGGAGTCGACGTCCACTTCGCCGATCGTCACTGTCGTGAACGCGCTGAGCACGTTGTGGTGCAACCCGAGCGAGACCACCAGGTAACCGGCCACGGTCAGACCGACCACGACCGAGCCCCGTACGGGCCGGGACGGCACGCCGGCATCGCCACCCGACTTCCCCGGATCCCGGTTCCCGGTTGCTTCGAGGCTCGGCCGGCTGGTCTCCAACGGCAGGTCGCCGATAGTCATGTGACTTCTTTCGGTCACCGTGGAAGCGATCGATGCTTCCACGAGGTCATGGAGATCGAGTCGCACCGGGTGCCGCCCTGCCCGCGGTCATGCGGACGTTCCGACACCCCGCCGCCATCGCCTCGCTGACGCAGCGGCCTCCGACACGCACCGCCACCACGGAATCCACTCGACAGAATCCGCACACGGCAGCAAGACCCGCCTCTCGAACACGACCCGAATCGAGACGCACATCCTCACCGTGGCGTAGGCCGCACTCAGGCATTCACACCATCGTGGGCACGTCCAGGCCGGTCACGATCTTCTCCATCGCCGAGGCGGCCGGCGGGTCGGTGCCGACGGTGTCCAGTAGCGCTTACCTCGGAGAGCGCGGCTGGCAGCCGACGTAGTCGACCGCCTTGTGCAGGAACGATGTCCGGAGATCAACGCGTGATGCCGACAGGCCAGGGAAGTGGATCCGGCGCGCAACGCCGACATCAAGCACGTTACGTTGACGATCACGGCCGACGCGGTGGCGGATGGAAAGAACGCCCGCAGCGCGTCCACAGGCCGCGCAGTAGAGCGACGGACGGCACGCCGTCAACTCCGCCGTGACGGAGCAGGAGGAATCCACCTCGGGGCGTCCCGAGCTTTCGACCCCCTGAGGCGACAAAGCAACACCGCCACGATCCGCAAGAGTGTCACTGGCAGTAATCGACTGCTAACTCATCGAACTGGCAACCTGAGGCCTCGTAGGCGAGCTTCACGCGGGAGCCGCGGAACACCTCGCCCGCAACTAGAGATCGCGATCCCGCCACCTCCTTCGTGGGGCGGTCGCCCTCGCTCCTCTGCATGGCCGCATTGCCGCAGGTCAGGGTTCTCGGGGGCCCCCGATTTTGGCCACCGAGAACGATCATGTAACCTATGCACACACCACGGCGAAAGCCGAGGAGTCCGGGTGGCGGAATGGCAGACGCGCTAGCTTGAGGTGCTAGTCCCCGAAAGGGGGTGGGGGTTCAAGTCCCCCCTCGGACACGAGCACTATTCACATTGCCCACGGGTTTGATGATCACATCAGCCACGTGGGCATTGTTTTTGTAGAGAACTTGCAGGTCAAGGGCGGTATAGAGCCCTGCCAACGTCTCCACCTTGGCATCGTTGACCGTCGCTCCGATGTCACCCAGCGAGTCGATCATGGCGTGTACTTCGGCCGCCGTCAGCGTCTGCGGTGGTGGTGTGCCCTCCAACTCGGCCTTGGCTGCCGCTCGTGCGGCCTGAGCTTCGTTCATGGGCTCTACCAGTGCCATCGGGTCGATTCCGGCTTTGATCGCTGCCTGGAAACGGCTGAGTTCCTGCTCTGCCTTGGCCAGTCGCTTTCGTGCCGTGTCGTGGTTCGTGGGGGTATCGGTCCCCTGTGAGGCAAGCAATGCCGCGACGGTCCGGTCAACGTTCTTCGGTGCGAACAACTCGCTGAGCCACTTGTTCACCGCCTCTTGAAGAACGTCCTCACGGAGGTAGATCGTCGCCGGGTGGGTGCCGAGCACGGGGGAGCCGATGGGAAGAGTCCTTGCTGGGCACCGGTAGTACATGCCGCGCGCCCGTGGGCTTGCTTCCATCTTCCGGGCGCACACCGTGCACCGCACTCGACCACGGAACAGGTAGGTCCGTTTCGTAGGTCGCTCGGAGCGTTCCGTCTTTCGAGCGGTCTTCAGGCCACCGGCCGACTTCGACATGCGGAGCAACTGCGCTTGCGTGAACTCCTCGACGCTCACGATCTCAGGGTGCGCCGGTTTCCGTGATCTGACGATCCGGTCGGTGCTGGCCTTCCGAAACCGGATCACGTGTCCTGCCGCCACGTCATCGGGGTCGAGCAACGTCTCGTGCCGCATCCACCGGCCGAAGAACGCGTACCCGGTATACCGGGGGTTGTCGAGAATCGCCCTCACCGTGCCGCCCTGCCAGGCGGCACCGGACCGGTGAGGGTTCTGATCGGGCCGCCGTGCCGAAGGGCAGGGAACCCGGTCCCTGTTCAAGCCGGTTGCGATCGCCCGGTCACCTCGTCCGCTGAGGTACTCGGCGAAGATCCGCCGCACCACCCCGGCGGACTCCTCGTCAATCGCCAGTACCCGCAACCGGTATCCCTCGGCGGCTTTGCGCGGGTTGGGATGTGGTCCGCCGTCCACGGTCTCGTATCCGTACGGCGCGCGTCCGCCCTGGTGTCGCCCTTCGTTGAGCACCTGAGCGTCCATAGCCGCCCGCACCCGAGCTTGGACGTGCTGGCGCTCCGATTCACTCATACCGCCCAGCACGCTCATCAACATCTTGTGCGAAGGGTTGCGCGGGTCGAACCTGCCGCCCAACTCCGGCACCCAGAGATCAACGCCGTACGCGGCGAACTTCGGTGCGATGAGCGAGAACTGGTTGCCGAACCAACACCGGGTGCCCTCACCGACCACCACGGCGTTCCACCCGCGATACGGGTTCTTCAACGCTTGGAGCAGCCGAGACGCCTCTTCCCGACGCTCCCACGGCACCGACCGTGATTGGCCGATGTCGAAGAACTCTTCCGCGATCACGCCGCCGAGCGGTTCCACGAACGTCCGGGCGTTGCCGAACTGCCACCCACGCGACGTCTTCGGGTCTTGGTTGTCCTCGGTCGAGCACCGCCCGTAGGCCGCTACCGGTCCGATGCCGTCCTCTACGGCGTCAACCACCTCGACGCCCAGCAGCTCGTCCAGCGTCGCCCACGGGTCGCGGCTGATTTCAACAGTCATCGTCACCCCCTCTCGGAGGTCCGTCCAAGACCTCCACCTCGGTCAGTTCGACCAGTATGGCAAGCAGTATGCGGCTGACAGCAGGTGTGAGCGCAGGAAGTTCGCTCGGCACGCGCACCGTGACACGCTCGTCAGCGGTCATCCCTGATCACCGTCCTGTGAGCCGATTTCATCAGCCGCCACCCGCTCCACAGCCGCCCGGATGTCGGCTGTCAGGTAGCCCCGTACGCGTCGCGTGCCCTCACCGTCAGGCACGTACTGCCGAAGCGGCTTGCACCCCAGATCGCCCATCTCCCGAGCGAACGTGGCCGCGTCAACCTCCAGCGCCTCGACCAGCTCGGCGGTAGGCACGAACTCCCGCTCGTCCAACTCCTCACCGAGGTAGTCCACGACCGCCGCCAACGGCTCGGGCAGGTCGACCACCCACCCGTCAGCCGTGCCGCTCACGATCGCCTTGACCACCGACGTCGAGTCGATCGGCTGTCGAGCGTCATCACCCACGGCGTGACCCGCCAACGTGCCCGCAGCCTCCCGAAGCGCACGGCCACGCGCACAGATCGCCCGCCACTCGGCGTTGGGCATGTAGTACGTCCGCACGGTCAGAGCGACCAGGTCCGCCCCGGCGTCCGTCTCGCCATCCGGCCGCAGGATGCCGACGCCCTTGTGACTCGGCAGCAACGTCGAAGCGTCGTACCCACGGGTGTTCATCTGCTCGCCGAGCACGATGTTCGAGTCACGCCAGTCCATCACCCGCAACGCGAACCGCGAGCCGAGCACCGCCCGCAACCGAGACGGGATGGTGTTCGAGTCCGGCCGCTGAGTGGCCAGGATGACCACCACACCGGCCGCCGGTCCCTTCCGCACGAGGTACGTCAACAGGTCAGCGATGTACGCGCCGAGCGTGGTTTTCTTGCCTCCAACCTGCTCACGGGTGGGGTTCTCAAAGAACACCTGGACCTCGTCAACGACCACACCAGTGATCGGCATCCCAAGGTCGGCATCCCGCGAGATGGCAGGCGTGATCTTCGACTCCGGGCAGACTTCATCATCCAAAGTGGACATGCGCGCGTACCGTGCCTGAACCTCTGCCACCAACTCCACGAGGTGATCCCGCACGGCGTACGCGTGCTCCAGCTCGTCCCCGCACACGTACCGGTACGCGATCTGCTCGGCAGCCTCCCAGTCCTTGCCGCCCTTGCCGTCGAACACGTACAGCCGTGTGTATGGGTCCAGTACCATCCCTGCCGCAGCCAACCGCGTAGCGAACGTCTTGCCCTGACGAGGAATCGCGCCCACGAGCAACGACGTCCACACCAACGGAAGATCGATCCTCCGGTTGCGCGCGTCCCGCCCGAACGGCACCGGACGCCACGCATCCCACCACTCCACGTCGAGCAACGGCGTCCGCAACGGTGGACCGGCGTACGGGTCTTCGTCAGCCACCCACAGCGACACCCGCCCAGCGTGCCCACCACGGCCACGGACCCGCTCCACGATGAGCTGTACCTCGTCCACCGCCAACGCGGACGCCAGCGCGTCCCGATTCTTGATGACGTCCGCAGCCTTCCGCGTAGCCGGCAGATCGACCGTGACCGCCCATCCGTCACCGACCCGTGCCGCACGTTCGACCAACCGCAAGGTCTCGTCCTTGCCGATCAGCTTCGCGTCCCGGAACGCATCGACCAGAACTTGCGGGTCCATCGTCCAAGTGAGCGTGCGCGGACCGGCGAGTACCGCCTTACGGCCAGGTGAACCGTCCTTGCGTCGCCCCACGATCGCAAACGTCACCGCCGCCAACCCGGATGCACTCCAGAGAACAACCTCGCCGTAGAGCACGTACAGCACGAGCAGCGTCGCCGAGACGGCTCCGAACACGGCACCGGTGACCTTCCACCGGAACAGCGTCAAGGCGCGAATCTCAACGAACTTGTCCGCCAGCTTCTCGGACTGCTCGGCAGCCTCCCGGTAGTCCCGCACCCGAACCCAACGCCGCCACGCTCGCGCAGCGACCAAGACGCCCCGACCGACGCCACCGAAGAACCGACCGGGAAGCCGGACCAACCACCCGAGAGCGTCCCTCACCGCGAGCCGAAGCGCCTCACGAGACTTCAACAAACGCGGGATAGCCCTCGACTGCTGCCAGCCGCTCTCGAATCGGCGAACCAACGCCAGCTGATCAGCAACCAACTCGCCGTCGTACACGGGCTCAGCCGGCACCAGGTCGCCGTTCATGAACGGCCCCCGTCCTCAGCAAGCGCCGCCGCGAGCCGAGACGACAACCCACGCGAGCATCCGGTGACCTTCCGGACCCACGCCGGCGTCACCTTCACGTCCGGCGTTCGTACCGCCCGAGCCGCCGCGAGGTAGTCCGCGAACGACGTCCGCGGAACCGAGGGCGCCGGTGGCGGGGGAGCGCTCGGCGAGGCGTTCACCGCCGCGCCGAGCTTGTCCCGCAACTCCGTAACCGCCTCCGCAGCCACGAACACCACCAACGGCGGCACCGAGTGCAGCACCACCAGCGCCGCCGATCCGGCCACGAACGCACTCCAGGTGTTCATGACGTACGTGGCCGCGAGCGTGAACCACTTCGCAGTACGCACCCACCCGCCCATCCGGACGCCATACCGAGCCGTCACCTGCTCGGCTCGAAGGATCGCCAGCAGCACCAGCGACACCATCGGGTCGAGCAGCCAAGCCGCACTCCACGCCAGCGACCACACCGGCGCACCGGCCGCCGCGAACTGCTGGACGTTCGTCATCGTGAACGCCAACCCGAGCAGAATCCCGGTCCAGCACAGACGGTCCACCTGCCGCGCCACCCGCTCGACCGACTCACTCATCGCCGCTCACCCCGAGGTCGAGACGGCTCGTACGTCGTCACGGTCAGCGCCCGAGTCAACGTGTAGGACGCGAACAGCGCAGGCACGACCAGCACCGCCAGGAGCAACCACCCGCCACCGCGCTGAGTGATCACCACCCACTGAACGATCACGATCAACACCGCGTTGACCGCCACCCGACCAGCCAGCGACACCAGCCGCGCACTGCTCCGCGCGACGTTGGCCGCCGCCTTGGCACGGCGAGCACCAGCCCGCCACACGAGCAACAGCACCAGGAGTACACCGACACCGGCCAGCACCTGAGTAGGCGTGAGGCTGAGAGCGTTCATGAACGCGGCCCCCTCTCGACCCGTTCACCGCGTCGCAGCCAGTGCGGGTACAGCTCCCGCCGGTCATTCGCCGACAGCGCACCCCAGACGCCCACGGTGTTCTCACCGGCCGTGCGCAACTCCAGCTCCAAGCACTCGTCCCGCACCGGGCAACCGGCGCAAATCCGCGCGGCCAACTCCCGGTCGGTCATCTCCTCATCGGCCCACGGTGGTGAGTCCGAGAACGCCCACATGCACAGCCCGTCGCGCTCGACGACACCGGCCAACACCTCGGACGGCACCCACCGGAGCCGGTCCAGCTCCCAAGCGATCGAGATCAGGTTCACGACGTGCCTCCCGAACGGGGCTCGTCGAGCAGCCGCACCAGCACGTTCGCCGGAATGACCAACCGGCCGCGCCGCCGCACCAGCGGCAGCCTGCCGAGCCGGATGGCGCGGTGGACCGTGGACGCCTCGACGCCGAGAACCCAAGCGGCCCGGCGAACGGAGTAACCGGAAGAAGGCAGAGAAGTACGCATCAGGAAAGGCCCTTCGACTATTCGAGCTGACGATTTCAGCTCTAGATTGCTGATTTCAGCGCAACAGAGGGCGTGTTTGATCGCACCCGGCGCGAAATGCGCCGTGTCACGTCACGGAACAGCGGAAGACGGCTAATCTCAGCGCTGAGGCGGAGCGCGGAGGAATACGTGTCGGAGGATTGGGCGGCAGTCGCCAAGGCCATCAACCAGCGCGTGAATGAGCTGGGTTGGCGTCAACGGGAGCTTGCGGAACGCTCGCACGTCTCGCAAGCGATCGTCCGCGAGATCCAGCACCACACCGTCGAACGCCGCCGCAGTCCGCGGACGCTTGAATCCCTGTCCACCGCGCTCGGTTGGCACCCGCAACACCTCGAAGCCGTTCTGCACGGCCGAAAGCCGCCGCAAGCCGACGAGCCGGTCACCGACCCGGCCGACAGCCTCTGGTCCCGTTTGGACGGTTTCGAGCAGCGGCTGAACGACATCACCGACCGCCTCGACGGCATCAAGTCGGACCTCTCGACCGTGATCGAGCACGTCCGCGATCGCCGCTAGCGCGATGCATTTCCGCTGGTGGAGCGAGCTGCTTTCCATGGGCTCAATTCCACTGCGGATACGCGTTCCACCCCATGCACCACCGATGCACATCCACTGCACAACCAGTGCACATCGCTCCGGGGGGACAGCGAGAAGATGAGCCTGCACGAGGGCTGGACCGGCCGAACCGCCAGCGCACTCCAAGCCGCCATGCGCCTCACCAACGAGGCGTTCGCCGAGCACCTGGGAATCGCCGTGCGCACCGTCGCCGGCTGGCACCAGAAACCGGACCTCAAGCCGAAGTCCGAGATGCAACAACTCCTCGACACCGCCCACGACCAAGCGGACCCAGCCGTCAAGACCAGGTTCGCCGCCCTGACCGCCGAACCGAAGCTCGACCTCCCGGACGGCGCGGCGGCCGACGCCGAACTACGGCTCAGCTCCGACCCGAACATCGTCGCGGCGCTGGACTGGCTCGACCAGCACGCGGGCTGGGAGCCGGGAACCGCACGGCGGGAAGTCGCCGCTCGGCTCGTCCGCCTGGACGTCCGCGCGCTACAGGACCGGGGCGTCCGCCGAGGACGGGTCGACCAACGCGACACCGCAGGCGCGCTAGCCGAGTACTACGGCACAACGACTTCCGGTCACGGCCGCTACGCCGCTCGCTTCGGGTCGAACACGCGCGCGTCCACGACCGTGCTCACCCACCCGGACTGGCTAGACCTCGACTGCCCGCTCATCCCGAGCCACGATCGCCTCAAGCTGTCCGCAGTGACCTCGGACGATCACCAGCCGATGGACGAGCAGAGCGCCGGACGCGCGGCTCAGCGCTTGGCCGAATCACTGGCGCTCGGTCATCGCATGGTCAACATGCCGCTGTACCGACTGCTCGACGTGAGCATCGGCAAGCACGCGCTCGAAGGCTCCATTGGCGTGACGAACTTCGTGGGGTACGTCGTGACGATGGACCTGCTTGAAGGCGAGCTGGTCGACGCGCTCACCGCCGACCAGCCGATCACGCCGGACAGCCTCCCGCTCCGCAACGCCTACCTTCCGGACCTGCCCTCGGTCCTTGACGTCGCCGATCGCATGTGTGCAGGTGGCGCACTCGCCCTGACCGCGATCGCACGACCAGCCGACCCGTACCGAGGCGAAGCGGACTACCTCCTGCTCGTCCAGGAACGCTCCGGCCACGTCATCAACGCTGCCCGCCGCCTGGCCGTGATCCCGAAGGGCTTCCACCAGCCGCTCACCGACTTCCGGGCCGATGCTCAGGTGGGTGCGACGCTCAGGCGTGAGATGGAAGAGGAACTGTTCGGCCGTGAGGACATCGACAACACGGTGGGGGAGCAGCGCCACGCGGACCCGATGCATCCAAGCCGCCTGTCCGAGCCGATGCGCTGGCTCATGGCTGCGCCAGACAGGCTGCGCATGGAGTGCACCGGCTTCGGGCTGAACCTCGTCAGCGGCAACTTCGAGTTCGCCAGCCTGATCGTCATCGAGGACGAGGAATTCTGGACGCGGTTCGGTGGAGAGGTCAGAGCGAACTGGGAGGCGTCGAACCTCCGGCAGTTCTCAAGCCTCGACACCGAGCAGATCGAGGCGCTGGTCAACGATGTAGCGTGGAGCAACGAAGGACTGTTCGCGCTCCTCCAAGGTCTCCGCCGGTTGCGTGATATCGGTGGGAGCCGGGTGAGCCTGCCGACAATCGAGTGGGAGACAGAGTGACCGCCAACTGGCAAGCCGGAAACGCCGCCGAGGACACCACCGAGACTCGGGGCTGGCTGGTCGGCCACTTCATCGACCCGTCCGAGGGCGTGCGGTCCCAAAAGGACGTCGAGGTCAAGTGGTTCACCCACCCGGCCGGTGACAAGCGTGTCGAGTGGACCTCGGACGACCAGCGCACGACACTGGTCATGTTGGTACAGGGGAACTTCCGGGTGGACACCACCGAAGGCAACACGACCATGAGTCGCCCCGGCGACTACGTCATGTGGGGTCCGGGCATCGACCACTCGTGGGAAGCACTCGCCGAGTCGACCGTCATGACGGTCCGCTGGCCGTCACAGAGCTGACAGCTCGAACGTCGGCAGTCGCACCCGTGCGCCGCCGATCTCGGGCAGCCGCCGAAGTCCCTGGAGCAACGCGAACAGCCCTTCGTTGCTCCAGGACTCGTGCGTCACAAGATCGGTGAGTAGTTCATCGTCAAGGCTCGAATACAGGCGCAAGCCGGACGCTTCCCAATTGGCCTCGACCATCCCGCCGAAACGCGGCCAGAATTCCTCGTCCTCGATAACGACGAGACTGGCGAACTCGTAGTTCCCGCTCATCAGGTTGAGCCCGAACCCGGTGCCCTCCATCCGCAACCGGTCAGGCTCCTCCGCGAGCCAGCGCATCGGGGCTGACAAGCGGCTCGGATGCATCGGCAACGCCGCGCGCCCGTCACCCACCACCGTGTCCACCTCGCTGCGTCCGAACAGCTCCTCTTCCAGCTCCCGGAGCAGCGTCGCCCCAACCCGCGCGTCTGCCCGCACATCGGTCAACGGCTGGTGGAACCCCTTCGGCACAACGGCAAGCCGTCCGGTCGCGTTGAGCACGTGGCCTGACCGCTCCTGCACCAGCAGGGCGAAGTCCGGCCCACCACGGTACGGATCACGTGGTCGGGCGATCGCACACAGCGCGAGCACGCCACCCGCACACACCCGCCCTGGCAAGTCGACTACGGCATCGAGAGACGGCAGGAACTCGGCTCGAAGCGGCAGGGCGCCGGTCCCAGTGCCACGAGCCACCGCGTCGATCAACTCACCTTCGAGCAGGTCCGCAGTCAGCGCGTACTCGGCGAACTCCACCAAGCCCACCGTGCCGCCGATGGCTGAGCCGAGGTCGAGGCTCAGCAGCCGGTAGAGCGGCAGGTTCATGACCCGCACGTCCAACGCCGCCCACTCGGCGAGCCGTGCGACAGCCGCCGTTGCTGCCGCTTCGCTCAACCCCTTGCGGGAGTCGTCACGACGGCCGGCAAGCACCAGCCGATCGTTCTCCGGCGTCAACGGGACAGAGCGACCGAGCCACTCGGGACGGACAAGGATGCTGGTGCTGACGTCACGGCTACCGCAACGCGCCCGGTACATCTCGTACCCGGCAAGGCCGCGCCGGTAGTAGCTGCGCAGCGCACGAACGATCTGCTCCCGTCCCGCTTTGCCGCGCCGGGAACGCCGGTCGACCAGCGCGCCAGACTCAAACGTGGAGAGCTTCGCGTGAACCCTCTCTCGGCTCTCTCCGAGTGGCCACCCTGCCCGCTCGTCCAGCCAGTCCAGCATCTCCGCCAAGCCCGGATGCCCGCCCACAGCCACCCCTCCGACCGGACTGCCCGCGGAACGCTTAGCCGACGATTCAGCCAACAGCTCATGGATGCTGGTGCGGAAAATCTTCTCCAACAGCCGAGCAGTCACCGGCCGCACCGGACCCAGCGGTTGGCCGGATGATCTACGGCCGGCAACCAGCCGGTGGAGGTGTCGCAGGCTGATCGTGCCCGGCTCTCCGGACTCCCGAGCGAACACCTCGACGTAGTCGGCGAACTCCTCCAAGGTCTGCTGCCGGTCCCAGATCCTCTGCTCAAGCACCGTCCGCGCCACCCGCATGACAACCCCTCACCCCGGCTGATTCTGCGCTGACAAACCGTTGATTTCAGTGTGTCACGGGGTGACTCCAATTCGTCGCCGACCTGTCCCAACCCGGCCGTCCCGCGACACCCGACGGGACACCTGGAGGGACAGCCTCTTACTGACGTTGACCAGCGCAAACACGTTCATGTGACGGCTGGGACGCGTACCGACACCCGTCCCAACAGCACGAAACGGCCGTGTGCGGAGCCATCCGAATGGATGGTTCGCACACGGCCGTCCCGTCCCACGGGTGCCGGGGGAGGCGACCGGCACCCCATGCCCAACCGCGTCTGGCGCGTCAACGCCGGTTGGATGTCTCCAAGGTCAACAGCCTTGCCAGCTCCGGCCCGGTCATCAGCCCTTCGCACTCAGCCGGCGACACGAGCCACTGCGCCTCGTGCCCCTCGATCACCACGGGCGGCAGCGGGAGGCAGCCTCCAGGCGGGAGAACGAACCCCTCGTCCAACTCGTCCGCCGACGACAGCACGAACACGGCGAACTCCACCATCAAGCCGGCCGCCGGAAGCGGCAGCACCACAACGGGCGTAGGTGAAGCGCGGAACGGCTCGGACTCGACCACCCGCCGAGCACGCTTCGGCTCAACCGCATACGCGGCCAACGTCGCCCCAAGGACGGCCAGCATCGAACGCGTGACGCCTTCCTCCGACATCGGCCACAGCCGCCGAACCAACTCCGGGTCCAGCGTCGCCATCACCGGGGAGCACAGAGCAAGCGACTCGCAATCCAGCTTCGTCACAGGATCGACGTAGCTGTTGTCACCCCACAGTGCCCCCGGCACCACCGGCCACCCGCGCGCCACGCACTCCAACGCGCTCGCCAGGCCGCTACTCCCCACCGTTGCCCCCGACCCACACAACCCGAGGGACCGCACGTCCACCGGCCCGGAAGAAGATCAGAGCGTTCTCCGCAGCCTGAAGGCTCATGTGCGCACCCCCGTGAACCGGGAACACCTCGACGCCCTTCCGGGTAGTCATGCCCCACGCCGCAACCTGAACGTCCTCAGGCTCGAACGTCTCCCGCACCACCGCGAACAAACGCGGTGCCTCACGGTCCACCAGCTCCTGAACCTCAGCGACGATCTTCGGGTCATCGAACAACGAAGCGCGCTGCTCCCCATCCTCACCCTGGTCCCCGTCATCAACCAGCGTCACGGTCATGACTACCTTCCCTCTGCTCCTCGCGGATCGAGCGCACCTCATCACGCGCCCACACCGCGACCTCTGCGTTCTCCTGGCACTGCCGCACGTATCGCCTGCCGAGGATGACGAGGTAGAGCAAAGGAATCACGAGCCACACCAGGAACAGCACGATCCCGCCGAAATCACCCGCCAACTCACTCCACACCACTTACGTCACCACCTCCAGTCGATCCGTTAGCCGAAGCTTGGCCAGCGGATCAGCCCACGTGGATGACCAGGAGGTGACCTAACACGCCATAGAGGGTCATCGCAGAATCGAGCAATCCAATATCCGCAGCAAAACGAACCTAGTCCAATTCTGTAACCACACGAAGAGGTGTCAGAATTAACTAAAAAGTCACATGAGGTGTGAAGTGATCACACCGTAATGGCTGCCCACTTCGCGAAAAGTTCGCGTACCGCTGCTTGAATCGGTCCGAAGCGTCGATCGATTCAAGCAGCGGTACGCCAGAAACCATCACCTCTGCTCAGGTAGCGGCAAGTCAAGATCCGCCTCTTCTCCGGCGATACTCTGGTTACCTTCCGAATGCAACGTAGAAATTGCATCGACAATAGATGGGGCAGTCGCGGAACTTCTCCTGGCCGAGAGAAGCGATACGAAGAGGGTGAGCCAGCGTTCCGACGACCCATTATCCGATGAACGCGTCGACAAAGCAAAGTCAACAAACCTTGTGACAATGTCGTCGTCAAGCGAACTGAGCAATCGCAAGATTACGTCCCAATCGGCGTCGTTAGACGGTTTCCGATAGCAGAACAACAATAGAGCAAGCCTGCGCTCCGCATCCGTGGTAGCTACAGAGGAAAGCCTTCGGTGGAGCGACACGAAGCCGCTGAAGCGAACGCCCACCACACGCCTCAGATGCGGCGCCATGAGTTGCATTGTCTTGGACAGGCTAATCAACAGCGCGAGAGCGCCATCACGGCAATCGTTTTCCGGCGTCAGTACAATCATCGGAAGCAAGTCTTGTAGAATTAGCTTTGCATTCTTACTGTTTGGGCCGATATATGCATACCATTCCTGCCCTGCATGATGTCGGCCCGAGAAGTCGAGTACACGGTCAGTGAATTGCATCTTGATGGCGTCTACATGATAGTGGGAGCAAAAAATGCTTACCGCCGGGTTGATGTAGTTGGGTTCCGTGTAGCCTTCCAGTAGATACTCAAGGTAGTCGGATACGACTGACACGCTTTTTGCATCAGGGGGAGAGGGGATGCGGTCCCCAAGCCGTGCGAGAACGCTTCTTTGAGTGGGTCCAAATGTTCCGCCATTTTTGATATTGTCGACCACCAGCCGTAGAGCGTCGAAGTCGAGCCGACGCCTATCATCATATTTTCGGCCTGCCGCCTCAACCAGTCGGCTCTCAACAGCCTCAGTAACAGCCTCAGGCAGGTCGCCTACAAATTTCGCACGCGAACTTTCAGACAGGCCGATCAATCCTGCCTGAAGGAACTTCTTCTGCTCGGATTCCGGGAGCACACTTAGGCGCCTTTGCGCTTGTCCTACAGCCAAGTCCCACTTCTTTCGGCCAGCAGAGCCGAAGAACTGTGAAAGTGCAGCGGCGGCATCCGTCATTGACACTTTCCCGGGAACCGCTGCAGTCAACATGTACACTAGATCCGGAATGAGCATAGATTTCTGTACGAACAAGCATCGATGATCCTTATGAGCGCGAGCCGTCTGCAAGAACGCGTTCGCCGACTCCAGCGTCACGTTACCGCGGGTGAGGTGGACAGTCCAGACAACAGCCTCAAGACAGCTGGTGGATTCAAGATCCAATGACGTTCGCTCAAGAAACCACGAACCGTCGATAATTCTCTGAGGGATAGCGTTCAACGCGATTCGCAGACGTTCCTGGATCTCATCGCGCTCCGATGGCCTCCAGTGCCGATGCATTGTGTCGTGCGACTTAATCACATACAGAATGCTGGTCGCATGGAGCGCTATTTCACGAGTATCCTCTGACCACTCGTCCACTGCGTGATCGAGAGCTGTGACAAGATCTTCAGGTGATATTCTATTCGAGATACCGTAGTATTGCAGGCTGTGGAGTAGCGCCCCGTCCACCAAATCAACAGATACGCCGTCGGTCAACATATCGGCTACTGCATTCAATACGTTGGCCCAGGGTGCTGTTGCAAGTACTACGCCAAGATCATGGACTGACATCTCGCCGGTTGCCAGGAGGAATACTCCTGGGAACTCGTCCCGCCGCAGGCCAATCGAAACAGCTGCTTCGAAAACTGCTCTACGGCAATCGGGATCGTTCTTTAGCTTATCGATGACACCCACCATCATCGAGGATGGAGCACCCAAACGGTCAAGAATGTACGGCACCTGTGTGAGGTGCTCGGCGGATAGGAGGTCAATACGTTGGTCGAGTACTGACAAAAGAAGGTCTTCGACGTCTTCTTTCGGTAGACGGTCAAATAGACCTTGGATGCCCTCTCGACGCCGACGTGAAAGGCTCTTTGAGATGATATCGCAACCAATTTCAAGAAGATTCTTTTGTTGCCTCCGGTTGTGGTTGAAGGCACGGTCGGCAGCAAGTTCGAGGGCGAGTAAACTGCCTGCCTTAATATGAGATCCGATTGAATCTCGATTGAGGTTCCTGCAGGCTTCGATGATGTTGGCTGATTCGCCGGAGTAGTTTCGTCCTACTCGACCAGCGAAGAACAATGCAACATTTCGCCAATGATCCAACTTGGCGATGGCGTCGAAGCGTTTGTATCGCTGGATCGTGTCAGCGGAAGTGTCCGCGAGGTGACATGCCGCGAAAAATTCCTGGATAGAGCGAAGTTCAAATCCGAAGGTATCCTGTCGCTTCTCGACGATCAAAACTAGCCGTTCACCAGCCTCTCTCGTCAGGCCATATATTTCAGCCTGGCGAGTTGCTGGCGGCGTGAAGGGGTCACAGAAGCGCAAGTAGTCGCCCACCGTACGTTCGTACTCTTCACGATTTAGCTCAGAGCCCGCCTCTTGGGCAACGGTAGTACGTTGATGAAGCAGGTATCCCACGTACTTATGCAAGCCAACGAGCTTTTCCTTCTCGGAACTAATGATATTCTTACCCTTAGCGGTCTCACGTCTAAAAATGATATCCAGGTACTCATTGAATAGCGCCTCACGCTGCCGTGGTGGCGTCCCACCCCCAGAGATGATCAACAATAAAATTGTTACTTGGAGTGGAGTGTTCGTCAGTAGGCTGATCTGAGGATCAGCCAAACACTCATCTATGCTTGACCTAAGGCGCTCGCCCTTATTGTCATCCAGCTCTTTGGCTACGATCCATCGTCCGACGTAACGTCGTACTTGTGCATGGTTGAGTTTAGCGAGATGGAAGTGTAGGTATCGTTGAGGATCGAACTCATGACTGTAACCAGTGGGCCGAGTCGATGCCAGTATTTGCATGTCAGCTTCAAGGCTATTGAGGCACCGATCGGTGAATTCGCCGACACGGTCGAGTACAATTTTTCGGATTTGATGGCCGCTGACCTCGTCAAGACCATCAAGAATAAGAAGAGTGGGGTTCGTGCGGATGATCTTGTGCAGCTCATTGACGGTGAGAGCCCTTTTAGACGCTTGCTGCACCTGGAATACGAGGTACTCATCGAGCGACGGAAAGCTAGTGAGGGAATCGTCCGCGTGACGGGCAAGCCATTGAGCAAAATCGCGTAGAGTAATTCTGAAGGGGATGCGAGGCACAACAGGGATGAAGTTCTCGCCAATCGCTACTTCATTGACTTTCGAAAGGATGCTGCTACGGTGCAATTGTGCCAGATATTGTCCGATCGTTGATTTGCCCTCCCCTGGGCCACCCACAATAACCATTTTACTGGCGATTTCCGAAACAAGTAGTTGTAGCGGTGAAACTACGGACTCGTGCAGCGTACTGCCGGAGAGCGCCTTGTTCTGCAAGATACGGCGAAGCTGTTCGGAAGCATCCGACTTGAGTTTTTCGCGAGGCGGGACCGATATCGTTGCCATCAAGTCGAAGAAAACCTGCTGCAGTCGGACCGGCTCCTCTGATACGTCCCCTGCTTGGTCTAATTGAGCGTTCTGCTCGCGCCCATACTGGGTACTTATGTAATCTCTGATCGTTAGTGCGATATCGTTGCCTCTTTCGATGTGGTTTCCCATCAGCTGGGCAATCAGATCGCCAGGAACGAGGAAATGCATATAAGCAGTGCGGATATTCGAGTACTTCTCTAGGAGTTTATCGACGTCATCTCCGCTCCAGATGTGAATGTTCGGCACCGCAGTCCGGTATTTCGTCTTGACACTATTTTCGATGACGTCAATATTCCCCGTACCTGCCACGCCTGTCAATGGAACATTTGTGATGAGGATGTAGTTGTCGCATCGATGCTTGTACTTTTCGGTGATTTTTTCGAGCTCACTATTAAGTTCTTGTATAACTTCTTTCCGAGCTTTATCAACACCAATAAGGTTTGTGTCGTGAAACTTCGCTTGAAAAATCCAGCTTCCTGACCACGGTTCCGATGGAGATGGATACGGTGCCGCACCGGAAAAAGTAGCCTCCCGCCCGCCGTCCTTCCCGGCGCCAAAAGTGATCGTGCCGTCGCCGATCACCGCTTTAAGGAGTGATTGTGTGAGCTTCTCAAACTCGGCACTACCGAGTGAATTAAGGTTATAATGTGGCACGCTGTCCTCGATATTCCATTGTCGGATCGTGATGTGTGTCATATGGTACCGCATCCGGAACGTAAGTCGCCGGATCCTCACAATCCCGGCGCGTCGAGGGATGGTGCATGCGTATTATGATGGCCAGATATATCGCGGCCGGACATTTGTCTGAGAAGCGCACTTTCCGAATGGTAAACGATGTATTCTTATTTAGTTTCGAAAGCGGTAAACGATCAGCTCAGCTCGAATTGCTAATCGATCCGGGTCTGTCGCTCGCAGTTCACCATGTGCGAAGAGGCTTCTGGTACTTTTGCGCACGCTTCGCCTTGCTACTCGATGCGGTGTAGCGAACGCTTGAGGAAGCCAGATCGGCCGCCCCCCGTTCGCCGCGCACCGCTGGTTCCTCGCCTGGACCCAAGCCGGACTCTGGCGCCGGTTGCACCGGGCGGTGCTGGACGAGTTGGGTTACGCGGGCTAATGGACGACTGGTTCCGCACGGTGGTCGACGCGGCTACCGTGCGGGACCAAACGGGGGCCTTCATCGGTCGCAATCCGGTCGACCGACGGCCAACCCCGGCTCCGAGATCCACGTCCTGACCCGACCGCGCCGGCCTGCCGCTGGCAGCTGCGATGTCCGGGGCCAACATCAACGACTGCGACCCCCGGTCAGGGCCATCCCCGCGATTCGGTACGAACGCCGTGCGCCGACCTCCGCACCGACTTCCTCACCCTCGCAGCGACACTGACCTGCTTTAAACACTCGCCAACGCGACATGAGGCACGCTCTTAACCGGACTGCTTCGGAAAATCGCAGGCCCCCAAGCCCTCCACCCGAAATCAGCGAAGTGCGAGGCGTGTGGATAGTGCGTAAGTCGCTCCTCGGACACTCAAACGTGGGAATCTTCCCACCACGCATCATCGCAGTACCGACCCCCGATCGCAGCATGCGGCCGGGGGTTCAAGTCGTCCCCGGGGTCGGGTCACCCCGTGCGGGGTGGCTGCGGTGAGTGACCGGATCATCGCGCCGCTCGTACCCGGCCGCGTGCCCGGCCGCGTTCCCAGCTCTGCGCCCGGCGACAGCCCGTCGACGGTGAACGGACGCCCGATTCGGGGTGGCGTGGGCACGCCACCGGCAGAGCCCGCAGGTCGGCGGGAATTGGATCTGCGGCGCACGCCCGCGCCCGGTCCGGGTGAACTCCCGCCCCTCCGTCTGCGGCACCTGCGCCGCTATTGCACGACGGTGCTGGATCACAAGGGCCGGTTGACGTGGCGTGGTGTTCGACGTTCTCGGCTGGGAGGCGGGAACGCGGATCGACATCGCCGTGCATGCCGGGACCGTCGTGGTGCGCCGGGCCAGAGGCGGCGAGTACCGGTTGAACGCCCGGCGGTTGCTGCACATTCCGGTCGCGGTCCGGCGCTGGTGCTGCCTCGGTGAGCGCGAGCTGGTGCTGGTGCGGGCGGTGCCGGAGTTGTCGGCGCTGGTGATCTGCGGTCAGGAGAGGTTGGACCGGGCTTTGCCCGATCCGCGTCGGCTTGTGGACGCCGCCCGTGCCGTGGGGGTTCACGTCGGTGGTTCCGGCGGCGGTTCGTCCGACAGGGCGGTGCAGGCCGGGGGAGCGGTGTCGCGGCCCGCCGCCGGATCCGCGGGGTCGGGAAGTGGGCGTCGTGGCTGACTCCGTTCCCGATCCGACGGACGTGGCGATGGCCGCGCAGTTCCTGGCGCGGATGAATCTGCGCATCGAGGATCTGGTGGATCTCGACGCGTTGGTGGCAGAGCGCGCCCAGTCCGGTGGTGTGGTGCCGGTGGTGCGGCGGGTGCCGACGTTCGCGGAGTTCGTGCCGGTGGTGGCGGGTGCGGTTCCGGCGCCGTCGCGGCGGGTGTACGGCACGTATTGGCGCAAGATCGTCGCGGTATGGGGCGAGCGGCGGCTGGACGAGGTCACGGTGGCCGATGTCCAGGGGTTGTTCGAGTCGGTCCGGGCCGGGGTGGTGGTGCGCAGGTCGGGCAACGGCGGTCAGAGCGCGGCCGAGCACACCTACAGCGCGTTGTTGTGCCTGTACCGGTACGCGATGGAGGAGGAGATCCTGACCGTCCGGCAGAACGTCATGCTGCGCGTCGCGAAACCGAAACGGGTGCGGTCACGCCGCCACAGCCTGGACCCGGCCCTGATGGCGACGATCCAGGAGGTCGCCTCGACCACCGGCAACGACCCGGGGTTGGACGCGTTGCTGCTGCGGTTCCACATCGAGACCGCAGCCCGCCGCGGCGGCGCGCTCGGGTTGCGGCTGCGGGATCTGGACGCGGAGCGGTGTCTGGTGCTGCTGCGGGAGAAAGGGGCGACCTTCCGGTGGCAGCCGGTGTCCCCACCGCTGATGGCGAGCCTTCTGCACCACGCCCACCAGCGCGGTGCCCGGGAGCAGGACAGCCCGGTGCTGCGCTACCTCGACGGTGATCCGTTGACCCGCAAGCGTTACGAGACGCTGTGGGGACGCATCGGCAGGCACGTGGACACGGTCCACACCCGGATGATCAGCACTCACTGGTTGCGGCACACCACACTGACGTGGGTGGAACGCAACTTCGGATTCGCGGTGGCGCGCGCCTACGCCGGACACGTCGGGCCCGTCTCCAACACGCACGGCGCGACCTACACCTATGTCAAGGCGAGCCTTCCGGAGGTGGCGACGGCGTTGCAGGCCATGACCGGCATCCGACACCCATTGGCGGTCACAGTGCACGAGGAGGTGGAGGAACACCCGTTGCGGGCGGTGCTCGGAGTATCGGAAGGGCTGTAGGGAGTTGTGGTTGTCCGGCCATCGGGTGACGGCCGGACAACCCGTCCAGCTACGGACCCCGGTTGGTCATTTCGAGCGGCTGCTGGTGATACCACGTCATCGCTGTCCGATCGGGTTCTTGCTCGGCTGCCCGCACTCATCCCGAGAAGACGTGTCACTGATCCGGCTGGTGACATCGGGCAGCGGACCAACCCGCTTCGCTGGGAAGACGTCCACCTCGAACACGTCGTCCAACGTCGTGACGGAGCACCCCGCTCGCGCGGGGAAGACGACAGTGAGATCGTGTGGGCGCGGCCGGAGAACGGACCACCCCCGCTCGCGCGGGGAAGACGACGAGGACGGCAACACCGTGCAGCGGCTCACCGGACCACCCCCGCTCGCGCGGGGAAGACGAGCGGCTTGACGTACTTGCCGACGTCGGTGGGCGGACCACCCCCGCTCGCGCGGGGAAGACTCGTTGAGCAGCGGGGCGGGCACTCCGTACGCGGGACCACCCCCGCTCGCGCGGGGAAGACTCGATCAACCAGTTGAGCCGATCGATGATCCAGGGACCACCCCCGCTCGCGCGGGGAAGACGGCGACGAGCGCACCGATGATGGCTTCGCCGCCGGACCACCCCCCGCTCGCGCGGGGAAGACACACCGATCGACTTGGCGACCGGGCCGACGTACGGACCACCCCCGCTCGCGCGGGGAAGACACCTGCGTGGTGTGCGGTGCCCAGACCGACGCCGGACCACCCCCGCTCGCGCGGGGAAGACCTGTCGTGTGCGGCCTCGATCAGCGACTCGGCCGGACCACCCCCGCTCGCGCGGGGAAGACTGCACCGCCGCGGCTACGCGGAAGTCGCCTACCGGACCACCCCCGCTCGCGCGGGGAAGACATCACGCGGTAATCGCGAAAGCGCGCACCAATCGGACCACCCCCGCTCGCGCGGGGAAGACTGGCTGTTCGCCACCGGTGGCCGGCGTCGGCCGGGACCACCCCCGCTCGCGCGGGGAAGACGTCGCGATCTGCGCCCTCAACCGCGCCATCCCCGGACCACCCCCGCTCGCGCGGGGAAGACGAGGTAGAGCTGGAGGAAATCGCCGATCGGGCGGGACCACCCCCGCTCGCGCGGGGAAGACGCGGTCGATCCGGCGCACCCGAACAGGTCGACGGGACCACCCCCGCTCGCGCGGGGAAGACTTGTAGGCCGAAGGACTCGCCCCGGCGGAAGGGACCACCCCCGCTCGCGCGGGGAAGACCGGCTGCCGCGCGAGGTCGTGGACTACCTCGGGGGACCACCCCCGCTCGCGCGGGGAAGACCGGCGGCCTACCCTTCGGACGTCTCCGCAGCCGGGACCACCCCGCTCGCGCGGGGAAGACCCGTGTGCAGTCGGCCTGGTCTGCGTCGACCTGGGACCACCCCCGCTCGCGCGGGGAAGACACGCACCGAGCATCACCGGGGAGACCTCGTGGACCGGACCACCCCCGCTCGCGCGGGGAAGACGCCGTCGGCGAACCGCCTGCGGGCCTGCCCGTAGGGACCACCCCCGCTCGCGCGGGGAAGACGAGCTGGCGGGCAGGTAGCCCAGGCGGGATTCGGGACCACCCCCGCTCGCGCGGGGAAGACCCGGCCGACGCCGCGATCTCCTTGACCTTCTCGGGACCACCCCCGCTCGCGCGGGGAAGACGCCTCCGACGGCAAGCTCACGGGCCAGGAGGACGGACCACCCCCGCTCGCGCGGGGAAGACCACTCAACCCCCACAGCGCGTCCTCGACGCTGGTGCGCTGCTCGGCAGGCAGCGAGCCGGTGGCCAGCACCTTCTGTGCGACCTCCACCCGAGCCGAATCCGGCAGGCCCGCGAAGCTGGCCGTCACCCGCCGGAAGTTCGTCCCCTCCTGCTCCGGCGGGGGCGTCGGCATACCGAGGGCTTCGCAGTCGGCGGCCAACTTGGCATGCGTGGCCGACTCTCTCAAGTGTCGCGGCAGGAAGTCGAGAGCTTCGCGCAAGGTCGTCAAGTTTGCGGAACCGGCCATCGGCCGATTCTGCCAAGGATGACCTGACGTCACCCGAACAGGGCAGCGGAATTCCACCCGACAGGGCTAACCGTCAGCGGAATGAGCGGATGGGTCAGTTGCTTCGTGTCAGTCTGCTACCGCGGTCACGACATGTTGAACGATCGCTTAACCTGATCCGATGCCCAACCTCCAGGCAGCCCATCGCGGGTACGAGTACCAGGATCTATTGACCGCGAGCCGCTTGGTTGATCTTGTACTGGGAACGCTTTCCGCTGCACACGTCGACGTCAAGCATGTGGACGACGACCGATTCGACGATCTCACGGTGATCACCGTCGACGGACGGCGTGAACGCACGCAGTTCAAGCACACCGACAACGACGACAGACCGTTGACGGTGGACACCTTCACCACCGACGGACGCGATCTCCGACTCGATCGCCTGGTGGCGGCCGCTGTGGCTGATCGGGACGGTCCAGGCAGCGCCGCGTCCGACCTCGCTTTCCGCGTCGTTCTTCGGGACACCCGACCCGTCGACGAGGCCCTCACCGCTGTCCTGGTGCCCGCCATCCCCGACCCTGGTCCTTTCATCTCAGGCATGCAGACGCGGCGGCTGCGGTTCGACGCCGACCGGCTCTGGCCGCTCGAACCGCACCAGTCCGGACCCGCAAAGAAAACTGAACGTTCTCGATTCGATTTCCTTAGCTCGGGCCCGAAGACGGTCGACAGGGCTGACCTGGCGTGGCTGTGCGCCCGGCTGGTCATCGAAGTCGAGGCGCCCATGTCGAGCGGGGACATGAGCGTGCCTGGGCCAGCAGAGCGGATCCTCCTGACGAGAGTCCGCGCGGAGATTGGCGCGGAATCGTATCCCAACACGGGACGGTCCGCGGAGGACGTGGCAGAGGCGTTCACGACCTTCGCGCGGCAAGCGCGCCAGGGACTGAGCACCCCAACGGCCGAGACTATGCTGCAACGTGCGCAGTTGAGGCGGGATTTCGGCGCTGTGTCCCGAGTCCACCCGGTTGATCCCTCGATCGAGGTCGACCGCCGGACGACTGTGGCGGACCTCCGCGCACTGGCGGCACAGGCGGCGTCGCAGGGTGTTCCATTGGTGCTCACCGGGCCTCCCGGCCAGGGCAAATCCTGGGCATGCGATCGGCTCGTCCGTGACCTGGTCTCGGCCGGCTGGCTGGTTGCCGAGCACTACTGCTACCTCAACGACACACTTGACGAGCGCGACGAGCGTGTCCAGGCGGAGGCCGTGTTCGGAAGCCTGCTGGGGCGGCTGGCAGAAGCCGACCCGAGTTTGGTCGAAGCCCAAAGGCCACGGTATGCCGCGGATGACGTGGCCTTGGCCAACGCGGTCACACGATCTGTCACTGCTCGAAGCGACCGTCGGGTCGCCCTAGTCGTCGACGGCCTTGATCATGTCGCACGGATCCTGCCTGCCCGGCCGGGCTCCGATCCTTCTGCCGCTCTGGCCTCTGCTCTGGCTGGTTTGGACCTCCCGGCAGGCAGCGCCCTGATCGTGCTCAGCCAACCCGGCGATCACCTTGCTCCGCTACGGGATGCAGGTGCTCTTATCGGGGAGATTCCCAGCTTGACGGAAGCCGAACTGGCCGCGCTGGCGGCGAAGCTCGGTGTCGTCGGTCCGGACGGCGCGGGCGTGCCCGTGGACGAGCGGCAGGCCGACGGCTTCCTTGCTCTGCTTGAGGAACGGTCGCGCGGCAACGCTCTGTACGCCACCTACCTCTGCCGTGAAGTCCTGGTCCGACCATACTCGCCAGCGGATCCCGAGGCCGTTCTCCACGCCCTCCCGCCTTTTGACGGCACGTTGGAGAACTACTACGACCACCTGACCGTCGCACTCGGGCCGGCTTCGACGATCGCGGACGTGCTGGGACTCCTGGATTTTCCGATGGACAGAACCGAGTTGGCCGAGATGAGGCCGGACTTTGCCCACTGGCTGGACGACGCGCTGGTGACCCTGGCACCGGTTCTGGTCGAGCGTGCCACGCAGGGCGGACTGCGGGTCTATCACGAATCCTTCGCGCGTTTCCTGCGCCGACGCATGGAAACCCACCCGCGTGCCCTGACTGCCAACCTCCGCTTCGTCGTCGACTGGCTTGAAGCACGAGGGTTCTACCGCGACGAGCGCGCGTTCCGCTTCCTGCTGCCGACACTGGCCGCTGCTGGACGCGATGACGAGGTGCTCGACCTAATCGACGTCGACTTCGCGACCAACGCCGTGGCGCACGGCCATCCCGCGTCGGCGATCGCGGCCAACCTGGTGGTCGCGACGAGCTGTGCCGGGCGCCGGCAGAACCTGCCGATGCTGGTCCGATGTGTCGAACTGGCGCGTGCGGCACAGTCGTTCGAGTACGAGCGCTTGGGCTCCTTCGTGGCGGACTATATCGACGTCCCCCTGACGTTGCTGGGAAGCGAGGAGTTCGCCGGCAGACTCATGTTCGAAGGCAAGATCGCAGTGCCGCCACGCGACGGGCTGCAACTGTGCGCTGCCATCGACGCCGCAGGCGCCGTGGCTCCCTGGAAGGACTACATCCCCGCCTTCGCGAAATGGGATGCCAACGACGACACGCGCTACATGGGCGACTCCGACCACGTGGTCGCGCTGGCCTGGGTACGAGGTCAGATGCGGCAAGCCGAGATCGGTGATGAGTCGAAGCGGCCGTGGCACGACCGCATCGCCCGCTTCCTGGACGACACCGGATTGTCTTACGACGACCTCATTCCCGTCGTGGCAGACGTGATCGGGGTGCAGCTCACCGCGGAGCTCGTCGACCACCTCAACAGTCCTGCGGCAGCAGCACTGGCCCTGGCAGAAGTCGCACGTCGATTGGCAGGCCCCGACACCCACGCGCTTCTCGCCCGACTGGTCCCGCTTGCGACACAGCACTACGCGCCAGGTAGTGCCCACCGCCTGATCGGGCTCGGCGTCGCCCCGGACGATGTAGGGGACATTGCAGAAAGGGACGCACGAACGCAGCTCGTGGAGAGCACCCGCAAGGTGACCAGCCGAAGCGCCATCCATGAGGAAGAGACGGTGTTGACCTGGCTCGACCGATGCGCGATCGCCGCTCACCGCATCCCGGACATCCTTCCGACGCTGGAAGGCATGCTCGACGGCGAGGGTTGGTACCGCTGTTGGCTGAGGTTCGTTGTAGCGCTGGTACAGGCGGAAGCTGCCGAGACCGACCGTCCGCAGCGCGCACTGGACGCCCTTCGCCACCTCACCGGCGATCTCGACCCGTTCACCGGCAAACCACGGGCTTGTGATCTCTACCCGATCCAGGACCAGATCAAGGATACCCTCCGTCGGGCTGTCTCCCTACTCGACGACGACACCTGGCCGGCGGCCCTGACCATCCTCCGAGAGGTCACCGAAGGTGTCGGTGTCTCCCTTCGCGGCCAGGACGCCGGCCCCATTACCCCTGACTTCCTGCTGGCGCTGGCGATCGAGTCGACGACGACCCCAGCTCGACGGCAAGCCACTCGCGAGCTGATCGACCACGCGCTCGCCGAAGGCGGAGGGAACCGGTACTACTCGATTTTGGCCGAGTACCGACTCATGGCCGCGCGATTCGCGATCGTGTGCGGTGACACCGGCCAGGCCGAGATCCACTGGAACCAGGCATGCCGCCTCATGACCGCCTACGGCTTCCGCAGAGACCTAACCATCTACGAGGTTCTCGACCCGCTGCCACAGCTCATCGCCGCCGACCCCGCCCGTGCCCGGCTTCGGCTTGCGCAAGTGCAGTCGACCTGCAAACAGGTCGTGCGCCATACAGACGGGAAGGACACTCGCAGCTCCTGGCCGCAATGGTGGACTCTTCTCGCCGAGGCCGACCCCGCCGGGCTCATCGGGTTGGCCGTACCCTCGCTGCTCCAACGCTGCGGGCATCTGAACGACCTCTATAGCGACGCACTCGAAGACCTGTGGCGAACCTGGCACCAACACGCCGATCCTGTTGTCGCCGGCGCACTTCGGCTGGCCTTGCCCATGCCGTTCGACGACGCGGATCGGGCCATGGTGGAACGCCTCGTTGACATCGCCGACGGCACAGGCGCGGATCTTCCTGGGCAACTACTCACCCTTCTCCTCGCTCGCGCAGATGAACGCCCACTACGCCATCCGTACAGCAACGGGCATGAACTGATCGCTGAGGACACCGCACGAGTCGAGGCCATCAACACCGTCGCTGCCCGCGTGAACGCTCCGCTGATCGATGCCAAGCCCCTGGTCAACGAGCAAGATGGACAGCAGGATGCACTTCAGTCCCTCAAGGCGCGAAGCAGGGCACGTGCGGCAGCCCAGCAGACCGTGGTCAACGAGCAAGGTGGACAGCAGGACACACTTCGGTCCCTCAAGGCGCGAAACACCACACGTGCGGCTGCTCAGCAGACCGTGGTCGACGGATTCCCTGGTGGCGCGAACGGTCTCGCCCGGGCCATCCGCGCTTGGCGCCGCCGTCCATACGAGTCGGACGCCCTGGACTGGGCACCTGAACGGTTCGCCAACATCATCGGCTACCGACTGGTCGAACTTGCACAAGCCGGGGACGAACAGCATGCAGAAGCGGCGTTGCACAGCTTGGCCGGTGTCCTCAAACCGCTCGATCAGACCAGCCTTCTCGTATCTCTCGGTGAAGGGCTTGAGCGTCACGGCCACCTCCGACTTGGGGCTGTCGCGTTCACCCTGGTGTGGACCCGCACCCGCGCACATGACGGCTGGATGAACTTCGGCGGCCAGACTGAACTGGACTCGCTCCGACATGCCACGCGCCTTGATGCGGACACAGCGTGGGCTACCGTCGTGTCCGAGGTCGCCCGGGTCGTCGCGGGAAGCGGCGGCGGTTCCATCGGTGTCAGCCAAGCGTTGATACACGGCAGCATCGCGGGCGGGCTGTGCCCTCGTCAGAGGCCACTCGACCTCGCCTTCGCCGCCTGGGACGCCGCACATGCAGTGATCGTGCACCGAACTCCGAAAATGACAGACAAGGACGAATCCGACACCTCCTACACCGCCCCTCCGCAGCACGTCAGCGACCGTCTCACCGGCGACATCAACGTGGTCTTCGGTGAAGGTGTCATCGGTGCGATGGCCCATCCCGGCCAGGAGAACCGCAGACGTGCGCTGCTGGCTTTCCAGCTTCTCCTCCTGCATCGCACTGAGACCGCGGCCGACGCGTTGGCCGCAACCTTGTCCGCCCTCCACGAGCCAGCATTGCTTTCGTGGCTGCTCAAAGTGGTCGCGGACGTCGGCACCGCCCATTCCGTGGTCGCCGACCGGTGCCAGGACATCCTTCAGCGGCACAGCAGCAGCCCTTACCTGACCGTACGGGCTTTCGCAGCCCGCATCCTCGGTGATCACGCCTCTCCGCCGCCTCTGACGCCTCCCGACGCAGCCCTGCTCCCCAGCGGAAGGTTGTTGCTACCCGATGACGATCCACTACTCGACCGCACCGCAGCGCGGGTCACGTTCGTGGCGGCGGCTCACCGCCTGACGGCAGCGGAGGAGTTGTTGCCCCACATCATCCGCGCGGTCATTGTCCGCGTCGACGCCGCCATGGCGGACCACGAGCACATGAAGGTGATCGACAAGGAGGCAAACGAGCTGGCCGATGTCAGACACAAGCGCTGGGCCGACGCGTTCACGGGCCGTCCGGCACTGGTGGAGGACGCCCTGCAACGAGCTGCTTCGGGCGGACGCGCCGCGCTTTTGGCTGTCGGAGAACCGCCCGCCGATCCAGCCGCGTGGGAGTACTCTCTGGCGCGGGTTCTCGTCAATGACCCTGTACTGCCTCTCGCGATTGAACGCACACGCCAGCCTCGCCCGGACATCATCATGCCACCGAAGGCGGGGGATCCGATTTGGAGCGGAGCACCCGAGGTGGCGAATCGGGGACGATGGCCGGAGTCCGCTGACACGGTCGTCACGGCGTCCTCCCTGGCACCTGCCGAGTCATGCGACATCCTGCGAACGGGCCGCTTCCACGGCTGGCGAATCATCGCTTCAACCGAAGAGCATGTCGTGCCGTCCGACTGGTCGGAGAAAGACGATCTCCTGCGCCGGTCAGGCCTCGATCGCGCGCTGGGGTTCCGGCAGCCTGATTCCCAGGGCCGTCTCTTCGTCGACGATGCCGCAGCGAACTGGTTCCAGCCGCTCACCGGGCAGGTCGTGGTCCAGCCAGATCCGTCTTTGGTCGGCATCGACCACCGCAGTGACCTCATGGCAGACGCGCCGTTCGGCCTCGGTCTGCACCACCCGCTGCTCGTACCGACTCTCTGGTTGAGGCTGGTGCTCGCTCTCCACCCGGTCGAGGAGCCGTTCGTACTACACGACGGCACCGGACCGGCATTGGCCATGATCACCTGGCGTAGTCATTATGAGACCGGCACGTACCATTTGCCCTGGCCTCGCACATCGGGCTCAGCTCTGGTCGCGAGCCCCGAGGCGTTCGACAAGCTCCTCAACTGGGGAGAGGAGAGCTTGGTGGTTCGAGAGCTGGCCCACGCAGACTCATCGCTCGCCAACGCCGCAGGTGCAAGTTCCGGTTGAGTCCGGTCACTGCGAGCTGACTGTCCAGGGTAGAAGAGGTGCGCCTGGAGACCGGGCTGCACGACTGTCACACGACACCTCGTGCGGAGCGCTCCGTAGCACCACTTACTCGGGCTCCTGGCGACCCCGCAGAACATTCGCCAAGCGCACCCCCTCGTGCGTCTCGCGGATGTGCTGGATCAACTTGATCACCGGAGTGACCACCTCACCGACGCCCAACTCGTGGTGCAGCTTCGCACGCAGGACAGGCCACAGAACATCAGCGAGTGCCGGTTTGCTGATGTGCCCCGTTTTGGCACGCCCCAGTGCTTTGTCGATGTCATGCCGGCTCTGGCGTGCCCAGGTGAGGCAGCCGTCAAGTGTGGCTCGCCATTCTGGGGTGCCCCCATCTCCCGGTCCCCGGACGAGGGAGGCGATCGCCGGGATCAGCTCGTCATTGCTGAAGTTCGCCAGTTCGTAGCTGTTCTCACCCCACACATGGATGCGCACCAGGTACTCAAGGTCTTCCTGGGAGATGCTTCCGCCCTGGCGGCCGACATCCTTCCGGATCATCTCCAGCAGGGTTTGCCGCTCCTTGTCCCGTTTCTCCCTCGTTGACCACTTGTTCTCTGGGTCCATCGCGATGATCACCGCGGTTGCCGTGGCGTCAAGCGACCAGTTGTCGTCGCCGAGAGGGCGGCCTATCCGTGGTGTGCCGATGTACCGGGTGATCATCTGCGGGTTGACGTTGGAGGTATCGCAGGACTGCACCCGAACGTCCTGCGGCCGGTCGAGACCGAGCTCGGCCAGCAGCCGTCCGATGTGGTCGAGTTCGGTTTCCCCCTCCACTAGGAGGAGGACCTTGGGATAGGGGGACAGGCCGAAGTCGCCCAAGGTGCGTTCCAGGCTCGTGGCCTGCGTGTGTTGCGATGTCAGCCGGTCGTGGAGCGGGACGCGCACCTGGTACCCGTCCAGGTCCGGCAGCGGGTCCACCTTCCCCGCGTCCGCCAGGTCCTCGTGTGCCAGCAGCAGGATCTCCGCCGCGACGCGCTCCCACATGCAGTCCAGCGGCACGCCGCGGAGCTTGGACCACCCGGTGAAACTGGTGTGCCGCAGGATCGGCAGCCACTCGGCCATCGGGTCCCGACTCCTGGCCCGACCGAGCAGCCGCTCCGCCCACGGACGCAGCTCACCGGCAGCAATACCGATCGAGTCGATCAGGTCGAAAACGTCGTGGGCCTCACGGGCGAGCCACACGTCCTCCTGGGCGACGCCGGCCGGAAAACTCGCGCGTCCGAGCACCGACGGGAGATAGAGAGACGACAGAAGCGTGAGGGCAAGGCCCATCCGCCGCCGAAATCCTCGCTGCCGGTGGTTCCCCGGCACGCCGAAGTCCTCGTGCATCCGGTATTCCCACAGGGCATCACCGAGTTCGAGCACCTGCCAGGTCGAGTAGGCGAACCCGGCGCGTCCACGACGCGCGTTCGGAACATCAGGGCGACGGTGCGGCCAGTCCAGGCAGCGGCCCTCGTGATAGGGATCGCGGAGGCGGCCTTCCCGCCCGGCCGACAAGACCTCCCCGACGATGTTGACGGGCCATATCGACCGCGCCACCTCCACCCGCCGTCCCGGCACCGGCAGGTCAGTGATCCGGAACAACGGCATCAGTAGGCCTCGGCCGTGCAACTCACGCAGGGTGTCCAGCGTGATCTCGCGCCCGCGCTGCTTGGCCAGCTTGACGAATCCGTCCGCGTCCACCAAGCTGTCCTGGCTGAAGATGGTCGGCATCGCCAGCAACGTGAGCGAGGTGGGCAACAGCCCTGCACGCACACGCGCCTCATGCGCGGGGCCGTCGAACGTCACGATCTCCTCCAACCTGAAGTCGGTCAGGCTGCGTTCGAGGTGCGTCCACACGCCCTCGGCCGGGTTCAGCACCGACGCGACGACACCCACCCATCCCGATACCGAAGCGACGCTGTAGGCCACCGCCCGGCCCGACGACGAGCCGGAGAGGTGGTGTCCCGCTGGCCCACGTCGAACTCGGCTTTCGGACGAGCGTCAGCGCGGGAACGTGTCCTGGTCGATGCCGGTGATGTTCCAGGGCTCGCCGTCGAGCGGTATGTCCTCAGGTGGTTCACGGCGTGTCGAGGGCGCCCACGCCAGCAATCGCGTGTTCTCCGGCAGAGTTACCTTGAACATGCGTGCATCCGGCCCGGTATCAGGTACCGGGCCTTCGTCGTGCCAGGTGGCTTGCGGATGGCCGATCACCACTTCGGGCGTGGAGATTTCCACCCCTCCGGCATCGAACACCGTGGCGGGAATCCTCACTGCGCGAGGAACGACGCCGTCGGGGGACGCCATCGGAGGCAGGGCGCGGTCCCACTGGACGACCCGGCCCTGCCACAGCAGGCGCGTCTGCCGTAGCCGGATCCGTTCGAGGACTGTCATGGGTCGGGTGAACGATCCGATCACCTGTCCGGTCACCTCCTCCAACGTCGTGAGGTCCTGCAACAGTTCGGTGTCCACCCGTAGCCGGTGCAGCGCGTCTGGGGCCATGCGTTCCGGTGCCCACTGGTTCAGCACTTCGCCTTGTACGAGGAAGCGCAGGGACGCCGCCCGCTGCATGTCCAGCAGGAAGCGATTGGCGGTCAGGGTGGTGCGGCGGGCTTCGCCCACCCGGTCCACCGTCATCGACATCGGGGCCGTGCTCTCCCCGTCCACGCGTACCTGGACGCGGAACAGCAGGCCGTCGGCGACCAAGGCGTGCCAGTGCAGGACATCGCCGTCGCGGCGACGTTCGACCACGGCCGAATCGTGGGCCGCGATCAGGTTGCCGTCGGCGTCGTGCAGTTCCACCCGAACCTGGTTGGCCGGATCGGTCCGGAGGTGCTGGGTGATGGTGAGAGGTGTCCAGGGCCCGTCGGGCGGACCGAAGGTACTGTGCAGAGCCGGAGGCTCCGTGCCCGGTTCGGCGAGGTACGCGGTTCCCTCGACGGCGACTTCGGTCGCGTCGATGACGACCTCGTCCTCCCAGAAGTGCTCCTCGATCGTGATCACGCCGGTGCGGTGCAACTGTTCGACGAACCGGAGGGTCACCACGGCGAGTGCGGCGAGCCGGGAGAAGACACCCACCGCCGCGACGTAGCGCTCCCGCAGCGAGAAGGCCAACGCCTTCTTCTTCCACCCCTTCGCGTCCGCGTGCACCAGATCGGCGTACATCCAGCCCGCGGCCAGTTGCGTGTCCGCGATGGGGCCGGTCGCGTCGGTGCCGTCCACCTTCGCCTTCAGCATCGCGTACGCCTGGACCTGCGTGCCCAAGGCCGTCGCCTTCCAGGATGCGGCCAACTGATCGAGTTCTTCGTGGTGCTCAGCGGTCGCGGATGGAGCGTTGTCGAGCAGGCGCTTCAGCGCGTCGAGGACCCGCTGGTAGTGGATCGGCTCCGATTCGAGCACCAGCGGACGCACACGCGCGGCCAACGACTCGAACACTTCCTCGTCCGGCGGAAGCGAGCGGACGAAGGTCCCGACGCCGTCGAAGGACAACCGCACGGTCACCGTGCCCTCAAGGTACGCGGTGAAACCCTCCCGATCCTGCACCAGAGAGTGCGCCCCGATCCGACGCGCCCGGAGAACGAACCTGGACACAGTCTCGACGTCCGTCACTACCACCCTCACCATGGTCGAGCCGCCGCTGCTGCACGAAGGTTAGACGACCGCACACAGGCACGGCACTCAACTCGTGGTCAACCGTGTCGCAAGCCAGCGCTGTGTAGCACGTCGCCACGTTCGGGAAGGCATCGGACGTCGATCATGACAGCGCCCTGTTGGCCGGCACGTACCGGGCCGCGATCGAGGACGGTCGCTCGGATGGCTGGCCGATATTCACGGGTCTGGACGGGTCGGGGGTCACGTGGGCCGACGGCAGTCGGGAACCGGTGGACGCGATCGTGCTGTCCACCGGCTACCGGCCGGTCTGGGATATCTGGAAGCGTTGGGTGCGCTGGACGCCGACGGTTATCCACAACACCGTGAAGGGTTGTCCACGACCCACCGGGGGTTGGGGTTCGTGGGTCTGGAGGGGCAGCGCACCTTGGCGTCGGCGTCGGCGTCGGCGTCGTTGCGGGGCGTCGGGCGCGACGCCCGGTATGTCGTGCGGCGCCTACGAGGCTGAGTCGAGCAGTTCGGCGAGCAGGTTGCGGACGCGGCGGTCGATGTCGTCGCGGATGGGTCGGACGGCGTCGACGCCCTGGCCGGCCGGGTCCTCGAGTTCCCAGTCGAGGTAGCGCTTGCCGGGGAAGACGGGGCAGGTGTCGCCGCAGCCCATGGTGATGACGACGTCGGAGGCCTCGACGTCCTCGGTGGTCAGC
>NZ_JNXC01000031.1 GCF_000716595.1 Saccharothrix sp. NRRL B-16314
ACCCGAACCCTCGATGTCCAACTCGGTGATCTGCACGTCCACACCGAGGTTCGCGAAGTTCTGCAACGTGGTCTGGTAGTTGGACGGCACCGGGCTCTGACTGGTGAAGTGCGACTGGAACCCGACGCAGTCGATCGGCACACCACGGGACTTGAAGTCCTGCACCATCCGGTAGACCGCCTGCGTCTTCGCGTGCGTCCAGTCGTCGATGTTGTAGTCGTTGTAGCAGAGCTTCGCACCCGGGTCCGCCGACCGCGCCGCCCGGAACACCGCCTCGATCCAGTCGTCCCCCGTCCGCTGCAGGTTCGAGTCACGACGCGCACCCGACGAACCGTCCTGGAACGCCTCGTTCACCACGTCCCACGAATGGATCTTGCCGCGGTAGTACGTCGCGACCTGCGTCACGTGGTTCACCATCGCGTTGCGCAACGCCGTGCCCGACAGGCTCTGCAACCAGCTCGGCTGCGCCGAGTGCCACACCAGCGTGTGCCCGCGGATCTGCATCCCCTGCGCCCGCGCGTGGTCCACGATCCGGTCCGCGACCGTGAAGGTGAACCGGCCCTGCGCCGGCTCCGTCGCGTCGAGCTTCATCTCGTTCTCGGGAGTGACCATGGTGAACTCGCGGTTCAGGATCCCGGCGTACGTCGGATCACTCAGCTTGGTGGCCGCGACCGCCGTGCCGAAGTAGCGACCGGTCCGCTTCGCCGCCTCGCCGAGGGTGCTGCCGGTGCCGGGCTGCTGCGACACCTCCGCCGCCACCGCGGAGTCGGAAATCCCTATCGCGGTCAGCGTTCCGGCGAACGTCAGCGCCGCTATCGCCGACATGACGACCGCCGGACGGATTCTCGGACGGCCAGAACCGATCATCACCAGAGCTCTCCTTCGACACGGGGAGGGTGGAGACGGCGACGGCGACCGCGATCCCGTGATCAGGAACCGGCCTCGCCTGAAGTTTCGATCAAATCAACGAAAGGTGTCAACCGCAGCGGTGTCGACGGCAGCGGCAGGCGTCCGGAACTACTGGGTCGGCTGCCCGTGGTCGGAGCCGTGCAGGATCGTCAGCAGGGCGATGTCGTCGGTGGCGGGCCGGTCGCCGACGAGGGCGTTCATGATCCGGACGCAGGCCACTTCCGGCGGCGCCGGGGACACCGACTGCCGGAGCAGCTCCAGCCGGTCGTCCAGGTCCAGTCCGCGCCGCTCCACCAGCCCGTCGGTGTACAGGGCGACCAGCGCGCCGACCGGCAGGTCGACTCCGACGCCGCGCCGGCCGGTGATGCCGAGGTTGTAGCCGACGGGCGGGTCGACCGGTGCGTCGACGAAGACGGCGGGCTGCCCCGGCACGGCGAGGACGGGCGGGAGGTGGCCCGCCATGGCGAGATCCATCCGGGACGTCGCCGTGTCGATCACCGCGTAGGCGACCGTGGCCATCGTGTAGTCCTCGAAGTGGCTGGCCTTCCGGTCGAGCTTGCCCAGCACCTCCGCGGGGTCGGCGAACTCCAGCGCGTAGGCGCGCAACGCGCTGCGGAGCCGGCCCATGACGATCGCGGCGGCCAGTCCGTGGCCGACGACGTCGCCGATCACCAGGCCGATGCGCCCGCCGGGGAGCGCGAACACGTCGTACCAGTCGCCGCCGACGCCGCTGTCCGCGCCCGGGACGTAGCGGGCGGCCAGCTGCCACCCGTCGGTGGCGGGCAGGCGCTCGGGCAGGAGGCTGTCCTGGAGCAGGGTGGTCGCGGCCCGTTCCGCACGCGACCGGTGCATGTGCGCCGCCATCGCCAGCCTGTCCGCGACCAGCTGCAGCAGCTCGATCTCCTCGTCGGTGAACCGCCGGGGCGTGGTGCTGCCCACGTGCAGCACTCCGGTGAGGTGTCCCTGGGCGACCATCGGCACGCCGAGCAAGGCCCTCAGACCCCGCTCGCGCAGCAGCGGGTTCACCACCGTGAACTCGTCGACGCGGTCGATCCACACCGGTTCCCGGCGCTGGGCGACCTGCCCGGCGAAGCCCGTGCCCACCGGTACCCGGACGCCTTGGACGACCTCGGCCTCCAGGCCGGCGGTCGCCTTCGCGACGAGTTGCCTGCCGCCGGCGTCGGCCAGCAGGACGGTGACGGTGTCGACCGCGAACAGCTCGCGCACCTGCCACAGCAACACGTCGAAGAGCTTTTCGAGGTCGAGGTACCTGAGCGTGCTGTCGGTGACCGTCTCCAACACGCGCAGCCGCATCTCCGAGCTCCGCGCCTCGCTCATCCGCCTTCGACCCCGTCCAGGTCCGTTTCGTGACACACCGGGCACCTGCACGACCGTGACGGACGCCAGGAGCCAGGTGCCGAGCAAGCCATCATACCCGGCACGGTGGTGAGTCGAACGGATCAGCTGGGCCCGCTACGGGCGGAAGATGGTCAGCGTCGTGGGGCCGGTGAGGCTGGAGATGCCCTCGCCGGCGCACTTCAGGGCGTCCGGTGTGACGAGTGTCGCCACCTGCTCCGCGCTCGCGGGGGCGAACGCGCCGTCGGTGACCAGCCCGGTGTTGGTGATCACGGATTCGCCGCCGACGACGGTGACCGTCCAGTTGTACTCGAACGTCGTCGGTGCGGCCGACGGGTTGCTCCACGTGTACGTGCGCGACGCCGCTCCCGAGCTGAGGAGCGTCGCGCACGACACCGTGTCGATGAACGTCTGGGAGTACGACGCACCGGGCGCCCCGAGGTTCGTGCAGGCGGGGAAGAAGCCGGTGAGGTGGCCGTTCACGGCCGTCGGCGTGTTGGTGATCGGCGGGTCGTAGGTGACCGCCCACGTGCCGGCGCAGACCTGGTCGACGGTGGCGGCCTGGGCGACGCCCGTCGGGGCGAGCACACCGCAGGCGGCGATCAGCACCACCGCGAGACGAAGGCCGAACCTCTGCGACATGGCGACCAGCCCTTCCTCGACGGTGTCCTGCTGCCACGTAGTGAGTAGCACCCGCCGCCCCGCACCGGCTACCGCTGTTCAGGGCGGCGTCCGACCTCCGGTCGACGGGTCGTCACCGGACTCGCGTCGCGGTGTCGAGCCAGGGGACCCCGCTGCCGGCCATGCTGCCGTAGAACGGGTGGCCCTCGGTGATCTCGCCCCGCCCGATCGTCTTCCCGGTGAACGCGGAGGCGTAGACGGCCGCCACGAACTCGACGGTCACCCGTGTGTCGGCGGTGGAGACGGGTGGCCTGCGGCCGGCGTCCAACGCGTCGAGGATGGCGTTCACCTGGGCGGTGTGGCTGCTCGGGGTGTCCGCGGGCTCGCTCGTCCACGCCGGCAGGACGTCCGGCGCGCCGGGTGCGGCGGTGAGGCGCCAATCCGCGTCCGAGTAGCCGTAGAGGTGTTCCAGTTCGACGGTCGCGTGCTCGAAGTCGAAGCGCAGCCGGCTGGTCTGGCGCGGCGAGACCACCGAGTTGACCACGGTGGCGATCGCGCCCGACTCGAACCGGACCAGCGCGGCGGACACGTCCTCGGTGTCGGTCGGCCTGGCCTGGCGGGCGGCGACGGCGGTGACGCTGGTCCACTGGCCCAGGATCGACAGCAGCAGGTCGAACTGGTGGATGCCGTGGCCCATCGTCGGCCCGCCGCCCTCCAGGTCCCAGCGGCCCCGCCACGGCACCGCGAAGTAGTCGTCGTCGCGGAACCACAGGGTGTCCGCCGATGCCAGCAGCGGTCGACCCAGCACGCCCTCGGCCACCAGTCGCCGCAACCGGACCGCCCCTGAGCCGAACCGGTGCTGGAACACGGTGGCCACGGGCACGCCGGCCTCGGTCTCGGCGGCGCGCAGCCGGTCGAACTCGGCCAGCGACAGCACCGGCGGCTTCTCGACCACGGGCGACGCGCCGGCCGCCAGGCACTCCAGCGCGAGCGCCAGGTGGGAACCGGGCGGCGTGCAGAGGTGGACCAGGTCGGGTCGCTGCGCGTCGAGCAGTTCGGCCAGGCTCCCGTAGGTCGGCACGTCCCACTGCGCGCCGAAGGCCGTCGCCCGCTCGGCCTGGACGTCGACCGCGCCGACGAGCCGGGCGCGGCCGGCCGACCGGACGACCGCCTCGGCGTGCGCGGCGGCGATCGCGCCCGTGCCGACGATCGCGCAGGTGTAAGTGGTCACGAAGTGTGCTCCTTCTCGACTACCGGCTGGTCCACGGCGTAGGGGCGAAGGCGTCCGCACATGCCGAACGCCCGTTCCCCCGGGTGTTCGGGAGCCTGGAACACGGCTGCCCGTTCGAGGTGCCCGGCCACGCCCACGGTCAGGTCGCTGGTCACGGCCAGGCCGGTCTCGGCCCGGCTGAGGGGGCCGTCGCGCACGATCGCGGGCCAGCGCCCGGCACGCCCTCGGACCAAGGCCGCCGCAGCGGCGTGGAACTCGCGCAACGGCGCCAGGTCCCCGTGGCGGGTCGCGTCGCGGATGCGGGTGAAGCCCTCCACCGCGAGGTCGCGCCGCTCGCGGGCGTCGGCGGCGCGTTCGGCCTCCGTCGCCCGCACCGGCAAGGTCGCTGCGGCGCGGTAGCGGTCCGGGTCGGCGATTACGTCGGGTGGGAACGTCATGACGGCGTCGCCGGCTTCGGGCAGGCCGGCGTTGTCCATCAGGACGACCACCCGCAGGTCGCCGTGGTTGACGGCGCGGTGGAGGGTGCCGGGCGTGAACCAGACGACCGTCCCGTGGCCCAGTGCGATCTCGCGGCACCCGTCGACGGTCACCGTGTGCAGTTCACCCCTCCCCCCGACGACCACGTAGCACTCGGTCGAGGCCAGGTGCACGTGCGGGCTGCCGCCGGCGACACCGTCCGGCGCGGCGTCGTCGTAGACGTCCAGGAACGACAACGAGGTCCCGCCCGGGAAGGTGCTCACGTCGGCTTCCTCGCGTCCTCGCGGCGCAGCACCCGGCACACGGAGTCGGCCAGGGCCGCCGCGTCCGCCGCGCCACCGTCGGCCACACCCGTGCCGTAGCGGAAGCGCACGGTGTCGCCGTCGGCCACGACCAGCTCTTCGCTGAAGAACGGCGCCGGGTTCAGGCAGGCGAACTCCTCGGTCCGGGTGAACCAGCGCGGCGGGTGGTGCGGGTTGGCCGAGTGGTCGACCACGAGGACCAGGGACTCCGCGTCGTCGCCGTCGTGACGGCCCGCGAAGGCCATCCACTCGGCACGCCGGCCGCGCAGCTCGTCACCGCCGACGCCGTCGGGCGTGACGACGCCGCCGCCGGTGAACGAGCGCGGGCCGCGCCAGAACAACCCGCCGTAACCGGCGTTCTCCCGGCCGCGCGTGGTCGGCGAGCCGAAGGCGATTCCTTGGCCGGAGATGTTGGTCATGGCGGTGTCGAAGGTGAGCGCCCACGCCGCGTCGGACAGGAGGGCGGCGGTGATCGTGCGGCGCTCGGTGATGACGGTGTGCCCGGATTGGGTGATCCAGTCCAGCTCGTGGGTGAACCGGGCGGTCTCCCCCTCGACGCCGACGTCGACCACGCGGCGGTGCTGTTGCGTGCCGTTGTTGTCCAGCTGCACGTAGAACTGCCCGTGGACGTAGGTGGGTCCGCCCCAGAAGTTCTCGTCGCCGACGTGCGGCAGCGACCAGGCGATGCCCTTGTGCCACACGTGGTCGTGCGGGCGGAACAGGCTCACCAGGCGCCCGGACCGGGTGTGGATCGGGTGGAGGAACGGCTTGGGCGACTCCAGGCGCGGGGTGTCGGGCACGTACACGTAGCGGACGAGGTCGACCTCGCCGTCCCCGATGGTCAGCGAGGACCCGACGTCGTGCCGGAGCGCGAGGGCGCTCACAGCGACAGCTCCGGGACCTCGACCCAGCGGCGTCGAGCGGACGACTCCAGGCCGAGTCGGGCCAGGTTGATGCCGCGTGCGCCGGACATCAGGTCGTGCGCGTGCGGGCGGCCGGCCAGCACGTCGCGCAGGTACTCCTCCCACTGGACCTTGAAGCCGTTGTCGAAGTCGGCGTTGTCCGGGATCTCCGACCACCCGGCGCGGAAGTCCTCCGGCACGGCCAGGTCGGGGTTCCACACGGGCTTCGGGGTGTTCGCCCGGTGCTGGGCGACGCAGCGGCGCAGGCCGGCGACGGCGCTGCCCTCCGTGCCGTCGACCTGGAACTCGACCAGCTCGTCCCGGTGGACGCGCACGCACCAGGAGGAGTTGACCTGCGCGATGATCCCGCCGTCGAGCTCGAACGTGGCGTAGGTGGCGTCGTCAGCGGTGGCGTCGTAGGGCTCGCCGGTCTCGTCCCAGCGGCGGGGCACGTGGGTGACCGCCTTGGCGGACACGCCGCGGACCTTGCCGAACAGGTTCTCCAGCACGTAGTTCCAGTGGCAGAGCATGTCCACGGCGATGCCGCCGCCGTCCTCCTCGCGGTAGTTCCAGCTGGGCCGCTGCGCGGGCTGGAGGTCGCCCTCGAACACCCAGTAGCCGAACTCGCCGCGCACGGACAGCACCCGGCCGAAGAACCCGCTCTCGACCAGGCGGCGCAGCTTCAGCAGGCCGGGCAGGTAGAGCTTGTCGTGCACCACGCCCGCGACGATGCCGGCTTCCCGCGCCCGGCGGGCCAGCGCGAGCGCGCCCTCGACGGTGGTGGCGGTCGGCTTCTCGGTGTAGACGTGCTTGCCCGCGTCGATCGCGGCGGTCAGCGCCTCTTCACGGGTTGCGGTGATCTGGGCGTCGAAGTAGACCGACACCTCGTCGTCGGCGAGCACCGCGTCCAGGTCCGTGCTCCAGCGCTTGACGTCGTGGCGCTCGGCGATGTCGCGCAGCTTGGCCTCGTTCCGGCCGACCAGGACCGGTTCCACCTGGACGCGCCGGCCGTCCGGCAGCGCGAGCCCGCCCTCGTCCCGGATGGCGAGGACGGACCGGACCAGGTGCTGGCGGTAGCCCATCCGGCCGGTCACACCGTTGAGCGCGATGACGATCTTGTCCACCCGGGACCCCTTCAACTGGAAAGCGCTTTCCAAGCAGTATTGGCCGCGGTCGACACCTCGTCAAGGGCACACGTCGCCGCCGGGTGCCGTTGACAAGAGGCAACGGAAAGCGCTTTCCTCATCCGGTGACGAACCACGTGGTCGTAGCGCTGGACTCGTTCAAGGGCTCGCTGTCCGCCCGACGGGCCACGGCCGCCGTCGCGCGCGGCCTGCGTCGTCACTCGACCGCGCCGGTGGTGCACGAGCACCCCGTGGCCGACGGCGGCGACGGCACGCTCGACGCCCTGGCCGGCGCGGGCTTCACGTCCGTGCCCGTCAGCTCGACCGATCCGCTGGGCCGGCCGGTCCAGGCGGCCTACGCGTCCCGCGACGGCGTGGCGGTGGTCGAGCTGGCCGCCGCTTCCGGGCTCGACCTGGTCGCGGACGTGCCGTCGACACCTCGGCGGGCGGCTGAGTCGTCCACGTACGGCACCGGTCGGCTGATCGCGGCGGCGCTGGACGCGGGCCACCGCACCGTCGTGGTGGGGCTCGGCGGCAGTGCCACGTCCGACGGCGGCTCCGGCCTGCTCGCGGCCCTCGGCGCACGCCTGTTCGACGCCGGGGGGACCGAGCTGGACGCCACGACGTCACCGCTGGCCGCCGTCCGCGCGGTCGACGTGACCGGGCTGCACGCGGGGTTGACCGGGCCGGACCGGGTGGAACTGGTGGTGGCCTGCGACGTGGACAACCCGCTGCTGGGCGCGCACGGCGCGGCGGCGGTCTACGGGCCGCAGAAGGGCGCCGACACGGCCGCGGTCGCCGAACTGGACGCCGCCCTCGCCCGCTGGGCCGACCTGCTGCACGCGGCGACCGGGGTGGACGCGGCGCCGCTGCCCGGCGCGGGCGCCGCGGGCGGGAGCGGGTTCGCCCTGTTCACGCTGGGCGCGAGCGCACGTCGGGGTATCGACCTGGTGTTGGAGCTGACCGGCCTGGAGCAGCGGTTGACGGGTGCACGGCTGGTCGTCACCGGTGAGGGCCGCCTGGACCACCAGACGCTGCGCGGCAAGGCTCCCGCCGGTGTGGCCGCGGCGGCACGGCGGGCCGGTGCCACCGTCGTCGCCGCGGCCGGGAGCTGCGCGCTCGACCGCGCAGAGCTGGCCGCCGCCGGGTTCGCGCGCGCGTTCACCCTGACCGACCTGGAACCCGACACCACCCGCTGCCACGAGCAGGCCGAGCCGCTGCTCGAACGCCTGGGCGAGGACATCGCCGCCGCCCTGCTCGCCGACACCCCGCACGCCGCCGCCCCGCGATGACCACCCGGCGGGTCGAGGCGTCAGGCGATGTACGGCAGCTGCTCGGGCTCCACCCGCCCGAGCAGTGGCACGCCCTTCAGGTACCGACCCACCTCCGCGACGGCGAACTCGCCCAGCGTGCGCACCTCGCGCCCCTGCGCGCCGGCCAGGTGCGGGGTGACCAGGACGTTGGGCAGGGTCAGCAGCGGGTGCCCCGGCGGCAGCGGCTCCGGGTCGGTGACGTCGAGGATGGCGGAGATCCGGCCGTCGACGCAGGACCTCGTCAGCGCCTCGGTGTCGATCAGCGATCCGCGGGCGGTGTTGAGGACGACCGCGCCGTCGGGCAGGAGTCCGAGCCGACGGGCGTCGAGCATGTGGTGGGTCTCGGGCAGGGCCGGCGCGTGCACGCTGACGAGGTCGCTCCGCCGGCACAGGTCGTCCAGACCCACCCGCTCGACGCCGAGACCCGCCGCGTCGGCCGCGGTCACGTGCGGGTCGTAGAGCAGGACTTCGACGTCGAACGCCCGGAGGCGGCGCAGCACCAGCCGACCGATCCGGGAGGCGCCGACGACCCCGACGGTGCAGTCGTGCAACCCGGTGCCGTCACCGGCGAGCCAGTCGCGCGGCGCGTCCTCACCGGCGGTCGCGTAACGCCTGGCCCGGCTGAACGCCCGCTTGGCGCCCAGGACCAGCATGGCCATGGTGTAGTCGGCCACCGGGACCGCGTTGACCTCGGCCGCGGAGGACACCACCAGACCGCGTTCGAACACGACCGGGTCGAGGCGGGCCTTGACGGTGCCGGCGGCGTGGACGACGACCCGCAACCTCGGCGCGGCGGCCACCACGTCGGCGTCGATGCGGGGGCAGCCCCACCCGGTGAGCAGGATGTCCGCTTCCGCCAACGCCGCCGCGGCTGCCCGACCCTCGAACGACGTGAACGTCGTCCCCGGGTCGACGTCCACCAGCTGCCGCAGCCGGGTGACGAGGTCGGGTGGGAAGACGTCGCGGTGCGCCCAGGGGGCGAGGGCGAAGACCGCGACAGGTCGCCGTGGCACGGAGTGGGCTCCTATCGGTGGATCAGCGGGCGCCGACCTATGTAAACGTTTCCATACCGACCTCACTCTACGCACATCCGAGCTCGGCCCACAACGCTCCCCGCTAGGCCACCTCACCATGCCTACGTGCGCCTAAGAGCGCAAACCGGCCGCCAGCCGCCTGTTGACGGGCCAATGTAACCGTTTTATCTTGGTGAACATTCTGTTTCGGCTCTGCACCGCGAGAGAGGCCTCTGACGTGAGCATGACGCGGGTCCGCGGCGGCGCTGGTGGCACCAGCCCTCCGGTCGAGACGGCACCACCCGGGCCCAAGGACGACAGCTCGCGCTCAGGTCACCTGCGTCGCATCCGGGCGGACCGGGTGCTGCTGGTCGTCGCGGCGCCGGGCCTGGTCTACTTCCTGGTCTTCCACTACGGCGCCCTGTTCGGGAACGTGCTGGCCTTCCAGGACTTCGTCCCGTTCCTCGGCGTCTCCGGCAGCGAGTGGGTCGGCCTGGCGCACTTCGAGCGCATGTTCGGCGACCCGGAGTTCTGGAACGCGGTGCGGAACACGCTGGTCATCGCCGCCCTCCAGCTGGTGTTCTTCTTCCCCGCGCCGCTGGCCCTCGCGCTGCTGCTGAACAGCGTCGTGGGCGACACCGTGCGGCGGTTCGTGCAGAGCGTGGTCTACCTGCCGCACTTCCTGTCGTGGGTGATCGTGGTGGCGCTGTTCCAGCAGGTGCTGGGCGGCGCGGGCGCGCTGAACGGGTGGCTGTCGGACCTCGGCCTGGGCACGGTCTCGATCATCGGCAACCCCGACGCGTACGGGCCGCTGGTGATCGCGCAGCTCATCTGGAAGGAGTGCGGCTGGGCCACCATCATCTTCCTCGCCGCACTGTCCCAAGTGGATGAACAGCAGTACGAGGCGGCGGCGCTGGACGGCGCGGGCTACTGGCGGCGGCTGTGGCACGTGACGCTGCCCGCGATCAGGCCGGTCATCGCGCTGCTGCTGGTGCTGCGGCTGGGCGAGTTCCTGTCCATCGGGTTCGAGCAGTTCTTCCTCCAGCGGCAGTCGGTCGGCCCGGAGACCGGCGAGGTGCTGGAGACGTTCGTGTACTTCACCGGCTTCGCGAGCGGCGACTTCGGCTACGCCGCGGCCGTCGGGCTGTTCAAGGGCGTGATCGGCGTGGCGCTCGTCTACGCCGCCAACAAGGTGGCGCACCGGCTGGGCGAGCAGGGGGTTTACCACTCATGAGCAGGACTGGCGCCGCTCCGGCGTGGATGGGTCGGCCCACGGTCGCGGTGCGCGTCGCCAAGGCCGTGGCGTTGACCGTGGTGGTGCTGCTGGTGATCTTCCCGCTGTGGACGGTCCTGGCGACGAGCCTGGCCGACCCGCAGACCGTCATCGAGAACGGCGGCTGGGTGGTGTGGCCCGGCGAGTTCTCCTTCGGCGCGTACACCGAGATCCTCCAGGGCGGGATCATCACCCGCGCGATGCTCGTCAGCGCCGGCATCACCCTGGTCGGCACGGCGCTGAGCCTGGCGTGCACCGTCGGCCTGGCCTACACGCTGAGCCGGCCGAAGGTCTACGGCGGCAAACCCCTGCTGCTGCTGGTGCTGTTCACGTTCCTGTTCCCGCCGGGGATGGTGCCGCTGTTCCTGGTGGTACGGAGCGCCGGGCTGTTCGACCAGTACGCCGCGCTGGTCCTGCCGTTCCTGGTCAACGTGTTCAACCTGGTCGTGATGCGCGGCTTCTTCCAGTCGATCCCGCCGGAGCTGATCGACGCGGCCCGGATCGACGGCGCGGGCGAGCTCGCGATCCTGCGCCGGATCGTGCTGCCGCTGTCGAAGGCCGTCATCGCGGTGATCGGCCTGTTCTACGCGGTCGCGTACTGGAACCGCTTCTTCGAGGCGATCATCTACTTCAACGACCAGACCAGGTGGCCGATCGGCACGGTGCTGCGGCAGTACGTCACGGGTGGCGCGTCGCTCGCCGAGACCTCCGGCGAACTGGCCACCACGTCACCGCAGTCCGTCCAGATGGCCGTGGTCGTGCTGGCGACGCTGCCCATCGTGTGCGTCTACCCGTTCTTGCAGCGCTACTTCGTCAAGGGCGTCGTCACCGGTGCCCTGAAGGCCTGAAACCCGTCCCCACCGCCAACCACTGGACAGGAATCCCCCATGGATCACCGCATCGACCGCCGTTCCCTGCTGCGGCTGGCGGGACTCGGCGCGCTCGGCTTGGCCGCACCGTCCTTCCTCACGGGGTGCGGAACCGGTGGCTCGTCCGGCGACGTCTCCAACGCGGGCAAGGACCTCACCCCCTGGCCGTCGTACGTGCCGTTCCCCGGCCCCGCACCGGACGCGCCCGGTGACGCATCGGGCGTGCAGCCGCTCTACCTGAAGTACCCCGAGAAGCTCGTGCGGTCGGTGGGCAACCCGGTGGGCGACGGTTCCGACGTCACGGTGATGGTCGTGTCGTTCGGCGCGCCGCCGAAGCCGGTCGGCGAGAACTCGTACTGGCAGGCGGTCAACGCGGCGCTCGGCGTCAACCTGAAGATCACCGTCGTGCCGGACCCCGAGTACAAGCAGAAGATGACCACGCTGATGGCGTCTGGTGACGACCTGCCGGACGTGATCATGTTCTCGAACCTGGCGCTGGCGCACTCGGCCGAGTTCATCCGGAGCCGGGGCGCCGACCTGTCCGAGTTCGTCGGCGGTGACGCGGTCAAGGAGTTCCCGAACCTGGCCAACATCCCCACCTACGCGTGGCAGGGCATGGGCCGGATCGGCGGCCGGATTTACGGCATCCCGCTGGAACGCCCGATGCCGGGCAACAGCCTGTTCGTCAACCGGTCCGCCATGGACGCGGCGGGCATCCCCGCGGACTGGACGACCGAGCAGTACCTGGAGGGCATGAAGCAGCTGACCGGCGACCACAAGTGGGGCGTCGGCTGGTTCAAGACGCTGTTCGGCGGGCTGGGCGCGATCACCTACCACGCCGGTTCGGTCGGCGCGCCCAACACGTGGTCGACGGACGGCGGCGCGTTCAGCCACACCATCGCGACGCCGCAGTTCGAGCAGGCCTTGGAGATCATGCGCAAGCTGGTCGAGACCGGCGCGCACTACCCCGACAGCCTCACCGTCAGCTCCACCGACATGCAGAGCCACTTCCACAACGGCACGGTCGCCACGATCCACGACGGTTTCGGGTCGGTGGCGCTGTCCACCCTGAACAAGATCAACGGCCGGTTCGCCCTCGACCTCGGCCGGCCGTACGGGGCGCAGGCCACGCCCTGGCAGGGCCCCGGTGTCTTCGGCTACGTCGCGTTCAAGAAGGCCGAGCCCGCCCGGATCAAGCTGCTGCTGCGCATCGTCGACCACCTCAGCGCGCCGTTCGGCACCGAGGAGTACGAGCTGGCCAACTTCGGGGTGGAGGGCAAGCACTTCACCAAGGACGCCGACGGCATCAAGACCACCGCGCTGTACGACCAGGAGAACAACTCGCTGCTGCCGACGAAGTACATCGGCACCGCGCCGGCCGTCCTCTACCTGCCCGGTCACGGCGACGTGGCGAAGGCCGTGCACGACTGGCAGAAGGCGTCGCTGCCCAAGAGCGTGCGGAACCCGGCCACCGGCCTCCGGTCGAGCACCGAGGCGAGCAAGGGCGCGCAGCTCGGCCAGATCATCGGGGACGGCATCACGGCGATCACGTTCGGCCGCAAGCCGCCGTCGGCGTGGCCGGAGGTCGTCGCCCAGTGGCGGCAGGCCGGGGGCGACCAGGTCGCCGCCGAGCTGGCCGAGGAACACGCGGCGAACCAGTGATGTCGCGGCGGCGCCGGCGTGACATCCCGGGGTGGTTTCCCGGGGTGACTTCCGGCGCCGCCCTCCGCCCTAATGCGGACACGAGCGATCCGCACGCTCTCCGGTGACAGCCTGCGGGCTGAATTCGCGCGCACCGGCCCGCATTCGAGTAGCGGATCACCGCCGGCGGGCGTCCAATAACCGTTGACCGGGTCGTGCCGCGTCCGACCCGGTCAGCGGGTCCCCCCGGTCTGCCGCCCCCGACCGGCAGACCGGGGGGACACCCTCAGCCGGCGGGCGCGCGTTCACACGCCGGGGTGTCGCCCAAGCGGATCACGGTGGTCTCCGCGTCGGGGAAGGACAGGGCGACCTCGTCCTCATCGACCCGCACGGCGACCATCGGCGGCTCTTGGACCGCGAGTTGCACGAGGCTGACGTAGACCGCGGTGCCGCCGGGATGCGCGTCGGCGATCACGTACGGCGTGGCCGAGCACCGACCGTAGGCGTTGGTTCCCGTTCCTGTCACCACGCCCGCGCCCGTGTAGCCGTGCAGGGCGCGCACCGCGCTGAGCAGGCCGTCCGGACGTCGTGCCAGCGCAACGTCGTCCCCCACCCGGGGTTCGGGCGGTGCCGGCGCGGCGAGGGCGTGGCCGCCGTCCCGGACCTGGCAGCCGGCCGGCGCGGTGACCTGGTGGATCCTGATCTCCGCCGCGCCGCGGACCACCGAGGCCGTCACGACGCGGACGGGACCGTCCTGGTACGCCGAAGCGGCGAAGCCCTGCGACACGGTCAAGGGCTCGATGCGCCGACGTGCGGAAGCGGTGCCGTCGGGAGCGATGACGGCGAGGTGGTTGTCCACACCGGACGCCGGCCCGCCCGCCTCCGGTCCGGTGTGGCTGGTGTAGGCGAACTTGAGGTAGTGCGGGTCGGGCACGCCGTCCGCCGGCTGCACGCGGTCGCGGTCGCTGCCGTGGTTGAGCAAGCGGACGACGCCGTCCGAACGGGTGGTGTGCAGCAGCCAGCCGGGTGCCGGTAGCGGCACCACCTGGTCCGCCACGTCGACCGGCGCCGCCTCCTCCGGGTCCGTCCAGACCGGGTGGTCGGGCGGCAGCAGCAGGCCGAGGAACGCTTTGCTCGCCCAGTAGGGCGACGCGGGACCGGAGTACTCCTGCACGACAGGCAGGAATTCGTCGTACCAGCCGAGGGTGAGCAGCCCGCGGTCGTCCGGTGCGCCCCGGTCCACGAAGTGCCGCAGGACGCCGCCGGCGATGCGGCGGGTGCGGCCCGGCGGCAGGGGTGACGCGCCGGTCAGCGCGCCGAGCCAGAACGGCGCCACCGCGGCGAACCGGTACGTCAGGGAACGTCCCTGGTGCACCGGCCCGCCGTCGGCCGCGAAGAAGTGCTGGTACTGCTCCAGGAACCGGCTCAGCCGCGACGCGTAGAGCTCCTGCCGCACCGTGTCGCCCGCCATCCGCGCCCACAGCGACGGGTACTGGTGCATCGCCCAGCCGCAGTAGTAGTCGAAGTTCTTGCCCTTGCCGTCGGAGTACCAGCCGTCGCCGACGTACCACTCCTCGATCCGTTCCAGCCCACCGGTGATCTCGTCCGGCTCGTGCGGCCCGCCGACCGAGGCCAGGAACTGCTCCACGACCACTCGGAAGAGCACCCAGTTGTTGTCCGGAGTGCGTTTCCCGACGGCACCGGCCAGCCACGCCACGACCCGCTCCTGCTCGGCCGGCGTCAACCGGTCGAACAGCCACGGGCGGGTCTCGTGCAGCGCCAACGCCACCGACGCCGCCTCGGCCAACTGCTGGGACATGTCGGCGATGGCGGGCCAGGCGAACGGGTGCGCCGGATCGGTACCGGCCACCAGTCCCCGCGCGTAGCGCTCCAGGAGCGCGGGCGGCACGTCGCCGCCCGCGCCCGCGATCCGGAACGCGGCGAGCAGGAACGTCCGCGCGAAGCCCTCCAGCCCGTCGCTCGCCGGCCCGGACCAGCTCGCCCGACCGGGCAGCCGGAACTGGGCGAAGTCGTCCGTCGCGTACGGCACCACGGACGTCAGCAGGTGATCCGCGAGGGCCTCCCACTGCGCCCGGGTCCAGCCGGTGCGCGGTGACCGTCGTCGGTCTGGCGTCGGGAGGCCGAACGCGGAACGAGCCACGATGAGGTTCCCACTTCCTGTGCGGGTGACGTCCGGACGGGTGGCCCCACTACGCGGGAAGGCTGTCTCCCACCAGGGCGAGGCACTGGATGGCGGCCAGGCCGTACTGCGAAGAGGCGTTGGTCGAGGCGAAGGGCGCCTCGTCGACCGGCTTGAGCACCGCCGGCCCCTCCAGCCGCGCGGACGTGAACTCCAGGGTGCGCGGGTAGCCCGCGTGACCGGTGTCGAACTCCTTCCAGGCCCGCGCGGCCAGGGTCGCGTCGCCGAGCTTGGCCGCGGCGTAGGCGGTGAGCCGGGAGTGCGCCTGGCGCAGGTTGAGGCTGCCCCAGGACTTGCCCGTCTCGGCCTGCTGCTCGGCGGCGGTGCCGTTGTAGAGGCGGCAGTACTGCAGCCAGGCCTCGGTGAACTGCTCGTCGCCGGTGAGGGAGACGAGCTCGCTGCACGCCTCGACCAGCCCGAACACCGCGCCGAGCGAGCCGACGCTCACCGCCGGTTCGGCGGGCTTGAAGGCGCCGTCGTCGAGGTCGTACAGGCCGCTGCCCTGCGCGAACCCGTTGGGCATCGCGGCGATGGTCCGCATCCCGTTGAGCAGCTTCTCGCGGGCGACCGGGTCACCGCCGCGCTCCCACTCGGTCAGCCAGGCGAGCGCGAGGCCGCTCCAGTCGGTGCCGGTGCTGACGCCGAGCGCGTGCGGGTCCGGCTCGTACGGCGCGGTGCGGATCTTCCGGATCGGGTCCAGCGCCAGGAACGCCTTGTCGGCGTCCACGAGGTCGCGCATCAGGTCGCCGGTGCGTTCGTCGGCGGTGAGGAAGTAGAGGAAGCGCCGGTAGCCCGCCGTGCTGATGCGCAGCTGCTTGGCGCTGTCGGCCCAGTGCTGCACTCCGTGCCGCGTGCCCAGGTCCTGCCACTTGCCGAGGTGGTAGACGTCGACCTCGCCGGTGTGCCGGGTCATCGCCTCGGCGAACCGGAACGCCTCGGCGCTGCCGGTGCGCAGGTAGTGGTACCAGAGCCACAGGTCGGGCGACAGCTCGGAGTTGGCCCAGGCGTAGCCGCCGACGTCGTAGCGCCACACGTGCCGGTCGGGGTCGTAGGTGTGCATGATGTCGCCGTAGTCCCAGAAGCCGTACCAGGACCGCTGTTCGACCTGCCTGCTGTGGAACTCGAACAGGAAGTCGAGGCGGTCCTCGACGCGGGTCCTCGCCGGGGTGGAGCGGTCCACCGGCGACCAGTCGCCGAACACGCCCGCCGCGTGCATGTGCGCCGGTGACGCGACGACGAGGGGTGGCGTGCGCACCGCGTCGGTCAGCTCCGCGATCCGCTCGGCGGACGGGGTCGCGCCCAGCGCCCAGAACACCAGCTCGGTCGTGCGCGCGATCCCGTACGGGGTGCCGAAACCCGGCTCGTGGTCCTCGTAGGTGATCTCCAGGCCTTCCAGCTGCTCCGGGTAGGTGTCCTGGCCCATGCCGTCGTGGTAGAAGCGCAGGTCCATCGCTCCGGCGTCGGGCGACCACAGCCACACGGTGACCTCGGCCGTCTCCCCCGCCGCGCCCCGGACGTCGAGCCGGGTGGGGTTCAGCTGCCAGAAGTTCCGCATGCCGAAGGCGAAGCCGCCACCGGGTCCGCCGACGTAGCCGAGCCCGCCGGCCCGTCCGCCGGAGTCGACCGGTATCCAGCCGTGGCCCGCCTTGGTGCGCTTGCGGATCTGGAAGCCGTCGGCGGTGACCTGGCGCAGCGAGTAGTCGCCGAAGGCGGGGACGAGGTGCAGCCGTGAGCTGACGCGGGTGTCCCACGTCTGCACCGGCGGGGTGGCGCGGCCTTCGACCTGTGCCTTGCGGACCGCCGCGCCGGGGTCGCGGCGCAGCCCGGTGATGCCGCGCACCGCTTCGGCCAGCACGCCGTCGCCCGAGCCGGCGAAGCGCACGTGCCGGTCGTGCAGCTCGTCGCGCAGCGGCACGTCGAACCGGATGCCCAGGCCCCGCAGGAAGTCCTTCTTCTCGTCGCCGTCGAACACGAAGCTGTGCACGGCGCGGATGCCGTCGCTGCCGGCGTAGAAGTACAGGCGCACGGTGAACGGCAACCAGGTACGGTCGCCGTGCCGGTGGCCGCCCTCGATCCTGACCACGGCGCGGACCGGACCGGACGACTCGACCGTCACCTTGTCGGTGCGGCCGGTGAACTTCTCGGGCTTCGCGGTGCTGTCCTCGTCGCCCGGCTCGTCCTGCCGCAGGCACACCAGCCTGCCGTTCTTCGCGATCTCGCGGTCGCCGCGGTGGAGGGCGCGGACCAGCTGGTCGCCCTTCTTGGCGATCACGCACCGGATGGCGCCGGTGTCCACCTCGACGTGGTCGGGGCGGTCCTCGACCGTCACGGCCGTCGCCGGCGCGGCGGGCGTTCCGGCGGTGAGCACGTACTGCTCATCCGGTGCCACCTCGGTGCCGATGGCGTGGGCGGTCCACTTGAGCGAGCCGTCCGGCCAGTACCCGGTGGGCCACGTCTGCACGGGCACCGGCTGACCGGCCGCCGTGCGCAACGCGAAGGACTGGTCCGCGGGCACCGTGCCCCTGGGCCAGGGCACGCCCCAGGTCGAGCCGGCGGCCAGCTGCCGGGGCGTGCCGCCTTCCAGCCACTTGAGCCGGACGCCGTCGTCGATCAGACCGCTCGCCGTCCGGGGTGCGGCGTGCGCCTCCCCCGCCGGCCGGGCGAGGTGACCGGCGGCGCCGACGGCCGCCGTGCCGAGGAGGAGGTTGCGTCGGGAGATCATCGCCATGAGGGCTCCACTGGGGTGGGCGTTGCTCCGGGAAGTGGCGGGATGTTTAACCGTTTACCGTCGCCCAGATCGCAGCATGACCTGCAATGCATGTCAAGGGTGGGCGGCGGTGAAAGGATACGGTTACAGGCGGGAACGTCAGCAGGGGTCTGTCTGGCGTGCAGCCCTCGAACCGGCGTACCGGCGAACGATTTGACACCAGGGCAGTCAGCCGGAAACATCGCGTGTAAGCGGTTTACCAGCTGGTTTCACGGCAGGGGGCGGGATGGTCCGGCGCGCGGCGTCCGACGACCAAGGGCGGCGGCCGGTCACGATCCGGGACGTGGCCGCGCACGCGGGGGTGTCCGTCGCGACCGTGTCCCGCATCCTGTCCGGCACCTACCCCAGCGCGCCCGCCACCCGCACCAAGGTGCTGCGCGCGGTCCGCGAGCTGGACTACGTGGCGAACGCGAACGCGCGCGGGCTGGCCGGTGCGAGCAGCCGCAGCGTCGCGATAATCGTCAACTCCGTCGTGTCGCCCCACTACGCCCACGTCGCGCAGGGCGTGCAGACCCAGGCCGCGATCGAGGGCAAGCTGTGCATCGTCGGCACCACCGGCGGTGACGCGGAACGCGAACTCGCGACCGTGCAGCTGATGCGCGAGGAGCACGCCGAGTGCGTGATCCTCGTCGGCAACGTGGTGGCGGACGACGCCTATCGCGAGCGCATGGGCGACTACGCCCGCGCGCTGGCGCTCGCCGGATCGCAGCTGGTCCTGTGTGGACGGCCGACGCTCGGTCCCGACGTGCCCGCTCTCGTGGTGGAGTACGACAACACCGGCGGCGCCTACGCCATCACGAGCCACCTGCTGTCGGCCGGCCACCGGCGTATCCTGTTCCTGGGCCGGCGGGACAGCTACACGACGCCGGAGAGCCGGATCGCGGGCTACCGCAAGGCGTTGGCCGACCACAACGTGCCGCACGACCCCGGTCTGGAGGTCGTGGGCAGCATGGAGCGGCGCGAGGGCCACCGGATGATCAACGAGACGCTGGCCGCCGGGCCGCGTGACTTCACGGCCGTCTTCGCGGGCAACGACCTGATCGCGGCCGGTGCGCGGCAGGCGTTGCGGGAGCACGGGTTGCGCATACCGGAGGACGTCTCCATGGTCGGCTTCGACGACCTCCCGCCGTCCGCGGACATCGACCTCACCACCGTCCACGTGCCGCACGAGGAGCTTGGCCGCACCGCCGTGCGGATGGCCCTCGCCCGTGCGCGGGACAAGTCGGACCCGGCCGAGCACGTCATGCTCGGCACCCACATCGTCGTCCGCGACTCCGTCCGGCCCCTCATCCGGCCGGACGCCAAGCAGCCGGATGCCGAGTAGGAGGTTGCGCGGTCATGGCCGGAGGTTGGAACAGCAAGTCCGACCGGGTGGTGCCCGAGCACCGGGGGCACGACTGGCCCGTGGGCGCCGGCAACCCGTTCGACCCGGAGCTGCCGTGGCCGGGTCGGCTGTACTGGGCGCGGGGCAAGCCGTCGCGGGTGTTCCCGGCCGACCGCGAGCCCACCGGCGATGAGCTGTACGCGGCGATCCCGATGGGGTACACGACGCTGGCCACGTTGGAGCGGCTCGCGCTGTTCCGGCGCGGGGTGCGGCTGCGCGGGTGGGAGCAGGGCTCGTCGGCGAAGGCCGATTTGATGGGGTACCAGCCTTACCAGGTGATGCTGCCGCCGGACGACGAGGGCCGGTACCAGCTGGTCGGGGTGAGCTGGCCGGAGCGGTACGCGGTGGAGGCCGCCGGGCAGCTGTCGGCCCGGGTCGACGGCCTCGTCCTGCTGTGCCGGGTGCTCAACCACAGCAACTGGCACTGACCAGACCGGCGCGCGGCGATTCGGCGTAGGCGGGCTCAGGGTTCGATCGGCCAGCCGGTGTAGGCCTCGGCCAGGTGGGTGGCGGCGGCGGTGGTGGCGGTGAGGAGTTCCAGTTCGCCCAGTTGCCGCTTCAGGTCGAACACCGATCCGGCCGGGTCGGTGTGCAGCATCGAGGTCATCCACCACGAGAAGTGCTGGGCCCGCCACACCCGCCGTGACGCGGTCGGGCCGTAGGCGTCCAGGAGATCCGTGGAGCCGGTGGCGAAGTAGCTGTCCAGCGCTCGGGCGAGTACCACCACATCCGCCACGGCCAGGTTGAGGCCCTTCGCCCCGGTGGGCGGAACGGTGTGCGCGGCGTCCCCGGCCAGGAACAGCCGACCGTGCCGCATCGGCTCGCAGACGTAGCTCCGCATGGGGATCACGCTGCGGTCGAAGATGGGGCCTTCGGCCAGGGTGAACCCGTCACCGGCGACGCGGGCGCCGAGCTCGGCCCAGATCCGGTCGTCGCTCCAGTCCTCGACCCGCTCGTCGGGATCGCACTGGAAGTACATCCGCTGCACCTCCGGCGTCCGCGTGCTGATCAACGCGAAGCCCCGCTCGGAGTGGGCGTAGACCAGTTCGTCGGACGACGGCGGCGCCTCGACCAGGATGCCGAACCACCCGAACGGGTAGGCCCGGAAGTGGTCGGCCCGCTGGTCGTCGGGGATCGTGCGCCGGCTGACACCGCCGGACCCGTCGCACCCCGCGATCACGTCGCACCCCAGCTCGACCGGGGTGCCGTCGGCCTCGGTGAACGCGATGACCGGCTTGTCCGAGGCGACGTCGCGCAGCGACACGTCGGCCACCTCGAACCGGATGTCGGCACCGGTCGCGAGTCGCGCGGCGATCAGGTCCTTGAGCACCTCGTGCTGCGGGTAGAGCCACACCGCCCGGTCGGCGAGGGCGGCGAAGTCGATCCGGTGCCCCTCCCCGCCGAACCTCAGCTCGATCCCCTCGTGCCGGGCGCCCTCGTCCAGCGCCCGCTCCCCCGCGCCCATCGCGGTCAGCAACTCCACCGTGCCCTGCTCCAGGACACCGGCGCGCATGGTCTGCTCGATCTCCGCACGGCTGCGCGTCTCGACCACCACGGAGTCGATGCCGCCCTCGGCCAGCAGGTGGGACAGCACCAGCCCGGCGGGGCCCGCACCGACGATTCCGACTTGGGTTCGCATGGGGTCGACTCAACGGCCACGGCGACGCGATCGCCAGTTACGGCTTCCACTGGGTGGAAACGGTGCGGATTCCGCGACCGGCCCGTCGTTACGTTCACCGGCATGGCGGACGGGACGGCCAGGGGTTCGGTGACGGGGCGGGCGCTGGCGCTGCTCGGCGCGTTCGACGCCGCGCACCCCCGGCTGAGGATCACGGAACTGGCCCGGCGCGCGAACCTGCCGCTGGCCACGGCCCACCGGTTGGCCGCCGAACTGGTGTCGTGGCGCGCGCTGGACCGCGACGCCGACGGCGGCTACAGCATCGGCCTGCGGTTGTGGGAGGTGGCCACGCTGGCACCGGTGGCCGGCCGGCTGCGCGAGGTCGCGCTGCCGTTCATGCAGCACCTCTACGAGACGACCCACGAGAACATCCACCTCGCGGTACACGACGGGTTCGACGCCCTGTACGTGGAGAAGCTGTGCGGCCACCGCTCGGTGCCCGTCATCTCGCGGGCCGGGGCGCGGCTGCCGATGCACCCGACCGGCGTCGGCAAGGCGCTGCTGGCCCACGCCGGCGGCGAGTTCGTGCACAGCTACGTCGAACGCCCCCTGCCCCGCTTCACGGCCTACACGATCACCGAACGGCCGCGCCTGCTGCGCGAACTGCGCACCACGGCGGACCGCGGGTACGCGCTGACCAGCGAGGAGATGACGTTGGGGTCGTGCTCGGTCGCGGTGCCCATTCCCGGCGCCGGGCCGGAACCCGCCGGCGCGCTGGGCGTCGTGGTGCGGTCGGTGCGCACCGACCTGGCCCGACTGGTGCCCGACCTGCGGACCGCCGCCGACGGGATCGCCCGGACGCTGGGCGCGCTCGAACCACGGCGCTGACCGGCCGGGTCAGGCTCGCAGGACGGCGGCGCGCACGTCCCGGTGGGGTGGGCGGACCGGGGTGAAGCCGGCGTCCTCCAGTTCGGCGGTGACGGTGGCGCGCGAGGCGGGCCAGACGGTGAACGCCTCGTGCTCCTCGCGGACCAGGGTGCCGGCGCGGTGGACGCGGTAGGTGTAGTGCAGCCGCTGCACCCCGTCCTCCGGGGTCGAGGTGACGTGGGCGCTGTACACGTCCTCACCCGCGTGCACGGGCGGCAGGCGCCACTGACCAGGTCGTTCCAGGGACTCCGGGGGCGGGTCGAACAGCAGGAGGCCGCCGGGGACGAGGGCTTCGGCCAACGCGCGCCAGGTGGCGCGGCGGTCCTCGGGCGACAGGCACTGGACCACGTTGGCGGCGACGGCCAGGTCGGCGGACCGGTGCAGGCGGAAGTCCTGGGCGGGGCACGGGTGGACGGTGACGCGGGCACGGTCGCGTGGGGCCATCCCGGCGAGGCGGTCGAGCAGGAACGCGCGCATGGCGTCGGCGGGCTCGATGGCGTGCACGGGCGCGGTCGTCGCCCTGACCAGGACGTCGGCGACGATGCCGGTGCCGGCTCCGACGTCGATGACGCCCGTGCGGGCCCGTCGGGCGGCGGCGCCGAAGCGGTCGCGGGCACGGGCGTGGTCGCGTCTCTCCTGGAGGACGTCGTAGAACTCGGCCGAGACGTCGTAGGCGGCGGTGACAGCGGATTCCATGGGTGCGTCCGTTTCGCGTTGCGGTGCGCGGCCCGTGGGACCACGGTGGGCCGTCGGGGTATAGCCGGCACCGGGCGTGGTGATCCGCCGTGCGCACCACGTTCACCCGATCGGGTGACTGTCACCTCACCGTGGTCCGTCGGCGGTGATCGAACCTGGCCTACATTGAGCCGATGACTGGCGACGCACCGCTGTCCGCGGCCGAGAAGACGCTGAGCGTCCTGGAAGCGCTCGCCGACCACTCGCGCATCGCCGACATCGCCGACGCCTCCGGCCTGCCCAAGGCGACGGTGCACCGCATCCTGCAGACGCTCGTCCAGCGCGATTTCGCCCGCGCCGACGGTCGGGGCGGCTACCTCGGCGGCCCGCGCATCCTCAGCCTCGCCGGCCGGTTCCTCCAGCGCCTGGACGTCGCCGAGCACGTCCACCCGACCCTGCGCGACCTCCAGCAGCGGACGGGGTGGACGGTCCACCTCGCGCTGCTGTCCGGGGACGAGGCGGTCTACGCGGCCAAGCTGGAAGGCGCGCGGCCGTACCACCTGGCTTCGCGGGTGGGCATGAGCCTGCGCCTGCACTGCACGTCCATCGGCAAGGCGATCCTGGCCGCCATGCCCGACGACGAGGTCCGGGCGCTGGTGCGGCGCACCGGTCTGCCCGCCCGCACCGAGCGCACGGTCACCGACGCGGGCGCGTTGCTGGCCGAGCTCGCGGAGGTCCGGAAGCGCGGGTACGCCGAGGACCACGAGGAGAACGAGACCGGGGTGCGGGCGGTCGGCGCGGCCGTGTTCGACCACACCGGCGAGGTGATCGGCGGTGTGTCGACGGCGGCCCTGGTCGATCTCGCCGAGGCACCCGCCGACCTGCCGGAACTGGTGGTGCGGGCCGCCGCCGACGTGTCGCGCGCACTGGGCGCGACCTGAGGCCCCTGAACCGAACCAGCCTGTGACTCGCTTCACAAAGGGGTCGGGCCGTGCCATCGTGGGGCCATGGCGATGGAACTCCGTTCCGTCAGGCGGAACATATGAAGGTGACATCGAGCGAACTGGTGAAGCTCGCGGTGCGCGTCCTGCTCGACGCCGGGACGACCCTCGTCGACGCGAGGACCGTCGCGGAATCCCTGGTCGAGTCGAACCTGACCGGCCACGACTCGCACGGCGTGCGGCGGCTCGTCGACTACGTCGCCCGCATCCGCGACGGCCGGATCGACCCGCGCGCCCGCCCCGACGTGGACCACCCCCGGCCCGGTTCGGTCGTGGTCCGCGGCAACCGCGCCCTGGGCCGGATCGCCGCGGGCGCCGCGACCCGTGAGCTGCGCGCCCTCGGCCGCACCCACGGCAGCGGTGTCGCGGTGATCCGGGACTGCAACCACGTCGGCAGGCTGGCCGAGTACGTCGGCTTCCTCGCCGAGCACGACCTGGTCGCGCTCGCGTTCGGCAACGCCGATCCGAGCGTCGCCCCCTTCGGCGGGCGAACCCGGCAACTGGGCACCAACCCGCTCGCCTGGGCCGCGCCACGGGCGTCGGGCCGGCCGCCGATCGTGGTGGACTGGGCGACCTCCGGCGTGGCCGAGGGCAAGCTCGCGGTGGCCCGCGACCGCGGCGAGCGCCTGCCCGAGGGCCTGGTGCTCGACGCGCGCGGCCGACCGAGCACCGAGCCCGGTGACTTCTACGCGGGAGGCGCGCTGCTGCCGTTCGGCGGGCACAAGGGCTACGGCCTGAGCGTGCTGATCGAGGTGGTCGCCGGGCTGCTGACCGGCATGGGCATCGGTAGCCTCCCCGGCTACGGCGGCGGGTTCGGCACGGTGCTGGTGGCGATCGACATCGGCTCGCTCACCCCGGTCGCGCGGTTCCGCGAGCAGGCGGAGCTGTTCTGCCAGGAGCTGAACCGCACCCCGCCCGCCGAGGGCAGCACCGAGGTGCTGGTGCCGGGTGAACCGGAGGCACGCACCCGTCGCGCCAGGTTGCGCGACGGCATCCCGATTCCCGAGGAGACCTGGCACGAGCTGCACGGTCTCCTCGGGGCGAAGGAGGAGACGACATGACCGGAGCCGCCGACAGCACCGCGGCCGAGCTGACCCCGGAGCGCAGTGACCGGACCGGGGGACGGCGACTGCGCCGGGTCGTGGGCGCGTCCGTGGTCGGCACCGCGTTGGAGTGGTACGACTTCTTCATCTACGGCTTCGCCGTGACGCTGGTGTTCAACGAGCTGTTCTTCGTCACCGCCGACCCGGCGACGGGCGTGATCGTCGGGTTCGCCACCTTCGGCGTCGGTTTCGCGGTCCGCCCCCTGGGCGGGTTCGTGTTCGGCCACCTCGGCGACCGGATCGGACGCCGGGCCACGCTGGTGATCACCACCGTGGTCATGGGCGTGTCGACCGGGTTGATCGGCCTGCTGCCGACCTACGACTCCATCGGCATCGCCGCGCCCGTCCTGCTGACGGTGCTGCGGATGTGCCAGGGCCTCGGCGCGGGCGCGGAGTTCGGCGGCGCGTCGACGTTGCTGGCGGAGCACGCGCCACCGCACCGGCGAGGCTTCTTCACGTCGTTCGCGCAGACCGGCGTCCAGATCGGCCTGCTGTCGGGGACCGCGGTGTTCCTGCTGGTCGAGACGCTGCCCCGGCAGACCGTGCTGGACTGGGCGTGGCGCGTCCCGTTCCTGTTCAGCTTCGTGCTGATCGCGGTCGCGCTGTACGTGCGGCTGCGGGTCGACGAGTCACCGGTGTTCCAGCGCATGGTCCGGCAGCGGACGACGGTGAAGCTGCCCGTGTTCGAGGCGCTGCGCCGCTACCCGCGCAACTTCCTGATCGGGATCGGCGCGCACATCTGCGACACCGCGGTCGTGTACATCTACGCCACCTACAGCCTGGCCTACATCACCAAGTCGCTGGCGCTTCCGCGTTGGGTGGCGCTCACTGGCGTGGTGGCGTTCACCTTGGTCGTGATCGTGCTGCAACCGGTGTACGGGGCGTTGTCCGACCGGATCGGGCGGCGTCCGCTGAACCTGTTCAGCGTGGTGTTCACGGCGGCGTTCGCGTTCCCGTTCTTCCTGCTGCTCGACACCCGCGAGCCCGTGCTGATCTGGCTGGCGCTGGTGGTGGCCACCGCGTTCGGCTTCGCGCCGATGATCGCCGTGCAGCCGGTGTTCTACGCCGAGCTGTTCGGGGCGCGGGTCCGCTACACGGGGTTCGCCGCGTCCCGCGAGATCGGCGCGGCACTGGCCGGGTTCTCCCCGCTGGTGGCCGCCGCGCTGGTCGCGCAGGCGGGTGGACGGGGCTGGCCGGTGGCCCTGTGGATGATCGGCACGGCGGCCGTGTCGTTCGTGGCGTTCCTGCTGTCGAAGGAGGGCAAGGACGTCGACATCGCCGCCTCCGACCACACCGGGGAGGCCGCGCGGTGAGCCGGCCCCGGCTGTCCGCCGCACGCCTGCCCGAGCGGTTCGCGGCCGACCTGCCCCGCGCGGCGGTCGGCATCGTCCACATCGGACTGGGCGCGTTCCACCGGGCGCACCAGGCGGTGCTGACGCAGGAGGCCGTGCGGGTGTCGCCGGGGCCGTGGGGCATCTGCGCGGTGGCGCAGCGCAACGCGCGGTTGCGCGACGCGCTGGTCGAGCAGGACCACCTGTTCACCGTCACCGAGCGGGGCGACCGCGACGACCGGTTGCGCGTGGTCGGCAGCGTGCGGGAGGTGCTGCTGGCCGTCGAGCAGCCCGACCGGCTGGCGACCGTGCTGTCCGAACCGGACACCCGGGTGGTGACGCTGACAGTCACCGAGGCCGGGTACCGGCACGACCCGGCCACCGGGCGGTTGCGCGCCGACGACCCGGACGTGGCGGCCGATTTGGCGGGCGGACCACCGCGCACGCCGGTCGGGCAGCTCGTCGGCGGGCTGCGTCGCCGCCGTGAGCGCGGGCACCCCGGCGTGACCGTCGTGTCGTGCGACAACCTGCCCGACAACGGCCACCTGGTCGGTGGCCTGGTGCGCGAGTTCTGCGCCCGGCGCGGCGAGGACGACCTCGTCGACTGGGTGGACGAGCACGTGCGGTTCCCGTCCAGCGTGGTGGACCAGATCGTGCCCGCGACCACCGAGGACGACATCGAGCGCGTCGCGGAGGCGCTGGGGCTGGAGGACCGCGCCGCGGTGGTCGGCGAACCGCACCGCAAGTGGGTGCTGGAGGACTCCTTCGCCGCCGGACGCCCGGCCTGGGACGAGGTGGGCGCGGAACTGGTGACCGACATCGCGCCGCGCCAGGCCGCGAAGCTGCGCCTCGTCAACGGCACGCACTCGGCACTGGCCCACCTCGGGCTGCTCGCCGGGTGCACGAGCACCGCGGACGCGCTCGCGCGCCCCGAGTTCGCGCACTACGCCGAGCGCCTGCTGCGCACCGAGACAGGTCCCTCGCTGCGCCGCTTCGGCACGTGTCCGGACGAACGGGCGGTCGAGGCGCTGCTCACCCGGCTGGCCAACCCGCGGATCGCCCACCGGCTCGACCAGATCGCCACCGACGCCCAGCGCAAGCTGCCGCAACGCCTGCTCGACCCGGCGGTGGACCTGCTGGTGGCGGGCGTCGAGCCGCGCCTGATCTGCGTGGCCGTCGCCGGTTTCCTGCACCAGCAGAACTTCCGCGTGATGACCCTGCCGCTCCCCCTGCGCCAGTCGCGCGTGTTCCGCACGCTGCTGGCCGACGCGGTGCGCCGGATCGACAACGACGGGGTGACCGCCACCCTGCGCGGGATCGGGAGGAGCTGAATGGACCTGCACGACACCGTCGCCGTCGTCACCGGCGGCGGCACCGGCATCGGCCGGGCCACCGCGCTCGCGCTGGTCGGCGGGGGTTGCCGCGAGGTCGTGGTGACGTACTCGCGGTCCGAGGACGACGCGGAAGCGGCCGTGGCGGAGCTGACCGCGGTGGGGTGCGAGGCCGTCGCCGAACGCGTCGACGTGGCCGACGAAGGGCAGGTGCGGGCGCTGGCCGATCGGGTGCGGGCGAGGTTCGGGCGGGTCGACGTGCTGGTCAACAACGCGGGGACCACGCGGGCCGTGCCGCACGCCGACCTCGACGCCCTCACCGACGACGTGTTCCACCACGTGCTCGACGTGAACGTGGTCGGCCCGCTCCGCGTCACCCGCGCGTTCGCCGACGACCTGCGGGCGGCCCGCGGCGCGGTGGTCAACGTCGCGTCCATCTCCGGCTACCGCGCCGGCGGGTCGTCCATCGCCTACGGGGTGAGCAAAGCCGCCCTGCTGCAACTGACCCGCAACCTCGCCGTGGCCCTCGCGCCGGACGTGCGGGTCAACTCCGTCGCCCCCGGCACCGTGGCCACGCGCTGGCAGACGTCGCTGCACGGCGAGGCGGGTTTCGCGGAGCGGGCGGAGGCCGAGCGGCGGACCGTGCCGCTGCACCGCACCGCCGAGCCCCGGCACGTGGCGCAGGCGGTGCTGGGGCTGCTGACCATGGACCTCGTCACCGGTGAGGCCGTCATCGTCGACGGCGGCAAGCACGTCGTGTACTAGCCGCCCCACCTCCCGGTGCGCTGTCGCCGGTGCGGGTCGGACCGGCAGGTTCTCGGGCAGGAAGGGCACCACTCCCCGGCCGAGGCCGTACTCGGCGTGCAGGGTCTGCTCGAACGCCATGGCGAGGTGGTGCTCGCCGTACGCGTTGGGCTGGTAGGTGCCTCGACGGCCTGATCAGCGGGTCACGGCGGTCTCCTGCTCCACGCGCGAGAGCTTCTCCGGGTTCCGCACGTAGTACACCCCGTTGATCAGGCCGTGCTCGATCCGCATCGCCAGGACGCCGTCGATCTCGCCGTCCAGCCGCATGATCAGGGCCGGGCAGCCGTTGACCTGCACCTGCTCGAACGAGATCCGGGCGCTGAACTTGGTGATCCCGCCGGCCAGCACGCGAGCCGCCCGGTCCGCGCCCAGGACGGGCTTCGGCATGGCCTGCTTGACGCCGCCGCCGTCGCTCAGCATGACGACGTCCGGGGCGAGGATGTCGATCAGGCCCTGGAGGTCACCGGTCTTGACCGCCCGTTGGAAGGCGTCGAGCGCCGCTCTGGTCTCGGCCGGTGACGCGATGTCGCGCGGTCGGCGCGCGGCGACGTGCGCCCGTGCCCGGTGCGCGATCTGGCGGACCGCGGCGGGCGTCTTGTCGACGGCCTGCGCGATCTCGTCGTAGTCGAGGTCGAACACCTCGCGCAGCACGAACACCGCCCGCTCGACCGGCGCCAGCGTCTCCAGCACCAGCAGCATCGCCATCGAGACGCTGTCCGCCAGCTCGACGTCCTCGGCCACGTCGGGCGCGGTGAGCAGCGGTTCGGGCAGCCACGGGCCGACGTACGACTCCTTGCGCCGGCCGAGCGTGCGCAGCCGGTTGAGCGCCTGACGTGTGGTGATGCGGACCAGGTACGCGCGCTGGTCGCGGACCGCGCCGAGGTCGACGCCGGCCCAGCGCAGCCACGTCTCCTGGAGGACGTCCTCCGCGTCCGCCGCCGAGCCCAGCATCTCGTAGGCGACGGTGAAGAGCAGGTTGCGGTGGGTGACGAACGCCTCGGTGGCGGGGTCCGGACGGCTTTCCTCGCTCATGCCCGGGTGGCTCCTGTCTGGTCGCTTCCGTCTGTCCCCCACTGGACACCGGCCACCACCATTCTGTGACACCGCGGGCAGGTCCCACCGAACGCCGCCGGGACCGCCTCCCGGACCGGGCTCGTCCGTCCCGGAACCTCGCCGTCGAGCACGTCTACGGCGGCCGGCCTGCTCAGCGCGGCACGGGGAGGTCGAGTTTCTGCCGCAGCTCCGCCAACCCTCCCGTGCGAGGTTCGTCCCGGCTGTCCTCGACGTGGACGTAGAGCGCGAGGACGAGCCGGCGGGCGCGCTCGTACCGTTCGTCGCTCCACGTCTTCAGGCGCTCCAGGCCCGCGTGCACCGGTTCGAAGTCCGCCGGGAACAGGTTGAAGCCGACGTCGACCAGCGAAGGACTGCTGATCTCCTTCTGGTACATGGCGGACTCGAACGGCTGCCGCACCACGTCGCCCTCGCTCACGCCGGCGGCTTCCACCTGGTCGTAGACGAGGTCGAGGCCGAGGGCGTCGCCGGCCAGCAGCTCGCCGAACCGCAGGGCGATCCAGGGGTACAGGCCCTTGTCGCCGTCCCTGGCCGGGTGGGACTCGCGGTGCGCGCGTTGGAGCACGGTGGCCGCCTCGTTCCTCTTGCCCTGCCCGATCAGCACGTGGCCTTCGAGGTAACGCGCATAGTCCGCGGACACGTCACCGGACATCTTTTTCACGTCCGTCAACAGCTTCAGGGCCGCGGTCTCTTCTCCGCTCTGGAGCAGCAGGTTGCCGAGCAGGAGACAGGCCACGGCCCGCGTCCCCGCGTCGTTGTCGACCTCGACGGCCTCCTCGAACCCGGTCCGGGCGGTGGCCGGATCACCGGTGAGTTGCGCCGCGAGGTTCCGCAGGAGCACCTCGCCGGAGGTCGAGGACGAGTAGTCCCCGAAGGCCGGGGTGAGCATCACCGCGGCCAACGGGCCCAGCCACGGATCTTCTCCCGCGGCCACCTGCTCCAGCCACGTCCGGCAGGCGCCGTCGAGCCCACCCTCCCGGAGTTCCAGGCCTGCCAACGCCATCGCCGCATGACCGGACGAGGCGGTGCGGCCCGCGCCGGCGAGCGTGGTCAGCAGCGCCCGCGCTGCCGGGAGGTCACCTGCCCGGTACGCCGCCAGCCCGCGCTCGACCTCGTCCGGCACCGGGCTCACGGGATCCGGGGGAAGTGGGAGCGCGCTGCCGTCGGGGCCGAGAAGGGAACGGTCGGTCATGTCACTGCTTTCCCTCGAGGACGTTTCCAGGCGAGGGTGCCACAAGGGTCCGACAGTTCTCGCGAAAGCGCGAAGAAGGTCGATCTTCGTCGCATGCGTTCACCCAGGTCTCGGAAAACGTTGCAGGGCCACGGCACGCACGATCACGTCGCGCTCACGACGCTCCTGGATGGACGCACGACGCGGCTGCCCGCTCACCTGAGTGCCGTCGCAGTACTAGGGCGACTGCCTGGCGCTTTGCCAGGTGGTGAAGGTGAAGGCGATGTGCTGCTCGGCCGCCGACGGGACGTGCGTGAGCGAGAGGGCGGCGAGGTTGCCCTGGTCGGTGCGAACGCACAGCGTTCCGCCGACACGCAGGTCGTACGCGTCGAGCAACACCTTCGACCACGCGTCGGCCGCGATGCGGGAACACCGTTCGAAGTCGGAGCCCCCGCCGTCACCGGCGACCGCGAACCGGGGCGACCCGTGCGTCATGGCGTTCAGCTGCTGTCCGGTCGCGGACGGGCTGAGGTCGACGCCGGGGACGTCCTGGAACCTCGCCTGCCCGATGTCGAGGTCGATGCCCTGCGCGTTCGCCAGGTTGGTGAACCCCTCGGCGACGATCGGCGGCTCGTCGGTCTGGGGGTCGAAGATCCGGATGCCGAACATGCCGAGGGACACGACGAGGAGGAGGCCGAACTCGACCGCTCTGCCGCGCCGGGCGAAGAACCCCTCGCCGCCGTCCCGCTTGGTGATCGCGTGGTTCCCCAGCATGACCAACGCGGCCAGTGCCGCGAAGGCGCCCAGTGCCGCCGTGACGGTGTTCTTCCCGTGGGACTCGTACCACTGCGACAGTCCGCTCAGGTCGGCCGCGATCGCGATGGCCGCCGCCGCGGCGGCGAAGTAGATCGCGACTCTCCTCAGCGCCCGCATCGCGACCCCGCCGGAGGGACACGCGGTTCCCTCGGACCCCGTCACGGTCGTCTCGTCGGGCCGCGTCACGGTTCGTACCGGATCGCGTAGGTCAGGTCGAGGCCCGGCCCGCCCTCGACCACGGGTGACTTCGGGTGGAGGATCGCCAGGTTGCCCTCACCGGTGCGCACGCAGAGCTCGCGGTCGCCCGCCTGCCGGTCGAGCCCGTCGACCTCGCGCAGGTAGTCGGTGTCGGCCAGGGCGGCGCAGCGGTCGAAGTCCTCCCTGCCGAGCCCGTCGACCCAGGCGACGCCGGCACGGGGGTCCGAGGACGTCACGACCAGCCGCCCCGGGAGCATCACGGACACGTCGGCGCCCGGGTCCCGCGCCTGCCGGGTGGTGCGCCCGCAGTCCATGTCCAGGCCCAGCCCGAACTTCAGCGGCAGCCCGCTCCGGCGCACCGGACCCTTGTTCCGGTTCTCGACGCAGGCGTCGTCGGTGGGTCCAGCGTTCGGGGGCGCGGTCGAGGAGGAGGCAGGTGCGGTGGTCGAGGGCGGGGTCGTCGCCGTCGGTGAGGCGGACTCCGCCGGGGCTCCGCAGCCGACTAGGGCAACCAGGGCACAGCACAGCACGAGATCGCGGGGCGGCCGGTTCGTCACCTCCGCAGAGTATCGAATTGATCACTGTCCGTGCATGATTTCGCGGCGCGTCGCTCAGCCTTCCTTGGCCGCGTCACGCACCCGGCAGCACAGTTCCTGCGTGCGCAACGCGTCGGCGTAGTCGCACACCAGCCGGCTCGGGTCCTGCTCCCGCACCGCGGCGAGGAACCGCTCGTCGGCGATGACGAGCGGGTCGCGGCCGATCGGGGTCTCGTGGCTGCCGTCGGCGTCCTCGCGGCGCAGCACCTTGTTCGTCAGCGTCAGCTTGCGGCCCTCGCAGTGGAACTCGATGCCGGCGTCCACCGTGGCGTGCAGGACGCAGGTCGCGGTGAACACGGCCAGCGGCCCCGAGTCGAACGCGAGGGTGGCGGCGCTGACGGTGGCCACGTCCAGGTCCGGGTGGTCGGGATCGGGCGAGTGCCGCGCGACGGCGTGGACCACGTCGGCCTCACCGAGCAGGAAGCGGGCCAGGTCGTACAGGTGGGTGGCCTGTTCCACCACCTGTCCCCCGCTCTCCGCCTCGACCCGCCACCACGGCACCGGCGGGACGAGGCCGTGCCAGGCGGCGCGCACCAGGTGCGGCGGCGTCTCGGCGAGCATCCGGCGCAGCTCCGGCAGGACCTCGAGACCACGCCAGTAGTAGCCGACGCCGACGATCAGTCCACTGTGGATGGAAGCGGCGATGCGGCGCGGCACGTCGAGGTCGTTGCCGATCGGCTTCTCGACGTAGAACGGGACGCCGCGGTCGATGAGCGCGTGCTCGATGTCGCCGTGGGCGTGCGGCGGCACGCAGACCCAGGCCGCGTCCACGTCCTCGTGCGCCAGCAAGTCCGCCGTGTCACGGTACGCACGACCACCCCAGGGGACCGACGCGCCGGACCGGCTCACGTGGCCGACGATCTCGGCGCCCAGTCCCGTCAACGCCGCCGCGTGCCGTCCGGCGATGTAGCCGGTGCCGATCAACGCCACCTTCACCGGTCCTCCTCCACGGCCTGCCAGAGCTCGACGCGGCTGCGCCAGTCCTCGGTGTGCCCGGGTGGCGGCGGTGGCGGGAACGCCGAGGACAGGCCCACCGCCATCAGCGCGGCCCCGGTGGTGATCACCCCGTCGTGCTCACGCCGGTAGTGCCGCTCGGCGTCCAGCCCGCGCAGCCTGATCCGGCGCGGACCTTCGCCCGCGACACCGCGCACCTGGTAGACGAACACCACCGTCTCGCCGCGGTCACGGGACACGTACTGCACGGCGCACGGCTCGTGGTCGGACGGCGCGACCAGCCAGTGCTGGTCACCGTCCTGGATCGTCGGCCGCAGCCGCTTGTACTCGGCGATCAGCTCACGGGCCCGCTCACGGTCGCCCTCGCTCCACGCCAGGACGTCACCGGAGATGCCCAGCACGCCCTGCATGGCGACGTGGAAGCGGAAGTCCAGCGGGGTGGTGCGGCCGGTGGTCGGTTCCGGGGTGTCGGCCACCCACCCGACCATCGCCCTCGGCGCGTAGGCCCGGCTGAAGCCGTGCTGCATCCGCAGCCGGTCGCCCGGGTCGGTGTTGTCGCTGACCTGCGCCATGTCGGTCAGGCCGAGGATGCCGAGGTCCACCCGGCCGCCACCGCCCGCGCACGTCTCGATCATCAGGTCGGGGAACTCCGCGCGCAGCCGTGCGATCACCTCGTACACGCCCCGCACGTGGCGGACCCACACCTCGCGTCGCCGCTCCTGTGGCGCCTGCGGCCAGCCGACCTCGGTGTACGGGCGGTTGTGGTCCCACTTGACGAAGTCGATCCGGTGGTCCGTGAGCAGCGCGCGGAGCTGCGACAAGACAGCTTCCCGCACGTCCTGCCTGGCGAAGTTCAGCACGAGCTGGTTGCGCGACATCGTGGGTTCGCGGTCGGGGAGGTGCAGCACCCGGTCGGGGTGTGCCCGGAACAGGTCGCTGTCCGGGTTGACCATCTCCGGCTCCAGCCAGATCCCGAACCGCATGCCCAGCCGGTGCACCTCGTCGACGAGCTGCGCCAGCCCTTGCGGGAACTTCGCCGGGTCGACCGTCCAGTCGCCGAGGCCGGCGTGGTCGTCGTTGCGCGCGCCGAACCAGCCGTCGTCCACGACGAACAGCTCGACGCCGAGTTCGGCCGCCCGGGTGGCGAGCTCGATCTGGTGCCCGACCTCCACGTCGAACGCCGTCGCCAGCCAGGTGTTGTAGTGCACCGGAGGCGGCGTGCGGCGGTGCCGGGCGGGCAGCACGTGCTCACGCTGGTAGCGGTGCAGCACGCGCGCCGCGCCGTCCAGGCCGTCGTCGGTGTAGCCGCAGGCGAGGGACGGCGTGCGGAAGTCCTCACCCGGTTCCAGGTGCCACGTGGAGTCGAACGGGTCGATGCCCGCGACCACGTGCAGCGCGTCGTTGCGCTCGGTCTCGAACACGATGGACCAGTTGCCGCTCCACGCCAGCGCGCCGAACCAGACCGGCCCGTCCTCGCCCGCCCGGGTGACGGCGAACCAGGGGTTGGCCTCGTGGCTGGTGAACCCGCGGCGACTGCCGACCACCACCTTGCCCGCCGCCAACTCGCGCCGGGTGAGCTGGTACTCGTCGCCCCACCGCCCGTTCAGCGTCCACGACTCGTAGCGGGCCGGTGGCAGGCCGAGCACCGCGCTCGCGACCCGTTCCAGCCGCAGCGGGCTCGTTCCGCGGTTGCGCACCCGCACGTCCCGCACGACGATGCCGTGCTCGGCGAGCACCGCGAACCGGTGCTCCACCACCAGACCGGCGTCCTCGAAGACCAGCGTGAGGACGTCGTCCTCGATCCGGTCCTCGCGCCAGGTCAGGCGGGACACCGACGATCCGTCCTCCCGTGCCACCACCAGGCCCGGTTCCTTGTACGCGCGGTCGCCGTACGTCGAGCAGGCGAGCGGGACGCCGTCCATGAAGTGGGCCTGCGACGGCCGGTTCCACGGCGTGTGCGGCAGGTACGAGTCACCGCCCAGGCCACCGCCGTCACCGCCCCAGTGGTCGAGCATCAACGCGCCGCCGTCCGCGACGGACAGCAGCATCGCGTTCCGGGCGGTCCTCAGCAGCCACGCCGGTCTTCCGGCGCAGGTGGTCCGCGTGACGGCAGGGGTGTCGGCAGGCATCGCTCTCCTTGGGGTGATCGCCCGGGTCGAGAGGGAGGAACGCACGTCAGGCCGGTTCGGGGAGCAGCCGGGCGTCCACGGCCTCGGCCGAGAAGACCTGGTCGATCACCATGTGCCGGGCGCCGTGCACACCCGCCCGGTCGCCGAGCCGGCTCTCCACCACGGCCATGCTGCTGGTCAGCGCCGGCACGGTCCGCTCGTACAGCCGCTCGCGGACGCCCACCAGCAGGTGTTCGCGGGTGAGCGCGAGGTCGCCGCCGATCACCACGACGGTCGGGTTGAGCAAGGCGACCGCGGTGGCCAGCACCTCGCCCAACAACCGGCCGGCGTCGCGGACCAGCGTGACGGCGTCCGGGTTGCCCTCGTCCACGAGGCGGACGACGTCGCGGCTGGTCCGCGCCTCGATACCGCGTTCGGTGAGCTGGCGGGCGAGCGCCGTGCCGCTCGCGTGGGCCGCCAGGCAGCCCGTGGCGCCGCACCGGCACCGCGCGCCGTCGACCGGTCGGGAGATCCGGATGTGCCCGATGTCGCCGCCCTGCCCGGTCGCGCCCCGTTCGGGCCGGCCGCCGAGGATGACGCCCGCGCCGATCCCCGTGCCCACCTTCACGAACAGCAGGTTGTCGACGTCCGGGTACCGCTCGCGGACCTCGCCCAGGCCCAGCAGGTTGGCGTCGTTGTCCACGAACGCCGGGCAGCCCAGCGCGTCGGACAGCGTCTTCGCCACCGCGACCCCGTGCCAGCCCGGCATGATCGGCGGCTGCACGGGCCGCCCGCTGCGGAAGTCGACGGGAGCGGGCAGGCCGACGCCGATCCCCGCGAGCTGGGCCCGGTCCCGTCCCGCGTCCTTGAGCAGGTCGCGGAACCGCCGCACGACGGTCTTCAGCACCACGTCGGGTTCCTGCCCGACGAGCAGGTCCTCGGTGCGCTCGGCGAGCATCCGGCCTCCCGCGTCGGTCAACGCGAACCGGGCGTGCGTCGCGCCGAGGTCGGCGGCCAGGACGAGCTTGTCGTCCTCCTCGAACGACAGCACCTCGGCGGGCCTGCCCGCGGTGCCTCGCCGCTGCTCGACCGCGCGGATGTAGCCCGCGGCGATGAGCTGGCTGAGCCGCAGGGCCACCGTGGAGCGGGACAGCCCGGTGAGTTCTTGCAGGTCGCGCCGGGTCTTCACCCGCCCGGACCGGATGAGCACCAGGATTTCCCCCGGTGACGCCGTGAACGCCATTCGCGCGGCCTACCCCTTCTCCGCACCGCTGGTCAGACCCTGCGAGAGCAACCGCTCGGTCAGGAAGAACAGCAGCACGATCGGCAGCGTGATGACGACCGACCCGGCCATCAGCACGGTCGTGGAGACCTCGATGCTGCCCGACAGCTGCGCCAGACCCAGGGACACCGTCCACCGGTCCCGCCGCTCGACCAGGAACAGCAGGGCGAACAGGAACTCGTTCCAGGCGATCATGAACACGAAGATGCCGGTCGCGATGACGGACGGCAGGGCCAGCGGCAGGCTGATCCGGCGGATGACGCCGACCCGGCTCAACCCGTCGACCAGGCCCGCTTCCTCGACGCTCGGCGGGATCGTCTCGAAGTAGTTCTTGAGCATGTAGATGGCGACCGGCACGGTCTGCGCGATGTACACCAGCACCAGACCGATCAGCGAGCCGCGCAGCTGCATCCGCGTGAGCATGACGAACAGCGGGATCGCCAGCACGATGCTCGGGAACAGGTACACGACCAGGAACAGCGAGCTGACCTGTCGACGGCCGAAGAACTCCAGCCTGCTCACGGCGTACGCGCCGGGGATGGCGATCGCCAGCGCCACGACCACCGACGCGGACGCGACGACGGCGCTGTTGCCCAGCAGGCTGAGGAAGCCCTGGCCGCCTTCGGTGACCGGCCGCAGCACGTCGGCGTAGGTCGAGAGAGTCAGCCCGCCCAGGTCGGGGAACAGCGAGTCGGGCCGCCGCAACAGGTCCTCGATGGGCCGCAGCGACAGCATGAGCATGTAGTAGAACGGCAGCAGGGTGGCGACCAGGAAGAACACGATCACCACCGGGCGCAGGACGCCGAGCACGGCCCGCTCCACCCGGTCACGCGTCCACGTCACGGCTTCGCTCCTTCCCGGCGGCGCAGCAACCACAGGTAGGCGCCGAGCAGCACGACCAGCACGGCGGCCAGCAGCACCGACTGGGCCGCGGCGGCGCCGACGTTCCGCTGCACGGTCAGCAGCTCGTACACCCGCACGCTCACCACCTCGGTGCCCGCCGCGCCGCCGGTGAGCAGGAAGATGTCGTCGAACTCGTTGAACGTCCAGATCGTCCGCAGCACCACGAGCACGGCGATGACCGGCATCAGCTGCGGCAGCACGATGTGCCGGAACCGCTGCGTCGGCGTCGCGCCGTCGACCGTCGCCGCCTCCTCCAGGTCACCGGGCAGCGCCGACAGCCTGGCCAGCAGGAACAGGAAGGCGAACGGGAAGTACCGCCAGCCCTCGAAGGCGATCACGGTCAGCAGCGCGGTCGGCACCGGGACGTCGAGCCCGAACAGCGTGATCTCACCGCGCGCCTGCGAGAGGAACGCGATCGGGTCGTCCCACCCGAACAGCTGCTTCCCCCAGCTGTTGACGATGCCGAACTCGGGGTTCAGCAGCACCTTCCAGACGAACGTGACGGCGACGACCGGTGCGACGTAGGGGATGAGCATCGCGGCGCGCACGAAACCCCGGCCGGGGAACGGCCTGCGCAGCGCGAGCGCCGCGATCAGCCCCAGCGAGACCGCGACGAACGTCGAGCCGGCGGTGTAGAAGACCGTGGTGCGCAGGCTTTCCCAGAGCACGTCCGACGCGAACACGCGCGCGAAGTTGTCGAGCGTGAACCTGTCGAACAGCCCCATCCGGCCGACGTCGATCAGCCGGACCCGCTGGAACGCGATGAGCACCGACCACGCCAGCGGCACGAGCACGACCGCGAGCACGATCACCAGGGTCGGGGTGAGGAGCAGCAGGCCGGTGCGCGCGTCCTGCTGCTTCACCGTGCGCCCGCGCAGTGGCACCTGCGACGACGGCACGCTCAGCCGCCGAGTTCTTCGGCGATGGTGGCGGCCTGCTCGTTCGCCTTGGCCGCCGCGGCGGGCGCGTCACCGCCGCCGTTGACGACCTCGGCCAGCGCCTTCGGCACCACGAGCTGACCGGCGACGGCGCCCGCGAGTTCGCCCTTGCCCTGGTTGAAACCCCACCGCCGGAACGTCTTCGGGCTGTCCTGCACCACGCGCAGCGTCTCGGCGTCGTAGAACTCCGACAGCGGCGCCTTGGTGTCGACGCCGACGTCGAGCCCGCGCCACATCTCGGCGTACTCCTGCGGGTTGTCCTTCGTGCCCGCCCGGACCGGGACCTTGCCCTCCGGCGCGATGGCGAGCCAGTCCCGGTACCCGTCGCTCATCAGGTACTCGACCAGCTTCTTGGCGTCGTCGGTGGCGGCGTCCTTCAGCACGGCGAACGACGCGGTCTCGCCGAAGGTCGTCGGCTTGCCGCCGTCCGGCCCGGTGAGGCCGGCGACCACACCGGTGTTCCTGGCCAGGAACGCGGAGTCGGCCTGGCACTCGGGGCACGTCGGCAGCGCGTCGTCGCGCAGGCCGGCGAGCTCGTCGAGCAGGTACGACGACCAGATCACCATCGCCGACCGGCCCGCGAAGTACGTCGCCCGCGTGGTGTCGACATCCTGGTTGCCTGCCACGGAGTGGCCCTTGACGAGGTCGCCGTAGAACTGGAAGGCCTTGACGCACTGCGGGCTGCCCAGCGCGACCTCCCCGTCGCCGCCGACCAGTTCGCAGTCGTTGGCGAGGGCGAGGTGCTCGAACGTCTGGTGGGTGAACACGTCGGCGGGCGTCGTGCTGGCCGTGATGCCCGCGACGTCACCCTGGTCCAGCCGCTCGGCGGCCTTGCTGATCGCGTCGAACGTGGTCGGCGGCTCCAGTCCGGCCTGGGCGAAGAGGTCCTTGCGGTAGAAGAGGAGCTGCGCCCAGCCGTCACTCGGGACCACCAGCTGCGTGTCCCCCGAGCGGGTCAGGTCCAGTGACTGCTTGGCGAACGTGTCCACGCCGAGGCCGTCCACGACCTGCTTCGCGGCATCCGTGTCGAGCAGGTCGTCGGTGCGCAGCTGGCTCATGATCGGCAGCGAGATCGAGCCGATCACGTCGGGCAGCTCACCGGACGCGGAGGCCGACGTGAGCACGGTCGTGAGCTGGTTCTCGGCGATCGCCACCAGCTTGGTCTCGATGCCGGTCTTCTCGCTGAACCGCGCCAACAAGCGTTCCTGCGCCTGCACGCGGTCGGCCGTGTCCTCGATGGTCCAGAAGACGAGCGGTCCGTCCGCTCCCCCGCCGGAATCGCCGCTCCCGCAAGCCGCCAGCACCAGGGCGACAGGCACCGCGGCGGCGAGCACGCGCAGTCCTCGTCCGGTCATCGTTGCTCCCTTCGGGTGGACCGCGACCTCTCACGGGCATCACCGGTCGCATCAGTGGCGCCACTGAACACCCCGGTTTGTCCCGTGACAACCACCAATGCGCTCGTGACTTCGGGGCCGTATCCGCTCGTGCGCAGGCGTTCGGCGGGCCGCGGCGCGACCGGGATCGGGATGCCGCATTGTTGTTCTGACTGATCGCGGGATTAATGTCCGCCATGCCGCAGTGGAAGATCGCCTGCCAGGAGCAGCTGCTGCCGGGAGCCTCGATCGAGGAGAAGTGGGAGTTCGCGCAGTCCGCGGGCTTCGACGGCATCGAGCTGCGCACACGGGACGACGAGGCGTTCGAGGCCAGGCTGGGCGTGCTGAAACGGGCGGTCGGCCGCGGGGTCGTGCTGCCCGCGGTGTGCCTCGACGGGCTCGCGCTCGGCGGGGACGTCGACCGGTGCGCGGACGCGTTCCGCCAGGTGGCCGCGAAGTTGGGGGTGATCGCGGCACTGGGCGGCCGGGTGGTGGTGGCCCCGGTGTCCGACGGTCGCCTGCTGCCGGTGCCGAGCCAGCGTTCGTCCACAGAGGACTACCAGACGTTGTCGGAAGGGCTGCACCGGCTCGCCGAGCGGGCCGGGCGGGAAGGCGTGTCGATCTGCCTGCAACCGGTCAACCGGTACGAGGGGCACCCCGTCAACACGCTGGACCAGGCGGCGGGGCTGTGCCGCGCGGTCGGGACGCCGTCGGCGCGCGTGGCCGCGGGCACGTTCCACATGAACATCGAGGAAGCCGACCCGGCCGGTGCCCTGTTGGCCGCCGGTCCGTGGCTGGGGCACGTCGAACTCGCCGACTCCAACGGGTTCGAGCCGGGTGCGGGCCACGTCGACTGGTGGGCGGCGTTCGCGGCGCTCGACGCGGCGGGGTACGACGGGTGGGCCGGCTTCGCGTGCCGCCTGTCCGGTCCGCCCGAGTCCGTGCTGCCGGCGTCGGTGAGCCTGCTCCGGCAGGCCGGCGGGTGATGCGGTGACCATCGGGACTCCACCGGAGGCGTGCGCGCCGGACCTCGCCGGGCTGAGGCGGAACGCGGCGGCGACGCTGCTGCGGAACTGGCGCGGCTCGGCCACCGTGCCGACAGGCGCCCTCTACCCGCACCAGTGGAGCTGGGACTCGGCGTTCATCGCCATCGGCTTGGCGCACCTCAGCCCCCGGCGGGCGTTCGCGGAGCTGACCGCGTTGCACGGCGCGCAGTGGCGTGACGGCAGGGTGCCGCAGATCGTCTTCAACCCCGCCGTCCCCGAGGACGCCTACTTCCCCGGCCCACCGTTCTGGCGACCGCTGCCGCGACGGGGACCCGCGGCGGGCGTGTCGACGACCGGGCTCGTCCAGCCGCCCGTGCACGCCACCGCCGTGCTCGCCGTCGCGGAACGCCACCCCGGTGCGGCGACCGACGCGGCGGTCCGGCACCTGTACCCCCGGCTCGCGCGCTTCCACGACTACCTCTTCTCGCGGCGGGGCGTCGCGTCCGGACTGGTCGGCATCGTGCACCCGTGGGAGTCGGGCCTGGACAACAGCCCGTTCTGGGACGAACCGCTCGGCGTGGCCGGTGCCGACCTGGCCGACGACATCACGGGGCTGCGCCGCGACCTGCGCCACGCCGACGCCGGGCACCGGCCGACGGACGAGGACTACGGGCGGTACATGGGCATCGTCGCCGCGTACCGCGACCGCGGCTACGCCGACGACGACCTGCTCGGCCTGCCGTTCTGCACCGTCGACCCGCTGTTCTGCGCCCTGCTCGCCTGGTCGGAGCAGTCCCTCGCCGAACTCGCGCGCCGAGCGGGCGCCGACCCCGGCCGGCACGCCGAACGGGCGCGGGAACTGGCGCACCAGGTGCACACCCGCCTGTTCGACCCGGCGTTGGGCTGCTACGTGGCGCTCGACGCGCGCTCCGGCCGACCGATCCGCAAGCGCACGGTGGCCGGCCTGGTCCCGCTGCTGCTGCCCGGACTGCCCGCCGGACGCCGGTCGGCGTTGGTCGCGACCCTCACCGGACCGGCGTTCGGGCTGGGATCGCCGGACGTGCGCGGTGTGCCGAGCTACGACCTCACCGCGCCGGACGCCGACCTCCGCCGGTACTGGCGCGGTCCGACGTGGATGAACACCAATTGGCTGCTGTGGACGGCTTTGCGGCTCCAGGGGGAGACGAGGCACGCCGAGCGCCTGGCGTCCGACATGGTCCGCCTGGTCGCCGACGCCGGGTTCCGGGAGTACTTCCACCCGGTCACCGGCGAAGGGCTCGGCGCCGACCACTTCAGCTGGACGGCGGCGCTCCTGCTGGACGTCCTCGCACGTGAACCAGGAGGGCAGCGATGGCAGCGGTAGTGCGCATGGACGGTCCGGGGTCGGTCTCGCTCGCCGAGGAACCCGATCTTCCGATCACGCCGACCGGTGTCCGCGTCCGGACCCTGTACTCGGGGATCTCCGCGGGCACCGAGCTGACCCAGTACCGCGGCACCAACGCGCACTTCGTCAAGACGTGGGACGCCGACGCCCGCCTGTTCGTACCGGGTCGGCCGACCTCCTCGTACCCCACCGTGGTCGGGTACGAGGAGGTCGGCGAAGTCGTCGAGGTCGGGCCCGAGGTGACCACCGTCCACACCGGACAGGTCGTGTGGGGTGCCTGGGGCCACCGCTCGGAGACCGTCGTGGACGAGTCGTACGCGACGTGGCGGGTGCTCGACCCGCGTGCCGATCCGCTCGTGGGCATCTTCAGCCACATCGGCTCCGTCGCCCTCAACGTCGTGCTGGATTCCGACATCCACGTCGGTGAGACCGTTGTCGTGTTCGGGCTGGGCGTGGTCGGGCAGATCGTCGCCCAGCTGGCCCGGCACAACGGCGCCAGGGTGATCGGCGTCGACACCCTCCCCCACCGCCTCGGGCTCGCCCGGGAACTCGGTGCGGACGAGGTGCTGGACGCCGGCGCGGGCCAGGTCGCCGAGCGGGTGCGCGAGCTGACCGACGGGCGCGGCGCCGATGTCGCCCTCGACGTCAGCGGCAACCACCTGGCCCTGCACGAGGCCGTGCGCAGCGTCGCGTACAACGCGCGAGTCGTCGCCGGTGGCTTCTACCAGGGCGAGGCGCGCGGCCTGTTCCTCGGCGAGGAGTTCCACCACAACCGGGTGACGCTGGTCTGCTCCCAGATCTCCGGCGTCGCCGCCGCCCACTCGCACCGCTGGGACCGCAAGCGGCTGGCGACCACCGTCGTCGACCTCGCCGTGACGGGCCGGCTGGAACTGCGTCCCCTGGTCTCGCACGTCATGCCGATCGAGCAGGCGGCCTCGGCCTACGAGCTGATCGACGGCCACCCGGACCAGGTGACCCAGGTCGTCCTCGACTTCACGCAGGGGCAAGACGTCAGTCAGGGCAGGAACAGGGTGGACGGGTAGCGGAGCGTGGTCGGGGGTGGTCCGGGGAGCTGGGCCGCCCAGTCGATCACCTCACCGGCGTGCCACCCGGAACGGAGGTCCGCCAGCTGCGCGCGTTCCGCGTCGGAGGCAGCCGTCGACACGGCTTGGTCAAGGGCCGAGCCGGCGTCCGAGGTCGCACCGGCGGCGGCGTGGCAGGCGGCGAGCAGGCACCAGGCACGGGCGAGCCCCGGCACGTCACCGCAGCGGACGCACAGCTCCAGGAGCCGTGCAGCGTGGGCACGGGCCGCGGTGGTGTCGCCGGCCAGGTACGTCAGACGGGCCAGCGCCCGGGTCGAGTAGAGCAGGCTCGGCAGGTGCCCGAGGTCCGCGGCCATGGCGGCCACCCGCTCGTACACGGACACCGCGAGCGGGTCACCCGCCTTGGCCAGCAGACCGGCCTGGCGGAAGTGGTAGAAGTGCACGAACATGTCGCCGGCGCGGTCGAAGATCCGCAGGAACAAACTCCAGACCTTCAGAGCACGCCTGGGTTCACCGCGCGTCTCGAAGATGATGCTGGTGTTGACGACCAGGTTCGTCTTGACCGCGACGCAGTCCTCGTCGCGGTAGGGCTTGGTCAGCTGCAACGCGGTCCGCGTCGACCGCATGGCGGCGTCGTGGTCACCGGCCCGGTAGGCGACCAGCGCCTCCAGGTTGAGCAGCCAGGCGCGTTCGAGCGCCACCTGCGCGTCCTCGGTGTCGCACTCCGCGAGGTCCGCGAGGCCGCGCGTGACACCGGCCTGGGCAGTCTCCATGTCCGACAGGCGTTTCGCCGACACCAACGCGGTGAACATGGCCAGCCGCGCCCGGTCGACGGGTGTGGTGGCCGCGGCGTAACCGCGGTCGAACTGCTCGCGCGCGTCGTGGAAGCGCCCGAGCGTGGCCAGTGCCACCCCGAGTGATTCGGCGCGCTCGGTCTCCGGCACCCGGCCTTCGGTCAGCGGCGCCAGGTCGAGCACGACACCGGGATTGAACCACCTGCCCGCGACGTCGACCGCCGCACGCCAGGCGTCGGCCGCGTCGGGGAGGTCCAGCGACAACGCCCGCCGGGCGGCGCGGACGGCGCGCGCCTCCTCGTCGTCACCGGGAGGGCACGGGGGCGGGTCGCCGGGCAGGGTGACCTCCGCTCCCCCGACGCGCTCCCACCACGGGTGCCGCGCCGGCGAGCCCAGCACCAACCGCACGCCACGCACCCAGAGGTGGTGGACCAGCACGGTGGTCGGCCGGTCGGCCCGGTCGAAGCGGGGGAAGAACACCAGCGGCTCCTCGCCTCGCCGGCGCAGGCCTTCCTGGACCAGCAGGCCCACCTTGACGACGATGCGGAACACGAGCTCGGACTCCAGCGGCAGCATCCGCGAGACACCGGTCGGCATCTGCATCAGGTCCGACAGCGGCCTGCTCTCCGGCAGGCCCTCCGGCCCGAGCAGGTACCGCAGCTCGGGGGCGCACTCCACGACCAGATCGCCGTCCACCAGCGGGAGCAGCCGCCGCAGCAGTCCGCGCACCGGGGCGAACGACGAACGCTCGTCGGTCGGTGGGTCGGCGGCGAGCAACCGGAACCCCGGCACCTCGGCGACGTGCCGACCGCCGTACAGCCAGCACACCTGCCGGGAGGTGAGTTCGGTGACCGCGTCCACCGCCGCGTCCGACGTCGTCACCGTCGATCGCCCCTTACCGCGCCCAGCGCGTCGACGATCCCGGCGCCGTAATGGCCGTTCCGCTGCGGGGTGCCGGCACACGTGGTCGGTTCCTCCGGGCACGCCAGGGCGGTGGCGGTCGCCTCGACGATCCGGCTCGTCCGGCTCGGGTCCAGGACGAGCCCGCCGAGGGCGTCGCGGGCGCCGTGACGGCTGACGACCAGGGCCGCGACACCGGCCGCGAACGGTGAGGCGATCGAGGCGTAGCGGTAGTAGGCGCACGTCCCGGCCGTGCAGTCGCGCAGCAACGACGGGTTGTTCGGTGTCCCGTCGGGGTTGACCATGCCGTAAGCCCGCGCGGCGCTCTCCGGGTAGGTGGACAGCACGGTCTCCGTCAGCGGGGCGCCGCGGCCACCGGCGCCACCCGGTGCGGCGACGTCCGTGGCGCCGAGGCCGAAGTTCGACGTGGGCGCGAGCCGGAGGTCGTTGCGCAGGCGGGAGACCGCGAGCACGCCGTCCGCCTCGGCGGGCAGCACCTGGCACGAGCCGTCGACGGTGCGCGGGTAGGCGGCGTCCGGCGGGTAGGTGGGGCTCGACGCGTCGGTGACCGGTTTCGTCAGGTCGAAGCCCTGGTCGCCGATCGAGGCCACCGGGAGCACACCGCGCGACCGGGCGTACTGCACCGCGCGGTGGACGACGGCGATGATGGCGCGTTGCTCCTCCTGGGCGGCGGGCGAGTCTGCGGGGTTGTCGGCGCAGTGGAACAGCCACGGGTCCAGCACGAACGCCATGTTCACCACGTCGAGCCCCACGCGCCCACTGTGGATCAGGGCGCGCACGACGGGCAGCGGGAACACGTAACCCGAGTCCTGGGCGACCCGCAGGCTCACCAGCGTCACGCCGGGCGCGACACCGGCCGTTCCACGCCCGTCCTTCGCCGCCGCGACGACCCCGGCGACGTGCGTTCCGTGGCCGAGCGCGTCGGCGTCCGGGGGGTTGACGCAGGACGGGGTCGGGCAGGGGCCGTCGAGTTCGGGCATCACGCGGGTGAAGGTGCCGCTGCGGGCGCGGTCGAAGTTCGGGGCGATGTCCGGGTGGGTGGCGTCGATGCCGGTGTCCATGATGCCGACCGCGACCCGCCGGTCGCCGAGCTCGTGCCGGTACGACCCGTCGTCGGTCGCGTGCACGGCCTGGTTGCCCCACTGCAGGTGCGCGTACGGCTCGCCCCCACTGCCCGCGAGTGTCGGCGCGGCGGGGGTGGCCGGTGCGGCGGGGGTGGTCGGGGTGGTTCGGGGTGGCTGGTGCGCTTCGACTCGGCCGATCGGGGCCGCGCCGTCCAGCGGGACGACATCGGCTCGGCTCCCGATCCTCTCCGGGAACGCGCGGTCGGCTTTGGCGGTGAGGGCGCCGATCTCCGGGAACTCCTCGAGCACCTGCCCGCCGGCCGACGCGACCAGCGCCCGCGCGTGCCCCGATTCCTGCGCCACCACGAGGTACGCCTGCGGATCACCGGGCTGCGCACCGGCCGTGCCGCCCCCGGCCACCATCGTCACCAGCAACACCGCGACCGCCGGTAATGCCTGACGTGCCCGCATCGGCCACCCCTTCCGCGTTCGAGACCTCTGCGTGATCGTTCCCCAGCCGGCGGGGGGAGTCTCCAGGCTGGGATCTGAGATTCGCCGTCGCACGGCTCAGCCCCCGGTACGGGAACGGTTGTCGGCGACTCACTACCCGGGTAGGGCATTGCGCCGATCAGCGGCGTACTCAATGGTCGAGGGAGGTTGCCCTCCTGCTCCGGCGCGGCAACACTGGGGTGCACAGGGGGTACTGCGACATGACGAGCTTGATCAACACCGACGCGGCCCGGTTTCGGGTTCTCCTGGTGGCTCCGCACCGGTTGGTGAGATTGGGAATACGGGCCGGGCTGGAAAGGTCGGCCCGAATCGAGGTGGTGGCCGAAGCATCGACCACCGATGAAGTACCGGCCGCCCTGCTCACATCTACCCCGTCCGTCATCATCGTCGATCCCCGCGTTCCCGGAAAAGATCCGCTCCAGCTCGTCCGGATACTGCGCGGACTGTTCCGGAATCGGACGGCGCCCATTCTGGTGCTCGCCGACGAAGACGCCATGGACACCCGGGCGCTGCTCGAAATGGGAGTCCGCGGCGTGCTCCAGCACGGCTGTGACGAGCACGAACTGGCCAGCGCGGTCACTGAGATCGCCCTGGGCGGCGCGGTGTTCAGCTCGGAGGTGACCTGCCGGCTGCTGGACTGGTACCTGGACAGCGTCGGCCAGACGCCCCGTCGGCCACCGGCGGTGATAAACACCCTCACCCCCCGTGAGCTGGACGTTCTGCTGTTACTCGCGACCGGCATGTCCAACAGCCAGATCGCCGAGAAGCTGACGTTGGGCCTCACCACCGTGAAATCGCACGTGTACCACCTGATGAAGAAGCTCGACCTGCCCGACCGGGCGAATGCGGTCGCGTTCGCGTACCAGTACGGACTTGTCGCCCGGCACGCCGCGCTGGAGGGGTGCAACCCGCCCGGGAACGGTCCGCGGTACCGATTATCCAACTGATCGTCGCCGGTCGACGATCACCCGCCGGTGATCCCGGTCGGTGATCGGAAGTTCGACAGGATCCGCCCGACGGCACCTACCCCGGACTGAGACGGCCCGACCCGGTTCATTCCCCGGGCTGGGTCGGCCCTGACCGAGAATCCGTTTCCAGGGGGAAGACGACCCCGGTCGTGAATAGTTACGGTCATCCTCACCACGAATCGCCTGACGGGGATGGAGCGACCGGGGATGGCCGATCAGGAAACGAGTGAAGATATCGATGTCACGGCCGAGGACGTGCCGGTGACCCCACCGGACAATGTTCCGTCCGGCGCCGCGGAACCCGTGGACGACGAGGATGACGTCATCGAGGACCTCGAATTCCTCATCGACGACATCGAAGACCAGATCGCTCCACTCGGCCTGTAGCAGATGACCGAGACCGGCACGGTGCCCGCCGCCAGCGACCCGGTCCGCACCGAGGAAGCGCTGCCGCTGTACCGCTACTTCACCAGCACGGTCGCGCTGATCACCTCGGGCGCGGCCGACGCCGGCACGAACGTCATGGCCTGCGAGTGGACGTTCAACGTCTCCTACCGGCCACTGCGGATGATGTCACTGGTCAAGCGCGGGTCCTACACCCACGAGCTGATCTCGGCCGGCGGCGAGTTCGGCGTGAACATGTGCTCGGACGAGCAGGCCGCACTGGTCTCCTACGCGGGCAACTCGCACGGCCGGGAGGTCGTCAAGCTCGACGACCCGCTGTTCGCCGGAGGGATCTACACCGGCAAGCGGATCGGCGTGCCGATGCTGCGGGGCTGCGTGCTCAACCTCGAATGCGTGGTGGAGAGCACCGTCGAGATCGGCGAGCACACCGGGTTCGTCGGGCGCGCGGTCGCCGGTTTGGCCAACCGGTCCAAGCAGCCGCTGCTCTACAACCGCGGCCGGTTCTTCCGGCTGGGCGACCTCCTCGCCAAACCACCCGCGGCCGAGCCGGCCACCGGGGAATGAGGCCACCTCCACCACCCGGTCGCAGGCCACCAGCACCGCCGACATGCCCACACGTCAACGCCACAGCCGTCGAACACCGACAGGAGCCCAGATGAACGACGCGGACATCCTGACGGCCACGAAGAGCGCCGCTCCGGTGGCCACCGACGCGGCCATGGTCGCCGAGCGCGTGACGGCCATCTGCGACGCCGCCGCCGACGGCCGAAAAGGCCCGCGCAGCGCCATTTTCCTCGGCACGGTGCCGCTGCTCGACCTCGCCCGCGAGGCGGTCCGCGACGGACGCGTCCTCGACGTCGACTGCGCCACCGGGGGCATGGACTCCTTGGTGCCGCTGCGGTCGCTGATCGAGGTCCTGGTGCCCGAGTTGCGCACCGACGCACCGGACCTGCTCGACCGGTACTCGCCGGAACTGGTGGCGCTGCACCCCGACTTGGCGGACGTGCTGGACCTGCCCGTCGCCAGGCGGCTCACCCGGCTGGCCAACACCCCGTCGGAACGGCGCTCGCACCGGGAGTCCGAGCACCTGTTCCGCACGGTCAACGGCCTGGGCCGGCTCCTGCACGACCTGCTCGAACGGACCGGTGCGCCCGTCGTGCTGGTGTGGCGGAACCTGCACGAGGCCGACGCGGCGACCCTGCTGGCGTTCCGCCGGTTGAGCCGCTGGGCCGACCAGGGCCAGACCCGCCTGGTGTCGCTGGCGACGCTCGTCCCTGGCGGGATCCCGAACTCACCGCCCGCCGGCCTGCCCGCCGCGGAGCAGGCCTGCTTCGACTGGCCGGCGCACCACGCCCGGCTGCTCGACCTCGTCCGCGAGCAGTCCCTCGGCACCGAGGTGGCGGTGGAGTTCGACGCCGGCACCCCCGCCGGCACGACCCCGGCCCTGGGTCCGACGCCCATCGGTGAAGCGCTCCTGCTGCTGTCCATCGACGTCGAGCGCGGGTGCGCCCAGGCGATCCGCGCGATGGGCGCGGCCGCCTTCACCCTGAACTACGAAGCGGTCCTCCAGCTCGCCGCGCACGTGATCGCGGCCGTGACCGGGCAGGAGGAACCGTTCGACGAGGCCAGGTTCGCCGCCGAGTGGGAGGCCGCCGCGCCCGAGGAGTACTACGCGGCCATCGAGTTCGCGGTGATCCGACCGGCCGACGTGCGGGACGTGCTCGCGGTGGCGTGGCGGGCGGCGGGCTTCGCCAACTCGTGCCTGGACGACCACGAGACCTCCCTCGCCTGCTACCGGCAGGCGCTGGGGCTCGCCGACACTCCCCTCCAGCGCGCTCGGGCCAGGATGTACCTGGGCCTCATCACCGGCAAGCGCCTGCGCCGCATCGCCGAGGCGGAGCAGCACCTCGACCAGGGCCTCGCCGAGATCGACGGCCGGGACGACGAGGACGCGCGGCTGGAACGGTGCTGGCTGCTGAACGTGCGCGCCCTGATGGCGTTCCAGCAGCGCGACCACCGGCGGGCCATGCTGATGGTCCGCGAGGCCCGCGAGGTGATGCGCCCGCTGCACTCCAGCGAGGCGACCCACCTGAAGATCAACCTGATCTCGAACATCTCCGTGCTGCTGGAGAAGACCGGCAGAACCGACAAAGCCGTCGCGCTGTGGCAGCAGTTCGCCGCGTTCCTCGGTCCTTCCAACGAGTTGTTCGCCAAGCACTACTACTTCCGGGAGGGCGGCCTGCGGCTGCTGGCCGGGAGGTCGGAAGACGCGCTGACGTCGTACCGGAACAGCTACGAGCAGTGCGTCCGCATCGACGACCCGTTCCACGCGGCGGTCGTCGCGCGGGCCGCCGGGTACGTGGCGCACCAGCTCGGGCGGCAGGACGAGGCCGTCGAGTGGTACGAGCGCGTGGTGCGGGCCGGTGAGGCGTGCGGCGACCACGAGGCGCTGACCGCGGACCGAGGCACGCTCGCGTTCCTGTCGCAGGACGGCGGCAGCGCGCCGGTCCGGCCCGACACGAAGCTCAACCGGCCGTTCTCCCTCGTCAACACCTACCTTGCGGGTGAAGGGTGACCCAGTTGTCGCTCGACCCCACCGGGGTTCAGGAGGGGACCTCCGACTGGGCGCTGGTCCCTCTCGTCCTCATCCGCAGCACGGGTTTCAGCGCGAGCCTGCTGGACGCCGTGCGGACGCCGGACGCCGCCCAGGCGTGCGACCGGGTGGTGTCGTTGCGGCGCAGGGTCGCCGAGTTGCGCGTCGAGTTCAGCGAGGAGCTGTTCCCGACGGTGCTGGCGCGGGAGAGCGCCCGCGGCGCGGACCGCAAGCAGTTCAAGGAGTGGTACAAGCTGCGGCGGCGGATCGAGCGCGGCGGCCAGACGTACCCGCTGCCCGCCGTGGTGGGCCTCTGGCCGGACGTGCTGCGGTGGGTGCAGGACTGGAACAGCCTGCTGATGACGGTCGACAGCGCCACCGAAGAGGCCGCCGCGACGACCGAGCAGGACTGCGGGCGTGCTCGGCAGCGGCTGCGGGAGCTGGTCGCCGACGAGCGGTTCGGCGAGGCGGTCTTCCTGTCCAGCCCCAGCATGCACGTGGGCCTGCGGCGGTACCTGGACACCCCGGAGGCCGAGCAGCGGCCACGCCTGCGCTCCCGTGAGCAGAAGCTGTACGGCTACCTCCAGCGGTTCACCGCGAAGAACGAGACGACCAGCTTCTTCGGTCCCGTCGACTACGCGGTGGTCGAGGACCAGCCGCACCCCGCGCTGCGGATGCACGCCACCGCGGGCGGGGTGCCGGCCCGGCGGCGGTCGCGCCTGGCGTACTGGGCCGTGCAGGAGCTGGCCGACGCGGTCACGTCCGCCGAGAGCATCCGCCCGCACCTGCCCACCCGCCTCGCCGACACCTGGCGCGACGACGGCACCGCCCTGGTCAACGTGGTCAGCGGGCGCCGGGTGTCGCCGGACGCGCCCCGGCCGGCCGAGGCGGTGGAGCGGCGGCTGCTCCTGCCCACCGACGAACCGGACCCGCTGGGCCGGCTGCGCGACTGGGTCGCCGGTCTCCCGGCCGACTGCGCCGGTCGAGCGCCCGCGCTGCACGTGGTGGACCGGTTCGCGGCGTTGGCCGCCCGGTACACGACGGCGCCGGTCGACGAGAAGATCCGGGTGCTCGCCGAGACCGAGGAGCTGTTCCACCGCACCACCGGCGCGGACCCGCGTCGCGGTGGCGGCACGATGTTCGCCGACCGAACCCTGTTCTACGACGAGGCCGTCGGTGACCTGACCACGGTCATCGGGCAGTCCATGGTGACCGACATCCGCGCCCGCATCCGGCCGGTGCTGGACCTCTGCGTCACGTTCAGCACGATCGTGCAGCGGGTGTGCGTGCGGCGGGCCACCGAGGTCGCGCTGCGGCTCGGCGGCGGTGGACCGGTCCCCTACCTGGCGTTCGTGCGCGAGATGGTCGCCACCGTCACCATGACCGACTGCCTGGCCGACCCCGAGGTGACCGCGTTCACCGAACGGCTCGCGGAGCTGGCCCGGACGCGGACGGTCGACGGGCGGATCGCGCTGGACGAGGCCGACCTGGCGCCGCTGCTGGTCCGCACGCCGGCCGGCACCGCCGTGTCACCCGACCTCTTCCTGCTCGCGGGCAGCACGGACGACCTCGCGGCCGGCGCGTACGAGGTGGTGGTCGGCGAGATCCACTACGGCTACCAGGTCTGGACGCACCTGCTGTCGTTCTGGTCCGCGCCGGACTGGCTGGCCGAGCAGATCGGCCGGCGGCTGCCGCCCGACCACGACCGGATCGCGTCCCTCGTGCACAAGCGCAAGCAGGGCAAGGCGTTCCCCAAGGAGCTGCCGGGTCTCAGCGTGGAGATGGGCGGCCGGTCGCGCAAGCCGCCGGAGCAGGTGCTGCGCGCGGCCGACCTGGAGGTCGTCCTGGCCGATGGCGCGCCGACCCTGCGGTCACTCGTCGACGGTCGGCCGGTGAGGTTGCACCCCGGCGACCCGCGCAACCCCGTGAGCTGGATCTTCGGCACGCCGCCGGTGATCACCCCGTCGATCCGGTCGGGTGAGCACACGCCCCGGGTCCACGTCGGCCGAGCCGTCCTCCAACGCGCGCACTGGCGGATCGACCCGGCGATCCTGGAACCGGCGCGTTCCGCCGGCCGGCACGAGTCCATGATCCTCGTCCGGGAGCTGGCGGGCCGGATCGGGCTGCCGCAGCGGTTCTTCGTGCGCGTGCCGGGCGAGCGCAAGCCGTTCTTCGTCGCCCTGGACAGCATGATCGGCGTCGACTACCTGCTCGCGATGACGGCCGGCCAGGACGCCGCGGACATCACCGAAGCCCTGCCCGACACCGGTGACTGGTGGTTGCGCGCGGCCGACGGCGGGCGGCGCAGCTGCGAGTGGCGGATGACCTGGATCCACGGTGACGGCGATGGGTGAGCCGACGGCGTGGCGGCTGATGAGCCGCTTCATCCTGCGCAGCCCCGGTTTCCCGTTCCGCGCGCTGGACGGCTTGCGCTCGACCGCCACCTCGGACCTGGAGGAACAGCGGGCGGCGTTGTGGGACCTCGCCGCGCAGCCGCTCGTCCAGGAGGCCATCTGGTTGTCGAACCCGGCCGTCTTCGAGAACGAGCTGTCGTCCTCGCACGCCACCGCCAACCGGTCGTCCAAGATCAAGCGGCGGGAGCGGCGGCTGTACACCTACCTGCAACGGCTGGCCGCGAAGAACGACACCACGAGCTTCTTCGGCCCGTTGAACTACGGCCGGTTCGGCGATGAACCGGAGTTCAAGCTCGGTGCCGAGCGGATCGGCCGCCGCCGCGGCTTCGTGGCGTTCCGGGCCGTGGCCGAGCTGGCGGACCGCATCGGAGCCGAGCCGGAACTCCTGCCCCACCTGCGACCGCGTCGCGACCCGCTGCGCGACGCCGACGACCCGGTGCTCGCGTCGTGCGACGGGGAAGCGACGGTCGCCGAGCTCTGCGCGCGGTTGTCGCTGTCCCCCGAGGTGATCGGTGGGCTGGCGGCGGCCGGCCGGCTCCGGCTCGGGCCGCACCTCCCGGAGTCCGAAGTGGACCCGCTCGGGCACCTGATCGCCGAGCTGCGCCGGATGCCCGAGAGCGGCACGACGCTGCGCTGGCTGACCGAACTGACCGCGCTCGCCGACTCGGCGGCCGAGTTCGCCGCGACGCCGTGGCCCGAGCGCAGGGCGGTCCTGGATCGCGCGGACCGGCACTACGCCCGGCTCACCGGACGCACGGCGCGGGAGGGCGACGGCCGGATGTTCCGCGACCGCACCCTGTTGTACGAGGAGTGCCGCGGCGACGTCGAGAGGTTGACGCTGGGCGCCGCCCAGGCCGACGCCATCGTAGGCGCGCTCGGGCCGGTGCTCGACCTCTGCGCGTCCTACAGCTCGTTGATCCACGACGACCTCCAGTCCGCCGGACGCGCGCTGTTCGACCAGCTGGGCGGTGGGCGTCCGGTGTCGTTCCCCCGTTTCGTGGCGGCGTGGCGGCGTGAGCACCCCGACGGCACGCCGACGCCGCTGGCCGATCGTCTGCGGGACGCGTTGACCGCCCTGGTGACGGACACGACCGACACCGCCGTCCTGTCCGCGGACGACGTGCGGGCGCTCTGCCCACCATCACCCGATCCCGTGGTCGCGTCGCCGGACCTGATGATCGCCGCCGCCGACTTCGACGCCGTCGCGGACGGGAGGTTCAAGCTCGTGCTCGGCGAAGTCCACCACGGCATCCAGCCGGCGGGCTGGATGCTGTCCGTGGCCGACGACGCCGACGAGTGGCAGGCGGAACTGGCCGGGCACAACCCGGCCGGCTCGGCGAACCTGGTCTTCCGCCGCCGGATGAAGCTCGCGCCGCCGGAGTTCCCCGGCCCGAGCGTCCAGCTGAGCGGCACGGCCGCCAACACCGACCGCCTCGACGCGGCACAGCTCCGGGTCGCCCTCGACGGCGACCGGCTGGTGCTCCGGGTCGGCGAGGACGGTCGGCCGATCCGGTTCCGGCCGCCGACGTTCGGCGTTCCGTTCGACCTGTTCGCGGTGTTCGAGTGCTTCTCCTTCCCCACCGTGCGACCGCCGGCGATCCGGCTGGGCGACCGCACGCCCCGGGTGGAGATCGGCGGGCTCGTGTACCAGCGGCGGCGCTGGGAACTGGCGAGCGCGGACATCCCCGGCCGGGACCGCTCGGCCGACCTGCTCGCGGGGGCCGCCGCGTTGCGGGACCGGTTCGGCCTGCCCGAACGGGTCTTCGTCCGCAGCCCGGCCGAGCCGAAGCCGGTGTACGTCGACCTGACGATCCCGTTCGCGGTGGAACTGCTGGCGGTGCTCGCCCGCGGCTGCGACCGCCTGGTGGTCGAGGAGATGCTGCCCGGCCCGGAAGACCTGTGGCTGCACCGCGAGGACGGACCGTACTGCGCCGAGCTGCGCATGGTGATGAGCCGGGAAGGCGGTGCGGGCCGATGACCGGCAGGTGGCGGATGGTGCCGCACTTCCTGGTGCGCGGCACGGGTTTCCCGGTGGAGCTGCTGGAGCGGATCGCGCTGGACGAGACCGCAGCGGCCGTCGACCGCCTGCTGGACGGCGAGGACGGGCTCGCCGCGCTGTCCGGTTCGTTGACGGAGCTGCTGGCCGCCGAGCACGGCTCCGGCACCGCCAAAGTCCGGCGTCTGTGGTGGAAGCGGGTCTCCGCCGGCCGTCCGATCCGGGCCGGTGAGGCGGACCTGGCCGCGGCCGGTCCCGCCATCCGGAGCGCCGCACGGGCCTGGGACGCCGCTCTCGCGGGTCAGGACGCCCTGTGGGAGGCCGCGCAGGAGACGTTCACGGCGGAGCTGGCGAAGTGCCGCGCCGAGCTGCGGTCGATCGTGTCCGACGAGCGGTTCGCGGAGGCGGTGTGGGAGTCGAGCCCGCCGATGCTGGAACGCGGCATCACGCCGTACGTGAACGGTCGTGGCGGTGCGAGCGGTCAACGGCGGCTCGAACGGCAGCTCGTCGCGTACCTGCAACGGTTCTGCGCCAAGAACGACACCGCGTCGTTCTTCGGTCCCATCGGCTACGGGGCGGTCGGCACGCCGTCGACAGGTCCTGGTGGCAACCCCGGTGACGTCCGCCACCGCGAGGCGTTCATCGCGTTCTGGGCCGTCGCCGAACTCGCCCAGGCGATCGGCCGGGACGACGCAGTCCGTCCCCACCTCGTGCCCGTCGTGCGCCCGGTGTTCCGGGTGGACGCGGATCGCGGCACCCTGGAGGTGCCCGGCCGCGGCTCCCGCAGGCTGCCGCCGCCCGAACGGGACGTCCTCGCGCTGGTGGACGGAACCCGCTCGGTGACGTCGATCTCCTACGCGCTGAACCGGACGGTCGGCGACATCCTCGCCGTGCTGGACGTGCTCGCCGGGCAGGGTGTCGTGCGACTCGCGCCGGAGCCCCCGGTGACCGACCCGCACCCGATCACCTGGCTGTCGGACTGGGTCGCCGGTCTCCCGTCGAACGGCTGGCACGCCGCGCTCGAACCGTTCCGCACCGCCGAGAAGGACTTCCCCGCCGCGTCCCTGCCGGAGAAGCAGGATCTGCTGCGAGGTCTCGAAGGCCGGTTCGAGCACCTGACCGGAGTGGCGCCTCGACGCGGCGCGGGCGGCTTCTACGTCGACCGCCTGCTGATCTACGAAGAGGCGGCCTCGGAGTTCGGTCCCCTCGTGCTGTCCGCGCAGGCCGCTGAAGCCGTTCGCGCGCAGCTCGCGCCGATCCTGGACGTGTACGCGGCGCACGCCGTCGCCGTCCAGCAGGAACTGCGCGCCACGGCCGCCGAGCGGCTTTCCGGCCTTGCCCCGGACGGGCGGGTGCCGCTCGTGCGCTGGATCGAGTCCGCGAAGGACCAGCCGCTGATCGAGACCACCGCCGCGTGGCAGCGGGCGGTCGCGGCGCAGCTCCAGGGGAAGCAGGACGAGCGCGAGGTGGAGCTGGACCCCGCGCGGCTGCCGCGGACGTCGCTCGACGACGAGGTCCTGATCAGCTCCCCCGACCTGCTGCTGCTCGCCGACGACGTCGAAGCCGTGCGCGAGGGCCGGTTCAGGATCGTCGTCGGTGAATGCCACGACACTGCCCTGCTGTGGGGCTGGCCGTTGCGGTTCCACCCGGAGCCGGGCAAGGTGCGCGACGACGTGGCGCGGGCACTGCGGTCCGCCATCGGCGAGCAGGTGGTGGCGTCGGTGCTACCGGGCCGGCGGGTCAAGATCACGCCGTTCGAGTACCCCGGCCCCACGGTGGAGCTGTCGGCCGCCAGCACCAAGCCCGCAGTCGACCGGGTGCCCGCGCACGAGGTCGGCACCAGGGTGGTCGACGGCCGGCCGGTGCTGCACGCCGACCGGGTCGGTGACTTCACGCTGCACAACGGCGAGCTGCACACGGTGGCGCACCGGACGTTCGGGCTGCCCCGGGTCGTCCCGCCGAAGGGCTGGGAGCTGGGCGGGCACACCCCCCGGCTGCGCATCGGCGACGTGGTCGTGCAGCGGGAGCGGTGGCGCGTCCAGGCCGGTGACCTGTTCCCCGGCACGTACGCCGGTGACGACCTGCGGTTGGTGGTCGACTACCGGCGTGCGGCCCGGAGGCTCGGCCTGCCGCGGTACCTGTTCGCGCGGGTCGAAGGCGACCGCAAGCCGGTACACGTCGACGGCCACAGCTGGTTGCTGTTGCAGTTGCTGCACCACCTGGCCGCGGACAAGGAGCTGGTGCTGACCGAGATGCTGCCCCGCCCGGACCAGCTGTGGCTGTCCGGCTCGACCGGCCGGTTCTGCTCCGAGCTCCGGTTCACGTTGTACCGCACGGCGAAGGACACGCGATGAACCCGCTCCTGCCGCACGACGCGGCGCTCGCGGCGGTCGGTGCCGCACCCGCACCGGGCGACCTCTTCGGCGAGCTGTTCGCGGAGCACCGGGATCACGTCGTGGTGGAGGTGGCCGGCGGCGAGGTGCGGACTTGCAGGCTGCGCCAGGAACGCGGCGTGGGCATCCGGCGGGTGACGCCGCACGACGTCCGGCACCTGCACGTCGACCACCTCGACCCGGACGCCCTCCCGTCGTTGACCCGGGCGCTCCGGCACGACGAGCCGCTGCGCGACCTGCCGCGCCACTCCGACGTCGCCGAGTTCGACGTGGCGCCTTCGGTCCGCGCGGGGTTGGAGGCGGAAGCCGAGGCCCTGCGCGTGTCGCAGGAGGTGATGGTCCGGGTCGTGACCGGCGTGCAACGGGTTCTCATCGCACGCGCCGACACGGGTGTGACCGAGGAGAGCCGTCCGTACGCGGCGGTGCACGTGCACGCCGTCGCCCGTCGCGGCAAGCAGGTCCGCCGCAGCCGCCGGTCCGTCGGCGCCACCGACATCCACGCGATCCTCGCGCGAGGGCTGCACCTGGAGATCGCCAGGGTGGCCGGTGAGGCGGCCGAACGGCAGGTCGACGCGGTCGCCGCGCCGTCCGGCGAGTTCCCGGTGGTGCTCGGTCCGGGCAGCCCCGCCATGCTCGTCCACGAGGCGTGCGGGCACGCGCTGGAGGCGGACCTGGCCGGCCGGGAGGGCTCCGCCTACGGCGCGCTGCTCGGCCGCCGGGTGGCCGATCCGATCGTCACGCTGGTGGACGATCCCGCGCTGCCCGGTGACTCGCCCCTGTACGGGGTGGACGACGAAGGCGAGCCCGCCCGTCCGGTGACGCTGGTCGAACGCGGTGTCGTGCGGAGCTTCCTGCGCGATCGGCGGCACGGCGGCTCGGGTCACGGGCGGCGGCTGGGTTACGCGTACCCGCCGCTGCCCCGGATGGCGAGCACGGTGATCGCCGCGGGCGAGGAGCCACCGGAGGACATCATCGCGGCGACCGACCGCGGGGTGTACGTCCAGTCGATCGGCGGCGGCGACACCGACATGGGCTCCGGCCGGTTCAACCTCCAGGTGGACGAGGGTTTCCTGATCGAGAACGGTCGGATCGGCGCGCCGATCCGCGGCGCGGTGCTGTCCGGGCGCGGGCCCGACGTGCTGGCCGCGATCGACCGCGTCGGCTCGGACCTGCACGTGCTCGGCCACACGTACCTGTGCCGCAAGCTCGACCAGTTCCCGCTGGTGGTCAACGTCGGCCAGCCGACGATCCGGGTGTCGAAGCTCGCGGTGTGGGGAGGGTGACGCGATGATCGAGTCCGCCACGGCGACCGTGACCGCCGCGCTCGACGCGGGAGCGACCGACGCCGAGGTCTACGCCGAGCACGGCACGACGCACCGCGTGATCACGCACACCGAGCGGCTGAGCGAGAGCCGCGGCCACCGCACGGAAACCGCGCTGCGCGTGTGGTCCGACGGGCGCGGCTGCCTGCTGACGACCGTGGGCACGGGGTCGACGGCGCTCGCACGGGCAGCGGTCACCACCGCGCGGGCGCACGGGCTCCGCGGCGTCGCGTTCATCCGGGATGCCGGCTCGCGGCCGGAACCGCCCGCGCAACTGCCCGCGCCGGCGCTGGACGACCGTCCGGCGAGCCTGGTGAGGACCGTGGCGGGGAAGGTCCGCGAGCTGCCGCTCCCCCAGCCGCACCTGCTCAGCATCGGCTACACCGGGCAGCACACGCGCCGCCTGCTGGTGAACTCCCGCGACCTGGCCGTGGCGCAGGACGTGACCACGCACGAGGTGTGGTGCTGGTTGGAGGGCGGCAGCGGCCACGTCCGGTTCGCCGCGGTCGCGGACACGCTCGACGCCCTCGTCGCCGAAGAACTCGCCGGTGAGCTCATCGACCAGGCCGCCTGCCTGGTCGCCGGCACACCGGTCGAGGCGGGCACGTGGCCCGTGCTGTTCGGCCCCGGGCCGGCGGCCGACCTCGCCTGGGCGTTCGCGCGGCTGCTCAGCGCCCAGCACGTGCTCGGCGACCTCCGCGCGCTGCGCGACCGCGTCGGCCGCCGGATCGCCTCATCCGCGGTGACCCTGATCGACGACGTGACCCACCCGTTCGACGACGAAGGCACTCCCGCCGAGACGGTCACCCTGATCGAGGGCGGTCGTCTCAGGGGCTTCCTGCACTCGCTGGAAACGGCCCACGGCCTGGACATGCCGCCGAACGGGAAGGCGACCCGCGCGGAACTGTGGCGCCCGCCGCTGCCCGCCCCGGCACGCGCGTACCTCAAGCCGGGCACGGCGACCGGCGAAGAACTCCGGTCCGGGCTCGGCACCGGTCCGATGATCACCGGGCTGCTGCGGTCCGGCCGGTTGCAGAGCGGCACCGGGCGCTTCACCGCCATCGGCTACGGCTGGTGGCTGCGCGACGGGGTGCCCGTCCGGCGGATCAGCGGTGTCCAGGTGTCCGCGGGGGTGTTCGAGCTGTTGCGCTCGATCGTCGCCTGCGGTGACGACCTGCGGTTCACGCCGCTCGCGGGTGGCGCCGGCGCGCCGAGCGTGCTGATCTCCGGGATGCAGGTGGGCTGACCATGGCGACGTGGAGCTTCCTGCCGCAGGTCATCGTGCGGGGCACCGGGTTCCCGGTCGAGCTGCTGGAGCGGCTGCGGTTCAGCGGCACCGTGCGGCTGTTCGAGCAGGTCGCCGACGCGGAGGCGGCGATCCGCGCGTCGGCGGGCGAGGTCATCCCGCTGATCCGGGACGCCGTCGTGGTGGCGAAGGCCGACGGTGACACCGCCGCGCTGCGGGTGCTGTCGGACATCCGCGGCAGGGTGACGCGGCTGCTGCCGACCCGTGCCGCGGTCGACGTGCTCGCCGGCCGGCTGGACGAGTGGAACCAGGCGCTCGCCGAGCGGGACGCGTTGCTCGACAAGGCGCGGGAGACCTTCGCCGCCGAGTTGACCGAACGCCGCCGCAGGCTGCGCGCCATCGTCGGCGACGAGCTGGTGAAGGACGCGTTGTTGTTGTGCAGCAGGGACATCCGGGCGGCCGTCGAGCGTTATCACGACGCGTGGCCGGAGCGGCGCACCAGCTCGGTCCGCAAGCTCGAACGCCGCCTGGTGTCGTACCTGCAACGGCTGTGCGCGAAGAACGAGACGCAGAGCTTCTTCGGCCCGCTGAACTACGGCCGCCTCGACCCTGCCGCCACCGACAACCTGACCATCCGGCGGAGTCCCGACCGGATCGCGGCCCGGGAGAGCTTCCCGTCCCAGTGGACGGCGGAACGCCTGGCGCTCCGGATCGCCGAGGACCCGGCGAGCCACCCGCTGCTCCAGCCCCGCCGGGCGACGTGGTGCCGGCTCGACGGCGACGAGCTGGTCTTCCCCCTGGGCGACGACACCTACCGCCTCGAACCGGCCGATCTCGTCCTGTTCCAGGCCGCGGACGGCCGTAGGACCGTCGCCGAACTGGCCGACGACCTCGGCGAACCGTGGCCGGAGACGTGGCAGCGGGTGCGTCGGCTCAGCCGGAAGCGCGCGCTCGTCCTCGGCCCGATCATCCCGCCTGACCTGCCCGACCCGCTCGCCTGGCTGATCGACTGGCTGGACCGGTTCCCGCCGGGTGCCCCTCCGCGCGACCGGTGGGAGCCCGAACTGCGCTCGTTGCACGCCGCGATCCGGTCGTTCGCGCACAGCCCGGTCGAGGACCGCCGGGAGCTGCTGGCGGACATCGAGGCGCAGGTCGTCACGTTGTGCGAAGCCGACGCCCGCCGGCACGGCGGACGGATGTACGCCGACCGCGCCCCGCTGTTCGAGGAGTGCCGGGGCGATCTCGCCGAGTTCGTCATCGGCGGCGACCTGCACCGGGTGATCACCGAACGGCTGGCGCCGGTGCTCGACCTCGCGACGACGTTCGGGATCGCCGAGCAGCACCGTGATCACGCCGCCGCCGTGGCCCTGGTCCGGCGGCACGGCGGTGACGAGATGCCGTTGCTCGGCTACCTGGCGGCGTTGGCCCGGGAACCGGTGCACCACGGCCCGCACCCGGAGTTCGACCGCCTCCTCGACACCCTCGACGCGCTGGTCGCCGACCACACCGAGGGCAACGTGGCCCGCATCCCTGGCGACGCACTGCCTACCGGCGGCGCGCCGGGCCGGTACCTGGTCACGTCGGTCGACCTGATGCTCCGGGCCCGCGACGTCGAGGACGTGCGGGCGGGCCGGTTCGAGCTGGTCCTGGGCGAGATGCACCCGCAGGCGCTGTCCTGGGTGTTCCCGAGCGCGCACATGCTCGAGCCGGACCTGCGCGCGGAGCTGGGTGCCGGTCTGGCCGCCGGGATCGCGGCCCAACCGGACGCCGGCCTCGCGGCGCGGTTCGTGCACACCCGGTCGAACAAGATCTTCCCGTACCCCCTGCCCGGTCACGTGGTCGAGCTGCGGCCCCGTGCCGCCTTCGCCGACGCGGTGCCCGCCGCGGAGGTGACCGTCCGCGCCGGGGACGGCGAGGTGGGCTGCTGGTCTCCGAGCACGGGCGAGCTGCGGTTCTACCCGCCGTTGCGCCGCCGGTCCGGGCAGCTGGACCCCGTCGCGTCGCTGTCGTTCCCGTCGGTGCACCTGCCCAGGATCGGCCTGGGCACGCACGTCCCCCGCGTGGAGGTCGACGGTGTGGTGGTCCAGCGGGAGCGCTGGGACCTGCCCGCCGACACGCTCGGCGTGACCGCGAAGGACGACTTCGAGCTGTTCCACTCGGTGTGGCGGACCGCGCGGGACCTCGGTCTGCCGGACCAGGTGTACGTGCGGGTGCCGCAGGAGCCGAAGCCGGTGTTCGTGGACTTCGGCAACGCGTTCCTGGTCGAACTGCTCGCCCACCTCGGCCGGTTGAGCACCGGCATGACCGTCAGCGAGGCGTTCCCCGGCACCGAAGGCGCCTGGCTGGACGACGCCGCCGGGCGGTTCCACTGCGAATTGCGGCTGATCGTGGTCGGAGGCCCACAATGATGGACGGGTATCGAGGGCTGTTGGCGCACCGGGACTTCCGGCTGCTCTGGCTCGGGCAGGTGACGTCCCAGTTCGGTGACGCCTGCTACGAGATCGCCATGGTGTGGTTGGTGTTGCAGCTGACCGGCCAGGACTACTTCAGCGTCGGCCTGGTGATCTTCGCGCGGCTGGCGCCGTACGTGGTCATCGGGCCGTTCGCCGGGGTGTACGTCGACCGGTGGGACCGGAAGCGGACCATGGTCGTGACGGATGTCGTCCGCGGCTTCCTCGTGCTGATCGTGCCGCTGCTGCACGTGGTGGGCGCGTTGCAGGTCTGGCACGTGGCCGCGGTGGCGTTCACGCTCACCACGTGCCGGACCCTGTTCAACCCGGCGCTCCAGGCGTCGATCCCGCGGATCGTGGACGAGTCCCGGCTGGTCGGCGCGAACGCCCTGATCCAGGCCAGCGGGCAGACCGCGGCGATCGCCGGTCCCGCCGCGGCCGGGCTGCTGCTCACGTGGATCTCCGCGGACGCGCTGTTCGTCCTGGACGGCCTGACGTTCCTGTTCTCCGCGGCCATGATCGCCCTGCTGGCACTGCACGCGCTGCCGCGCGACCGCAGCACGGAAGGCACGGTCCGCACCGAACTCGCCGGGACGATCCGGACCCTGAGCCGGAAACGCCCGGTGCTGTGGTCGGTCGTGCTGTACGCGGTCGGGCTGCTCACCATCGCGGGTTCCTACCGCGTCGGGCTCGCGGCGCTGTCCGAGAACGTGCTCGGCGGCGGCTCGGCCACGTACGGCCTGCTGATCGCCGCTCTCGCCGGCGGCACCGTGTTGGGCGCGCTCGTGCTCGGCGCCACGCAGCCGCGCCGGCCGACCGTGGTGATCTTCGGCGGGTGGGCGTTGTGGGGCGTCTGCTTCGCGGTGCTGGGTCTCGGCGGGTCGCTGGTGCTCGCGCTGGTCCTGGCGGTGGTCTCCGGGATCGGCGAGTCCGCGGCGACCGTGTTCACCACGGCGCTCGTGCAACGGGCGATACCGCCCGAGCAGCTGGGCAAGGTGTTCGGGCTGTGGTCGCTGCTCTGCTCCACCGGCGAATCGCTGTCCGGCGTGCTCACCGGCTACGGCCTCGGCCGCCTGGACGTGCGGACCGTCCTCGGGATCGCCGGTGCGGCGACCCTCGTCATGAGCCTGTTCGGGTTGGCCGTCACCGCCCGGCAGGACACCGGAGTACCGACCGAGACGCCGTCTGGAGGGCAGGGATGACACCGGACCTGTACACCCTGAGCTACTGGGTCAAGTACGGGCACGCGGAATCGGCCGCCGTGCACACCGCGGCCCGCCTCGGCCTCCCGGACGTGCTGCGGTCCGACCCCGGTCTCACCGACGAAGGGCTGGCCGAGCGCACCGGCTGCACGCCGCACGCGGCTCGTGTGCTGCGGAACGTGCTGCGGCTCGGCGGTGCGCCACCCGACCCGGAGGCGTTGGAGGAAGTGCGGACGCGCGCGAACGTCGCGGCGAAGCGGTGGCCCGTGGTGGGTGACATGGTCACCGCGTTGCGCGCGGGCGATCACGCCGAGCTGTCCTCGTGCTACCGCGACCTGCCGCCTCCGGGAGGCAACTGGCTGCTGGACCGGGCCGACCACGGCTACCTGCGCGCCCGCGTGCTCAGCGCGGCGGCGGAAGTCGGACTGCTGGCGGCGTTGGTCGACGGCCGCACGCCCGACCTGGCCGCACGGCTCGACCTACCCGCGCCGTCGCTGGCCGTGCTGACGGACGCGTTGACGCGGCTCGGCGTCATGCGGCACGGCACGCACGACCTCGCGCCCTCGTTGCGCGAGGCCTTGTCCGCGCCACGGGCGCTCAGGACGTACCTGCTCGGGGCGCAGCTCGCGCACCGGTTCTGGGACGCGCTGGGCGACCTGGACGACGTCGCGCGCGGCGGCGGGCCGACGTTCGACCTGCTCGACCCCGACGTGGCCGGCCGGTACTACCACGATCTCGCGGCGTACAACGGCCTGGTCTTCCCCGGTTACTTCACGCTGGCCCGCAGGGTCGTCCGGGCCGTCATCGAGACCCGCACGCGGCCGGGGCTGGTGCTGGACGTCGGTGCGGGCAGCGGGGTGTGGGGCGCGGCGTTCGCGCACACCTGGCCGGGCTCGCGGGTGAGGTTCTTCGACCGCGCCGCCGTTCTCGTCCAGACCGGGTCGACGGTGGCGCGGCTCGGGATCGCCGACCGGGCCGAGCTCGTCACCGCGGACCTGACCACGGACGCGTTCGGCGCCGGTGAGGCGGACGTCCTGGTGCTGGGCCAGATCTGCCACACCCAGCCCGCGTCCGCGCTGCCCGAACTGCTCGCCCGGTGCCGGGCCGCGCTGCGACCCGACGGCATCCTCGTGCTGGCCGACCAGGTGCTCGACGACACGACCCTGCAACCGTCGGACTACGTCCCGTTCGCGGTCAAGGAACTCGTCAGCACCGGCGGCAGCGTGTTGTACGCGCGGGAGTACCGCGAACTGCTGGCCGACGCCGGGTTCGCCGCCTCGCGCTGCTTCCGGTTCCCCGGGCTGGACGTGTTCCTGGCGGGCAACGCGGAACTGCCATCCACTGTAGACGGAGCGGCCCCGGAGGTGACGGTGTGACGTCCACATCCCCTGAACGCGTCCCTGGCGCCGACTGGCGACTGCTGTCCCGGCTGGTCGTGCGCCGGACCGGCTTCCCGTTCGAGTGGCTGACCCGCTTGTCGGCGTCCGCCGTCGAGCGCTTCGTGGCCGAGGCGGCGGTGGCGGACCAGGCGTCCGACGCGGCCGTCCGCGAGGCGCTGTCCCACTTCCCCGCCGCTGTGACGGCCGCTCGCGCGGACAGCGACAAGCGCGCGTTGCGCGTGCTGTCCCGGCTTCGCCGCGGCTTGGCCGTCGGCACCTTCGACCAGGCCGCGTTGGACCGTCACGGCGACGCCGTGCCCCCGTCCCTGCGCGCGGTACTGGAGTCCGTGCTCACCGCGCGGGACGCCGCCGACCGGGCCGACGGTGAGTTGCGTCGGGCCTACGCGGCCGAGCAGGACCGGATCGACGGTGAGCTGCGCGGGATGCTGACCGATCCGCTGTTCGCCCAGGCGTTGTTCCTGTCCAACCCGGACATGTACGCCACGAGCCTCCGGCAGCTGGTGGACGACCCGCGGGCGGCCATGTCCGGCCAGCTCGCCCGCCGTGGCTGGGCGTACCTCCAGCGGTTCTCCGGCAAGAACGACACCGCCGCGTTCTTCGGGCCGCTGAACTACGCGTCGATCGTGCCGGACGGGCCACCGATCAGGGTGGAGACCGCGCCGGGGCGCTGGCGTCGGCGGGATATCTTCCTGAGCTTCTGGGCCGTCCGCGCGCTGGCCGACCGGATCGCGGCCGATCCGGACGTGCGGCCGTGGCTCCGGCCGCGCCGGCACCCGCTGGCCAGGCTCACCGGCTCGCGGGTCGAGCACCCCGGTGACGGCCGGGAGTTCGGGCTGCCCGGACCGCTGGCGGAGATCGCCGCCCTGGCGGACCACCGGCGCACCACCGCCGAGATCGCCGGGCTGCTCGGCCGTCCGGTGGACGAGGTGGTCACCGCGGTGGACAAGCTCGCGGCCGGACGGGTGCTGATCGTGGACGTGGACGTCCCGTCCACGCGGTTCCACCCGTTCGCCGAACTGCGCGCCAACGCCGCCGCCCTGCCGGCGGAGTGTCCCGGCAAGGCGGCGTGGACGGCCCGGCTGGACCGGCTCGAAGAGCTGCGGGTGGCGTTGCGCGACGCCGGGTTCGCCGACCGGCCGGGGATCGTGTCGGCGCTGGACGAGGCGTTCACCGAGACCACCGGGCTGCCCGCCCGGCGCGGCGCGGGCGCGACGTACGCCGACCGGACCCTGTTCTACGAGGACTGCGAGGGCACCCACACCCGGTTCGACTTCTCCCGGGAGTTCGCGGACGACCTGCTGGACCGGCTGCGGCCGATCCTCCAGGTGTCCGCGGCGCACGCGGCGTTGCTGCAACGGCACTACCGGCGGCTCGGCCGCGCCGTGCTGGACGAGGTCGCGCCCGGCGAGGCCGTGCCGTACGCCCGGTTCGCCAAGGCGATGCTGCGCCGTTCGCTGCCCAGCACCGACGCGGCCGTGGAAGGCCTGCGCGAGCGGTTCGCCGACCTGGTCCGCGCCCGTTCGGACGGGCACGTCGCGACGCTGACCGCCGACGACGTCGCAAGCCTGCTGGACGGCATCGAACTGCCGACGAACTGCCACGTGTCACCGGACATGATGGTGTCGGCCCGGGACCTGGAGAGCTTCGCCGCGGGCGACTACCAGCTCATCCTGGGCGAGGTGCACCAGGTCGTCTACGCGTGGGGTTCGCAGCTGTACTTCGACGACCTGAAGGAGGAGTCCGAGCGGGAGTGCGCCGCGCACGTCGCGCAGATGCCGGAGTACGGAGGTCTGTCGGTGGTGCTCACCGAGCGACGGCACAAGGGCCTGCTCAGCGACGCGTTCCCCGGCACGTTCGTCGAGGTGTCGGCCGTGCCGTCGGACCGGGCGACCGACCGCGTCGGGATGGCCGACCTCGAAGTTGTCGCGGACGACGAGGACGGGATCGTCCTGCGGCACCGGGACACCAAGGCGCGGCACCAGCTGTACATGGCCGGTGACGAGCAACTGCACCTGTGGGCCGTGGCGCTGCCCCGGGTGATGCCCATCGCGGTGCGGCTGCCCGAGGGGCACACCCCGCGGATCGAGCTGGACCGGGCCGTCTACCAGCGGGAACGCTGGACGATGCCGAGTGCGGAGTGGGGTGCGGACCTGTCCGGGCTGGACGACGCCGGTCTGCTGCGGCGGGCGGCGCGGGTGCGGGAGGAGCACGGCATGCCCCGGTTCTGCTACCTGCAGGCGGCGTCCGAGCCCAAGCCGTACTACGTGGACTTCCTCGCGCCGCTGGCGTTGCGGGTGCTCCAGCAGTTGGCGGGGACGAACGAGCAGCTCACGTTCACCGAGATGCTGCCGGACCCGTCCGGGCTGTGGTTGCGGGAGGACGACTCCGCGTACTGCTGCGAGTTCCGCATGTCGGCGTTCCGGTACTGACCGTGGAGTCGTGGACGACAGCGCGGCGCTGGTTCGGCGCGCACCTGGAGACCGCGGCGTGGGAGGCGGTGGGCGCGGCCACCGCGGACAACCACATCGTCGCCGCCGCGCGGGCGGTGATGGCTGCCGGCGGTGTCGACGCGGTCGGGACAGCGGTCGGAACAGCGGCGACGCCGCCGACCTGGGACGCGCTGCTGGCCGGTTCGGTCGACTGGGCGGACCTGCTCGACCGGCCGGAACTCGCCGGCTCACCGCACCCGGCGTGGCGGCACGTCGGCGCCGCCGCGTTCCTGCACGCCGGGCGGAGCGGCCTGTTGGCGGGCGAGGTGCCGCCGTGGCCGGCCGAGCAGGTCGACGCCGTGGTCCGGTTCGGTCTGCGGGCCGGCTGGTTCTCGTCGGGGACGTCGGTCCGGGCGAGCGACGAAGTGGTCGCTATGGCCGGGGGCTCCCTGTCGTGGTTCGGCCGCCGCCTCCGCTTCGAGCTGGACTGGTTCTGGCGACCGGCGGGGGCCGCCGCCGACGCGGCGCGCACCGGACGTCCGGCCGCGACGTTCGGTTCCCCCGGCCCGGGAGCCGCGGCTTTCCGCGCCGCCGCGGCGCGGATGAACCTGCCGGCGGCCCACCTGCGCCTGCGGGCCGCCCAAGCCGTCGCCAAGGTGGTCGGGCCGGCGGCCGGCGTGCTGCTCCTCGGCGCCGCACCCGGCAGCTGGGACACGCTGGGCCCGACCGTCGTCGTGGACTACCCGTCGGTGCGCGCCGTCGTCCCGTCGGAGCACGTCGACTGGGTGGGGCAGGCGCCGACGGACACACCTCCGGAGGGCCGGTTCGACGTGGTGGTGGCGCACGAAGTCCTGCACGTCGCGCCCGTCTCACCGACCTGGGTGGCCGAAGTGGTCGACCGGGTGGCCCCCGGAGGCTGTCTCGTCGTCGTCGAGCCGCTGGTCGCCGACCCCCTCCCGCTCGCGGACGCCTCGACCGCGTTCAAGCTCGCGCTGACCGGCGGCGGCCGGCTCCGGACCCGTGACGAGGTGGCCCGGATGCTCAAGCCGCACGGCTTCGCGTGCTCGGCCGTGAAGCAGGTCGCGGGCATCCGCTTCGTGGTCAGCCGGGCGTCACCGCGTCGGCGGACGTGAGCACGGCGGTGAACAGGCGGGCCAGGACGTCGGCGCCGTTGGTGGTCAGGATCGACTCGGGGTGGAACTGGGTGGACGCGAAGAACGGTCCGCGCAGGGCGTCCACCTCGCCGGTCCGGGCGTCCCTCGCCACCTGGACGGTGAACCCGTCGCACAGCAGCACGTCGGTGTCGCTGCGCGCGGCGTAGGTGTTGTAGAAGCCGACTCGCTCGACGTCGCCGAACAGGTCGATCTCGCGCTGGACGCCCTGGTTCGGCACCTCCCGGCGGACGACTTCCAGGCCGAGGCGTGAGCTGAGCACCTGGTGGCTCAGGCACACGGCGAGGAACGGTCGGCGCTGGGCCAGCAGCCGGTCCACCGCGGCGCGCAGGTGGGCGGTGCGCCGCTCGTCGTCGGCCGTCGGGTTGCCGGGTCCGGGGCCGAGCACGACCAGTTCGTACTCCCGCGGGTCGTACGGCTCGTCGAACCGGCGGACGGTCACGTCCAGGCCCGCCGACCGCAGCAAGTGGTCGATCATCGCGGTGAACGTGTCCTCCATGTCCACGACCAGCGCGCGCCGACCGGCCGCCACGGGCACCGGCGCCGCGCGATCGTCGGCGTCCGTCAGCCAGAAGTCGGCGAGCGTGAGGTTCCGCCGGGCCAGGGCGGCGCGGATCTCCGGGTCGGCGGCGAAGGACGCCCGGGACCGGGCCGGGGCCGCCGACGTGACGCGGCCGTCGGCCTGGAGCGGGGTGAGCAGGCTCGCGGCCTTGGCGCGGGTCTCGGCGGTCTCGGAGACGGGGTCCGAGTGGCGCACGAGGGTCGCGCCGACGGCGATGCCGAGGTGGCCGGTCCGGTCGATGTCGGCGGTGCGGATGAGGATCGCCGAGTCCATGACGTCGTCGTCGTGCTCGTCCACCCCGATGAGCGCCACGACACCGCTGTAGTACCCGCGACCGGCCGGCTCGTGCCGGGCGATCACCCGGCAGGCGTTCTCCAGCGGGCTGCCGGTGACGGTCGGCGCGAACATCGTCTCCCGCAGGATGTCCAGCGGACCGCGGGTGGTTCGCCCCTCGATGAGGTACTCGGTGTGCGCGAGGTGGGCCATCTCCTTGAGGAACGGGCCGACGACCCGCCCGCCGCGGTCGCACAACCGGGCCATCATCTTCAGTTCCTCGTCCACCACCATGTACAGCTCGTCGGTCTCCTTGCGGTCGGCCAGGAACGCGAGCACCTCCTCGCGGGTGGGGCCGCCGGGCGGGTACCGGTAGGTGCCGCTGATCGGGTTCATCACCGCGACGCCGTCACGCAGGCTGACGTGCCGCTCCGGGGTCGCCCCGACCAGCGTGCGGTCGCCGGTGTGCACCACGAACGTCCAGTAGGCGCTCTGCTCCCGGCCGAGCAGGCGGCGGAAGAACGACAGCGCGCGGTGCGGGCCGTAGTCGGCGATGTCGGCCGTGTACGACCGCTTCACCACGAAGTTCGCGCCCTCCCCCGTCCCGATCTCCTGGGCCACGACCCGCCGGACGATCTCGGCGTAACCGTCGTCGTCCGGCTCGTAGCGCCCGTTCTCCAGGTGGATCGGCACGTCGGGCAGCGCGGCGGTCACCTCGGCCAGGGTCAGCGTGGTCTGCTCGGTGACGGTCATCGCCACCAGCGGGGTGCCGTCGTCCACGCACCGGTAGCCGCGCTCGGCGATCTGCCGGTACGGCACGAGCACCAACGCGCTGTGCCCGGCACGACGCGGCCCAGCAGAAGCAGACCGGGTCGGCGTCGGCACGGCGGCGAGCGCGTCCGGGGTGGTGACCTCGCCGATGACGAGGTCGACGGTGTCGGCACCCGCCGTGGCCGGGCGGTGCACGAGCGCGAACGGCGGCGGCTGGTCCGCCAGCACCCGGGCGAGCAGCGGGTTCATGATCGTTCGTCCATTCGGGCCAGCAGTCCCTTGGCGGTGTCCACGACCGCGCACCGCCGCGCCGCGTACTCCACGGCCATCCGGTGGTGCTCCTCGGTGAAGTCGGCGACGGCGTCGGCGGCCAGGAACGTCTCAATGTCGTTGGTGAACGCCTCGACCGCCGTCATCAGCACGCCCACGTGCGCGTACACACCGCACACCACGAGCTGGTCCCGACCCGCCGCGCGCATCCGCTCCAGCAGGTCCGAGCGGAAGAACGCGCTGTAGCGCCACTTCGTGAGCAGCCAGGCGTCGTCGTCCGGCGCGAGCTCGTCCACGATCTGCCGGTCGACCGGGTCGACCCGCATCCCCGGACCCCAGAAGTCCTTGAGCAGACCGCGTTGCTCTTCGGTCATCCCGCCCGGCTGGGCGGTGTAGGCGACCGGCACCCCGAGTTCGCGGCAACGCCGGTGCAGGGCCACGCAGTTCTCCACCAGCTCCTGGCGCAACGGCTCGGCGAACGGGCGCAGGAAGTACCGCTGCATGTCGTGCACCAGCAGGACCGCGCGGCCGGGGTCGACGCGCCAGGGCGCGGTGTTGCCGGGCAGGTCGCCCGCTGTGGGCATCGGGTACGGCTCGATCGCAGGGATGCCGCTCATGATCATCCTTCCTGGACTGTTCGTGGTCACGTGCCGAGCGTGGCGCCGCCGTCGACGGTCAGCTCGTGCATCGTGATGTGCCCGGCGTGGTCGGACAGCAGGAAGGCGACCGCGCGGGCGACGTCGACGGGCAGGCCGAGCTTGCCCAGGGGGATGCCGTTCTTGTAGCTCTCCAGGCTGCCGCCGATGGTGTTGCGCGCGCCGTCGTCGTCGTGCCACATCGACCGCAGCATCGCGGTGTCGGTGGAGCCCGGCGCCACCACGTTGCACCGGATGCCGTACTTGGCCACCTCCAGGCCGAGGCACTTGGTGTACATCGTGGTGGCGGCCTTCGACGCCGCGTACGCCGCCATCGACACCCGGGGCGTGTGCGCCGCGTTGGACGCCACCGTGACCACGGCGCCACGTGCGCGCGGCACCATCCGGTTCACCACGGCGCGCGACACGTGGAACACGCCGGTGGTGTTGACCGCGAACGTCTCCGCCCAGTCCACGTCGGTGATGGCGCGGGCCTCGGCCAGCCGCAGCACGCCCGCCGCGTTGACCAGGAAGTCGACCGGGCCGAGCGCGACCTCGACGGCCTCGACGACCTGCTCCACCTCCCCGGCGCGGGCCACGTCGACCGGGAACGCCTCCACCCGCAACCCGTCCGCGGTCATCTTGTCCACGACTTCGCGCAACGCCACGGCGTCGCGGTCCAGCGCCGCGACCGCGATGCCGTCCTCGGCCAGTGCCCGGACCACGGCCGTCCCGATACCCCCGGCGGCGCCCGTGACGACGCCGACCTTGTTCTGCATGTGAGTGTTCCCTCCACGTAGGCCGCGCGGTGGACGAGCGGGTCAGTCCAGGATCAACTCGGGGCGGTACAGGTCGAACCAGGCGTCGAAGTCGAGCACCCGGTCGAGGTTGGTGCGGGTCGTCGGCGGCATGGTCGCCGGGTCGAGCTCGACCGTCGCCTGCAACCAGGAGCGCTCCACGAGGGCGAACACCGGGTTGTCCGGTGACAGCAGCAACTCCTTGGCCTGCTGCTGGAGCGCCGCCGCGTACTGCGGGTCCTGGGTGGACGGGTACGGGCTCTTGACCCGGTCGGCCACCGACTGCGGCAGCACGTGCCTGGTCGCCTCGCGCAGCAGGGACTTCTCCCGGCCGTCGAAGGACTTCAGCGACCACGGCGCGTTGTAGACGTACTCGACCAGCCGGTGGTCGCAGAACGGCACCCGGACCTCCAGGCCCACGGCCATCGAGGCGCGGTCCTTGCGGTCGAGCATGATCCGCACGAAGCGCTGCAGGTGCACGTAGGACATCGTGCGCATGGTGCGTTCCAGCTCGCTGTCGCCGTCGAGGTGGTCGACCTCGGCGACGGCGGTGGCGTACTGGTCGGCGATGTAGCCCTCGACGTCCAGCGCGGCGGCCAACCCGGCGGGCAGGTGGTCTGGTTTCGTGTTGAGCGGGCTCGGCGCGGCCACCCAGGGGAACGTGCCCGCCCGGCGCACCGCGTCCAGGTGGAACGAGCGGTAGCCGCCGAACACCTCGTCGGCCGACTCGCCGGACAGCGCCACCGTCGATTCCTCGCGGATGGCCTTGAACAGCAGGTACAGCGAGGTGTCCATGTCGGACAGGCCGACCGGGATGTCGCGGGCGGTGATCATCGCGCGGCGGATGTCGGGATCGGTCAGGTCGCGGGCGTCCAGCACGATGTCGCGGTGCTCCGTGCCCACGTGCCGCGCCACGTCCCGGATGTAGGGCGAGTCGGGCGTGTCCCGCATGACGTCGGGGCGGAACGCCTCCTCCTGCCCGGCGAAGTCGACCGAGAACGTGCGGACCCGCTCGCCTTCCTCCGCCAGCACGTTCGCGGCCAGGCCGGTGATGGCGCTGGAGTCCAGGCCGCCCGACAGCAGCACGCAGCGCGGCACGTCGGCCACGAGCTGGCGGCGGACGATGTCGTCCATCAGCTCGCCGACCCGCGCGATCGTGGCGTCCCGGTCGTCGGTGTGCTCGGCGGTCCGCAGCTCCCAGTACCGGCGCGTGCGGATGCCGCTCGCGTCCACGGTGACCACGGCGCCCGGCGGCACCTCGGTCATCCCCCGCCAGAGCGACCACCCCGGTGTCTTGACCCACCCGAACAGGCCGCGCAGGCCGTCCAGGTCGACCGCCCGGCCCGCCAGCGGGTTGGCCAGGATCGCCTTGGGCTCCGACCCGAACAGCACGCCGTCCGCGGTCGGGTAGTAGTACAGCGGTTTGACGCCCAGTCGGTCGCGCACCAGGTACAACGCCCGCTCGTGCGAGTCCCACACGGCGAACGCGTACATCCCGTTGAGGTGCTCGGCGACCTTCACCCCCCACTCCAGGTAGCCGTTGAGCACCACCTCGGTGTCGCTGTCGGTGCGGAACCGGTGGCCCCGGCGGCGCAGCTCGGCGCGCAGCTCGGTGAAGTTGTAGGCCTCGCCGCTGTAGGTCAGCGCGACCTCGCGCCCGCCGTCGGGCGTCCGCCACGTCATGGGCTGGACGCCGCCGGGCAGGTCGATGATCGCCAGCCTGCGGTGGCCGAGGGCGACGTGGTCGCGCACCCACGCGCCCGAGTCGTCCGGGCCTCGGCACGCCATGGTGGCGGTCATCGCCGCCACGGTGTCGTGTTGGGTGGTCAGGTCGGTCTGGTAGCCGACCCAGCCGGTGATGCCGCACATGCGCAGTCAGCCCCTTGCCGGTCGTGTCGTGACTGGGTAGCACCGTCCACTCGGGACGGTCATGGGACGAGGCCGCCGTCGACGCCGATGACCTGGTTGGTGATGTAGTTCGCGCGCGGCGAGACCAGGAACGACACCAGGTCGGCGACCTCCTCGGGGGTGCCGGCGCGCCCGATCGGCACCCGCTTGAGGTGCCGGGTCCGGTCCCGGTCGGAGAGGCCCGCGGTCATGTCGGTGGTGATGAACCCCGGCACGACCACGTTGGCGCGCACGCCGAACGGGCCGCACTCCTTGGCGAGGGCGCGGGTGAAGCCGATGATCCCGGCCTTGGACGCGGAGTAGTTGGTCTGACCGGCGTTGCCGTGCACGCCCGCCACCGACGACATGGTGACCACGGACCCGCGCGAGCGGGACATGAACGAGTAGACCGCCGCGCGGCACACGTGGTAGGTGCCGGACAGGTTGGTGTCGATCACCTGCTGCCAGTCGTCGTCGGCCATCCGCGCCAGCGCGCCGTCCCGGGTGACGCCGGCGCAGGTGACCACCGCCTCCAGCGGACCGAGCTCGTCCTCGGCGGCGGTCACGAAGTCGCGGCACTGCGCGGCGTCCGCCACGTCGACGGCCTTGGTCAGCACCCGCGCGCCCGCTTCCCGCGCCAGCGCGGCCACCTCGTCGGCGGCGTCGGGCCGGTGGTGGAAGCAGAACGCGAGGTCGAAGCCGTCGGCGGCCAGGCGGGTGACCACGGCCCGGCCGATGCCGCGCGACCCGCCGGTGACCAGCGCCACCGGTCGACCGGTCACGAGTCCGCTCCGCGCTTCGAGAGGACGAGGTCGCGGACGTCGGCGAAGGAGTCGACCGCCTTGAACTCCTCGTCGGTGACCTTGATGCCGTAGCGCTTCTCCAGGTTGATCACGATGTGCATGGCGCTCAGCGAGTCGACTTCGAGCTCGTCGACGAAGTGCGCGTCGTCGGTGACCTCGGCGACCGGCAGTTCCAGGATGTCGGCGATCAGCTCCCGCAGGTCCTCGGCGTCCTCGGCGAGCCGCTTGTCGTCGGCCATGGTGGGTCTTCCTCTCGGGTGTCGCGGGGTTCCGGATCAGCGAACCGGTGCGGCGAGCAGCAGGGCGGCGGTCTCGTCCGCGCCGGTGATGGTGGCGAGGGCGGGCCGGGCGGGGTCTTGGTCGAGGTGGGCCGCGGCGGCGGCGCACTGCAGGACGCCGAGCGCGCCGGAGCACCGGCCCAGTCGCGCTTCGAGGTCGAACCGGTCCACATCGGACAGTCCGGCCGCCGGCGCGTCGTCGTTGGTGAGCCACAGGCCGGGTTCGGCCCGGTCCAGCGCCTTGGCGATCACGGCGTCGCGGTCGACCCCGTAGCCGTAGCCCTTCAGGACGGCGCGTGGCCGTGCTCCGCGTCCGGCGGAGGCGTCCTCCAGCACGAGCGCGACCGCGCCGTCCACGACGCCCGCGCCGACGAACTTGGCCACCACGCCGTCCGCGGGCTCGACACCGACCACCACGGCCACTTGCGCGCGGCCGGCGGCGATCAGGGTGTGCGCCCAGTGCACCGCGTCCAGTCCGCCGGTCTCGCCGTTGCACAGGGTCAGGTTCGGCCCGCGCAGGCCGTACCGGATGGCCACCGCGCCGGCGATCACGTTGCTGGAGGTCTGCGGCAGCACCAGCGGGTTCAGCGCCTCGACGGTCTCCTCGGCGATCAGGTCCGCCATCCGGCACACGCTGTCGAGGTTGCCCAGGTTGGAGCTGACGACCACCGCGATGGCGTCGGGTGACACGGTGAGCGCGTCGTCCTGGTCGAGCAGGTCGGCGTCGCGCAGCGCCGGTTCGACGGCGCGCAGCGCGAGCCTGGTGGCCCGGTCCTTGTGCCGCAGGTCCCGGCCCACCAGCGCCTTGGTCGGGTCGAACCCGCCCTCGCGCCGGGCGCCGAGCAGTTCGTCGGCGGCGGTCAGGCCGGCCACGGCGAGGCCGGTGCCGGTGAGCGCCACCTCGGTGCGCGTCTTCATCGTGCCGCCTCCAGGATCGCCACCGCGTTGATGCCGCCGAAGCCGAACGCGTCGACCTGGGCGGTGCCCACCCGTGCGTCCAGCGCGGTGTCGCGGACCAGCCGCAGACCGGCGGCCTCGTCGATGGGGTCGTGCAGGCCGAGCACCGGCGGCACCCGGCCTTCGCGCATGGCCAGGGCCGCAACCACGAGGCTGAGCAGGCCGGAGCCGCCGAGCGTGTGCCCGGTCATCGACTTCACGGCCGTCATCAGCGGCCCCCCGCCGGTGTCGGCGAACACCTCGGCGAGCACGCCCGCCTCGGTCTCGTCGTTGCGCGGGGTGCCGCTGCCGTGCAGCATCACCAGGTCGATGTCCCCCGGCTCGACGCCGGCCCGCCGGTGGGCGTCACGCATCACCGTGGTCACGGCCGACGCGTCGGGCGCGGTGGCGTGGAACCCGTCGCAGTTGACGGCCACCGAACGGACCTTGGCCCGGACGCGGGCGGTGTCCGCGCCCGCGCGGCGCACCACGACCGCGACGGCGCCCTCCCCCATCACCATGCCCGCGTGGGACTTGTCGAAGGGCCGCAACGAATCCGGCGTCTCGTTCTGGACCCGGTCCAGGGTGCCGAAGGCGCTCTCGGTGATGGAGTCGGTGCCCGCGACCACGACGGTGTCGGCCATGCCCAGCTCGATCATGTCGGTGGCCATCGCCAGCGCGTACAGCGCCGCGGCGCAGGCGTTGGCGAAGGTGTACGTGCGGGAGAAGCCGAACTCGGCCCGCAACGCCCGCCCGAAGTCCAGGTCGACGGGGTCGAACTCGGCGCCCTCGCGCCACCACAGCTCGGCGCTGCGCTGCTCCCGCAACGTGGTGCCGACCAGCACGGGCACGTCGCCCAGGTCGTCCAGCCCGGCGTCGGCGACCGCCTGCGCGACGGCCGTGTGCAGCCAGGAGGAGGCGCGCAGCACGGTGTCCTTGCCCGGTTCGGGCCGGTCGTCGATCTCGTAGGCGTGCCGCATCCGGTACTTGCTCGCGTCGAAGGCCCGCAACGGCGCACGGACGTCGCGCGCGGCGCACAGGGCGGTGTAAATCTCCTCGGGGTCCGCGCCGACGTTGGCGACCGCGCCCCATCCGGTGATGTCCCAGCTCACGTCCGAGTCACCCGTTCCCTCAGCTTGTACTTGGCGACCTTGCCGGTCGTGGTGACCGGCAGGGTGTCGAGGAACTCCAGCCGGGCGGGCCGCTTGAAGGCGGCCAGCTCGGTGCGCAGCCGGCCGCGGATCGCGCGGCGGACGTCGTCCTCGGTGGCGCCGGCCGCGGGCACCACGTAGGCCACCGCCTGTTCCAGTCCGTGCTCGTCCGCGCCGCCGACCACCGCGCACTCGCGCACGCCGTCGGTGCCGCGGATCACCGTCTCGATCTCGGCGGGCGCGACCTTGTAGCCGCCGAGGTTGAGGATGTCGTCGGCGCGGCACAGGTACTCGAAGACGCCGTCGGCGGTGCGGCGCACCAGGTCTCCGGTGTAGGCGCCGCCGTCGGCGAACGTCTGCGCCGCGGCGTCCGGCTGGCCGACGTACCCCAGGGCGACCGTGGGGCCCGCGATGTGCAGGCGGCCCGGCTTCCCGTCGCGCACCGGCTCGCCGTCCTCGTCGCGGACGGTCGCGGTCACGCCCGGCGCGGCCACGCCGACCACCCCGTGCGGCGGGCGGTCCGAGGGTGAGGCCAGGACGACGTGCATGACCTCCGTGGCGCCGAGGCAGTTCATGAACTGCGCGCCGAACGCGGCCTCGATGCGCCGGCTCAGCTTCGGCGGGCAGTTCTCCCCGGCCGACACGCAGAGCCTCGGCGAGTCGAACGCGGCGGGCTCCTGCTCGGCCGGTTCCACCAGGTCGGCGTAGAACCGCGGCACCGAGCAGAGGACGGTGGGCCGGTGCCGGCGCAGCGCCGCGGTCACCGCGTGCCGGTCGACCGCGCCCCGGATGAGCACGACACCGGCCCCGGCCGAGAGCGCGCACAGCACGGAACTGCCGAAGCCGTAGCCGAAGGACAGCCGCGCGGTCGCCAGCACCAGGTCGTCCGGGCCGATGCGGTCGACGCTGCCGAAGCCGTCGAGCATCGCCGCGACACCGCCGGCGCTGTGGCGCACGCCCTTGGGCATCCCGGTGCTGCCGGACGTGTACTGCACGAGGGCTTCGTCGCCCGCCGCCCGCGTGGACGGCTCGGGCGAAGCGGTCGGCGCCGCCGCCAGGAGCTCGGCGCGGACCTCGTCGCCGGTGCGGACCAGCTGCCAGTCGCGGGCCTCGCGCAACGCGGAGTGCTTCGCCGCGGGCAGGTCCAGGTGCACCAGCCGCGCGTCGCTGTCCTCGGCGACGTAGCGGAGTTCGGCCGCCGTCAGCACGGGGCTGACCAGCACGGGGACGCAACCCGCCCACCACAGCCCGAGCACGGCGACCACGGTGGCCACCGAGTCCTCGGCGACGACCAGCCCGCGGACGCCCGGTCCGACGCCTTGGGCGCGCAGGGCTTCGCCGTAAGCGCCGACGGCGGCGTGCAGCCGGGCGTAGTCGACGTCGCCGACGTCGGGGTCGACGTAGGCGCGGCGGCCACCGGCCCCGGCCCGGACGTGGCGGCCGACGAGCAGGTCGACCAGGTCCACCTCCGGCGCCGGCGTTCCGGTCCGGTGGGCCAGCAGCGCGGCCACGTCGTCCACGTTGCGGACCGAGGTGGCCTCGGCGTCGCCGATCGACACCCCGAACTCGCGTTCGAACCGGGTGATCATGGCGACCTTCTCCAGCGAATTCGCGCCGAGTTCGTCGTAGAAGGAGGCGTCGAAACCGATCTGGTCGGCCTCCATTTCCAAAATGGAGGCGACGATCTCACGAACACGGTCACGGGTTACGGGATTGCGGTCGGGCGACATTGCGATGAACTCCTCGTCGCGGTCCCGAACACGGCCGGGAAGACGGCAAGCGTCTGCGATGAGCAGGAAAAGCCGCTCGGGATCGAAGCTACACGGCCAGGTCAGGGCCGGACACTACCTGGACAGGTAGACATCGCCTACCAGAGCGAGTAGTTCCGAATTCGCATATTTCCGGTACCTTCCGATGGCGGCCATGGCCGACCCCGGCGGAATTCATCACCACATCCGAGGCAAGGTGGACAATGGGACCGAGTCACCGCACGATGATCGACCCGAAGCTGCGCACCGAGCTCGCGGAGCGCACTGATTTCGGCGGCGGGAACGCCTGGCGCGTCGCGCTGGAGTCGAGCCCTTCGCCGGACGCGACGCTGGTGCGCACCGATCGGCCGTTGGTGGACCGGGACGGGCGGGATCGCACCGAGTTCAGCATCCGCGCGCTGGTCGACCTGGCCGACGCGTGGTCGGCCTGGTACCTGGCCCAGGGCGTCGGCCCGCGCGACCGGGTCGTGGTCTGGCTCGACGACTCGTTCGAGGACCAGGTGCAGCTGGCCGCGCTGGCCCAGATCGGCGCGATCGGCGTGCTGATCAACGGCCGGATGCCGGCGGACATGGCGCTGGGGCTGGTGCGCCGCACCTCGCCGGTCGGTATCTACACCGACGAGCGGCACCGCCCCATGGTGGACGACGGTCAGCTGCCGGACGTGCGGTGGGTGCGCACGCGCGCCGAGATCGGCGCGCTGACGGCGACCCTGCCGGAGTCCGCCCGCTACCACCACGCCGACGACGACCCCGTGGTCATCTGCCACACGTCCGGCACCACCGGGAACCCGAAGCCGGTGATCTGGGCGCACCGGCAGAGCGTGGCCGGGGTGCAGTACCGGCTGGCGAACTACCCCGAGCCGGACGACGCCGTGATGCTGTCGGCCGCGCCGCACTCGCACTCGGGCGCCATCGCGTTCACGCTCTACGTGCTGATCGCCGGGGTGCCCCTGGTGGCCGTCTCCGACATCACCGGTGAAGGGCTGGCGCGCGGTATCGCCGAGCACCGACCGTCGGCCGTGCTGTCCTTCAACCAGACGTTGGTGGAACTGCTCGACACCGACCCCGATCCGGCCGACCTCGCGTCGGTGGCGGTGTGGGTGAGCATCGGCGACTCGGCGCACGACGCGCACAACCGGGCGTTGATCCGGTTCGGCAGCCAGGTGGTCGACGGCGAGCGGGTGCCCGGCTCGATCGTGGACGACGGCCTGGGTTCCTCGGAGCTGGGCTGGGCCGCGCTGCGGCACGTCGTCGCCGCGGACACCCCGCCCGACCCCCGCCACCTGGGCACCGTGGTGCCGATCGCGGAGGTGGCGGTGCTGCGCCCGGACGGCACCGAGGCCGACGCCGACGAGGTCGGCCTGCTCGGCGTGCGCAGCCCGTCGCTGGCGCACGGCTACTGGAACGACTCCGACACCACGTACCGCAGCCGGCTGTCGGGCTACTTCCTGTCCGGTGACCTCGTGTACCGGACGGAGGACGGCAACTACTACCAGGTGGACCGCGCGGTGGACGCGATCCGCACGGAGCACGGTGACGGCTACTCCATCCTGATGGAGGAAGTCCTGCTGCTGAACCTGCCCGAGATCGTGGACTGCGCGGTGGTCGCGGGGCGGCACGAGGGCGCGACGGTGCCGGTGGCCGTGGTGCGCCCGCGTGACGACGGCGCCCCGACCGACCTCCTGCCGCGGGTGAACAAGGTCCTGCGGGAGGCGGGTCAGCCGGAGGTGGCGGTGCTGGAGCTCGCGCAGTCCGAAGAGGACATCCCGCTGGGCGCCACCGGCAAGATCCTCAAGCGGCGGATGCGGGACAAGTACGCGGACCTGGCGACGTACCTGCCGACGCGCACGGCCGCGACCACGGCGACGACCCTCGGCGGGTCGGCGTGACCACGACGACCGGACCGAACTGCATGGACGTGGCCGAAGAGGTCAACCGCGCCGGCGTGACGACCCTCGCGGAACGGCTGGGCATCCGCTTCCTGACCGCGTCCGCGGAACTCGTGGTGGCGACCATGCCCGTGGCGGGCAACACCCAGCTGCACGGGATGCTGCACGGCGGCGCGTCGGTGGCGCTGGCGGAGTCGCTGGGCTCCATCGGCGCCGCGCTGCACGCCGGTGAGGGCCGGATGGCGCTGGGCGTGGACATCAACGCCACCCACCACCGCGCCGTCCGCGGCGGCATCGTCACCGGCACCGCCAAGCCGCTGCTGCTCGGCAGGTCGATCGCCACCTACGAGGTGGTGATCCACGACGAGGAGGGCGCCCGCGTGTGCACCGCCCGGATCACCTGCGCCATCCAGCACAAGGGCCGCCGGCCGCGCCACTGATCCGCGGCACTGATCCGCGCACTGATCACCGCCGGACCGATCACCGCGGGGAGCGGGCCAGGGCTCCCTCGGGCAGGCGTTCGAGCAGTTCGGCGACGGTGACCCCGCGCAGCGAGTCCCGCCAGGCCTGGTGCGCGGCGGTCATCACGGAGTTGACGGTGCACGGCGTGGTGCACAGTTCCGGCGGAGCGGCGCCGCGCCCGCGCCGGCGGATCTCCTGGCAGGTGAACGGCGGCGCGGAGCCCTCCACCGCCTCCACGACGTCCAGCGCCGTGATGTCCGCGGCCGGGCGGGCCAGCCGGAACCCGCCGTTGGGCCCGGAGGTGGACTGGAGGATGCCCGCCCGCACCATCGAGTGCAGGTGTTTGACCAGGTAGGCCTCGGGCAGGTCGTACTCGGCGGCCAGCTTCTGCCGCGACACCGGCGGACCGTCGGGCGTGACCGCCAGCAGCACGGCGCAGTGCAGGCCCCATTCGACACCACGGGAGAGCTTCACGGTGACAGCTTAACCGCCCTATCGTGGACATTGAATGTCTTCTATAGTCGGCCGCGTTCGAAGATCCTCCGCCCGGCTCGGACCGGGCCAGCGTGAAGGAGCGTCATGACCAAAGCCGTCTCCCAGGGACCTGCGGAGGTGACCAAGTCCCGGAGCAACTACGCGGTGATGCTCGTCGTGCTGCTGTCGGCGACGTTCATCGTGCAGTTCGACTTCTTCGTGGTGAACGTGGCGGCCCCGTCGCTCAGCGCGGACCTCGGGGCGAGCGCCGCGGCCTTGGAGCTCATCGTCGGCGGCTACGCGTTCGCCTATGCCAGCGGGATGATCACCGGCGGTCGGCTCGGCGACCTCCACGGTCACCGCAAGCTGTTCGTGATCGGCGTGATCGCCTTCACGATCACGTCGCTGCTGTGCGGCATCACGGTCACCGCCGAACAGCTGGTGCTGGCACGGCTCGCGCAAGGCCTGGCCGGTGCGCTGATGGTGCCGCAGGTGCTCGCCGTGATCACGTCGGACTTCCCCGCCGAGGCGCGCGGTCGGGCGTTCGCGGGCTACGGCATGGCCGCGGGCCTCGGCTCGATCGCCGGGCAGGTGCTCGGCGGCGCGATGGTGCAGGCCGACCTGTTCGGGCTCGGCTGGCGGCTGATCTTCCTGATCAACGTGCCGATCGGCATCGTGACGGCGATCGCCGCGGCGCGCGTGCTGCCGGAGAAGCGGGACAACCCGCAGACCGGCCTGGACCCGCTCGGCGCGCTCGGCCTGTCCGCCGCGCTGGCGTTGCTGCTGGTGCCGCTCGGCATGGGCCACAGCGCGGGCTGGCCCGCCTGGACGTGGATCTGCATGGCGCTGGCCGTCCCGGTCGCCGCCGCCACCCTGCGCTGGGAGCAGCTGCTCGGCCGTCGCGGCAAGAGCCCGATGCTGGACCTGGCGCTGTTCCGGGTGTCGTCGTTCCGCGCGGGCCTCATCGCCGGTGTCGCGTTCAACATGTACTTCGGCAGCCTGATGTTCACCCTCACCCTGCTGTTGCAGTCGGGCCTGAACCTCAGCCCGTTCATGGCCGGTGTGGTGTTCTCGCCGATGGGCGTGTTCTTCTCGCTCAGCGCCATGTACGGCGGCAAGCTCACCGCCCGGTTCGGGATGAACTCGTTGGTGTGGGGCAGCCTGGTCACCGCGGTGGGACTCGTGCTGCTCGCCGTCGGCCTGAACGTGTCCGGGCCCGACGTCGGCCTTGCCTGGCTGCTCTTCTGCCTGGCGCTGGTCGGCCTGGGCAACGGCGCGGTGCTGCCGTCGCTGATGGGCGCTTCACTGCTCAAGGTCCAGCCGCAGTCCGCGGGTGTGGCGTCCGGCGTGCTGACGACGTCCCAGCAGTTCGCGATCTCCGGCGGTGTCGCGGTGATCGGCGCGCTCTACTTCGGCCTGATCGGCGACCGGACGGGCGGCGCCGTCCACGCCTCGGCGATGCAGTGGGCGCTGTGGATCAACCTGGTGCTGGTGTTCGCGGTGATCGGCATGGTGCTGGTGCTGAAGCGGATCGAGAAGGAGACGCAGGCTTCCTGAGGACGGGCTCCGGTCCGGTGGTGCACTCCGCTTCCGGTCCGGTGGTGCAGTCGGACTCCGGTCCAGTGGCGCTCGCCGCTGGACCGGACCCGTTCACGCGCCGACGATCCCGGTCCGCACCGCGTACGCCGCGGCCTCGGCCCGGTTGCGGACCTGCAACTTGCGGTACGTGTTCTTCAAGTGCCACTTGATGTTGTCCGACGTGCAGCACAGGGTGCGCGCTATCTCGGAGTTGAGCGCCCCGTCGCACACCTGCTCCAGGATGTCCCGCTCGATAGGTGTCAGCATCGGGTCCGGGGTGGGCGACCGGGACAGGAAGCGCACCAGGCCACCGCCCAGCCTCGGCGGCAGCCAACTGCCGTCGCGATGGGTTTCCACCACCGCCAACGCCACCTCGTTCACGTCGTCGGACGACGCGAAGCCGCGCACACCGATCCTCGCCGCGGCGTAGACCTGGTCGTCTCCCATCCGTTCGGCCACGAGGACGACTTTGGCGTTCGCGCCGATCACCAATCGGAGCACCGGATCGGTGACGTCCGACTCGGCCATCAGCACCACCGCAACGTCGCATTTCGCCCGACGCAGGTCGGCCGGACGGACGGAAGTGCCCGACCTGCCCGTCAAGCGCAGCACGACCCGCAACCCCGACCGCTCCGCCAGGTCGTCCGCCAGGTCGTCGCCCGATTCGGAATCCGTGCACACCACAGCTGTTCGGATGTCACGCATGTCCCCCAGCCCTCGAGTCATTCGGCCGTGGACGGCCACCGGTGTTCCGCCGACCGCCCGGCACCACAGTGCTGTCGAAGTTCACAAATCGTGGATGGATGTAACCTGATCATCACGATGAACGGCATCCGCCAGATGCCGCAGGGCCGGGGCGGCTCTCGGCAGCACACACCGAACAGTGATCGACCTGGTAGTCCGTTCGATGGACGTCACGACCCGGAGCACCCGATCCCGGTGCCGGTGATCAACACATCGTGAGGGAGAAGAAGGCGGGGAAACACCTGGACGGAGCAGTCCGGGCGAAACACGGACGCTTCAGCTTCCCGAAATGCGGCACAATACAATCCGGTATCCCGAACGCGTTGCCGGGTGGCCGCAGCCACCCGGCAACGCTCGCCGCACCATTTACCGCGCGGCACCGATCCGCCTGACCACCGGGGCGATCCGCGCACCGACCCCTCGGCGGTCACCGACCCGAACCCCGCTGTTCACCACGATCCGGTGGACAAATTCGTCAATGAACAACGCATCACCGCGTGCTTTTGCGAATCGCCGCTTTCAGTCGTACTTGTCCTGGTTGAGGAATCGGGCGAAGCCGCGCCAGGAGTTCGGTCCCATCACGCCGTCGATCGGGCCGGTGTAGCCCCACCGCGCGGCCAGCCGCTGCACCGCCGCCCACGTGTTCGCGCCGGGCACGCCGTCGATCGGACCCGTGTAGCCGTACGCGCGCATCGCCCGCTGCAACGCCGAATAGGTGTTCGCGCCCGGCACGCCGTCGATGGGGCCGGTGTACCCCTGCTCGATCCGCAGCCAGTTCTGCGCGCGCATCCACATGATCTGGCCGGGGATGCCGTCCTGCTCCGTGGTCGTCTTCGGCAGACCCGTGCCGCCGCCCAGGAACGTCAGCGGGTTGATCCGCGTGCCGCTCGGGTCGATCATGTGCCAGTGCAGGTGCGGGCCGGTGGACGAGCCCGACCCCGGTGCGCCGGCCGCGCCGCCGGACAGCCCCACGACTCCGCCCATGCCCACCCGCGTGCCGTTGGCCAGCAGGAACTGCGACAGGTGCAGGTACTGGGTGCGGTAGCCGTTGTCGTGCTGGATGGTGACGGTGTGGCCACCCGTGCCGTTGTACGGGATGTTGGTGACCACACCTCCACCCGCCGCCGGCAGGCGCGTGCCGACGGACATCCCGTAGTCGATGCCGCCGAGCGAACCGCGATCGAGGTGTTCCTGCCAGGTACCGGTGATCCGGTAGGCGGTGAACGGGTGGTAGAACCCGGCCGGCGCGGCGACGGCCGAGCCCGCGCCGACGCCGACCGCGGTGACGACACCCGCCGCCACCGTTCCGTGCAACAAAACCCGCCTGCTGATCCCGTCGTTGGTCATCGACCGACTCCCGCGTTCGAGGGGTGTGTGAGGCCGAACGTTAGGGACAGCGCGAACCGCCGGCGTGGTGCGTTCGACCGACGGCCGTCCGGGTGACCTCGCCGAGGCCGGGTCTACTTCTTCCAGGTGATCGGGGACTTGAGGTAGTCGTCGCCCCGGTCGTACGTCGCGCCCGAGACGCCGGCGCCCTCGCGGGCTCCCTGGAGGACGCAGGTCTCGTACTTCGCCCCCGCGGTGGTGAAGTCGCGGCCGGACGTCTCCGACTTGCACTGCGCCGTCTCGCCGCTGATGATCACGCCGGTCGACTTGCCGTCCGCGCCGATCGCCCGCATGCTCACCGACGAGTGCGAGAGGTCCGTGCCGCCGACGTTCTCCACGGAAACCCTGATGTAGTAGGGCGTGATGCCCTTGGCCTTCTCGCCGAACGCGCTCAGGTCGGCGTTGGCGCCCTGGTCGATCGCGGTGACGACGAGCGCGATCGTGCCGGTCTTGTCGTTGCCGTACTTGAACGGCACCACCGCGCGCTCGCCGACCTTGAGGGTCGAGCCGGGCGGGGTGACGTCCCCGGATGGTGCCTTCGCGTTCGACGACTCGGCGGTCGGCTTGGCGCTCGACCGGGCGGTCGACCTGGCCGTCGACTCGGTCGACTCCTCGCTCGACGTCGGTGCGGTGGACGCGGGCAGTGCGGTGCCCGAGGTGCTCGCACCACAGCCCGAGAGCAACAGGGCGACCGCGCCCACGGCAGTGATCAGTGCGCCATTGACGTGCAGCATGCCCGCACCCTATCCGCTGTCCGGCGGGTCACTGTGGTCCGTTCGCACCACAGTGACGGGCATCCGGTTTCACAGGTCGTCCAGGTGGACCAACCCGTCCTGGATCGCACGCGCCACCAGCGCGGCTTTGGTCGGCGCTTCACGCCCGCTCATCGCGTACTTGAGCCTGATCCGCTCCAGGTGGGAGTTGACCGTGCTCAGCGAGATGCCCAGCTGCTGCGCCACGAAGTCCTTGGACTCGGACTGGAACCACTGGACCAGCACCTCGGTCTCCCGCGCCGACAACGCCGGCCGGTGGGCGGAGCGGTCGCCGGCGAGTGCGCCCGCCAGCGCCGGCGGCGTGTACGGCAAGCCGGCCGCCGCCGCTCTCGTGGCCTGGAGGATGTGCTCGGCGCCCTCGGCCTTCGTCAGGTAGCACAACGCGCCCAGTTCCAGGCACTGCAACGCGATGTCGTCGTCCGCGCGCATCGAGTAGACGACGACGCGACGCCCGGCCTGGACCAGTCGGCGCAGGTCGCCCAGTGCCGGGTTCGGTCCGCTCAGGTGCAGGTCGAGGATGACGACGTCGGCCTCCGCGCCGTCACCGACCCAGGCGACGCCGACGTCCTCACCGGCGGCGGCCACCCGGATCGGCGGCGTGCCGGACGACAGCCAGTGCGCGACACCGGCCCGCACCGCCGGGTGGTCGTCCACGACCACGGCACTCAGCTGCTGGTCCACCGCCACCTGGCCTCCACTCGCACGTGCTCGCCATAGGTTCCGCAGTCGATCTCGACCCGCGGCGAAGCGGCGGCGTCCACCTCGACACCGGCATCCGTGACCACCGCGACCCGCACCTCGTCGTCGGTGCGCAACACGCTCACCCGCGCGCGCGCCCGTGCCGCCGACAACGCGGTGACGACCGGAGCGGTGAGGTCGCGGCGCACGTCCGCCGGCACCGGCGTGGCCGTGCCGCTGACCGCGAGGGACACGTCGACACCGCGCTGCTCGGCCAGGTCGACGCACGCGGCGACCTCGTGCACCAACGGGTCGGGGACGTCGTCGTTCTCGGCGAACAGCCTGCGCAGCTGGGTCGCCGCGAGCGCGCACCGCCGCCGGGTGTCGTCGTCGCGCGGGTCCAGCACGCCGTCGGCCAGGTCCGCCAACAACGGCAGCGTCACGCCCAACCTTCCGGCGAAGGCGCTCCGCTGCCCCTGCTCCCACTGCTCGGCCAACGCCACCCTGGTCACCATCCGGTCCCGCTCGGCGGCCACCTCCATCGCCTGGCGGGTGCTGCGGCGCAGCATCTCCGTGATCATCAGGACGCCCAGTTGCACGCTGACGGTGCCGAGCGCGACCGTGCCGGCGGCGCCGATCTCGGCCGGCCCCGGCAGTCCCGGCTGCAGGAACTGGACGACGTTCGCCGTCAGGTGCACGGCCACCGCGGTGACCAGCAACGCGACCCGGTCCAGCAGGAGCAGCACCAGGACCCACCCCGCCTGACCGAACGACCAGTGCGGTCCGCGGAAGAACCCGTCCGGCGGCAGAACGGCGGTGGCGGCGACCGAGGCGGTCAGCACGACCACCGTGCCGACCACCACGACGCCGAGCGGCAGCGGCTTGCGGCGCACCACCCACACGGCGCAGGTGGCGGTGATGGCCGACATCGCGGTGAACGCGGTCACGGCGACCCACGTCGGCCGGTACTCGTTCTCCACGAGCCGCGCGAGGTCGAGCCCGAACGGCACCACGACGGCGACGCAGAGCAGCGCGATCCGCATCGTGGCGTGGACGTGGTCGGCGGCGGCGCGGCTCTCACCCAACGGGCCACTCCAATCGCACGGACGTGCCCTCGCCGGGGCGCGAGGTGACGGCGGCGCTGCCACCGACGGCGGTCATGCGTTCGACCACCGAGCTGCGGATGCCACGGCGGAGGTGCGGCACTTCGTCGGGGTGGAACCCCTTTCCGGCGTCCTCGACCTCCACCACGACGCGCTCGCCGTCACCGCGGACGCTGAGCACGGCGTTCCGGACACCCGCGTGGCGCTCGACGTTGGCCAGCGCCTCACGCACCGCGCGCACCAAAGCGAGCGCCACCGACGCGGGCACCACCGCCCCTTGGTGCCAGCGGGCGTCGACGGTCAGCGGACCGCGCTCCACGACGGCGCGCAGCGAGGTGGTCAGGTCGACCGGGCTGTCCTGCGTCGTGGCGCCGCCCGACGAGCCCGTGAGCACGGCCAGGTCCTGGCGCGCGTACCCGGCGACCTGCGCGGGATCGGTGTCCCGGCCGTGCACCGCGACCAGCAGGAACGTCGCCGAGGCCGTGTCGTGCAGCAGCGCGAGGTACTCCCGTTCCCGCCGGTGCCGTTCCAGCGCCACCGCCTCGGCCCGTTCCAGTGCCGCCCGGCGTTCCCGCAACTCGTCCACGCGCCGGCTCGACCGCCGCATCAGCACGAAGGCCAGGCGCGTCAGACCGACCTCGACCACCAGCCGGAGGGCGGTCGCGCCGCCGTCGCCGAGGCCGATCACCGCGAGGTCGACCGCCAGGAGCCCGGCCGTGGCGGGCAACGCGACCTTCGGCGACCACTCCCACTGGAAGGTGATCGCCGTCGTGGTCAGCGCGTTCAGCGCCCACTGGTTGGGATGACCGCCGGTCCACTCCTGGGCGGCGCAGATCGCCGCGACCCGTCCCACCGCGAACGCGAGCACCAGCGGCCTCGCCCGACCCGACGCCCCGAGCCGGAAGTCCACCACGGCTCCGACCACGACCAGGCCGAGCAGCGCGAACCCGAGCGGCAGGACGTCACCGGGGACCGCCAGGAGCCCGAAAACGCTGATCAGCACCAGTCCGACGCCGCGAACGGGTGCGGCGAACTTGCGTGCGGCGGCCAGGAACTCCGCTTCCACGCTGCCCCGCGAACCCGGCGACACCGGCCCGTTCGGGCGGCGCGACGTGGACGGCCTCACCACCGGTCCGGGAGCGGTTCCGACAGCCACCCGCAGACCCTAACAACGCAGTACAGCCCCGCGCGTCGGTGCCGGGAGGCGGACCTCGGTCGATCACCCGTTCCAGCAACCGCCGCCCGCTACGGCGAACAGCGGCGCGCGTCCGTCCGCCCGAGTACGGCACGGCCAACGCGCTGCGCGCGTACTTCCGCTTTCGCCGGCACGGTCCGGACTGGCTCTCCACCGCCACTGCGGGGCTGAATGCGACGACCGGTGTGCCATTTGTTCACAAGTGTGATCGACACCCGCCCATTCTGTTCACGAGTATGACCGCCCCCATTGATCCCGCAGCGGGCGGATGATCGGACGCGGTGCCGCTCACCTCGGCGTTCGATTGCATTCGACGCTTACCTTGCCCTGGACCGGAAAACCCCTGTTGACCAGCCACTTCCGAACCATCTAGCATCCGGCAGGAAAGCGGTTTCCGGCACGATGACGTGAGGAAGCACCTTGGACGCGCGGTTTTGGTCGTCGCGTGCCGGTGGATTCATGGCCACCGGCTTCCACCTCGCGTGAATAGTCGCCAGCACCAGTTCCGACGTCCGGGTCGGTCAGAAGCGGAGTTGTCAATGAATGTTCAACCTCCTATCACGCGGGCCGCACGGCCGCGCAACGCGCGATGGCGCGTGGGACTGGCCGCCGCGGCGGGCGTCACGGCGCTGGCCGCCACGCTCGTCGTGTGGCCGATCACGACCGCGTCGGCGGCGATCGGCGCGGGCACGTACACGGTGAAGAACGCGGGCAGCGGGCACTGCCTCAACGTCCCCAACGCGACCACGGCCACGGGCGTGCAGCTCCAGCAAGCGGCGTGCGACACCGCGAGCAGCCAGCAGTGGAAGCTGACGGCGGTCAGCGGCGGGTACCAGATCAGCTCGGTCGCCACGGGCCTGTGCGTCGGCGTGCAGGACGCGTCGACGTCGGCGGGCAAGGCGATCCAGCAGGTCGCGTGCACCGGCGGCGCGGGTCAGACCTGGACGTTGACCGCGAGCGGCAGCAACTACCGCGTGGTCGACACCAACAGCACCAAGTGCATGAACCTCAAGGACAACTCCACGTCCGTGAACGCGTTGGTGCAGACCAACTCCTGCGACAGCGTGGCCACCAAGCAGTGGACGTTCACGTCGGTGAGCGGCGGACCGACCTCGACGTCGACGTCCACCTCGACGTCCACCTCCACGTCGACCACCACCACGACCACGACTCCGGGTGGTGGCGGTGACGGCAGTGGTTCGTGGCCCAGCGACACCGGCAGCGTGCACCAGACCACCACCAAGAACACCGGCAC
>NZ_JNXC01000032.1 GCF_000716595.1 Saccharothrix sp. NRRL B-16314
ACCCGAACCCTCGATGTCCAACTCGGTGATCTGCACGTCCACACCGAGGTTCGCGAAGTTCTGCAACGTGGTCTGGTAGTTGGACGGCACCGGGCTCTGGCTGTTGAAGTGCGACTGGAACCCGACGCAGTCGATCGGCACACCCCGGGACTTGAAGTCCTGCACCATCCGGTAGACCGCCTGCGTCTTCGCGTGCGTCCAGTCGTCGGTGTTGTAGTCGTTGTAGCAGAGCTTCGCGCCCGGGTCCGCCGACCGCGCCGCCCGGAACGCCGCCTCGATCCAGTCGTTGCCGGTCCGCTGCAGGTTCGAGTCACGACGCGCACCCGACGAACCGTCCTGGAACGCCTCGTTCACCACGTCCCACGAATGGATCTTGCCGCGGTAGTAGGTGGCGACCTGGGTGATGTGGTTGAGCATGGCGTTGCGCAGGGAGGTGCCGGACATGTTCTGCATCCAGCCCGGCTGCTGCGAGTGCCACGCCAGGGCGTGCCCGCGGATCTGCATGCCCTGCGCGCGGGCGTGGTTGACGATCCGGTCGGCGTTGCCGTAGCTGAACTGGTTCTGGTTCGGCTCGGTCGCGTCCATCTTCATCTCGTTCTCGGCCGTGACCATCTTGAACTCACGGTTGAGAATGCCGACGTAGGTGGAGTCGCTCAGCTTGTTGGCCGCGACCGCCGTGCCGAAGTAACGACCGGTCTCGGCCGCCGAGGCCCCGAGAGTGGTCCCGGCGCTCGCGGTCGACGCCAGGAGCACCGCCGCACCCGCGGTGGCGGTCACCAACGTCGACACGAGCACTGCCCGTGACACTGACCTCGATGTCAGCTTCATGTTTCGCACCTTCTGGGAGCACCTGCGGTCTGGCGGCAGGTGGGTTGGGTGGTAGGCGACCCGGGCCACCAGGGCGGGGTGGCGCGGATCCGCAGGTCGGCGACAGCAGGGCCCGGTGCCACGGGTTCCCCTCCCCGCCAACATCAGTGGTCCGCCCGTCCGGCAGGACTGCCTGAAACATTTAGCAGTATCAACCGAAACAGATCGGTCTGGCAAGCGCCGGAACAGTCGCATTTTGCGGACTCCCGCACTGCACGTCGCCAACGTGGACACGGCGAACACCCGCCGCGCCGGGCCCGCGCCTACCGGTCCGACCCGGAGATCCACCCGGAAAAACGCACATGAACCGCCATACCGACCGCATCTGAACCGATTCTCGCTGCGACAGCAGCAGAACGACAACTATCCTCGATCACCATCGAAACAACTCGAAAAAATGTTCGCAACTTTCTCCGCTACGCGGGCGGCCCGGCGGTGCTGGCGCGCAAGACGAGGCGGGTCGGGACGAGCGTCGTGCCGGGACCGACCGGTTCGTTGCGGACCTGGCGCACGACGCGTTCCACGCAGCGGCGGCCGACCTCGGTGAAGTCCTGGTGCACGGTGGTGAGCGGCGGCACGAAGGAGCCGGAGTCGGGGATGTCGTCGAAGCCGACGACGCTCACGTCGCGCGGCACGACCTTGCCCTTCTCGTGGAACGCCCGCAGCAGCCCCAACGCCATCTGGTCGTTGGCCGCGAACACGGCCGTGCAGTCGGGCTCGCCGGCCAGCGCCAGACCGGCGCGGTACCCGGACTCGGCGGACCAGTCGCCGCGTGACAGCGGCGGGACGACCCGGCCGGCCCCTTCGAGTTCCGTCCGCCACGCCGTCGCGCGCCGCTCGGCCGCGAACGACTCCTCCGGCCCGGCCACGTGCCACACCGTGCGGTGGCCGAGGTCGAGCAGGTGGCGCACGGCCTGCCGGGCGCCGTCGACCTGGTCGGTGTCCACGACGGTGTAGCGGTCGTCCGCGTCGGAGTCCACGACGACGACCGGCACGCCCGCCGGCAGGCTCACCGTGGCGGCGTCGAGCAGGTGGATCTCCATGATCACGATCACCGCGTCGACGGCCAGCTCGCCGAGCCGGGTGAACGCGCCGAGCACGCCGTCCCGGGTGGGCACGGCGACCGGGATGAGCGTGATCGCGTAGCCCTCCTCGGCGGCCTGGTCCACGATCGCTTCGAGGGTCCGGCTGTTCCCGACGGACGACAGCGTGAACAGGATGACGCCGATCGTGCGGAACTGGCCGTACTTCAGCGCGCGGGCCGCGCTGTTGGGGCGGTACCCCAACTCCCGCATGGCTGCCAGCACCTGTTCGCGGGTCGAGCCGACGACGCTCGGATGGCCGTTGGACACGCGCGAGACGGTCTGCGCCGACACACCGGCGCGGCGGGCGACGTCCGCCATCGACACCCGACGAGCAGGGCGTCCGGGTGGATCAGTCGGCCCTTCGGCCGCCGGCCTGGTCAGGCTCACGCTCGACTGCTCCCTTCCGCGCCGAGCCTTGACGCCACGGCACCGCGCCGCCACTATAGCGCCGCCATGTTTGCGTAAACATGAAGTCTTGGTCGATCACACCGCAGCGTCGACCACGGCCCGGTCCGCGGTGATCGGCGCGGGCGGTGTCAGGCCGGGGGCAGCCGGTCGAGGGCGAGCAGGAGCAGCGACTCCAGTGCCGGACAGCGGTCCTCGGGGCCCTGCTTGACTGCCAGCACCGCCAGCAGCGCCGGCCTGTCGTCCGGGACCTCGACCGGTTCGCGGAGCAGGACCTTGATCATGCAGACCTCGCCACCACCGCCGCGCCGCGCGGGGTTGCCGTCGAGGACGATCCGCTCCCCCAACCACGCGACCGCCTTCGGCGTCTGGATCACCAGACCGGAGTCGGGGACGCCCTTCGCGTCGGTGGTGCCGCCGAGCGGCCACGTGCACTTGTCCGGCCCGGTCGCGATGCCCTCCACCGCCTGGACGCCCGTGGCCGCAGTGATCTCCAGGGCGGTGAGGAGGCCGCACAGGTCGTCGGCGGGGACGGTCTGCTTGGGGCGGTCGACCTCCTCGGCCCACATCTCCGCCTGGTCGGGGGGCAGGGAGGGCGGGACGGTGCGCGTCGACGACGACGGAGGAGCGGCGGCGGGTTCGGCGGGCGCGGCCGAGCAGCCCGCTACGAGAGCGAAGGCCACCAGCGCCGCTGCCGATGCCGGGAAGGCGGCGTGGCGGGTCATGATCGGCACTGTAACCGCCCTGCCGCCAGGCAACCGCGTCGGTGGAGCCCCCGGTCCGGAGGCTCCACCGACGCGGGGTCCACCTCAGAGGCCGCGTTCCAGGTGGTCCGCCATCAGCCTGACGAAACGGGACGGGTCGGGGAGGTCGCCGCCCTCCGCGAGCAGCGCCATGCCGTGCAGCAGCTCGGCGGACTCGGCCAGCCGGCTGTGGTCGTCGTTCCCGGCGAACGCCGTGTGCAGCCTGGTGACCAGGGCGTGGCCGGGGTTGAGCTCCAGCACCCGCTTCACCGGCGGCAGCTCCTGCCCCATCGCCCGGTACATCTTCTCCAGGGTCGGGGTCAGGTCGTGGGCGTCGCCGACCACGCAGGCGGGCGAGGTGGTGAGGCGCGAGGACAGCCGCACCTCCTTGACCCGGTCGGTCAGCGTGGTCGTCATCCACGCCAGGAAGTCGGCGAAGTCCTTCTGCCGCTCCTCCGCCTGGGCCTTTTCCTCCTCCGTCTCCAGGTCGACCTGCCCCTTGGCGATCGACTGGAACGCCTTCCCCTGGTAACCGGGCACGGCGTCGACCCACATCTCGTCGATCGGGTCGGTGAGGATCAGCACCTCGAAGCCCTTGGCGCGCAGCGCTTCCAGGTGCGGCGAGTTCTCCACGGTCGCCCGCGAGTCACCCGTCATGTAGTAGATGTGCTGCTGGTCGTCCTTCATCCGCTCGACGTACTGCGCGAGCGTGGTCGGCCGCTCGGCGTCATCGGTCGAGGCGAACGACGCGACGTCGAGGATGGCGTCCTGGTTCTCGGTGTCGCTGAGCAGGCCTTCCTTGACCGCCGCGCCGAACTCGCGCCAGAACGTCTCGTACGACTCGGGCTTGTCCGCCATCAGGGACTTGACGGTGGACAGCACCTTCTTCACCAGCCGGCGGCGCACGCTCTGGATCTGGCGGTCGTGCTGGAGGATCTCCCGCGACACGTTCAGCGACAGGTCGTGCGCGTCCACGACGCCCTTGACGAACCGGAGGTACTCCGGCATCAGCTCTTCGCAGTTCTCCATGATGAAGACCCGCTTGACGTAGAGCTGCACGCCGCGCTTGCGCTCGCGCATGAACAGGTCGAGCGGCGCCTGCGACGGGATGAACAGCAGCGCCTGGTACTCGAAGACCCCCTCGCCGTGCATGCGGATGGTTTCGAGCGGCTTGTTCCAGTCGTGGCTGACGTGCCGGTAGAACTCGGCGTACTCGTCCTCGGTGACGTCGGAGGCCGGGCGCGCCCACAGGGCCTTGCGGGAGTTGATCGTGGCGGGCTCGGCGCCGTCCTCGGTCGCCATCCGGATCGGCCACGTGATGAAGTCCGCGTACCGCTTGACGACTTCCTTGATCTTCGCGGTGGACGTGTAGTCGGCGAGGTGGTCCTCGCTGTCCGCCGGCTTGAGGTGCAGGGTCACCGAGGTGCCCTGCGGCACGTCGGCGACGTCCTCGATCGTGTAGGTGCCCTCACCGCTCGACTCCCACCGGACGCCCTCCGCCGAACGCGGGTGCTTCGTCACCAGCGTGACCTTGTCCGCGACCATGAACGACGAGTAGAAGCCGATGCCGAACTGCCCGATCAGGTCCTGCGACGCGGCGGCGTCCTTCGTCTCGCGCAGCTTGTCCAGGAACTCGGCCGTGCCGGACTTGGCGATCGTGCCGATCAGCCCGATGACGTCCTCGCGGGTCATGCCGATGCCGTTGTCCCGGATGGTGAGCTCGCGCGCCTCCCGGTCCACCTCGATGGCCACGTGGAGGTCCGACGTGTCCGCGACGAGGTCCTTGTCGCGGAACGTCTCCAGCCTCAGCTTGTCCAACGCGTCCGAGGCGTTCGACACCAGTTCGCGCAGGAACGTGTCCTTGTTCGAGTAGACCGAGTGGATCATCAGTCGGAGCAGCTGACGTGCCTCCGACTGGAACTCGAGCGTTTCCACGTTCGTCCTTTCTGTCCTACCGCCGTCGACCCGTGATCGTATCCGTTCTCCCGGTGGCCGGGTGCGGTGTGGAAAACCGGTCGGCCATCCGTGGTGCCGATCTCTATGGTTCTCCCTGATCGAGTGGTGGGAGGGGTCATGCGCACGCCGTACCCGCGCACGCCGCACCTCCCGTGGTCGCCAGGGGTGTCGGCGGACGACGTGCGGATCGCCGACCTGGGGCGGCTGCGCGGCCGTGAAGTGGTGGTCACCGAGAAGCTGGACGGGGAGAACACCACCCTGTACGCGGACGGGGTGCACGCGCGGTCGCTCGATTCGGCGCACCACCCGTCCCGGTCGTGGGTCAAGGGGCTCCAGGGCCGGATCGGGTCACGGCTGCCGCGCGGGTGGCGCGTCTGCGGTGAGAACGTCTACGCCCGTCACTCGATCGGCTATTCGGACCTGGCGAGCTGGTTCTACGGGTTCTCCGTGTGGGACGGCGACCGCTGCCTCGACTGGGACCGCACGGTGCGCTTCCTGCGGGACGTGGGTGTGCCCGCTCCCCCGGTGCTGTGGCGCGGGGTGTTCGACGAGCGGGCGCTCCGGAAGCTGCGGGTCGACACCGAGCGGCAGGAGGGCTTCGTCGTGCGGACCGTCGACGGGTTCCCGCGCGCGGAGTTCGGGCAGCGGGTGGCGAAGTGGGTGCGCGCCCGGCACGTGCGGACCGACCAGCACTGGATGACGGCACCGGTGGTCGAGAACGGGCTCGGCCCGGCGTCGGTGCTGTGGGACGTGCGGTCCGGTGCGCCGTTCGACGCCGCGGCCCTGTTCTCGGCGGTCGGTGTCGCGGGTGATGCGGAGCCGGCGCTGGCCGTGTGCGCCGGTGGGACAGGCGACGCGCGGCTCGCCGCCGTCCTGGCGGCCGGGTTGCACCGGGTTCGACGCGGACGGGTGATGCCCTTGCTGGCGGGGCCGGTCGGGGTCGGGGTGGCACGGCGCGTGGGTGATCTCGTGGGCCTGCACCGCCTGCTGCACGAGCCGTTCCCCGACGAGGCGCGCCGGGCGGGGTTGCTGCGCATGTCGACGGCCGTCGACCTGGACGTGCTGCACGCCGTGTCGGCCGCCGTCTCCGACGACCGCGCCGCGCGTAACCAGGTGGCCTGGTCCGCGCTGCACGCCGAGGAAGTCGGGTCGTGGGAGCGGCTGCGCGCGGGGTTGCGGGAGCGGCTGGGGCACGGCCCGGTCGGTGATCGGTGCTGGGCCGAGGCGCGGGACGCGAGCCTCCGGGCGGGGCGGGTGCTGGACGTGGCGGAAGCGGAGGCCGCGACCTGGCGGTGGCGCTCGGGTGACTTCCCGGCGTTGGTGCAGCTGGTGGGGCTCTCCGGGAGCGGCAAGACCACGTTCGCCGCCGGGCTGCCCGACGTGGACGAGCGCGTGTCGCTGGACGACCTGCGTGCCGACGCTGGTGACCGGGCCGACCAGCGGGCCAACGGCCGGGTGCTGCGCGCCGGGCTCGACCGGCTCGACGCGGCGCTGCGCGTCCACCGGACCGTGGTGTGGGACGCGACCTCGCTGGTCGACCAGCAGAGGTCGCTGGTGCACGCGGTCGCGCGGCGGCACGACGCGATGGTGACGCACGCGGTGGTGTTGGTGGACGAGCGCGAAGTGGCCCGGCGCAACGGGATGCGGGAGCACGCGGTGCCGGCGGCGGTTCTCGACGCGCAAGCACGCCGGTTCAGCCCGCCGTACCCGTGGCAGGCCCACCGGACCTGGTACGTCGGCGCGGACGGCGCCTCCGCGCTCGACGAAGGGGACCTGTGATGCGCACCAGCGAAGAGGTCTACCACCGGATCCGCTGGGACCCGCGGTTCGACCCGGCCCGGTTCGTGTTCGGCGTGCAACAGCGTGGCGCCAGGCCGAAGCGGGTCGCGCTGTCGTCGTTCGTGCCGGGTGGCGAGGTGCCGTGGCACCGGGTGCTGTTCGTGGAGGCCGACGGCGAGGTGGTCTGGGACCGGGCCACCGGACTCGACCGCGTCGGTTCGTCGGGCGCCGGGCGAGTGCGTGCCCCGCGCCGGTTGCGCGCACCGGTGTTCACCGCCGGCACGCCACACGCCTGGGACAACGGTTGGGTGCCCGCCGAACCGGTGGGGACGACCGTGGAGACCGTGCGGGTGTTGACGTGGAACGTGCTGTGGGACCGCTACGACAGCGACCGCATCGACACGGCCCGCCGCCGTCCGCTGCTGTTCGCCGAGCTGGCGGCGGCCGACGCGGACGTGATCGCGTTGCAGGAGGTCGAGCCGGAGCTGCTCGTCGCGCTCCTCGCCCAGCCGTGGGTGCGCCAGAGCTACACCGTCGACGTCGACCCGCTCGGCCCGGACGTCGACCGCACGGGTGTGGTGGTGTTGAGCCGGCTGCCCGTGATCGAGGCCGGTCGGTTGTCGCTCGGTGCGCACAAGGCCGTCGCCGCGGTCGTCGTGGAGACCGCCGGCGGGCCGCTCGTGGTCGCCGCCACGCACCTGACCAGCGACCACACCGCCAACGGTCCGTCGAAGCGGCGGGCGCAGCTGGTGCGGGTGGCCGAGGCGTTCGCCGGGGTCGAGGGCGAGGTGCTGCTGGTCGGGGACTTCAACGACGGCGGACGGCGGCCGGCCGAGGTGCTCGGGATGCGGGACACCTGGCTGGAAGCGCGGTCCGACGAGCCGCCGACGTTCGACCCCGTGGCGAATCCCCTGGCCGCTGTCTCGTCGCTGTCGGGCCGCGCCTCGCGACTCGACCGGGTGTTCGTGCGCGGCCGGCTGCGGTGCGTCGGGACCGAACTCCTGGGCACCGAGTCCACCGACGGCCTGTTCGTGAGCGATCACTACGGGGTGCTGGCGAGCCTGGCGCCCTCCGTGCCGTCCGGCTCGCTGGACTCGGAACCGACCCCGCGCACGGCCGTGGTGTGGCTGCCGGGGCCGTGGGAGGAGGTCGAGCGCGTCCGCCGTGACCACGACCCGCGCGCCGACCGGTGGCCGCCCCACGTGACCGTGCTGTTCGGGTTCGTCCCGGAATCCGACTTCGACCAGGCCGTGCCGCTGCTGTCCGAGGCGGTGGCGGAGGTGCCGGCGTTCCCGGTGCGGGTGGCGGGGGTGCGTTCGTTCGGGCAGGACGTGGTGTGGCTCGACCCGGCGGCGGCGGGCGTCACGCCGTGGACGGCGCTGCACGACGCGGTGCGGCGGCGGTTCCCCGGCTGCCGGAGCCGTGACCGCTTCACCCCGCACCTGACGGTCGGCGGGTCCGCACGCGCGGCCGAGCGGATCGGCGAGTGGTCGGGGCGGGTGGACGAGGTGGTGGTGCTGTCGCGCCGGGGCGACGGCCCGATGCTCCCGCGCGCGGCGGTCGCGTTGGGGACCGGTGAGGTGCGGTGGTTCGAGGAGCCCGCGAGTGAAGCGGGACCGTCACTGGACGCGGTGGCCGAACGCGTTGCCCGCGCGTTGACCCCCGCGTTGGACGTGGTGCACGTGGTCGGGTCGCGGCGGATGGGCTGTGGCCTGCCCGACGCGGACCTGGACCTGGTCGTCGTGGCGGCGGATCCGACGACCGTGGCCGACCGGGTGGCCGCCGCGCTGCCGGGGGTGGCGGTTCGACCGGTGATCGGCGCCCGGACGCCGGGGTTCCGGATGGCCGTGGACGGGCTGGACGTGGACCTCGCGGTGGTGGCCGGCGGTGCGGCGGACCGCGAGGTGGCGATGAGCGCGATCTCGGACGCGGACGCGGTGTCGGCGGCGGTCGGGGGTCGGGTCGACGAGTTCCGACGTCTTGCCCGTGAGGTGAAGAGGTGGGCTCGGGCACGCGGGTTGGACTCGGCGCCGTTCGGAGGTGTCCCGGGTCTCGGCTGGTCGGTGCTCGCGGCGAGGACCGTGCGCGACTGGGACGGCCCCGACCTGCTCGCCGGTTTCTTCACCCAGTGGGCCGCGTGGGACTGGCGCGACCCGATCGGTCTGGTCGCAGCACCCGCGAGCACCGGCGCTCCGGTGACGATCATGACCCCGACCGCTCCCGTGCGTTCCTGCACCGAGCAGGTCGGCCCCGGATTCCGGGACCTGCTGACGGCCGAGCTGTACCGGGCGTGGGAGATCGTGGCGGCCGGTGGACCCGGCCTGTCCGCCCCACCCGACGCGCACCGCACGCACGCCGCTTGGGCGTTGGTCACCGTGCCGCGCGGGCTCGTGGGTCCGGTGCGCGGCCGGATGCGTGCGCTGCTCACGGCGTTGGAGGTGGCGGGCGCACCGGACGCCCACGCTTGGCCCCGACCGGTCGGGCGGGAGCCGGACTCGGTGCGGTTCGCGATCGGCTTGGGCCGCCGTCCCGTGTCCGCCGCCGTGCTCGCCGAGGTGGTCGCGTCGTGGCGGAGCGGGCTGCGCGGTGTCGAGGTCGTCCGGGTCGGGAACGGCGATGTACCGACCCTGCGCTGAGGCCCGTCCTGGGGTGGATCCGATCAGCGGTGGCCGGCGAACGGGCACGTCGAAGTCAGCTGGGCCGACACGGTGTCCGCCGCCCAGCCAGGGCGGCGGCGGTCCACGCGGCAGTCGGAGTCCTGTCCGCGCGGATCACCGACGTCACCACGGGCTGCCTGATCATCCGATACCGATGATCCGCTGGTCGCGCGTCCTGGTGTCGATCCAGGCACTCCGGAGTTATGAGCTCCAGGTGGCCGCCGGGCCACGCGCGTGACCGCCCACCGCTGATCGGGTGGGCGGGGTCTTGGGGTGACCGACCGGACTCGCACCGGCTTCGACCAGATCCACAATCTGGCGCCTCGTCTACTTCGGCTTCGGCCACAGTCGTCCCGCCAGGCTTCGAACCTGGGACCTTCCGCATGTCGAGCGGATGCTCTACCGGCTGAGCTACAGGACGTCTTCTGCCACGGCACGAACAGAAGAGCCGCCCGGATCGGTTTCCCGATGGGCGGCTCCCCGGTCACGACGAAGGTCACGTCATGGCAGGAAGTCCGTGCAGCGCAGGAGCATCGAATGGACGGGATGGACCGCGTGTCGCATGGTCATCATGATGTCCGCTCCTTCCGCTGTGGTGTGGGGCAAGCATGCCTGTCGGACTCCAAGTGGTGCAACGCCTTTACCAAGCCCTTCATGCAATCGCTCGGCTACGATCCACCGCATGCCGGAACCCCGCACCCTCGCGGACCTCCCCTTCGCCTCCTACCTGGAGGACCACGACGGAGAACACCTGGAGCCGGGCGGCGACTACAACGTCGTGCGCTTCGCCGACCGGGAGTTCCCCGCCCAGGCGGCGGGGAACGCGAGGTTCAGCGAGTCGGCGATGTCCACCGTCAGGTTCACCGACGGGTCGTTGCGGCGGTCCCGGTTCAACGACGTCTGGCTGCACGGCGTCCAGGTCATCGGCACCGACCTGGCCGAAACGGGCTGGCTCGACGCGGAGATCGTGAACAGCGCGTTCGCCGGGGTGGCGCTGTTCGAGTCGTCCATGAGCCGCGTGGTGTTCTTCGGCTGCAAGCTCGTCTCGATCAACCTCCGCGGCGCGAAGCTGCGCGACGTCACGTTCGTGAACAGCATCCTGCGCGACGTGGACTTCACCGAAGCCGAGCTGACCAACGTGTCCTTCCCCGGCTCCACCCTCGAAGACACCCGGTTCGCGCAGGTCAAGCTCAAGAAGGTGGACCTGCGCGAAGCCGCCGAACTGGGCATCCGCAACGGTGTCGACTCGCTCAAGGGCGCGACGATCACCCTCGCCCAGGCGTTGGACCTGGCCCCGGTGTTCGCCCACACGCTCGGCATCACGGTGAAGGACTGACCCTCGGCGCCGCGCGGAACCCGAAGTGCAGGTAGGGCGAACCGTCGGGCAGGTCGTAGAACACCACGGGTGCCCACGGGTCGTGCTCGTTGCGCCGTGCCGCGAAGATCCCGTCCCCGACCGGCACGAGGTCCATGTCCAGCGGCGTGCTGACCTTGGCCAGCTCACCGCTGTTCACGCCGCGCAGGTGCAGCACGCCGTCCCGCTCGGTCACCTCCACCGTGAAGCCCTCACGCGGGTAGCAGCCGACGTACTGGGCGATGTCCACCACCGGCGGCTCGGCGGGCGGTGCGAAACGCGGCACGGCGACACCGGCGCACTCGGTCAGCAACTCGCTGAACAACCGGGAGTAGACCTCGTTGGCGACACCGCCGTTGGCGAGCAGCGCCACCGCCACCCCCGCCTCCGGAACCACCCGCAGCACCGCCTTCTGGCCGATCGTCGCGCCGTCGTGGCCGATGACGCGACGGCCGGGCCAGTCGTAGAGGATCCAGCCGAGGCCCCAGTCCAGGTGCGAGGCACGGCGGAACGGCGGCGACACCTGCGGTTCGCGCATCGCGGCGACCTGCTCGGCGGGCAGGATCACGGTGCCGTCCGGCGCGCGTCCGCCGTCCATGTGCAGTCGGGCGAACCGGACGACGTCGGCGGCGGTCGCGGTGATGGTCCCGGCCGGGCCGGCGGAACGGGCGAGGTTCCACACGGGCGCGGGCACCGGGTCCTCACCGGGTTCACCGAGATGGCCCAGGGCCGCGCGGAACCTCAGCGCCTCCTCCGGGAGCGTCATCGTGCTCCGCACACCCAACGGGGTGAGGATGCGTTCTCGCAGCGCGACGTCCCAGACCTGGTCGGTGAGCACCTCGACGATCCGGCCGAGGATGCTGAAACCGCTGTTGCAGTAGGACATCGTGACGCCCGGCGGGTGGTTCTGCCCCAGCGCCGCGCACGCCGCGACGTACACGGCCAGGCAGTCGTCGCCGCGCCCGGTGTCGTGGAAGAAGTCACCGTCGATGCCGCTCGTGTGCGAGAGCAGCTGGCGGGGCGTCACGGTCTTCGTGGCCACCGGGTCGGCGACCGCGAAGCCCGGCAGCACCGACGCGACCGGTGCGTCCAGGTCGAGCCGGCCCTCCGCGACCAGCTGCATGATCAGTGTGGCGGTGTACAGCTTGGTGATCGAGCCGATCTGGAACAGCGAGTCGGTGGTCGCCTCGACTCCGGTGCCGACGTGCAGCACGCCGGTCGCGCACTCGTGGATCTCACCGTCGACCAGGACGGCCAGTGACGCGCCTGGCACCCGATGCTCTTCGCACAGCTCCGCAAGCCGGTTCTTCCAGTGGTCGATGTCCATCGCCCGCTCCCCCCGGATGCCGCGAAAATACCGTCGTACCAACACGTTAACCGACTCTGTGATCTACGGGAGGGCGCTTTCCTCCGACCAGGTGTAGTCGGGCGGGCGGTAGTCGCGGCAGCGGGAGAGGAGCCGGTCGAGGTCGTGGTCCACCAGCAGCATCTCGCGGTACGGCGGCTTGAGGAATCCCTCCTCCACCATGTGGTCGATCATCTTCAGCAGGTGCCCGAAGTAGCCGTCGACGTCCAGCAGGCCGACCGGCTTGGTGTGCAGGCCCAATTGAGCCCACGTCCAGACCTCGAAGAGCTCCTCCAACGTGCCCGCGCCGCCGGGGAGCGTGATGAAGGCGTCGGCCAGGGTCGCCATCAACGCCTTGCGCTCGTGCATCGACTCGACCACGTGCAGTTTTGTGAGATTTCCGTGCGCCACCTCCCAGTCGACCAGGCTGCGCGGGATCACCCCGGTGACCGAGCCGCCGGCAGCCAGTGCCGCGTCGGCCAACGCCCCCATCGTGCCGACCCGCCCGCCCCCGTAAACCACCTCGGTGCCGCGTTCGGCCAAGGTGCGGCCGACCAGCGCGGCGACCTCGACGTGCCGAACCCGGCCGCCGGACGAACCGCAGAACACACACACCCGCATGCACCCACGGTAGGACGTCGGCGGCGAGGCGGCCGAGATCACCCGAAAGGGGGGCCGAATTCGGGCATGAATGGAATCGCCGGAATTGTTGCCGAAGAAGAAAGGTGTGGCACTCGGCCACTCATGCTCGGGGTAGGACCTGGGTGGCCGGGCAGTCCTGGGTGGCCGGGCAGTCCTGGGTGGCCGGGCAGTCCAGGAGCCCGGGAGTCCGGAAGCCAGGGTGTCCGGGAGCCCGGGAGTCTGGAAGCCGGAGAGAAGGTCGGGGGCGGAACAGCTAGGGAAGGTTGGCTGCGGGCCGCCGAGGGACGGTCAGCCGAGGACGGTCAGCGGCCCGGCAGCTCCAGAACGGAGTCGGCTGCCGGGCCGTCGGGGTGGTCAGCGACCCAGGCCGGCGCCTCCGTTGACGCCGATGACCTGGCCGGTGATGTGCCCCGCCTCCGGTGACGTCAGGAACGCCACCGCCGCGGCCACGTCGGAGGGTTTGCCGGTGCGGCCGTTGGCGGGTTGTCCGACCAGCTTCTTGCGCCGCTCCTCGGACAGCGTGCCGCCGAAGAACTCGGTCTCCTCGGTGACCCCCGGCGCCACCACGTTCACCGTGATGCCGCGACCGCCCAACCCGAACGCCAAGTCCGCGGTCCACGCTTCGATCGCCGCCTTCGCCGGCCCGTAGCTGCCCGAACCGCGTCGGGCCGCGATGGAGCCGATCGTGACCACCCGGGCGTCGTCGGCCAAGCGCGGCTCGAGGGCGGTGGTGACGAGGACGGCGGTGAGGACGTTCGACTCGAAGTTCGCGAGCCACAGCTCGCGCACGTCCGCCAACCCGTCCGGCGCGGGGCGGCGGCGGGCCATGTTGCCGCCCGCGTTGTTCACCAACACGTCCACCCGCTCCGGCAACTCGTCCAACGCCGCCTGCACCTGTGCCGGGTCGGCGGCGTCGAACACCACCGCCCGCGCGCCGATCTCCGCCGCCGCCGCGCCGAGCACGTCCGCGCGCCGACCTGTCACCACGACGTCCAGCCCCTGCTTCACCAACCCGGCCGCCACTGCCTTGCCGATCCCCGTCCCACCACCGGTCACGACCGCTGTTCTCGTCATGCCATGGTCCTATCAGCGCGATTCGGCCGGGTCGATCCGCTCGTCGGCCCAATAATTCCCGCGATTGTTCACATTTGTGATCACGCCCCCGTCCCGACGCACCCGGTCGCGGTCGGGTGAAAGTGCCTACCACGTTCGAAGGTTCATTTTCAGTCGAAGGTGGAATTGACCGTCCCCCCGCACGCCTCCCGCACTAGCGTCCGCACAGAAGTGCGTTCCCACGCTCCGGAGGTGTTTGGTCGTGCAGGTCCACCCATGGCTGGTTCTCGCGCTCGCAGGCGGTCTTCTCGGCGCCGACCAGGTCGGTTCCAGGGAAGCGACCATCGAGGTGGTGGCTAAACGCGGGCTGATGTCCGCCCCGGCCGCACCGGGGGTCGGCGGCGGGTTCGTCGCCGGCGGTGAACTCTTCACCCCCGACGGCGCCACCAAGGCCGGTGACGGCTATTCGCATTGCGGTGTGCTGTCGGTTTCCGTGGACGTGCCGCCGGCGGTGACCGCGCACTGCACGTCCACGTACCGGTTGGCGGACGGAGAACTCCACCTCTCCAGCATGCGCACCTACAAGTCCATCGCGCTGGGCTTCGAGGACACGACCATGGCGATCTTGGGCGGCACCGGCGCCTACTCGGACGCCCGCGGTGAGGCCAAGGTGACGCGGTCGTCCTCGTCCGACGTCGCCTACAGGTTCGTCTTCACCGTGACCGACGGCTGACCGACCTCCAGTTCACCGGACAGCGGCACGAGCGGTGAGCGGCGGTTGTCCACCACGGCCAACACCGGGCGCGGGCCACCCCGCCACTGCCCGCCCGCCAGCGGGATCGTCGCGACGCCGGTCGCGGGCCCGCGGGTCCAGTCGAGCACGCCGGCCATCGTCGTCAGCCGCGTGGCCGCCAGCACCTCGGCCACCGACGTGGTCGAGTCGGCCGCGTCCACGGCGTGCGCCGCGACCTCGAACAACGCGTGCGCGAGCCCGAGCGGTTGCAGCCAGGGCGATCCGGTCGCCTCCTCGTACGCCCGCGCCAGTTCCCGCGGCGTCCACCCGTTCCCGGCGACGTGCTCGTGCTCGGGCGTCCACGACACGATCGTCGCCACCCGGTCCAGACCGTGCCGGGCCACGCCGAACGGGTAGGTCAGCCACCGCGAGCACGTCACCAGCCGGGGCCGCCGGGCACGCACCACGGCAGCCAGGTCGGCGGCGGTCGCGGCGCTGGTCACCACCTCCACGTCCCCGATCGCGGGCACCACACCGCTCGACTCCCGGTACGGCAGGTCGACCAGCTCGTGCCCGCGCTCGACGGCGACAGGCCGGAACCACCGCCGCAACGCGACCCCCTGCGGCCCGTCGTTCCACACGCAGCCGACGGTCCGCGCCGGCCCGACGTGCTCCCACAGGTCTGCGAACACGGACGCGATGTCGTCCAGCCCCCAGCAGAAGTGGAACGCCCAGCCCGGACGGGAACGGCCGGGGCCTGATCGGGCGGCGGCGAACACCTGCCACGGCAACGTCGTGGACACGCACGGCACCTCGTGCGCGGCGCACTCGTCCACCACCGCGGGCAACGTCGTCGTGCCGCCCAACGTCACCACCACCCGCACACCGTCCTCGACCAGCGACCGGGTCGCCGCGCGGGCGCCCTCGGGCGTCGACCCGCTGTCCCGCAGCACCACCTCGGCGGGCCAGGGCAGGGCGCGGGCGACGAACTCCAGCGGCGCGCCGAGCGGCGCCAGCCTTCCGGTCGCCGCGAGGACGACTCCGATCCCGGGACGCGACACGCCGGCAACGTACCGACGCGCCCTCGTCCACGATCGGGCGATCCCTACCCGAACCACTACCCCGAACCACTACCCCGAACCACTACCCGGAACCCGAACCGGAACCCCGGACCGGAACCTGCACCGGATCGCATTTCGCCCGCCACCGAACAATCCGGTTCACCGCACCGGTCGTCGAATGCATTCGATTCTTGCGGTCGAATAGCCGACCTGATTTCCGTCGAACACGTCGACGCGATACCGGACGCCCGCACCCCGGAACCGCGTTGCCAGTCGATTCGCGTCGAAACCCTTGCGTGACCCTTCTACTACCGCCAACATCATGGCGAGGCAGCGCTGGAACACGCCGCCGCGCCCACCTGTTCCCGGCGCGCGTTCGGTTCCCTCCCTTCCCGCTGCCGCATGCGATTACGAGGAGCGTCATGGCCGATATGCGCGGCAAGCTGAGAAGAATTCGTCGGCGGGTTGGCCTGCTGGCGGGCGGAATGGCCTCGCTGCTCGCGGGCGTGGGTCTGGTCGCGGTGACCGACGCCCAGGCGGCGGCGGGCTGCAAGGTGGTCTACTCGGTGCCCAGCCAGTGGCAGGGCGGCTTCAGCGGCAACGTGGGCATCACCAACCTGGGTGACCCGGTCACCGGGTGGCGGCTCACGTGGACCTTCCCGTCCGGCCAGCAGATCACCCAGGCGTGGAACGCGTCGGTCACCGCTTCGGGCGCCGACGTCACCGCGACCAACGTCGGCTACAACGCGGCCATCGGCACGAACGGCACGGTGTCGTTCGGGTTCAACGGCTCGTGGACGGGCACGAACACCGCTCCGACCTCGTTCGCGCTCAACGGTGTCACGTGCACCGGTGGCACGACGACGACCACCAGCACCACCACCACCACGACGACGACCACGACCACAAACCCGCCGGCCGGCGACGCGATGGCCCAGGTCGCCGCGATGCAGCCCGGCTGGAACCTCGGCAACTCGCTGGACGCCGTCGGCAGCGACGAGACCGCGTGGGGCAACCCCCGGATCACCGAGGCCCTGCTGGACAACGTCCGCGCGCAGGGGTTCAAGAGCATCCGCATCCCGGTGACGTGGAGCGCGCACCAGGGGCCCGCTCCCGGCTACACCGTCGACGCGGCGTACCTGAACCGCGTGAAGGAGGTGGTGGACTGGGCGTTGGCGGACGGTTTCTACGTGATGGTCAACGTGCACCACGACTCGTGGCAGTGGATCAACGCCATGCCGACCGACCGCACGAACGTGCTGGCCCGCTACAACTCGCTGTGGACGCAGCTGGCCACCAAGTTCCGCGACTCGTCGACCAAGCTGATCCTGGAGAGCGTCAACGAGCCGCAGTTCGCCAACAGCTCCGGTGACGCGCAGAACGCGCAACTGCTGCACGAGCTGAACACGTCGTTCCATGGCATCGTGCGCCGGTCGGGCGGCAACAACGCCACCCGCCTGCTGGTGCTGCCGACGCTGCACACGTCGTCGGAGCAGGCCCGGGTTGACGAGTTGGTCACCACGTTCAACTCGCTCAACGACCCCAACCTCATCGCGACCGTGCACTTCTACGGCTACTGGCCGTTCAGCGTGAACGTCGCGGGTGGCACGCGGTTCGACGCGGCCGTGCAGAAGGACCTGACCGACTCGTTCGACCGGGTGCACGCGGCGTTCGTCTCGCGGGGCATCCCGGTCATCATCGGCGAGTACGGCCTGCTGGGCTTCGACCGGCACATCGGGACCATCCAGCAGGGCGAGAAGCTGAAGTTCTTCGAGTTCCTGGGCCACTACGCGCGCAGCAAGCAGCTCACGACCCAGTTGTGGGACAACGGTCAGCACTTCGGCCGCACGTCGTTCCAGTGGAGCGACCCGGAGCTGTTCGCGCAGATCAAGTCGAGCTGGACCACGCGGTCGGGCACGGCGTCGTCGGACCAGGTGTTCAGCGCTCGCGCGTCCGCGATCACCGGCAAGGCGTTGACGCTCAACCTGAACGGCACGTCGTTCGTGGGGTTGCGCCACGGCACCACGGACCTCGTGCGCGGCACGGACTACACGGTGTCGGGCGACCAGCTGACGATCACGGCCTCCGCGATCACCCGGTTGAGCGGCTCGCGGGCGTACGGGACGAACGCGACGCTGTCGGCCCGTTTCTCGGCGGGTGTGCCGTGGCGGATCAACCTGGTCACGTACGACACGCCGGTGCTCCAGAACGCGACCGGGACGACGGCGGCGTTCGCCGTCCCGACCACGTTCCGCGGCGACCAGCTGGCCACGATGGAGGCCAAGTACGCGGACGGCTCCAACGCCGGGCCGCACAACTGGACGTCGTACAAGGAGTTCGACCAGGCGTTCGCGCCCGACTACGCCGCCAACGCGACCACGCTGAAGCCGGCGTTCTTCGCCGAGGTGACGGACGGGGCGAAGGTGACGCTCACGTTCCACTACTGGAGCGGCGCGAAGGTGACGTACTACGTCACGAAGTCCGGCACGTCGGTGACCGGCAGCCTGACGTGACCTGACCTGACCTGACCTGAACGGCGGCGGCACCGACCGGCACTGCCCTGCCGAAAGCCGACGGCCCGGAGCACACCGCTCCGGGCCGTCGGCCTTTTCACCGGTGAGACCGCAATAATCGGGCGAATCGCGTGTGAACGGTGACCGAAAGCGCGCCTGTGGACAACTTCCGGACACAAAGCTGACACGAATTCACCCGACCCGATAAGCGTTCCGGCTGTGGCTATGCTGCGAACTCCCCCATTCAGCCGTAGGCCGAAGGAACGCCATGCGCAGGTTCCAGTCGACATTGATGCTGCCGCTCGCGACAGCACTGCTCCTGAGCTGCACCGGAAGTCCGCCGGAGCAGGAAACCCGGCGGCCGGAGAGCGCCGATTTCGTGGTGTCCTACGCGGGCGCGGCCGGGCGGCTCGACGGGCTGGACGCGGTCGAGTCCGCCGCGCAGGTCCGGGATTGGGCGCGCACCGCGCTCGCCGCCCACCTGGAGCTGGACAGCGCGAAGCTGCGCGACACGGCCTACGACACGCTGCCGGTGCGCGACGACGGGTTCACCGACCTGTCCCGGCAGACCACCGGTCCCGGGCGGTCGCTGTTCGACGGCGAGACGCTGCACCTGCTGGTGGCCACCGACGACGGGCACCGCGCCCGCACCATCGCGCAACTGCTGGACCAGCACCGCACCGACTCGGGCGGCGATCCGCAGCGGGTTCGTGTCCACCCGTACACGGTGCGCCCCGACACGAACACGGTCGACATCACCGCCGAGGAACCGGCGTCCGCCGCCGACGTGCGTGCCGCGAACGGGTACGTGTCGATGCGCGTGGACGGTGACAAGGCCGCGTTGACGGAGTTCCTGGCCAAGACGGAAGCGCTGTCCACGTTGGAGAGCCGGGACGGCGGCGTGTGGGCGGGCGGCTGGGACTGGCCGGGTGACGGGGCGGGCCTCACGCTGGAGGAGGTGTCGACGCTCCAGCGCGGTTACGCGGCCGGTTCGCCGACTCCCGGCTTCTCGCTCGACCCCGGTCCGGAGGAGACCGCCGAGGATTTGCGGGCCGTGCTGCCGAACGTCAGCGGCGAGATCATCGACCGGGTGCTGGCCGACGACTGGACCGGTTCGCCGTTCGTCTCGGCCGACGACCTCACCGGCTACGTCGAGGACTTCCTGTACTTCGACGCGGTGCCACCGGCGGAGTTGGCGCAGTTCGGCCTGACCGACGACCGGGTGCAGCTGTGGGGCCTGCTCGCCGCGGTGTCCGGCCGGTCGGTGTACAGCCAGGCCCGGTACGACGGCGGGTTGGCCGGCACCACGATCGGCGCCACGCTCTTCTACACCGACTACGTGGCCAAGGACTGGGCGAACGGCGTGGGCACGGGCGTGCCGGCGAAGGCCGTGGCGGGTTTCGTCCCCGACCCGGACGCGCAGACGCCGTGGAGCCACTGCGACACCGGCACGATCAGCGAGAGCGGCCGGTTGTGGCTGGGCCAGAACGACTCCGCGTTCGCGTTCGACGACAAGTCCATCAGCATCGGCGCGCAGTCCACGCGGCTGTTCTCCCGGTCGGACGGTGACGACGGCGGCGAGGTCGAGCCCAGCTACGCGTTCGGCCGGGGCTTGGAGTGGTGGGACCGCAACTACCAGGCGGTGGCGGACTACGAGCCGCAGTACCAGCGGCTGGACCAGATCATGCGGTGGAGCGGCGCGCTGGAGTGGCTGGTCGCCAAGACGTCGGCCCGGCTGCCGCAGCTGGACGACTCGGAGATCCGGTCCGACCTCACCTTCGCCGAGTGGTACGCGGGGAACTCCGCGTTGCGCGAGCGCGCGCCGATCCGGTTCGTCACCCCGCCTTCGGCCACCGACGAGGCGGTCGCGCCCGCGCCGTCGCGGACGTTCGACAGCTGCGGGTACCGGTCGATCTACGGCGGTGTGTCGCTCGGCGACGTGATCTCCCGCAAGGGCGCGGAGGCGAAGCGCGCGGACCTGCCGGGGCCGGTGAACCGCGCGGGCGCGGGCGGTGACTCGACCTTCGACCCGGCTACCGGCCGGGGTTCGGTCAAGCAGAAGGCCCTGGACGCCGAGGGCAAGGTCGTCGACAGCCTGGAACACCGGATCACCACGGACGGCGGCGGCACCACCGTGGAGGCGGTGGGTGGTCCGCGCAAGGTGGTGTCCTTCGGTGGCCTGAAGCTGCTGCTGGACGGCAACCGCGCGGTGAAGACGCGGATCGAGGCGCAGGGCGGCAAGGTGTCGCAGCGGTCCGAGTACCTTGACCACGAGGTGGGCGAGCTGACCGCGGTGAAGGACGGCGGCGTGGTCGCGGTCCACTGGCGGCGCGGGGTGTTCGACCGGGTCCGGACCGCGCTCGAATCCGTTCAGAAGCGGCTCACGGCGTCGCCGTCCGAAGCGCTGCCGCCGGTGAAGGACGGTGTGCTGCAGACGCTTCAGCACCCGTCCGGGCGGGTGGAGCACCTGGTGGACGCCGAGTGGTCGGTGTCGATCGGCGGTGACCAGCCGCCGCCGGGTGGTGTGACGTTCCGGCTCGGCTCGCCCAGTCCGGGCGGTGAGGGGCCGCGTTTCCTGTACGGGAAGCTGGAGAAGAGGACCGAGCCGGTCGCCGACAGCTGGGTGGACATCGCGCCCGCCACGGCCGACCAGGCCGCGACGGTGGTCTTCTCGGACCGGCCGGCGGGTGACGCGGGGACCGTCACGGTGACCGCCAAGGGCGGGTCGACGTCGACGCTGCACGTCGTGGGCGACCACGTCCGCCACCCGGCCGGTGACCCGGTGTTCGGCACGCCGGAGGGCATGGCGCTCACCGCCGGGTTCCCGCGCGTGCTGGAGGCCCGGAAGCAGGCCGTGACGGCGGACGACGGCCTGTACCGGCCGGTGCCGCTGGACGGCGCCGTGGCGCTGGTGGGCGCGTCGGAGATCAGGTTGCCGGCGGCCGGTGACGCGTGGAGCTTCCGCGTGCGGGCCGCGCTGCACGGCGACGCGTCCCGGGCGGTGCTGGTGCGGTTCGAGGGCGATCAGCTCGTCCTGGTCGACCGGGGTCCGCTCGAAGTCGGGCCGCGCCGCGACATGACGTTCGGCGAGGCCGTCGACCAGCGCACGACCGACCCGTACGTGCACGAGCGCTTCCGCGAGTCGATGACGATCGAGAACGGGCGGATCGTCGCCTCGACGATCCCGCGTGACACCAAGGTGAGGGTCCGGGAGGCGGTCGTCGTGGGTACGCCGCTGCTCGACTTCATCGCCCGGCCGGACGTGCGGTCGCACGCGGGTGCGGAGTGGCGCGGGGTCGACACGCCGCGCGGTGTGGTCACCGCCAACGGCGGCAACACGCCGACCCCGTCGGCCTCGTCCGCGCCGACCGCGCCCTCGGTGCCCGGTGGCGCCGCCACGCCGGGTCGGGTGGCGACCGTCCTGCTGATCTGCCCGGACACCGACGACGAACCGGCCGGCTGCGGTGGTGGGTGACGTCGATGGCCGGTGACTTCGAGGTCGACCCGGACAGCCCGGTCGGACGTGCCCTCACCGCGGCGCGGCGGGCGGTCGCGCGGGGTGACGTCCGGCGGGCCGACGCCGCCTACGAGACGGTGTTCGAGCTGGCCGGCGGTGGGCCGCTCGGCGAGTCGGTCGCGATCGACCACGTGGCGGCGCTGCTGACGTCGGGCGCGGTGGCGCGGGCGGCGAAGCGGTGCGCGGAGTACGCCGGGTCGCTGGGCGCGGACCACGTCGGGTTGTCGTTGCTGCGGGCCGAGATCAGCAGCGCCGCCGGTGACCAGGCGCGCGCCGGGGACGACGTGGAAGCGGTGCGGGCCGCCCTCGCCCGCGGCGCGGTGCTCGACCCCGAGGACCACGCGCGGCTGCTGCGGCTGGACGGGCTGGTGGCCGCCGACCGCAGTGAGCTGCTGCTCGCCGAGCGGAAGCTCGGCGAGGCGAGGGACGCGTTCCTGGTGCTGGACCACGAGCAGGGCGTGGCCGGCGTCGACGGCGACCTGCTCACGCTCGCGGTCCGGCACGGTGTGGAGTCGGCGGTGTCGGACGTGGTGTCGGGGCCGGCGCCGCGCACCACCGCCGACTACCTGCTGCGCGCCTTGGCGTTCCGCCGTGAGCTGCGGTACGAGGAGGCGTGCCGGACGTTGCTGGAGTGCCTGGAGCGGACGGAGGTCGACCCGGCGCTGCGGCTGCCCGTGCTGGCGGACCTCACCGCGCTGCTGTGGTTGACGCGCCGGCCTGAATTGGCCGAACGGCTGCGCCCGATGCTGCTCGACGCCGCCGAACACGCCCCCGACCCGGTGGCGGCGCGGCGGGAGGTGGAACGGCTGTCGCCCGACGGCATCGTCGACCCCGACCGGTCGCCCCGGTTCGAGCGGCGGGTCGAGTACGCCCGCCGGCTGCTCGTCGCCGGGCGGCTGGAGGAGGCGGAGAAGCTGCTCGTCGAACTCCGCGACCTGGCGCACGGCGACCGTGACGTGGCGTCGTGGCACCTGACCGCCGGTGAGCTGGAGTGGGGCCGGTTCCACGAGTCCGGTGACGAGTCGTCCCTGCGCGAGGCGGTCGGCCACTTCACCGCGGCGGCCGGGCGGGCCGCGTCGACGGCGCTCACCGAGACGCGGGTGCTGGCGTTGCGGCTGCTCGGCCGGGTGCTGTTCAAGCTGGAGCACGAGGACCGGGCGGACGCGTGCTGGGTCGAGGCGCACGGGTTGGAGGAGCGGATCGCCGCACGGCAGGACAGCGACGCCGTGCGGGTGCGGATGCTGCTGTCGGCCGCGGACGAGCACGACGAGCGGGTCCGTGCGGCCCACGACGCGGTGACCGGGCGTGGGCCGCACGCCGTGGCGGGGGTCGTCGTGGCGGTGGAGCAGGCGCGCGGCGCGACGATCCTGGACGGCCTGCTGCCCGGCGGGGCGGGGTTCCTCCGCGATTTGCCCCGGATCACCGACCTGGACGCCGCGTGGCGGTGGGTGGGTGACGTGACCCGAGACCTGCCGAAGTCCCAGGTGGTGTGGATGCTGCACGCCACCCCGCACCGCGTGCACCACGTCCTGCTGGGTCACGGCGTGCTGCGGCACTGGTCCGCGCCGGTGGCCCGGGAACACCTCGTGGCCGCGGTGAAGGGGCTGAAGTCGTGGTGGGGCAAGTCCGTGCTGGACCTGGGGATCAGGACGGGCGACTTCGAGCAGCGGCTCGCGGACATCGCGGACCTGCTCGACCTCGCCCCGTTGACCGGGGAACTCCCGCCGCACGTCCACCGGGTCGCGGTCATGGTGGGCGGTGTGCTGGCCGACGTGCCGTTCGCCGCGCTGGTGCTGCCCGGCGGACAGCGGCAGCGGCTCGGAGACCGGTTCGCGTTGTCCGACCTGCCGTGCCTGTCCGCGCGGCGCCCGCTGCTGCACCGGGCCCGCCGCCGGCGCGGCGACCGGGTGCTGCTGGTGAGCCCGATGCGCGGCAGGCTCGCCGCCGCCGCCGCGGAACGACCCGGCCACACGCTCCTCGACGGCGAGGCCGCCACCCCGGCGGGGCTGCGCGCCGAACTGGCCCGGCGTCGGCACCACCAGGTCCGCGTCCACGGCCACGGTGAGCACGACCGCGAGGACCCGGCCCGGTCGTGGCTGCAACTCGCACCGGACGGCCCGGACGGGTGGCTGCGGTCCGACCAGCTGCAAGGGCTCGACCTGTCCGGCTGCGGCACGCTCGTGATGGGCGCCTGCGAATCCGGGATGGCGAACCGGGTGGGCCAGGACGAGCCGGTCGGCCTGGTGCGCGCCGGGTTGCAGGCGGGCGCGGCCTCGGTCGTCGCGGCCCGGTGGGTGGCCGACGAGGCGGTCGCCACGGCCGTGCTCGACCGGTTCGGGGAGTACGCCCGCTACCTGCCCCGTGACGTCGCGCTCCAACGCGCCCAGGGCGACGTGGTGCGGGGTGAGGTCGTCGCGCACGCGCTCGTCGACGACGTCCCGACACCGGTGCCCGATCAGGACCACCCGGCGCGCTGGGCCTGCTGGACCGTCTACGGCGACGCGGGGTGGCAGACCGCGGCCGGACCCTTGCGTCGGCTGCTGCGCCGGACATTCGACAACTGGAGGCGTCGTGCCGCGAACCGTTGACCGCCCGAAGGTGTTCCTGTCGTTCTCCGGGAACGACCGGGAATCCGCCCGGCTGCTCGGGAAGGAGTTGGGCGCACGCGGTTTCGCGGCGTTCGTGGACGAGCTGAGCATCAAGGCGGGCGACGACCTGCTGCTCGCGATCAACCAGGGCATCGAGGAGTCCCACTTCTTCGTGCTGCTGTGGTCGCGGCACACGGTGGACCGCAAGTGGGTGGCGGCGGAGTGGACGGCGGCGCTCGCCCGCGACCTCGACCAGCGGCACTGCTTCCTGTTCGTGGTCCGGTTGGACGACACCCCCTTGCCTACGCTGCTCGCACCGCGCAAGTACCTCGACGCCCGAGGGGACCTACCTGCCGTGGCCGAGGCGCTGACCGCCGTGTGGCAGCGGGACTCCGCTGTCGGTGAACCCGTGCTGCCGGCTCCCGTCCGGTCCGTCCCGTCCGGTCCGACGATCACCCTGTACGTGCGGAACCACGCGCTGGCGGTGGCGCACGAGGTCGCCGTGCCGGCCGTGACCACCGGCAGCGGGCTGAAGGACGCGGTGCGGCAGGCGCTCGCGCTGCCCGACCAGGAGACGAAGTTCGGCGGCGCGGTGGGGATCAGGTTCGACTACGAGCTGCGGCGCGCGGGCGAGTCGATCCCCGACGAGCCGGTGCCGATCACGTCGCTGGACGACGGCGACACGGTCGACCTGGCGGTGCGGATGGAGTCGTTCGGACCGGATGGCACGTTCGCGAAGTCCACGTACCTGGACTCGCCGTCGGCCGGCGGGCTGCCGCCGGAGATGGTGGAGACGCTGGTCAGGTCGGCGTTCGAGCACCTCATCCCGCGGCGTCGCCCCAGGTGACGCCGTAGGACAGGTTCGGCTTCAGGTCGGTGAACGCCAAGTGCACCTCACCGGACCCGTTCGCGGTGACGCGCTCGCGGCTCGACTCGGGGTCGGCCAGTTCGATCGGCAGGGTGTCCTGGAGCCGCCAGATCGCACCGGGCACCCGGCCGGGGCCGAACCGGACGTGCAGGCGGAACGACGCGCACGGGAAGCGCGGGGTGCACACGTAGTAGGGCGCGATGCCGCGTTCGGGTGAGAGCCGGATGCGGAACGAGTACTCGTGCTCCTCGTTGCGCCGCAACGGTTCCGGTAGGCGCAGCGCGAACCCGATCCGGTTGGTGGACCTGCGGGCACGGTCGGTCAGCACCCCGCCGTACAGGACGTCCAGGCCGATGTCGTCCAGCGGGCCCCGGCCGGGGTCCGGCGGCTCCAGCGTCACGGACAGCTCGACCTCGGCCAGCCCGTCGTGCTGGGCGACGATCCGCCGGGTCTCGATCACTTCCGGCACCGGCAGGTCGAGCACCACGACGGCGCTCAGCTCGGCGGTGCGCCAGGGCAGGTCGGGGGCGGGGCGGCGGGCGTCCGGGTCGAGCGCGCGTTGGGCGATCCTCAGCAGGGCGTCGTCGATGCGGCGACGGGCGGTGCGGTCGTCGCGCTCGATCAGGAGCGCCACCGAGCGGACCCGTTCCTGGTAGAGCCGGGCGTCGCCGTCGAGCCCGAACGCCTGGCACGCCGCCGTCCGCAGGTCTTCGGGCAGGCCCTTGGCGTGGGTCGTGAGCCAGTCCCTGAGCTGCCGGCGGACCCGCGCGGGACCGTCGTCGTCGCCGAGGCCGACGAGCCGGCGCAGCGGCGGCGCGACCCGCGTGTCGACGTCGGCGCTCTCGATCCCCCGCCCCTTGCGCAGCGATTTCAGCTCGGCCACGAGTTCGGCGACGCTGAGCTCCACCCCCGCACCTCCCCTGGGTACCGATGCGCCCCAGCGTGCCACGTCCCGGTGCGGTGCAGGCGGGTGCCGACACCGGCGTTTCCCGGGTTTCCGATTGTTTCCCCCGGCCGGAAACCACTGTCCGGCGCGGAGTGGGATCGGCATCCTTCCTGGTGTCGGACATTTCCGGTGCCGGCACCGATAAGAGGAGGTGAGCCGGCAATGCACACACACTCCAACGCGATCCTCATGCTGATCTGCGGTTTCCCGTTCGGCTGAGCGGGCACCCGGCGGTGCTCCCGCCGGGCCATAATGCGGCGGTGACCGATCGGGCGACGGAGTTCGGCAGGGAACTGCGGCGGCGACGTGAGGCGGCGGGGTTGTCGCTGACGGCGTTCACGGCGCGGGTCCACTACAGCAAGAGCCACCTGAGCAAGGTGGAGAACGGCCATGCCACGGCGAACCGGGAATTCGCGGTGGCGTGCGATTCCGTGCTCCACGCGGGCGGTGCGCTGGCAGCCCTGGTCGCGGTGCCGGAACCGGTCGGGTTCTCCGGGCTGCCGGCGGTGACGTCGCACTTCACCGGGCGGGACGAGGAGCTGCGCCGGATCAACGCGGCGCTGGTCGGCGGTTCGGCGTCGGTGTGCGTGCTCGACGGCATGGCGGGCGTGGGCAAGACGGCGCTCGCGCTGCGGGCGGCGTGGACCGCCGAAACCCACTTCCCGGACGGCTGCCTGTTCCTGGACCTGCGCGGCTTCACCCCCGGCGACACCGGCCCGACCGGTGACGACGTGCTCGACCGCCTGCTGCGCATGCTCGGCGTCCCGGCCGAGGACGCGCCGCGCGACGAGGACGGCCGGGCCAACTTCTACCGCGACCGACTGCGGGGCAAGCGGATGCTGTTGGTGTTCGACAACGTCCGCAGCGCCCGGCAGGTCCTGCCCCTGCTACCGGCCGAACCGAGGTGCCGAGTGCTGATCACCAGCAGGAACCGCCTGAACGCGCTGGACGACGCGGTGCACGTGTCGGTGGGCATGCTGTCCACCGCGCAGGCCGTCGAACTGTTCCGCGCGGTGGCGGGGGAACGGGTTCCGCCCGCCGACGACGGGGTGGTGGAGCGCATCGTCGAGCACTGCGGGCGGCTGCCGCTGGCCGTGCGGATCGCCGCCGCCCGGTTCCGCGGCAGCCCGATGTGGACGTTGCCGGACTTCGTCGCGCGGCTGGCGGACGAGACGGTGCGGCTGGGCACGCTGGACGACGGCGAGCGCAGCGTCACGGCCGCGTTCACCCTGTCGTACCGGGGCCTGGCGGCGGACCAGCGGCGGATGTTCGGCCTGCTCGCCCTGCACCCCGGGCGTGAGGTGGGCGTGCGCAGTGCCGCCGCGCTGGCGGGGGTCGGTCTCGCGGAGGCCGAGCGGCTGCTGGCCCGGTTGTACGACGCGTACCTGGTCACGCAGCGGCCCGGCGGTTACACGGGGTTCCACGACCTGATGCGGGCGTTCGCGCTGGAGCACGCGCTGCCCGCGATCCCCGCCGACGACCGGGACGCCGCCGTGCGCCGGTTGTCCGACCTGGCGCTGGCCACCACCGCGGCGAGCGACGAGTTGCTGGTGCCGCAGCGCTACCGGCCCGCGCTGGAGCTGGACGATCCGCCGCCGGTGGTCGAGGGGTTCACCGACGCGGAGTCGGCGCTGGCGTGGCTGGACGCGGAGTGGCCGAACCTGGTGGCGTTGTGCGGCATGGCGTCGGCGAAGGGCTGGCACCGGAAGTGCTGGCAGTTGGCGTTCCTGCTGCGGGACTTCTTCTTCCGCGCGAAGCTGTGGGACGCGTGGATCCACACCCACCGGCTCGCGGCGGCGGCGGCGCGGGCGGCGGGTGACGTGAACGCGCTGGCGATGACGTTGAACAACCTCGGCATGGCGCACGTGGACCGGGGTGATCTGGAGGCCGCGTCGGAGCACTACGAGGAGGCGCTGGCGCTGTTCCGGTCTTCGGCGGACGAGCACGGGACGACCAGTGCCCTGTCGAACCTGGCGTGGGTGAACCTGTACCTGGGCGAGCACCGGAAAGCGTTGCGGGACATGGGTACCGCGCTGGAGTCGTACCGCCGCTCGGGTTCCCGCCGCAACGCCGCGATCACGTTGCGCGGGATGGCGTTGACGGAGACGGAGCTGGGCGCGTTCGAGGACGCGGTGCGCCACGGCGTCGAGGCGCACGACGAGTTCGTCGCCCTCGGGCTGGACCTGGACCTGGCGATGGCCCTGAACTGCCTGGCCTGGACCCACTTCCGCGCCGGGCGGCCCGACGAAGCCGTGGCCTGGTACGACCGAGCCGCCGAGCAGGCCGCCCGGTGCGGCAGCGTCCACGAGGTCGCGCGGGCCGAGACGGGCCTGGCCAACGCAGCCGCGACGACCGGCGACCAGGACACCGCCCACCGCCTCTGGACGTCCGCCGCCGGCACGCCCCTCGACCCGGTCATGGTGGGTGAGGAGCGGGTCAGGCGGGCACTGATCGCGGGCTGACCCGGCCTACTCCGCACCGAGGGCAACGAGCGCCTCCCGGCACCGCCGCAACCGCCCCTCGTCAGCACGAACCTGGTCGCTGCACGCGGGCAGACCCCGACCTACTCCCCGCCGAGAGCGACGAGCGCGCCCCGGCACAACCGCAACAACTCCTCGTCGGCACGAACCTGGTCGCTGCACGCGGGCCGACCCCGGCCTAGTCCACGCCGAGAGCAACGAACGCGTCCCGGCACCGCCGCAACCGCCCCTCCTCAGCACGAACCTCGTCGCTGCACGCTGGCCGGCACCTACCTACTCCACGCCGAGAGCGACAAGCGCACCCCGGCACAACCGCAACAACTCCTCGTCGGCACGAACCTGGTCGCTGCTCCACCCGTCGTCCTTCGCCGTGTGCCGCCGGGGTCGCGCCAGTTCTTCCCGCAGCAGCGGCGCGGCCGGCGCGGCGGCGGGCCCCATGTCGGCCATGCAGCGGACGGCCGCGCGCCGGGTGTGGGCGTTCACCGTCCACACGGCGGTCAGGAGCGGGAGCACGGTGTCGGCGTCGCCCGTCAGCCGCCACAACGCCTCCGCGACGTGCAGCCTCGTCCAGCCGTAGTCGTCGGGCTTGGTGAGCAGCGCCCGCAGTGCGGGCAGGTGCGGTTCGGCGGCCTCCCCCAGTTCCCCGAGCGCCGCCACCGCGTGGACGTTGTCGAGGTGACGCGCCAAGGTCGACCGCACGCGGTCGGCGTCCCCGTCCACGCGCCACAACGCGGTGGCGGCGGCGACCGCCACCGACGTGTTCGGGTCGTCCAGGAGGCCGCGCAGCGCCGGTACCGCTTCGGCGGCGCGCGGCCCGAGTGCGCCGAGCGACTCCAGGGCGGAGGTCTCCGGGAGGAACTCCACGATGTCCGGCACGGCTTCCGCCGCACCCAGCGGCCCGAGCGCCCGGACCAGGCCGCTGCGGCGGGAGTCGAACCCCTCGGTGACCGGCAGGTCCCGCAGCCGCGCCCGGATCAGGGGCACGAAGTCGGCCGCCGGCGGGCCGAGCGCGCAGACGACGTGCCCGATGTCCGACGGCGGTTCCGGGCGTTCGAGCGCCCACCGGACCGGCTCCACCGCCCTCGGGTCACGCAGGGCCGCCAAGGCGTGCAAGGTCGGCCCTGTGCCGGGCAGGCCCTGCGGCCACAGCGTCAACCACGCCGGCGGACCGGTCTCGTCGCTGTGCGGCGCCTCCCGCGGTGCGGCTGCGACGCTGGCGGCGAGCGCGTCGGCGGCCGGCGCGGCCACCTCGCCGAGGTGCTGCAACGCGGACGCGGCGGCCCCGGGCACGCGCGGTTCCGGGGCGTGGAGCTGTGCCCCGATCAGCCGGACCAGCCGCTCGTGGTCGCCGCGCCGGCCCTGGATCAGCGCGCTCGCGGCGTGGACGGCGTCGATCCGCTGCTCCCAGTCGGCGGACTCCAACAGCGGGACGAGCAGCGCGGTCCGGTCCTCGACCCGGTCGCCGAGCGCCCGGCTCAGCCCGGCCACCAGGAGGAACGCGTCAGGAGCGCGCCGGCCGACCGCGCTCTGCTCGGTCTGTTCCCGCAGCGCTCCCAGCAGCGTGGGGGTGGAGAACCCGGCCGGCTCCACGGTCGGCGTGCCGGCGGCGTAGACCTCGGCGATCAGCCCTGACGCGACGGCGACCACGTCGTCCGGCAGGGCGTCCGGGGCGAAGCCCGCCAGCTCGGTGAGCGCGGTGATCCGCAGCGCCGGGTCGGTGTGGTCGTCCGCCACCTCCGCCAGCCTGACCGGGAGCGACGGCAGTTCCGCGCCGGCACGCGCGCCGAACGTCCCGAGCGCCGTCACGATGGCGCTGCGCGCTCCGGCGTCGGTCTCGATCCGCAGCCTGTCGACCAGGGCGCCGACGACCTCGGCGGTCTCGGCGCGGCACACCGTCAGCGCCTCGCACGCGGCCTGCCGCACGTCCGGGTCCGGGTCGTCCAGCGCGGCCAGGAACAGCGGGAACGCCTCGGCCACCGCGTCGGTCGCCTGCCGCTCCGGGGTTCCCGGCTCGAAGTCCCCTTCGGGGTCGCCGATGCTCGCCAGCAGCTCCAGCACGTCGGACCGCCCCGGCAGCCCGCCCTGGCCGGCGATCCGGATCAGGAACGGGATCGCGGCCAGCGTGCTGTCGTAGATGGACTCCTGGTGGTGCACGGCGGCGTACATGCCGTCCAGCGCCGTCTCCCGGACCTCCGGGTCGTCGGACACCAGACCGCGCAGCAGGTCCGGCACCTCGTGCGCCGGCCCGTAGGCGTGCTCCAGCGCGCTCCAGTCGATGTCATCCAAGCCGGTGAGGAGATCCACCGGACGAGGTTACCGACGCCGCGTAGCGGTGCCGGGCCTGCCCGGTGAACGTGGCCGCGTCGCCGTCCACCCGCGCCGGAACCTCCTGCCCCGTCAAGGCGTCGACCACCCGGAAGGTCTCCCGGAACAGCGTGCTGCGGACCGTGACCGGACCGTCCTGGCCGGTCGTCAGGGTGATCTCCGTTGCCGCGCCGTCGGACCAGCGGACGTCGACCGTGATGTCACCACGGGCGCGCAGCCCGGTGTACGAGCCGGTCGGCCACTCGCCGGGCAGCGCGGGCAGGACGTGGACGACGCCGTCCTGGCTCTGCAGCAGCATTTCCGCCACACCGGCGGTCGCGCCGAAGTTCCCGTCGATCTGGAACGGCGGGTGGGTGTCCCAGAGGTTCGCGGTGGTGCTGGTGAGGAGTTGTTCCGCCAGCATGCGGTGCGCGTGGTCGCCGTCGAGCAGCCGGGCCCAGAAGTTGATCTTCCACGCCTTGCTCCACCCGGTGCCGCCGTCACCGCGCGCGGTCAGCGAGACCTTGGCGGCCTCGGCCAGTTCCGGTGTCGTCCGGGCGCCGATCCCGTTGCCGGGGAACAGGGCGAACAGGTGTGACACGTGCCGGTGCTCGTCCGCCGGGTCGTCCCAGTCCTCCTTCCACTCCCGCAACTGGCCCCACGACCCGATCCGGGTGCCCGGGTCGAGCCGCTGGAGCGCGTCGCGCACCTCGGCGCCGAAGTCGTCGCCCAGGACATCGGCGGACGCGACGACGTCGGCGAACAGCTGCCCGACGATCTGCTGCGACATCGCCGCGCCGGCCGAGAAGTCGCCGTGCTCCGGCGAGAAGCTCGGCGTGACGACGAGCGTGCCGTCACGCGGGTCGACCTTCAGCTCGTCCAGCCAGAACTGCGCCAGCTCCTTCATCACCGGGTACGCCCGCTCCCGCAGGAACCGGAGGTCCCGCGTGAACAGGTAGTGCTCGTAGAAGTGCCGCGCGAGCCACGCGCCGGCTTCCGGGAACCAGAACGCGGTCGCCCAGTCGTGCACACCGCTGAAGCCGAACGGGTTGATCTCGTTGTTGACGACCCAACCCCGGGCGGCGTGCAGCAGGCGAGCCGTGACCGCGCCGGGTTCGCGCAGCCCGTCCACGTAGGAGAACAGCGGCGCGGTGGTCTCGGACAGGTTCGTCGTCTCGGCCGGCCAGTAGTTCATCTGGACGTTGATGTTGGTGTGGTAGTCCGCGCTCCACGGCGGCGACACGGAGTCGTTCCACACGCCTTGCAGGTTCGCGGGCAGCGAGCCGGGCCGCGAGGAGGAGATCAGCAGGTAGCGGCCGTACTGGAAGTACAGGGCTTCCAGCGCGCGGCGGTGCGGCGCGGGGGCGGTCGCGTAGCCGCGCAGGAGTTCGTCGGTCGGCACGTCCACCGGCTGCTGCCCGAGGTCCAGGCGCACGCGGTCGAACAGCTCGCGGTAGTCGCGCCGGTGGGCGTCGAGCAGTTCGGCCCACGACTTCGCGGACGCCGCGTCGACGGCCGCCGTCACCCGCCGATGGGGGTCGGCGCCCCGGTAGGTCGGGTAGTCCTCGGCGTAGTCGGTGCCCGCCGCGAGGACCAGCACCACGCTGTCGGCGTCCGCGACGGTGACCGAGCCGTCGGCGTCGTCGGTCCGGACGCCGCCGTCGGTGAGCACCTGGAACTGGGCCTCGAACCGCAGCCCGTTGTCGTGCAGGGCACCCGTGAACGTCGAACGGCCGTCGACGGCCGTGGTCCGCCGGGTGCGGTTGTCGGGGGCGGTGATGGACGCGGTGAAGCCGACGCGGCCGGGCCGGTCGGCGGACAGCCGGGCGACGATCACGCCGTCTGCGGCGCTGGCGAAGTACTCCCTCGTGTGCCGCACGCCGTCCGCCACGTACGACACCGAGGCGACCGCGCAGGACAGGTCGAGGTCACGGCGGTAGTCGGTGACCTCGGCGGGCGGGTCCGTCAGCCTCAGGCCGAGTTCGCCGAACGGCTGGTACGCCCCGAACCCGCGCCGCTCCTGGCCCAGCGCCGCCGCGACGGTGTCCGGATCGGCCTTGTGGTCGCGTTCGATCAAGGCCCGCACACCGCTCAGGGCGTCCGGTCGCGGGCTGGTCCAGTTGCCGAAGTCGTAGCCCCCGGCCGAGCCGGGACCGCCGGTCCACAACGTCTTCTCGTTGAGCTGGACCCGTTCCGCGGCCACGGTGCCGAACACGCCGCCGCCCAGCGCGCCGTTGCCGATGGGCAGCGTCTCGGCCTCCCAGTCGGCGGCCGGCCGGTCGTACCACAAGGTCAGCAAGATCCCACCGCCCGATTCGTGTGGCGGTGACGGTATCAAGCGGTCAGGGCAGCAGGACGTCGAGGAACGGGTTGCTGAACACCCGGTGCGGGTCGTGCGCGTCGAGGGTCGCGAGCGCGGCGTCCCACGTCGGGTCGGGGCCCCGGCGGTAGGAGTCGGGCACCGTCCCGGTGATCACCGCGTGGTCCGCCCACGCCGCTTCGGTGGTGTAGGCCCAGCCCTTGGACCACTCGGCGCGCGTCGTGGCGTACCCGCCGGTGTACCGGGTGAAGAAGAACTGCTCCAACTCCCGGTAGAACGCCGCCGCACCGGGCGCGGTGGGGAACGTGAGCACGTCGAACCACACCGCGACGTCCCACTCGGGGTGGTCCCCACGCGGTCGCACCGCCGACAGCGCGGGCGGTTCGGCGCCGGGCACGCCGACGTGCGACGGGTCGTCCAGGCCGCCGACGCGGATCTCCACCTGACCCGTGACGGGGAACAGGCCGCGTTCCGCGTAGGACGTCAGGAGCTGTTCGTAGAACGCAGCGAAGTCGCTGACGACGCGTTGGACCTCGGCACGGCTGGTGAGCACCGCGTACCCGTTCGCGGTCTCGCGCAGGGTGGTCGGTTTGACGTACAGCAGGAGGTTCTTCGACGGACCCCACAGGTCGGTGGAGAGCGTGGCGGTCAACCCGGTGGCCGCGGTGGTGTACTGCAACCGGCCGAACGTCGGCGTGAGGTACCAGGCGCCGTTGATCAACTGGTCGGCGAGGTCGGAGACGAGCTCGGGGACGTTGTCGGAGAACGGGTAGTTGTACGGCGCGACAACGGGTCGCGACGTCAGCGGCCGGTTCGGCGACACGCTCCACACCTTCAGCCACGGGTGGTCGGTGAAGGCGAACCAGATGGCCTCGACCCGTCCGGCCCGGTCGAGGAAGCTCGCGAACGTGCGGGACGCACCGCTCCCCGGCGGCGCGAACAGCTCGCTCGTCGGGATGTCGACCCTGCTGACGCACCGCAGGTTCTGGTTCGCGCCCACGCGCAGGGTGACTTCGGTCAGGAACGCGCGCCCCACGTGCGTGAGCAGCGCGGCGCACCCCGGTTCGTCGCGCTGGAACGTGCGGAGTCGGTACTCGCCGCCGTCCCACACCACGGCCGTCAGCGAGACGATCATGTTGCTCAGGGAGCCGTAGGTGTGGCCGGGTGCGCGGGTTTCCCCGATCGCGGGGACGGACGTGCCGTGGCCGTTGATCGCCAGCACGCCGCCGACGGTGAGGTCGCCGGGCGCCGGCGTGTTGGTCACGCCGAGGCCCGCGTCCTCCAGGAACGCCAGCAGGTCGTCCATCGACGCACCGGTCTGCGTCCGCACCGCGCCCGGCAGGACCGTCATCGCGGTCAGGTGCCGGGTGGTGTCGACCAGCACGACCCGGTCCGCTCCGGTCGTGCCCGGCGTGACGGTGAGCGGCGACCACCCGTGCCGGAAACCCCTGGGCCGCAGGGTGAACCCGTGGCCGTGCGCCCAGTTCGCGAGGAGCACCACGTCCGCCGGCGTTCGCGGGACGCACGTCCACAGCTCGTCGGTCCGGATCTCCCCCGCCCAGTTCTCGTACGCCTGCCGGTACAGGTCGATGCCCGCCGGGAAGTCCGGCGGCGGATCACCGGCGGGCACTCCTCCCGGTGTCGGGACGGGTAACCACGCCAGTGCGGACGCGCCGAGGAAGTGGCGCCGGGACAGGGAATCACCGAGCCGGCTCATCATCCGACCATAGGACCGGACGCGGCGGGCCACAACCGACGGGGCGTGAGCGCGACCGGCAGGGTGAGGTGGCCGTTCGTGATGAACGACCGGACCGGCCGCAGCTCGTCGACCGGCACGGCGAGCGCGAGATCCGGGAAGCGGCCGAACAAAGCTCGCAACGCCACTTCGGCCTCGACCCGCGCCAGGGGTGCGCCGAGGCAGTAGTGGACGCCGTGGCCGAAGGCGAGGTGCGACTTGTCGGCCCGGGTGAGGTCGTACTCGTCGGCGGTGGCGCCGTGGTGGGCCGGGCCGCGTCCGGCCGCCGCGTAGTTCACCAGGATCGCGTCGCCTCGACGGATGTCCACGCCGTCCACGGTGATGTTCTCGACTGCGTAGCGCAGCGGCGGGTTCGCGACCGGCGCCTGCCACCTCAGCGTCTCGTCGACCACGTCGGCCCACGTGCGTTCACCCGAGACGACCAGGCGCAGGTGGTCGGGGTGGGTGAGCAGCGCGGTGACGGCGTGGTCAAGGGGTTGACCGTGGTCTCGAAACCGGCGGCGATCACCAGGAACAGGGTGTTGACCAGCTCGTCCTCGGTGAGCGTCGCACCGTCCTCCTCGCGGGCCGCGATCAGGCCGCTGGTGAGGTCGTCGCCCGGTGCGGCGCGCTTGGCGGCGACGAGGTCGTTCAGGATCTCCTGGACCCGGTGGTGGTCGGCCTGCGACCGCTCGGGGGTCGTCGTCGTGTCGACCACGCCGTCCACGCTCGCGCGCAGGCCGGGGCAGGCGTCGTCGGGGATGCCGAACAGGTGGCAGACGACCTCGATCAGCAGCGGGTAGGCGTACCTCGGCGCGCAGGTCGACCACGTTCGGACCGGCCGCGAGCCGGTCCAGCAGCTCGGCCACGATCCGGTCGACCCGTGGCCCCAGCGCCGCGACCCTGCGGGCGGTGAAAGCCCTCGACGCCAACGATCTCAGCCTGCGGTGCTCGGCGCCGTAGGCGTTGACCATGTCGTCGCCCGCGACCGGGGGTTCAGCGGCCAGTCGTCCGGGATGTCGCCGTTCCGCCAGGCGCGCCAGTGCCGGCCCGGGTCCTTCGACACCCGCGGGTCGGCGAGCAGCCGGCGGACCAGGTCGATGCGGCCGATCGACCACGCCGTGACGCCGCCCGGCAGTTCGACCGGTGTCACCGATCCCCGCGCGCGCAGCAGTGCCGCTTCGGCGTGGAGGTCGCCACCGGTCGGGTCGAGCACGTACGGGCTGGGACTCATGCGCACCTCGTTCGATACTCGCAACGCAAGCACAAGGGTTGCCGGACCGGCGGCGGGCCGCGGTCTGGCAAGATCAACAGATGACCACCTTCGAACCCGCGGGCTGGGCCGCCACCACCGGCCGGGACGGCAAGGAGACCTACACCAGGCACGTCGGCATGGTGAACGTCGTCGCCGAATGGGACCCGGCCGCCTCGCTCGGCGTGATCAGGGTGGACGACGGCATCGGCACCCGCTACGCCGCCGGCTCGGACGCCTTCGGCGACGCGCACTCGTTCTGGATCGCCGCGAAGCTGGTCGCCGACACCGCCGCCGCCCCGCTGCCGGTGGCCGGGCACGTGATCGGCGGCATCAAGGTCGACCCGGGCGACTTCCTGGAAGCGGAACTCGACCTCACCCTCGCCGACGGGCGCGAGATCGGCCTGTCCGTCATCGACCGGCAGGCGTTCGACCTGATCAGCGATCTGCACAGCGTCGAGAAGTACGTGTGGGCGGAACAGGAGGACGAAGACGAGGAGGACGACGACCCGTACGAAGGCCCCGACCACGGCGCCTACAGGGAAGTCCTGCCCCGGGTGACGGCGGCGGAGACGTTGGCGCTGGTGGAGATCCTCACCAGCCGGTTCGACCTGGGGCGTGACGCGGTCAACGTCTCGGGCGGCGGTTCCTGGATCACCATCTCCGGGGACGACGCGGTGAGCGCGGTCCTGGCGCGCGAGCAGGAGTTCGACGGCGCGATCGGCGCGAAGTGGCGCTACGCCACGGGGCACGACGGGTTCGGCGAGCAGCGCCTGACCGTCCAGTACTACCCGAGGGGCGAGTACCAGACCTGACGGCCGTTCTCGGTCTGGTCAGTCCCCGGCGGTGATCGCCCTGACTTGTGGGGCCGGTCCGGGAGTGGGTCCGGGCGCGGGTTCGGGCGCGGATTCGAAGTCCGGGGACACGACCGGCGGGCGCAGGTGGTGGCGGCGCAGCACCGCCAGGCCGGCCATGAGCGCCGACACCACGGCGAAGGCGGCGGCGACGGCCAGGGCGCGCTGCGGGCCGGCGGCGGCCACCACGGCGCCGGCCGCGACCATGCCGATCGTGCCCGCGCCGACCGTGATCGCGCCGACCGCGGCGAACACCCGCCCCCTGGCCCAGTCCGGCGTCCTCACCCGGACCAGCTCGTTGAGCGTGACGTTCTGCACCGAGCTGCACGCGCCGGCGACCACCCACGCGACCGCGTTGACCACGACGTGCGGGATCAGGGCGGGCGCGAGCAGCGCGACGGCCATCACCAGGCCGGCGGTGGCGAACGCGCCGACCAGCGACCGCGCGGTGGTGAAGCGGCGGCCGGCGTTCGACCCCAGCAGCAGGCCGGCGGTCCAGCAGGCGAGCACGGCGCTGTAGGTGAAGTCGCCGCCGCCCAGCGGACCCTGCACCAGGAAGACCTCGTTGACCAGCGCGATCGCCACGGCGACGCCGCCGACCACCTGCGCCACCACCCGGCCCACCAGCAACCTGTCGCTGCGCAGCAGCACCGTCCCGCTCCACTGGGCGCCCAACCCCGGTGCGCCCTCGTCCCGCCCCGGCTCACGGTCCACGGTGAGCCGCAGGACCAGCACCAGGTGCACGAACGTGGCCACCGCGTCGAGCAGCAGCGCCACCTCGATCCCCGGCCCCGCCGCGATGACGCCACCGAGCACGATGCCCGCCACGGACCCGGTGTTCTGCGCCGACGACATCCAGGCGTAGCCGCGAACCGACTGGTCCTCGCCGGTCGTCAGCGGGATCAACACGGACCCGCACGTCCGGACGACACCCCCGGACAAGCCGAGCAGCACCACCAGCCCGTAGAGCACCGGCACCCGCTCGTACCCGAACAGCAGGCCGATCAGCAGCAGCACCTGACCGCACACGGTGGCGGCGAGCAGCATGCGGTTGCGGAACCGGTCGACGACCCACCCGGCGAGCGGCGCGCCGAGGACCGCACCGAGAGCGGCGGCCACGAACAGCCCGGCGACCGCCGACGGCCCGGACCCGGCCAGCACGAGCGTGAACCCGACCAGCGTCAACTGCGTGCCGAGGCTCGACACCCCCGACCCGGCCGCGAGCAGCGCCAGGTCCCGATTCGCCCGCAGACCGCCCAGCACTGCGACCATTCCGCTCTCCTGCTGCGTCGCCGGTCGGACCGGGGGCCGGATGCCGTCACCGACCCGTCGATCACCTCGCCGTGCCGATCATGCCCGCTGTGCCGACCGGGCGGAAAGACCGCCCCTGGTGACGGGCGTGTCAAACCTCGCCCGACCGCCGCGCGACCGTGCGCCGAAAGGTGTCCGCCGATGTCGTGGTCGGCCGATACGATCCTCGACGTGGATCCCGCCGACGACCTGCTGGCCTGGGCGCCCCCGCCCGGCGAGGGCACGGCGCCCGCCGTCGCACTGCCCGCCGTCGCACTGCCCGGCTACAGCGACTTCCGTCTCGTCGCGCACGGCGGCGAGGGCACGGTGTACCGGGCCACCCAGGACGGCCTGGGGCGTGACGTCGCGGTGAAGGTGCTGGACGTGACCGACCCGGACGCGGTCAGCCGGTTCCACCGCGAACTGGAGATCACCGTGCGGCTGGGCCGCCAGCACCCGCACATCGTGACGGTGCTCGACACGGGCGTGATCGCCGGTCGGCCGTGCATCGTGATGGAGTACCACGACCTCGGATCGCTGCACGACCGGCTCGTCCAGCGCGGGCCGCTGCCGGTGCACGAGGTGGTCGCGGCGGGGATCGCGGTGGCGGACGCGCTGTCGTTCGCGCACGGCCAGGGCATCCTGCACCGGGACGTGAAGCCGCAGAACATCCTGGTGCTGCCCACGTCCTACGTGCTGGCCGACTTCGGCATCGCACGCGGTGCGGACGCGGCGCACACGGCGTCGTTGCAGCTGGTGAGCTACCGGCACGCCGCGCCGCAGATGGTGGACGGCCGTCGGCCCGCGGCGACGGACGACGTGTGGTCGCTGGGGTCGACGCTGTTCACGCTGCTCGACGGGCAGCCGCCGTTCGCGTCGGACACACCCGGCGAGGACACCATGCTCGGGTACCTGGGGCGGGTGCGTGAGGCGCGGCCCCGGTCGCTGCTGCGGCGCGACGTGCCGGTGGAGCTGGTGGCGATCATCCTGCGGTGCCTGCGCAAGGCGCGGGAGGAGCGGTTCCCGGACGCGGCGTCGTTGCGGGCGGCGCTGGCCTCGGTGCCGACGTGGACGCCGCAGTCCACAGTGGACCCGGATCACACGGTGGCGGTGCGGCAGGAGGTGCCGGAGCGGTACCCGGAGGGTCCGACCGAGTTGCCCGACTTCGGCCCCAAGCCGGTGGTCGAGGCCGCGGCGGAGCCCGTCGTCGTCGCGCCCGAGCCGGTGAAGACGTGGACCGAGGACGTGGCGGACCTGACCGTCCGCCACCACACCGTGCCGCGCCCCGTCCTGCCGCCGCCCGCTCCCCCGCTGGTGGAACTACCGCCGGACCCGCCGCCGCGGCGCAAGCGTCGGTTGTGGACGGTGGGCGCGGTGGGGGCGGTGGCCGTTGGTGTGGCTTTCGGAGTGGCGTTGAGCCTGCCGGGGTGGTCCGATCGGGCCGCGGTGGCGCCGTCGTCCGGTGCCGAAGCGGTTGCCACCACGACGGTTGCCACCAGTGCCACGACGATGGCGAGCGTGCCGGCGGGGGGTGACCCGGCGTTCACGCCGACGCTCAAGCGGCTGGAGGACGACGGTGACCGGATCGAGCTGTTCTGGACGGACCCGAGCGGCGGCAACGCGCAGTTCGTGGTGGTGGACGTGACCGGGTCGCCCGCCAAACCGCTGGTGACGGTGGCGGCGGGTGCGACGTCACACGTGGTGGAGGGCTTGGAGCCGACCGCCGGCCAGTACTGCTTCCAGGTGCTGGCCATCGGGTTGGCCGACCCGGCGACGCAGCGCGGGGCGTCCGCCCGGACGTGTGCCGTGCGGAACGGCTGACCTTCTAACGTCGCCACAAGGGCCGCGGATCGACCGCCCAGAACATCCTGCGGTACCAGGGAACACCGCGCCGCAAACCACTGCGGACCTGACGCGCCAACCGCCACGCGTGCTTCTCCGAACTCTCCCCTCCTGACACTCCGCCGGCCACTTGCCCAGCCGGTGCGAAGGCCGCGAACTCGGCCAACCCGGCCAGTTCCCCAGCCTGCTCCGCCAGTCCCGACGCCATGTCACCCGATGCGATGTCGCCCGATGCGATGTCGGGTGCGGTCCGGTCCCGTGGCGGGGTTCGACCGGCCAACAGCAGGCCGTCGAGCACGTAGGCCCAAGCCCCGGTCGCACCCGCCGCCCGCAGACGCCTCCGCCGCGCCAGCCGGGCCGCCCCGAGGACCAGCAGCAGCACCACCGGCAGGGCGCCGAGCACCGCGTACCCGATCCACCGGCGCGATTCGGCCGGTGCCTGGGCGGCCACCGCGCTCGACGGCGTCACCAACGGGGGTGGCGGGGACAGCGGCGTGCTGGTCGGACTGGCCGTGATCGACGCCAACCGGTCCAGCACCTCGCGCTTCTGCGCCGCGCTCGAACCGCCCGACGACACACCCGCCACCGGGTCGAACGGCACCCAACCCCACCCGGCGAAGTACACCTCGGGCCACGCGGTCGCGTCGGCGGCACGCACCACCCGCTCCTCCCCCGTGGCCGGCTGGAACCCGACGACCACGCGCGTCGGCAACCCCACCGCCCGCCCCAGCACGGCGAACGCCGACGCGAACTGCTCGGCCGTGCCCGCGTTCGCACCAGGTTCACCGGGAGCGCCGAACAGGAACCGCTCCAGCCGTGCGTACGACGAGCCGACCGGCGCCTGCGGGTCCGGCACCCGCCCCTGCTTCACCACCTGCTCGATGGCCACCGCCCGCTCGTACGGCGTCCGCGCACTGCGCACGACCTGCCGCGCGTACTCGGCCAGCGAGTAGGGCAGTCCCGGCAACGCCAGGTACCGGTGCGTCCGGCCGCCGGTCGGCACGGTCGCTTCGAGGAGGTCCGTGTCGTCGGGGACGTCCAGAACGCCGCGGACCCGGTACTTGAGGCCGGGTTGCAGCTCGGTCAGCGAGACCAACGAACCCGAGTCGGGGTCCACCATGGCGCCGTCCAACGTGACCGCCGTGGGACGCCCCACCGTCGGCAGCCAACTGCCGTTCAGCTCGCCGATGGTGATCTCCACCTCGGTCTCGTCCACCCGCGCGCCCGGCGGAAGGTCCGGAGCGGCTACCGCGCCGATCGGCCCGTACAACGACGCCGCCCGCCACGCCGCGCCCGAGTAGTCCGACAGCGCCACCAGACGCACGGCCCGTTCGGGGCCACGCATCCGGAACAACTCGGTGTCCCCCAAACCCGCCCAGAACGCCAACTGCGGCAGCGGACTCGCCACGCCGAGGCCACTGACCGGCGGCTCCACCAATTCTCGCGGCTCGAACGCCCCGCCGGACGGCAACACGGTGGCGACCAAGGCCACCACCGCCACCGGCACGGCAGGCAACCCGAGCAACACCCGACCGCCCGCCTCCAGCCGGTCCACCACCAGCCAGCCCACGGCGACAAGCGCGAGCAACACCACCGCAACCAGCCCGTTCCGGTCCGCCTGGCCGGCGGTCAACAACGCCGTGCACGTGTAGAGCACCGCCGCCCCGACAACCGGCGCAAACAAAGACCGCCCCCGCCCGGCCCGTCCCCCACCCCTCCAGCCCCGCCCCACCCGCCCGCTGCCTGCTCGCCCACTGCCTGCTCGTGCACGGCCTGCCGGTCCACGGCCCGCCGACGCCACCCCCAGCGACACCCCGAACACCAGCAACGCGCCCGGGACCATCAGCTCGGGCGTCGCGGGCGCTGGACGTGCGGCGGTCAGCAGGCGCGGCACCAGGTCCAGCAGCACCGGGAGCGGGTCGGTGGAGTCGATCGCCGAGTCCCGTGCGACCCAGTAGCCGCCGACCAACGCCAACGACACCGCCGCGAACACCACCAGCCCAGCGGGAACCCACCGCACCAGCGGCAGGCACAGGAACGCCACCACCACCGCGCCCGCGAACACCAGCGACGGCACGTACCCCTGCCAACCCACGCCCAAGTGCAGCGCCGCCACTGCGAGCAGCAGCGCCGCCCACCCCAGCCGGGCACTGGTACCGGCGCTGGCCCTGGTGCCGGCGCTGGCAGAGGCACTGGTACCAGCGCTCGTACTGGCGCTGGTAGTGGCACCCAGCCGGGCGCTGCGACTGGCACTGGCATCCGGCTGGGCACTGGCACTGGTCCCCGGTTTGGCACTCGCACTCAGGCGGGTGCTCGTGGCCGGTTGGGTGCTCGTGGCCGGTTGAGGGGTTACGCCTGGTTGGGCGATCCCCTCGACGCCGTTCGCATCAACGCCGCCGGGTCGCCGCGCCGTCACGCGCTCACCGCCCAGACGGACCGGGGGCCGTGGCGCCGCGACTCCCTTTTCTGGCAACGAAATCGGGATTACCATTCATCCCCGAAGCCGGTTCCACTATCGGGTGATCTTCGGGTCGTGGGGCCGGGGCGGCTGGCTCCCACGCACCGGGCCGCTCGACGGGCGCCGACGCAAGCACCATACCGAGCCCCGTGCCCGGCCGCGCGTTCAACGCAACCGTCCTCACCGCGCATCCGCCTTCACCGCGACACATCCACCTTCACCGCGACACCGCCGTGTTCCACGCGTCCAACAGCCCCTCGGCCTTCACGTGACGCAGCACCAGCACCGATCCCACCGCCGAAACCGCGAGCGCCGGCTCGGGATCGACCACGAGCACCACTCCGACCGACGCCCGGCCCGCCTCCAACACCAACCCGGACAGCTCGGCCACCGCCCCGCACACCACCGCCACCACGTCCAGGTCCCGGATCGGCAACGGTCGCGCCCCCGAAGACGGAGACGGCTCGTCCACCGCCGCAAGATCAGCCAAAGCCGCCAACACCACCGACGCGTCCGCACCCACGGCCCCCGCCGGCAGCTCCACGTCCACCGCACCCGACGACGACACCAACCGCACCGGGTGCCCCTCGGCGATCGCCACCGTCACCAGCGACGCCGCCACCTCCACCGCGTCCTCGAAATCCGCGACCGACGCATACCCCTCCGCACGGTCGTCCAGCACCACCGCCAGGTGCGGCCGGGCCGGGTCTGCGTCCTCGCGGATCATCAACGTCCCGGTCCGCGCCGACGTCGCCCAGTGCAGCCGCCGCAAGTCGTCACCAGGCACGTACTCGCGCAGCCCGACCAGGTCGGTACCGCCACGCTCCACCCGCTCGTCCGCCCCTATGTGCCCGCGCCGCACCCCACCGGGCAGTCCGCGCACCGGCAGCACCCGAGGCACCACACGGACCTCCACCACATCACCGACCACGGTGCGGGCGTGCGCCAGACCTGCCGGCCCACGACGGCTCAACGTCAGCGGTCCGATGCGGAGCAGGCCTCGGGCGTGCGTCGGGATCGGGTACTCGACCTTCACCGTCTGCCCCGGCGCGAGCAGCGGGATGTCCACCGCGACGGCCTCACCCGCGACCTCGTCGGTGGCGTCGAACCACACCGGGAACCGCTTGCTGGTGCCGGTCAACTCCACGACCCCGGTGCACGCGCCCAACCGCTGCACTGTCCGGGGCCGCACGACCCGCGTCGGCGCGACCTGCGCCCGCGACGACACCGACGCCACCCCGACCGCCACGAGCACGAGGAGCGCGATGCCGAACCCCGCCACCCCCGGATAACGCCACCACAACCCCAACCCCACCAACGGCACGCCGAGCAGCACGGCACCGAGCCCGCGTGCCGTCAGCCGCACCCTGGTCATCGCGCGGCCGGTCTCGGCACCGCCACACCCGCCAGCACGTCGGCCAGGACCTCTTCGGTCGTGGTTCCGGCCAGCTGCGCCTCGCGGGTCAGCACCAGCCGGTGCGCCAGCACCGGCACCGCCAGCGCCTGCACGTCGCCCGGCACCACGAAGTGCCTGCCCTGCGCGGCGGCGTACACCTGCACGCACCGCACCAGGGCCCGCAGGCCACGGGTGCTCGCGCCCAACCGCAACCGGCCGTCCTCGCGGGATGCCACACCGATGTCGCTGATGTACCGCAGCAACGGGTCGGCCACGTGCAGCATCGCCAGTCGACGCCCGTGCTCCGCCACCACGTGCGGGTTGCTCACGGTGGGCACCGCGCCGACCTGGCCGGCGCCGCTGCCCGGCCGCAGCACGTCGATCTCGTGCTCCACCGCCGGGTAGCCGATGGACGTCCGCAGCATGAACCGGTCGAGTTGGGCCTCCGGCAGCCGGTACGTGCCGTCCAGGTCGATCGGGTTCTGCGTGGCGACCACGAGGAACGGCGCGGGCACCGCGTGCGCGACGCCGTCGACCGTGACCGTGTGCTCCTCCATCACTTCGAGCAGCGCGGACTGCGTCTTGGCGGCGGCCCGGTTGATCTCGTCCGCCAGCACGACGTTCGCGAACACCGGCCCCGGCCGGAACCGGACCTCACCGGTCTGCGGGTCGTAGACGGACGTGCCGGTGACGTCGGACGGCAGCAGGTCGGGCGTGAACTGCACCCGCCGCGACACCCCGCCCAACGCTCCCGCCACCGCACGGGCCAGTGTCGTCTTGCCCGTGCCGGGCACGTCCTCCAGCAGCACGTGCCCGCCCGCGAACAGCGACACGAGCACGAGGTCCACCACGTCCCGCTTGCCCCGGATCGCGGACTCGACCGCGTCGCCGAGCCGCGCGTGCAGCGCGCGGAACGCCGCGATGTCGTCCGCGCCGATCGCCGGAGCCGCCGTCGTCGTCACATTCGCCCCTCGTGCTCGTCACCCACGCACACCGCCGACCGGCAGCGGCCGGGTCTCACCGCCGGTCTCACTCGGGGTCTCGCTCCGACTCGCCGCGCCGCTCGCGCCGGTTCCGGTACGTCAGCAGCCACGCGGTCGCGAGCAGTCCGATGCCGCCGCCGACCAGCTGATTGCCCTCGGCGGACGCCGGGACGCTCTTCGGGTAGCAGATCCGACCACCGCACTCGTCGATGTCGCGCACGGTCGTGCTGCGGGCCGCCGAGTCGACCGACCCGGTGCCCGTCGCGGCGTGCGCCCGCACGACGATCACGTTCTGGCCGTAGTCGACCCCGATGGTGGTGGACGTGGCCGAGCACGCGATCGGCTGGGCGAAGCCGTGGGTCAGGTTGACGACCTCGCACGGACCGTTGTGGCTCGCCCAGTCCGCCGGCGGGGCCAGGTTCACCGGCCGCTCGAACATGCCGCCGTTGTTGACGATCGAGACGATCACCGCGGCGCCCGCCGTGGGCAGGCTGGGCGGTGGGGGCGGAGGAGGCGTGGTCGTGGTGGTCGGTGGCGGCGGGGGCGGAGGTGGAGGCGGGGGCGGCGTGGTGGTCGTGGTCGGCACCGGCGCCTGGGTGGTGGTCGGCGGTGGCGCCACGGGGCGGACCGTCCACGACGCCGCGCCGGCCTCACCCGCGCCGAACCGGTTGTACGCCGCCACGGCCACGTCGAGCCTGCCGCTCGTGCAGAACGTTCCCGTGCACGCCAGCGTCAACTCGGTCGACGTGCCCGAGACCTGGACTTCCTTGCTGCCGCCGGCGAACCCGCCGGTCGCCGTCACCGAGTACCCGGAGATCGGCTCACCACCGCCGGGCACCGCGCTCCAGCTGACCGCGACGACCACCGACGTGCCGTTGTTGCTGCGCTGCGACACCGTCACACCGGACGGGCGTCCCGGCACCACGCCCGCCACGGCGGCGCTCGTCGTCGTCGGTGGCGGCGCGGGCGTCGTCGTCTCGGTGCCGCCGGCCGGCGGGTTGGGGCCACCGCGCGGGTTGTTCCGCGTCGGCGGGTCCGGACGCGGCGGCGGTGGGCTCGGCACGCTCGGGATCGGCGACCGCTCCGGGTCCATCACCGGCAGCTCGGGGTCGCGGATCACCACGCCGCGCGTCCGGCCGTCGGCGTCCACGATCACGCCTTCGTTCGCGCCGGGCGTGTTGATGAACAGCTTGCCGTCGTCGAACACGAGCGCCGGTTCTCCGGAGCCGCCCGTGCGCACGTCGTCCGCGCCTCGCCGGCCGGACCGGTCCAGCACGACGACCTTGCCGGAACCCCGGCACGGCACGTAGACGCGGTCGCGGAACACCGCCGGTCGCCCCGGCCTGGGGCAGCCGAGCTGCCCGGTGTCGACCCGGACGACTTCGTCACCGCTCAGCAGCACCACCGCCGACGCGTCCGGCACCGACGCGGGCACCAGTCCCGTCGGGCTCGTCTGGGCGGCGAGCACCTCGCCGACCAACGACGCGGTGCTCGCGGTGAGGTCGCGGCCGGTGCCGTCACGCACCACCACGCCGCCCTCCAACCCGAGCAGCGTCACGCCGCGCTCGTGCGGCACCAGCGCGGTGCGCGGACCGGCGCCCGCGACCGGCTTGTTGGACCGCTCCGAGAAGTTCTGCTCTTCCTCCGACCACCGCAGCGCGTGCAGGTTGCCGCCGTGGTCGACGGCCCAGACGACGCCGTCGTCGTCGGCCACCACGTCGGCCAGCGGCTGGCCCGCGAGCCACGGTGCGCCGATGTCGGCCAACGTGATCGGGTCGGCGTGGTGCACCGATCCCGCCGTGCGGTCGACCACGAACACCCGGTCGCCGACGATGAGGACCTTCGCCGACGGTCCGGGCGGCGCCTGCCGTCGGCCGGACGAGAGCAGCGTGGCCAGGTCGATCACGGTGATCTGCCCGGTGCGGCGGTCGAGCACGAGCAACGTGTCGTCGGACTGCGCGATCTCCAGCTGCGCGTCCGCACCGCTGACCTGCAACCGCATCTGCGGTTTCGCCGAGCTGGGGTTGACCTGCACGACTTCGCCCCGCTGGTCGTCGTCCAACCACGTGAGCCCGTCGGACACGTCCACCGCCGTGCGCGCGATGCCGTCGCCCAACGCGGCTCCGGCCAACAGCAACAGCCCTAACGCGGCCACCCCGACACTGGCCGACTCACGTCGACCGGCACCGACGACGCGACGCGCGATCGTACCCAGCTTCACTACCACGGAGCGGATGCTAACCGGGCGGCATCACGTTTTCGGGCACAGTTGCGGCCCTGCTCCGCTCGGCCGATGGCGCGCTGCGCCGGATGCACGACCTGTCCACATCGGACACCGCGCGGGACGTCGGGAGGGTCGGACGGCCGGACGTCCGGAGTCGGAAGTCGGCAGAAGTCGGCGGGCGTCAGAAGTCGGCGAGCTCTTCGCGCGCCGACGCGCACTCCACCGCCAGGCCCGCGTCCACCGCCCGGCTGATCTCCGCGAGCGACCGCAGCTGCGCGGGGGTCAGCACGTCGAACAGGTGCTCGCGCACCGCCGTCACGTGACCCTCCGCCGCCTGTTCCAGCACGGCGAACCCGGTGTCGGTGAGGGCCGCGATGGAACCGCGCCGGTCGGACGGGCACGCGCGCCGCTCGACCCAGTGCTCCTTCTCCAGCCGGGCCACCGCGTGCGACAGCCGGGACCTGGAGGAGTGGCACACGGACGCCAGCTCGCTCATCCGCAGCGCCCGGCCCGGCGCCTCGGACAGCGCGACCAGGATCTCGTAGTACGCCATCGGCATCCCGGCGTCCCGCTGCAACTGCCGGTCCAAGTGGTCGGTGAACTTGGTCACGGCGGTCATGAAGGCACGCCACACCTGCTGCTCCTCGGCGCTCAGCCACCGCACGTCGCTCATGTCCCACATCATACGCCGCGTGGTTGAACCCTCAACCAACGTGGGCTATATTCGATTGAGAGTTCAACAAAACCAACCGCGAAGGATTCTCCCCATGACGACGCAGACCGTTCAGATCCCCGGCTACCTCACCGGCACGTGGGCCATCGACCCGGTGCACTCGGACGTCTCGTTCGTGGTCCGCCACCTCGGCGTGTCCAAGGTCCGCGGCCACTTCGGCACCTTCGAGGGCACGATCGTGACCGCCGAGAACCCGCTGGAGTCGACCGTCGAGGCCAAGATCGACGCCGCCTCGGTCGACACCCGCAACGGCCAGCGCGACGCCCACGTCAAGGGCGAGGACTTCCTGGACGTCGAGAAGCACCCCGAGCTGACCTTCACCTCCACCGGCGTGCGCGCCAAGGGCGAGGGCTTCGTCGTCGACGGCGAGCTGTCGCTGCGCGGTGTGACCAAGACCGTCGAGCTGGGCCTGGAGATCAACGGCTTCGGCGACGGCATGGGCGGCGGGAAGGTCGCGGGCTTCTCCGCGTCCACCGAGATCAACCGCCGCGACTTCGGCGTGACCGGCGGCGCGGCGGGCGCGGTCGTCGGCGACAAGATCACGATTCTGCTGGAGATCGAGGCCGTGCAGCAGGCCTGACGTCCCGCGCGAGCGGGAGCAGCGCCGTCGGGATCAGTACCGGCGGGATCAGCCGGGCCTGTCCGGCCGCGATCCACGGAAGGGGCCACCGGAGTGCCGGTGGCCCCTTCGTGCTGCTCGTCCCCTACGGTGCGTAGGTCAAGTCGCTCGTCCGGGCGAACAAGCTCGTGATTCCATTTCACCCTGCATTTCGGTACTTTCCGGTGCGTCGCCGCAACCGTATGTGAACCGCGCACAGTCTCCAGCCGTAGTAGATCGTGAATCCCGGGCTTTCCTTCGGTGAACACTGAAGGCGTAGAACTCGAAGCGGACACAGTCCGCTCACGGTCGGTAGACCACGTGGGTGACATCGGACGCACTCATGGCACCATCTGGCGTAGCACGCGCCGGACGCAGGCGAGGAGGATCGGTGTGAACGCCCAGACCGAACAGGTCGACGACCTTCGACTCGTCGCGCTGCCCACCGCGGTGAGCGTCGCGGACATGTTCGTGCGCTTCTCGCTGGGCGAGTGGCGGCTGCGGGCGATGCAGGACGAGGCAGCGCAGACGGTCCGCCGGCTCGTCGCCGCCGCGGTCGAGGTGGCCGACCGGCGTGCGCCCGGCTTTCTGCTCGTGCGCCTCCGGCTGACCGGCGCGTACCTGGTGGTCGAGGTCGAGGGCAACCGCGTCGCGCTGCCGCCGGAGCTGACCGGCACCCGCGCGGGACTGGTCGACCTCACCGCGGGTGGCCGCCTGGCGTGGTGCGAGCTGGCCCTGCCGAGCGGCATGGACGCCTCGTCCGTGCCCCTGCCGCGCCGTGAGCCGCGCCGCTCCCCCGCCGCCGAGGCGCTGGGCGACGAGCCGAACGTGGACCCGGAAGTGATCCAGCGCATCCTCTACGGGCTGGGCGGCGGCGCGCACCGCGGCGACTAGCGACCAGCACTGACCAGAACGGACCGGCCCGGCCGGCGCCCCGCAGCGGGAGCGCCGGCCGGGCCGTTTCGCGTGATCTATCCGCGGGCGAGGGCGAGCAGGGCGAGTCCCAGCACGCCCATGCCGCACCACGACGCGAACGGCAGCCGTTCGTGCAGGACGACCACTCCCAGCACCGCCGCCACCGCCGGTTCGGCGAGGGTCAACGTGGTCGCCGTCGCCGCGCTCGTGCGCCGGAGGCCTCGTCCGAACAGCAGGTAGGCCACGAACGTGGTGAACACCGCCAGGTGCGCGGTCACCGCGAGGCCCGACGGGGTTGCCACCCACCCGACGCCGAGCAGCAGCAGCACCGGCAGCGTCAGCACCGACGCGCCGCCGAACACCGCGCCCACGACCGCCCCGGACGGGTGCCCGAGCCCGATCAGGTGCGCGCAGATCACCGAGTACACGGCGAACGACAGGCCCGCGATGACGGCCAGCGCCACGCCGACCAGGTCGACGTGCGCGTCACCGCCGCCCAGCACGAGCACCGCGCAGCCGACCACGGCTGCCGACGTGACGAGCGGTCGGGAACGCAGGCCCAGCACGATCGGCGCGGTGGCCAACGCCACGGTGGTGGCGACCGCCACACCCGTGCGCTCGACCGCCGGGTAGAAGGCGAGCGCGTAGCCGGCCACGGTCAGCGCACCGAGCGACAGCAGCCGCCGGTCGGCGGTCCGCAGCACGGCGTTGGTGCCGCGTGCGGTCACGAAGAGCAGGAAGCCACCGAGCACGAGACCCGCCGCGCCGACGGCGGAGGCCGGTGCGGAGTCGGGTGCCAGTGAACTGGCGGTGCCGGTGGTGCCCCACAGGACGCAGGCGGCCAGGATCGGCAGCGGTCCGCGGGTGAATCGAGCGCGTAGTCGTACGGCAAGGGTCGACACGAGGTCTCCGTTCGCGAGACGAGAAGAGGGCGCGAACGGGCGCACTGCGGGAGTCAGGCGTGGGTGCGGGTGTGCTTCAGCGAGTGCGCCCGGTCAGGCGCACGGCGGCGGAAGGACCACGTGCCAGTGGGTGTTCACGACCGGCATCCTAGCCGGGCGGCGTGCCGGTATCGTGGGGATCATGGACACAGGCGTCGCGGACGACGTGCTGCGGCAGTCGCTCGTGGTGTACAAGTTCGCGGTCGACGAGTTGATGACGAAGCTCCGCATCCTGAGCGAGGAGTTCGACCTCGTCCACCGGCACGACCCCATCGAGCACGTCACGCAGCGGGTGAAGCGACCCGACGCGATCCTCGACAAGCTCAGGCGCAAGGGGCTGCCGGCGGACCTGTCGTTGGCGGCCGAGCACCTGGACGACGTGGCGGGCGTGCGGGTGGTCTGCCCGTTCGTGTCCGATGTGTACCGGGTGCGGGACATGCTGGCGCGGCAGAACGACGTGGAGATCCTGAAGACCAAGGACTACGTCGCCGCGCCCAAGCCCAACGGCTACCGCAGCCTGCACCTCATCGTGCGCATCCCGGTGTTCCTGTCGGACCGGGTGGAGCACGTGAAGGTCGAGGTGCAGCTGCGGACCATCGCGATGGACTTCTGGGCCACGCTGGAGCACAAGCTGTACTACAAGTACGACGACCAGGTGCCCGCAGGCTTCGTCGAGGAGCTGACCGCCACCGCCGCCATCGCGGCCGAGCTGGACGCCCGGATGGAATCCCTGCACACCGAGGTGCAACGCGACTGAGGTCCGGCATGGCCGAGGCCCGGCACGACCGACGCCCGACGCGACCGACGCCCGACGCGACCGACGCCCGACGCGACCGACGCCCGACGCGACCGACGCCCGACGCGACCGACGCCCGGCGTGGCCGACGTCCGCGCCGGCGTGGTCGCGGTCTGCGGTGCACCATCCCCCTACCCGGACCAAACCTGTCCGCTATCGGTGTCAGGGTGACCGCATGGACGCCACCACGAACGGAGCTTTGCGATGAGCCGCCACATCCAGGTGACCTTCGACGCCCACGACCCGCGCGCACTGTCGTCCTTCTGGCGCGACGCGCTGGGCTACGTCCACCCCGGCCCACCTGGCGTGGACCTCCCCGAGGGCGCCGACCCGCTGGCCGCGTGGGACGACTTCCTCGCGCGGGTCGGGGTGCCGGAGGACCAGCGCAACACGCGATCGGCCATCGAGGACCCGGACGGCGACGGTCCGCGGGTGTTCTTCCAGCAGGTGCCCGAGGACAAGGTCGCCAAGAACCGGGTCCACCTCGACGTCCGCGCGGCACCCGGCCTCCAGGGCGAGGAGCGGATGGCCGCTCTGGAAGCCGAGTGCGCCAGGCTCGTCGCGCTCGGGGCGACGCGGGTCCGCCGCGACGAGCCCGCTCCCCCGCTGAGCGCCGGCTTCATCGTGATGACCGACCCCGAGGGCAACGAGTTCTGCTTGGACTGAGCGGCCACGGCTGAGCGGCCACGGCTGGGCGGTCACGGCTGGGCGGTCACGGCCGGTTGTCGGGCTGGTAGGGCGCGCCGGTGATCCAGCCGCCGACCCGCTCCGGCGTCTCGTCGGTCGGCACCAGCCCGACCCGGTCGCCGGGGCGGATCTCCCCCGGCTCGATCACCCAGCAGTTCAGGCACAGCTCGTTGCCGAACTCGGTGCGGATGCGGCGGAACACGTCCAGGTCCTGCGCGCCGGTGTCGGGGTCGATCGACGTGACGACGCACCGCCCGCGCACCGAGTGAACCCCGATCACGGCCTCCCCGATGACGAGCGCGTGCCCCGGCCAGTCGCGTTCCTCGCGCGGTCCGACGCCGCCGATGAGGATGTTCGGCCGCAGCCGCCGGAGGTCCGCGCCCCAGTGCGCCACGGCGCCGTCCGTCGCCACCAACAGGTTCAGCACGTCGAACCGCGCCGGACCGGCGTCCGCCACGAGCCGCCCGCCGTGCGGTGCGACGAGGGCGTCGGCCGCCGCGCTGTCCCACCGGTGCCCGGCCACGAGCGGAGTGCCGTCGGGTCCGGTGGACGCCGGGATGGTCAGCAGGCCGTGCCGGGTGCGCCCGGTCAACGGGCCGCGGTCACCCCGCACGTGCACCAGCCGGTCGCCCGCCACGCCGTCCTCGGTGAGCGCGGCGGCGGTCAGGCGTTCGCCTCCCAGGGACTTCACCGGGTACCGCCACAGACCGTCGACGCGCACGGCTACGCCAGCGGGAGTTCGGTCGGGCCGGGCAGGCGGCGGTCGGCCGCGGCGATCTCCACGTCGTTGATGCTCGCCTCGCGGCGGCGCATCAGGCCGTCGGGCGCGAACTCCCAGTTCTCGTTGCCGTAGCTGCGCCACCACCGGCCTTCGTCGTCGTGCCACTCGTACTGGAACCGGACCGCGATGCGGTCGCCGGTGAACGCCCACAGCGACTTCCGCAGCACGTAGTCGTGCTCCCGCTGCCACTTCCGGGTGAGAAACGAGATGATCTCGTCGTGACCGCGGACGAACTCGGACCTGTTGCGCCACACCGAGTCCGATGTGTACGCGGCGACGACCCGCTGCGGGTCACGGGTGTTCCAGACGTCCTCGGCCGCGCGGACCTTGGCGCGGGCGGAGTCCTCGGTGAACGGTGGCACCAGCAGCACGACGGCACTCCTTCTAACGTTTGGTCGACTCAACAAACGTTAGAACGAACCACTAACGGATGCAAGCCCGTGTTAGCGTTAGAAGCGTGCAGCCACTGGACGCGCGCCCCGAACCGCCGGGGCAGTCCGGGGAACCCCGGCCGATCCGCCTGATGAACACCGTCCGCGCGGACCGCTCCGGCGTGCACGACCACCTGACGACCACCGGCGAACTGACCGCCTGGCTGGGCGGGGCACCGGCGGCCGAGGCCGATCTCGTCGCCTTCCGATCACTCCGTGCAGCACTGCGCGCCCTCGCCGCCCTATTGGCGGGTGACACTCGCCCGATCGCGACGGGCCACGACGTCGAGCGGGCCGTGGCGGAGATCAACCGGGCGGCCACTTCCGCGTCCGCGTGGCCCCAACTCACGCTGAGCGACGGCGAGCCGCGCCGGATCATCACGACCGACGCCTCCGCCGCGGCCTCCGCGCTGGCGGGCACCGCCGCCGAGGCGGTCGACCTGTTCACCGGCGACCGCCGGACGCTGCTGCGCGCCTGTTACGCGCCCCACTGCGTCCTGTACTTCATGAAGGATCACCCGAGGCGCGAGTGGTGCTCGCCGGGGTGCGGCAATCGGGTCCGGGCCGCCCGGCACTACCGCCGAACCTCCGCTACGGCCGGGTAACCTCAAACGACGTCGATCAAAAAAGGTTACGACGCTTCACCCGGAATTGCGGAAATCCAGCTGAACGGACCACCCCGCACATTTCGTGTGATCCGCGTTACGGCGTGTAGGATCAGGTCCGAGACCGCAAAAATGTTGCCGTGCGATTGTGAACAGTCCTCGCGCACGGCCTGCCATTTACGAGACGACGCGGTCCAAACCAGCCATTCGAGTGAACCGCCGAAGCCGCCTTCTAACCCGGGGTTACAGTCGACGTAAATGGGTTATTCCCATTCCGGGAATGCTCCGTTCGGCGGTAGCGACAGTCTCCCGGCGACAGCCAACGTTGTGGCCGCAGCCGCCGTTGTGCTCATCGTGGCTCAATTCAGAGGATCAATCATGGACACCGACCGGATCGTCACCCGATTAACGGCGCTCACGCGTGACCACCTGGTGCCCGGCGTGCAGATCGCCGTGCACCGCGGCGGGAGCACGTGGACGCACGAGGTGGGCCTGCCCGCCGAGGCCGCCGTGCCGATCGGCTCGATCACCAAGACGTTCACCGCGACCATCGCCATGGCGCTCGTCTCCGACGGCGACCTCGCCCTGGACGCGCCGCTGTCCGACCACCTGCCCGTGGTGGCCGACGGTCTCACCTTGCGCCACCTCCTCAGCCACACCGGCGGACTCCCGTCGGACCCGGACGACGTGCGCGCCACCTCGCTCGGCCGCCACGTCCGGCAGGCCCTCCGCGAACTGCACCCCCTGCACCGGCCCGGCGCGGGTTTCTCCTACTCGAACATCGGGTACTGCCTCATCGGCCACCTGATCGAGGTGGCCACCGGGATGTCCTGGTCGGAGGCGGTGGAGGCGGTCCTGCTCCGCCCGCTCGGGCTGCACGCGCGATTCACCACCAGCCCGGACTCCGCCGTCGTCACCGGCCACGCGGTCAACCCCGCGACCGGCCGCGTCGTCCCGGTGCGGCAGTCACTGGCCCCGGTCGACGCGCCGGCGGGGGCACTGGCCGCCAGCGCGACCGACCTGGTCGTGTTCGGCCGGATGCTGGGCGGCGCCGAGCCGCGCCTGATCGACCCGGGCGAGCTGGCGCTCATGAGGGAACCCGTGCGGCACGCCGAGCCGTTCGGGATGGCCGACGGGTGGGGCCTCGGCCTCGCCCTGTTCCACCGGGACGGCGTCCGCTGGGTCGGTCACGACGGCACGGCGGACGGCACGTCCTGCCACCTCCGGGTCAACCCGGCCGACGGCACGGTGGTGGCGCTGACCACCAACGGCAGCACCGGTTTCGCATTGTGGCGCGACCTGGTTCCGGAATTGGTCGCGGCGGGCCTGCCGGTGGCGGATTACGACGGAATGAGCGGCCTGCACCACCGCATCGCGCCGCCGCCGGACTGCGCGGGCCGTTTTCGCAACGGCGATGTCGAATACGCTGTGCGAGCGGTGGACCGGGAACGGCTGGCGCTCACCGTGGACGGCGAGCCGTTCGCGGACCTCTCGTTGTTCGACGGGCTGGTGTTCGCGATGCGTGATTCCGACACCGGCGACACCAACCAGACCGGGCGTTTCCTGCGCGACCCGGGAGACGGCGGGATCCGGTGGATCCAGATCGGCGGGCGACTCGCCCGCAGGCAGGTCCCGACAATGTCTTGATCCGACGTTTGAACCCTTCGCGCAATGGGTACGCGCGCCCTTCGGCCAGAAAGGCACCTCACGCGATGACGCACGCCCACAGTCTGCCGGAAATGATCGCCGCGCAGGCGCTGCGCACTCCCGGAGCGCCCGCGGTCATGTCCGCCGAGGAAGTGGTGAGCTACCGGGAACTCGACCACCGGGCGAACCGGCTCGCGCACCTGCTGATCGCGCGGGGCGCACGCCGGGAACGGGTGGTGGCGCTGGCGCTGCCCCGCTCGGTGGACAACGTGGTCGCGCGGCTCGCGGTGCTGAAGACCGGCGCCGCCTACCTGCCGATCGACCCGGACTACCCGGCCGACCGGATCGCGTTCATGGTCGAGGACGCGCAACCGCTGCTCGTCCTCGACGACCTGCCCGAGTCGTCGGACCAGCCCGCCACCGCGCCCGAGGTGACGATCCGGCCGGACGACCCGGCGTACGTGATCTACACGTCCGGCTCGACGGGCCGCCCCAAGGGCGTCGTGGTGCCGCACAGAGGGTTACCCGCGTTCGCCAGAGCCGAGATCGCGCACTTCGACGTGCGGCCCGGCGACCGGGTGCTCCAGTTCTCCTCCCCCAGCTTCGACGCCTCCGTGCTGGAGCTGTGCATGGCCCTGCCCGCCGGCGCGACCCTCGTCGTCCCGCCGCCCGGACCACTGCTCGGCGACCAGCTCGCCCGGGTGATCACCGACTTCGGCGTCACGCACGCCCTGATCCCGCCGGTCGCGCTGGCCACCGTGCCCGACCCGGCGCCGCCGTCGTTCCGCACGCTCGTCGTCGGCGGTGACGCCTGCCCGCCGGACCTCGTGGCGAAGTGGGTGCCCGGCCGCCGCATGATCAACGCCTACGGCCCGACCGAGTCCACCGTGGTCACGTCATGGAGTGAGGCGCTCGAACCCGGTGGCACGCCACCGATCGGCAGGCCCATCCCCGGCACCGAGGTGCGGGTGCTGGACGACGACCTGCGCCCGGTGGCCGAGGGCGAGCTGTACGTCACGGGCGTCGGCCTGGCGCGCGGCTACCTGCGCCGGCCGGGCCTCACCGCGCAGCGGTTCGTGGCCGACCCGTTCGGCCGGCCCGGCACCCGCATGTACCGCACCGGTGACGTGGTCCGGCGCCGTGACGACGGCGTGCTGGAGTTCGTCGGCCGCGCCGACCACCAGGTGAAGATCCGGGGCTTCCGGGTCGAGCCGGGCGAGGTCGAAGCGCTGCTGCGCGGGTGCCCCGGTGTCGAGCACGCCGTGGTCGTGGCCCGGGACGAGCCGAAGCGGCTGGTCGCCTACGTGGTCGGCGCCACCGCCGGTCTGCGGGACCACCTCGCGGCGCGGCTGCCGGACTACCTGGTGCCGTCGGCGTTCGTCGAGCTGGACGCGTTCCCCTTGACCCCCAACGGGAAGCTGGACCGGGCCGCGCTGCCCGCGCCGGTCGTCGGCACCGCCCCTGAGGGTCACGTCGAGCCGCGCACCCCGGCCGAACGCCGGGTCGCCGACGTGTGGTCGGACGTGCTGGGCGTGCCGCGGGTGGGTGCGCTGGACGACTTCTTCGCCCTGGGCGGCGACTCGATCCTGGCCGTGCGGGCGTTGTCCCGGCTCGGCGGGCTGCCGGTGCGGGCCATGTTCGACCACCGCACGGTCGCCGCGCTCGCCGAAGCCCTGCCGGACGGCACCGCCCGGCCCGCCGGTGAGCGGAAGGCGATCGCCCGCGTGCCCGACGGGATGCCGCTACCGCTGTCGTCGGCGCAGCGCCGCCTGTTCTCGCTGGACGGCACCGCCGAGCAGAACACCGCGGTCGGGCTGCGACTGACCGGTGCGCTGGACGTGCCCCGCTTGGCGACGGCGCTGGACGCGTTGGCGGCTCGGCACGACGCGCTGCGCACCACCTTCGACGTGCTGGGCGACGAACCGGTGCAGGTGGTCGCGCCCAAGGGCACGATCCCGCTGCGCGTGCTGCCGACCTCCGACCCGGCGGCGCTCGGCCTGGACCAGCCGTTCGACCTGCGGCGCGGGCCGCTGACCCGTGCGGTGCTCTGCCCCCTGGGGCCGGACGAGCACCTGCTGGTCCTGGTGCAGCACCACATCGTCACCGACGGCTGGTCGGTGCAGGTGCTCCTGGAAGAGCTCGCGGAGCTGTACTCGGGCGGGCAGCCGGCCGAACCCGAGGTGCAATACCCCGACTTCGCGGTCTGGGACCGGAGCAGGTCCGAGGGCGACCCGGCCTACTGGCGCGAGCGGCTGGACGGCATCGAGTCGCTGGACCTGCCCACCGACCGCCCCCGGCCGCCGCTGCGCACGACGTCCGGCGCGGTGCTGCGGCGGACCCTGCCCGCGGACCTGGTGCGGAGGCTGGCGGACGTCGGCCGCGCGCACGACGCGACCCTGTTCATGACGCTCACCGCCGCCGTGCAGGTGCTGTTGTCCGCACGCGGCCGGCAGCGCGACGTCGCGGTCGGCACGGTCAGCTCCGGCCGTGACCGCACGGACCTGGAGCGCACCGTCGGGTTCTTCGTCCGCACGCTGGTGCTGCGCTCGTGGGTCGACCCGGACCTGCCGTTCACCGGGTTCCTCGACCAGGTGCGGGACACGACCCTCGAAGCGTTCACGCACGACGACGTGCCGTTCGACCGGGTGGTGGAGGCGGTCCGGCCCGACCCGGACCCCAGCCGCACTCCCCTGGTGCAGGCCATGGTCGCGCTGCACCAGCCGCTGCTGCGCGACGCGTCGTTCGGCGACCTCGCCGCGGCCGAGTACGACTTGCCGCGCCCGGTGGCCCGGTTCGACCTGGTGGTGGAGTTCTGGCCGCGCGGCGACGACCTGGCGTTGACCGTCGAGTACAACGCGGACCTGTTCGACGCGACGACGATCGAGGCGTTGGGCGACGACCTGGACTCGTTGCTGCGCCTCGTGGTGGACGACCCGGACCGGCCGCTGCACGGCCTGGTCGAGCTGTCCTGGCCGTCCGGTGACGACGCGGTCCGCGTCCGCGGCGTCCGGGTCGACCTCGGCGAGGTGGAGGACGCGCTCCGGCGTCACCACGAGGTGACCGACGCGGCCGTGGTCGCGGTGGACCGGCGGCTGGTCGCGTACGTGACGCCCCCCGTCAACCCGGCGGCCCTGCGCGGGTTCCTCGGCCAGGTGCTGCCCGCGCACGCCGTGCCGTCGACGTTCGTCGGGCTCGACCACCTCGACCGCGACGCACTGCCGGAGCCGCCCGACGAACGCACCGAAGTCCGTTACGTGGCACCGCGAACGCCCGTGGAGGCCGTGCTGGCGACCGTGTTCGCCGACGTGCTGGGCGCGGCGCGGGTCGGTGTGCGGGACAACTTCTTCGCGCTCGGCGGCGACTCGATCCTGGGCATCCAGGTCGTCACCCGCGCCCGTCGCGCGGGCCTGGTGCTGACCTCGCGGGACATCTTCGCGCACCAGACGATCGCCGCCATCGCACCGCACGTGACCCGCGACCTGCCGCCGACCGCCGAGCAGGGCACGGTCACCGGCGCCGCGCCGCTCACCCCGATCCAGCGCTGGTACCTGGAGCACCACACCGTCCGCCCCGAGCACTTCGAGCAGTCCGTGGTGGTCGACCTCGCCGGCGCAGACCTTGCCGACGCGAACCTCACCGGCGCGGACCTTGCCGACGTGGACCTTGCCGCGCTCCGCACCGCGCTCATCGCGCTGGTCGACCACCACGACGCGCTGCGCACCCGGTTCGAGGGCGACCGCCAGGTGATCGGCCCCCGCTGCCACGTCGACCCGTTGACGCTCGACCGCTTCGACCTCACCGAGGGACCGCTGCTGCGGGCGGAAGTCCTCGACGGGCGGTCCGTGCGGCTGACCGCGCACCACCTCGTGGTCGACGGCGTCTCCTGGCGCGTGCTGGTGGAAGACCTGATGACGGCCTACCGCCAGGCCCGCGCCGGCCAGACCGTCCACATCGGACCGAAGACCACCTCGTTCCGCGACTGGGCGACCCGGCTCGCCGAGCACGCCGCCGACGGCTTCGCCGACGAACTGGACCACTGGACGACGGTGGCCGCCACCCCGACCGCCATCCCGCTCGACCGGCACGGCCCGAACACCGTCGGCTCCGAGCGCGAGGTGACGGTGCGGCTCACCGCCGACGAGACGGCCGCGCTGCTCCGCGACGTGCCCGGTGTGTACCGGACGCAGGTCAACGACGTGCTGCTGACCGCGCTCGGCCGGGTGCTGGCGGACTGGACGGGCCGCTCGCGCGTGCTGGTGGACCTGGAGGGCCACGGCCGCGAGGAGCTGTTCCCCGACGTGGACCTGTCCCGCACGGTCGGCTGGTTCACCACCGTGTTCCCGGTCGCGCTCGACGTGCCCGACAGCGGTTGGGGCACGGCGTTGAAGTCGGTGAAGGAGCAGCTGCGCGCGGTGCCCCGGCGCGGCATCGGGTACGGCGCACTGCGCCACCTCGCCCGCACCGCGCCGACCTGCGACCCGCGGATCGGCTTCAACTACCTGGGCCGGTTCGCCGAGGACCAGCGCGACCTCGTGCTGTCCGCCGACCCGGACGCGACGCGCCCCCACCTGCTGGACGTGGTGGGGCAGGTGCGCGGCGACCGGCTCGCGTTCACCTTCCACTACAGCGGGAACGCGCACGACACGGCCACGATCACCCGGCTGGCCGACGGGTTCGCCGCGGCGCTGCGCGGCATCGTCGCGCACTGCGCCGAGCCCGACGCCGGTGGTCGCACGCCGTCCGACTTCCCGCTGGCGGACCTGACCCAGGCCGAGGTGGACCGGATCACCGGCGCCGACGCCTACCCGCTCACCCCGATGCAGGCGGGCATGGTGTTCCACGGCCTGGGCGACCAGGGCGCGTACTTCCAGCAGACCACGTTCGTGGTGGACGGCGTCACCGACCCGGCCGCGTTCGCCCGCGCCTGGCAGCGGGTGGTCGACCGGACGCCCGTGCTGCGCAGCTCGGTGCTGTGGGAGGGCGTGCGCGAGCCGTTGCAGGTCGTGCACGACCACGCCCCCGTGCCGTTCACGTTCCTGGACTGGAGCGACCTGGACGAGACGGCCCGCGCCGACCGGCTGCGCACGCTGCTGGCCGAGGACCGGGCGCAAGGCCTCGACCTCGGTGTGCCGCCGTTGATGCGGGTCGCGATCGCCCGCCTCTCCCCCACCAGCGTCCAGGTGCTGTGGACGTTCCACCACGTGCTGCTGGACGGCTGGAGCGTCTTCCACGTGCTGTCCGACGTGCTCGGCCCCGGTGACCTGCCGGAACGCCGACCGTTCCGCGACTACGTCGCCTGGCTGGCCCGGCAGGGCGACCACGACGAGGCCGAGGCGCACTGGCGTCGGGTGCTCGGCACGTTCGACGCGCCGACCCCGCTGCCCGCGGACCGCCCCGCGTCGCACGGCACGTCGTCCGAACGCGTCCCGATGGCGCTCACCGAGGCCGAGTCCGGTCGGCTGTACGAGTTCGCCCGCCGGCACCGGCTCACGCCGAGCGCGATCGTGCAGGGCGCGTGGGCGTTGCTGCTGGCCCGGTCCAGCGGCAGGCGTGACGTCTGCTTCGGCGCGACCGTGTCCGGCCGCCCGGCCGACCTGCCCGGCGTGGACGCGATCACCGGCATCTTCATCAACACCCTGCCGGTCCGGGTCGAGGTCGACGGGACCGCGCCGGTGGCGGACTGGCTGCGCGCGTTGCAGGACGCGCAGGTCGACTCGCGGCGGTTCGAGCACGTGCCGCTGACCGACGTCCAAGCCTGGAGCGGGATCGAGCGCGGCGCCACCCTGTTCGACAGCGTGGTGGTGTTCGAGAACTACCCGGTCGAGTCGGCCGAGGGCCTGGGCCTGCGCGAGCTGTCCGCCATCGAGACCACCAGCTTCCCGCTCAGCGTCACCGCGTACCCGGCCGAACGGCTCGGCGTGCTGCTCGGCTACGAGCCCGCGATGTTCGAGCGGGCCACCGTCGAACGGCTGGGCGAGCGGCTGCGCAGGCTGCTCGTCGGCCTGGTCGCCGACCCGGACCGGCCGCTGGCCGACGTGCCGTGGCTGTCCGACGCGGAGATCCGGCAGGTCATCGTCGACTGGAACGGCGTGGTGGCCGACGAGCCGACCACCACGACCACCGGGCTGATCACCGAGCTGATCGCCGCGCAGGTGGCGCGCACACCCGACGCGGTGGCGGTGACGGGCGGCGGCAAGAGCCTGACCTACCGCGAGCTGGACGAGACGGCCAACCGGCTGGCGCACCACCTGGTCAGGTCGGGCGTCGGGCCGGAGTCGGTGGTGGCGTTGCGGCTCCCGCGGTCGCCGGACCTCGTGGTCGCGGTGTTGGGCGTGCTCAAGGCGGGGGCGGCCTACCTGCCCGTCGACGTCTCGTACCCGGCCGACCGGATCGCGTACATGATCGCCGACTCCGGGGCGGCGCTCGTCCTGGATGCCCTCCCGGACCTGTCCGGGCTGCCCGACGACCCACCGGAAGTGGTGCTGCGGCGGGAGAACGCCGCGTACGTGATCTACACGTCCGGGTCGACCGGCCGGCCCAAGGGCGTGGTCGTGACCCACACCGGCCTGGCGGCCTTCTCCACCGCCGAGATCGCGCACTTCGACGTGTCACCGGGCGACCGGGTGCTCCAGTTCTCCTCGCCCGCGTTCGACGCCTCGGTCCTCGAACTGTGCATGGCGCTGCCCGCCGGGGCCACCCTGGTCGTGCCACCGCCCGGACCGCTGCTCGGCCGGCACCTCGCGCGGTTCGTCACCGACTTCGAGATCACCCACGCCCTGATCCCCCCGGCGGCGCTCGCGACCCTCCCCGACGCCGAGCTCACCACGCTGCGCACTCTCGTCGTCGGCGGTGACGCCAGCTCGGCCGACCTCGTGCGCCGGTGGGCGCCCGGCCGACGGATGATCAACGCCTACGGGCCGACCGAGTCGACCGTCGTCACCTCCTGGAGCGACCCGCTCGAACCCGGCGGCGCACCACCGATCGGCCGTCCCATCCCCGGCACCGCGGTGCGCGTCCTGGACGACTCGCTCAAGCCCGTCCCGGCCGGCGTCACCGGTGAGCTGTACATCGCGGGCGCCGGCCTGGCCCGCGGGTACCTCGCCCGGCCCGGCCTGACCGCGCAGCGGTTCCTCGCCGACCCGTTCGGCGCGCCCGGCGAGCGGATGTACCGCACCGGCGACCTGGCCCGCTGGGACGACACCGGCACCCTGCACTACCTGGGCCGGGTCGACCAGCAGGTGAAGATCCGCGGGTTCCGGGTCGAGCTGGGCGAGGTGGAATCGGTCCTCGCGGCGCATCCTGGTGTCGCCCAGGTCGTTGTAGTGCCGAACGAGCACCGCCTGGTGGCGTACTTCGTGCCGGACAAGCCGACTACGGCATCGGAGCTGCGCGACCACACGGCCAGGGTCCTGCCCGACCACATGGTCCCGGCGGCGTTCGTCGCACTGGAAAGCATGCCGTTGACCGTCAGCGGCAAGCTCGACCGCGTCGCGCTTCCCGCGCCTGAGCGCGACGCGGTCACGTCCAGGGAGTACGTCGCACCCCGCACCGAGACCGAAGAGGCGATCGCCGCGATCTGGGCGGACGTGCTCGGCGTCGACGAGGTCGGCGTGGAGGACGGCTTCTTCGCACTCGGCGGCGACTCGATCCGCGGCCTGCACATCACCTCCCGGACCAAGGCGGCGTTCGGCGTCGACCTCTCCCCCCGCGACGTCCTCACCGCCCGCACCGTGTCCGCCTTGGCCGAACTCGTCGAGGAACTGGTGCTCGCGGACCTCGAAGCCCTCGTTGCCGACACGGAGGCGTGACCCCGACATGACAACCTCCAAGCACGACCGCATCTCCGCGTTGCCGGAGCACGTGCGCGAACTCCTCCGCGCCCGGCTCGCGGGCAAGGCCGCCGGCCGACCCGCACGCGCCGACGTGATCCCGCCCGCGCCGCGGGACGAGCCGCTGCCGCTGTCGGCGGGTCAGCAGCGGCTGTGGTTCCTCGCCCAGTTCCAGCCGGACAGCACCGAGTACACCAGCGCGGTGGCGTTGCGGCTCACCGGTTCGCTCGACCGGCATCGATTGACCGGGGCGCTGCGCGGGCTGGTGCGCCGGCACGAGTCGCTGCGCACCACGTTCGACCAGGTCGAGGGCCGGCCGGTGCAGGTGGTGCACGACGACTTCGACTTCGACGTAGCCGATTTCGACGTAGCCCATTTCGACGTGACCGACGTCGACGACCTGCGCGCGGAGCTGGACCGGCCGTTCGACCTGCGGCGCGGGCCGTTGTTCCGCGCCTCGCTGTTCCGGCTGGTCGGGTCCGACGACGTGCACGTGCTGCTGCTGACGGCGCACCACATCGTGGTGGACGGCTGGTCGCTCGGCCTGCTCATGGACGAGCTGGCCGCGCTCTACCGCGGCGAGACCCTGGCCCCGCCGACCCTCCAGTACGCCGACTACGCCGTGTGGCAGCGGGAACGGCCGGTCGACACCGGCTTCTGGGTCGACCGGCTCGCGGGCGTCGTGCCGCTGGAGCTGCCGACGGACCGGCCCCGGCCGGCGGAACGCACGTCCGCGGGCGCCACGCACGAGTTCACGCTGCCCACCCGGCTGGCCGGCGACCTGGCCGAGCTGGCGCGGGTCAACGAGACCACGCTGTTCACCGCGCTGACGGCCGCGTGCAAGCTGCTCCTGGCCCGCTACTCGGGGCAGGACGACATCGCGGTCGGCACGGTCACCAGCGGGCGGAACCGGCCGGAGCTGGCCGGGCTCGTCGGCTTCCTCGTCGGCACCGTGGTGCTGCGGGACACCGTGGACACGTCGCGGTCGTTCACCGAGTTCCTGGCGCAGGTCAACCGCACCGCGCTGGACGCGTTCGCGCACGACGACGTGCCGTTCGACCGCGTGGTGGAGGCGGTGGGCGCGACCCGCGCCCCGAGCCGGACGCCGCTGTTCGACGTGATGGTGGTGCTGCAGAACGCTTCCCGGGCGCTGCCCGAGCTGCCGGGCCTGCGGGTGGAGGACCACCCGCTCACCCGCGCCTGGTCGAACTTCGACCTGAGCATCGACTTCACCCAGGACGACGACGGCATCCACGGTGTCGTCGAGTACAGCACCGAGCTGTTCGACGCGGACACGGTCGACCGGCTGTCGCGGCACCTGCTGGTGCTGCTGGCGGGCATCACCGCCGACCCGCACCGGCCGATGGCCGAGCTGTCGCTGCTGCTGGGCGACGAGCCGGCGGGCACGGGCCGGGACCTCGACGTGCCGGCCACCACGTTCCCCGCGTTGTTCGAGGCGCAGGTCCGCCGCACGCCGCACGCCACGGCCCTGGTGTGCGAGGACACCCGCCTCACCTTCGCCGAGGTCGACGCGCGGGCCAACCGGCTGGCCCACCACCTGCTGGCGGAGGGCGTGGAGCCCGAGCAGGTCGTCGCGCTGTCGCTGCCGCGCGACGCCGAGTGGGTGATCGGCATCCTGGGCATCCTCAAGGCCGGCGCGGTGTACCTGCCCGTCGACCCGGGGCTGCCCGAGGCACGCCGGCGGTACCTGCTGGAGGACTCGCGCGCGGTGCGCGTGATCGACGCGCCGGTCGACACCGCGGGTCTGCCCGAGACCGCCCCGGTGGTGCCGCTGCGGCCCGACCACGCGGCGTACGTGATCTACACCTCCGGCTCGACCGGCAAGCCCAAGGGCGTCGTGGTGGAGCACCGGCAGCTGGTGAACCTGCTGCACAACCACCGCGCGGACTTCGCGGGCGAACACCTGCGGGTCGCCGTGTCCGCCGTGTTCTCCTTCGACACGTCGTGGGAGGGCCCGCTGCTCATGGCCGACGGCCACGAGCTGCACGTGCTCACCGACGACGTGCGGCTGGAGCCGACCGCACTGGTGCGGTACGTGCGGGAGCACCGGATCGACTTCCTCGACCTCACCCCGTCCTACGCCCGGCAGCTCCTCGCGGCGGGCCTGCTCGACGGCGACCGGCGGCCCAAGGTGCTGATGCTCGGCGGCGAGGCCCTGGGCACGGCGCTGTGGCAGGAGTTGGCGCGGGCCGACGTCGCCGCCCACAACTTCTACGGCCCCACCGAGACCACGGTGGACGCGGTGTCGTGCCGGATCACGGGCGACCGCCCGGTCATCGGCCGGCCGCTGGCCAACCTCACCGCGCGGGTCCTGGACGACGACCTGCGGCCGTTGCCGGTCGGGGTGCCCGGCGAGCTGTTCCTCGCGGGGCCCCAGGTGGCCCGCGGCTACCTCCACCGGCCGGGCCTGACCGCGGACCGCTTCCTCGCCGACCCCTGCGGCGAGCCCGGCTCCCGGATGTACCGCACGGGCGACAAGGTGCGGATGCTCGCCGTCGGCGGAGCCGACAACCAGGCAGAGCGGTACGTCCTCGAATACCTGGGTCGCACCGACGAGCAGGTCAAGGTCCGCGGTTTCCGGATCGAGCCCGGCGAGGTCGAGGCCGCGCTGCTGAGCCACCCGGACGTGCGGGAGGCCGCCGTGGTCGCGCGCACCGACAACGGGCACACCCGGCTGGTCGGGTACGTCGTCACGACCGGTCCGGCGGACCTGCGGGAGCACCTGCGGCGGACGCTGCCGGAGTACTCGGTGCCGTCGGCGTTCGTCGAGCTCGACCACCTCCCGCTGACCGCCAACGGGAAGCTGGACAAGGCCGCGCTGCCCGCGCCGCAGGCGGTCGGCGACGGCGAGTTCGTCGCGCCGCGCACACCGGTCGAAGCCGAGCTGGCCCGGATCTGGGCCGAGGTGCTCGGCGCGGACCGGGTCGGCGTGGAGGACAACTTCTTCGCGGTGGGCGGCGATTCGATCCTGTCCATCCAACTGGTGTCCCGCGCCCGGCAGGCCGGGCTGCACCTGACCTCGCGGGACGTGTTCCGGCACCAGACGATCGCCGAGTTGGCGCCGGTGGTGTCGGACGCGGCCGAGGACCTGATCACCCTGCCCGTCCGCTCCGGCCCGGCCCCGCTCACCCCGATCCAGCGGTGGTTCTTCGCCGACCGCGTCTCCGCTACCGGGGAACCGTTGCACTTCACCATGTCGCTGCTGGTCGAGCTCGAACCCGGCGTCGACGAGGCGGTGCTGCGGGACGCCGTGCGCGCGGTGGTCGCGCACCACGACGCGCTGCGGTTGCGGTTCCACCAGGTCGACGGCCGGTGGGTGCAGGAGGTCGCGGACACCGAGGTCGACGTGTTCCGGCTCGCCACGGACGTGGAGACCGCGGCGCGGGAGGCGCAGCGCAGCCTGGACCTGGCCGAAGGGCCGTTGCTGCGCGCCGTGTTCTTCCCCGGCGAACGACCGGAACTACTGCTTACCGCGCACCACCTGGCCGTGGACGGCGTGTCGTGGCGCATCCTGCTCGGAGACCTCGAACAGGCCTACCGGGGTGTGCCGCTGGAGCCGGTCGGCACGTCGTTCACGCAGTGGGCGCACGGGCTGGACGAGCACGTGCGGTCCGGCGCGCTGGACGACGCGCGCGAGCACTGGCGTTCGCTGCCCGCGCCCGAAGCGCTGCCGGTGGACCGGGACGGCCCGAACACGGCGGCTTCGGCGTGTCAGGTGTCGGTGCGGCTGGACCGGGCGACGACGGACGCGGTGCTGACGGCCGTGCCGCCGGTGTACCGGACGCAGGTCAACGACGTGCTGCTGAGCGCGCTGGGGCGGGCGTTGGCCGAGTGGACCGGGCGGGACGCGGTGGGCGTGACGCTGGAGGGCCACGGCCGTGAGGAGTTGGTGCCGGGCACCGACCTGAACCGCACGGTCGGCTGGTTCACCACGCAGTTCCCGGTGGTGCTGGAGGTGGACGACGACTGGGGCCGGACGCTGAAGTCGGTCAAGGAGTCGTTGCGCGCGGTGCCGCACCGGGGGTTGAGCTTCGGCGCCCTCGACGTCGGGCAGCCGGGCGGCGGGCCGCTGCCGCAGGTCTCGTTCAACTACCACGGCCGGTTCGACGTGGCGGACGGCGGCTTCTACCGGGCACGCCGGGAGGTCGGCGAGGACGTGTCGCCCGACGACACGCGCACCCACCTGCTGGACGTGACCGGGCTGGTCGAGCGCGGCGAGTTGGAGCTGACCTGGCAGTTCTCCGAGCACGTTCACGACGAGGCGACCGTGCGGCGGCTGGCCGAGCGGACCCTCGACGGGCTGCGGGAGATCGTGGCGCACTGCGCTCGTCCCGACGCCGGCGGGCGCACGCCGTCGGACTTCCCGCTGGCACGCCTCACGCAGGAACAGGTGGACGCCCTCGCGGGGCCGGACGTGGAGGACGTCTACCCGCTCACGCCGTTGCAGGCGGGCATGGTGTTCCACAGCCTGGTCGAGCCCGGCGCGTACGTGGACCGGGTGCGGCTGATGCTCGACGGTGTCGGTGATCCGGCGGCGTTGCGGCAGGCGTGGCAGCGGGTGGTCGACCGGACGCCCGTGCTGCGGTCCAGCGTGGTGTGGGACGGGGTGGCGGAGCCGGTGCAGGTCGTGCACCGGCACGTGGAGTTGCCCGCCGGGCCGGTGGACGGGCCGATCGACCTGGGCGTCGCGCCGCTGCTGCGGGTCGGCGTCACGCCGCTGGGCGGTGACCGGGTGGAGCTGGTGTGGTCGTCGCACCACGTGATCCTGGACGGCTGGAGCACGGCGCAGGTGTTCGGCGAGGTGCTGGAGCAGTACCGGGCGATCACCACCGGCACGCCGGCCCGGTTGCCCGCGCGGCGGCCGTTCCGGGACTACCTGGAGTGGTTGGCGGCGCAGGACCGCGCCGCCGCCGAGGCGCACTGGCGCGCGGTCCTGTCCGATGTGGACGGACCGACGCCGCTGCCGTACGACCGGACGGCCACCCGGGCGCACCGGTCCGAGGCGTCCGAGTCGGTGCGGTTCTCGGTGGACCCGGGTGAGGCCGTGCAGCGCGCGGGCCTGACCGTGAACACGGTCGTGCAGGGCGCGTGGGCGCTGCTGCTGGCCCGCGCGTCCGGTGAGGACGACGTGGTGTTCGGCAGCACGGTGTCCGGTCGCCCGGCCGAGCTGGCGGGCGTCGAGTCCATGGTCGGCATGCTGATCAACACGGTGCCGACCAGGGCGGTCGTGGACCGCACCGCCGAGGTGGGCACGTGGCTGCGCGGTTTCCAGGCCGCGCAGAGCGAGTCCCGGCGGTTCGAGCACACGTCGCTGTCGGAGATCCAGTCGTTCGCCCGGATCGAGCCGGGCGCCGGTGGCCGGCTGTTCGACAGCGTGGTGGTGTTCGAGAACTACCCGTACGACCCGAACGGCACCGGGCCGCGCGTGGTCGAGGTGGACGCGGTCGACAACACGACTTTGCCGCTGACGCTGAGCGCGTCCCTGACCGACCGGCTGGACATCGACCTGGCGTACGACCCGGAGCTGTTCGACGCCACGACGGCCGAGCGGCTGGCCGGGTGGCTGCGGTCGCTGGTGGAAGCCATCGCGGCCGACCCGTCGACGAGGATCGCGGACCTGCCGTGGCTGTCCGACGCCGAGCGCCACCAGGTCCTGGTGGAGTGGAACCGCACCGGGCGCGACATGCCGTCCGCGCTGTACCCGGAGGTGTTCGCCGAGCAGGCCCGCCGGACGCCGGACGCGACCGCTCTGGTGTTCCAGGGGACATCGCTGACGTTCGCCGAGTTGGACGCGCGCGCGAACCGGCTGGCGCACCACCTGCTGGCGCACGGCGCCTGGCCAACGGGAGCCGGTGCCGAACGCACGGTCGCGGTGCTGCTGCCTCGGTCTGCCGATCTCGTGGTGGCGGTGCTCGCCGTGCTCAAGGCGGGCGCGGTGTACCTGCCGATCGACCCCGGCCTGCCCGCCGAGCGCATCGCGTTCCTCTTGCGCGACGCCAGACCGGCGTTGGTGCTGGACGCCGTCCCCGACCTGACCGGGCTGCCCGACACCGCGCCCCCGGTCGAGCTGCGCCCCGAACACGCCGCCTACCTGATCTACACGTCCGGCTCGACCGGCACCCCCAAGGGCGTGGTGGTGGAGCACCGGCAGCTGGCGAACCTGTTCTACGCCAACCACGAGGGCCTGCGGATGAGCGAGCCGACCCGGTTCGCGGTCACCGCCACCTTCTCGTTCGACACATCGTGGGAAGGGCTGCTGTTCCTGGCCGCCGGCAACGAGCTGCACGTCATCGACGACGACCTGCGGCTCGACCCCGCCGCGCTGATCGGGTACCTGCAGCGGCACGGCATCGGGACCGTCGACCTCACACCGTCCTACGCGCGCCAGCTGGTGCAGGCCGGGCTGCTGGAGTCGGGGCTGCGCCGGATCATGCTCGGCGGCGAGGCGGTGGACGCGGCGCTGTGGCGCTCGATCGCCGAGTCGCCCGTCGAGGGCTTCAACTACTACGGGCCGACCGAGGTGGCGGTGGACTCGGTGGCGACGCCCGTCGTCGGCGACCGGCCGGTGATCGGCCGGCCGCTGCCCAACCTCGCGGTGTACGTGCTGGACGCCGACCTGCGGCCGGTGCCGCCCGGCGTGCCCGGTGAGCTGTTCATCGCGGGCGCCCAGGTGGCGCGCGGCTACCTGGACCGGCCGGGGTTGACCGCGCAGCGGTTCGTGGCCGACCCGTTCGGCGCGGCGCCCGGTTCCCCCGGCGGAGCGCGGATGTACCGCACGGGTGACCGGGTGCGGTGGGTCGACGGCGTGTTGGAGTACCTGGGGCGGGCGGACGACCAGGTCAAGCTCCGGGGCTTCCGGATCGAGCCCGGTGAGGTCGAGGCGGCGCTGCTGGAGGTGCCCGGCGTGCGCCAGTCGGCCGTGGTGGTGCGGGAGAACCGGCTGATCGGGTACGTGACCGGCGCACCGGAGACCGACCCGCGCGACGCGCTGGCCCGGAGGCTGCCCGACTACCTGGTGCCGTCGGCGGTCGTCGTGCTGGACGAACTCCCCCTGTCCCCCAGCGGGAAGCTGGACCGGCGGGCACTGCCCGAGCCCGACCTGACCGGTGACTTCGTCGCACCGCGCACCAACGCGGAACGGGTCGTCGCCGACGTGCTGGCCGACGTGCTGGGCCTGGACCGGGTCGGCGCGACGGACGACTTCTTCCGCCTCGGCGGTGACTCGATCCTCAGCATCCGCGTGACCTCGCGGTTGCGCGCGGCGTTCGGCGTGCAGCTGTCGCCGCGCGCGGTGTTCGAGCACCCCACGGTGTCCGGGCTCGCCGCCGCCATCCTCGATGCGGCGGGTACCGGCGAGGTGGGGGTGGGTGCCATCCCGGTGATCCCGCGCGGTGGCACCCACCCCCCGTCCGTCCGGGCCAGGGTCGACCAGTCGCCCGCCCAGCGGCGGCTGTGGTTCCTGGACCAGTTCGAGCCCGGCAGCACCGAGTACGTCACGCCCACCGCGATGCGCCTGCACGGGCCGCTGGACCTGGTCGCGCTCGGACGCGCCCTCAACGGTCTCGTGGCACGGCACGAGTCGCTGCGCACGACGTTCGACGACGGCGTGCAGATCGTGCACGAGCCGTACGACGTGGTGCTCGCGGTGGAGCACGAGCCGTGGGAGGAGGTGCTGCTGGAAGAGGTGAGCACGCCGTTCGACCTGCGTCGGGGCCCGCTGTTCCGGACCCGCCTGGTGCGGGTGGCGCCGGAGGAGCACGTGCTCGTGCTGACGCTGCACCACATCATCACGGACGGCTGGTCGACCGGTGTCCTGGCACGCGATCTCGGCGCGCTGTACGCGGGTGAGGAGCTGCCGCCGCCGACCGTGCAGTACGTGGACTACACGGCCTGGCTGACGGAGACGCCGGTCGACTACTGGGCCGGACGCCTGGCCGGTGTGCCGCCGCTGGAGCTGCCGACCGACCGGCCGCGTGCGGCGGTGCGGGGCACGGCGGGCGCGATGCACGAGTTCACCGTGCCCGCGCCGGTCGCGAAGGCCGTGAAGGCACTGGCCGCCGAGCACGGCGACACCCTGTTCACCGCACTGCTGACCGCTACGAAGGCGCTGCTGTCCCGGTACACCGGGCAGGACGACATCGCGGTCGGCACGGCGGTGTCCGGGCGTGGGCCGGCCGAGCTGGACGACGTGGTCGGCCTGTTCGTGAACACCGTCGTGCTGCGGTCCACAGTGGACTCACGACGGTCGTTCGCCGAGTTGCTGGCGGATGTCCGGGCTACCGTGCGCGACGGCTTCGCGCACCAGGACGTGCCGTTCGAGCGGGTGGTGGAGGCGGTCCACCCGGACCGCGACCCGAGCCGCAACGCGCTGTTCGACGTGATGGTGCTGATGCAGAACTTCGGCACCGAGGTGCCCGGGTTGGCCGGGCTCCGGGTGGAGGAGGTCCAACCACCGCTGCTGACCTCGACGTGCGACCTGACGTTCGAGTTCGGCGAGGTGGACGGGGCGCTCCTCGGCGCCGTCGAGTACAGCACCGACCTGTTCGACGAGGCGACCGTCGACCGGATGTGCCGCCACCTGGTCGCGCTGCTGGACGGGATCACCGCGCGGCCGGACCTCCCGGTGGTCGAGCTGCCGCTGCTGCTGGGTGACGAGCCGGACGGCCGGGGCGTGCGGCTGGACGTCCCGGACCTGACGTTCCGCGACCTCTTCGAGGAGCAGGCGAAGCGCACGCCCGCCGCCACGGCCCTGGTGTGCGGTGACCACCGGCTCACGTACGCCGAGGTCGACGCGCGGGCCAACCGGCTCGCGCACCACCTGCTGGCGCACGGCGCCTCCCCGGGGAAGTCCGGCGCGGAGCGGGCGGTCGCGGTGTCGCTGCCGCGCTCGGCCGATTCAGTGGTGGCGATCCTGGCCGTGCACAAGGCGGGCGCGGTCTACCTGCCGGTCGACCACGGCCTGCCCCGCGAGCGTGTGGACTTCCTGCTCGCCGACGCGGAACCGGCGCTGGTGCTCGACGCCGTGCCGGACCTCACCGGTTATCCCGCCACCGCTCCGGACGTGCCGCTGCGGCCCGACCAGGCCGCCTACGTGATCTACACGTCCGGTTCGACCGGCGTGCCCAAGGGCGTCGTGGTCGAGCACCGGCAGCTGGCGAACCTCCTGCACGACCACCGCCGGACGTTCTCGGCCCGGCGGCTGCGGGTCGCGCTGAGCGCGGTGTTCTCGTTCGACACGTCGTGGGAGGGTCCGCTGCTCATGGCCGACGGCCACGAGCTGCACGTGCTGACCGACGACGTCCGCCTCGAACCGGCCGCCCTGGTCGGGTACGTGCGCGAGCACCGGATCGACTTCCTCGACCTCACCCCGTCGTACGTGCGGCAGCTCATCCCGGCCGGTCTGCTCGACGGCGGGCACGTGCCGGCGGTGCTCATGCTCGGCGGTGAGGCGCTGCCCGAACCGCTGTGGCGGGAGTTGGCCGGGTCGCGGACCACGGCGCACAACTACTACGGCCCGACCGAGGTCACCGTCGACGCGGTCGCCACCCGCGTCACCGGTGACCGGCCCCTGATCGGCCGTCCGCTGGGCAACCTCGTCGCCCACGTGCTGGACGACGACCTGCGGCCGGTGCCGTCCGGTGTGCCCGGTGAGCTGTTCCTCGGCGGCGCACAGGTCGCGCGCGGCTACCTCAACCGGCCGGGTCTCACCGCGCAGCGGTTCCTGCCCGACCCGTTCGGCGAGCCCGGCTCCCGGATGTACCGCACCGGCGACCGGGTCCGCTGGGTCGGCGACCAGCTCGACTACCTGGGCCGCGACGACGACCAGGTGAAGGTCCGCGGGTTCCGGGTGGAACCCGGCGAGGTGGAGTCGGCGCTGCTGCACCACCCCGCCGTGACCCAGGCGGCCGTGGTGGCACGCGAGCACAACGGCCACCAGCGGCTGGTCGCCTACACCGTCGGCACGGCGCCCGACCTGGCCGGCTGGCTCAAGCAGCGGCTGCCGGACTACCTGGTGCCGTCCGCGTTCGTGCCGCTGGAGGCGCTGCCCCTGACGCCGAGCGGCAAGGTGGACCGGCGGGCACTGCCCGCGCCGACGTTCACCGACGCCGGGTACGTGGCGCCCGAACCGGGTGTCGCGGCCACGCTCGCCGACATCTGGGCCGACGTGCTGGGTGTCGAGCGGGTCGGCGCGCGGGACAACTTCTTCGCGCTCGGCGGCGACTCGATCCTGAGCATGCAGGTCGTGTCGCGGGCCCGCCAGGCGGGGCTGGAGCTGACCTCCAAGGACGTCTTCCTGCGCCAGACGGTCGCGGACCTCGCGCTCGCCGTCACCACGACCAGCGGGCCGAACCACCAGCCCGTCATGCCTGATTCGCCTGGTCATGCGCCCCTCACCCCGATCCAGCGCTGGTTCTTCACGGAACAGGGACCGTTGGCGCACTTCACCATGTCCGTGGTGGTGGAGTTGGGCGACGTCGAGCCCGCCGCGGTGCAGGCCGCCGTGCGGGCCGTCGTCGCCCACCACGACGCGCTGCGGCTGCGGTTCAGCCAGGTGGACGGCGTCTGGCGGCAGGAAGTGGCGGAGGACGAGTCCGACGTGTTCTGCGTCGCGACCACTCCCGACCTCGCCGCCGAGGCCGAACTCGCTCGGGCGAGCCTCGACCTGAGGCGCGGCCCGTTGCTGCGCGCGGTGCTGTTCCCCGGTGGCAGGCTGTTCGTCACCGCGCACCACCTGGTGGTCGACGCGGTGTCGTGGCGGATCGTGCTGGCGGACCTGGACACCGTGCTGGCCGGTGGCGAACTCGGCCCGAAGAGCACGGCGTTCACCGACTGGGCGCGCAGGCTGGACCGGCACGTGCGGGACGGCCGGTTCGACGGCGCCCTGCCGCACTGGGCCGCCGTGCCGGTGGAGGAACCCGTGCCGACGACGGCCGGCACCGCGCGGAGCGTGTCGGTCCGGTTGAGCCGGGCCGAGACGGACGCGCTGCTGCACGCCGTCCCCGACGCCTACCGGACCCGGGTCAACGACGTGCTGCTCACCGCGCTCACGTCGGCGTTCGGCGGGCGGGCGCTGATCGCGCTGGAGGGCCACGGCCGCGAGGAGCTGTTCGAGGGGGTGGACCTGTCCCGGACGGTCGGCTGGTTCACCGCGCAGTTCCCGGTGGAGCTCGGACTGCCCGACGGCGACTGGGGCACCTCGCTCAAGTCGGTGAAGGAGCAGTTGCGGGCCGTCCCCGACATGGGGTTGAGCTACGAAGCCCTCAAGTACGGCGACCGCGGCGTGACCGGCGCGCTGCCGCGGGTCTGCTTCAACTACCTGGGCCAGTGGGGCGGTGGGCTCGCCGAGTCGTCGGACGCCGAGGTCGACCACGGCCGCGAGGTGCCGGACGACCTGACCCGCCCGCACCTGCTGGACATCACCGCCGCCGTGTCCGCGGGCGAACTCGTGGTGGACTGGGAGTACTCCACCGACGTCCACGACGAGGCCGAGGTGCGGGCGTTGGCGGACGGGATGGCGGACGCCCTGCGCGGGATCGTGGCGTTCTGCGCCCGGCCTGACGCCTGGGGCCGCACGCCGTCCGACTTCCCGCTGGCGGCGCTCACCGCCGACCAGGTGGACCGGATCACCGACCGGGACGTGGAGGACGTCTACCCGCTCACGCCGTTGCAGGCGGGCATGTTGTTCCACAGCCTCGTGGACGACGGCACGGCCTACGTCAACCAGCTGCGCGTACGACTGTCCGATGTGGACCCGGAGCGGTTGGCGCGTGCGTGGCAGCGGGTCGTCGACCGCACGCCGATCCTCCGTTCCGACCTGGTGTGGGAGGGCCTGGACGAGCCGGTGCAGGTCGTCCGGCGCGGCGTGACCGTGCCGGTGACCTACGCGGACGTCACGGACGAGCTGGTCGCGGCCGACGCCGCCGCCGGCGTGGACCTGACCGCGGCGCCGTTGATGCGGTTGACGATCGGGCGGGTGTCCGACACCGAGGTCGACCTGCTGTGGACGTCGCACCACGTGCTGCTGGACGGTTGGAGCACGGCGCAGGTGTTCGGCGAGGTGCTGAACGAGTGCGCGGGCGGCCCGGCACCGGTCCGGCGGCCGTTCCGCGACTACCTGGCCTGGCTCGCCGACGTGGACCAGACCGCCGCCGAGTCGCACTGGCGCGGCGTGCTGGCCGGGTTCGAGACGCCCACCCCCCTGCCGTTCGACCGGCCGCCGGCCGAGGCGCACCGGGCCGAGTCGTCCGCCCGGGTCGTGCTCGACCTGCCCGCCGAACGCCTCGACGCGGTCGCCCGCACCCACGGCCTCACGGTGAACACGCTGGTCCAGGGCGCGTGGGCGCTGCTGTTGGCCCGGACCGCCGGCCGGCGGGACGTGGTGTTCGGCAGCACGGTGTCCGGTCGCCCGGCCGAGCTGCCCGGCGTCGAGTCGATGGTCGGCATGTTCATCAACACCGTGCCCACCAGGGTGTCGGTCGAACCCGAGGCCGACGTGGTCGGCTGGTTGCGGCGGTTGCAGGAGTCGCAGATCGAGTCACGGCGGTTCGAGCACGTGTCGCTGGCGCAGCTGCGGGGTTGGGCCGGGATCGAGTCGGACCCGCACTCCCGCCTGTTCGACAGCCTCCTGGCGTTCGAGAACTACCCCGTGGACAAGGACACCCCCGACGGCGGGCCGCGGGTCGGCGAGGCGAGCGGCACGGACACCACCACGTTCCCGCTCACCGTGGCCGCGCACCTGGACGACTCGCTGCACGTGGAGCTGAACTACGACCCACGCCTGTTCGACGCCGCCACCGTCACCGCGCTCGGCGACCGGCTGCGCCGGCTGCTCGACGGGATCGGCGCCGACCCGGGCCGGCGGGTGTTCGAGCTGCCGTGGCTGTCCGACGCCGACCTGGACCGGGTGCTCGCGTCGTGGCACGGCCCCGCGTCCGGTGCCGTGGTGGAGGACACCATCAAGTCGCGGTTCGCCGCGCAGGCCGCGCGCACCCCCGACGCGGTGGCGGTGACGAGTGACGGGACGAGCCTGACCTACCGGGAGCTGGACGAGCGCGCGAACCGGTTGGCGCACCACCTGATCGGGACGGGCATCGGACCGGAGTCGGTGGTGGCGTTGACGTTGCCGCGGTCGCCGGAGCTCGTCGTCGCGATCCTGGGCGTGCTCAAGGCGGGCGCGGCCTACCTGCCGGTGGACGTCTCGTACCCGGCGGACCGCGTCGCCTACATGCTCTCCGACGCACGGCCGGCGCTCGTCCTGGACGCCCTGCCGAACCTGGCCGGGCTGCCCGCCGACGCACCGGACGTGGTGCTGCGACCGCAACACGCGGCGTACGTGATCTACACGTCGGGTTCGACCGGCAAGCCGAAGGGCGTGGTCGTCACGCACGCCGGCCTGGCGACGTTCTCGGCCGCCGAGATCGCGCGCTTCGACGTGTCACCGGGCGACCGGGTGCTCCAGTTCTCCTCCCCCAGCTTCGACGCCTCGGTGCTGGAGCTGTGGATGGCGCTGCCCGCCGGCGCCACGCTGGTCGTGCCACCGCCCGGACCGCTGCTCGGCGAGCAGCTGGCCGGGTTCGTCACCGGGTTCGGCATCACCCACGCGCTGATCCCGCCGGCGGCGCTGGCCACCGTCGCGGATGGCGAGCTGCCGACGCTGCGCACCCTGGTGGTGGGCGGCGACGCGACCTCGGCCGAACTCGTGCGCCGGTGGGCGCCCAGCCGTCGGATGATCAACGCCTACGGCCCGACCGAGTCCACCGTCGTCACGTCGTGGAGCGAGGCGCTGGAACCCGGCGGCACGCCACCGATCGGCCGGCCCATCCCCGGCACCTCGGTGCGGGTGCTGGACGACGCGTTGCAGCCCGTTCCCGTCGGTGTCACCGGGGAGCTGTACGTCTCGGGTGTCGGCTTGGCGCGCGGGTACCTGGACCGGCCGGGGCTGACCGCGCAGCGGTTCGTCGCCGACCCGTTCGGGGCGCCGGGTGCGCGGATGTACCGGACCGGCGACCTGGTCCGCGTCCGCGACGACGGCCAGTTGGCCTTCGTGGGCCGCGCCGACCACCAGGTCAAGCTGCGCGGCTTCCGGATCGAGCTGGGCGAGGTCGAGGCCGTGCTGGCCGCGCACGACGCCGTGGCGCAGGTCGTGGTCGTCCTGCGGGAGAACCGCCTGGTCGCCTACTACGTGCCGGCAGGGCAGGTGGACGCCGCCGGGTTGCGCGAACACGCGGGGCGGCAACTGCCCGAGTACATGGTGCCGACCGCGTACGTGGCGCTGGAACGGTTGCCGCTCAACGCCAGCGGCAAGCTGGACCGGGCCGCGCTGCCCGCGCCGGAACGGGAGGCGTCGACGGCGGGCGGGTTCGTCGCGCCGCGCACCGAGGCCGAACGGCTGGTCGCGGACGTGTGGGCCGACGTGCTGGGTGTGGACGCGGTGGGCGCGGAGGACAACTTCTTCACCCTCGGCGGCGACTCGATCTCCAGCATCCGGGTGGTGTCGCGCCTGCGGTCGTCCTACGACGTGTCGCCGCGCGACCTGTTCGACCACCCGACCGTGATGGCGCTCGCGGCCCGCCTCTCCGGGACCACTCCTCCAGGGTTCGCCTCGAACGTCACGGTGATCCCCCGGGTCGACGGTGACGTGCCGCTGTCGTTCGCGCAGCAGCGGTTGTGGTTCCTGGACCAGTTCTCCCCCGGCGGGACCGAGTACGTGACGCCGCTGGCCGTGCGACTGCGCGGCGCGCTGGACGTGCCCCGGCTGGAACGGGCGCTGACGGGGGTGGTGGCGCGGCACGAGTCGCTGCGGACCACGTTCCCGGCGGTGGACGGGCTGCCGGTGGCGGTGGTGCACCCGCCGGCGGACGTCGTGCTGCCGGTGGTGGACGAGATGCCCGCGGTGGAGCCGTTCGACCTGTCCGAGGGGCCGCTGTTCCGGCCGGTGCTGGTGCGGCTCGGGCCGGACGACCACGTGCTGGCGTTGACCGCGCACCACATCGTCACCGACGGCTGGTCCGGCGGCGTGCTGATGTCCGACCTGACCGCCCTGTACGGCGGTGAGGAGCTGCCCCCGCTGCCCATCCGGTACGGCGATTTCGCTGCCTGGCAACGGGAACAGCCGCTGGACGCGCAGCTGGACCACTGGCGGGCGCAGCTGGCGGACGTGCCCGCGCTGGAGCTGCCGACCGACCGGCCACGGCCGCCGGTGCAGACGACGGCGGGCGCCCAGACGGAGTTCACGGTGCCCGCGGCGGTGGCCGACCGGTTGCGCGAGCTGGCGCGGGCCGTGGACGGCACGTTGTTCATGGCGTTGGTGGCGGCCTGCCAGGTGCTGTTCCACCGGTGGTCCGGGCAGGACGACTTCGCGGTGGGCACGGTGGCGTCGGGGCGGGACCGGCCGGAGACGCAGGGCCTGATCGGGTTCTTCGTCAACACGGTGACGCTGCGGGCGCGGATCGAGCCGTCCGAGACGTTCCCGGAGTTCCTGGTCCGGACGCGGAACACCGTGCTGGACGCGTTCGCGCACCAGGAGGTGCCGTTCGAGCGGGTGGTGGACGCGGTGCAGCCGGACCGCGACACCAGTCGCACGCCGTTGTTCCAGGCCGTGGTGGCGTTGCAGAACGCGCCGCAGGCGACCGGCTTCCCGGGACTGGACGCGTCGGACGTCGCGCAGCCCGTGGTGAGCACCGGGTTCGACGTGACCGTGGAATTCGCCGAGGCGGACGACGGGCGGTTGCACGGGTCGGTCGAGTACAACACCGACCTGTTCGACGCGGGCACGGTCGGGCGGCTGGTCGAGCACCTGGGCGTGCTGCTGGCCGGGATCGCGGCGGACGCCGACCGTCCACTGTGGTCGTTGCCGGTGGTGCCGGACGCGGAGCTGGAGACGGTGGAGGCGTGGGGTTCCACGGGTCCGGCAAGTTCTGCGGGTTCTGCGGGTTCTGCGGGTTCTGCGTTCGACGGTCTCGGGTTCGTGGAGCTGGTCGAGGCGCAGGTGGTGCGGACGCCGGACGCGTTGGCGCTGACGGGCGCGGTCGACGTCACGTACGCCGACCTGAACGCACGGGCGAACCGCCTGGCGCACCACCTGATCGGGCTCGGCGCCGGACCGGAGCGGGTCGTCGCGCTGCGGCTGCCCCGCTCGGTGGACCTCGTGGTGGCCGAGTTGGCGGTGCTGAAGGCCGGCGCCGCGTTCCTGCCGGTCGACCCGGAGTACCCGGCGGAGCGCATCTCGTTCATGCTGGCCGACGCCCGGCCGCTGGTGGTGCTGGACGGTCCGGTCGACGTGTCCGGGCAGCCCGACACGAATCCCGGTGTGGCGGTGCGGCCGGAGCACCCGGCGTACGTGATCTACACGTCCGGGTCGACCGGGCGGCCGAAGGGCGTCGTGGTGACGCACGCCGGTCTGCCCGCGTTCTCGGCGGCGGAGATCGCCCACTTCGACGTGTCGCCGGGTGACCGGGTGCTGGAGTTCTCCTCCCCCAGCTTCGACGCGTCGGTGCTGGAGCTGTGCCTGTCGTTGCCGGCGGGTGCGGCGCTCGTCGTGCCGCCGCCGGGGCCGCTGCTGGGCGACCAGTTGGCCGAGGTGATCGACACCTACGGGGTGACGCACGCGCTGATCCCGCCGGTGGCGCTGGCCACCGTGCCGGACGTGGCGCTGCCGACGTTCCGCACGCTCGTCGTGGGCGGTGACGCGTGTTCGGCGGACCTCGTGCGGCGGTGGGCGCCCGGCCGGCGGATGGTCAACGCGTACGGGCCGACCGAGTCCACTGTGGTCACGTCGTGGAGCGGACCGCTGGAACCCGGTGGCGCGCCGCCGATCGGGCGGCCGATCCCGGGCACCGGGGTGCACGTGCTGGACGGCGAGCTGCGGCCCGTCCCGATCGGGGTGGCCGGTGAGCTGCACGTGTCGGGCGTCGGGCTGGCGCGCGGCTACCTGGACCGGCCGGGGCTGACGGCGTCGCGGTTCGTGGCGAACCCGTTCGGGCCGCCCGGGTCGCGGATGTACCGCACGGGCGACGTGGTGCGGTGGAACGCCTCCGGGGTGCTGGAGTTCGTCGGACGCGCCGACGAGCAGGTGAAGATCCGCGGGTTCCGGATCGAGCTCGGCGAGGTCGAGACGGCCCTGCTGCGGCACCCGGACGTGCGCGAGGCGGTCGTGGTGGCGCGGGCCGACGCCCGTGGCCACAAGCGGCTCGTCGCGTACGTGGTGGGTGAGGTGGCGAAGGTCCGGGACTTCCTGGGCGAGTCGCTGCCGGACTACCTCGTGCCGTCGCTGTTCGTGCCGGTGGACGCGTTGCCGATCAGCTCGAACGGCAAGGTCGACCGGGCACGCCTGCCGGAGCCGGACTTCTCGGCGGTGACCGGCGGCGAGTACGTGCCGCCGTCGGGGCCGGTGGAGGAGGCGCTGGCGGCGGTGTGGGCGAACGTGCTCGGCGTGCCGCGCGTCGGGGTGGAGGACAACTTCTTCTCGCTCGGCGGTGACTCGATCCTGAGCATGCAGGTGGTGGCGCGGTCGCGGCAGGCCGGGTACCGGTTCGCCACGCGGGACCTGTTCACGCACCAGACCATCTCGTCCCTGGCGCCGCACGTGTCGGTGGAGGCCGTGTCGGCGGCCGATCGGGCGCCGGTGGTGGGTGACGTGCCGTTGACGCCGATCCAGCACTGGTTCCTGCACTCGGGGCGGAGCAACCCGCACCACTTCAACCAGTCGCACATGGTGGAGCTGGACCCGGCGGTGGACGTGGCGGCGTTGCGGCGGGCGTTGGGCGTGCTGGTGGCGCACCACGACGCTCTGCGGCTGCGGTTCACGTCGGTCGACGGGGTGTGGCGGCAGCACAACGACGACGTCGGCGAGGTAGACGTGCTGACCGTCGTCGACGGGATGTCGGAGGTGGAAGCCGTCGCGGACGAGGTGCACGCGTCGTTCGACCTGGAGACCGGGCCGTTGTTCAAGGCGGTGCTGTTCCGGGCCGCGCAGCCGGTGTTGTTGCTGGTCGCGCACCACCTGGTGGTGGACGGGGTGTCCTGGCGGGTCCTGCTCGACGACCTGGAGACCGCGTACCGGGGCGATGACCTCGGTGCCAAGACGACCTCGTACCAGGAGTGGGCGCGGCGGTTGGAAGCCCACGTGCTCGGCGGTGGGTTGGACGAGGAGATCGAGCACTGGAGCACGCCGTTCCCGCCGTCTCCGCCGCCTCAGGGCGGGACGGAAGCCGTCACGGTGGAGTTGTCGGAGGAGGACACGGACGTGTTGCTGCGCGGTGCGCCCGCCGCGTACCGGACCCGGATCAACGACGTGCTGCTGACCGCGTTGGCGTGGGCGTTGTCCCGGTGGACCGGGTCGTCGCGGGTCGCGGTGGACCTGGAGGGCCACGGGCGGGAGGACGTGCTGGACGTGGACCTCTCGCGGACCGTCGGCTGGTTCACCACCATGTTCCCGGTGGCGCTTGACCTGCCGGAGGGGACGTGGCGGGACCGGGTGAAGGCGGTGCGGCGGCAGTTGCGCGCCGTGCCGGGCAACGGTTTCGGCTACGGGGCGCTGCGGCAGCACGGCCTGGTGCCCGACGCCGGGCGGCCCGCGGTGTCGTTCAACTACCTGGGCCAGTTCGACGGCGGTTCGGCCGAGTCGACCGGGCTGTACCGGTCGGCGCTGCCGTCCGTCGGCCTGGACCACGACCCGGCGGACGCCGGAGACCACGTGCTCGACGTGGTCGGCGAGGCCGGCCGGACGTTGGGCTTCACCTGGTACTACCACCCGGCCGTGCACTCGGCGGCGGAGATCGAAGCGGTGGTCGCCGACTTCGGCGCGGCGTTGCGGGCCATCGCCGCGGATTGTCGAGGTGCCGCATGACCACGTCGTTGGCGCGCAACCGGAACTACACGCTGCTGTGGGGCGGTCAGGCGCTGGCCGAGGTGGGCTTCAGCGCCTCGATGCTGGCGCTGCCGCTGCTGGTGCTGGTGCTGACCGGGTCGCCGGTGCTGTCCGGGCTGGTGCTGACGGTGGACGCCACGGCGCAACTGCTGGTGGGGCTGCCCGCCGGGGCGTTGGTGGACCGGTGGGACCGCCGTCGGATCATGCTGTGCTGCGAGGCGGTCCAGGTGGTGGCGCTGGGCGGGCTGGTGGTGGCGTTGTGGGTGGACGCCGTCACGATCGCGCACATCATGGCGGTGGCCGCGGTGCTGGGCGTGTGCCGGGCGTTGTTCGAGCCGGCGGAGGACGCGTGCCTGCCCCGGCTCGTGCCGGAGTCCCAGCTGGCGACGGCGGTGGCGATGAACAGCGCCCGGTCGTCGTTGGGGCAGATGGCGGGGACGGCGCTGGGCGGTGTGCTGTTCGCCGTGACGCGGTGGCTGCCGTTCCTGGTGGACATGGTCACGCACGTGGTGGCGTTCGTGGCCCTGCTGTTCCTGCGGGTGCCGCCGTCCGCGCCGGTCGAGTCCCACCCGCACTTGCTGCGGTCCATCGGTCAGGGGCTGCGGTGGGTGTGGAGCCGGCGCGAGATCCGGGTGACGGCGCTGTGCGCGGTGGTGCTGAACCTGTTCTTCACCGCGTTCTACCTGGTCGTCATCGTGCTGGTGAAGGACCAGGGCGAGTCGGCCGGCGCGATCGGCGTGATGGCGGCGATGCTCGGGGTGGGCGGTGTGCTGGGTGCCCTGGCCGCCCCGTTCCTGCACCGGGTGCTCGGGCCGCACCGGTCCATCGCGTCGGTGTTCTGGGTGCTGACGCTGCTGGTGCCGTGCGCGTTGCTGGTCGAGTCGGCGTACCTGATCGGGGTGCTGTTCGCGCTGATGGCGTTCCTCGCGCCGACCGCCAACACCACCATCAGCACCCACCAGCTGTTGTTGACGCCTGACGAGCTGAGGGGACGGCTGAGCGGGGTGATGGGGGTCGTCGTCGGGACGGCGGGCGCCATCGGCCCCCTGGTGGGCGGCGCACTGACCGAAACGCTGTCCGCCCGGACCGCCGTGGTGGTGTGTGCGGTGGGGATTGCGCTGGTCACGGTTTTCGTCACGTTGAGCCCGACGCTGCGGGCGTACGGGAAGATTCAGGAGGAGAAGGCATGAGGGACGACATCGCTTACCAGGTGCTCGTGAACGACGAGGGCCAGTACTCCCTGTGGCCCGCACACCACGACGTGCCCGCCGGGTGGAGGTTCGAGGGCACCAAGGGCACCAAGGACGAGTGCTCCGCGCACGTGGACGAGGTGTGGACGGACATGCGCCCAGCGTCCTTGCGCGCCGCCATGGACTGAGCCCAACGCCGTGTGGCCCACGGGCGTCCAGCCCGTGGGCCACACCGCACCCACTGCACCATCCGCACCGCACCAGCACTGTCCACGACTACGACGATCGAGCGCCCGACCGTCCGAAGCAGCGACCTGTACCCTCACGGCCACGCGGTTCGATGGCCGATCACCCACAATCAAACCGATGCAATAACAGCACAGCGCCACCTAAAGCCTTTGGTCAAGAAGTGTCTTCCCCGCGCGAGCGGGGGTGGTCCGGGCGTCCCGTCCGTGCTGCTCGTCGAGCGGGGTGTCTTCCCCGCGCGAGCGGGGGTGGTCCGCTGCTCGCAGTGCGAACCGTGGAGGCCGTACCGTCTTCCCCGCGCGAGCGGGGGTGGTCCCAGCCAGGCCGCACCCGCCGTCAGCGGCACGAGGTCTTCCCCGCGCGAGCGGGGGTGGTCCGTACTGCACGAGCGACCAGAAGCGCGGCCCGGGGTCTTCCCCGCGCGAGCGGGGGTGGTCCGTCAACGACCCGGGCGACGCCGGCAAGGCGTTCGTCTTCCCCGCGCGAGCGGGGGTGGTCCGGCGTCGTCGATGTGGTCGGGCGTCATTTTGAGGCCTTCCCCGCGCGAGCGGGGGTGGTCCCCGGCCGCTCGCCAGGTGCACGTGCGTGGCCAGGTCTTCCCCGCGCGAGCGGGGGTGGTCCGTCGACGGTGGCCTGCACACCGTTCTCGTTGAGGTCTTCCCCGCGCGCGCGGGGGTGGTCCCTGTCAACGGCGCTCGAATGTGGACCCAGCAGCGTCGTTTGAAAACGGACCCACCCCCGCTCCTTCGAACTTCAGCCGGTGGTCCTGGCCGCGGGGACGCGGCCGAGGTCGCGGTCCTTGAGGCGGTAGCTGTCCCCCTTCATCGAGATGACCTCGGCGTGGTGGACCAGCCGGTCGATCATGGCCGCGGCCACGACATCGTCACCGAAGACCTCGCCCCCACCGGCCGAAGGGCTTGTTGCTGGTGACGATCAGGCTCGCCCGTTCGTAGCGGGACGAGACCAGCTGGAAGAACAGGTCGGCGGCCTCGGCCTCGAACGGGATGTAGCCGACCTCGTCCACGACGAGCAGCGGGACACGACCGAGCTTGACCAGTTCCTCCTGGAGCCGACCGGCGTGATGCGTTGTGTCCTGGTCTTCCCCGCGCGAGCGGGGGTGGTCCCACGACTGGGCGGGCCTGCCGCACCGCGGTCGCAGTCTTCCCCCGCAAGCAGGCTGGTCCGTCGAAATGCGACTTCCAGCCCCCGGTCCAGTTCGTATTTCCCGCGCGAGCGGGATGGTCCCGAGGCGCGGACCAATCCGGCTCTGGTGGCTGCGTCTCCTCGCGCGGGAGAGTCGGTCGGGTCGGGGAAGGCAGCGCCGGCCTGCCAGCTTTGGATCAGGGGTCGACGCCTGTCTCTGCAGCGTGTCATTCGTCAGCGGCGCCTGAGGACTGTGTTGTCCGGGAGCATCCGGCAGTGGCGAGGTAGACCGCCAGTGCGGTGAGCGATGGGCCGTCGGTGATCTGCCCAGTGGCGATCAGGGCTGGCACGTGGGTCACTGGTATCCATTCGACTCGGCTGGCTTCGGCGGCTTCAGGTACGCCAACCAGCGACGGAGTTTCAGCCAGGTACACGTGGTATCGCTGGGTGCTGATGCCAGTCATGGGGCTGTAGGTGACCAGGGGTGTGATCTTCTGGGGCTCGTACCCAGTTTCCTCGCGGACCTCGCGGATGATGGCTTCGACCGGATCTTCGCCTTCTTCCGACCACCCTGCGGGGATCTCCCAGCCCCAGGTGTCGGTGGTGAAACGGTGCCGCCACAGCAACAGAATGCGGTCACCGTCGACCACGACGGCTCCGGTCGATGCGCGAGGGAAGCGGAGGACGTGGTGCTCGAAGCGCGGGCCGCCGGGGATCTCCACGTCGTCGAGGTCGACGTTGACCCACTCGGAGGCGTACACCCTCCGGCTTCCCCGGACCGTCCACTGTGCCGAATCGTCAGCCACGTGCCACCTCCCTGAGCCTGGCGTCAAGGCTCCGCGTGCCCGCCAGTCCGACCGAGCGAACCATCTGGACGCGGAGAGCTTGTGCCCGGGTCAGGATTGGTTCGATCATCGCTTCGTCCGCCCAGTCCAGTGCGGTGATGGCCATTCGGGCCGCCTCGACCGGCTCATCGTCGTAGAGAAGACACTCGGCCAAATCAAGAGCTAGAAGTGCTCGTCCCTTCACATCGTGTCCGGCACGCCGTTCGAGTGCGGCTCGCAACAACGACGTGGCGGGTCCGGTCTGACGTAGGAGGAGATAGGTGGTGCCCGCGATGCCGTCCAGGCGGACCGCATCGAAGAAGTCGGTTCCCTCCTGTGGATCACTGATCTCGCCGACGTAGCGATAGGCAGCGTCCAGCGCCTTCAGGCTGGCTTGGGTGCCGCCCAACGCCGCTGCGGCACGCGCCAACAGAGCATTCACCCAAGCGCGACGTCGCGGACTGGACGAGTTGCTTTCGTGGTCGGCGCGAACCAGCAGATCGACTGCGGAACGGTAGTCCCCGGTGAAGAACGGGCCAAGTGAGCGGACGGCGAAGACCCAGGCGGCAAGGTCCGGGGACTCCGCTTCGAGGGCGGCCAACTCGGCCACGTCGAAGTAGCCACCAGCCTGATCGTGACGGTTGAGGTCGAAGCACAAGTTCCCGGCGATGCCCGTCAATACACCCAACAGAGACACCGCACGGCGACGCAACCGCAGCGGCTGTGGACTCGACAACACCTCGTTGATCCGGGTGATCTGGCCGGACACAGCCGGCCACAGCCGGTCGGGCGAAATCGCCGGGTATCGCTGCGCGTAGGCGTAGGCCGCCTTTTCCATGTTATCCAACGCGGCACCGTCGATACCAGACCGTGTCAGATTGTCGGCAATTACCCATGGCTCGACATCCAGAGCGGTTGCAGGCAGATCGATCGACTTTGCCGCCTTATTACCCTTGCGACTCCTCCGCTGTTCCGCCTTACCTTGCTCGCGGAGGGCGATGAGGTGTCCATCCGCGCCGAGGGCTTCGTCGATGGCTTTGACGACTTCGAGTGAGGGCAGGTTGTGGCCGGGGCGTTCGGCCAGTGACACGTACTGGCGGGTGTAGCCGATTCGTTGGGCGAGTTGTGGCTGGCTGAGTCCTGCGGCGTTGCGGCGGCGCTTGATCTCGTCGGCGAGCAGCGCCGCTGCGGGACGCGCCTGGTCGTGCGTCCGGTCTTCGGTCACGGTCCGCTCCGCTGTGGCAGGGGGCAAATAGAGGGCAAATGCTCTGCGTAACCGGTTTGCCCCGTTCCGCAATCGTAGCTGGTACGGGTCGAATGGCCCCAGGCTGAATCGGGTGATCAGGGGAGGCAGGCGCACTGATGCGACCGCAGGGGCAGGGCGAGGGCGAGGGGGTGTCAGGGTGCGGCTTCTCGACGAGGCAGAGCGGGTCCGGCTGAGGCCGGAGTTGGTGGAGGTGGTCGAGTACCGCAAGTCGGGGTTGAGCCTGAACTGGATCGTGGGGTGTCCGCTGGACTGCGGGTACTGCGTGCGGCACCTGTTCGGGAATTTCGGGATGAAGGTGCCGCGCGCGTTGATGGGAGAGGACGAGGCGGTGGCGTTGTTGACCGGTCACCGGTTCTTCCGACCCCACGTCACGCCGATCCAGTTGCTCAACAGGGCGACGGACCCGATGTTGCCCTCGGTGAAGCCGCACCTGTTCCGGTTGTTGCGATTGCTGGACGGGCGGGGCTTGACCAATCACGTGCTGGTGATCACCCGGTGGCGGGTGGAGCCGGAGGACTGCGCCGCGCTGAACGCGTTGCGCCATCTGAAAGTGACCGTGCTCGTCACTCATTCGGGTATCGACGACGTCCGGATCGAACCGGTCGACTCCGGTATCGCCGCGGCGTCGTTGCGCACGGCGTTCGAACACGCCGACCGGTATCGGGTGGTGTTGTACTGGCGTCCGATCGTGCCGGGTCTCAACGACACCGACGACCACTTGTCACAGGCTCTGGAACTCGGCCGGCTCGCGCACGCGACGGTGTTCACCGGCCTGTTCTACCGCGACGAGATCCGCGACTACTACCGGACGCAGGGCCTGCCCGAGCCGTACGAGGCAGGGGCGCGGCGCAAGGTGTTCCCGGAGCGGTTGGAGCAGCGAATCCTGACCGCCGCCGCGCGCCACTCCGGTGCGGTGTTGTTCCGCAAGACTTCCTGCGCGGTCGCGTACGCGCACGGCGTGGCGGACTACAACGGCCACTACGGCATCCGCGAGCTGTGCGACATCTGCCCTGTCGCGCAGTTGGGCCGGTGCGCGACCGAGTGGAACCCGCCGGACCCGAACACGTCCGCCGCGCTGGCACGGGAACTGGGCGGCAGGCTGGTCGCGATCACCGACCGGGCCGTGGTCGTGGACGGACTGGACGAGCAGGCCCGCTACCTCATGCAGCACAGCTTCGGCTTCCAGGTCCACGACGTGGCCAAGCCGCACCACCCGCACCGTCACGGCCGCGCCGACCTCGGCTGGCCCACCACCGTGGAGGCACCATGACCGCCCCGCCACCCGTTGCGCAGTTGCCCGCTGTGCTGCACGAGCATCCGCTGGTGGTGGTCGACATCGAAGGCAACGGCGGCCGGCCGCCCCAGATAGTGGAGATCGCCGTGCTTCCCGTCGACGGCCCGGTCACCGCACGCGACCTGCGCTCCTGGCTGGTGCGCCCCGCCGTCCCGATCACCGCGTTCGCCCGCCGGATCCACGGCATCGGCAATGAGCAGGTCGAACGCAAGCCACGGTGGCACGGCGTGTCCCACGAGGTCCAGCCGGCGTTGACCGGCCGGACTCTGGTCGCGCACAACGCGAGCACCGAATACCGGGTGCTGCGCGCGCACCTGCCCGGTTGGGAGCCGCCGATGGTGCTGGACACCCTCAAACTCGCCAAACACCTCTGGCCTGGCCTGCCCGGCTACAGCCTCGACAGACTCGTCGCCCACATCGGACTGGACACGACCGGCATCGGCGAACAGCGACCCCACCGCGCCGGCTACGACACCTGGTGCACCTGGCATCTCTTCCACACCCTGGTCGACCAGTCCGGACTGGATTGGGACGACCTGGTCCACACGGCCGCACTCGCCGACTTCCTGCCCGACCGGAAACCAGAGGACGGGCTGTGGTGACCGCAGAGGTCGAGAAGCCGGTCGTGGTGGCGGTGCTGGGCACCCACTCGACCGGCAAGAGCGTCTTCCTGGCCCGGTTGGCCCACGAGCTGCGTCGTGAACAGATCCAGGTGGCCACCGTCGCCGATCTGGGCGAGCAGGCGCAACGCGTCGGGTTGCCGATCCTGCGCAACCACACGTGGGCCTCCACCCTGTGGATCATCACCAGGGGCATCAGCGACGAGCTCGAATCGTGGCTGCACGGCGATGTCGTGCTGGTCGACCGTGCGGTCCCCGACGCGCTGGGCTACTACCGCGCCGCCCTCGCCCACCGGGGCGAACAACCCGACCCCGACGTGCAGACGCGACTGGAAACCCTCGTCCGCGACCACAGCACCAGCTACGACCTGGTCTACCGCACCGTCCTCGACCCCGGAATCCCCTTGGGCGACAACAAACCCCGCGACCCTGACCAGGTCTTCAGGGAACTGGCCGACCACCACGTCGGCGCCGTCCTGCGCGATCTCGGTCTGCCGCACCGACTGCTGCCCGCCGACGGCCAGGACCACGCACTGCACGACGCCCTCGACTTCGTCCTGGGCCGGCTCTCCGGAACGCAGGACTCCGACGAGGACCGCCCGAAACCGACCGTGCCCTTGCTCTCCGAGTTCGGATTACCCGCGCCGCCGCCTTCACGGTGACTGACAGAAATGTCCATTCGACCACCGACCGGTCCGCACACCGGCCGGACATGGTGCGGCGGGTGACACGGAGCGCGGACCTCCCCACGCGCCCGCACCCGCCGCACCCACCCACCCACCCACCCGCGCACACGAGGAACCATGCACACCTACGAGAAAGACCC
>NZ_JNXC01000033.1 GCF_000716595.1 Saccharothrix sp. NRRL B-16314
GGCGTAGAGGCCGACGGCGGTCGCGGCGGCGTTCTCCAGCAGTTGCAGGCCGACGTCGCCGGGGGAGAGGCGTTGGGCGGCGATGCCGGAGCCGATCACCAGGGCGGCGAGGAGCAGGCTGCCGAGGTACTCGGCCACCAGCCGGTGGGACAACGGGCGGGGCATTCAGGATTCCTCGGTGGCGGGGCGGACGGCGGGCACGAGGCGTTCGACGCGGTCGGCGAGGTCGCGGTAGGCGATGTCGAACGCGTCCTCGGTGCCGACGGCGGCCGGGTCGGGTACGGACCAGTGCAGCCGGGCGGTGTGCGGTGAGTCTTCGAGTTCTTCGTGCGCGTTGTCGCAGACCGCGACGACCAGGTCGTCGGGGCGCAGCACGTCGTCCAGGTGGTGCGGGCGGGCGCGGTGCAGCGACAGGCCGTGCGTGCGGGCGGTGGCGACGGCCAGCGGGTGGACCCGTTCGGCCGGTCGGGTGCCCGCGCTCGCAGCCGGTACGGCGCTGCTCTTCTTCCACAGCGCGGCGGCCAGCTGTGAGCGTGCCGAGTTGTGGCTGCACACGAACACCACCCGAGGCGCCTGCCGCAGCCCGGTCGGCACGAGGTCGGCCAGGGCGGAGGTGCGCAGGCGCAGGTAGGTGCGCCGGTGGTCGCCCTCCGACCGGGACCGCTCCACCACGCCCGCCTGTTCGAGCAGCTTCACGTGGTGGGCGAGCAGGTTGCTCGGCAGCCCGAGCTTGCGACCGACCTCGCCGGGCGAGGCGTCGCCGAGCACGAGCAGGTCGACCAGGGCGAGCCGCGCGGGCTCGCCGAGGGCCGCGTGCACGCGGGCACGGGCCACGGTGCCCGAAGGCCAGTCAGTAGTCATTGACTCAATCATGCTTGAGCGGGTTCACGCAGTCAACGTGTTGACGCCGGCCATATTGCTCAACCACTATTGAGTCAATGAAGCTTGAGCGATATGACCGGAGGACCGGGACGATGACCGAGACCGGCGAGCACCGCCGCCATGACCTGAGCGTCGACCAGCAGCTCGCCCTGCGCACCTCCGCCGTCCGGCTGCGGGAGTCGTTCGACGGGGTGTTCGGCGCGGAGACGATCGAGCGGTTCCTGCACTCCAGCTACGACCGGTTCGCCGCGCACAGCACCGTCCCGAACTACCTGCCGCTGCTGGCCGAGCGGTTCGCCCGCCAACGCCTGCAAGCCCTGGCGCGGGTGGAAGGCCACCACCAGGACGGCAAGCCGACCGTGCTGTTCCTGTGCGTGCACAACGCCGGTCGCAGCCAGATGGCGCTGGGCTTCTTCCGACACCTCGCCGGGGACGCGGCGGTGGCGTGGTCCGGCGGCTCCGAGCCGGGCTACGAGATCAACCCGTCCGCGGTCGCGGCGATGGCCGAACGCGGGATCGACATCACCGGCGAGTTCCCCAAGCCGTGGACCGACGAGATCGTCCGCGCCGCCGACGTCGTGGTCACGATGGGCTGCGGCGACGCGTGCCCCGTCCACCCCGGCAAGCGCTACCTGGACTGGACCCTGGACGACCCGGAGGGCAGGGACGTGGCCGACGTCCGCCCGGTGCGCGACGAGATCGAACGCCGGGTGCGCGCCCTGCTCGCCGACCTGGACGTGCCGATCGCCTGAACCGTCAGCCGGCTCGGGCAGGGTCGGGCACCAGGGCGATCAGCTCCTCGGGCGCGGACAGCCGCCACGCCTCGAAGACCAGCTCGGCCAACTCGTCGGCCTCGACGCCCTCGAGGTGGACGACGACCCAGCCGAAGCCGCCGGACGTGAACTGCTCCTCGAAGACGTCCGGCCGCTCGGCCACCAGCGCGAGCTGTTCCGAGATGGTCTGCTTCAGGCCGACCGTCTGCGTGCGCGGCCAGTAGTAGCCGAACCGCTTGCCGCGCACGCTGAACGAGCTGTACTGCCCGCTCTCCGCGCGTTCGACGTCGGCGAGCGCGTCCACCACCCGGAAGAACTCGTCACTACCCACAGCCACCGCAGCCCCCTGAGACGTCCTGCTCCTCAGTTTAGGTCCCGTCGGGGTAGGTCTCCCGTCGGGACGGCACGGACTTGAGGGAGATCGCCGCCGCGACCAGTCCGATCACCGCGAGCAGGGTGAACACCGCCGGGTACCCGCCCAGCGGCCCCGCGAGCGCGATCGCGGCCCACGGTGCGACGGCGGCGGTGACGGTCAGCGGTGCGTGGAGGACACCGCTGAGCCGGCCGTAGTGGGCGGTGCCCCAGCGGTCGGAGATGGCGGTGGCCTGGGTGAGCGTGAAGACGCCCCGGACGGTCCCCGCCAGGACGGCGGCGGCGACCAGCGCGACCGCCGGACCGGGTACCAGTCCCAAGAGGAGGGTCGTGATCGCCGCCGCGGACAGGACGCCCGCGGTTCGGGCCTTCACGCCGAACCTCGCCACCAGACGCCCGTAGCCGAGGCGTCCGAGAACCTGGCCGACACCGCTCAAGCCGAGGGCCCAGGCGGCGGTGGTGGGGGAGACGCCCCGTTCCACGAACAGCGGCACGAGAGCGACGACGATCCCGTAGACGGCCAGCGCGCCGATGCTCATCGAGACCACGAGCAGCACGAACGGACGGCTGCGCGCGATCGTGGTCGGCCGGCTCCCGTCCGCCGCCGCCGGGTGGGCGGGCCACGGCAGCCGCAGCCCGAACAGGTGCGCGGGCACCGTGAGCACGGCCAGCAGCGCGGCGAGCACCAGGTACGTCTCCCGCCAGCTGAAGTGCCCGGCCAGCGCGTCGGTGAGCGGTGCGAACACCGTGCTCGCCAGCCCACCCGCCAACGTCACGACGGTCAGCGCGGCCACCCGGCGTTCCGCGCCGTGCCAGCGGGTCAGGGCGGCGAACGCGGGCTGGTACAGCACCCCGGCCATCGCCACCCCGACCAGCACCCACCCCGCGTAGAACCACGCCAGGGACCGCGCCGACGCGACCACCCCCAGCGCCGCGACCGCCAGCACCGACCCGACCGTCATCACCAGGCGGGGGCCGTGCCGGTCGAGCAGCCGCCCGACCGGCACCCCGACCACGGCGCTGACCAGCAGCGCCACCGAGAACGCGCCGGTCACCGCCGCGCCGGACCAACCACGGTCGGCCGCGATGGCCGGTGCCAGCACCGGGAAGCCGTAGAACAGCACCCCCCCAGCTGGTGATCTGCGTCAGGCACAGCACCACCAGCACGCGGCGGGGCCCGGCGTGCCCCTCGATCACGCCGGGCCCCGCCACCTCAGACCCGCGCACCCGGCGCGGTGAGGGTCAGGTCCGCCACCGGCAGGCCGCCGCAGCAGCCCGACGACTCCGGCTTCGCCACGTCGAACACGCCGGACCCGCCGCACACGCCGGTCTCCGGCAGCGTCAGCTCGACCTTCGCGGCCGACTCGTGGTCGCCCGCGATCTCGGCGACCACGCTGCGCACCTGCTCGTACCCGGTCAGCGCGAGGAACGTCGGCGCGCGGCCGTAGCTCTTCATGCCCACCAGGTAGACGCCCGGCTCGGGGTGCCGCAGCTCGTTCGCGCCGTGCGGGTAGACGGTGCCGCACGAGTGCGCGTTCGGGTCGATGAGCGGGGCGAGCTTGGTGGGCGCCTGGAGCACCGGGTCGAGGTCCAGCCGCACCTCGGACTGCCACGAGTGGTCCGGCCGGAACCCGGTCAGCGACACGACCTCGTCCACCGGTTCGAGCCGGTGCCCGTCCTGCGACACCAGCACCAGGCGCTCGCCGTCACGCTCGACCGCCGCCGTGCGGAACCCGGTGACCACCTCGACGTGCCCGGCCTTCGCCGCTTCCTTCGCCTTGAGCCCCAACGCGCCGCGCGCCGGCAGCTGGTCCGCCTCGCCGCCGCCGAACACGGCACCGACCGCGCCGCGCCGCAGCAACCACGTGATCTTCGTATCGGGGTGCCGCTCGGCCAGGTCCGCCAGCGCGACCAGGGCGGTGAGCGCGGAGTGCCCGCTGCCCGCCACCGCGATCCGCTTGCCCGCGTACCGCGCCCGCTCGCCCACCACGTCCGGCACGCGGTAGCCGATCCGGTCCGAGGCCTCCGCCTCGCCGGCGGCCGGCAGCCCGTCGCCGCCCAGCGGGTTCGGCACGCCCCACGTGCCCGACGCGTCGACCAGGGCGCGGGCGGTGATCCGCTCGCCGCCCTCGACGTGCACCGTCAGCGGCTCGCTGTCACGGCCGGCGTCCACGACCCGGTCCCGTCCCCGGCGGGCGACCCCGACCACCCGTGCGTTCACCCGGACGTGGTCGCCGAGCGCCCGCGCCAACGGCACCAGGTACTCCGCCGCCCACTCCTCACCGGTCGGGTAGCCGGCCGGGTCGGGCGCACGCCACCCCGTCGGCTCCAGCAGCCGGCGAGCGGCCGGGTCGATCAGCTCGGACCACTGCGAGAACAGTCGGACGTGCCGCCACTGCGCCACCGCCGCACCCGCCTGCGGGCCCGCTTCCAGCACCAACGGCCTCAACCCGCGCTCAAGCAGGTGGGCCGCCGCGGCCAACCCGACCGGCCCCGCACCGACCACGACCACGGAGAGCTCGTCCACCAGACACCTCTTTCATCGGGGTTCATCGATCGAACGAGGAGAATGTATCGAGGAACGTAGATAGATGCAACCATCGGTGTTTGTCGATAGTCTGGGCCCATGACGACGCTGCTGCCCACCCCAGGCCTCGCGCCGGAGGACGCCACCACGTACGCGGAGTGGTTCGCCTGCCTGGCCGACCCGACGAGAGTGCGGCTGCTGCACACCGTCGCCATCCATCCCGGCGAGATTACCGTCGGCGCGCTCACCGAGGCGGTCGGCGTGAGCCAGTCGACGTGCTCGCACCACCTGCGGAAACTCGCCGACGTGGGCTTCGTCCGGCTGCGCAAGGAGGGCACCGCGACCCTCGTATCGGTCAACGCGGCGTGCTGCACCGGCCTGCCGCACGCCGCCGACGCGGTGATGGGCACGATCGTCACCCGGCCGTGCTGCCCTACCGACCTGCCTCCCGACGTGACCGTCCGCGCCCTGCGCGAGGAGGACTGGGCGGACGTGCGCCGGATCTACGGCGAGGGCATCGCCACCGGCAACGCCACCTTCGAGACCGAGACACCGAGCCGCCGCGCGCTCGAGTCCAAGTGGCTCCCCGACCACCGCTGGGTGGCGGTCGTGGACGGCCAGGTCGCCGGCTGGGCCGCCGTCACCCCGGTGTCCACCCGCGAGTGCTACTCCGGCGTGGCCGAGAACTCGGTGTACGTGGGCGAGGGCTTCCGGGGGCGCGGCGTGGGCAAGGCGTTGCTGCACCGGCAGGTCACCGCCGCCGACGGGGGCGACCTGTGGACCCTCCAGACCGGCATCTTCCCGGAGAACCGGGCCAGCATCGCCCTGCACCACTCGGCGGGCTTCCGCACCGTCGGCGTCCGCGAACGCATCGCCCAGCACCACGGCACGTGGCGCGACACCGTCATGCTCGAACGCCGCAAACCCCAGTGAGTCCAACGTTCAGAACCCGTGAGTCCAACGTTCAGAACCACCGTGTCCTACGTTCGGAACCCCCGAATTCGACGCTCGGAACAGGCCCGGCCCGCACCTCCGACGTGCGGCACCGGGCCGCCGGGGTGACACTTGGCGCGAATGTCCGTCTACAAGGGACGGTCGCATGCCGTTGCGCGCCGAGTCGGGGTTCCCCGAGCTGATCAGGCCCATGCTGGCCTCGTCGGGCGCGCTCCCGGTGGGCACGGGCTGGGCGTTCGAGTTCAAGTGGGACGGTGTCCGGGCGGTCGCCTACGTGCGCGGCGGGCGGGTGCGGGTGCTGACCCGCAACGACCTGGAGGTGTCCGCGACCTACCCGGAAGTCCGCGCGCTGTCGTCACTCCTGGGTGACCGGGACGCCGTCCTGGACGGGGAGATCGTCGCTCTCGGCGCACGGAAGCAACCGGATTTCGGCCGCCTGCAGTCCCGCATGCACGTCGCGCGCCCCGGTGGCGAGCTGCTCGCCCGCGTGCCCGTCGTCTACTACGTGTTCGACCTCCTGCACCTGGACGGCCGGTCGCTGCTCGGCGAGCCGTACTCGACCCGCCGCGAGGAGCTGGCGGCGCTCGGCCTGAGCGGCCGGAACGAGGTGCGCGCGCCACCGTCGTTCACCGACGTGGACGGTCGGGACGTGCTGGCGGTGGCCCAGGACTACGGGCTCGAAGGCGTGGTCGCCAAACGGGTCACCTCCCGCTACGAGCCCGGACGTCGGTCGACGGCGTGGGTGAAGGTGCCGTTGGTGCGCACGCAGGAGGTGTTGGTCGGCGGCTGGCGGCCCGGTGACGGTCGCCGCGCGGGCACGGTCGGGTCGCTGCTGCTCGGCGTGCCGACCGACGACGGGCTCCGGTACGTCGGCAAGGTCGGCACCGGTTTCACCGACGCGGCGCTGCGCGACCTCCGGGAACGGCTGCTGCCACTGGCCCGCACGGCGTCGCCGTTCGCCGGCCCGGTGCCGCTCGACCAGGCACGCCGCGCGCACTGGGTGCGGCCCGAACTGGTCGGCGAGGTCGAGTTCCGGACGTGGACGGCGGACGGTCGGCTGCGGCACTCGTCGTGGCGCGGGCTGCGGCCGGACAAGGACCCCGCGGACGTCGCGATGCCGCCCCCGGCGTCGGGCTGACCGGAATTGTCGGTGGTGCCTGTTAACTTCCCGGCGATCACGTGATCCGGACGACGGGGGCCGAGGTGGACGAGGAGAAGAGCGCGTTGACGATGTTCCTGGACGCGCAGCGCGGTGCGGTGTTGGCGATCCTGGAAGGACTCGACGACGAAGCGTTGACGACCCCGGTCCTGCCCTCGGGCTGGACACCGCTGGCCATGGTCGAACACCTGGGCTACGCCGAGCGGCACTGGTTCCAGCAGATCCTCGCCGGGCACGCCGATCCGCTGCCGTGGGTCGACCCCGAGCCGTTCACCACACCGAGATCGCCGTCGGAGGTGTTCGCGTTCTACCGGGAGCAGTGCGAGCGGTCCGACGTCGCGCTCGCGTCCACGCCGTTGTCCGCGGCCCCGGTCGGGCGCCACCCGGGTTCGTTGGGGGACGAGACCACGGACCTGCGTCGGATCGTCCTGCACATGATCGAGGAAACCGCACGCCACGCCGGTCACCTCGACGCCGCGCGTGAGTTGCTGGACGGGAAGACGGGGTTAGGGCCCCGCTGACCACCAGGTGACTTCAAAGTGCCTTCTTCCGCGTCCGCCGCACATGACAGAGGATGCATGTGCATGCAAGACACGGACCAAGGAGCGAAGTGCACACGACATCGCAGAGCCCGCCGGTCGACGGTGGCCCAACCCGCATGACCCCGCGCGCCCGCGCACTGCTGTTCGTGCTGTGCGGCTCGATCTTCCTCGAAGGCGTCGACGTGTCGATGCTCGGTGTCGCCCTCCCCGCGATCAGGGCGGACCTCGGCATGGCGCCGGGCGAACTCCAGTGGGTCATCAGCGCCTACGTGCTCGCGTACGGCGGTTTCATGCTGCTCGGCGGTCGCGCCGCGGACCTGTTCGGCCGCCGCCGGATGTTCGTCCTGTGGCTGACCGTGTTCGTCGTGTTCTCCGGCCTCGGCGGCCTGGCCACCGAAGGCTGGATGCTGATCACCGCCCGCGCGATGACCGGTCTCGCCGCCGCGTTCATGACGCCCGCCGGGCTGTCCTTGATCACCACCAGCTTCGCCGCGGGACCGCTGCGCAACCGCGCCCTGCTCTGGTACGCGGCCACCGCGGCGGGCGGCTTCTCGCTCGGCCTCGTCGTCGGCGGCCTGCTGACCGCGCTCGGCTGGCGCTGGGTGTTCTTCGTCCCGGTCGTCCTCGCCACGGTGATCCTCGTCTTGGCGGTCAGGCTGATCGCGCACGACGAGGCGCAGGCACGGACCGGCCAGGGCTTCGACGTCCTGGGCGCGGTCACCCTGACGCTCGGTGCGGTCGGCGTGGTCTACACGGTGGTGGTGGCCCCGGAGGTCCCGCTCGGCGAGACGGTGCTGACCGCGGCGCTCGGCATCGTGCTGCTGGCGGTGTTCGTGGTCGTCGAACGGAGGTCCAGCGCGCCGCTGATCCGGCTGGGCATCTTCCGGAGCGGGAACCTGGTGCGGGCCAACCTGGCCACCATCCTGTTCGCCGGGTCGTTCGTCGGCTTCCAGTTCATCACCGTGCTGTACCTGCAGGACCTGCGCGGCTGGACGCCGTTGGAGACCGGGCTCGCCCTCCTGGTGATCGCCATCGACTCGGTGCTCGCCCCGACCCTGACGCCAAAATTGGTCGAGCGGTTCGGCAACTACAAGGTCCTGTCCGCCGGCTTCGCGGTCGCGCTCGTCGCGTACGCGCTGTTCCTCGGCATCCCCGCCGACGCCGGCTACTGGACCGGGATGTTCCCGACCATGGTGCTGCTCGGGGTGGCGTTCACCCTGGTTTACGGCCCGTTGACGATCGTCGCGGTGGACGGCGTCGCGGATGAGGAGCAAGGGCTGGCCGGTGGCATCTGGAACACGTCGTTCCAGTTCGGCGGCGCGCTCGGCCTGGGTGTGGCCGCGTCGCTGAGCGTGGGGGAGGCCGGGTTGCTGGAGGGCTTCCACCGCGCGCTGGCGGTGCCGGTGATCGCGACGGTCGTCGGCCTGCTGATCGTGGCGAGCGGGTGGGTAGGCCGGAACCGGGTTGCCGCGTAAGGGATTGCCGCGCGACGAAATGCCGCGTAACGGGTTGTCCGTCAACAGGGTGCCGCGCAACGGATTGCCGGTCGACGGGCCGGTGTGCAGGCCTAAGACGGGCCCGCGAGGCGACTCGCGGGCCCGTCTACGTCAGAACGCCTGGTTCGCGAACCCCCGGCGCGCCGCGGCGGACAGGAACGTCTGCCACGCCGAGCTGCTGGTGTGCGGGTCGCCCGTGACACCGAGCCGGGACTTGGCCGTGGTGAACGCGCTGTCGGTCTTCGGGCCCCAGATGCCGTCCACCACCAGGCCCGAGCTCATGAAGTTGTTGCACAGCGACTGCACGAACTTCGTGTCGCTGTCCGAACCCGTCACGCAGCGGACCGGCAGGCCGCCGAAGTCGGAGTGGATGTGGTCGGCGTGGGCGGAGTTGTACCAGCCGTCCAGCACGTACCGGAACCGCCGCCGGCACGCCGCGTCCACCGCCAGGTACCGGCGCCGGGTGGCGAGGGTGCCGGACGCGTGGTGCTGGTCGAGCGGCGACGAGACCTGCCCGCCGCTCCACCGGACGTAGTCGAGGTCCATCGCGGTGCCCGCGCCGTGCTGGCCGGGCTTGTTCACGTAGAAGCCCGCCGACACCAGGTACGTGATGCTGCCGTACGCCGACGACAACGACCGCAGGTCCCGGATCCACAGCACCAGGGAGTCGTAGAAGCCCTGTGTCGCCTGCCAGTTGCGCAGGGTCGTGTTGCCGCGGCTGGAACGCCAGTAGTAGACGGGGGTGCCGTCGATCCGGCTGAACGTGATCATCGGGTCGCCTCCGCGGTGATCAGTCGGCCGCCGGTGAGCCAGCCGGACCGGGTGCCCGCGACACCCAGTGCCTTCGCGTCCGCCGGCACGTCCGGTCGGGTGGTGCCGGCGTCCAGCACGCCGGCGAGCGGGGTGGCGTCGACGATCTCGTTGCCGACCCAGTGCACGCGGCCGTCCACCGCGGTCAGCCCGCGCACCGCCACGTCGTCCAGGCGGGGGCGGGTGGTCCAGCTGACGCCGTCGCGCGACGTGTGCAGGACGGTGCCGGAGATGTCGACGGCCGCGACGATCCAGCCGTCGGCGGTCGCGGCGACAGCGGTGGCGGACAGGCCGTCGGTCCACTCCAGCCCGCGCACCCGCACGGTGGTCCAGCCGTTCGCGGTGCGGCGCGCGGCGATGCGGACCACCGAAGCGCGCTCGTGCTTGACGACGGAGCCGAGGGCCAGGCCGCCGCCGACGGCGGTGAACTCCGAGCGGACGCCGTGCAGGCGGCGCACCTCGTGCCACGCGATGCCGTCGGTGGATTCCCAGATGGTGGCGATGGGGTCGCCGCTCACCGCGCCGACGGCGATGAACGTGGTCCCGTCGCTGGTGACGTCCACCAGGTCGGCGCCCGCGAGGCCGGTGGTGATGCGCACCGAACCGCCCTCGTCGACGAGCACCCACTGGTCGTCGCGGTGGGTCAGGAGCAGCGGGGTGCCGTCAGCCGCGGCGAAGACGCCGGCGGTCTTGTCCGGGGTGGCTGTGTCCGGTGTAGCGCCCGACGCGGGTGCCGAGGCAGCCGCGTGGGCCGGTAGTGCGCTGGCGAGGGCCGCGGAAGCGGCAGCACCCAGCACGAACGTTCGCCGATCGAGCACGTCAGTCCTTTCGGGGGCAGGGGGAAGTGCTGACGTGGTGCAGGGACGGTTGGAAGGTTTCCAACCCGATAGTTTCCAACCCCGAGTATTGGGCCGGCCGTTCGTCGCGGCAATGGTCCATTCCGCCCAAACCTGGCGCGGCCGGACAGCGCGGCGGCTGCTGTTCGGCCCGTGTTGTGCGGTGCGGTGTTGTGCGGCAGAGGTTCGGTGTGGCAGGTGCCGCGCGGGTGTGCGGCCTGTCGCAACTCCGTGGTGCGGCGGGGCGTGCGGGCGTACGATCCGGTCGTTCGCGACTGGCGTGCGGAGGGTGGGACAGACCACCGGGGAGCGTTGAGCCGGATCGCACCGCGCGCCTGGGTGCTACGGCAGCGCCCCCGCGCGCGTGGAGGTCGTCGTGCACGAACCCGCCATCCCGTCGTTGACCGGTGCCGACCCCGAGGTCGCCCGCCTGGTCCAGGCCGAGGCCCGCCGCCAGTTCGAGAAGGTCCGGCTGATCGCCTCGGAGAACTACGTCTCGACCGCCGTGCTGGAAGCCACCGGCTCGGTGCTGACCAACAAGTACTCCGAGGGCTACGCGGGCCGCCGGTACTACGAGGGCCAGCAGGTGGTCGACCCGGTGGAGGAGTTGGCGATCGGGCGGGCGAAGGCCCTGTTCGGCGCCGACCACGCGAACGTCCAGCCGTACTCCGGCTCCCCGGCGAACCTGGCCGTCTACATGGCGTTCCTGGACCCCGGTGACGCGGTCATGGGCATGGCTCTCCCGGCCGGCGGCCACCTCACCCACGGCTGGGGCGTCTCGGCCACCGGCAAGTGGTTCCGCAGCGTGCAGTACGGCGTGCGCAAGGAAACCGGGGTGGTCGACCTCGACCAGGTCCGCGACCTCGCCCGCGCCGAACGCCCGAAGGTCATCTTCTGCGGCGGCACGGCCATCCCGCGCACCATCGACTTCCCCGCGTTCGCCGAGATCGCGAACGAGGTCGGCGCGGTGCTCGCGGCCGACATCGCGCACATCGCCGGCCTGATCGCGGGCGGCGCGCACCCGTCACCGGTCGGGCACGCCCAGGTGATCACCACGACCACGCACAAGACGTTGCGCGGGCCGCGCGGCGCGATGATCCTCACCGACGCCGCGCACGCGAAGGCCATCGACAAGGCCGTGTTCCCCGGCTTGCAAGGCGGTCCGCACAACCACACGACGGCGGCCATCGCGGTCGCGCTCGGCGAGGCGTTGGACCCGTCCTTCGGCCTCTACGCGCACGCGGTCGTGCAGAACGCCCGGTCGTTGGCCGCCGCGCTGCTGGACCGGGGCTTCGACCTGGTCTCCGGTGGCACCGACAACCACCTGATCCTGGTGGACGTGACCGGCAAGGGCGTCGGGGGGAAGCCCGCCGCGAAGGCGCTGGACCGGGCGGGGATCGAGGCGAACTACAACACCGTCCCGTTCGACCCGCGCAAGCCGTTCGACCCCTCCGGGGTGCGACTCGGCACGGCCGCGATCACCACCCGCGGCCTCACGCCGGATCACATGCCGCAGATCGCGGAGTGGATCGAGCGGGCGATCCTCGCGGCGCAGGACGAGCAGGCGCTGGACCGGATCGCGGCCGAGGTGGCCGACCTGATGGCGGGCTACCCGATGCCCGGCTGGGCGTAGCGGACCACGTCGGCCAACCGGCCGACGTCCGCCCGGAACGTCTCGTGGCGGACGGTGACGTGATCCGGTCCCGGCAGCTGGTCGACGGGCAGTTCGGCCCCGTCGACCAGCACCGGGATCACCGGCACGGCCAGTTCGGCCGCGCGTTCAACCTCCGCGCGCATCAGGTCGGTCGGCGTCCAGTCCGGGCCGACCACGGCCAGCAGCACGTCGCACTCGGCCACGTTGCCCACGATCGCCCGGCCGATGTCGTCCAGCCGGTCGGCGATGCGTCCCGCGAGGTGGAGGTCCTGCGGGCGGCGGTAGCTGAGGAACAGGCGTGCCTGACGTTGGGTGGGTTGGAGTTCGATCCCGGCCAGGGCGGCGAACGCGCGGTCCCGGACGTCGGTGGGGGACAAGCCGGAACCGGTCAGCACGTCGAGCGCGATCCCGTCGGATTCGGCGAGGACGCCGAGCAGCAGGTGGCCCGTGTCGACGTGCAGGTGGCCCAGCGCCAGGGATTCCCGCACCGCGTAGGCCAGGGCGCGCTTCGCGCCGGGGGTGAACGGCAGGTGGCCGCGCACGGGGGAGGTGCCCAGGCCGTCGATCCTCCGCACGTGCGCCCGGCAGCTCGACAACGACATGCCGAACGACTTCAGCACCGATGCCGCCGCGCCGCCTTCGCCGATCAGGCCCAGGAGGAGGTGCTCGGTGCCGATGGCGCTGTGGTCGAGGCTGAGCGCCTCTTGGAGTGCCAACACGGAGACCTTGCGCGCGCTCTCGGTGAACCTGTCCGGCACCGGCACCCCCCGTGCGTGCACCTCGCCGCGAATCGCGGCTACCCCGCTCCAATCACAGCATCGCACCGAGTTTCCAGGCGTTACCGGAATTTGTCCGTAGCGGCGACCCTCGCTTCGGTCATCGCGTCACTGCCGCCGTGCGCGGTCGAGGGGACGAGGATCAGCTCGGCGTCCGGCCACGCGTGCGCGAGCTGGAACGGCGTGCCGACCAGATTTCCCAGGTCGAGTTCTCCTTGAACGATCACGCCCGGAATGCCCGCGAGCTTCCACGCTTCGTCGAGGACGATCCCTTCCGGGAGCCACGAACCGTGTGCCCAGTAATGGGTGACCAGCCGTGCGAAGGCCAACGCCTGCTTCGGGGGGTCGAACCGCAGTCCGCCGGTCGTCAAGGGCTGGATCGCGTCCTCCCACGCGCACCACTCGCCGGCCGCCCGGTGGTGCACGACCGGGTCGGGGGACAGGAGCAGCTCCAGGTATCCCGCCGCGGGATCGCCCGTCGGCGCCAACTCGCGGAACCGGGCGTGCGCCTCCGGGAACATCGGCGCCAGACCGGTGGTCAACAGGTCCGTCTCCGACCGTCGGCCGGTCGCCACGCCCGCGTGGACCATCTCCGACACGTGGTGCGGGAAGCGTTCCGCGTACACGAGGCCGAGGACCGATCCCCACGACGCGGCGAACACGAGCCACCGGTCGATCCCGAGGTGCTCGCGCAGTCGTTCGAGATCGCCGATCAGGTGGTCGGTGGTGTTGGTGGACAGGTCGACCACCGGCTGACCGGCGTGCGGTGTGCTCCGGCCGCAGCCCCGCTGGTCGAACAGCACGACGCGGTAGGCGGTGGGGTCGAAGTAGCGGCGGGCGTTGGAGGTGCAGCCGGAGCCCGGACCCCCGTGGAGGACCACCGCGGGTTTGCCGTCCGGGTTGCCGCACACCTCCCAGTACACGTGGTGCCCGTCGCCGACGTCGAGCATGCCGTGGTCGTACGGCTCGATCTCCGGGTACAGCACGGTTCCTCCCTCACGGATGCAACAGTGCTGTTATATTAGCGCTTACGGACTCGGTGGGAACATCGCCCTCACGTCCGTGCCGCCGATCCACAACCCGATCGCGAACGCGGTCATCGCCTCCAGCAGCTCGGCGCGCTCCAACGGCCCGCCGTCCACCGGCGCGCACCCGATCGACCGCGCCAGCTCCGCCACGACGCCCAGCGCGTCGGCCGAGTCGCCGCACATCGGCACGCCGAGTGGCCGCCCCTCGAACGTCAACGACGGCCGGCGCCACACGTCGACGTGGCACAGGTTGAACGCCTTCACCACGTGCGCGCCGGACGCCGCCGCGAGCCGTGCCGCGGCACGCGGCTCGTCCAGCACGAACCGACCCGGCACCACCGAGTTGGTGCAGTCGACCACCACCCGGCCCGGTGCGTGCCCCAGCACATCGGCCGCGACCGCCGCCGGCACGGCGAGCAGCACCGCGTCCCCGAACGCCACCGCGTCCTCGGGCGTCCCGGCCTGCGCGCCGATCCTCGACGCCAGCTCCGCCGAGCGCTCGCGCGAACGCCCGCCGATCACCACCTCGTGCCCCGCCTCGACCCACCGACCGCCCAACGCGTCGGCCATCCCGCCCGACCCCAGCACACCGATCCGCACGTCTCTCCCTCGATCTCCGGCCGAAGTGATTGGCTGGGACCGACGCTAGAGAGCCCGACGGGCACCGAATGGTGTCCACCGCACAGGGGGACCGCTCGTGACCTTCCTCGCCGACTGCCGCGCGCGGCAGGCGTTCGACCTGCTCGCCAACACCTGGAACCCGGTGGTGCTGCACGCGTTGCGGCACGGCCCGCGCCGCCCGTCCGACCTGCGCCGCGAGATCGGCGGCATCCGGCCGAAGGTGCTCACCGAGACCGTACGCCGGTTGGAGGCGTCCGGGCTGGTGTCCCGCAACGCGGGGCGCGACCGCGTCGAGTACGGGCTCACCGACCTCGGGCGCAGCCTGCTCGACCCGCTCGACGCGCTCGGCCGGTGGGCGCACGAGCGCGGCGACGAGATCCTCCAGGCTTGACGGCTGAAGTAAAACGGCGTTTTGTAACCTTGTCGTGCAACGCCGTCGTGGAGAGGGGTCGTGATGGGCGTGCGAGCCGGGTTCCAGACCCTCGGCCAGGAGGTCGACGTCGAGCTGGAGGTGCGCGGCGAGCTGCCACCGTGGCTGGCCGGCACGTTGGTGCGCAACGGGCCCGCGAAGTTCGAGACCGACAAGGGCTCGTTCCGCCACTGGTTCGACGGCCTGGCGATGCTGCACCGGTTCGGCTTCGCCGAGGGCGCGGTCACCTACCGCAACCGGTACCTGGAGACGCCGTCCTACCTCGCCGCGCGGCGGGACGGGCACATCGCGTACGGCGAGTTCGCCACCGACCCGTGCCGCTCGATCTTCAGCCGCTTCTTCACCCACCCCCGACTGCGCCGCACGTCGAACGCCAACGTGAACGTGACCTCCGACGGTGACCGGGACTTCGCGCTCACCGAGACGCCGATCGCGGTGGAGTTCGACCGGACCACGCTCGCCACCGTCGGCCTCGCCGACCACGGCGACGCGCTCGACGGCCACGTCACGACCGCGCACCCGCACCGCGCGCCGCTGACCGGCGACCTGGTCAACTACGTGCTGAAGTTCGGCAGGCGCAGCGCCTACCGGATCTACCGGCAACGCGGGCCGGCCCGCGAGCCGATCGCGTCCCTGCCCACCGATCGCCCCGGCTACCTGCACAGCTTCGCCATCACCGAGCGGCACGTCGTGCTGGCCGTGTTCCCGCTCGTGGTCAACCCGCTGTCACTGCTGCTGCGCGCCCGGCCGTTCATCGAGAACTACCGGTGGCGGCCGGACCTGGGCACCCGCTTCCTGGTGGTGGACCAGCGGGACGGCGCGGTGGTCGCGGACGAGCGCACCGACGCGTTCTTCGCCTTCCACCACATCAACGCCTACGACGTGGACGGCGGGGTGGTCGTGGACGTCGCCGCGTACCCGGACTCGACCGTGGTCGACGCGCTGTACCTGGACCGGGTGCGCGGCGACGCGGAGCTGCCGCTGGCGTTCCCGACGCGGTACGAGGTGGACCTGTCCGGTGGCGGCGTCCGGTCGCGGCGGCTTGCGGGGGACTCGCTGGAGCTGCCGCGCATCGCCTACGGGACGCACAACGGCCGCGAGTACCGGTACGCCTACGGCGTCGGCGCGCACGACAACGGCACGCGCGACTTCCTCAACCAGCTGGTCAAGCTCGACGTCCGAAGTGGACGGACGATCCGGTGGCACGAACCCGGCCGCTACCCCGGTGAGCCGGTGTTCGTCGCGGCGCCCGGGGCGCGGGCCGAGGACGACGGCGTGCTGCTGTCCGTGGTGCTGGACGCGGACGCGGGTCGGTCCGGCTTGCTGGTGCTCGACGCGGCCACGTTCGAGGAGGTCGCGCGGGCCGACGTGCCGCACGCGATCCCGTTCGGCTTCCACGGCCAGTTCACCGCCGCCACCTGACGGGCTCAGGCTTCGATCGTGATCACGCAGCCGTCGTGGTCGACGTGGGGTACGTCGGTGTCGTCGAACCAGAGGCCGCCGTCGGCCAGGTAGCGGAAGCGGTGCGTGCCCGGCGGGAGGATCACGGTGACGGTGCGCGTGCCGTCGCGGCGGGGTACCAGCTCGTGCACGCCGGGGGTCCAGCCGTTGAAGGTGCCGACCACGCTCACCGGGCCGTGCGGCTGGTCGAGTGGTAGCGAGAAGGTGACGCGGCGCTTCGGGCCGAAGAGGCGAGTGCTGCGGAGCATCGTTCTCCCTCAAAGGTCGATCTTGCCTTCCGGGCACCCTAGCGGCCGGCGCGGTGTGGCTGTTCGAAGTAGACGGTCACGCGTCGGGGTGACGTGCCCTGCCGGGGATGACGGCTGAGAGAGGGATCACAAGTGTGCACGGTCTGCAAACTTGCAGGACGTGCATGTTTTTCTTTACGCTGATCGGGTGAGCACGCAGGCGGCCGAAGGGCTTCGTGGCCGCAAGAAGCGGCAGACCCGGACGGCTTTGGGGCACGCCGCGGTGCGGCTGGTCGCCGAGCACGGTCTCGATCACGTGACCGTCGAGGACATCAGCGCCGCAGCGGGGGTTTCGCCGCGGACGTTCTTCAACTACTTCGCCGGCAAGGAAGACGCCGTCCTCGGACCCGACCCGGAGGCCGGACCCCGCATGCGCGCACGCGTGCTCGCCGCGCCCGCGGAGCTGTCCGCCGCGGCGGCGGTGCGCGACGCTTTGTTGGCCGAGGTCGCCGCGGAACTGGCGGACGACCGCGAACTCTGGTTGCAGCGGATGCGCGTGGTGCAGCAGCACCCCGTGCTGCTGGCGAAGGTGTTCTCCGGCGGTGAGGTGGTCGAGCGCGAGCTGGTCGCGGGGATCGCCGAACGGGTGGGGCTGCCCGCCGACGACACCTACCCGCTGCTGCTGGGCGCTGCCGCGGGCGCGGCGTTCCGGGTGGCCATCGCCCGGTGGGCGGGCACCGCCACGCCGTTGCACGTCCTGCTCGCCGAAGCCGTCGACATGCTCGCTCACGGGCTCGCCGAACCACACCGCGACTAACTGGGGGATCCGATGTCCACCGAAACCGGCACGACCTCGCGCCGGGACGTCATGCAAGCCATGTCCGGCCTGATGCTCGGCATGTTCGTGTCGATCCTGGCCTCGACCATCGTCTCGAACGCGCTCCCGCGCATCATCGCCGACCTGCACGGCTCGCAGTCCGTCTACACCTGGGTCGTCACGACCGAGCTGCTGGCCATGACGGCGACCGTGCCGCTGTGGGGCAAGCTCGCCGACCTCTACAGCCGCAAGCTGCTGATCCAGCTCTCGCTCGGCCTGTTCGCGGTGGGCTCGCTCATCGCCGGGTTCTCCCCGAACGTCGAGGTGCTGATCGCCAGCCGGATCGTCCAGGGCCTCGGCGCGGGCGGTATGACGGCGTTGGCGACGATCGTGATGGCGGCGATGATCCCGCCGCGCGAGATGGGTCGCTACGCGGGCATCTTCGGCGCCGTCTTCGGTGTCGGCACCGTCGCCGGGCCGCTCATCGGCGGCGTCCTCGTGGACACCTCGTGGCTGGGCTGGCGCTGGTGCTTCTTCATCGGCGTGCCGTTCACGCTCGCCTCGATCATGTTGCTCCAGCGCACGCTGAAGCTCCCGGTGGTGCGCAAGGAAGTCAAGATCGACTACCTGGGCGCGGCGCTGATCGTCGGTGGCGTGTCCACGTTGCTGGTCTGGTCGACGTTGGCCGGCCACCAGTTCGAGTGGGCCTCGGCGTGGACCGCGCTGCTGGTCGCGGTCGGCGTGGTGCTGCTGGCCCTGGCGGTCTGGGTGGAGTCGCGGGCGGCGGACCCGATCGTGCCGCTGAGCATCTTCGCCAACCGCACGGTCGCGATGACGACGCTGGCCAGCGCCCTCGTCGGCGTCGCGATGTTCGGCGGAACGGTGTTCCTGTCCCAGTACTTCCAGATCGGCCTGGGCAAGACGCCGACCCAGGCGGGCCTGATGAGCCTGCCGCTGATCTTCGGCCTGCTGGTGTCGTCCACCGTCGCCGGGCAGCTGATCACCAAGTGGGGCAAGTGGAAGGCCTTCCTGGTCGCCGGTGGGGTGATCATGGTCGGCGGCATGCTGCTGCTGGCCACGATCGACGCGAACACGAGCGTGTTCATGGTCAGCGTGCACATGGCCGTGCTGGGCGTCGGCGTCGGTCTGCTCATGCAGAACCTGGTGCTGGCCGCGCAGAACGACGTGCCGGCCCGCGACCTCGGCGCGACCACGTCCACCCTCACGTTCTTCCGCAGCCTCGGCGGCGCGATCGGCGTGAGCGCGTTGGGCGCGGTGCTCGCCAACCGGGTGACCGGCCTGAGCGAGGAGAAGTTCGGCCCGGCGCCCGACGGCGCCGAGGCGACCGTGCCCGACCTGGCGCTGCTGCCCGAGCCGGTGCGGGTGGTCATGCGCGAGATCTACGCCACGGCCACGGCCGAGCTGTTCCTGATCGGCGCGCCGATCGCGGTGCTCGCGCTGGTCGCGGTGCTGTTCATCAAGGAGAAGCCGCTCAAGACGCTCAGCGGTGACGAGCGGTTGGCCGCCGAGATGGCGGACAACCACTGAAGACACGGGTGTCGCGCCTGTCCGGGTAATCACCGGACAGGTGCGACACTTCCGCGCGTGTCAGGACTGCGTGAACGCAAGAAGCTGGCCACTCGCACGGCGCTGGCCGATGCCGCACTGCGACTGTGCGTCGAGCACGGCCTCGACGGGGTGACAGTCGAACAGGTGGCGAACGAGGCCGGCGTCTCCCTCCGCACGTTCTTCAACTACTTCTCCTCCAAAGAGGAAGCCGTCGTCGCCGGTGACGTCGCCACCGCCGCCGCGTTCGTCCAGGCCTTCGCCGGTCGCCCCGCGGGTGAACCGGTGTTGCGTGCGCTGCACGCCGCCCTGATCGACGTCGTGCCCGAGCGGATCGACCCCGAACGGGTGGCGCAGCTGCGCGTCCTGCGCCGGACGCCCGCCTTGCTGCCGCACCAGGTCGCGGCCTTCACCGTGCAGGAACGGGAGCTGGCCGCCGTCGTGGCCGCACGGGTCGGCGTCGACCCGGCCGCCGACCTCTACCCGATGATGTTCGCCGCCGCCGTGATGGCGACGCTGCGGGTCGTCGTCGGCTGGTGGCTGGACGCCGCCGAGCGGCCCCAGCTGTCCGACCTGATCGGTGTGATGATCGACCGGCTGGACGCGGGTTTCGCTGATCGCTTTCCGCATTAATGCGAAGTGGTGACACCTTCGGGGGCGTTTTCCGCGCTCTCCGAATTTGTGCGGGTCGACCGCTGTTCCCCTGTGCCATCATCGCGGCGAAACGCGTGGATTCCAGGTCGAGCTGAGCGGTTCGCGAAGTGGTGGTGAGCGGCGTTCGGTCCGCGCTGTCGTCGGGTCACAGCCCGTGTCGGCGGACCATCGGCGCGATCTGCTCGGCGTGCACCCGCCACACCGGCCGTCGGGCGGTGAGGATGGTGGTGAAGATCAGCGCGCTGCCCAGGACCGAGGCCAGCACGACCATCGCCACGTCCTCGCTGTCCCCGCCGAGCGCCGCACCGCCGAACGCGACGATCACGCCGGCCGCACACAGCGCCGCCGTGCGCACCGGGTCGTACCAGCGGAAAGTCTGCCCGTGCCGGACCTGCTCGATCAGCGCCCGCGCACGCCGGGCCAGGTCCGCGTCGGCGGGTTCCACTTCGGACAGTCGCCCGGCGACCCTCGCGCACTCGGCGAACTGGGCCGGGCCGGCGATCTCCAGGTCACCGTCGCGCGTCACCGAGCGGCAGGTGTCCGCGACCGCGAGGAGGCTCGCCGCCAGCCGGTCGGCGGCCTCCCGGGACGGTTCCGCCGTCCACTGCCGCTCGGCCTCGGCCACCTCGGCCCAGCGCTCGGCGACGGCATCGGCGATGCCGATTCGATTCTCCACGTCGACCTCCGATTCTCGGTTCGGGAGAAGGTTTCCATGAACGATCCGCTCGGCGCGAACATAGCCGAGAAAGGCTCGGCAGAGCAGCGCCCCGGCGAACAGGATCCCGAACGGGCGCGGCGGCCGACGGTGCCGGGTTCCCTCGGGTTCGCCGCGGCGGTGGCGCTGCCGTGCCTGGTGGTGAGCCTGGGCCTCGGCCTCGGGACGATCTACGTCCCCCCGCTGTTCGAGCCCGATCCGACTCCGTACGCCTCAGCCGGCACGACGACGTCGGAGTCGTGGCCCACCACCACGCGTCCCACCTCCACGCGGTACACGACGACGACCGGCACCAGACCCAGTGGCACACCGGCCGGGTACTACAGGTACACCGGGCCGGAAGGCCTCGTCACCGTGCTGCCGAACTCGTTCGCCGTCTCGTCGAGCGGCAACCCGGGCAGCGTCGTGGCGAAGAACCAGCTGGACGCCGACGTCGAGGTGCGGTTCGGCGGTGCCGCGCCGGAGCCGTACGGCCTCCTGGAGACGATCACGCTGGCCGCCGACGACACCGCGTCCCGCCGGTCCGGCTACCGGACCGTGACGCTGGAGGAGACCACGCACGACGGTCGCGACGCCGTCGACTGGGAATTCCAGTACCGGACGTCCGGCGGTGAGGCCCGCCAGTCCCGCTCGCGCCACTGGCGGGTGAAGGGCATCGAGTACGTCCTGGTCGCCGAAGCCCCGCAGAGCCGGTGGGCCGAGGCCGCGCGGTTGCTCGACACCATGATCGACCACAGCGACACCCCCTGAGGAGCGACAGCGACATGGTCCTGGCCGACACGAGGTGGGCGCGGCAACCCGAGCCCCACGAGCACACCGAGCCCCACGAGCACACCGGGCCCGATGTGGGCGCCGAGCGCGACGAGGGGACGCGCCACCTGAGCGCCGCGGCCCACCTCAGCCGCGACTTCGCCGACGCGGCCCTGCGCGAACTGCTGGTCGAGCCGACCCGCCCGGCCGCACCCGCTCCCGGCGTGGACACCGCGGCCGTGCTCACCGAGGCGCTCGCCGCCAGGCTGCGCACGGACGTGGTCGACGTGCTCGTGCTGGTGCTGCTGGGCTTGACGTTCGTCTTCGCCCTCCCGCTGTCCGTGTTGTGGATCACCGCCGCCCTGGTGCTGAGCCTGCCGAAGCTCGTCCGCCTCTGGCGCGCGACGCGGGAGCGGAACGGCACCGCACGCCGCGTCCGTCCCGTCCGCACCGCGGTCGCCTTCCTCACCGTCCTCTTCTCGCTCGGCCCGGTGATCAGCACGATCGGCACCACGGGCGGCGCCGAAAGCCTCGCGGAGGACGCGTTCGAGGACGTGACGGGCCTGGTGCTGCTCGCGTTGGCGTTCATGGTGCTGCTGGCCAACCGCCTGGCCATCGCCCAGCACGTGACCGAACGCTTCGGGCCGCTGCGCCGCGGCGCCGGACGCCCGTTCGACCGTGCTCTGCTGCGCCTGGCACCGGGGTTGGCCGCACGCATCGACCAGCGCCACGGCACCGTGCTGCGCCTCGCTCCCGGGGTGTCCGAAGAGGACGACCTGGTCCCGCTCCTGGTGCACCGCGGCTACAACCCGTTCGTCGGCGCCGGTGACATCCATGAACCGTGGACCGTCGCCGTGCCCCTCGAACGCCGCTCCGAGGACCGGCCGGCCGGCGGGTCGCTCGACACCGCGACGCTCCTGGACGGCATCACGAGCAAGGTGACCGACCTGCGTGCCGCGTCCCTGCTCTCACCCAGCGGTCGACTGGGAGCGCTCGGCGTGGACGACTACGTGGTCGTCTCCGCGGAGGGCCTGGTCGACCACCTGCGCTACCCGGCCTCGGCGCCCTACCTCCAGCGCCCGGGTGTGCCGCCGTACACGCACGTGCCCCGTTCGCACGCGCACGAACTCCGCGACAGCCCGCTCGAGTGGTCCCGGTTCTACCGCCGGTTCTCCGTCGAGACGTGGGACCGCGACCTGGTGCTGTCCGTCTTCGTGCACGTGGCGATGGACGACTCCACGCTCTACCTGGAGTGGACGCCGTGCGTGCTGCGGCCCGTCAGCGCCGAGTTGAAGTCCGTCGACTCGGAGCCCGCTTCGGCGTGGGTGCCGGTGGGCCGTGCGCTCATGGACCTGGTCCTGCTGCCCGCGAGCACGCTCTCCCGGGTGGTGCGGCTGGCGACCCGCCCGCGTCCCCTCCCGCCGGACCGGGGTCGGGTGGACGCGGACAAGTACGGGTCGCTGCTGACGCTGCGGGAGATGGCGGCCGACACCGAGGTGCACAGCTACTTCCAGCAGGCCGACATCGAGCGCTACACGCACCTCCTGCGCACCAGGGTGACGCTCGCCGTGTCGGAGATCCTCCGGACGGCCGGCTACCACACGGCGTCCTTCGACCAGCAGGTCCAGTCGGTCGTCAACAACACCGTCAACACGGTCACCGTCGCCGAGGGCGGCACGCTGAGCGGGCCCGTGCTCCAGTCCGGATCGCTGACGGGAGACGTGGACATCACCGGCTGACGACGCCGTCAGTGACCGCCGCCGCAACACTCGTGGGGGCTTTCCGCCTCAACCGGGCGCAGAACGCCGCCGACGGCGGGCTCCACGAGTAGCACCAGCTCCCCGTCTTGGCAGACCGGGCGCAGGAAGCCCAGGGTTTCCACCAGGTCGGTCGGCGCGACCGGGACACCGATGCCGACCACCCGGTCGATCGCCGAACCGGCGACGACCTCCGCCGCCGGGTGCGTGCCGGTGAGCGCCGATTGGCCGGGGAACCGGATGCACCGGCCGTCGGTCCGTTCCCGGCCCGCCCGCGCGGCACGTGAAGCAGGCGAATCAGGGTCGACGTCGACGGCGACCGGGCCGCCCAGGGCCGCCGACAAGCGGTCGACGTCGACCTCACCCGTCACGTGGGCGGACAGCGTGGTGACGGCGACCGGCCCGAGCCGGTCGGTGTGCGTGCACACGAAGCCCGCCGGCACGTCGTCGAGCGCGGCCAGCAGCAGTGCGTCCACGTGCGCCGCGCCGTGCCCGCCGGGCAGGGTGGGCACGGCGCCGAGCCAGCTCATCAGACGACGTCGACGAACACCGGGTTCGCGTAGAACCACAGGTCCGCCCACGGGTCGGCGTCACCGATCACGTCCATCACCGGGTTGCCGTCCGACGTCGACCGGTTGCCGTCCGAACCGCGCAGCCGCAGGTAGAACGCGCCTTCGACACCGCGGAACGTGTGCGTGAACTTCACCGTGCCGCGCGCGGTGCGGTTGACCTCGAACGACTTGACCACCTTCGTCGCCGGCGCGGAGAACGCGTCGCGGTCGACCGCCGGACCGGTGACGGGGCCCGCGATCAGGTCCACCTTCGCCAGTCGGGGCACCACACCGGCGAAGTTCGCGGCACGGGCCAGGTCGACCTCGATCACCACCTCGACGTCGTCACCGCGCCGGACGAACGTGCGTCCGCCGATGGTGACGCCGCGGTTGTCGCCCTCGCCGAGCGACCGCACCCGCAGGTCCAGCCCATCGACGAGCCGCCCGTGCACCGCGACGACCTTGCCGCCCTGCATGCCGCGCATCAAGTCCACATAGGACTTCGAGTTCGCGCCGACGAGCGTCGAGCTGTAGTAGCCCGGCCAGTAGTCGCCGTAGACCTGCGGCGCGCCGGTGTCGACGGGAGCGCCGCGGGTACCGGTCTCGTTGTGGTTGCCGACGCCCGGCTTGTGGGTGTCCTGGTGCACCTGGTGGGCGTCCGAGGTCGCGGTGACCCACCACGGCCTGCCCTCGGCGAGCAGCGAGTCCCACAGGCCGCCGACCTTCGCGGTCATCCAGTCGAACCCGCCGTAGGTGCGGTACGGGTTCTCGGTCGCGGTCGGCGCGAAGCCCGGGAAGCTGTCCTGGTTGGGCGAGCCGTCGTAGTACCCGCGCGCGCCGCCGCGACCACCGTCGGCGGTCTTGATGCCCGCTGCCTGGTGGCCGGGCGCGCCCTCCATGCCCACCGCCACACCGGGCGCGGCGTCACGCCAGCCGCGGAACTCGTGCGGGCTGTCCACGCCGCGCCGGGCCGGGTGGTTGGCGAACATCAGCGCGATCTCGGTGCGGCCGGACAGCACCTGCGACTCCAGGTAGCGCAGGGCCGCCAACGCGTACGGCTCGCCGTCTGCCGACGTGGAGCGGGTGAGCACGCCCTTGCCGCCGCGGTCGACGGGGGTGGACAGGACGCCGCCGTCGTAGGCGGCCTCGAAGGCGCGCAGGATGTCCACCGTGGACCGGCCGGGCGGCAGGAACACGGTGGCGTGCTCGGCGCCCGGGATGTTCCACTCCAGTCCCTGGTAGACCAGCACGTCCCGGTGCGACTTGCGGGCCTGCTCGATGTCCGGCGCGACCAGGTCGACGGAGAACTTCTCGTGCGCCACACCGCCGTGGTCGGTGATGACGACCCAGTCCAGCCCGTGCTCGCGGGCCTTGGCGACCTGCTGGGCGACCTCGTACTGGCCGTCGGAGGAGTACTTGGTGTGGATGTGGTGGTCGCCCGCGTACCAGCGCCCGCGTCCGCGCCACGGGTTCACCGGCGTGGCCGGGCGGTCGTCGTGCGCGTGGGCCGCGGTCGCGCCGAGCGTCGTGGCCACGCCCGCCGCGCCCAGTCCGGCGAGGAAACGGCGTCGTGCCACCGAGAGCGGCCGGTCGTCACCGCTGTCGCGCCAGCTCCCCTCGACCTCTTCGTGGTGGTGCTCGTGGGAGTGGTCGTGGGGGTGGTGGTGCGACATGCGTTCCAGCTCCGATCTGACCCGGACGGCGGTGGTCGGAGCGAAGTATCGTCATTCGGCCATGAGTGGCGGCGGTGGTCGCGTGCGAACACCCGGTGAACATCCCTCTCCCCGCGCGAGCACACTGGCGCTGTGGACGGCAAGCGCAAGCGCGGCGAGTTGCGGATCTACCTCGGCGCGGCGCCCGGTGTCGGCAAGACGTTCGCCATGCTCAGCGAGGCGCACCGACGACGGGCCCGCGGCACCGACGTGGTCGTCGGCCTGGTCGAGACGCACGGCCGGGAGCAGGTCGAGGCGTTGCTCGAAGGCCTGGAGCGGCTGCCTCCCGACCACGCGGAACTGGACCTCGACGCCCTGCTGGCCCGTGCGCCGGAGGTCGCGGTGGTGGACGAGCTGGCCCACGTCAACGGGTCCGGCTCCCGCAACGCCAAGCGCTGGCAGGACGTCGAGGAGCTGCTGGACGCGGGCGTCGACGTGCTGTCCACGGTCAACGTCCAGCACCTCGAATCGCTCAACGACGTGGTCGAGCGGATCACCGGCGTGGCGCAGCACGAGACCGTGCCGGACGAGGTGGTGCGACGCGCCGAGCAGGTAGAACTGGTCGACATCACGCCGGAGGCGCTGCGCCGGCGCCTCGCGCACGGCAACGTCTACGCCGCGCACCGGATCGACGCGGCGCTGGGCAACTACTTCCGGATCGGCAACCTGACCGCGTTGCGCGAACTCGCCCTGCTGTGGGTCGCCGACCAGGTCGAGGTCGCGTTGCAGCGGTACCGCTCGGAGCAGCACATCACCGACACCTGGGAGACCAGGGAACGGGTCGTGGTGGCCATCAGCGGCGGCCCGGAGAGCGAGATGCTGATCCGCCGGGCCCGCCGCATCGCGGTGCGCGCGGGCGCGGAGCTGGTGGTCGTGCACATCATGCGCGGCGGTGGGCTGACCGGTGCGTCACCGCGGCTGGTGGCCGCGTTGCGGCGGGTCACCGAGGACGTGGGCGCGACGTTCCACACCGTGGTCGGCGACGACGTGCCGACCGCGTTGCTGGACTTCGCGCGCGGCGTGAACGCGACGCAGCTGGTGCTGGGGACGTCCCGCCGCTCACGCCTGGCGCGGGTGTTCGCCGAGAGCATCGGTGCGGCCGTCACCCAGGCGTCCGGGCCGATCGACGTGCACATGGTCACGCACGACGAGGCGCGTCGCGTCCCCCGGTGGCGTCTCGGCGGCGCGAAGGCCCGGTGGCGCAGCCTGCTGGGCTGGGCGTTGGCGGTGCTGCTGCCCGTCGCCGTGACGGGCGCGGGACTGCTGTGGCGGGACAGCCTGGCGTTCTCCACCGACGTGGTCGGGTTCCTGCTGGCCGCGGTGGTGGTCGCGCTGGTGGGCGGGCTCGGCCCGGCGCTCGGCGCCGCGTTCCTCGGGGCGGGGCTGCTGAGCTACTTCTTCACACCGCCGCGCTTCAGCCTGGCCGTCGGCACACCCGCGGCGCTGGTCACGTTGGTCGCCATGACGGTGGTCGCGGTGCTGGTCGCGCTGGTGGTGGACCGGGCGGCGCGGCTGGCCGAGCAGGGCGCGCGGGCCCGGACCGAGGCCGCGCTGCTCGCCTCCTACGCGCGGACCGTGCTGACCAGCCCGTTCCCGGTGGTCCGGCTGCTGGAGAAGGTGCGGGAGAACTTCGGGCTGGAGTCGGTGGCGTTGCTGGAGCGGCGTGACGGCGAGTGGGAACGGGTGGCGTGCGTCGGACCGAGTCCGTGCGCGGAGCCGGACGACGCCGACGTGGACGTGCCGGTGACGGCGGACGTGCACCTGTCGTTGCGCGGCCGGACGCTGCCGGCGGGGGACCAGCGGGCGTTGGAAGCGGCGGCCGGTCAGGCGTTGCTGGCGTTGCGGCAGCAGCGGATGGCCGCCGAGACCGCCGAGGCGCAGCGGCGGGCGGAGACGACCGAGCTGCGCACGGCGTTGCTGTCCGCCGTGGGTCACGACCTGCGCACGCCGTTGACCTCGATCAAGGCCGCCATCGGCAGCCTGCGCGACACCGGCCTGCGGCTGTCCGAGGAGGACACCTCCGAGCTGCTGGAGACGGTGGAGGTGTCCGCCGACCGGCTGACCGGGCTGATCGACAACCTGCTGGACTCGTCCCGGCTGGCCACTGGCGCGGTCGCACCGCAACTGCGTGCCGTGACGTACGACGAGGTGGTGGCGCGGGCCCTGGCCGGCATCGACGGGCGCGGCATGCTGTCCGTGGACGTGGCCGAACACCTGCCGCCCGTCCTCGCCGACGTCGGCCTGCTGGAACGCGTGGTCGCGAACGTGATCGACAACGCGCTGCGGCACGGCCGGCTCAGCCCGCGCCGGGTGGTGGACGTGGACGGCGACGGCCGGATCAAGGTGGACGAGCCGGAGATCGCGGTGCGCGCCAGCGCCTACGGCGACCGGGTCGAGCTGCGCGTCGTCGACCACGGCCAAGGGCTGCCGAAGAACACCGCGAGCGCGGTGTTCGCGCCGTTCCAACGCCTGGGCGACCGTGCCGCCACGCCGGGGGTCGGCCTCGGGTTGAGCGTGGCCAAGGGTTTCGTGGACGCGATGGGCGGCGCGATCACGGCGGAGGACACGCCCGGCGGCGGCCTGACCATGGTGATCTCGCTGCCGATCGCCCCGGTGACGGGCTGAGCGCCGCCACCGGGGTCCGAGAGGGGCGTCAGCCCTGCGGAGTGGTGCTGATCAGGGTCCACTTCACGGCCTTGAGGGTGCCGTCGGCGGTGGTGCTCTCGCCGACGATCAAGCCGCGGTCGTTCAACGCCACCGGCAGGGTGTGCGCGCCGCCGAGCGAGCCGAGGTAGGTGATCCTGCCGTCGCGCCACAGGAACGCGCGGGGCGCGTCGGGGTTGTCCGCCGAGGTCCAGCCGATCACGTCACCGCGTTCGTTGACCGCGACCGCCTCGGACGGTCCGGGCACGCCCAGGTCGACCGGCTTGCCGCCGCCCGGCCACAGCGTCGCCCGCCTGACCGCGTTGAAGCCCGTGGACCAGCCGACGACGTCACCGCGCTCGTTGATGGCCTGCGGACCGTTCGCCACCTGGCCGGACGGCGACAGCACGGTCACGCCGGCGCCTTCCCAGAGCAGCGCCTGCGTGCCCCGGTTGCCGACGATCACCCCGGCCTCGTTGATCGCCTCCACCGAGTAGCTGCCGGAGCCGGGCGCGGCGGCCAGCGGCTCGCACTTCGTGGTGTCGACGCAGCGGAACGCGTGCACGTCGGTGCCGAACATGGGCGTCTTCGACCCGGCGACGACCCCGGCGTCGTTGATCGCGTTCAGCGACAGGTGCGGGCCGGACAGCGGCAGCGCCGTGTGCTTGCCGTCCCGCCACACGGCCGCTCTTTCCTGGTGGTAGCCGTAAGGCGAGGTGGAGTACGTCATCGGCACCGCGCCGTTGTTGTTGATCGCCGACGCGGAGACCCAGCCCGATCCGGCCGGCGTGATGTCGGTGACCTTGCCCTCGTGCCAGATGAGGGGGCGCTGGACGTAGGGCCCGGCGCCGCTGACCGCGACGAGGCCGAGCACCTGGCCGATCTGGTTGAGCCCGGTCGGTGTCCCGGTGCCGAGGTCGGTGCCCGCGTTGCCGCGCGCCCACTGCACGGCGTGCGGCGCGCCGTTGCCGTAGGCGGCTCCGACGACCTGGCCGAGGTCGTTGACCGAGATCGTGCGGTGGGTCGGGTAGCCGGGCAGGCCGGGCAGTTCGGTGACGACGGCGGCTGCCCGCGCGGCGGGCGCGGTCAGCAGAGGCAGGGCCACGGCCAGGGCGAGAACGGCTGCGGGCGTGCGTAACTTGGGCATGGTCGCTCCATTGCGAGATGTCCGCTGAATCGATTTCGACGGTAGTCTGGGCGCAGTCGTACCGGCGACGGCCGGACAGCGGAATCGGGGGATCGTTGTCCGTCCCGGGTGTTCTGGCGCAGGAGGTCCTGGCCGCGCTGGGGGACGAGGTCGTCCCGCTCACCGGTGGCGTGGTCAACGCGGTGTGGCTGGCCCGCCACGCCGACCGGGTGCTCAAGACGAACGAGGCCGCGCCGCCCACGCTGTTCGAGATCGAGGCGGAAGGCTTGGCCGTGCTCCGCCGACACGGTCTGACGACCCCTCGGGTGCACGACGTCGGGCCCGACTGGATGCTGCTGGAGGCGCTCACGCCGCAGCCGCCCGCGTCCGACGCGTTCTGGGAGAGCGCCGGGCGGGCGATCGCCGCGCTGCACGACGTGCGCGGCCCGCGGTTCGGCTGGGACCACGACGGGTGGCTCGGCTTGCTGCCCCAGCACAACGCGTGGCACGACGACGGGCACGTGTTCTTCGCCGAGCAGCGGCTGCTCCGGTACCTGGACGAGCCCAAGGCCGACGCGGTGCTGACCGCCGACGACCGGGACGCGCTGGAACGGCTCTGCGCGCGGTTGCCGGAGATCGTGCCCGCCGCGCCGCCCGCGTTGACCCACGGCGACCTGTGGCACAACAACGTCGTGGCCACCGCGGCCGGCGAACCCGCGTTCATCGACCCGGCGGTGTCGTGGACGTGGCCGGAGGTGGACGTGAGCATGATGTTCTGCAGCGACCACTCGCCGGCCGGGTTCTTCGCCGCCTACCACGAGGTCCGGCCGCCGGAGCCCGGCTGGCAGGACCGGATGCACGTCCTGAACCTGCGGGAAGTGCTCAGCACCCTGGCGCACGAAGGTGATCGCTGGGGCGCGTTGGGCTACTTCCGCGACGTGGTGCGCCCGTTCCACCGGGTGCCGCGGTCCGGCGGGTAGGCCCGATCGAGTGGTGGCCGGCCGCCGAGCCGGGGTGACGGTGCCCCGATCACCGGCCGGTCGCGTCCAGCGGGTTCGCCGCTACCCGGTCCGTCCACCCGCTGCCCATCAGCTCGGCCACCGCGCAGCCGGGTTTGCGGGCGGCCTGCTCGTCGGCCCGCGCCAGGAACGCCTCCGCGAACCCGAGCCGCGGGAACCGGGTGACCACGTCGTCCTTGACCTGGTCGGTGAAGCGGTCCAACCCGCCACCGGACACGTCGGCGGTGACCGCGACCTGCAACAGGTGGCTCTCCGGGTCGTCGTCCGCGGACACGTCGTCGCGCATGTGCAGCACGATGATCTCGGCCAGCCGGTCCCGCCGCACCCGTCCCCAGCCGGCGCCGGCCGCGAACACCCAAGCCAGGTGGCCGCTCGCCTCCTCGAACGGCATGGTGTGGCTGTCGAACGGCGGGGTGAGCGCGAGGTCGTGCAGGAGCGCGGCCACGTACAGCAGTTCGCCGTCGTGCGGGATGTCCGCGGACGCCGCGTGCACGACGGCCCACGCGTGTGCCCGCAGCGAGTGGTTCAGCAACCACGGCTCGGCGTACTCGTGGCACACGTCGAGCGCCGCGGCGGCGGCCTTGGAATCAGGCGGGGTGAAGAAGTCCACGGCGTCCAGCCTAGGTGGAACGGCGGGGGATCACTCGGTGACCTGACGACCGTTCCGCCGGTCAGATGGTGGCCGCGAGGCGCGTGCCCTGGTCGATGGCGCGCTTGGCGTCCAACTCGGCCGCGACGTCCGCGCCGCCGATGACGTGCGTGACGACACCGCGTTCGGCCAGCACGTCCACCAGGTCGCGCACGGACTCCTGCCCCGCGCACACCACCACCGTGTCGACCTCCAGCACCCGGGGCCGTTCGCGCTTCGGCCCGAACGAGATGTGCACGCCCCGTTCGTCGATCCGCTCGTAGTTCACCCCGGTCAGCTGCTCGACGCCCTTGGCCGCCAACGCCGCGCGGTGCACCCAGCCGGTGGTCTTGCCGAGCCCCTTGCCGATCTTGGACGACTTGCGCTGCAACAGGTACACCTGGCGCGCGGGCTTCACCGGCTTCGGCGCGGTGACGCCGCCGCGCACCTGCGCGGGATCGGTGACGCCCCACTCGGACCGCCACCCGTCCAGGTCGAGGGAGGTGTGGGTGAGGAACTCGGTGACGTCCACCCCGATGCCGCCCGCGCCGATCACCGCGACCCGGTCGCCGACGGGCGCGCCGCGCCGCACGACGTCCACATAGGACAGCGCGTGCTCCACGCCGGGGATCTCGGGGATTCGCGGCGTGACACCGGTGGCGAGGACGACCTCGTCGAAGTCGGCCAGGGTGTCGGTGTCGGCCTTCCGGTTGAGGTGCAGCTTGACCCCGGTCAGCTCGATCCGCCGCCGGTAGTAGCGGATCGTCTCGGCGAACTCCTCCTTGCCGGGGATGCGCCGGGCGATGGCGAACTGGCCGCCGATGTCGTCGTCCGCCTCGAACAGCTCCACCGCGTGCCCCCGTTCGGCCAGGGACGTCGCCGCCGCGAGCCCCGCCGGACCGGCGCCGACCACCGCGACCCGCTTGGCGCGGCGGGTGGGGAGCAGCCGGAGCGTGGTCTCGTTGCCCGCGCGCGGGTTGACCATGCAGGACGCCTTCTTCAGCGCGAACGTGTGGTCGAGGCACGCCTGGTTGCACGCGATGCAGGTGTTGATCTCGTCCGACCGGCCGGTCTCGGCCTTGCGCACCCACTCCGGGTCGGCCAGGAACGGGCGGGCCATCGAGACCATGTCCGCGTCACCGCGGGCCAGCACCTCCTCGGCGACCTGGGGCATGTTGATGCGGTTCGAGGTGACCACGGGGATGCCGACGTGCGGGCGCAGCTTGGCGGTGACGTTGGTGAACGCGGCCCGGGGCACCGACGTGACGATCGTCGGCACGCGTGCCTCGTGCCAGCCGATGCCGGTGTTGATGATCGTCGCACCGGCCGCCTCGACCTCCTGGCCGAGCGCGACCACCTCGTCCCACGTCTGGCCGTCCTCGACCAGGTCGAGCATCGAGAGGCGGTAGATCAGCACGAAGTCGGGCCCGGCCGCCTCGCGGCAGCGCCGCACGACCTCGACCGCGATGCGGCGTCGGTTCTCCGGTGTGCCGCCCCAGCCGTCCGTGCGCTTGTTGGTGCGGGGCGCGAGGAACTGGTTGATGAAGTAGCCCTCGGAACCCATGATCTCGATGCCGTCGTAACCCGCCTCGCGGGCCAGGGCGGTGGCTCGGGCGAACGCGTCGACCTGCGCCCGCACGCCGCGGTCGGACAGCGCGCGCGGGCGGAACTTGCTGATCGGGGACTTGAGCGCGGAGGCGGACACGGTGAACGGGTGGTAGCCGTACCGGCCGGCGTGGAGCAGCTGGACCGCGATCTTGCCGCCGTTCTCGTGCACGGCTTGGGTGATGGTGCGGTGGTCGCGCGCTTCGCGGTGCGTGGTGAGCTTCGAGGAGAACGGGTACAGCGAGCCCGCCAGGTTGGGGGAGAAGCCACCGGTGACGATCAGCCCCACACCGCCGCGCGCCCGTTCGGCGAAGTAGGCGGCGAGCTTGTCGAAGTCCTTGGCGCGGTCCTCGTTGCCGGTGTGCATGGAACCCATGAGGACCCGGTTGGGGAGGGTGGTGAAGCCCAGGTCCAGGGGCTTGAGCAGGTTCGGGTAGGCGGTCATCGCCGTTGGTCCTCTCGCATCGCGGCCAGTGCTTCGTCGCACCACTCGACCAGCCCCTGCTCGGCCCGGATGCCGCCGCGCAGGATCAGGTACTGGTGCAGGCGGCGGCCGGACAGGGCCGACGGGTCGGGGAAGTCCTTCTTCTCGAACGCGAGGTAGACGTCGAGTCGTTCGGCGTGCAGGTCGCGGTGTCGGGCCAGCTCGGCGATCACGGCTCCGGCGTCGCCCAACGACGCGCCGCGCACCTTCACCGCGAGGTCGTTCCGGACGGTCTCGGGCTCGCCGGGGGAGGAGAGCCAGCGGGTCAGCTCGGCGCGGCCACCGCCGGTGACCTCGTAGACCTTCTTGTCCGGGCGGCCATCCTGGGTGACCTCGTGGCAGGACACCCAGCCGAGGTCGACCATGCGCTTGAGGGTGCGGTAGATCTGCTGGTGGGTGGCGGCCCAGAAGAAGCCGATGGACTTCTCGAACCGCTGGGCCAGTTCGTAGCCCGAGCCCGAGCGCTCGTCCAGCGACACCAGGATCGCGTGCTCCAACGCCATGGCGGTGACGGTAGCCGTGCAACGGGGTGCAGTGCAACTAGTTGCATAGGTCACCGCGAACCGGGCGGGAAATGAATTCGAGGCGAAAAATGACAAAGGCAAGGAAGTCGTCGACTCCTTGCCACTTTCACCATATAGCACGACGGGGGTCTTGCGGCAAGGCCCGGGTCGTACCGCAGAATCTCCGGCCGAAGCCGGAAATCGTGGAATGCAACAGGCCCGAAAGGGTCGACGGGGGGAAGGTCGGCGAATGGGTAGCTACGTGCTCGGTCTTGAGGAGATCGACCAGGCGCAGGTCGCGGTCGTGGGAGGCAAGGGCGCGCACCTGGGAGAGCTCTCGCGGATCGACGGCGTCCGCGTGCCGCCCGGCTTTTGCGTGACGACGGACGCCTTCCGTCGAATGGTGGAAGACGCACCGTCGATCGACGACCGGTTGGACCGGCTGTCGCGGGTGAACCCGGACGACCGGGACGCGATTCGCGCGGTCAGCGCGGAGATCCGACGGACGCTCGAAGAGGTCGCCGTCCCCGACGAGGTGGCGGTGGCCGTCACCGGCGCGGTCGCCCGGCTCGGCGAGCGGACGGCCTGCGCCATCCGGTCGAGCGCGACGGCGGAGGACCTGCCGGGGGCCTCCTTCGCGGGCCAGCAGGACACGTACCTGAACGTCGCGGGTGCGGCGGCGATCCTCCGGCACGTCAGCCGGTGCTGGGCCTCGCTGTTCACCGAGCGGGCGGTGGCCTACCGGCTGCGGAACGGCTTCGACCACCGCCAGGTCCAGATGGCCGTGGTCGTGCAGCAGATGGTGTTCCCGCACGCGGCCGGTGTCCTGTTCACGGCCGACCCCGTGACGTCCAACCGGAAGGTCGCGTCCGTGGAGGCGACCTTCGGCCTCGGTGAGGCCCTGGTCTCCGGCCTGGTGAACGCGGACTCGTACGAGGTGCGGGACGACGAGGTCGTCGCCAAGTCGGTCGCCCACAAGGAGTTCGAGGTCTGCGCCTCGCCGGCCGGTGGGACGCGGGAACGGGCGATCGAGCCCGAGCGGCGCGACCGGCCGACGTTGACGGACCCGCAGGTCGTGCGGCTCGTGCGGCTCGGACGACGGATCGAAGCGCACTTCGGCCGTCCCCAGGACATCGAGTGGTGCCTGGTCGACGACGAGTTCCAGGTCGTCCAGAGCCGGCCGATCACGACGCTGTTCCCCATCCCGGAGGCCGGTGACGGGGAGAACCACGTCTACGTCTCAGTCGGTCACCAGCAGATGATGACCGACGCGATGAAGCCACTGGGACTCTCGCTGTGGCAGCTGACGACGCCACGGCCCATGGCCGAGGCCGGCGGGCGCCTGTTCGTGGACGTCACCGGGATCCTGGCGTCGCCCGCGCGCCGAGCCGGTTTCCTGGACGTCGTGGGGAAGTCCGACCCGCTGATGGGGGACGCGCTGCGGACCGTCCTCGGGCGCGACGGCTTCATCCCGTCGGTCCCGGACGACGGTCCGGGCGAGCCGATCCCCGGCGTCGCGCCGGCCACGATCGAGACCGACGCGGCCGTCGTCGCCGAGTTGGTCGGGCGCAGCGAGGCTTCCATCGCAGCGGTGAAGCGCGACATCCGGACGAAGTCGGGGTCGGAGCTGCTCGACTTCGTCCTGGCGGACCTGCAGGAGTTGAAGAAGATCCTCTTCGACCCGCGCAGCCACCAGGTGATCATGGCGGCGATGCAGACGACGTGGTGGCTCAACGAGCACCTGCACGAGTGGCTGGGGGAGAAGAACGCGGCCGACACGCTGTCGCAGTCCGTTCCCGACAACGTCACGTCGGAGATGGGGCTGGCGCTGCTCGACGTCGCGGACGTGATCCGGCCGTACCCGGACGTCGTCGCCTTTCTGCGCGATGTCGAGGACGACGGCTTCCTGGACCGGCTCGACGGGCTCGCGGGCGGGAGGGAAGCGCGCGACGCCATCGTGGCGTACCTCGACAAGTACGGGATGCGGTGCGTCGGCGAGATCGACGTCACGAGGCCGCGGTGGAGCGAACGGCCCACCACGTTGCTGCCCATGCTCCTGTCCAACATCAGGAACTTCGAGCCAGGCGCTGCCGAGCGACGTTTCCAGCAGGGGCGGAAGGAGGCGTGGGACAAGGAGCAGGAGCTGCTGGAGCGCCTGCGGGCGCTGCCGGGCGGGGAGCGGAAGGCCGAGGAGACCAAGCGGATGATCGATCGCGTCCGGACGTTCATCGGGTATCGGGAGTACCCGAAGTACGGCATGGTCAGTCGCTACGCCGTGTACAAGCAGGCCTTGCTGGACGAGGCCGTGCGCCTGGTGCGGGCCGGTGTGCTCCGGGAGAAGGAAGACATCTTCTACCTGCGGTTCCAGGAACTCCAGGAGGTCGTGCGCACGAACCGGGTTGACGACGAGGTGATCCGTCGGCGCAAGGAGGCGTTCAGGTCGGACGAAGCGCTCAAGCCACCCCGGGTGCTCACGTCGGATGGTGAGGCCGTGGTGGGGGCGTACCGACGTGACGACCTGCCGACCGGTGCGCTGGTGGGCCTGCCGGTGTCCGCCGGGACGGTCGAAGGGCGGGCGCGGGTCATCCTGGACGTGGCCGAGGCCGACCTCGAACCGGAGGACATCCTGGTCACGGCGCACACGGACCCGAGCTGGTCGCCTTTGTTCGTCGCGATCGCGGGTCTGGTGACGGAGGTCGGGGGGCTGATGACGCATGGCGCGGTGATCGCGCGGGAGTACGGCCTGCCGGCTGTCGTCGGAGTGGAAGGGGCCACGCGCTTGATCCGGGATGGGCAGCGGATTCGGGTGAACGGGACCGACGGGTACATCGAGATCCTCTCGCCGGACGGCGACCACCGGGTCGGCTTTCCAAGGCACAGCCCCGGAACCCGGTGAGCACCCAGGCCGCTGCGCCGGGCTGGGTGGGCGGGCCTGCTGGGGCAGTGCTGGGCTCGCCCTTACCGCGGTGCTGCCCCCTGCCGGTGCGCGGCACCCAGCGCGCTCGGCCTGCGGTGTAGGACCGGACCCACTGCGGAACCGGCCCCGGCCGGTGCTTTCCGCTTCGCGTGTTCGGCCTCCGGTGCCAGGCCGGACTCGGTGATCCGCTGCGGAACCCGCGCTGACCGGTGCTCGGCGCCCCGCCTGTCCGGCCTGCGTTGTCAGGCCGGACAGGCGCACACCGCACCAGACCCGGCGTCGCACCGCCCTGTCCGCGTCACCTGGCGGGGCGAGCCCGAACACCCCACTTCGCCGGCCTGTGGCTTGTCCGCCAACCCCTCCCTCACGTTCAGCGCGGTCAGCTCGTCCGCTCCGGCCGCCGTCCCTCGATCAGCACTTCGAGCCCGTCGAGGATCCGGTTCAGACCGAACTCCCAGCCGTTGTCTCGAACCGTGCCAGCCGTCGACATCGTGGCCTCGTGCAGCGCCGGGAACCGCTCGCGGTGGTCGCGAAGGATGTCCCGCAGCTGCTTCTCGGCCGTCCACGGCTGAGTGCCCGCCGTCGCCGCCGACTCCGTGTTCCGGATGTGCCCGCTGAGCAGGAACACCGCATCCATCCGCTCACCACCGTCGAGCCCGGTGTCACCGAGCGCGGCCACGGCGGACTCCGTCCACCCGACCTCGCGCGGCCCGGTCATGCGTTCGCCGGTGGTCGCGGCGGGCAGCCACGGGTGACGCCGCCACGTCCGGCGCATCAGATCCGCCCACGTGATCAGCCTCGGCCGCCACCCACCCGGCACCGTCCGCAGGTTCGGCGGCTCGCCGACAGCCGACTCGATCATCACCGCGACCAGCTCCGCCTTGCTCGACACGTGCCGGTACAGCGCCATCTTCGTGACGTCCAACCTGGCCGCCACCTGCTGCATCGACACCGACGCCATGCCCTCCGCGTCCGCCACCTCGATCGCGGCGCCGGCGATGCGGTCGACGGTCAGCGCGAGCCTCGGCGCCCGTGCCGGCTTCTGCCGCGGACCCCACAGCAGGTCCGTGCCCTGGTCCTCGCTCGCCATCCACTCACCACTTCCGAATCAGGGCTTGCCCGCGTTGTCGATCTGTGTCTATCGTACACCCAGTGTCCATCGGACACTCAAGTATCCGGGGGACACCCGGTATCCGTCCGTACCAGTGGGGGTTCGACCATGTCCGTCAAGATCTTCGTGAACATGCCGGTCGGCGACCTGGCGAAGTCGATCGACTTCTTCGCCGCGCTCGGCTTCAAGCACAACCCGGCGTTCACCGACGAGAAGGCAAGCTGCGTCGTGTTCGGCGAGAGCGTCTACGCGATGCTGCTCACCGAGCCGTTCTTCCAGTCGTCGCTCACCTCGAAGGAGATGGCCGACGCGGGCAAGACCGCCGAGGTGATCCTGGCGCTGTCCCTGGAGAGCCGTGAGCGCGTGGACGAGTTGGCCGACAAGGCCCTGGCGGCCGGTGGCCAGTTCGTGAAGGAGCCGCAGGACCACGGCTTCATGTACGGCCGCAGCTTCGCCGACCTCGACGGCCACCTGTGGGAGCTGTTCTGGATGGACGAGGCCGCAGCGCAGGGATGAGCCGTCCCGGGGGGTTCGGCCGCGGCGGCGGGTGAGGTGGCCGGAGTACCACGGGTCCACCCGCTGGAGAACGGTGCCGCGGCGCGCGGTGGCGGAGCCGCAGGAAGCTTCGCCACCGCGAGCCGGGCGTGTACCCAGGATCGGGACTGGCCGGGGCCGGAACCTGCCTGGGTTCAGGACTCGCCTGGGGTCAGAACTGGAGGGACCAGCCGTTGATCCGGCCGACGTCCGCCGACGCGACGTCCTGCACCCGCAGCTTCCACGTCCCGTTCGCCACCTCACCCGAGGCGTTGACCGAGTACGTGGTGAGGATGTTGTCCGCGCTGTCGCTGTTCGAACTCTTCACCCGGAACGCCGTGCCGTCCGGTGCGACCAGGTCGATCACCAGGTCACCCCGGTAGGTGTGGGTGATGTCCACCCCCACCGCCAGCGCGGCGGGCGCGTTGCCGGCGACCCCGGACACGGTGATCGGGCTCTCGACCGTGCTCAGGTCGGGGATGGTCACGTCCGTCAGGTTCTCGAAGCGCGGTCCGGGCGGGGTGCCCGCACCGGCCAGGGTCCACAGGGCGTAGGCGATGGCATCGCTGTTGCGGTCCAACGCGGTCGCGTTGACGTTGGCCGTGGTGTCGCACGAGCGGTGGTAGCAGCGGTCGAAGGCGACGCCGGACGTGCCGCCCCACTTCTGGGCCTGTGCCGCCGTCTTGATGACCTCGGCGCCGGTGAACGTGCCGCCGACCGGGATGCCGGCCCGGGCGAACGCGGCGTGGTCGGAGCGACCGCCGACCGACGTCAGCTCGGTCGGCACGCTGAACGCCGCCTGGAGCGTCTGCTGCAAGTGCAACGACCCGGTCGGCTGACCGGAGGCGCTGTAGACGAAGTAGCCGGGGTTCGGCGAGCCGATCATGTCGAAGTTCAGGTACCCCTTGAGCTTCGACCGCTCGGTCGTCGGCAGGTTGTTCACGTAGTGGTTCGAGCCGACCAGGCCCAGCTCCTCCGCGCCCCACCACCCGAACCGGATGTGCTTCTGCGGCGCGAAGCTCAACCGGGACACGGTCAGCGCGACCTCCAGCAGGCCCGCCGACCCGGTGCCGTTGTCGTTGATGCCCGGTCCGGAACTCACGCTGTCGAGGTGCCCGCCGAGCATCAGCACGTCGTTCGGGTCACCGCCCGGCCAGTCGGCGATGAGGTTGTACCCGGTCGCGCTGTTGTAGGTGAACTGCTGCACGGACGTCTGGTACCCGGCCGCGTCGAGCTTGGCCTTGACGTGGTTGATCGACGCCAGGTAGCCGGGCCGGCCGTGCGCCCGGTTGCCGCCGTTGTTGTCGGCGATCGTCTGGAGGTCGTTCAGGTGCGCCTGGACGTTGGTCAGCGAGATGTCGGGCACGGCCAACGCGCCCACCGGGGCCGCGGTAGCGACGGGTGGGCTGAGCAGGGCCGCGGCGAGCAACAGGGCGCTCGCCACCGGTGTCGTCCTCTTCAAGGACATGGCTGCCTCCGCAGGGTGTAGGGATAGCCACGCCTGAGCCTGCGGCCACGGGACACCATGCGGTAGCGACTTTCGTCGTGGCACGTTCGGACGCACCACCGACAATTCCATTAGCTCGATAACTTCAGTGCAGACTGAAATCAGTCGTCGATCGCGGTGACGGCAAAGCGGGCCGGAAAAACCGCCCGGAGAACGGAACGTCTACTGCTGGGCGCGTTGGGCCCGAGCCCGGCGCTTGCCCTCGTGCATCGCCTGCACGCGGGCCACCGGGATGGTGTGCCCCTCCGCCACGAGGTCGTCCGGCAGCTTCTGCGGCGCGGGCATCCGCGAGTGCCACGGGTCCGAGTCGCCGAGCAGGCCGACGGCGGTCCGCACGGTGAAGTCGGCGGGCGTCACGGAGTCGAGGTCGTCCCAGTCCACCGGGAACGACACGGTGGCGCCCGGCCGGATGCGCGGGCTGTACGCGGCGGCCACGGTCGAGCCGTACGCCCGCGTCGAGTCGAGGAACACCCGCCCGCCCCGGTCGTCCTTGATGAACGCCGTGGTGGCCGACTCCGGGTCCAGCCGTTCGGCCCGCGCCGCCAGCGCACGCGTGGCGGCGGCGACGTCGTGGTCGACGCCGTCCACCGGCACGAACACGTGCACGCCCTTGGACCCGCTCGTCTTCACCACCCCGGACAGCCCGTCGTCGGCCAGCGCGCGGCGGACCAGCTTCGCCGCCGCCACGACCACGTCGAACCCGGCGCCCTCCGGCGGGTCCAGGTCGAGCACCAGGTAGGTCGGCCGTTCGAACGCGCCCGCGAGCCCCAACGTGACGTGGTACTCGACCGCGCGCTGGTTGGCGAACCACAGCAGCGTGCGCCGGTCCTCGCACACCCCGTACCGGATCTCGCGCTTGGACGTCTCGGCCCACAGCGTCACCGTCGGCACCCACGGCGGCGTGTACTTCGGCAGGTTCTTCTGGGTGAACGGCTCCTGTCCGGGCCTGACCCGGATCACCGACAGGGGCCGACCGGCCAACCCGGGGATGATCCGGTCCCGCACCGCGTCGAGGTAGTCGACCAGGTCGCCCTTGGTCGCGTCGGCCCCGTCGAACAGCGGCTGGTCGAGGTTCGTCAACGCCACGCCGTCCCGCTCTTCACCCATCGCACCACCCTTGCCGTTCAGGGCTTCCTCGGCAAGCCGGACACGGCCCGCTCCGCAGTGGAGCGGGCCGTGTCGCCGGCTCAGGCCGGGAGTCGCCAGACCTGGTTGGAGCTGCCGAAGCAGTCCCAGATCTGGAGTCTGGTGCCGTCGGCCGAACTGGGGCCGGTGGCGTCGAGGCACCGTCCCGAGACGGGGTTGCGGAGGGTGCCGTTCGACTGGGCCTGCCACGTCTGGGCGCCGGTCCCGTTGCAGTCCCACAGCTGGACGACGGTGCCGTTGGCGGTGCCGCCGCCGCTCACGTCCATGCACTTGCCGAGGGCGCGGAGGGTGCCGTCACCGCCGACGGTCCAGGACTGCGCGGCGGTGTTGTTGCACGTCCACAGCTGGACCGCCGTGCCGTTGGCGGTGTTCGCGCCGGCCACGTCCACGCACTTGCCCGCGATACCGGTGACGGGGCCGGTGCGTCCGGGCGGCGCGGTGCCGCCCATGACGGTGTCGTAGATGGCGCTGACCAGCGACGTGCTGCCGCTGGTGTCCTGCGACAGCTCCCAGTTCATGACGCCGCCCGCGTTGGCCATCGCCCACTGGGTCTTGCGCTTGATCGTGGGGACGCCGTTGTAGCACTGCTGCGCGCCGTTGACGGTGACGCAGTCGCGGTTGGCGTTGGCCGGGTCCATCGCGACCAGCTGCGCGTACGTGTAGTAGTTCGGCCGGCTGTAGAACGGCACGCCGAGGACGGCTTTGGCGGTGGGCAGGCCGCGGGACTTCCAGTAGTTCACGGTGCCGATGGACCAGTCGTAGTTCGCGTGCGGGCTGCCGCCGTCGTAGGCCATGATGTTGAGCCAGTCGACGTGGCCGAACACGGCGGGCTGGACGCCTTCGGCGGTGGTGCCGCCGGAGACGACGGCGGCGGTGAGCAGCTTGCCGCGGCTGTGCATGGCGGTGCTCAGCTGTCCCATGAGGGCGGTGAAGTTGTTCCCCGACGTGCCGGGGTCGGGGTACTCCCAGTCGATGTCGACGCCGTCGAGGTTGTACTGGTTCACCGCGTTGACGACGCTGTTGACGAACGTGGTGCGGCTGGTGGCGTTGCCGGCCAGCGCTTCGAACGCCGAGTCGTTGCCGTCGTTCCAGCCGCCGATCGCGAGGGACACGCGGACGCCGTTGTCGTGGGCCAGGGTGACCAGCGAGGAGAGCTTGCCGGGGTCGGGGATGGCCTGGAGCGTGCCGTTGGAGTTCGGCAGGGCGAACGCGTAGTTGATGTGGGTGAGCTTGGTGTACTGGACGGCGTTGACGCTGCCGGCCCACGACGGCAGGTAGCCGACGCTCTTGAAGCCGTTGGGCAGGACGGTGGCCTGAGCGGCCGGCGCGGTGGCGACGGCGACCGTGAGGCCGGCCGCCATCGTGGCGAGGGCGAGGCCTGCGGCGCCCCACCGGGTCGACGTTCGCCGTGGTTGTGCAGGGGACTGCATGGACGTGTCCTTTCGAGAACGGACGCGGTCGGGGGTAGTGGCAGCCGCGCCCGACCTTACTGGACACCCTTGAATCAAGTCACGATAAAAGTCGGCTGAGGGTCGGGATTCAGCGGTGTGGTTCAGCGTCGGGGTTCGGCGTCGTGGTTCAGCCGAGGGCCGCGATGTCGTGCCGGTGCAGCCGGGCGGGGTCGGCGATGACCTCGTACGCGGTGATCCGGTCGCGCTCGACGGTGACGGTGAGGGCGAACAGCAGCCGACCGCGTGGGGCGACGACGATGCCGACCCTTCCGCCCACCAGGGCCGGTTCGGCGTGGTGGGAGTTCGCGGTGAGGGCGACGGTCTCGCGGGCGACGGCGGGTGCGCCGCGGACCTCGGTGGCCGCGCCGGGCGGCAGGGCGGCGGGGTCGGCGCGACGGACGACGTCGGGGTCGAGCACGGCGATCAGCGCGTCGAAGTCGCCCAGCCGCGCGGCGGCGAGGAACGCGTCCACGACCTGCCGTTGGCGGCCGAGTCCGGGCTCGGGGAGCGCACCGCCGCCGCGGACCTTCAGGCGGGCGCGGCTGGCGAGCTTCTTGGTGGTGGCGGCGCTGCGGCCGACGATCGGCGCGATCCGGTCGAACGGCACGGCGAACGTGTCGTGCAGGACGAACGCCACCCGTTCGGCGGGCGTGAGGGTGTCCAGGACGACGAGCAACGCGCGCCCGACCGAGTCGGCCAGGACCGCCTCCATCGCGGGGTCGTCCTCGGTGGGCGTCTCGGGCAGGTGACCGACGTTGTCCTCCCGGCTGACCCGGCGGTGGCGGAGCACGTCGAGGCACACGCGGGAGACGACGGTGCGCAGCCAGGCGGCCAGGTTGTCGACCTCGGCGGCGTCGACCCGTGACAGCCGGAGCCACGTCTCCTGCACCGCGTCCTCCGCTTCGGGCAGCGAGCCCAGCATCCGGTAGGCCACCGCGCGCAGGTGCGCGCGGTGCGCCTCGAATCGGTCCGCCGGCTCGTCGCCCATCGGTCCCCTCCCCGCTTCGTCCACCCGGTAGACGAAGCGGGAGGCCGAAAGGTGACGGGCGATCACCTCGACTACCCGCCGCCGACGTGGTAGCCAGAGGTCGAGTCACGGTCGCCGCCGGAGACCCGAGGAGATCGATCGCATGGGGAAGCGTCCAACGGCGGTGGGCGTCGCGCTCGCCTGCCTCGTCGCACTGCTCGTCGGCTCGGCGCGGGCCGACGCGGCGACCGTGTCGGCCGCGTTCAGCCAGTCGTCCGTGTGGAGCACGGGGTACGGCGGGCAGTACGTGCTGACCAACACCGGTGACGCGGAGAGCACCGGCTGGGTGGTGGAGTTCGACCTCCCGCCGGGGTCGACCGTGGTCAACGCGTGGAACTCGGTGCTCACCCGCGACGGGCAGCACTACCGGTTCGCGAACGCGGCCTTCAACGGCCGGATTCCCCCCGGGGGCACGGCGGGTTTCGGGTTCAACGTGTCCGGTCTGGGCCTGCCGACCGGCTGCGAGGTCGACGGCGTCCCGTGTGACGGCGGCGGTCCGGCGCCCGACACGTCGGCGCCCACCGTTCCTTCGAGCCCGCGGGTGACGGGGGTGACGGCGAGTGAGGTGTCGTTGACGTGGACCGCGTCGACCGACGACGTCGGCGTCACCGACTACCAGGTCCTGCGCGGCACGGCGGTGGTCGCGTCGACGGCGTCCACCGCCGTGACCGTCGGGGGCCTTCTCCCGAGCACCGCGTACGCGTTCACCGTGCGGGCGCGTGACGCGGCGGGCAACGTCTCCGGCGCGAGCCCCGAAGTCACCGCCACGACCAGCGCGGGCACGGGCGGCGGGTCCACTGTGGACGTCTCCACGGCCGCGCAGCTCCAGGCCGCGTTGGCCGCCGCCACTCCCGGCCAGACCATCCGGATGGCCGCCGGCGTGTACCGGGGCGCGTTCGCGATCACCCGACCCGGCACCGCCGCCGCTCCCGCCACGCTCACCGGACCGGCGGACGCGGTGCTGGTCAACGACGGCCCGTCCGGCTCCGCGCCGGGCTGTCCGACGCCCACGCCCGGCTGGGACCCCGGCTACGGGCTGTGGCTGCACGACGCGCCGCACTGGAACCTGACCGGGTTCACCGTGCGGGAGTCGAAGAAGGGCATCGTCGCGGACAACTCGCACCACACCGTGATCGACCGCGTGCACGTGCACCACGTGGACGAGGAGGCCGTGCACTCCGGCGCTCGTCGGCGGACAGCGTGCTGCGCGACTCCACGATCAGCCACACGGGCCTGGTGCAGCAGGGGTACGGCGAGGCGGTCTACATCGGGTCGGCGAACTCGAACTGGGCGTGCCACGGCAACTCCGGCGGCGTCGACCGCAGCGACCGGGTGCGGGTGCTGGGCAACCGCATCGGGCCGGGCGTGACGGCGGAGCACGTGGACGTCAAGGAAGGCACGTTCGACGGGGTGATCCGCGGCAACGCGTTCGACGGCACGGGGATCTCGGGCCAGAACTCGGCGGACTCGTGGGTCGACGTGAAGGGCGTCGGCTACCTGATCGAGGGCAACACCGGCACGTTCGCCGCGCCGGGGACGTTCGCGAACGGCTACGAGACGCACAACCCGGCCACCACGCCGTCGTTCACCAACGGCTGCGGCAACGTGTGGCGGGACAACCACTCCGACTTGGGCGGTGTCGGCCAGTACGCGATCCGGATCACGTCCACGTCGAAGTGCCCGGGTGTGCCGAACGTGGTGCACGCGTCGAACACGGTGACGCGGGCGGTGAACGGCCTGACCAACATCACCGTCACGCCCTGACCCGGCGGGCTACCGGTCGGTAAGGTGATCGGCTAGGTTCCGGGCGTGACCGAACCGAACGCGCGGGCGCACGTCGACGTCGACGCCTCCGCAGACGACGTGTACGCCCTGGTGAGCGACCTGCCCGGGATGGCAGACCTGGCCCAGGAGTCCTCCGGTGGCCGGTGGCTCGCCCCGGCGGCGGGGCCCGCGGTGGGCGCCCGCTTCGCGGGGTCGAACCGGCGCGGCTTCCGCGTCTGGCGCACGGTCGCGACCGTGACCGACGCGGAGCCGACCCGGTTCGCCTTCGACGTCCGCTCGCTGGGGCTGGTGGTGTCGCGCTGGCAGTACGACATCGAGCCGACCGACACCGGCTGCCGCGTCACCGAGAGCACGTGGGACCGCCGTCCGGCGTGGTTCCGGCCGCTGTCCGTGCTGGCGACCGGTGTGCGCGACCGGAGTGCGGAGAACCAGCGCAACATCGAGAGCACGCTGGCCCGGCTGAAGGCGGCGCTGGAAGGGGCGCGGAGCGCGGAGTGATCCCTTGGACGAGGGTCCTCCGCGGGTTCAGGGGACAGCACTGCCGGGCACGAGCGGGGGCGCCGTCTTCATCGGTGCAGTGATATCTGTTGAATACCAAGGGTTTCCGCGACAGGTGATGTCGGGGTTACGTTGATCCCATGGTCGCCTCGACGATGATGGCGCCGCTGCCGGCCGAGCTGATCGAGATCGTGCGCGGCCAGCTGCGGAGGCTGCCCGAGCTCGCGGACGAGCTCGCCCGGCTGCTCGGGCAGAAGGAGGAGTTCTACCGGCGGCTGGAGATCAGCGCGCCGGCCGAGGTGCGGAAGGTGTGCGAGGTCAACCTCGGGCACGCCTTCAACGCGTTCATCGAGGCCCGCGAGGTGGATCTCGACGCCGCGCGCAAGACCGGCCGGGCGCAGGCGAGGCTGGGCATCCCGCTGTCGGCGGTGCTGCGCGCGTTCCGGATCGCGGGCACGTTCGCCTACGAGGGCATGCTCGGGCTGGCCGCGTCGTCCCGCACGCTGACGTCCGAGCAGCTGCTACCCGCCAGCACCACCGTCTGGCAGATCATCGACTCGTTCTCCGACGTGATCGCCGACGCCTACACCGAGGTGGCCACGGACTCCGCGCGCTACGACGAGAAGGCCAGGATCGCCGTCATCGGAGGTCTGCTCGACGGCCGGTACACGAAGCCGGAGGAGCTCGAGGACGCCGCGCGGGTGCTGCGGCTGCCGCCCACCGGGCCGTTCGTGGTCGTCTACGGCGAGCCGACCGGCGAGCGCTGCCTGTCCGACCTGGTCCAGCACAGCAGGCTGCGGGCGGTGTGGCGGCGGTTGGCGGACGGCGAGGTGGGTGTGGTGGCCGTCGAACGCACGGCCGACGTTCGCGCGCTGCGGCAGGCACTGGACGCGGCGTCGTTCGCGGTCGGGCTGAGTCCGGCGGTGTCGGGTCTGGCGTTGCTGCCGGCGGCGTTGCGGCGGGCACGGATCGCTCGCGCCTGCCTGGCGCCGGGGGAGACCGGCCTGGTCGGGTTCGGCGACCGTCCGCTGACCACGCTGGTGGCCGGTGCGCAGAAGCTGGCCAGGGAGTTGGCCAACCACGTGCTGGCCGACCTGCTCGCGCTGCCGTCCGCCGAACGGGACGTCCTGCTGACCACCCTGCACGCGTGGTTCGCCGAGCGCGGTTCCGCCAAGGACGCCGCCGAGCGGCTGTTCGTGCACCCCAACACGGTCCGCTACCGGATTCGCCGGGTGCAGGACCTGACCGGCCGGGACCTGACCGATCCGCGCGGGATCTCCGAGCTGTACCTGGCCGTGGAGAGCGTCCGACTCGACGGGTGAGCCCGCGGTTTTGTGCGTGGGGACAATGTTCGTTGTCTTGCTCGGTCCTTCGCGGGTATGGCGCCTGGGCTGAACAGGTGTACGCGTTGCACCTTGCGGCGGTACGGCGGGGGCTGCCGTTCCGATCACCTCTTGAGTGTCGACCCACCGGATCTACTGTTGAGTAACTTACGGCCGGTGTGACCTGCGTCTCAACGTTGAGGAGCCTGTCGATGCGCCTTGCGGGTGTCGAGCTGTCCGTCGTGGTGCCGGTCTACAACGAGGAACGACGGCTCCCCGCGAGCCTGGTCGGGCTGCACATGGCGTTGCGCGGCATCGCCGCCGAGGTCGTCGTGGTCGACAACGCCAGCACCGACGGCACCGTGGACGTGGTCCGCGCGCACGACGGCCCGGTGCGGCTGCTGCACTGCGCGGAACGCGGCAAGGGCGCGGCCGTCCGGGCCGGTGTGCTCGCCTCGCGCGGTCGGTTCGTCGGCTTCTGCGACGCCGACCTGGCCGCCAGCGTGGACGCGGTGCCGTCCGTGCTCGCCCGGCTGCGCCGCGGGGTGGACGTCGTGGTCGGCTCACGGGCACACCCCGGGTCGGACGTGCGGGCGCGGAACAGCCCTCTGCGGCACGTCGGCGCGTGGGCGTTCCGCCGGGCCGCCCAGCCGATCGTGCCCGGGATCGGCGACACCCAGTGCGGGTTCAAGTTCTTCACCGCCGACCTCGCGCGGGCCGCGTTCGGGCCGTTGCGCACCACCGGGTTCACCTTCGACGTCGAGGTCCTGGGGCGGGCGCAGCGGCTCGGCGCGGTGATCGAGGAGGTGCCGGTGCGGTGGATCGACGTGGCCGGGTCGACGTTCGACACCCTCCGCGACGGCTACCGCAGCTTCGCCGCCCTGCACCGCATCCGGGCCCTGCTCGACGCGGAGGAACAGCCGGTGGCGCGGCCGGTGCTCGTCGCGGAGGCCGCGTAGATGCGGATCGTCGTGGTGAACTGGCGCGACTCCGGCCACCGGTTCGCGGGCGGCGCCGAGCAGTACGCGACCCGGATCGCGTCGTCGCTGGCGCGGACCGGCGCGCACGTCACCTTCCTGACCGCGCGGGACACCGGGCAGGGTGCCTCCGACTCCGTCGGGCCGGTGGCGGTGGTGCGCCGGGGCGGCCGGTGGACCGTGTACGCGTGGGCGCTGCTGTGGCTCTTCCGGCACCGGCGCGCGATCGACGTGGTCGTGGACTGCCAGAACGGCATCCCGTTCTTCAGCCCGCTCGCGGTGGGGCGTGCCAGGGTCGTCCAGGTCGTGCACCACGTGCACCACGACCAGTTCCGGGTGCACTTCCCGGCGTGGCTCGCGGCCGTCGGGCGGTGGCTGGAAGGGCCGGTGGCCCGCCGGGTGTACCGGAACGCGGTCACCGTCGCCGTGTCGCCGTCCACAGTGGACGCCATGCGCTCTCGGCTGGGCTGGCGCGGGCCGGTCCACGTGGTGCCCAACGGCGCGGACCCGGCACCCGCCCACCTGCCGCCGCGCGCGTCCGAGCCGACGCTGGTGTGCCTGGGGCGACTGGTGGCGCAGAAGCGGGTCGACCGGCTCGTCGACGCGGTGGACGTGCTGCGGCACCGGCTGCCAGGGGTCCGGCTGCACGTCGTGGGCGGCGGACCCGAGGAAGCCGCGCTGCGGGAACGGGCGGCGCGCTGCGGCGGGGCGGTGGTCGTGCACGGGCACGTGCCGGAGGCGGTGAAGTCCGACCTGCTGGCCCGGTCCTGGCTGAACGTCACGTTGTCCGACGGCGAGGGCTGGGGGCTGGCCGTGGTCGAGGCCGCGGCGCACGGCGTGCCCACCGCGTGCCGGGACGTGGACGGGCTGCGCGACTCCGTCCGGGACGGCGAAACGGGCTGGCTCATGCCGCGCGGTGCCGAGGTCGCCGAGGTTGCCGACGCGCTGTTCCGGGCGCTCACCGAGCTGGCGGACCCGGCCACCGGGGCGCAGGTCGCGGCGAGGTGCCGTGACTGGGCGGCGAGGTTCGACTGGGACGACTCCGGTGCGCGGTTCGCTTCGCTGATCGGGGGTGCGACCGCCGGGGGCTGGCTGCCCGGCATGCCGGAGGCGTCGGTCGCCGAGTTCACCCCGCGCGACGTGCCGCGTCGGCCCGGGATGCGGGTGGGACCGGGGTGGGTGCTGGTCGAGCAGTGCCGGCCCGGTGACCTGCTGGTGGCCCTGCGCGCCGCCGGTGCCGAGGACGTGACCGTGCGCGCGGCGAGCGCCACCGAACGGCTGCTCGGGCGAGTGGGCGACAAGCCGTTCGGCGGGGAGCTGCTGGGCGGGGAGCCGTTCGGCGCGGTGCCGTCTTCGGGTGAAGACCACCGATCGCAACCGCGATCGTGACCGTTGGAGGAGGACCCTTGCGTCGCTACGTCACCTTCGTCCTGCTGGGCCTGGGGGTGTTCGCGGTGGCCGCCGGCCTGTTGTTGCGCCTGTACGCCTACCCGAGACTCGCCAAGGTCCCGCACGACATCGACACCCTGTCGGTGGCCCGGGGCACCGGCATCACCGCGCTGGTCTACGTGCCGGAAGGGGACCGGGCCAGGCCCGAGATCCGCGACGGCCTGACCCTGACCTCCAGCACCAAGGTCACCGGCAACCTCCGCGCCGAGGAGGTCACCGAGGACGGCGACGTGACGGTGTGGGTCGAAGCCTCCAAGGTCACCTCCGACGCCGACGGCCTGGTCGTCACCGCCGGCCTGCGCTCGCTGTGCCTGGACCGGCACACCGCCGAAGGCGTCACCCCGTGTGAGAACCAGTACTACGAGGACGTGTCCGGTCAGCGGGTCGTCGCCGAGCGGGGCGTGCCGCAGCAGCCCGGCCTGAGCTTCAAGTTCCCCTTCGACACGCAACGCCGCGACCACCTCTGGTACGACGGCAACGTCAAGAAGGCCCTCGACATCCGCTACCTCGGCGAAGAGACCGTGCGCGGCCTGAAGACGTACCGGTTCGTGCAGCAGATCCCGCCGACCCGCATCGACGAGCGGGACGTGCCGGGCGCGCTGGTGGGTGAACCGGGAGTGCCGACCGTGCACGCCGACCTGTACTACGAGGTGACGCGCACCCTGTTCGTGGAACCCGTCACGGGCAAGGTCATCGCGGGCGGCGAGGACGTGCGGCAGGAGTTGCGGACCGAGGGGCAGGGCGTCGGGCAGGGGACCGTCGTGTTCGACGGCGAGCTCACCCTCGACGACGAGACGGTGGCCGCGAACGTCGCGGAGAGCGAGGAGAACGTCTCCCGGCTGTCACTCATCACCGGTCCGCCACCGGTCCTGTGGGCAGTGGGCGGTGTGCTGCTCGTGGTGTCGCTGCTGCTGTTCCTCGCGGACGGCCGCGGCCGGCACAGCAGGCCGGGACCGCCGACGAAGGTCGCCGCGCCGGTGTGACAACCCGCAGGACGGGGGCGCCCGCTCAGGCGTCCCCGTCCTTGCGCAGCACCAGCACCGCGTTCCAACTCGCCACTTCGCGCAGACCCGGCACGTGCACGACCCACGTCGCCCATGACGGGTGGTAGCGCGGCAGCGCCCGGACCAGCGTGGCGTCCTCGCACCGCCGGGCCCAGCGCAACGCGGCGCCGACGGAGAACGCGAACAGGCTGGTGCCGAACCGGTTCTTCGGCTCGTGCCCGTGCCGCGCGGCGAACCGGCGTGCCGCGTAGTGCCCGCCGAAGTAGTGCCACGGCGACGTCTCGTGCCCACCCCACGGCGACCACCACGGCGTGAACGACAGGAACACCGTGCCGCCCGGTTTCGTCACCCGCACCATCTCGGCCAGCATCGCGTGCGGCGCCGACACGTGCTCCAGCACGTTCGAGGAGTAGCAGACGTCGATGGAACCGGTGCGCACCGGCAGGTTCGTCCCGCTGGCCCGCACCATGTCCTGCCCCGGAGCGCCGCGCGCGGACAACTCGCCGACGTCCGGGTCGAGGCCGACGTACCGGGCGCCCTTCGCCCGGAACGCCTCCGCGAAGTAGCCGGGACCGCCGCCGACGTCCAGCAGCACCCGCCCGTCGAGCGGTGCGTACGACTCCACCTGGTCCGCCGAGTCCTGCGCCAGCACGCGGTAGAACGTGTCCCGGTCGGTCTGCTCGTCGCGGAACGCGCGGAACAGCCGCACGGACCGGGACAGCGTTGCCCTGGGCTTGTCCACAGTGGACGCTAGTTGCCGGACGTGCCGTAGTCGACCGCGCCGCCGGACCCGTTGGCGGCGGGCGCGTGCTCGAAGTCGACGGAACTGTCCGGTCCCGCCACGCCGACGAGGGTGACGGCGCCGCCGGCGGCGAGCGCCAGGCCCGCCAGGATCGAGACCACTGCTGCGACGATCTTGCCCACGTGTCACTCCTCGTGCCGTCGGTGTCCGATCAATCTACCGGCCGGTAACGCTTGCCACAACAGGCATCCGGCGATGAGCAGCAGTGCCGCGAGGTCGGCCGCGACCACCGGTGCGCGAGGTGGTCCGACCTGGTTCACGGAGACGGGACCGGGCACGCGGTACAGGCTCAGCCACGGGCCGCGGTGGACCTCGGTGAGCGTTTCGGTCGTCCTGGGGTCGACCTGTCCGGGAGTGCCGTGTTCGACCAGGACCCACCCGATGCCCAGCGCACCCAGGTCGTCGTTGTGGCGCAGGGCTTCGCGGAGCGCGGGGAGGCGCGTGTCCTCACCCGGTATGGGGATTCCGTCGACGTGCACGGTGTCGTCGATGACGGTCGTGCGCGGCAGGAACCTCGGTGCCGGGTCGAGCTGCGTGCGGTTCCCGTTCCAGGTGAACCGCCGGAAAGCACCGAGTGGCAGGGCGAGGACGTCACCGGGGTGGTCGTCGTGGGTGAGGATGCCGTGGACCGCCGACCAGTCGGCCGGGTAGTCGACCGCGGCGAGTCTGCCCCAGCCGCCCCAGGCGAGGTCCGGCATCGCGAGCACCGGCAACAGGATCGCGACGGGCAACGCGGGCCGTGCGCGTTCCACCGCCAAGGCGAAACCCAGGGCGAGCGGGAGTGCCCACCACGCCACCCACTTCTGGGCGTCACGCAGCAGCGCCGTGCCGGGGATGGTGGTCACCAGCCACTGCAACGCCGCCGTGCCCAACGGCAGGTGGGCTGCCAGGGCGAACACGAGGCCCACGCCACCGAGCGCGAGCAGGCCGCGGACCTGCGGAATCCGGCGGACCAGGACCGGCCAACCCGCCGCCGCCAACGTCACGACCGCCAGCGTGAGCAGCGGGACGACCGGCACCCCACGGCTCGCGGGTGCCACGTCGGCGTTCCAGAAACCGCCCGTGCCCAGCACGGACAGCGCGATACCGCCCCAGTTCTCGGCCCTCGCGTCGAACCACCCGACCGCGTCCGGTGCGGAAGTCGGCGGACGCAGCACCGACGGCACCCACCACGGCGCGTTGAGCAGCACCAACGCGGGCACGACGCGGAGCCGTCCGGCCGTGGCCAGCGCGGTCCCCGCGGCGAGCAGCCCGCCGGTGGGGGTGAGCACGGCGGGCACCGACCACAAGACCAGTCGTGCCAACGACTTCGGCTCACCCCGCCGATGCGCGAACCCGGCTGCCGCGACCCACGGCAGGCACGCGTAGGCGAGCAGGTACGGCCAGTGGCCCATGAAAAGCCGTTCCGCGACGAACGGCGTCCACCCGTACGCGGTGGCCGCGACCAACCGGGTACCGGTCGACGTCGTCGGCACCAACCGTCCAGCGCCCAGCGGGCCGAGGACCAGTGCTGCTGCCAGCAGGAGCTTCTGGACCACGTCACCGGGGACGAGGAGGGTCGCGGCGGCGATGACGGCGTCGGCGGGCACCGAACGCGCCGGGGTCGTGCCCAGGCCGACACCGTCGGGGAGGAAGCTGTGCTGTGGCGCGAAAACCATGTCGTAGGTCAGCACGAAACCGGGTCCGAGCACCGGTGCGAGCACCGCCAAGGCCATCGCCACGGAGACCGCCGTCAGGGCGCCCCGGTCCACGAACTCCTTGGCGGTCAAGGGTTTCCACCGCCCGGAGGCGTGGATACAGTGCAGACCTCACCCGGTAACCGAAGAGGAGCGCCGTGACCGTCAGCACGCGTCACGCCAGGGGGCAGGCGCTCGCCGTCACCGCCGGGGTGATGGCCTCGAACGCCTCCGGGTACCTGCTGACCGTCGTCGCGGCCCGCGCATTGCTGCCCGCGGCGTTCGGTGAACTGGGTGCGTTGATGGCGGTGCTGTTGGTGGGTGCGGTGCCCGCCATGGGGGTGCAGACCGTGGTGGCGTTGCGGGTCGCCGGTCATCCCGATGACTCCCGCGCACCGCTGGTCGGTCTCGGGCTCGCGGTCGCGTCGGTCGTCGCGGTGCTCGCCGGGATCGCGGTGCCGGTGGTCGTCGGGGTGCTGCGGGTGGACGACGTGCTCGCGGTGGTGTGGCTGGCGTGTGCCATCGGGCCGCTGACGCTCAACGGTCTGTGGCACGGGTTGCTGCAGGGGCGTCGGCGGTTCGCGGTGTTCGGTGCCTTCGTCGCCACCGAGGCGGGGCTGAGGGTCGGCGGCGCGTTGGCGGGGCTGGTGATCTCGCGGTCCACGACCGGCACGGTGGCCGGTGTCGCGGCGGGCACGGCGGTGTCGGCGGTCGTGGGCTGGGTCGTGTGCGGACGGCCGCTGCCCGCCCGGTTCCCCCTCGCCCGCCTGCGGGAGATCGGACACGCGGTCCAGGCGCTGCTGGCGATGGTGGTGCTGGTGAACCTCGACCTCGTGCTGGCCCGGCACGCGCTGCCGGTCGCGTCGGGGGAGTACGCGGTCGGAGCGGTGCTCACCAAGATCGCGTACTGGCTGCCGAACGCGGTCGCCGTCATGGTCCTGCCGCGGCTGGCCGGCGCCGGTCGTGGGCGTGCGGTGGGGGGCGCGTTGGCGGTGTGCGCGGCGCTGGACGGCGTGGTGGTGCTCGGTGCAGTCCTGTTCGGACCGCAGGCGCTGCTGCTGATCGGTGGACAGTCCTATGCGTTCAGCGTGCTGTCGCTGTGGCCGTTCGCCGTGGTCGGGTCGCTGCTGTCGCTGGCGCAGATCCTGTTGTTCGCCCGGATCGCGGGGCACGACCGGCGGGCCACCCTCCTGACGTGGCTCGCCGTCGCGGTGGAGACCGGGCTGGTCCTGTTGTGGCTGAACGACTCCCCGCTCGAGGTGGTGAGCGCCGCCGTGGTCGCGACCGGGCTGCTGGTGCTGGCCGGCGCGGCCGTCGAAGTCAGGCATGGTCGAACCACCTGATCCTGGCCGACACCACCGCGGCCAGTGCCACCAGCACCGCCGCCTGGGCCGCCGTGCCGTAAGCCCAGTCCTGCCCGTGGCCCGACACCCGACCGGTCACGCTGACACCGGTCGCCACCGCCACGCCACCGAACGCGAGCGCCATCGACACCGCCCGCCGACGTCGCGGCGCGAGGCTGCGCAGGAACAGGCACGCCAACAACGCCACCAGTCCCGCCATCCCGCCCAGCACGACGAGCAGCGCGGTCACCACCCACGGCACCCACCGACCGCCGGCCGGCGCGGTGACGCGCTCGACCTGCGGTGCTGCGCCCGCCGTGACCCGGACGCGCCGACGTGCCGGCAGCAGGGTCGCGCCCAGCAACAGCACCACGGCGAAGGCTCCGATCAGCAGCCTGGTCCGGTACGACCGGTCCGGGTGGAACTCGAGCACCACCGTCACCGCGCCCGCCGGCAGCCGCCACGCCTGCTGCCACCCGTCGACCCGCGTCCTGGGCAACGGCTGACCGGCCACGGTCGCCACCCAGCCGTCGTTGGCGTTCTCCGGCACGGCGAGCACCGCGGCCGGCCCGTCCGCCACCCGCACCCGCCGGTGCGCCGAGGTCCACTCCACCACCTCGACCGCCCGCGCCCGCGGTGCCGGGGCGGGTGGGCCGGCCGGGCGCAACCACACGTCCTGCACCAGGAAGTCGGCCGTGCGCCCGGTCCGCAGCTCGTGCTCACCCGCGTTCAACTCCAGGCCTTCGGCCAGGTCCGGGCAGGTGACCAGGGGCAGCGAGCGGTGCTCGACCACGTCGCGGACCGTGCCGGACACCGACGTGTCGTAGGCGATCCCGTCCACGCGCAGCTCCGGACCACGTCCGCACGGCACCGTCACCGGTGTGTCCTGCCGGATGGCCGGCAGCTCGACGCCGTCGAGGGTCAGTTCGGTGATGCCGGGCGCTCCCGGGGAGCCCGGCGCGACCCGTGTCACCGCGATCTCCAGGCGATCGGTCGTGCCGGAGAACGAGACCGCGCCGTCCGGCCCCACCTCCCGTCGCACCGTGCCCGCCGCCGTCGTGATGTCCACTTCGGACGGTGTGCTCGCGCCCGAACCGGCCGCGGTCGCCAGCCGGATGCCGGTGACGGGCCGAGGTCGGTCCCAGGCCAACCGCAGCACCGGCCGCTGGTCGGTGTGGTCGGCGATCCACGTCGTGGCGGGATTGCCGTCCACCGATCCGAGCGCTGACGCACCCGGATCGCCGGCCAGCTGGGTGGACGCCGCCACGGTCAGCCCCGGCAGCACCAGCGGGGGAGACGCGCCACCGGCCGGCAGCACGGTGCCAGCGACGGCGTAGGTCGCGGGCGTCGTCGTGCGGAACAGCCGGTGCAGGCCCTGCGGCTCCTCGCCGAACCGGGCCAGCGACGCGTCGCACCGCACCACCTCGCCCGCTCGCAGGCACGCGTACCGGGGTTGAGAGCCCCTGGTGAAGGCGAACGCGGTCCGTTGGCCGGGCTTTGGATCCACGTCGGCGGGGACGCGGAGCGCGCGCTCCGGCGCGACACCGGGCACGCTCAGCTCCGCGATGCCCACGTTGCCCGTCACCCGTCCGGCCGCCACCGCGAGGACCGTCACCCGGACCCGCCCGGTCAGCCCCGCCACCACGGGGAACCGCTGCCCACCCGATCCGCGGGCCACCTCGTGCTCGGACTCGCCCGCGTCCGTGGTGATCCGCACCCGGCTCACCGGCCACCCCACCCGCCGGTCGTCCACCACCCGCAGGCCGACCTCGGTCACCACGCGCGGGGTGTCCAGCGCGACCTCCAGCCACTGGCCCACCGGGCCGTCCACCGTGGACGACTGCCACGCGGTGTACGGATCGCCGTCCAGGGCGGCGAACGGCATCGACGCCAGGTCCGAGCCGCGCACCGAGTCGGCGAACCCGGCCGACGACGACGCGGTGACCCCTCGGACGCCCCGGTGCACCGCGACCGTCCGGTGCTCCACGCCGTCGAACGGGAGGACGTCCAACGCGGGCCGCACCTGCCGGGCCTGCTCGTCGGCGGTCAGCGTCTGGCCGAGGTTGTCCCGCATCCGGCCCACGTTGCGCTCCCGGTTGCGCAGACCGTCGGTGACCAGCCAGTCCGCTCCCTCCGGTGCGCCGCCGTCACCGGCCAGCACGGTCGGCCGGCGCGGGTCGAGCAGGCCGGAGTCCAGCAGCGGCAACAACGACTCGGGACCGCCGCTCACCGTCGCCACGTCCTCCAGCGCGACCGCTGTGGCGCGTGGGACGTCCCGGTCGACGCGGTAGACCTCCAGTGCGGGCACCTCGTCCAGGCCTGCGTCCACGGCCGCCGTCGACGCGACGTTTGGGCCGAACGTGGCCGCCCTCGTCAGACCGGGGGAGCGGGCCAACGACTCGCGCAGCACCGCCACCGGCGGCACGTCGGTGCGTTCGACGTCGTTGCGCAGCAGGAGGAACCGATGCCCGGACCGTGCCAGGAAGTCCGCCAGGCCCGGCGCGCCACGACCGTCCGCCAGCGCGTCCTCCACGGCGTCCATCAGCCGGGTGTTGCCCTCCGATCCGAGCGGGATCTGGCTGCGCAACGCCCACGGCGACCGGGCCAGCGACTGCACCGGCTCGTCGATCGGCCGGCCCCAGGTGTACTCGGCGAACCCGGTGCCCGGCACCAGCAGCGTCCGGCCGTTCGCGTCGGCGTCGGCGTCGGCGAGCCAGGCGGTGGCCTCGTGCCAGTACGCCGGGATCTCGTCCCACCCCGGACCGGGCCGCAGCGTGAGCAGCCACGCGGGTGCGGCGGCCACCAGCACCAGCACCGCCCCGACCGCCCACCTCGTGCGTGCGTGCCGCCGACGTCCGGGTGCGGCGATGGCGTGGCGCTGTGGTGGTGGCGCGGTGAGGGCGTGGCACAGCGCCAGCGCCAGTGGCAGACGCAACCCGGGTTCGAACTTGTGCACGTTGCGCAGGGGCGCCAGCGGGCCGTCGAGCAGACCGCGCACCGCTTCCGACAGCGGGCTGTCCAACGCGCCGACGTACCCGATGGTCAGCAGCACCGCGCCCGTGATCACGCCCAACGTCAGGAACAGCCGTTCCGGCAGGCCGGCGCGGGCCAACCCCGCCAGCGCGACCGCCGCCAGCAGACCGGTGGCGGCCATCAGCACCGGGTGGTCGACCAGCAGGAATCCGGCCGGCCACCACGGCGTGCCCTGGACGACGTACGCGACCCACTGGTTCGTGCCGCGCAACACCTGGAACAGCGAGGTCGGCGAGGTGGTGTTGGTGGCCGACTCGACGTAGTCCACGAACGGCAGGCTGTACTGGCCGAGCAGCACCAACGGCAGCAGCCACCACGACACCGCCGCCGTCACCGCCGCGCACCACCACGCCACCAGCCGCGCGTGCGCCCACGTCCAGCGGCGGGTCAGCAACCACAGGCCCGGCAGGACGAGGGCCATCACCACGACGGCCCCGTTCACGCCGCCCATGCCCAGTACGGCGACCGCGGACAGGCAGGCGGCCTTGCGCGACCCGAGCCGATGAGCCCCGATGAGCGGCAGCAGCACCCACGGCAACATCACCGCGGCCAGCGTCTCGGCGGTCAGCGGGCCGATCTCGGTCAGCATCCGCGGTGCCAGCGCGTAGGCCAGGGCGCCGACGTGGCGGGCCGGTTCCGCGCCGACGCGCAGCGCCCGCGCCACCATCAGCGCGCCGCCGTAGGCCAGGCACAGCAGCAACGCGCACCACAGTCGCTGCGTCACCCAGGGCGGCAGGCCGGTCAGGTCTCCGAGCACGAAGAACGGCCCCATGGGGAACAGGTAGCCGTACGCCTGGTTCTGCAACTCCCCGCCGCTGGCCGCCGGGTTCCAGAGGTGCAACGCGCGGGCCAGGAAGGACAGCGGGTCCACGACGAGGTCGAGCTTCGTGTCGAACGTGGTGCGGCCGGGCAGTTGCAGGAACGAGAGGGCGATCAGCCCGGCGACGATCCACGTCGCAGGAGACCTGTGGACAGCCCGCAGTTGTCCACAGCGCCGACCTGAACGCCCTTTCTTGTCGGACCCTCGTGGCAGGATCGAATCCAGGGGTTCCCCCGGCGGGGACGCCTGCGAAGCGGTCGGCCGGGCCTGTGGAGCGGTCGGCTGGGATGCCTGTGAGGCGGTTGGCGGGGACGCCGGTGAAGTGGTCAGCGGGGACGCCGGCGAAGCGGTCGGCTGGGATGACTGCCGAGCGGTCGGCTGGGACGGCTGTGGGGCGGTCGGTGGGGCTGCCTGCGAAGTGGTGGGCCGTGCCGCCGGAGAGGTCGGCCGGGCCGCCCCGCCCCGCGCGTTCGCCGGCGGCTTCGCGGTCCTGATGTCAACGCTCCCCGGAAAGCTTGCGGATCACGTACCGCGAAGACACCCAGTGCGTCGCGGGCTCACGCGTGGTCGCGGTGTCGACTACCTCGCCGCCGCTCGCCCGCACCACCGCGCGCAGCCGCGCCGCCGGCACCGCCGTCATCAACATCGGCGCCGGGTAGCCGAGCAGGACGCGCTGCGCCAGCCGCACGACCGGCCGTGGCGCGACGCGCCACACCATTCCCTTGACCGTCCACATCGGACGTGTCGTGCACTGCACGAGCGCCACCGCACCCGGTCTCAGCACCCGCACGAACTCCGCCAGGTACCCGGCCGTCACCCGCCACGGCAGGTGCTGCAAGACCAGTTCCGAGTACACCAGGTCGAAGCTGCCGCTCGGGAACACGTGCAGGTCCGGCGCCTCGTTCAGCACGAACCGGCACGTCCCGCCACCGTCCGCGAGCCGCCGCCGGCGGTGGTCCAGGGCACGCGCGGTCTCCAGCATGGGCACCGACACGTCCACCCCGACGACCTCGTCCGCGAACTCCGCCAACGCCTGCGACAACCGACCCGCACCGCACCCGAAGTCGAGCACCCGTTCCCACCCGGTCGGCAGCCCCAACGCCGCCAGCCACTCGCGGGTCCGCGCCACGTCCCGACGTCCCTGAGCCAGGAACTCGTCGACGTCCCACCGCCCGCCACGCTTGTCGGGCGCGACGCTCACCGCCCACAGCGGATCACGCGCGCCGAGCGTGGTCCAGTCCCGGCGAACCTGGTCGAAGTCCACTCGCGCCTCTCCCGTGACAGCCCTGCCCGGCAACCTAACGGCGACGGCGTTGGCACTGGTCACAGAAGGTTTTGTGCGCGCGGACAAACGGCGGGCGGCTACCGTGCGATCGGCCCTTCACGCCCTCGGGAGGAACGCGGTGCGCAGGCCGGCGGTCGTGTTCGGTGTGCTGCTGCTCCTCGCCGTCACGGCCTGGATCGGCTACCCGCACCTGCGGTTCTCCGCCGCGGACTGCACCCGGACCCTCGACGTCACCGCCGCGCCCGAGATCGCACCCGTGGTGGAGGGAGCGGCCCGCCGGCTCGCCGACCCGTGCCTGCGCGTCGTGGTGACCGGCGCGGAGTCCGCCCGAACCGGTGACGCGCTCGCCGATCCGGCCGCGGACCACCCTGACGTGTGGATCCCGGAGTCCACCGTGTGGTTGCAGCGGACCCAGGCCAGGCGGGCGTGGGAACTGCCGGTGGGCGGCACGTCCATCGCCTCGTCACCGGTCGTGCTCGGCGTGGCCGAGGAGTCGGCCCGCGCGCTCGGCTGGCCCGGTGACCCCCTGACCTGGCCTGAGGTGCTCGACCTGCGCGTCGGCCTGCCCGACCCGGCGCGTGACCCGACCGGGCTGTCCGCCGTGCTCGGCGTCCGGCAACTCCCCTCGGCGACCGCGACCCTCCGGCGGCTGTCCGCCGACACCGAGGAACGGGCGGCGGACCTGTTCGCCAGGCTCCGCGGACCTGACCCGCTCGCCGCGTTCCCCGTGTCCGAGCAGGCCCTGCTGCGGCACGACGGCCTGGTGGCCGCCTACGCCGACCCGCCCGTGCCGCCGCTCGACTACCCGTTCACCGTGATGCCCCGGTCGGGAGAACGGGACGCGGCCCGGCGGCTGCTCGCCGAACTCCTCGACGCGAGGACCGCACCGGACCTCGCCGAACACGGCCTCAGGCGGCCGGACGGCACCGCCGGTCCGACGTCCGGGCGGACCACCGCCGCCACCGTCCCACCCGTCGCCGTGCCCGACACCGACGTCGCCGACGAGATGCTGAACCAGTGGGCGGCGATCAACCTCAGCGGTCGCCTCCAGATCCTGCTGGACGTGTCCGGGTCGATGGCCCAACCGGTGCCCGGCACCCGCCTGGACCGGATGGCGGTCACGCTCAAGGCCACCGAAGCGGGCTTCGAACTGGTCAAACCCACCACCAAGGTCGGCATCTCGCTGTTCTCCACGAACCTGGACGGCGACCGCGACCACCGCGAACTGCTGCCCGCGCGGACCGTGTCCGAACACCTGGCCGGCGACTCGTTGGCCAAGCTGCGCGCGGTGCGGGCCATCGAGGGCGGCGCGACCGGCCTGTACGACAGCGTGCTCGCCACCTACCGCGCGGCGCGGCAGAACTGGGAACCGGGCCGGCTGAACGTGGTCGTGGTGATGACCGACGGCCGCAACGAGGACGCCGACGGCATCACGTCGGACACCCTGTTGGCCGAACTCCGCGCGCTCCAGGACCCGCGCCGCCCGCTGCCGCTGGTAGGCCTCGGCATCGGCCCCGACGCCGACCTGGCCGAGCTGACCGCGATCGCCACTGCCACGGGAGGCCGGGCGTTCAGCACACCGGACCCGGCGGCGATCGACTCGATCTTCCACGGCGCGTTGAGCGGCATGCTCTGCCAACCACCGCTCTGCAAACCCTGAATCACATTTCGAGGGGCTGATCGAAAACCATTTCAAGGCCCTTTGGTTAGGCTTCCCTCAATGGTTTCGTGTTGCGGTACCGGGTGGTCGGTGGCAACGTCGCAGTCCCGGAGCTGATGCCAGAGGAGCGGTTATGGCCACCACGGAAATGCCGGCCGTCAGCGAGTGCACCGTCACGGGTTGTTCGTACAACCACGATGGTTGTCACGCTTTCGCGATCACCGTCAGCGGTGCCGACGGCGCCGCCGACTGCGGAACGTTCATCCCGCTCGCCCGCAAGGGCGGCCTGCCGAAGGTCGTCGCGCAGGTCGGGGCGTGCTCGCGCACGGACTGCGTCCACAACAAGGAGTTGGAGTGCACCGCGTCCGGTGTGCGCGTCGGGCCCGGTCAGGGCGACCACGCGGCCAACTGCCTGACCTACACCAAGGCCTGACCCGCGCGGCACGGCCAGAACAGGGACGGCCCTCAGCACAGGGGCGGCCCCGAACCGCGCGACGAGCGGCGCGTGCCGGCCGGTCAGCACCCCTCAGAGCTGACCGACCGGCTACGTGCCGAACGGCGGTTCGACGCCGTCGGCGATGGTGCGGCGTGAGCGCCGGCACCACGTTCTTCATCACGGGCCCGCCGAAGCGGGTACTTCGTCAGGCGGAACGGCCCGCGGTGAGCGCGCCGCTCAACGCCCGCAACCGGTAGTCGGTCCGCAGCACCTGTGAGGTCGCCGGCACGTCCACGAGCGTCGCCAGGCCGAAGTCGGCCCGGTCGTAGCCCGCTTCGCCGTCCGTGACCGTGAGGACGCGGACCAGGCGCGGTTCCGCCAGGACCGACGTGGTCGGGTCGACTCGGTTCACCGCGTGCTCCCTTCGATCTCGACGAGCAGGTCCGGGCGGCAGGCGTCGACGGTGAACACGGCGATGTCCGCGCGCCGGGAGAATTCGTCGCGGCACAGGCGCGTCACGGTCGGCACGTCCTCGGGGCGCTTGACGTAGACCTTGACCGTGCGGAGGTCGTGCAGCCGGTAGCCGCCGTCGACGCCGTGCCGGGCGAGGTTGTCCTCGCCGATCAGGGTGGCGATGTTCGCCAGCGTCACCTGGCACTGGCGGACCACGTCACCGCGCGCGACCGTGGCGTGGTCGAGGATGCTCGCGGTCCCGGACACGTACAGCGAGCCTGGACCGTGCTCCGACGCCAGGTAGGTGGCCCGCGCGAAGCTCGGCGACCTCGGCCCGTACCGGCTGGGGTAGGCGTGCGCGGGCCTCTGCAACGGGTTCTCCAGGTGCACGGCGGCCCGCGTCCGGTGCGCCAGGAAGTAGAACGCGACGCCGCCGCCGAGCGCGCCGATCCCGGTGGACGCGGGCATGTCGCGGCCACGCTCGTCGAACGCCCGGCCACGGCCCACGCGGAAGTCGGCGTACACCTCGGTGCCGTGCGCACTGCGGTCGGTGATGCCTTCGAGCATGTTCCACATCCGGAACACGTTCGGGTAGCCCAAGCGCTCCACCAGCTCGAACGCCGCCAGGTACGCCCGGTGCGCGGCCTCGCCGCAGTCCGCGGACGGCCCGATCCACCCCGCGCAGAACAGCACCTCGCCGTCGTGCGCGTAGAGCAGCCCCTCGTGCTCGCCGGTCCGCACCACCGGGCCGTCCGTGTGCCAGACCTCCACCACCTCGTGCTCACCGGGCCGCCGCATGTGCAGCGGGAGGACCGGGAGGCCGTGCTCCCACCGCGGTGGACCGGCGCCGGTCGAGTGGCGGACCGCGCCCAGCACGGTGTCACCGGCCAGGCCGGCGAAGTCCGCCGCCGTCAGGAGCGAGCACGGTGATGTCGTGATCGTGTTGCTGTGCATGGTTGTTCTCCCCCTCAGAGTCGGACGTCACGCCACGCCGCGATCACGGCGAGCGCCTGTCCGGTGTTGAGCCGCGGGTCGCGGAGGCTGAGGTGAGGGCCGGTGGGGAAGTCGTCCCACCCGCACTCCTCGACCTCGTCCGACGTGGTCTCCAGGTGCAGCCCGCCCGCCACGCCGCCGGCGACGTGCACGGTCGCCCGGAAGTCCGCCACCTCGCGGACGGCCGCCTCGACCAGGCGCGCCTTGCGGCCGTCGGCGTCGGTGACCGTGTTGCCGTGCAACGGGTCGCACAGCCAGATCGCCGGGTGGCCCGCCGCGCGGACCGCGGCCACCAGCGGCGGCAGCAGCGCCGACACCCGGTCCGCGCCGAGGCGCGCGATCAGCGTCAGCCGACCGGGTTCGCGCTCCGGGTCGAGCCGGTCGCACAGCGCCCGCAGCTCGTCCGGACGAGTGCCGGGGCCGACCTTGCACGCCACCGGGTTCGCCACCGACGCCAGCAGTCGGACGTGCGCGCCGTGGACGTCACGGGTGCGGTCGCCGACCCACGGCCAGTGCGTCGAGGTCAGCAGCGGGACGCCCCGCTCGTCCAGGCGCACCATCGGCAGCTCGTAGTCCAGCACCAACGCCTCGTGGCTGGTCCGCAGCCGGGGCTGGTGGCGGCGCAGGAACTCCGTCACCGACCGCGCCGCGTGGTAGCCCGCGATCAGCCGCGCCGGGTCCGCCCGCCTGGCCCGCGCGTCCGGCTGCGGCGCGTTGACCAGGTCGCCCCGGTACACCGGCAGCTCGACCCCGTCGACCACCTCGGTCGGGTGCGAACGGGGCTTGGCGAACTGCCCGCCCAGCCGGCCGACCCGCACCACGGGCAGGTCGTCGCCGAGGGCCGTGGCCAGCCGGTCGAGCAGCGCCGCCTTGGGAAACACGTGGCGCGGCCCGCACTCGGCGAACGGCTCGGCGCAGTCACCGGACTGCAGCACGAGCCGCCGGCCGGCCGCGACCTCGGCCAGTTCGACCCGCAGCGCCGCGACCTCCGCCGGTGTCACCAGGCCCTCCAGCCGGGTGAGCCGGGCACGGAACGCCCGTGCCCGGCGGTCCGGCCACGGCGGTTGTTGCGCGGCAGGCAGCGATTTCCAGTGCGCCGTCTCCCATTCGGACAACGCCCTCGCGTGACTGCGCGGAACGGGTTCCGTGGACACAGGGGCCTCCGTCGATCGGGTTTCCGCGGTGCTGCTTCCGGCCGCAATGCTTCCGAATCGCGGGTGCCTTTTCGTCTGTCCCCGGTGGGATTCGACGGGTCAGCTTTCCCGTGCTGCGTCGCCCGATCGAGGTAAGCCCTGCGGGGGATCGTCAAGATCGGACCCTGGGGGGACGATATGGCCGGGAGGGAGTGGTCCCATTTGTTCGCGGCGTGGTGAAAACGCGCCGCACGCGTGGATCACGTACCAACGGGGAGGAAAAGTGTCCGGTTCTAACGTGCGTCTCGTGGTGTCCGTCCAGGCCCGCGGTTTCGCCGAGAAACCCTGGGAAGGCCACCTGGCCACCGGGCTGCTGGTGGCGCCGGACGAGGTGCTGGTGCCGTCCGCGCCCGCGGAGCTGGCCGAGGCCGGCGAGGGGATCGACCTCCTGGTGCTGCCGCTGCCGCTCGACGGGGGCGGGCGGGTCGAGAGGTTGGCCGTCGAGCGCGTGCTGATGGCGTCCACGCTGCCCGATGGCGGTGGCGACAGGCTCGCCGTGCTCGGGTTCGGCAACGCCTCCCGGCACGAGCCCCAGGTGACCGGGTTCAGCGGCCCCGACCTGGACGCTGCCGTGCGCGAGCACCAGGGTGATCTGTGGGCGGCGTTGGAGACCATCGGCGCCATCGCGCCGGGCGTGCGCGACGCCCTCACCCCGGACCTCCTGCGCCAGGCGGCCACGACCGAGGACGCCCAGCGCGCGCCCGCGTTCGAGCACCGGGCGCTGGCACCGGGGCCGGCGCGGCTGTGCCCGGTCATCAAGGTGTGCGCCCCGCCCAGGTCATGACCGCACGGCGGTCCGGGTGGCTGTCCCGGCAGACCGCGGTCGACGTGGGGCTGGCGGCGTCGACCTCGATCCTCGACCTGCTGCTGTTCTCCACGGTCAGCACCGACCGGTCGGGTGGCGCCCGGGCCTGGCCGGTGATCGCGATCGCTGCGGTCGCGTTCCTCGCGCTGCTGGTGCGGCGCAGGTACCCGGTGCCGGTCTTCGTCGTGGTGTGGGCCTGCGCGGTGCTCGCCGCGCCGGTCGGGGGGATGGACTTCACCCCGACCGCGACGACGTGCGTCGCGCTGTTCACCGTCGCGCTGCACGCGGCGAACCGGGTCGCCGTGGTGTCCCTGCTCGCCTGTGCGGTCCCGGCGCTGACGTCGTCGCTGCTGGAAGCCCGTTCGAGGACGCAGGACGAGGCCGTGGTGGCGTTGTACGCCACGATGGCGTTCAACCTGCTGCTGTACGGGTGCGTGTGGGCCGGTGGGCGGTGGGCGCGGTTGAGCCGGCAGCACGCCGAGGACCTGGAGTTCCGCCGGCGGGTGGCGGCCCAGGAGGCGGTGGCGGTCGAGCGCACCCGCATCGCGCGCGAGCTGCACGACATCGTGGCGCACTCGGTCACGGTGATGGTGTTGCAGGCGGCGGGCGGGCGGCGGCTGCTCGACAGCGACCCGGTGCGGGTCGGGCACGCGCTGCGGCACATCGAGGAGGCCGGCGAGCAGGCGATGGGGGAGCTGCGCCGGATGCTGACGGCGTTGCGGCTGAGCCACGACGACGAGGACCTGGAGCCCGACGTGCTGAACGGTCTCCCGCAGCCCGGTCTGGCCGACCTGGACCAGCTGGTCGGCACGATTGCGGCGGCGGGAATCAGGGTCGACACGCGGGTGGAGGGTGAGCCGCGTCGGCTGGCGGCGAGCGTCGACCTGGCCGCGTACCGGGTGGTGCAGGAGGCGCTGACGAACGTGACCAAGCACGTCGGGCCGGGCGCGGCGGTGGACGTGCGGCTGCGGTGGACGTCCGGCGAGCTGGTCGTGGAGGTCACTGACGACGGGCGCGGGCGGCGGCCGGACCGCACGTTCTCCACCGACCACGGTCTGGCCGGGCTGCGCGAGCGGTTGGCGATCGTGGGCGGGCGGCTGGAGGCGGGCCCGCTGCCGGCGGGTGGTTTCCGGGTGGCGGCCGTGCTGCCGGTGGCCGGTCCGGTCGCGAGCGAGACCGTGGGTGAGCGCCGGTGATCCGGGTGATGCTGGTGGACGACCAGCCGCTGGTGCGGGCCGGCCTCGCCATGCTGCTGGACGCCGAACCGGACATCGAGGTGGTGGCCGAGGCGGACGAGGGCGAGGGCGCGGTGGCGCGGGCGAGCGCGCTGCACCCCGACGTGGTGCTGATGGACGTGCGGATGCCGGGCGTGGACGGGGTGGAGGCCACCCGGCGGATCATCGACGCCGACCCGGAGGGCGAGGACCACGCCACCAAGATCATCATCCTGACGACGTACCACGTGGACGAGGCCGTGTACGCGGCGTTGCGGGCGGGCGCGTCCGGGTTCCTGCTGAAGGACGCCGTGCCGCGCGAGCTGGTCGACGCGGTGCGCACGGTGGCGTCCGGCGAGGCGTGGCTGCACCCGACCGTCGCGAAAGGACTCATCCGCGAGTTCGCCGCCCGGCCGAGCAACCAGCTGCCGACGTCGGTGGAGCTGGGCGAGCTGACGGTGAGGGAACGCGAGGTGCTGGTGCTCGTGGCGCACGGGCTGTCGAACCCGGAGATCGCCGCGCACCTGGTGGTGGGCGAGGCGACGGTCAAGACCCACCTCGGTCGGATCCTGATGAAGCTCGGGCTGCGCGATCGTGCCCAGGCAATTGCCGCCGCGTTCCACAGCGGCCTCGTCGCACCGGGCAGCTGTCCGCCGCCGCCCGCCGGTCGCAGTCCGGGCGGCTAGGATCCGGGGGTGACGATCACCATTCCCGGCTTCGGCGAGCTGACGCCGGTGGACCACACGCCCGAGGGTGTGGCGTGCTGGAACGCGACCGCCGCCGGGACGTCGGTCAGCGTGCTGGTGGAGGAGCCGGCCACCGCCGACGACCTCGACCTCGCGTTCATCGGCTCGGTACTCGACGAGCGCGAACGACTGCTCAAGACCGCGCACGAGGCGGTCGACGAGCACCTGCGCGATCGTCCCGGCTACGGCCCGGACGCCGTCGCCGAACCGGAGTTCACCTTCCACCCGGGCCGGGACTGGCTGGTCCGGTTCGCCGAGTGCAGCGTGGCCGGCCTCGGCGAGTTGGGTGTCGTGGTGGTGTTCAACGGCGCCGACGTGGTCGGGGTGGACGAGCTGACGGACGTCGAGCTGGACGACGAGTGACCGGATAGATAGGGCCGGCCGCGCCTTCGGTACCCCGCGCGGGTCGCCGGCAGGCGCATTGCCAGGCCGCCGGTCACTGTGCTGTCATCGGTGGACCGCCGCGTGGAAAGCGTTTTCCGTGAAGGGAGAACCGATGCGCGCACTGGTCCTCGCGGCCCTGCTCCTGCTGGGTGCCCCACCCGCGTCAGCCACCGTCGCACCCGCGGCGATGGACTACTGGCAGTACGTCGCCACCTACGCGACCGAGCAGGAGTGCGAAGAGGCGGGGCGGAACAAGCCCTGGGACGTCGACGAGCACGTCTGCTGGAAGGCCGGCGGCTGGGACCTCTACTGGATCTTCCCGACCTGAGCAGCCGCACCGGGGACGGACTGCGCGAAGCGGAACGTGCCGTCGGGGTCGTAGTGCGACTTGACGACGCGCAGGCGCTCCGCGTTGGTCCCGTAGTACGCGGTCAGCCAGTCGTCCTGGGCCGGGTCGGGGAAGTTCGGGTACACCCGGCCCGTGCCCCCGGGGTGGAGGATCGCCCAGGACGCCGCCAGCCAGCCCAGCACCTCCTGCCCACGACGGGCCGCGCCGTTCGGGCCGACCAGGACCGTGTGCTTGACGAGGAACGCCTGGTCACGGTGGGCGAACGCGGTGGCGTCCGGCGCGACCCGCCCGTAAGCGCCGCGCCACGGCGTGAACACGACCTCCCGCGACTCGCCGTGCCGACGACCCGCCGCGAAGTGCCGGAGCAGCGCCGACACCGCCTCGGCCGGCGACGGCCGGTCGAAGAACTCGGTCTTGGCGGTCGACATCCCCGGCCGCTCGTGTGCGAGGGGGAGGTCCACCGGGTCACGGGCGACGGCCGAGTGCGGGGTCGCGTGCAGCAGCACGGCGTCCGCGGCGGACACGTCGACCACCTCCGTGAACACCGGCGGCACGTCGAAGCCCGCCGGGAAGGCGAGCGCGTCACGGTCGGGCACCGCCCCGACCAGCATCACCGCCGGCTCCTCGTCCGGTGACTCGGGGCCGAGCACGACCAACTCCACCGACACCCCGTCCGGCGCGTCCGGCGCCCACCGCTGCCACCAGTCGATCAACGCGTCGGCGTGGCCGAAGTCCCACGTCATCCGGAGGTGGGTGCGGGGCCGGGCGGGCACGGTCCGGAACGTCGCACGGGTCACCACGCCGAAGTTGCCGCCACCCGCGCCGCGCAGCGCCCAGAACAGGTCGGCTTCCCGGTCCTCGGACGCCTCCACGACGTCACCCGACGCGAGCACGACCTCGGCCGACACCAGCGCGTCGCAGGTGAGCCCGTGCAGCCGGCCGTGACCGCCGAACCCGCCGCCGAGCGCCGCGCCGACCAACCCGACCGACGGGCACGACCCGACCGGAACCAGCCGGCCCGACGGGGCCAACGCCTCGGCCAGCCGTCCGATCCGGACACCGCCGCCGACCGTCACCAGGTCGCCCGAGACCGACAGCGAGTCCGACGGCGCCAGGTCCAGCAGCAGGCCGGTCGTGCTGGAGTGGCCGGCGTTGCTGTGCCCGCCACCCCGCACGGCGAACGGCCACCCGCGCCCGCGGGCCAGCGCGAGCGCGGCGACCACGTCGGCGGCGGACGAGCAGCGGGCGACCTCGCGCGGCAGCACCTCGTGCGGACGTCCGATGAACTGGCTGCGGGACCACGCGTACCGCGGATCGTCCGGCCCGACCAGCTCAGGCATCGGCGTACAGCCGGCTCTGCAACTTGGACAGCTCCGCGTACCGGCCGCCCAGCGCCAGCAGTTCGGCGTGCGTGCCTTCCTCGACCAGTTCCCCCTCGTGCAGCAGGAGGATCCGGTCCGCGTGCCGCACGCTCGCCAGCCGGTGCGTGATGAGCACGACGGTCCGGTCCTCGGCCAACGCGCGCAGCGACTCGTACACCGCGAACTCGGCCTTGGCGTCCAGCGGCGCGGTCGGCTCGTCCCAGATGAGCAGCGGCGCGTCCCGGTAGAGCCCGCGGGCGACGGCGAGCCGCTGCCACTGGCCGCCGGACAGCTCCACCCCGCCCCGGAACTGCTTGGACAGCAACGTGTGCCAGCCGTCGGGCAGCTGGTCGACGACCTCGTCCGCGCCCGCCTGCCTCGCCGCGCCCAGCACCGCCAGCCCGTCCGGGTCGGGCCGGTCGTGCCTGCCGACGCGGACGTTCACCCGGGCCGTGTGCGGCCACCGGACCGGGTCCTGGAGCACCATCATGACCCGGTCGGCGACCTGGCTCCGGTCCACCAGCGCGATGTCGTGCCCGCTCCAGCGGACCGCGCCGGACGTCGGCGGGTAGAGACCGGCGATCAGCTTGGCCAGCGTGGTCTTGCCCGATCCGTTCTCACCGACCAGGGCGATCGTCTCGCCGGGCTCGATGGTCAGCGACACGTCCCGGACCGCGGGTCGGGCGCTGCCGGGGTAGTGGAACGTGACGCGGTCCAGCGTCACCCGGCCGGGATCGATCGGCGCGTCGACGCCGTCGCGTTGCGCGGACCGCGCGGCGGAGGCGAGGAACTCCTGGTAGTCCGCCACGTACATGCCCTGCTCGACGAGCTGGTTGGCGGCCAGCACCAGCCGGTTCAACGCGCTGGTGGCGACCCGGATCGAGATCACCGCCGTGCCGGCGACGGCCAGCGGCACCCAGCCGAACCGCACCAGCCCGCCCAGCACGACGTAGGTGGTGGCGAGGCCGAGCCCGGCGAGCGCACGGCCGACGCCACGCACCCGGGCCTGCGCGGTGGCGAGCCGGACGTCCTCGTCCCGCAGCGGGTCCGCGGCTACCCGGTACTCATGCAGCACGAACGGTTCGGCCTGGTAGGCGCGGATCTCGGCGGCGGGTTCCCGTTCGGTGGCCAGACCGGCGACCATCTGCACCCGCCGGTCCAGCACCACGGTCCGGCCGACGCTGGCGTAGGCGAGCTTCGCGGCCCGCTGCACCGCCCACCCGTCCGGGATCACGGCCAGCAGCAGCACCGGGACCAGGACCGGGTGCAGAACGGCCAGGCTGCCGGTGGCCGCGACGATGCCGAGCACCGCGCCGAGCAGCTCGACCAGGTTGTCGGCCGCCCGTTCGAGGTAGAACAGGCCGCGGTCGCGGGCCCGGTGCAGCCGGTCGTGGAACCGGGAGTCGTCGAACGCGGCCAGATCGGCGGCGAGACCGGCCGCGTACAGCCGTTCCTCGGCCAACCGCCGCACGGCGGGCGTGATGCGGGCGTGCGCCAGGGACACACCGACGTCCATCGCGCCGCGCAGCCCGAACGCCGCGCCGACGAGCAGCAGGTTCGGCAGGGCGGCCAACACCCGTTCGGTGGTCGGTCCGCTCGCCAGCAACTCGGTCAGCACACCCGTCGTGGCGAACAGCCCGAACGCCGCCGCGAGCCCGGACACCACCTGCATCACCGCGACGGCCAGGGCGGGCACCGGCGCGGCTTGGCGGATCATGGCGAGCACGGGCCAGGTGGCCGACGGCAGACCGCGCAGTACGCGGCGGGGCGCGGTGGTGGCGTCGTCGCCCAGTTGCCAGTGCGGTGTGACCAGGGCGCCGTCGCGCGGGTCGTCCTCCTCGGACTCCACCCCGGTCACGTCGGGCCGTCGCCCAGCAGCAGGACGGACGGCAGGTCGCAGTCCGGGTGCATCCGCAGCAACTGGTACGCGATGCCGCCCGAGCCCGACATGATGCTCGGCGAGTACACCTCGCGCGCCAGGCCGGTGGTCGGCCCTTCGGCCTCGACGCTGCCGATCACCATCGCGTCCAAGGTCGCCCGGTCCACCCCGTCGGGGGCGACGCCGGCGTCGATCGCGGTCGTCAGGAGCTCCCACGTGCCCATGTCGCCGTGACACAGCGTGTGGGTCCACCCGATGCCGTCGCGCAGACCCGACGCCGCCGCGCGACGCAGCACGTCCGGGTCCGGCGTGGCCAGGCCGACGCCGACCGCGCCGTGGCACCACGCGGCGGCGATCGTGCCCGGCTCACGGGGGTCCACCCACGCCTGCCGCTCCCGGCTGTACCAGGTCTCCTCGAACGCCGCCGCGCCCTCCGCCAACGACGAGAACCGGCGTTCACCGGTGACCGCCGCCAGCTCGCGCAGCGCCCACCCGATGCCGGTGGCACCGTGCGCGAACCCGCCGATGCCGTCCGGCCAGTTCGGCGCGGCCCACCGGACGAGACCGCCGTCCGTGCGCGCTTCGTCGACCAACCGCCGGCCCGCGTCCACCGCCAGGTCGACCCACCGCGCGTGGCCGGTCCGCTCGGCCAGCACCAGCAGCGGCACGATCGCGCCGGCCGTGCCGACGACCACGTCCGGCCCTTCGCTCGCGGGGATCGCGGCGGGCATCTGCCCGGCCAGGAACACCGCGTCGTCCAGGCAGTCGAGCCCCAGCCGGTGCAGCGTGAGCCAGCACCAGATCTGCGAGCCGAGACCGATGTACCCGCCGACGGGGTCGGGTCTGCGCCGGGTGTGCTCGGACTGGGCGGCCCACCACCGCTGGGTCAGCGCGGCGGTCCGCACGGTCTCGGCCAGCAGGTCCGACACGTCGTCCACCGCGTCGGCACGACCCGCCGCGACCTCCCGGCGGTAGGCGGCGAGGAGGACGGCGACACCCAGCGTGCCGCCGTAGAGGTCGGGCGTCAGCGGGGTCGTCTGCCACCCGGACCGGTCCAGGATCGGCGCGAACCACGTCGCCGTGCCGTCGCTGCCGCGGATCGCTTCACGGGCCAGCTCGCGCACCAGCTCCGCGGCCAGCGCGCGGCGACGTGAGTCCAAAGAGGACGGATTCGCCGGCGGGGTGGTCATCCGGTGCAGGTCGGGTTCCCCGCCCTGGTTCAGGTAGGCGCTGACCAGCGCGGCGTGCGTGACGCGGCGTTCGAGTGCGAGGTCCGCGGTGCGCCAGTTGTGCAGCGCCAGCTCCACCTGGTCGACCCGCGGCCCGCAGACCGTGCCGGCGGGCGTGTGCAGCCAGCCCTCGGCGGGCGTGGTGGTGAACACCGGGATGTCGCCGTTCAGCAGCTCGGCGACCTCGGCCGCGTGCACGTCCGGGTCGCCCGGACCGCGGGTGTTCATCGAGTGCCGTGCGAGCAACGCCCTCGCCTTGCGCTCCGCCTTGTCCTGGTCGTGCAGGCCGGCCGGGTGCCACAGCATCCGGGCCAGCTCGGTGTACGACTCGGTGTCGCGCACGATCACCCGCACCACGCAGTCGGCGAACGTCGCCAGCAGCGGCTCCAGATCACCGGCCTGGTCCAGCCGCGTGATCCGCGCCGCCATCTCGTCGAACCCGGCCACGACGCGCGGCCAGTGGCGGGCCAGCCTGGGGTGCGGGTCGGGCAGGTTCCGGGTCGGCGGCAGCTGCTGCGGCACGATGACGACCCGTGCCTGGTCCGTGCCCGCGCCCACCAGGTCGGGCATCCCGACGTCCGGCTGCTCACCCGGCAGCCCGCCCATCGCGGACCCGTCCACGCCGCGCCAGCCGAGCCCCGCGCCGCGGCCGGGCAGCAGACCGGTCCGCAGCACCGTTCCGTTCAGCTGTTCGGCGACCAGGTCGGTCGCCTCGCCGGCGCCGGTCGGCGGGTGCGGGGGCCGGGGCGTGAACACGCTCTCGCAGTCCACCACCACCGGCACCGGGCCGCAGGCGATGATGTTCTCCGCGTGCAGGTCCGTCCCCGACACCAGCCGCATCACCGCCAACCAGTGGCCGAGGCCCCGGTAGAAGACGTCCAGCTCGGCGTCGGTCTCGCAGTACCGGTGCGCCACGTGCTCGGCCCAGCCGTAGCCGTCGGCCACGATCGCGCGCGGCACCCGGATGCCGTCGGCGTCGCCGGCCGTCAGCACCGCCAGGAACTCCGCCAGCCGCCGGTCCACCTCCATCGGACGGGGCTTGTAGACCACCGTGCCGCCGGTGCAGTGCAGGAGCGTGACGGTGTGGCCGCCGCGATGGCTGTCCCCGGCGCCGAACTCGACCTTGCGCAGCTCGCCCGCGTCCGCGCCGAGCAGGTCGGCCAGCCGGGACCGGTCGGCCGCGAACCGCGTCACCATCGTGCGCACGGCGTCGACCCGGTTCGCCACGACCGCGCGCAGTCGCGTCACCAGGTGCGGGTAGTGGCGGGTCAGGTCGTGCCAGAAATTGGGTTCCGCCGCCCGGTCCAGGAATTCCGCCCAGCGGCCGGCGGGGTCGGCGGCGACGAGCCTGCCGGTCACCCGCGCCGCGTTGAGCTCCAGCACGATCACGCGCACGACCTTGCGCCGCACGGTGTCCAACAACGCGCCGCGGGCGGCGTCGAGCACCGCTCCCGCCTCGGCGGCGCCGAGGTCGGCGACCTCGGCCGCACAACGGGCCAACCGGTCCAGCGCGGGACCGATGAGCCAATCCAGGGTCCGGTCGAGCTCGCCGACCTCGTCAGGTGCCATCGTCAGCAGCAGTACACCGGGGCGGACGCGGTGCACGACGAGCAGCGGCTGCCCGGCGGGTTGCAGGCCACGATGTCACCCTCGGCGAACTCGCCGTTGGCGAACAGCGGACCGGCCGGGTTGTCCCACTCGTCGAGGCCGGCGCGCCAGCGCGCCACCAGTTCCTCGGCGTCGAGCAGCATTGCGGAGGTCATCCGTGCTCCCTTCCTCGATGGGAGCCGGAGTGTAGGAATCCGGCGCACACGGTGGCGCACACAAAGGTTCGCGCTGCGCCGTTCAGTTGCGCCCACCCGGTTCCGGTGCGGGGTCGTTGCGCCGAACGGCCTCGTACAGCTCCGTCGTCTCCCGACTCGGCGCCACACCCAGCTCCGCGTCGAGGACCCGCACCAGCCGTTGGTGCACCGCGACGGCTTCGGTGCGCCGTCCCGCGGCGGCCAACGCGGCGACCAGGTACCGCCAGAACCGTTCCCGCAGCGGGTATTCGACCACCAGCCCGGCCAGCACGGGCACCAGCTCGTCGTGGGAGCCGAGCGCCAGCCGGGCGCCGACGAGGTCTTCGACGGCACCGATCCGCTGCTCGTCCAGCATCGTCACATCGGGCCGGACCGGCTCGGGCACCGGCACCCCGGCCATCACCGGTCCCCGCCACAGGCCGACCGCCCGCGCCAACGACCGCGCCGCCTCGGCGTGGGCGCCGTGGCCGAGCAACTCCCGCCCCTCGGCCAAGAGCAGTTGGAACATGGTCACGTCCACGCCGTCCGGCGGCGCCACCAGCACGTACCCGTCGCGCGTGCTGACGATGCCCGACTGGCGGGTCGCGCCGAGCAGCTTGCGCAGCTCCGCCAGGTGCGTGCGCACGTTCGACGCGGCCGACGCCGGCGGGTGGTCCGGCCACAGCGCCTCGACGATCCACTCCGACGGCAACGCGCGGTTGGCCCGCAACGCGAGCAGACCGAGCAGGACGCGGCTCATCCGCCGCGCCGGGTGGCGCAGCACACCACCGGACCGCACCACGGGACGTCCCAGCACCAGAACCGCCATCCGACAACCCCTTCGCGGGCAGACCTCCCGATATACCAGGGGTTGAGGGCGACGGACACCGACGTCCCCGCACGTTCGCACGTCACTGCGGGCGGGCGAAGGCGTTCGGTGCGGTGCGCTGGAACGGCGTGGGCACGGCGAGTAGGTGGAGGTTCCGGTTCCACCTGCCCCGCGCCGGAGTCGTCAGCAGAACTTGCGGAGGATCGAACCGGTGGTGCCCGGCAGCGACACGGACTTCACGACCGTGCCGCGCTCGTCGACGTGCGGCCCGCCCAGCTTCACCGTGACGGACCGGCTGCCGGTCGGGTTCGCGTTGGCCAGGACCGCGCCGCACGAGAAGTCGCGCCGGAACACGTTCCGCGCCACGGACCGGTAGGGCCCGGACGGCGTGCCGAGGTCCCAGTTGTACTCGCGGTGCCAGGGGGACGCTTCGCCGTAGCGGTCGGTCTCCTGGAGCTCCGCGATCGCGGCCCGCTCGCCGTTGGCCATGAGGTAGCCGGCCAGCGCGTACCGGAACGCCCGTTCGTTGCCCGCGGTGAAGTGCGGCTGCACCCAGGTGATCTTGCCGCGGGCCTCGTTCGACGCGATCTCGGCGACCTGCCTGCTCCACCCCTCGGGGTACTCGGACAGCAGGTTCCCGTCGCCGAACGCGAGCCACCACTCGTCGAAGCCGCCGTCCAGGTGCTCGGTGTAGGCGTCCCAGACACCGTCGTGCACGCGGGCGTTGGACAGGTTCGCGACCGTCTTCAACCCCGCCGCGACGAATTCGTCCCGCGTGTTCGCCAGCATCGACAGGTACGCCTGCTGGAACGCGGCGTCGGTCGGGTACTTCGCGGGACACACTCCCGGGTGATAGGCGTCGCAGGGGAACAGCGCGTTGTCCATGAACACGCCGTCGAATCCGGAAGCCGTGCTGTCCTCGACCACTCGAGTGGCCCATGCTTTCTGATACGCGGAGTTGCCCACGTCCATCTGCCAATGCCCTGAATAGCCGTCGTACTCGAACTCCCGGCCCTGCGGATCGAGCAAGAACCACTCAGGGTGGTTCTTCTTCGCTTCGCAATAGCCCACTCCGGTCGGCAACTGCTCGTCGTCGACCCCGTTGCGGCAGGCGTACGAACGGGTGGACGACAGGTCCTTGTAGACGAATACCGGAATGGCCGGGTTCACCGCCTTGAGCTTGGGCACCAGCCGGTCCTCCCACGCGTTCAGCACGATGTAGCTGCGCCTGCGCGCCTCGGTGAACAGGGTGATGTCGGAGATGGGCGTGCCGTTGAAGTGCAGCCAGAAGGACTGCACGCGCCCACCTCCGCCCGTGGTCGAACCGCTGCCCGCGGCCACCGCGGATCCCGCCGGGGCGACCAGGACCGCCGACACGGTCACGGCGACCACGGTGGACAGCAGTATGCGGCTCCGGCCGCACCTCGCAAGTCGGCCGCGGTCATTCCGGCCGTGTTCGTGCCGATCGAGCAGGGACATGTCGACCCCAATCGCGACAGGGCAGTGTCCGATACCGTCGCGACAATGCCGATCGCGATCGTGGGTAAAGGGCTCCCGCCACCGTGTTCGAACTGCCCGCATCACCTTTGTCCGGTCGCCCGGTGTTACTCGGCAGTAAAACCTTTTGCCGGCGCGCGGTCAAGTAGTCGTGCGCCCCGCACGCACGAAATACCCGCTCTTCTCCGGTTCTATTCCGGTCGACCCACGGCGAGATCGTGGCGGCGCCGCGGCTGCGGCCGAGGCGACCTCGGTCGAACCTCGGCACAGCCGACGATCACCACGCCGGCCAGCAGCGGAAGGACCATGGCCCCCTCGACCGCCAGCGCGCACGTGAGTGCGATCCACAGCAGCAGTCTCATGGGGATGAGGTTAGGGAGACGCGGGTCACAGCACACCCGAATTAGGCAAGGCTTGAGGTGCGGAACCCGCTGACCCGTGGTCACAGGGTGGCGACGAACCCACCGAACTGATCGTTTTGTCGGACCCCCTCGCTAGCCTCCTGCCCCAACACCGTCGTGAACGATTCGCAGGAGGAACCGTGGGTTGGCTGGACGCCGCCGGGTACCAGGTGCGGCTCGGGGAGAACGGGCGCGTCCAGTGCCGCAACGGCAAGGGAAAGCTCCTCTCCTCGGTACCCGCGTCGCTGAAGGACGACCCCCGGGTCGTCCAGTTGAGGCAGCTCGCCGAATGGCTGTCCCGGCACGAGGCCGAGTGCCTCGCCGCCGTGGACGGCTGGATGGTGCGCTCGCTGCCGGTGCCCGCGGCCTTGATCGCGGAGGTCTGGGCGGACGCCACGTGGGCCGCCGCCCTGCGGGACCTCGTGGTGACGGCGGACGACGGCAGCGGCCCGGAGACCGGCTTCCTGCGCGACGCGGATCCGGAGCGCGGGCTCGGCGTGGTCACCCTCGACGGTGACACGCGCCGGCTGCGGCCCGAGGTGGTGGGCATCCCGCACCCCGTGCTGCTGGAGGACTTGGAGGAGCTGCGCGAGTTCGGCGCGGAGCTCGGCGTCGAGCAGAAGGCGCAGCAGCTGTTCCGGCAGACGTTCACCCGGCCCGACTCGGTGGCGGGCAAGACGTCCGTCGACGACTACTCCGGCGGGAAGTTCGAGCAGCTCAACCACGCGCTCAGCCGGTGCCGCACGCTCGGCTACCCGGTCCGCGGCGGTGACGCGGTGTACTCCGCGTTCGAGGACGGCCGGGTGGTCGAGGCCCGCTACTGGCTCGGCTCGGACTACCCCGAGAGCGAGACGTGGACCGGCGGGCTGACGTGGGCGTTGGAGGACGGAACCGCGGTGCCGCTCGCCGACGTCGGACCGGTGGCCTGGTCCGAGGGCATGCGCATGGCGGCGGCGATCCACGCCGGCCGCGTCGTCGAGGAAGCGGTGGTGAACCAGTGATGGCCCGGACGTCGAAGGCGCGCAAGTCGGACGCGCGGCACTCGAACGCACTCCTCTCGGCGGGCGCGGTGCTCCCCGGCACCTCCGACGTCGGCGAGGACCGCGACACGGTCACCGCCCGCCACTACAGCCACCCGGCGCTCGACGACCGCGTCGTGGTGCGGCTGGTGCCCGCCGTCCTCGGCCGCGCCGAAGACCTCACCTGCGAATACCTCGGCTTCGACGCGCCGAGCCGGGTCGAGGGTGTCGGCACCGGTCGGCGCAGCGCGCTGGGCTTCCCCGCGTGGGCGCTGGTGCACGACCCGGCCAACGCCCACCACGCGCTCAACCTCGTCAAGGAGATCGAACGCCTGGCCCGCACGGCCAAGTCGAAGGCAGGCTCGGCGAAGGACGGCTTCACGTCGCTCGGCACCATGCTCGGAAGGTCCGCGCCGCACTTCCTGCCCACGTTCTACGAGCAGGCCGGGCGGATCTTCCTCCAGCACGGCAACACCAGTTACGCGGCGAGCATGTTCGGCAAGGCCCGCGAGGCTGAGGAGGTGCACGACCTGGCGGTGGACCCGGAACGCACCCGTGAGGTGTTCCTGGAGTTCGCCTTCGCCGGCGCGCTCACCGCCAAGGCGCTGTCCGCGCACGCCAAGGGCCTGGCTCGCAAGCACGACGCCGACGCGGCCTACGAGCTGTTCTACACGCTGTGCGTCGAACGGACCCGCGGCGGCCTGCCCCCGTACACCGGGATGCCGGAAGACCTGCGGCGGTTGGCGAAGGCCGCCAAGCGGGACCTCCGCGCCGAGGACGCGAAGCTGCTGCACGCCGTCCTCGACAGCTCCGCGATCAGCCGCGCGGGCACCGCGTTCTGGAAGGCGTACCGCGACTCGCTGGTGGCGTTGGCGACGGACGACGTGGAGGTGCGGGCGCGGCTGCTGTCGTTCGTGCCCGACGCCGGGGGCGCGATCGACCTGTGGCTGGACATCCTCACGTCGTGCGGCGCGACCCGTGCCCTCGTGGGGCCGGACGAGGTGCCCGCCGAACCCGCCGAGTGGCTGTCGGCGGTCCTCGACGTCCGCCGGTCCGGGTGGCGGGACGTAGGGCGCTCGGTGAAGCTGCTGGACCTGGTGGAGGCGATGGCCGACCGGCTGGTCGCCAACGGCGTGCCGGTCCGCGCGCTGCGCTACCGGCAGCAGGGCGAACTCGACGTGCTCGACCTGCTGGTGGCGCGCGGGGTGCCGATCGCGCCCGAGGAGTCCTTCGACACCTTCGGCGTGGCCGGGTGGTTGTCCGACGACAACCCCGGCCACCGTGACCTGACCTCGCTGGCCGCGTCCGAGCGGTTCGGGGAGGCCTTGGGCAGGGGGTTCGTCGCGTACCTCAGGTCCGTGTCCCGGAAGCAGACGGTCGCCGCCGACGTGCTGGTCGCCGCGATGGCCGTGCCGGGTCTGCGCGCCGCGCTGCGCACCTGGGTCACCGCTGCCGCCGCCGACATCACCGCCACCGGCCTGCCGGGCCTGGAAGCCCACCTGAGCAACCAGCTCGTGGTGCGACTGCCCGAGGCGTTCCTGGACGTGCCGGAGGCGGCCGAGTCGATCGCCGCCACCGACGTCGCCGCCGCACTGCGCACGACGCTGCGCGCCGGTCTGCTGGACGAGCTGGGGTGGCCCGCGCTGGAAGAGGCGGTCGCCCGGCTGCGGTCCGCCGCCGCGCCCAAGGACTCGGGTGTCGAGGTGTGCGGCGAGGGCTGGCCCGCGCTCGTGCTGCGCCGCGGTGAGACGTTCGTGGTCGTCGGCCCGGACGAGGTGCTCGCCGAGCACATCTCCCGCATCCCCGTCGACGCCCGCGGTCACCGGCCGGAGCCGCGCGCATCGTGGTTCGACGGTGTGCTGCTGGTGCGCTGGCAGGGTCCTGAGGACGAACTGGCGTACTGGAGCGACGCACCGGACCACGTGTTCAGGCTGGGCGAGGGCAACCGCTACTACTACCGGCGCGACTCCATCGCGCCGTCCATCGCGCTGCCCGGCGGCGGGCGCTTCACCGGCGGGCGTGCCGTGCACCCCGGCGACACGGTCGTGCCGACGGCGCAGCCGACGAACAGCGACGGCACGACGGTGTGGACCGAGGCGTACCACGAACACCGGTGGCGCTGGTTCGAGGTCGACCCGGCCACCGGGGAGCGCGGTCGGGCGAGTCTGCCCCGCTTCGTGGAGGACTTCGCCGTCGACGGGGCATCCCTGTTGTTCAGCGACTGCGACCTTCGGCCCGCCGTGCCGGCGACCGAGGGCAGCCCCCTCGGCGCGGCGAACGGCCTGCACGGCTGGCGGGTGCGCCGTGAAGCGGACGGCTCGTCGACCGGTGAGGGCGTCGACGGGCGCCGGGTCCGGCTGGCCGTCAGCCGCCGCACCCCGATCGGCTTGCTGCGCCTGCCCGGTGGGGCGGAGCTGACCCTGGCCGGCGGGCGCGACTCGATGGTGCTGTTCGACCCGGACGGCGTCGAGTTGTCGTCCGTGTCGGCCGGCGGGAAGAACCCGCCGTACGCGGCCGGCACGCCGCTCGTGCCGTCGTTGGACTGGTGGCACCTCCTCCGACCGCGCGACGAGGCCGGGTCCGCCGCACTGCGCGGCGTGACCAGGGAGGCCGTGGACGCCATGCTGGCCGCGGCGCTGGCGGAGCAGAAGGAGAAGGCGCCGTCCCTGCGCGACAAGCTCGCCGTGCTGGTCCGCGGTGAACGCGGCGGTCTGGCCGACGCCGTCACCGCGGCCCTGCCCGGCATCACCCACCCGGGGTTGATCACCGGCGTGGCCGACGTGGTCCGGCGCGCGGCAGGACTGCTGAGCGCCTACCGCGAGTACGCCGCGATCGCCGAAGCGGCCCGGCTGGTCGAGCCGATCGTCGCGCCGACCGGGCCCGCGATCAGCGAGAACGAGGTCGCCGCCGCGCTCGGCTGGTTCGGCAACTACTCGTCCCGCTACTCGGAGGGCCACGCCCCGACGAGGTTGCCCGAGCTGATCGCCGCGCTCGCCGAGACGGCCGGTCAGACCGAGCCGGTGGCACGCGAGCTGCCCGAGTCCGGGGTGCCGGACTGGTTCCAGGCGGTGCCGGACCTGGCCGCGTTGGCGTACCGCGCCGCGTCGCCGCTCACCCCCGAGAACCAGCGGGCCGCGTTGGTGCTCGTGCTGCGGTCGGTCGCGGACGCCGGCCTGACCGACCACGCGGGGCACTGGCGGTCCGTCGGCGTGGTCGTGGACGACGATCAGCTCAACCCGAAGGACCGGGTCGTGCCGGTGCGCGACGGGTTCGTCGCCATGTTCGAGACCCAGTGGCGCAGCGAGCCCGGCAGGCGGTTCAACGGCCTCCAGTTCAGCCGCACACCAGGCGTCTTCCACCTGCCGAAGGGCTGGCGGGTGCAGTTCGCCGACGAGGTGCGGACGCCGTTCCCGGGCGAGCAGATCACCCGGTTCCTCGACGTGCTGGCCGAACGCGGGCCCGCGCCGTGGTTCCCCGAGGCCGTGCCCGCGCTGGTGGAGCGCACGGGCCTGAGCACCGCCGAGGCGACTGTGGTGCTGACCGGGATGCCGGGCGTGCTCCAGTGGGGCGCGAAGTTCCTCGACGCCGCCGAACGGCAGTTGGTCGGCCTGTCCGCGGCCGGTGCGAAGGCGGCCAAGGAACGGCTGCAAGGGCTGTCCCGCTGGTACCTCCGCCGGCTGCTCGTCGCCGCCGTGCCCGCCGACCCGGTCGACCTGTGGACCCGCGGACCCGACGTGGACGCGGTCGCCGAGGTGTGGACCGCCGAGCACGGGCAGCGGTCGCCGGTGCCGGACGACGTGCTGGCCGACGCGGTGAAGTTCGTGCAGGTGCAGCGAGTCGGCGAGTACGTGACGGGTGTGGTCAACCCCGACATCACGCCGTGGCTCGGCAAGGACGCCGACCTGGTGTTCGACGGCTCGACGCTGGTGGCCCGCAACTCCGACGGGTTCGACCGGTCGGCGCTGGGTGCGGTGCCGCAGGTGCTGCTGTGGTTGGCGCACCGGCTCCCGGTCGGCTCGCCGCTGCGCTCCCGGCTGCCGGAGACGTTGTCGCTGGCGCGGCAGCGGGTGGCGCACCCCGGTTTCGCGGTGGAACTCGGCCGTTGGGTCGACCTGGCCAAGGTCTGCGCGCTGCTCGGCGTCGGCGAGCCCGCCGCGGGGGAGGTGCACCGGTACCGCGACTGGTTGGAGCTGACCCGCGTCGGCGACGAGTACTGCCGGCTCATCGCGCGTCCCGGCCTGGTCCCCCCGGACGACCGCGACCTGTTCAAGGCCCTCGCGCAGATCGGCGGCGGGCACGACGCGCTGGCGGTGCTGGACCGGCTGGCGGACGACCGGCTCACCGCCGCGTGCGCGGTCAAGGCGCCCGAAGGCGTCGACCCGGCCGCGTACCACCAGGACCCGACGGTGTCCGTGCCCGCGCTGGTGGCCGAGGCCGCCGAGCGGTTCGGGCTGCCCGAGGACGCGGCGGTGCTGTACCTGCAACTGCTGGCGCTGCCCGATCCCACCGATGCGAACGTGGCCAGGTGGACCGGGTGGAAACCCGCCCGCCTGAAGCAGGCCCGTGCCGCTCTCGCCGAGACCGACCTGGTGCTCACCGCGAAGCGCGCGCGGGCCGGGCGGTCGCTGTTCCTGCCCGGTGGGTGGCTGGCCCTGTCGACGCCGCACCTGCCGCTGGAGGTGTGGAAGGCGCAGATGTTCGAGTACCCCAGCGGCCGGCCCGGCGCGATCGTGCCGCTGGAACCCGTCGCGGACCTGTTCGCGCGCGCTTGGGGGCGAATCCTCGACGGCGACGCCCCCGCCTACGAAGAGCTGAAGACCGGAGGACGCAGGTGACCGCGATCAAGGGGGTCGAACCCGGTCGGGGTGAGTCCCGGCAGGGTGAGTCCCGGCAGGGCGGATCGAGGCAGGTCGAGCCGGCCGAGGACGCCTTCCATCAGGAGCTGGCGTTCCTGGCGGCCTACGACAGCGGCCCCCGGCCGCCGGGGTGGCGGCTCACCCCGCGCGCCGTGGTGACGTTCGTGATGGGCAGCGGCGACGTCCTGGCGCTGCCCAAGGGCGCCTCGGCGGACGGCGTGCCGTCGCGGCTGCTGATCAGCCCCAAGTTCGTCGGTGAACGCGCGCTGGTCGAACGGGCCGTCGTGACGCTCGCGGGCGAGCGCGGCCTGTTGCTGGTCGGCGAACCGGGCACGGCGAAGTCGATGCTGTCCGAACTGCTGGCCGCCGCCGTGTCCGGCAGCAGCCAGCTCGTCGTGCAGGGCACGGCGGGCACGACCGAAGACCAGTTGCGCTACGGCTGGAACTACGCGCTGCTGCTGGCCGAAGGCCCGAGTCCGCGTGCGCTGGTGCCGTCACCGGTGCTCAACGCGATGCGCGGCGGCGGCGTGGTGCGGGTCGAAGAGGTGACCCGCTGCCTGCCCGAGGTGCAGGACGCGCTGGTGTCCATCCTGTCCGACCGGCGCATCGCCGTGCCAGAGCTGTCGGGCACGGACGCCGCGACCGTGCACGCCGCGCCCGGCTTCACGGTGATCGCCACCGCGAACCTGCGCGACCGCGGCGTGTCGGAGATGTCGGCGGCGTTGAAGCGGCGGTTCAACTTCGAGGCCGTCGGCCCCATCGGCGACCTGGCCGCCGAGACGGCGTTGGTGCGACGGCAGGCGAGCGCCGCGCTCGAACGGGTCAGCGCGCCGTTCGCGGTGGACGACGTGGTGCTGGAAGTGCTGGTCACCGCGTTCCGCGACCTGCGAAGCGGGGTGTCCGAGGAGGGCTGGGCGGTCGAACGGCCGTCCACCGTGATGAGCACGGCGGAGGCGGTGTCGGTGGCGACCTCGCTCGGGCTGGCCGACGCGTACTTCCCCGGCGACCGCGACACGTTGTCGCTGCTGCCGGGGCACCTGCTCGGCGTGGTCCGCAAGGACGACCCGTCCGACGCGGTCCGGCTGCTCGGCTACTGGGACGGCGCGGTGCGGCGGCGGGCCGAGTCGGGCGCGCGCACCTGGCGACGGCTGTGGGAACTCCGTGACGTCCTCGACGCCTGATCTCGCGGACCGGCTGGCCGACCACGAGGTGCCGCACCTGATCGGGGTGCGGCACCACTCGCCCGCGCTCGCCGGCGTGATGCCCGCGCTGCTGGAGTCGTTCGCGCCCGAGGTGCTGCTGGTCGAGCTGCCCGAGGAGTTGGGGGAGTGGCTGCCGTTCCTGGCCGATCCCGACCTGGTCGCGCCGGTCGCGTTGTCGGGCGCGTCCCCTGACGGCGCCCTCGCGTTCTACCCGTTCGCCGACTTCTCACCCGAGTTGGCCGCGATCCGGTGGGCGTACCGGAACGGCGTCGAGGTCCGCCCGTGCGACCTGCCGATCGCGTCGCGCGGTGACGGGCACCAAGGCGGACGGCAGGGCGCGTCACCGCTGGCGGACGCGTTGCGCCGGGCCACCACCGGCCGTGACGGCGACGACCTGTGGGACCGGCTGGTGGAGGCCGCCGCGCCGGGCCAGACCCCCGAAGCGGTGCGGCGGGCGGCTCTGCTGGTCGGCTGGGCGTTGCGCCGGGACGCCGAGGACGGCGGGGTGGATCCGTTCGACCTGCGCCGCGAAGCGTGGATGCGGCGCGCGGTCCAGCGTGCGGGCGGACGGCGGTGCGCGGCCGTGATCGGGTCGTTCCACGCGGCGGCGCTGCTGGACGGACCGGTGGACGACTCGCCGGTGCCGAAGGCGGACGTCGTCACCTCGTTGGTGCCGTACGGGTTCGGGTTGCTGGACGAGCGGTCCGGCTACCCGGCGGGCATCCGCGACCCCGAGTGGCAGCAGGCGGTGCTGGAGGCGGCCGGCGACCCGGACGCGGTCGAGGCCGCGGCGGCGTCGGTGATCGTGCGGATCTGCGGGCGGGTGCGGGAACTCGGCCACCCGGCCGGTCCGGGTGAGGCGCGGGAGGCGTTGCGGCTGGCCGTGGACCTGGCCCGGCTGCGCGACCTGCCCGCACCCGGACGGGGCGAGGTGGTGGAGGCGGTGCAGTCCGTGCTGACCCACGCCGAGCCGTTGGGCCGAGGCCGGGTCGTGGCACGGGCCGCCGGGGACGTGCTGGTGGGGCACCGCACCGGGTTGCTCGCGCCCGGCACGCCCCGGTCCGGTCTGGCGCCGGCGGTGGAGGCACTGCTCGCGTCGCTCCGCCTGCCCGGTCCGGACTCCCGGGAGCCGGTGTCGTTGCGGCTGGACCCGTTGCGGTCGGCGCTGGACGCGCGGCGTGAGGTGGCGTTGCGGCGGTTGACCGTGCTGGGGGTGACGTACGCCGGGGAGACGGCGACCACGGGCGTCGGCGGCGCCGACGCCCTCACCACCCGGTGGACGGCGGAGTGGACCCCGGCGACGGCGGCCACGTTGCCGGTGGCCGGGTTGTGGGGCGCGACGCTGGAACTGGCCGCGTCCGGTCGGTTGCGCGCCCGGCGTGTTGAACGGGAGCAGCGCGGCGGGCACACACCCGCCGCGGTGCTGACCGACCTCTCCGACGCGGCCGGGTGCGGGTTGCCCGAGCTGGTGGACACGCTGCTGGACGACGCGGCGACCGTGCTGCCGTCCGCCGGCACGTTGCGGGAGTTGTTGGCGGCGTTGGACTTGCTGGACCGGTTGCGCGCCGGTCACCTGCCCGGGACTCCCGGTGAGGTGCTCGACGCGCACCCGTCGCTCGCGCGGGAACTGGAGACGGCGGCGGTGGCCCTGCTCGACGGGCTCGCCGGGTCGGAGGACGTGGCGGACGCGCGGGCGCTGGTGGAGCTGGGGCAGCGGCACGACGTGCACGGGTTGCGGCTCGCGGCGTGCCTGCGGCGCCTGGCCGACGAGGGCGCGCCGCTGATCGCCGGTGCCGCCGGTGCGGTGCGGGTGCTGCTCGGGCTGGTGCCGCCGGAAGCGCTGGGTGAGCGGGTCGCGTCGTGGGTGGACGGTGCCGGCTCCCCCGAACGGCGGGACGCGCTGCGGCGCGGGCTGACCGGCGTGCTGGCGGCGGCGGGGCCGTTGCTGGAGACGCCGGAAGCGCTGTCGCCGCTGCTGGACCGTGTGGAAGGCCTGGCGGACCGGGATTTCCTGGACCGGCTGCCCGCGTTGCGCGGGGCGTTCACGTCGGTCGGCCCGGCGGCGCGGGCCCGGGTGCTGACGGTCGTGGAGGAGCGCACGGGCGAGCGGGTCGACGCTGCCGGCGCCCCGGATCCCGAGCTGTTGGCGGCCTGGCTGGAAGCCGAGCAGGCCGGTGTGGATGCCCTGCGTGCCCGCGGTTTGCTGCCCGGCCCTCGTGACCGCGCGGTGTCGCCGGTCGAGCCCGTCAAGGCGGCTGCGACCTCCGGGGGCACGCTGCCGGCGGCCATCCGGTGGCGGTTGGTGCTCGGGGCGAACGGTGAACGGCCGGCGGGCGGCGAGCGCTATGCCGCCGCGTTGGACGAGCTGTACGGGCGTGACCGCGGTGAGGGCGCGTCGGCCGGCGATCTCGGGGCGGACCGCTCCAGCCCGTTCCCCGGCGTGCGCGAGTGGTCGGAGGAGCTGCGGGACCTGTTCGGCGACCACGTCCGGGAGGAGGTGCTGGCCGCGGCGGCGGAAGGCGGCCGGCTGGAAGCGGCGCTGGAGATCGACCCCGGCTCGGTGCGGCCTTCGGTGGAGCTGCTGCGGAACGTCCTGTCGCTGGCCGGCGGCCTGTCGGAGTCGGCGCTGGCGCGGCTGCGGCCGTTGGTGGCGCGGCTGGTGCGGGAGCTGACCGCGCAGTTGGCCAACCGGATGCGGCCGGCGTTGTCCGGTATCCAGCTGCCGGTGCCGACCCGTCGCCCCGGCGGTCGGCTGGACCTGCCGCGCACCCTCCGCGCGAACCTCGCCACCGCGCGCCGTGACGCCGACGGGCGGGTGGTGGTCGTGCCGGAACGCCCGGTGTTCCGCACCAGGGGTCGGCGGTCGAGCGACTGGCGGCTCGTGCTGGTGGTGGACGTGTCGGGGTCGATGGAGGCCTCGACGGTGTGGTCGGCGCTGACCGCCTCGGTGTTCGCCGGGGTGCCCGCGCTGTCGACGCACTTCCTGGCGTTCTCGACGGAAGTCGTGGACCTGACCGACCGGGTGGCGGACCCGTTGTCGCTGCTGCTGGAGGTTCGGGTCGGGGGCGGCACCCACATCGCGGGAGCGTTGCGCCACGCCCGTTCCCTTGTGACCGTTCCGGAGAGGACGATGGTGGTACTGGTCAGTGATTTCGAGGAGGGCGGTCCGGTCGGGCCGCTCGTCGGGCAGGTGCGGGAACTGGTCACCTCCGGGGTGACCGTGCTCGGCTGCGCGAGCCTCGACGACCGCGGCGTCGCCCGCTATTCCACGTCGGTAGCGGGCGCGCTGGTCGCGGCCGGGATGCCGATCGCCGCGCTGAGCCCGCAGGAGCTGGCGCGGTGGGTGGGGGAGAAGGTGCGCGGTTGACAACCTCCCCTACCTCGAAGGGTGAGGATTCCCCGTCGGGCTCGCGCCCGCCGGTTCCTGTTTCTTCTCCCTCGGAAGGGAGGTTTCGCCGGATGCCTCGCCGACTAGCGTCGGGTCGGTCTTACTCCGGCTCCACAGGCTGCGACCGCCTGCCCGGCGTCCAGGATGTTGCGCGCGGCGTTCACGTCGCGATCGTGCGAAGCCCCGCAGCCGGGGCAGGTCCACCTACGCACCCGCAGCGGCAGCGTGTCCAGCAGGAACCCGCAGGCCGAACAGGTCTTGCTGGAGGGCAGCCAGCGGTCGACCACGACCAGGTCGCGGCCGTACCACTCGCACTTGTACTCCAACATCGACCGCAGATCCGACCAGGCCACGTCGGAGATCGCGCGGGCCAACGACCGGTTGCGCAGCATGTTGCGGACCGCGAGATCCTCGATCACGACCAGTTGGTTCTCCCGGACGAGTCGAGTGGTCAGCTTGTGCAGCA
>NZ_JNXC01000034.1 GCF_000716595.1 Saccharothrix sp. NRRL B-16314
GTGCTGGGTGCCCGGCCGCTGCGTCGCACGATCCAGCGCGAGATCGAGGACCAGCTGTCGGAGAAGATCCTGTTCGGCGAGATCACCGCCGGCCAGATCATCATCACCGACGTCGAGGGCTGGGACGGCGAGTCCGAGGCCGACGACAAGGCGCACTTCGTGTTCCGCGGTGAGCCGAAGCCGATGCGCGTTCCGGACGCCCCGCCGGTCGACCTCGCGTCGTCCGGTGGCGACTCCGGCGGTGAGTCGGACGTCGACGCCGGCTGACGCCGGACGTCACGGTGTGTCGAAGCGCCCCCCGGGAAAATCCCGGGGGGCGCTTCGCGTCGTGGGAAGGCTGTCGGCGCAGGCTGTCGGCGCAGGCTGTCAGCACAGCCTGCCTGGCCGTCAGTGCAGGGTGCCGGCGGTGGCGCGCAGGTCCGCGGACGTGCTCAGCGACGTCCGGATGATCAGGTCCAGCGCCCTGGCCGTGGTGGCGACGGGCAGGCTCGGGAGGTCGCGGCCCTCGGCCTGCGCCGGCGAGAGCGGCACGTGCACGAACCCCGCGCGCAGCCCGGGGTGTTCGGTGGCGACCAGGTGCATCAGGCCGTAGAAGACGTGGTTGCAGACGAACGTGCCCGCCGTGTGCGACACCGACGCCGGGATGTCCTCGGCCTGGACCGCCGCCACGCACGCCTTCACCGGGAGCCCGGTGAAGTAGGCCGCCGGTCCGCCCGGCACCACCGGTTCGTCGATGGGCTGCGCGCCCGCGTTGTCCGGGATGCGCGCGTCGTCCAGGTTCACCGCGACGCGTTCCGGCGTGACACCGGCCCGCCCACCCGCCTGCCCCGTGCTCACCACGAGGTCGTAGTGGCGGGCGGCGAGCGCGTCGCGCAGCACGGTGATCGAATCGCCGAACGCGCAGGGCAGGCGCAGCGTCGTCAACCGGTAGCCGGTCGGCTCCACCGCCACGGCCGCGTCCCACGAGGAATTGGTGTCCTCGCCGTCGAACGGGTCGAAGCCCGTCAGCAAAACGTCCACTCAGGCAGACTAGATGTCGTGGTCGACATCGAGGAACGCCGGACCAGGCGTGGGGGGACGACGTTCCTGCTGGTCGTGGCCGCCATCGCGTTCGTTCTCGCCGCGCTCACCCGGCTGCTCGGGATCGACGGCACCCGGTACATGCTCGCCACGACCGCTCTCACGCCCTATTTCACGGCCGCAGGTGTGGTGTTGGGCGCGTTCGCGCTGCTTTTAAGACGGTGGGCGGTCGGCACGGTCACGTTGCTGATCGCGGTGGTGCTGGTGGCGGCGGTCGCGCCGAGGGCGTTCCCGGACTCGCGGCCGGTCGGCGTCGGCCAGGAGGTCACGGTGATGGCGGCGAACCTGCTGGTCGGCCGGGCTGAGGCCGAGGCCGTGGTGGCGGCGGTCAGGGAGCACGACGTGGACGTGCTTGCCCTTCAGGAGCTGACGCCGGCCATGGTGCTCGACTTCGAGCGGGCCGGCCTCGCCCGGGTGCTCCCGTACCGGCACTTCCTGGACGAGCCGGGCGGCCTCGGTTCGGGCATCGCGTCCCGCTACCCGCTGTCACCCCGCACGCTCACGCCGCCCAGCACGTTGCGCCAGGCCGGTGCGCTGGTCGACCTGCCCGGCCAGGACTTCGAGGTCCTGTCCGTGCACCCGCTGCCGCCGGTGGTCGACGCCGGGCCGGAGAACTGGCAGCGCGACATGGCGGGCCTGCCCGAACGGGAGTTCTCCGGGCCGGTGCGGGTGCTGGCGGGCGACTTCAACGCCACCCTGGACCACGCAGCCCTGCGCCGGCTGCTGAACAGCGGTTACGTGGACGCCGCCGACGAGGTCGGCGCGGGCCTGACCCCGACGTGGCCGTCCGGCGCGCTGTGGCCGCCGCCGGTGGCGATCGACCACGTGCTGGTGGACGGCCGGTGCCCGGTGGACGCGTTCGCCGTGGTGGACATCCCCGGCTCGGACCACCGGGCCGTCGTCACCCGATTCGTCGTGCCAGCTCCGTGATCGCTTCCAGCGCGCCCATCGGCAGCGACACCCCGCGCCCGTGCCTGACCTCCGGCTCACGCGGGTTGATCCTGATCAGCGCACCCGAGGCGGCGCTCGCCAGCTCGGCCTGACGGCGCACGGTCGGCACCGCGAGCCCCGCACCGACCTCGATCACGGCGAGCTCGCGATGCGCGCGCCGCCACTCGACCAGCGCGTCCAACGCCTTCTGCGACGGACCGCCGATCCACGACCAGTCGCCGAACATGAGGATGTTCGGCCGCGCCAGGCCACCGCAGTTGCGGCACGTCGGCAGCGGTCCGGTCGCCCGCATGGACTCCGGGTCGACGTCCACCACCACGTCGTCGGCCGGCCACACGTCGTCCGTGCACGGTTCCACGCACTGGAGGTGGTGGATCGAGCCGTGCACCTCGGCCACGTCGGTGAACCCGGCCCGCTGGAACTGGCCGTCCACGTTCGACGTGAACACCCGCGCGCCCCACTCCCGGAGCACGCGGAACCCGTCGTGCGGCACGGTGCGCCGGTACAGGTCGAGCCGGTGCCCGTAGAAGCCCCACGCGAGCGTCGGGTCGTCCGCGAAGTGCACCGGGTCGGCCAACTCCTCGAACCGCAGCCCCAGTCGGACGTACGCCGGGTACGCCTGCCAGAAGCCGGTCGCGCCGCGGAAGTCGGGCAGGCCGGAGTCGACGCCCACCCCGGCGCCCGCGCACACCAGCAGCGCGCCGGCGCCCTTGATCAGCTCCGCCGCGCGGTCGAGCGCCTCGGTCGCCGTCGGCGGCTCAGTCACCCTTGGGCACGGAGCTGAGCACGACCTCGAACTCCAGCAGGTCCGAACCGGTGCCCACCGGCTTGGCCCGCTCGCCCGAGTGCGCGTCCTTGGCCCGGCCGCCCATCCAGTTCTGGAAGGCCTCCTCGGTCTCCCACTGAGTCACCACGAAGTACCGGTCGTCGCCCTTGACCGGCCGCAGGAGCTGGAAGCCGAGGAAACCGGGTTCGGAGTCGACCGCGCCGAGCCGCGCGGCGAACCGCTTCTCCAACTCGGGGCCGGAGCCGTCGGGCACGTGGATCGCATTGATCTTCACAACCGCCATGACCACGACGTTACCGCAGCACGCCCGCGTTCAACGGCGCAGCGAACCGGGGTACAGGTGTTCGTCGTCCGGGATGTCGTCACCGCGGAACCACGCGTCGAAGAACGCGTCCAGGTCCTGCCCCGACGCCCGTTCCACGTGCGCCTCGAACTCCGGCCACGACGCGTTGCCGCCCCGGTTCGCGGTCGTCCACTCCTTGACCGCCCGGTCGAACACGTCGTCGCCGATCCGGTGGCGCAACGCGTGCAGCGCGAGCTGGCCCTTGTCGTAGACGCCCTTGAACTCGTTGCCGCGGCCCATGTCGTAGAGCTTGCGGCCCCAGAACGAGTCGCGCGCCCTCTCGACCTGGGCGCGGTACCGGTCGTCGAGGTCGACGCCTTCCTTCGCCTCGTCCCACAGCCACTGGGCGTAGCTGGCGAAGCACTCGTTCAGGCAGATGTCGGCCCAGTTCTCCAGCGACACCGAGTCGCCGAACCACTGGTGCGCGTTCTCGTGCACCACGGTGTCCAGGTCGGCCCACCCGGCGTAGATGGGCCGGGTCTGGGTCTCCAGCGAGAACCCGATGTCGTCGGCCAGGAAGATCCCGCCCGCCGACTCGAACGGGTAAGGCCCGAACTTCTCGGCCAGGAACGCGAGCACCTCGGGCAGCCGTTCCTGGTGCCGGCGGCCGTCCTGCGCGCCCGGCGCGTAGGCGTCCACCACGGGCGTGCCGTCGGGCAGGGTCGACCGCTCGACCGTCCACTTGTCGATCGCGATCGTGGTCAGGTAGGTGGCCATCGGCTGCTCCGCGACCCAGCGGAACGACGTCCAGCCGTCCTCGGTGGTCGAGCCGTCCTCGACGCCGTTGGAGATCACCGACCAGCCCTCCGGCACGCGCGCGGTCAGCGTGAACGACGCCTTGTCGCGCGGGGTGTCGTTGGCCGGGAACCAGGTGGTCGCCGAGTGCGGCTCACCGGCCGCGAACGCGCCGCCGCTCGAGGAGACCTGCCACCCGCTGCGGCCGAGCGCCCGGTCCTGGAACACGGTCGGCTCGCCGCCGTACCGGACGGTCGTGGTGAACTGCTCGCCGGTGACCAGGGGCGATGCGGGCGTGATGACCAGCTCGTGGTCGCCCTCCTGGCGGTGCTCCGCCTGCTGCCCGCGCACGTCGACGCCCTCCACCACGAGCGTGTACAGGTCGAGGTTGAACCGGGTCAGGTCGGCGGTCGCCGTCGCGGTGATCTTCGCGACGCCGTCAAGCTGCCTGGTCGCCGGGTCGTAGGTGACCGACACGTCGTAGCCGCTGACGTCGTAGCCGGTGTTGCCGTCCTGCGGGTAGTACGCGTCGCCCGCGCCGTCGCCGCCCACGGCGTCCACCACCGGTGGGGTCGTGGACGCGTCGGGCGTGGACCGCGTCGCGTTCGGCTCCTCGCCCGGCAGCTGGGCCACCACGATCCCGGCCGCCACCAGCACCAAGATGAGGACGAGCAGGTACGGGCGCGCCTTGGGGCTGATGGCCATGCCGACATGATGCACGCATGAGCGTCACTGAGTTCGGGGGATCAGGGCAGGGCATCCTGCTGCTCCACGGCCTGATGAGCCGGGCCAGCACGTGGTGGTCGGTGGCCCAGTGGCTCAAGCCGTACGGCCGGGTGGTGGCGCCCGACGCGCGCGGGCACGGCCGCAACCCGGTGCGCGGGCCGTTCCGGACCGAGGACTTCGTCGCCGACGCGGCGGCCGTGATCGAGCGGCACGACCTGGCGCCCGCCGTGGTGATCGGGCACTCGATGGGCGGGCTGCACGCGTGGGCGCTCGCCGCGACCCGGCCGGACCTGGTGCGCGCCGTCGTGGTCGAGGACGTGGTGCCGGACAACCGCGGCGGCGCGGTCGACGACTGGAAGTGGTACTTCGACGCGTGGCCGGTGCCGTTCCAGTCCCTCGCGCACGTCCGGTCGGTCGTGGACGTGCCGCGGGTGGAGGAGATGTTCGAGGAGCGGGAGGACGGCTGGCACCTGATCGCGCACCTGCCCGACCTGTACGAGATCGCGTCCGAGTGGGGCGAGCGGGCCTACTGGGACCACGTGGACGCGGTCCGGTGCCCGATGCTGGTGGTCGAGGCCGGGAAGGGCGGGATGCGGGCCGGCCAGATGGCCGAGGTCGCGCGGCGCACCGGTGCGTCCTACCTGCTGGTGCCGGAGTCCGGGCACGTCGTGCACGACGAGGCGCCGGACGTCTACCGGGGTGCGGTGGAGGCGTTCCTGAGCGGGTCGATCCCGCCGGTCTGAGTGTCGACGATCGCCATCTCGCGGGCCTTCGCGCGGACCGGGGTGATCGGGTGCAGCTCCGCGAAAGCCGCCTTCACGTCGGTGTCCTCGCCGTCGAGGAGCGTGCAGTGCGGCACCCAGTTGCCCGGCAGGTGCCGGCTGTCGGGGTGCTTCACCCGGCCCGCGAGGATGTCGTGCACGGCCGAGTGCACGGCCAGCAGCTCGCTGTCCACGACCGCGCCGAGCTGGAGCGCGGTCCCGGTGGCGCTGAGCGTGTGCAGCCAGACGTCGGGCAGCCACAGCCGGGACAGGTCCTCGCGCAGCTCGGCCCGGACCTTGGGCCCGATCGTGCCCGCCGCCGCGTACGTCAGGTGCGGCGGCAGCTCGGACTTCGCGCCGATCCGCCGCCGCAGGGTGCGCACGGCGTTGTCCGCCTCGGCGTCGAAGAACACCACGAGCGCGTGCACGTCAGTGCTCGCCGGGCAGCGCGAACAGGCCTTCGCGGGTCTGCTCGACCAGGCCGTCGGTGAGCAGCGAGTGCAGGCACCGGTCCCGCTGGCCCGCGTCCGACCAGACGACGTCCAGCCGGGCCTTCGCCACCGGTTCGGCGGTGCCGCGCAGCACGTCCAGGAGCAGGCCGCGCACCTGCCGGTCGGTGCCCGCGAACTTCTGCACGGCCTTCGCCGGGCCGTCGTACGCGGGACGGCCGTTGAGCTGCCACGAGCACGCCTCGAACACCGGGCAGTCGGCGCACTTCGGCGCGCGGGCCGTGCAGACGAGCGCGCCCAGCTCCATCAGCGCGGCGGAGTAGACGGCGGCTCGTCGGTCGTCCTCGGGCAGGAGGGCTTCGACGTCCTTCATGTCCTTGGTGGTGGACGGTGGGCCGGCGTCACCCGCGCCGTGCACGGCCCGTGCCACGACGCGCCGGACGTTCGTGTCGACCACGGGGCACTTCTGCCCGTACGCGAACGCCGCGACCGCCCGTGCCGTGTAGGCGCCGATGCCGGGCAGGGCCAGCAACGTGTCCACGTCGCGGGGGACGACGTCCCCGTGCTCCTTGGCGATGGCCTGGGCGGCGGCGTGCAGGCGCAGCGCGCGGCGCGGGTAGCCGAGCTTGCCCCAGGCGCGGACGACATCGCCCTGGCTCGCCTTCGCCATCGCGGACGGGGTGGGCCACCGGGCCAGCCACTCGTGCCAGATCGGCTCGACGCGGGCGACCGGCGTCTGCTGCAGCATGATCTCGCTGACCAGCACGCCCCAGGCCGTGCACTCCGGCCGTCGCCAGGGCAGGTCGCGGGCGGTGTCGGCGAACCAGTCGAGGAGGAGCTCGGCATCCAGGCTCATAGCGCCGCACAGTCTTCCACGACGGGTCGTGCGTCAGACGACCTCGGTCAGCTCACCCGTGTGCACGTCGTAGACGAAACCGCGCACGTTGTCCCGGTGCGGCACGAAGGGGCTGTGGCGCACCCGGTTCACCGAGCCGCGGACGCTGTCCTTGACCTCGCGGAACGCCTCGACCGACCAGGTCGGGCGCATGCCGGAGTCCTGCTCCAGCTCGTCCTTGAAGTCGTCTTCGGTGACCAGTTCGAGGCCGCAGTTCGTGTGGTGCACGAGCAGCACCTCGCGGGTGCCGAGCTTGCGCTGGCTGAGCGCCAGGGACCGGATCATGTCGTCGGTGACGACGCCGCCCGCGTTCCGGAGCACGTGCGCCTCACCCTGCTTGAGCCCGAAGATCTCGAACACCCGGATGCGGGAGTCCATGCAGGTCAGGATGGCGACCTGCATCGAGGGGCGGGGTGAGGAACGGTCACCGGGGACGATGTTGCCCAGTTCGGCGTTGCGGCGGAGCAGTTCGTCGATCGCGGTCATCGCGCACCTCCTGTGTTCCCCAGGATTGGAACCCGTGTCCCGTATGGCGGGCAAGAGATCCGGGTGAGGATCACGTTCACCGCATCGGGGGACCGATGCCTCCCCGACGATCCCGGGTGGTCCGGCTACCTTCGGCGTGTGATCGAGCGCACAGGCCCGAAGTCGCCGTCGGTGTACTGGCGGCGCCGTGCCCTGGCCGTGGGCGGTTCGGTGATCGCGCTGGTCCTGGTGGTCTGGCTAATGGGCGCCCTGATCGGCCCGGACGACCCGACCCCGATCGCACCCCGGGGCGCGACCTCCTCCAGCCCGCCCCCGCCGCGCGAGACGCCGGTGAAGTCGTCGTCCAGCTCCCCTTCGCCCCCACCACCCGCCGCCGCGCCTGCTCCGACGCTGCCACCCGGCCCGCCGCCGCCGTGCGAGGACGCGCAGGTGGCCGTGGTGGCGGAGGTCGAGAAGCCCGCGTACGCGGTGGGGGAGCAGGTGGGCATGAAGATCGTCGTGTCGAACGCCGGGCCGTTGCCGTGCACGAAGGAGATCGGCCGGCACGTGCGCGAACTGGTCGTGACCACGGCGGACGGCGTGACGAGGCTGTGGTCCAGCAACGACTGCTTCGCCACGGCCGGCTCGGAAGTCCGCGTGATGCGCCCCGGCGAGCTGTTCACCTACGGCCTGCGCTGGGTGGGCAGCACCTCGGAACCGGGCTGCCGCAAGCACACCCGACTGGGCCCCGGCGACTACCTGCTCACGGCCCGCGTAGCCGGCAAACCAAGCCCCCCGGTCGTCTTCCGACTCACCTGAGCCGGGTGTCCCGACGCGGCAGGCGGTTGTCGACACCTGCGTCGACGACGCTTCCGCGCGCGGCCTGAACCTCCACGGGCACTGAACCTCCACGGCACAGCCCTGCCAGGGGTGGACCGTGGTGCGTTGTGAGTCGCCGTGGCTGGTGCCCGGGTCGTCCGGTGTTCGCGGGCGTGCACAGCGTCGACACGGCTCAGGACGGCGACCGCGGTGACGGCGCCATCGACGGTGTGTTCCACATCACCCATCCGGAGATCGGGATGTGACCTATCTTACTCTCTAGTTACCTGCCGGTAACATCGTTGAACAGGAGCGATGATGACCGTCCCCCCTGAACGCGCCCGCACCCCCCGCGCCCGGCTGACTGCCCTCGCCACGAGCGTCCTCGTCGCAGTCGTCACCGTCCTCGTCGGCTCCGCTGCCCCCGCCCGGGCCGCCTCGCACAATCCGGTGATCTTCGTCCACGGTTTCAAGGGCGAGATCAAGACCGACTGGAGCGTCCTGACGGAGGAATTCCGCAAGGTGGGCGTCACGTCGCTGTGGGAGTTCACCTACTACTCGCCCCAGTCGAACAGGACCACCGCGCAGGAACTCGCGACCGCCATCGACTCGGTGCGAGCCAGGACCGGCGCGGCGCAGGTCGACATCGTCACCCACTCCATGGGTGGGCTCAACAGCCGCTGGTACCTCAAGTTCCTCGGAGGGGCCGCCAAGGTCGACGCCTGGGTCTCGCTCGGCGGTCCGAACCACGGCACCGGCTGGGCGTACGCCTGCTGGTACCAGGCTTGTCACGACATGCGGCCCGGCTCCGACTTCCTCACCACGCTGAACGCCGGGGACGAGACGCCGGGCTCCGTCCGGTACGGCACCTGGTGGTCGCCCTGCGACGGGATCATCAACCCCGACGGCAGCGTGATTTTGAGCGGCGCGACCAACACCCGCACCGGTTGCATCGGGCACAACAGCATCCCCACCAACGGCGCCGTCGCGAGCCAGGTGGTCGCCTTCGCCACGTGAGGTCGCGCCCGTGTTCTCGTCAGTCGGCCCCCGGAGGCGTCGAGTGACAGGAGCCGGTCGGTCGCGGGACGGCTGACCGGATCGGGCCTTTGAGCGACCCGGCGGGGACCCCCTGGAGTGGGGATCCCCGCCGGTTGTCCGAGAATCGTGCCGGTCAGGCCGGCGGGTGCGTCACGGGCCGAACCAGCGCTCCTCCGCGGTGCCCCGTGGTGAGGCGGCGGTGGAGCCGAGGACCAGTTCGGTGGACAGGGTCACGGCTCTGGGACGGGTGCGCTCGGCCGAGTCGAGCAGCAGCTTGCCCGCCGCGCGCCCCTTTTCCATCACCGGCTGCCGCACCGTCGTCAGGCCGGCCTGCTCCGCTTCACGGATGCCGTCGAACCCGGTGACGGTGATGTCCGCGGGCACTCGCATGCCACGCCGCCGCACTTCGCCCAAAGCGCCGAGAGCCAGTATGTCCGACGTGCAGATCAGCGCCGTGATCTGCGGGTCGCGCTCCAGCACCTGCGCCGCCGCCGCCGCGCCGGACGCGATGGTGTGGTCGAACCGCTCCGCCACCGGCACCGTCGCCCAGTCCACGCCGACCGACGCGAACGCCTGCGCCAGACCGGCCAGCCGGGCCCGCTGCACGTGGAAGTGCGCGGCCTGCTGCCGCTCCGGCGTCACGAAGTCGTCGTTCCGGTCCCGCGCCAGCCGCATGCACACCACGCCGACCCGCCGGTGCCCCAGCGAGATCAGGTGCTGCGCCAGCGCGTGCATGGCCGCCTGGTCGTCGATGCCGACGCGGTCGACGTTGCCGAGGTCGGGCTGGTCGCACAGCACGGTCGGCACCGGCCGCTCCAGCACGGCCGCCAGGTGCGGGTCGTCGTCGGGCACCGAATACACCACGAACCCGTCCACCCCCGCCCGGTGCACGGCCGCCACGTCCTCGCGCTCGGGGTTCGCCGGCACGAGCAGCAGCCCGGTCCCGGCGTCCTCGCACGCGAGCGCCAACCCCTCCAGGAACCCGATCGCCGCCGGGTCGCGGAACGCGTAGGACAGGTTCTCGGTGAGCAGCAGGCCCACCGCACCGGCCTTCCGGGTCCGCAGGGAACGGGCCACCGGGTCGGGCCCCGGGTACCCGAGTCGTCTTGCTGTCTCCAACACCCGGCGTCGCAGCTCTGGCGAGAGCTGGTCGGGACGGTTGTACGCGTTGGACACCGTTGTCCGGGAAACACCCAGCTCCGCCGCCAGTGAGGCGAGCGTCGCGGGGCGTCGCACATGCATCGACCGCGCCATGAAGTGACCGTAACGGTTCAGAACCACTTACAGAAGTGGGGGTGACGGGCGTCCCTCGAATTCACCATCAGCCCAGCTAGGGTGCCATTACCTCACGGTACAGTGGTCTAAACCAATGAGGGTGTCGCGGAAGACTCGCGCACCACCAGCCGCGGTCGGAAAACACGCGTGTAATTACCCGCCGGACGCCGGCGCCGATCCGGGTCGAGCCGGTGCACCAACTCGTCCACGGCCGCCGCCGCCATTTCCTCGATCGGCTGCGCCAGCGTGGTCAGCGAAGGCGAGCAGTACGACGCCAACGGGATGTCGTCGAACCCCACCACGGACAGGTCGCCGGGCACGGACAGCCCGCGCCGGTGCGCCTCCCGCAGCACGCCGATCGCCATGTGGTCGGACGAGCAGATCACCGCCGTCGGCCGCACGGTGTCCAACAACGTCGACACCGCCTCCGCGCCGCCCTCCGGCCCGAACGGGCCGTGCGCCACGTAGTCGGACGACGCCGGCAGCCCGTCCTCCTCCAACGCCGCCGCCCACCCGGCCCGCTTGAGCCGCGACGGCAACGCCCGGCCCGGCCCCGACACGAACCCGATCCGCCGGTGCCCCAGCTCCACCAGGTGCCTGGTCGCCGCGTACCCCGCGTGCTGCTCGTCCACGGTCACGTCCGGCACGTCCAGCGACGGCGTCGCCCCGTTGACGAACACCATGTGCACACCGTCCGCCAGCAGCTTCGCGTAGTACGACGGCCGCGGCGCCTGGCCGAGCGGCACCTCGACGTTCGTGATCTCCGGTGACACGAACACCATGCCCTCGACGCCCCGCGCGAGGAGCATCCGCACGTACTCCTCCTCGCCCATCGCCCCCGCGCCCGTGGCCCGCGTGTTGCACAGCAGCGACGAGTACCCCAGCCGGGCGGCGCGCACCTCCAGCGCCTCGGCGAACGCCGGGAACACCGGGTTGGACAGTTCCGGCACGAGCAGCCCGATCACGCCGGTCCGCTGGAGCGCGCCGAGCCCCCGCGGCGTGTAAGGCATTTCCGCAAGCACCGCGAGCACCCGCTGGCGCGTCTCGTCGTTGACGCCGGCCCGGCGGTTGAGCACTCGGCTGACCGTGGAGATGCTCACCCCGGCTGCCCTGGCGATCTCGGACAGACCGGACACCGTGCCTCCTCGCGTGTACGTCGGCGTACCGATCATCGGACCCCGGGTGACGTGCAGCCTGCCGCCAGCGGCAAATTTTTGCAACGCCTGCCTGCGTTTCCGTGGGGAGGCCGGGGCCGTTACGGCTTGGTTACGTGCGAACCCTTGACCCGGCCCTGGTCGGCGGGATGAAATCCGCGTCAACAATTTCGCAAGTTCTTGCAAGAGCCTTCATCACGGTGAGGGCCCGCAGGAGGGACGACAGCAACGATGCGACGTACCACCCTCGTGACCGCAGTGGCGGCAGCCGGCGCCCTCGTCCTCACCGCGTGCGGTGGTGGCGACGGCGGATCGGCGTCCGGCGACTCCGGCGAGATCACCTTCTGGGACACCAGCGGCCCGAACGAGAGCCCGGTGTTCACCAAGATCGCGCAGGACTGCGCGACCAAGGGCGGCTACAAGGTCAAGACCGAGACGGTCGCCTTCGACCAGGCCCTGAACAACTACCGCACCGCGGCGCAGGGCGGTCAGGGGCCGGACGTGTTCCGCGCCGAGGTCGCCTGGGTGCCCCAGCTGGCCAAGCTCGGCTACGTGGTCGACCTGACCGGCACGGAGCTGGCCACCGACACGGCCGACTTCCTGGAGACGCCGCTCGGCTCGACCAAGTTCGACGGCAAGTCCTACGGCGTCCCCCAGGTCACCGACTCGCTGGCGCTGTTCTACAACAAGAAGCTGCTGGCCGACGCCGGCGTCACGCCGCCGAAGACGTGGGAAGAGCTGAAGACCGCCGCGGCCAAGCTCGGCGGCGAGAAGGCGATCTTCATCAACAACGACGCGTACTACGCGCTGCCGTTCATCTACGGCGGTGGCGGCGACCTGGTCGACGCGGACGCGAAGAAGATCGTGGTCAACTCGGCGGAGAACGTGAAGGCGCTGGAGACCGCCAAGGGCCTGCTGGACGCCAAGGCCGCGTCCACCGCGCTCGACCCGGCGAACTCCTACAACAACATGCAGGCCGCGTTCACCTCCGGCGAGGTCGCCATGGTGATCAACGGCCCGTGGTCGGTGGCCGACTACCTCAAGGGCACCGCGTTCACCGACGCCGCCAACCTCGGCATCGCCCCCGTCCCCGGTGACACCGCGGGCAAGGGCTCCGCGCCCGTCGGCGGCCACGACTACGTGATCCGGCAGGGCACCAAGGCCAAGGACTCGTCGATCAAGTTCATCGCCTGCATGAGCAGCGTCGAGTCGCAGGTCCAGGTCGCCAAGGAGCTGGGCCTGCTGCCCACCCGCAAGTCCGCCTACGAGAACGCGGACGTGAAGGCCAACGCGGTCGTGTCGGCGTTCGAGCCGGTCGTCACCGCCGCCCACCCCCGCGCGTGGATCCCCGAGGGCGGGCAGCTGTTCGACCCGCTGAAGATCGCCTACGCGGACGTGCTGGCGGGCAAGAAGGACGCCAAGACGGCGCTGGACGAGGTCGCCAAGGCCTACAAGGACACCGTCGTCCCCGAGTACACGGTCGGCTGACCGACCCTCGCGGCGCCCGGCTCGCACTGAGCCGGGCGCCGCGGGCCAGCGAAGGGAGACTTCGGTGCGCAGGTTCCTGGACCGGCACTGGTACGCGTACGCGATGGTGCTGCCGGTCGTGGTGGTCATCGCGGTGCTGGTGCTGTTCCCGCTCGCCCAGGGCGTGTTCTTCACCTTCACCGACATCAACGAAGGCAACATCGCCAACCCGATCCTCGACCGGCCGGCGTCCTACGTCTCCGTTGGCCTCGACAACTACTTGAACATCCTGTCCGGCGACGCGAGCTACGGCGCGTTCTGGTCGACGCTCGTGCGCACGCTGATCTGGACGTTCGGCTGCGTGTTCTTCCACTACACGATCGGCCTCGGCCTGGCCCTGCTGCTCAACCGCGAGGTGCGCGGCCGGGCGGTCTACCGGGTGCTGCTGGTCCTGCCGTGGGCGGTGCCCGCGTTCATCAGCGCGTTCGCGTGGAAGTACATGTTCAACGCGCAGTACGGGATCATCAACCAGTTCCTGCGCTTCCTCGGGCTGGACGACCCGCCGGTGTGGCTGGGCCAGTCCGACTGGGCGCTGGTCGCGGTGATCATCGTGAACGTGTGGCTGGGCGTGCCGTTCATGATGGTGGCGCTGCTGGGCGGGCTCCAGTCGATCCCCGGCGACCTCTACGAGGCGGCCGAGGTGGACGGCGCGACGCCGTGGCAGCGGTTCCGGAACGTGACGCTGCCCGGGTTGAGGTCGGTGTCCAGCACGGTGGTGCTGCTCGGCATCATCTGGACGTTCAACATGTTCGCGATCATCTACCTGATCACCGGGCCGAACCCGAACACCCGGATCCTGGTGACGTACGCGTTCGAGCGGTTCTTCTCCGGGGCGTCCCGGGACTTCGCGGTGGCGTCGACCTACGGCGTGCTGATCCTGTCCGTGCTGCTCGTGTTCGCGGGCGTGTACCGGCGCGCGCTGCGCAAGCAAGGCGAGGTGTGGTGATGACGGTCGAAGCGGCTTCGGTGAAGGTCGTCCGGCCCGGGGTGGTCGCGCGGCGCCCCGACCGGAAGCGTTCGGAACGGTCCCGACTGGCGAGCGTCGGCCTGCACGGGGCGCTCGTCGTGGCGTCGCTGGTCGCGGTGTTCCCGGTGTTCTGGGTGCTCGTGACGTCGTTCAAGCCGGACGCGAAGGCCGTGGAGACCACGCCGAAGCTGGTGAACGACTCCAGCCTGGACAACTACGCGCGGATCCTCGCCGGCGAGAAGGGCGACTTCCTGGCGTGGTTCGGCAACTCGGTGCTGATCGCGTTGATGACGACGGTGCTGGCGGTGTTCCTGTCGGCGACGACGGGGTACGCGGCGTCGCGGTTCCGGTTCCCGGGCAAGCGGTCGCTGATGCTGTCGTTCCTGGTCGTGCAGATGTTCCCGTTCGCGGTGCTGATCGTGCCGCTGTACAACATCCTGCTGCTGCTGGGGCTGCAAGGCACGTCGATGGGCCTGGTGCTGGTCTACTGCACGACCGCCGTGCCGTTCTGCACGTACATGCTGAAGGGTTACTTCGACACGATCCCGAACGACATCGACGAGGCCGGGCGGGTCGACGGCTTGTCGCCGTTCGGCGTGTTCTGGCGGCTCGTGCTGCCCCTGGCCCGGCCGGGCCTCGCCGTGACCGCGTTCTACGCGTTCCTCACGGCGTGGGGCGAGGTGGCGTTCGCGTCGGCGTTCCTGTCGGCGGCGGACGAGTCGAAGACGCTGGCGGTCGGCCTGCAGGTGTTCGTGCAGCAGAACCGGACCGAGTGGGGTCACCTGGCGGCGGCGTCGATCCTGGTCGCGATCCCGGCGATCATCGTGTTCTACCTGGTGCAGCGGTTCCTGGTGACGGGCCTGTCGTCCGGTGCCGTGAAGGGCTGAGCGGTTCGGAGGCCTCCGCCCGGCGCGGGGGCCTCCGCCTCAGACTTCGATGACCTCGACCAGCGACTCCAAGCCCACGAAGTCCTTGGCGTTGCGGGTGTAGAGCGGCAGGTCGTGGCACGAGGCGGTGGCCGCGACCATCAGCCCGACCATGCTGCCGTACCGCGCGGCCACGCGTCGGTCGAAGGGCAGCGGTTCGAAGTCCACGATCGCGACACCCAGCCGCTTGGTGCGCACATCGCGGGTTGTCGCGTCCTTCGCCGGCGTAATTCCCTTGTACAACTCCGCCATGGTGACGGCCGTCAGCTCGGAGACCTCCGGCAGGAGCCACGGGTCCAGCAGGTCGAGGTCGATGTACGTGGAAGTGTCCAGGACGCCGAAGGTGTGGCGATCAGCCACGGCTGCGCTCCCACGGGTCGTCATCGATGCGATCGATCCCGAAGAACTCGTCCGCTTCCGCGCGCATCTGCGCGTAGTCGACCCTCGGCAAGGGCTTGAGCCGCTCGATGACCTCCTCCGTGTTCAGGCGCTGCCTGTGCATCGGTGGGCGCAGTTCGGCGACCTCGGCGCCGTCGCGCACGACGTGGTACGCCTCGCCGGCTTCGACGGCTTCGATGACTTCTGTGGGGTTCTTGGCGAACTCCCACTGACTGATGACCTTCACGCCGGCAACGCTAGCGACCGCGTGCGGCACGCGTCCAGGAGTGATACCGCTGGTCAAACGCCTGCCAGGGGAGACCCGGTCGGGTGACGGACGCCCCCTGCGGGGCGGTCCCGGGCCTCGGCTGAACCGATCCGGAATTAGACCAATCCACCGGTTCCCGTAAGCGCTTGCAATCCCTAACGTTGCCGCAAAGCTTGGTAGTGAAAGGTGCGTGGCATGGCAGAGGTCGCTTACCTCAAGGCTTCGCGGATCTTCTCCGGCAACCCGCCGGTCCGCGCGGTCGACGAGTTGTCGTTGGACGTCACCGACGGCGAGTTCCTGGTTCTGGTCGGTCCGTCCGGCTCCGGCAAGTCGACCGCGCTGCGCATGCTCGCGGGCCTGGAGGACGTGGACGAGGGCGCCATCCACATCGGTGGCAAGGACGTCACCAACGTCCCGCCCAAGGGCCGTGACATCGCGATGGTGTTCCAGTCCTACGCGCTGTACCCGCACATGACGGTCGCGGAGAACATGGGCTTCGCGCTCAAGCTGCGCGGCGTCAGCAAGGTCGAGATCAAGGAGAAGGTCGCCGAGGCGGCCAAGATGCTCGACCTGACCAAGTACCTGGACCGCAAGCCGAAGGCGCTGTCCGGCGGTCAGCGCCAGCGCGTCGCGATGGGCCGCGCGATCGTCCGCGAGCCCTCCGTGTTCCTCATGGACGAGCCGCTGTCCAACCTGGACGCGAAGCTCCGCGTGGAGACCCGCGCGAACATCGCGGCCCTGCAGGCCCGGCTCGGCACCACCACGATCTACGTCACGCACGACCAGGTCGAGGCCATGACCATGGGCCACCGGGTCGCCGTGCTCAAGGACGGCCTGCTCCAGCAGTGCGACACCCCGCGCGCGCTGTACGACAAGCCGGCCAACGCGTTCGTCGCCGGGTTCATGGGCTCGCCCGCGATGAACCTGAAGACCGTGCCGCTGACCTCCGAGGGTGCGAAGCTCGACGGCATCGTGGTGCCGCTGGAGCGCCGCATGATGGACAAGGCCGCCGGTGAGGGCCTGTCCGAGGTCACGTTCGGCATCCGCCCCGAGTCGCTGGCGCTGGTCGGCTCCTCGGAGCAGGGCATGGACATGACCGTCGAGCTGGTCGAGGAGCTGGGCGCGGACGCGCTCATGCACGGCTCGGTCCGCATCGGCAACGTGCCCGAGCGGTTCGTGGTCCGCGTGGACGGCCGCACGCCGCCCACCCTGGGCCAGACCGTCAAGGTCGCCGTCCGCGACGCCGGCGAGGTCCACCTGTTCCACCCGGAGTCGGGCCACCGGCTGACGGACTGACGTCCGAGACGCACACCACAGGGGCCACCTCCGTCCAGGCGTGGGGTGGCCCCTGTGGCGTGTCCGCGGCCCGCCCTGTGGTGTGCGGAACACCCGGTCGGTGGACATAGCGGTGGCGGAGCGTTCTAAACTGAACTCGACAACGGTTTCCATTGCCTATCTGTCCGCCTGTCGAGGAGTGCTCTGATGACTGTCCGCAACGCGTTGCTCGGCGCGGTGGCCGCCGCGACCGCCGTCGCCCTGACCGCCTGCGGCGTCCAGGACACCCCCGCCCAGGACAACGGCAAGATCAAGGTCGTCGCCTCCACCAACGTGTGGGGCAGCGTGGTCAAGGCCGTCGGCGGTGACGACGTCGAGGTCAGCGCGATCATCGACGACCCGTCCGGCGACCCGCACTCCTACGAGAGCAAGCCCGCCGACCTGGCCGCCGTGCGCGACGCCCGGCTCGTCATCTTCAACGGCGGCGGCTACGACGACTTCTTCGCCAAGCTCCTCGGCCCCGACACGGAGTCCGCCAAGAAGATCGAGGCGTTCCCGCTGTCCGGTAAGGCCGACGGGCACGACGAGCCCGAGCCCGAGACCTCGGCCGGGCCCGAGACGTCCGCCGAGCCCGGGACCGGCGAGGAAGGCCACGAAGAGGGCCACGAGGAAGGCCACGACCACGCCGTCAACGAGCACGTCTGGTACGACTTCGCGACCGTCCGCCTGGTCGCCGACCAGGCCGCCGCCGACCTCGGCGCGATCGACCCGGCCAAGAAGGCCGTGTTCGAGGCCAACGCCAAGGACTTCACCACGAAGCTGACCGAGCTGGAGCAGCGCGTCGAGGGCAAGGGCGCGGGCAAGAAGGTCATCGCGACCGAGGCCGTCGCCCACTACCTGCTCGACACCGCGGGCGTCGAGGACGTCACGCCCGAGTCGTTCAGCGAGGCCGTGGAGAACGAAGCGGACATCCCCGCCGCCGCCCTCGCCGACGTGACCCGGCTGATCGAGCAGAAGCAGGTCGTCGCGCTGGTCAACAACGCCCAGACCGAGAACGCCGCCACCCGTCAGGTCGTCGACAAGGCCAAGGGCGCGGGCGTGCCGGTCACCGAGGTGACCGAGACGCTGCCCGAGGGCGCCACGGGTTACCTTGACTGGATGACGAAGCAGGTCGACTCGCTGGTGGGGGCGCTCGGCGCATGAGAGTTCCGGGCACGACAGCTCAGGTGACGGACCGGTCGACGCGCGCCGCGATCGCCTTGCGCGGCGCGCGCCTGTCCTACGGCGACCGGGTGCTGTGGGACGGGCTGGACCTGGACGTCGCCCCGGGCGAGTTCGTGGCCGTCCTCGGACCGAACGGCTCGGGCAAGACCAGCCTCATGCGGGTGCTGCTCGGCCTCCAGCCGCTGTCCGCCGGCACCGTGGACGTCGCGGGCGGCAACCGGCGCATCGGCTACATCCCGCAGCAGCGGGCGATCGACGTCAGCCTCACCCTGCGCGGCCGTGACCTCGTCGGCTTCGGCCTGGACGGGCACCGCTGGGGCCTCGGCTGGCGCAACCGGCGGGAACGCCGGGACAGGGTGGACGCGGCGCTGGAGTCCGTCGGCGCGACGAAGTACGCCGACGAGCCGATCGGCCTGCTCTCCGGCGGCGAGCAGCAGCGGCTGCGGGTGGCGCAGGCCCTGGTCGGCGACCCCGAGGTGCTGCTCTGCGACGAGCCGCTGCTCTCGCTCGACCTCGCCAACCAGCGCGTGGTCAGCGACCTGATCGACGCCCGTCGCCGCACCGCCGGCACGGCCGTCCTGTTCGTCACGCACGAGATCAACCCGATCCTGCCGCTGGTCGACCGGGTGCTGTACCTGGTCGAGGGCCGGTTCCGGATCGGCACGCCCGCCGAGGTGATGACCTCGCGGACGCTGACCGAGCTCTACCGCACGAACGTCGAGGTGGTCCGGGTGCGCGACCAGATCCACGTGGTCGGCGCGCAGCACGTGTGCGAGGACGAGCCGCACCACATCACGAACGAGGCCGTCTGATGGAGCACTTCCTGGACCTGGACATCACCCTGGACGTGCTGAGCTACGTCCAGCCGATGCTCGTCGCGGGCGCCGTGCTCGGGCTGCTCGGCGGTCTGCTCGGCCCGCTCATCGTCACCCGCAAGATGGCGTTCGCCGTGCACGGCACGAGCGAGCTGGCGTTCACCGGCGCCGCGGCGGCCCTGCTGGTCGGCGTCGGCGTCGGGTACGGCGCGCTGGCCGGTTCGGTCATCGCCGCGCTGCTGCTGGGGCTGCTGAGCACCCGCAACTCGGACCGCGACTCGGTGATCGGCGCGATCCTGGCGTTCGGCCTCGGCCTCGGCGTGCTGTTCCTGGCCCTGTACGAGGGGCGCGCGGTGAACAAGTTCGGCCTGCTGGTGGGGCAGGTGGTGAGCGTCGGGTCGGCGGACCTGTGGCTGCTGGTCGGCTCGTCGGTGGCCGTGCTGGTGGTGCTGGCGTTCATCTACCGGCCGCTGCACTTCGCCAGCGTGGACGCGGCCGTGGCCGTGGCGCGCGGTGTGCCGGTGCGCACGCTGTCGGTCGTGTTCGCGGTGCTGGTGGGCGTGGCTGTGGCGTTGAGCGTGCAGCTCGTCGGAGCCCTGCTCGTGCTGTCGCTGATGATCACGCCCGCCGCCGCGGCGACCCGCGTCACCGCGAGCCCGCTGCGCGCCACCCTCCTGGCCGTCGTGTTCGCGGAGGTGTCCGTGCTCGGCGGGATGGTGCTGTCCCTCGCGCCGGGCCTGCCGGTGAGCGCGTTCGTCACCGCGGTGTCGTTCCTGATCTACCTGGTCTGCCGGCTGACGAGCGGCAAGCGGGAAAGAGTGCAATAACACGTTTGGCGTGGACCGGGAGCGGGTAAGCGGCCCTTAGGGGGCACCTGGCCCGCTGCCGAATGCGGGCTGTGCGGAGACTGGTGCCATGCGACGCACGATCACGCCCGTGGACCACCGCCGTCGCGGTGGCGGTCCCGGCCGCGCTCGCGGCCGTCGGGCGACCGGAGCGGGGCACTTAGGCCGAGCGGCCCGCCCCGGCTTCCTGCCCCACGGATTCGTCGACCGGCTCGTCCACCCGCGGCGCGGGCAGCAGCCTGATCTCGCCGGCGGCGACCCGCACCTGGTTCCGGCCGTTCTCCTTGGCCGCGTACAGGGCGGCGTCCGCGCAGTGCTGCGCGTCCAGCAGGCAGTCGCCGTTGTCCGGCAGCACGGCCACGCCGATGGACGCCGAGATGGCGCGCACCTCCGGCCCCTCCGGCGTCAGCGGCAGGTTCCGGCCGCGCAGGGTTACCGTGTTGCGGTGCTTGTCGGTGGTCATCACGGACATCTCGCCGATCGCCTCGCGGACCCGTTCCGCGATGGCCGTGCCCTGTGCCAGGCCCGTGTCGGCGAGCACCACGACGAACTCCTCGCCGCCGTCCCGCCCGGCCACGTCGCCCGGCCGCAGCTTCTCCCGCAGTATCCGGCCCACCTCGGCCAGCACCGCGTTGCCCGCCGGGTGGCCCCAGGTGTCGTTGATCCGCTTGAAGTGGTCGAGGTCGATGGCCAGCACGGTCACCGGCTGCCCGTCGTGCCGGCAGCGGTCGGTGAGCCTGTTCGCGTACTCGGCCAGGCCGTTCGTGTTGAGCAGCCCGGTCCGGTAGTCGGTGTGCGCGTCCTCGGCCAGCCGCGCCTGCGCCTGCTCCTGCTCGCACAGCAGCCGCTCGAGGTGCGCCCGGCGCTCCGCGGCGTGGTACAGCAGCGAGTTGACCAGGATCACCGGGAACACCAGCAGCAGCGGACCCACCCAGTGCGTGGTCATCAGCATGCCGAGCATGGCGCCCGCGCCGAGCGTGCTCAGCTCCAGCATGTTGTCCGCGCGGGAACCGAGGAACTCCTGGATGCGGGTGTGCGGGGTGACGATCTTCAACGCGATGGCGATGTTCATGCCCTGCGCGCCCCAGTTGACCACCGCGGCCACGATGAGGACCAGCACCAGGCCGAGGTCGTCCGGGATGCGACCGCTGGCCAGCAGCGACAGGCCGGACAGGTGCACCACCGCCCACGCCAGCATGGTGCCGCCGAGGATGCTCGCGGAGCTGAACACGAACCGGTACGGCTGACGCCGTGCGATCGGCTGGATCAGGATCCGCATCCAGATCGTGGCGAGCACGGCCAGCGCGCCGGGCAGTGCGATGGCGGCGGCGAACGTCCACACGGACGTGAGGTCGATGTGCGGCCCGGCCGACTCGTTGCGCCGCGACTCCTCGGCCCGACGCACGATCATCAGGTGGATCGTGATGGCGAACATGACCGCGCCGAACCTCAGCCAGTCCGCGTTGGACACCGTGCCGAGGGTGGTCAGCAGCCAAATGGCCGCAGCCGCTACCGCCGATTCGATCAGGAAGAAGTAGCCGAGGGCGGCCGGTCGCAACGTCCACAGATCCCAGTTGCGAATCGAGGGCCGGCCGACTGCCACAGGAGCCTCCTGGTCAGTCAAACTGTTCTTCACCACGACCCCCTACCCTCTGCACGGCGTCGCGTGGCGTACGCCGTTCGCAGCGGCACGTCCGTGCCCGAGAAGTGCGAGGAGGTGTTCGCCATGCGCAACCGCGACATGTGACACCACTCCCTCCATCCCCGGACCGAATGTTCACCGTACGTGCCCGCGGGCTAGCGGGCCGCAGCCGAGGGGGCCTTCATGTTTGACAATCGCGATATGTGATGACTCCGTTTCAGATCACCACCGCCTCCGAGTCGTTTCGGGAGCGGGCCCGTCGCCAGGCTACGGCCGCCTGGGTGGCGAGCAGCAGCCCGATACCGCCCGCACCCGCGATCGTCGCGGTCACCGAACCGATCGAATGCGCCACGACACCGGCCACCGCCATACCGCCGCCCTGCGACGAGCGCAGAGCGGCACGGCCGATGCCGTACGCCCGACCTCGGTAGGCGTCGGGCAGGATGCGCATCCACGCCGAGCGTGCGGGCGTGTGGTACGCACCGGCCATACCGGCGATGACCAGCAGGACGATGGTCCAGGTCAGGTTCGGGTGCAAGGCGAACATGACCAGAGGGGCCAAGGACAGTATGGCGAGCGGACCGATCAGCCGCTCGCGTTTGGCGGGATCACGCACCAGCCGGAAGAGCACGGCCACGCCGAGGACGTTGGCGGCGGGCTCGATGGCCAGGATCAGGCCGACGGCCCAGATCGCGTCCAGACTCGCCGCCAGGGGCACGGCGAGTCCCTCGGGGACCATGGCGAGGCCGGCCAGCAGGCGCATGCCCATCAGGCTGCGCAGCCGCGGCTCGGTGACCAGGAGCGTGAACGCGCCCTTGGGGCCTTCGGGGTCCCGATGCGCGCCGAGCGGGTCGGCCGCGGGCCGGTGTCGGACCGAGACCTGCACCAGGATCGCCACCCACACGAACGAAGCCGCGTCGATCGCGAGCGCCAGGTTGGGGCCGGCGTTGATGACGAGGAACCCGGCGGCGGCGAGGCCGACCATCTGGGCGACGTCCACGGACGTGCCGAACAGCGCCACGCCGTCGTCGTAGCCCTTCTCGGGCAGCACGTGCGGGAGGCTCGCCTCCTGGGCGGCCAGGAACGGCGACGAGATCATCAGGACCACGACCAGCAGCACGATCATGATCCACAACGGCGTGCCGGGCACGGCCATGAGCGCGACCAGTGCGGCCTGCAGCCACGCGCAGACGACCATCACCGTGCGACGCGGGAACCGGTCCGCGAGCCAGCCGAGGAGCGGGCCGGAGATCAACGGCGGAAACAGCGTCAGCGACCACGTGAGAGCCGTCCACGCCGGTGATTGAGTGCGTTCGAACACCAGGAGTGACAGCGCCACGGCGGCGAGCTGGTCGCCGAACGTGGACACGGTCGAGCCGATCCACATGCCGCGGAACTCGCGGTTGCCCACGAGCGCGCGGATGGTCCCCCCGGAAGTCACAACTCCCCCAGGTTGCTCGGCCCCGATGAGTGAGTCACGTTACCCCCACCCGAAGTAACAATTCCCTCGGTTAGCACGGTAGAAGCTGCCGGATGTGCAATCTCTGTCCTACCACACTGTGTACCCGAACGGAGCAGGTCGGTTACATAAAGTAGTTGCAACAGCGAAAAATCGCCCACTTATTCTTGACAGTTGACGGTACGTGACACGGCGTGAGCAATCCTCGCCTACCCTACGTCGAACGGGTCACCATTGAGGTTCGGGCCGGCTGGGCCGACCGGGCGAGCGCGTTACCTCGGGTCACCGGACGGCAGACGTCCGCTGGTGCGTCAATTGTGGAACAACGCCGGCTTGTCGATCTTCAGAACTGGTAGTAGAGGAACGGGCTGAACGTGCCGCTCGCGACGAGCACAGCCGCGTAACCCACACCCGCCGTCATCAGCGAGACCCTGGCCGCGGTGGCGACCCGGTCGCGGGAAGACTCCAGGTAGGGCCCGGTCACCGGGTGATGGGGCAATACCACGATCGCCAGCGCGAGCAGCAGCAGGACAATGCGCTGATTGGTCGCGGCGGCGGCGACGGCGTCGGTCAAGCCGGTGAAATCCGGCAACAGCATGTGGCCGAGGATTGTGAACGCCGTACCGAGATCCGCGGACCGGAAGAACACCCAGCCGATTACCACCAGCAACATGGTCGAGATCCGCCGGGCAATTCGGGCACGCGTAGTGATCGGCGTGGAATCCCAGCCGAATCGGCGCTCCAGCACGAGCAGCCCGCCGTGGAACAAACCCCACACCAGGAACGTCCAGTTCGCGCCGTGCCAGAAACCGGTGAGCACGAAAACGATCGTGAGGTTCCGGTACGTCTGGCGCACGCCGCCGCGGTTCCCGCCGAGCGGGATGTACACGTAGTCACGGAACCAGCGGGACAGCGACATGTGCCAGCGGCGCCAGAACTCCGTCACGGTGACCGACGAGTACGGGCGGGCGAAGTTCTCAGGCAGTCGGAAGCCGAGCATCCGGCCCAGTCCGATCGCCATGTCGGAGTAGCCGGAGAAGTCGAAGTAGAGCTGGAGCGTGTAGCCGATCGCGCCGAGCCAGGCGATGGCCGTGGTCATCTCGTCGGCGGGCGTGGCGAAGCAGGCGTCGACCATCGGCGCGATCGAGTCGGCGATGATCACCTTCTTGCACAGGCCGAGGGCGAACCGGGGGAAACCGGCGGCGACGTCGTCCCAGCGGTGCGCGCGCGGCTGCGGCAGCTGGTCGGCGATCTCCCGGAAGCGCACGATCGGGCCCGCGACGAGCTGCGGGAACATCGCGATGTAGGTGACGAACGCGACCGGGTCGCGCAGGGCCGGCCGCTCGCCCCGGTACACGTCGACCACGTACGAGATGTGGTGGAACGTGTAGAAGGAGATGCCGATGGGCAGGGCGAGTTCGAGCACCGGCAGGTCCGCGCCGACGACGGACGCGATGTCGTGCAGCTGAGAGGTGGCGAACCCGGCGTACTTCCAGACCAGCAGGACGCCCAGGTTGACCGCGATCGAACCGACCAGGACCAGCCGGCGGTCGCCCGGCGCGCCCGGTTCCAGCCGCCGCCCGGCCAGGTAGTTGACCACCATGCAGGCGAGCAGCAGCACCGTCGTCCCGCCCGCGCCGGACACGTAGAACAGCAGGCTCGCCACCGCGACCACGCCGTTGCGCCAGGTCCTGGGCAGGACGAGGACGGCCGCGAGCACGGCCGGCAGGAAGAACCACAGGAACAACGGGCTGGCGAAGGACATCGCCGCAGACCTTATCCGCCGCCGATGCGCCCCGGACCCGACTTCACCACAAACCGCCCCACCTCACACCCCAGCACAAACCACGCTCCCACCCCACAACCCCACCCCGTGAGTCCTACGTTCAGAACCCGTGAGTTGAACGCTCAGGCACCGCGAGTCCCACGCCCGCGCGGTGAGTTCTACGCTCGCGCGGCGTGAGTCCTACGTTCGCGTGCGGTGAGTCCTACGTTCGGGACACCTGAGTTCAACGCTCAGGTGCGGCGCTCCGGAGTTGTCCACAGGCCCGCTCCCGGGCACCCGGGATTGTCGGTCCCTCTGGCATGATCAAAGCAGGGGTCCCCTTGGCGGGGACCCCTGCGGAGCGAGCAGGCGCTCGGGTGTTCCAGGGTTCGGGTCAGGGGCGGATCTCGAGGCGGCGGCGGCGGGCGACCTCGGCCAGCACGACGCCGGCGGCGACGGAGGCGTTCAACGACTCCACGCCGGCGGACATCGGGATGGACACCGTCTGGTCGCACGTCTCCTTCACCAGGCGCGAGAGGCCACGGCCCTCGGAGCCGACGACGACCACCAGCGGACCGGTCGCCAGGTCGAGCCCATCCACGTCCACGTCGCCGTCCGCGTCCAGGCCGATGATCATCAACCCGGCGTCGGCCCACTCCTTGAGCTGACGGGTCAGGTTCGTCGCCACCGCGATCGGCATCCGCGCCGCCGTGCCGGCACTCGTCCGCCACGCCACCGCCGTGATGCCCGCCGACCGGCGCTGCGGCAGCACGACCCCGTGCGCCCCGAACGCCGCCGCCGACCGCACGACCGCACCCAGGTTCCGCGGGTCCGTCACACCGTCCAACGCCACCAGCAACGGCGGCATGCCGGACTCGTTCGCGATCTTCAGCAGTTCGCGCGGCTCGGCGTACTCGTACGGCGGCACCTGGAGCCCGAGCCCCTGGTGCATCGCGCCGCCGGTGATCCGGTCCAGCTCACCGCGCTGCACCTCCAGCACGGAGATGCCACGCGTGGCGGCCAGCTGCACCGCCTCGGCGACCCGGTCGTCCGCGTCGATGCCCAGCGCCACGTACAGCGCCGTCGCCGGGATGCCGGCACGCAGGCACTCGACCACCGGGTTGCGCCCGGCCACCGTCTCCGGCCCGTTCTCCGCGGCCTTGCGCCGCTGCGTCCGGGCCTGGTCGGCCTTGGCCGCCGCGGTGGCCCGCTTGTACGCGGGGTGGTTGGGTCGTTCGACCGCCTTGGGCGTCGGGCCCTTGCCGTGCAGGCCCTTCGGCTTCTGCCCGCCGGACCCGACGACCGCGCCCTTCTTGGAGCCGGGGTTGCGCATGGCGCCCCGGCGCTTGGAGTTACCAGCCACGAGCTCAGTCGTCCTTCAAAGTCCACAACGGACCGTCGGGGGTGTCCTCGACGGCGATACCGGCCAGGAGCAGGTGATCGCGCAGCACGTCCGCGCGCGCGAAGTCCCTGTCCTTTCGGGCCTGCGACCGCTCTTCCAGCAGCCGCTCCACCAGCACGCCCAACGCGCGTCTGCCCGCGCCACCCGCCTCGGCGTCGTGCCACTGCGGCGACAACGGGTCCAGCCCGAGCACCGCGGTCATCGCCCGCACCGACTCGGCCGCGGCACGCGCGTCCACGTCGTCACCGGACTCCAGCGCGGTGTTGCCCTCGCGCAGCCGCTTGTGGATGGCGGCCAACGCGCCCGGCGTGCTGATGTCGTCGTCCATCGCCGCCACGAACGCGGGCGACATCTCGCCCTCCGCCCCGACGGCCCCGGTGCGCTCGACCACGCGCCGCAGGAACGACTCGATCCGCCGGTACGCGGACACCGACTCGTCCAACGCCTCGGGGGAGTACTCGATGTTCGACCGGTAGTGCGGCCCCACCAGGTAGTACCGGAGTTCGGGCGCGCGCACCCGTTCCAGCATCGTCGGGATCGCCACCGTGTTGCCCAGTGACTTCGACATCTTCTCGCCGCTGAGCGTGACCCACGCGTTGTGCATCCAGTACCGGGCGAACCCGTCGCCGGCGGCCCGCGACTGCGCCTGCTCGTTCTCGTGGTGCGGGAAGATCAGGTCGATGCCGCCGCCGTGGATGTCGAACGTGCCACCGAGGTAGGCGGTCGCCATCGCCGAGCACTCCAGGTGCCAGCCCGGCCGACCGGGACCCCACGGCGTCGGCCACGACGGCTCGCCCGGCTTCGCCGCCTTCCACAGCGTGAAGTCGCGCGGGTCGCGCTTGCCGGTCGCGGCGGACTCGCCCTGGTGCACCTCGTCCGGCTTCTGCCCGGACAGCGCGCCGTACTCGGGGAACGACTTGACCGAGAAGTACACGTCACCGTCGGACGCGTACGCGTGGCCCTTCCCGATCAGCCGGTCCATCAGCTCGACCATCTGCGTGACGTGCCCGGTCGCGCGCGGCGAGTAGGACGCGGGCAGGCAGCCCAGCACCTCGTAGGCGTGGTCGAACGCCCGCTCGTGCTGGTACGCCCACTCCCACCACTCGACGTCGTTCGCGGCGGCCTTGGTGACGATCTTGTCGTCGACGTCCGTGACGTTGCGCACCAGGTGCACGGTCGAGCCGTCCCGCGCCAACCAGCGGCGCAGGACGTCGAAGTTGAGGCCGCTGCGCACGTGCCCGATGTGCGGAACGCCCTGCACCGTGGCCCCACAGACGTAGATCGACGCCGTTCCGCTGACCTGCGGGACGAACTCCCGCATGGACCGGGTCGCGGTGTCGAAGAGGTGGAGGCTCACGTGAAGATGGTACGGGCGGTGACCAGCCGGGGTTGAGTCGCCCGGTCAGATGTGCTTGCGGAGCACCTGCAGCAGAGCCTCGGGCCGGCTGCCCGTCGGGTGCGGCTCGACGATCTCCACCGCGCACCCGATCGCCGCCGCGCCGCCGTCGGCCTCGACGCTGTCGCCGATCATCAGCGCCTCGGTCGGGTGCACGCCCAGCCGGTCGCACGCGATGCGGAACAGCTTCGGGTCCGGCTTGATGAAGCCCTCCTGGTAGGAGAGCACGTACTCGTCCACCCGGTTCTCGACGCCGTGACGTGCGAAGACGGCGCGGATGTCCCAGGCGATGTTGCTGACGACCGCGGTGGGCAGCTCGGTGCCGAGGGCCTGCGCGGTGTCCGGGTACGGCTGCCAGAACGGCGGGCTGCACAGGTCGGCGTAGAACCGCGCCGGGTCCTTCGCGCCCGCCTTCGCGAGGACCGCGAGGTGCATCTCACGGTGCGCGTCGGGGTCGAGGTCGCGGCGTTCCCACTGCTCCGGGTCGATCTCCAGCTCCGGGTCGAGGCCCACGGGCGCGGTGAGCGCCCGCATCAGCCCGGCGTGGGCGGCCAGCGTGTCGTGCTCCAAGCGGAACAGGGTGCCGGAGAAGTCGAAGAGGACGGCGCGGATCGTCACCGAACGCACGCTACGGGGTCGGCGGAGCGGAAATCCCGTGATGCCGGTGAACCGAGACCAGGCTCACCGGGATGGCCGAACCACCGCGACGTAGATCAGGACCGCGGCACGAGGAGCGCGGTCGCGACGGCGGCGATGCCCTCACCGCGACCGGTCAGACCGAGCCCGTCGGACGTCGTGCCGCTGATCGACACCGGACCGCCGACCGCCTCGGACAGCACCTTCTGCGCCTCGTCGCGGCGCGTGCCGATCTTGGGGGAGTTGCCGATGACCTGGACGGCGGCGTTGCCGACCCGGTAGCCGGCCTCCTCGACCAGTCGACGTGCCTCGGCCAGGAATTCGACGCCGTGCCGCCCGGACCACCGCGGGTCGCTCGTGCCGAACACGGCGCCCAGGTCGCCCAGGCCGGCGGCGGACAGCAGCGCGTCGCACAGGGCGTGCGCGGCCACGTCGCCGTCCGAGTGCCCGGCGCACCCGTCCACGTCGTCCCAGCGGAGGCCGGCCAGCCAGCACTCGCGGCCCTGTTCCACTTGGTGCACGTCGGTGCCGATGCCCACCCTGGGGATCACGGTGCTCCTCCGGTCTTGGCCAGGACCGCCTCGGCGACCGCCAGGTCGAACTTCGTGGTGATCTTCATGGCGTCCTGGTGGCCGGCGACCGTGACGACCGGCACGCCGAGCCGTTCCACCAGGCCCGCGTCGTCCGTCGCGTGCAGACCCGACCGGTGCGCGCGCAGCAGGACGGCCGCGTCGAAGCCCTGGGGTGTCTGGACGATCCGCAGCGAAGCCCGGTCGGGTGTGGCGACCACCACGCCGTCGTCGTCGACCTGCTTCACCGTGTCCGCCAGCGGCAGGACCGGGATGACCGCCGGGTTGCCCGCGGCGACGGCGTCCACGACGGCCTTGACCACGGAGGGCGGGGTGAACGCGCGGGCCGCGTCGTGCACCAGGACGATCGTCGTGTCGGGCATCTCACTCAGCGCGTGGGCCAACGCCAGGCGCACCGAATCGGACCGCTCGGCACCACCGGCCACGACGTGCACCGCCCCGCCGGCTGGGGCCGACGGGGCGGTGACTGTGTTCACAATGTCTCGCACGACGTCCACGTCGGACGGGGGCGCGGCGATCACCACGTGCTGAACGCAGCCCGAGTCCAACAGGCCGCGCACCGCACGCACGAGCAGCGGAACGCCGTCGACCGGCACGAGCGCCTTGGGCATGCCATAGCCCAACCGCTCACCCCGGCCCGCCGCGGGCACGAGCGCGACCACACTCATGTTCGCGGATTCCGTGTGTCGGGTGGACGATCAGGACGCGGTAGCCAGGACCTCGTCGAGGAGGACCTCAGCCTTGTCCTCGTCGGTGCCCTCGGCCAGCGCCAGTTCGCTAACCAGTATCTGTCGAGCCTTCGCCAGCATCCGCTTCTCACCAGCGGACAGTCCGCGATCCTTCTCGCGCCGCCAGAGGTCGCGCACCACTTCGGCCACCTTGTTCACGTCACCGGACGCGAGCTTCTCGAGGTTGGCCTTGTACCGCCGGGACCAGTTGGTCGGCTCCTCCGTGTGGGGAGCACGCAAGACCTCGAAGACCTTGTCAAGACCCTCCTGGCCGACGACGTCACGAACGCCCACGATCTCGGCGTTGTCGGCGGGGACGCGAACCGTGAGGTCGCCCTGGGCAACCTTGAGAACGAGGTACTTCTTCTCCTCGCCCTTGATCACACGGGTCTCGATTGCTTCGATGAGAGCGGCACCGTGGTGCGGGTAGACGACGGTCTCTCCGACCTTGAAAACCATGTGTCCTCTGCCCCTTTCGCTAACCCCATCCTAACACGCCGAGCAATCCCCTCTCCGGCCTGTTGAGATCAGTTCGCCCTGGTCAGCGCCACGTGGGGGGTTGACAAATCACCCGGTCGCATGCAACAGCGGTGGTCGATCTTGCTCCACTGTGGACGCGCGTGGGACCTTCGCGTGACGCGCGCGCGACGGCGTCGGGGCGGTGCGGGTGCGGCGGGGGCGGTGCGGGGGACCGGATCGGGGGTCGGGCGCGGCTCGGGTCAGGCTCGGGTCCGAGGGTCGGGCGCGGCTCGGGTCAGGGTCGGGTCCGAGGGTCGGCACGGGTTGGGTTCGGGGTCGGACCCGGGGATCGCGCGGGTCGGGTTCGGCGCGGGATCGGAGTGGACGCGGGGCGGGTCCGGGGTTGACGCGGGTCGGGTTCGGCGCGGGTCCGTGGGGCGGGCGCGGGTCGCGTTCGGGGTTGGCGCGGAGGTTGGCGCGGAGGCTGGCGCGGGTCGGGTTCGGCGCGGTGTGGAGTGGGCGCGGGTCGGGTCCGGGGTGGGCGCGGGGGTTGGTGTGGAGCGGGTGTGGGGCACCGCATGCCGCAGGTCCGACGGCACCCCGTTAGGCTCCACCACTGGTGGTCGTACCCGCTACTACCGGGTACGACCCGCCTCGTCAGCACACCGGGAAGGATCCGAACAGCCGTGGGTCGCGCACTCCAGAAGTCCCCAGCGTCGCGCCGCCTGGCGGTCGTGGCCGCTCTGGCAACGGGCCTCGGCTTGGCCGCAGCGGGTTGCAGCGCAGGTCAGGTCACCCAGACGGACACCCAGGTGGCCGTTGTCAACGGGGCACAGGGCCAGGCGGGCGACATCACCGTCCGCGACGCGCAGCTGCTGTTCCCGGCGGCGCACGGCTACTACGAAGAGGGCGACGACGCCCCGGTCATGGTCGTGATCGCCAACAACGGCACCAGCCCGGACAAGCTGATGGCCGTGTCCAGCGACGCGGCGTCACAGGGTGAGATCACCGGTGACGCGGTGCTGGAGAGCTCGTCGGCGATCCTCGGCGAGGCGGACGAGCACGACGCGGGCAGCCACGCGACCACGACGACGGCCAAGCCGTCGGCGTCCGGTTCGGTGACCGCGACCACCACGCCGTCCGTGTCCGGTTCCGCCTCGGTCTCCGGCTCGGCGACCGCGTCCGCATCCGACTCCGGCTCCGCCTCGGCGACCGCGACGACCACGGGCTCGGCGGCGTCCGGCACCAGCTCGGCCGCGCCGTCCTCGGACGACCACGGCACGTCGATCTCGCAGCCGCCGACGTCGTCGACCAAGCTGCCGTCGTCGGCGGACCCGTCCGAGCCGGGCGTGGTGAAGATCGTGCTGAAGGGCCTGAAGAAGAAGCTCCGGCCGGGCGAGACGATCCGGGTCACGTTCCTCTTCCAGAACGCGGGCGAGGTCACGCTGGACCTGCCGATCGGCGCCACCTCGGAACCGCGCCAGGACGCGCCCGCCGAGCACTGAGGCGCGCGGCCCCGGTGAGACCCGGGGCCGGCGGCGTGCCGGCCTGATCTTCCCGCCGGGTTGTCGGTGGCGGCGGATAGCCTGCGCGGCGTGGCGAAGACAGCACGGGTGGCCAGGCCGACGTACCGGTGTGCCGAGTGCGGGCACGAGGTCGGGAAGTGGGTCGGGCGGTGCCCGGAGTGCCAGGCCTGGGGCACGGTGGAGGAGCGCGGCGTCTCGGCCGCGCCTCGGTTCCTGGCGGGCACGCCGAGCAGTGAGGCCCGGCCGATCGCCCAGGTCGACGTGGAAACCGCGCGGGCCGTGTCCACCGGCGTCGGCGAGTTGGACCGGGTGCTCGGCGGCGGGCTCGTGCCGGGCGCCGTCGTCCTGCTGGCGGGTGAGCCCGGCGTGGGCAAGTCGACCTTGCTGCTGGAGGTCGCGCACCAGTGGGCGTCGTCCGTCGGCCGCTGCCTCTACGTCACCGGTGAGGAGTCGGCGGGCCAGGTCCGGCTGCGCGCCGACCGGACCGGCAACCTGCACGACGAGATCTTCCTGGCCGCCGAGAGCGACATCTCCGCCGTCCTCGGCCAGGTCGACGCGGTCAAGCCGAGCATGCTGATCGTGGACTCCGTCCAGACCATGTCCTCACCCGTCGTCGACGGCGTGCCGGGTGGCGTCAGCCAGGTCCGCGCCGTCACGTCCGGCCTGATCGCGGTCGCCAAGGAACGCGGGTTGCCGGTCGTCCTGGTCGGCCACGTGACCAAGGACGGCTCGGTCGCCGGCCCACGCGTGCTGGAGCACCTGGTGGACGTCGTCCTCCAGTTCGAGGGCGACCGGCACTCCAGCCTCCGCCTGCTGCGCGGCGTGAAGAACCGGTTCGGGCCGGCCGACGAGGTCGGCTGCTTCGAGCTGCGCGACGACGGCATCGCGGGCGTCGCCGACCCGTCCGGGCTGTTCCTGCACCGCCGCGACCAGGCGGTGTCCGGCACGGCCGTCACCGTCGTCGTGGAGGGCAAGCGGCCGATGCTGGGCGAGGTGCAGGCGCTGGTCGCGCCCACGGCCCTGCCCGCACCGCGGCGCGCGGTGAGCGGGCTCGACTCGGCCCGGCTGGCGATGGTGCTCGCGGTGCTGGAGAAGCGCGGCAAGGTCCCGTTGGGCAACAAGGACATCTTCACCGCCACCGTCGGCGGGATGCGGCTCACCGAACCCGCCGTCGACCTGGCGGTGGCGTTGGCGGTCGCCTCGGCCGCCACGGACCTGCCGCTGCCGCACGACCTCGTCGTCGTCGGCGAAGTCGGGCTGTCCGGTGAGCTGCGCCGCGTCAGCGGCGTCGGCCGCCGCCTCAGCGAGGCCGCCCGGCTCGGCTACACCAAGGCCCTGGTCCCGCCCGACGCCGGGCCGCTGCCCCCGGAGACGCGGGCGCTCGTCGCGCAGGACCTGCTGGAGGCGCTGCAGCTGCTCAAGCTCATCAAGTGAGCGCCAACGAGTAAGCGCCAACGAGTAAGCACCGCGCCCGGTCCCCCAAAGCCGGGGAACCGGGCGCGGCAGCACAAGCGGCACGACAAGAGCACTACACGGTGGCCACCGCCGCGACCGAAGTCGACGCCAGCAGCTGGGCGCAGCGGATCAGGCCCAGGTGGCTGTACGCCTGCGGGTGGTTGCCCAGGGAGCGCTCCGCGATCGGGTCGTACTCCTCGGGCAGCAGACCGGTGGGCCCGGCCGCGTCCACCATCTGCGCGAACAGCTCCTCGGCCTCGGTGCGCCGCCCGGTGAGCAGGTAGGACTCGATCATCCACGCCGCGCACAGGTGGAAGCCGCCCTCGTCGCCCGGCAGGCCGTCGTCACGCCGGTACCGGTACACCGTCGACCCCGACCGCAGTTCCGCCTCGATCGCGGTCACCGTGGCCTGGAAGCGGTCGTCCGTCGGGTCGATCAGACCCGACAGCCCGACGTGCAGCGACGCCGCGTCCAGGTCGTCACCGTCGTACGCCGTGGTGAAGGACTGCGCTTCGTCGCTCCACCCGTGCTTGAGCACGTCGGTGGAGATCGTGTCGCGCAGCACCGGCCACGACGGGTCGACGTCCCGGCCGTACGTCTCGGCCAGCCGCACCGCCCGGTCGAGGGTCACCCAGCACATCACCTTCGAGTACACGTGGTGACGGGGAGCGTGGCGCTCCTCCCAGATGCCGTGGTCGGGCTCGTGCCACCGGCGGGCGACCGCCTCGGCCATCGCCTGCACCATCCGCCAGTCCTGGTCGGTCAGCGAACCGCGCGCGTCGGCCAGCAGCACGACCAGGTCCACCACGGGGCCGAACACGTCCAGCTGCACCTGCTGGTTCGCCAGGTTGCCGACGCGCACCGGCCGCGACCCGGCGTACCCGGGCAGCGTGTCGATGACGGCCTCGGCGCCCAGCATGGTGCCCTGCAACGTGTACAGCGGGTGCAGCCGCTCCGGGCCGGGCAGGGTCGCCAGGACCCCGTGCACCCACCCCAGGAACGCCTCCGCCTCGCCGAGCGACCCGACCGACACCAGGGCCTGTGCGGTCAGCGCCGCGTCGCGCAGCCAGCAGTACCGGTAGTCCCAGTTCCGGATGCCGCCCAGCTCCTCGGGCAGCGAGGTGGTGGCGGCGGCCATGATCGCGCCGGTGTCGTGGTGCACCAGGCCCTTCAACGTCAACGCCGACCGCAGCACCAGGTCCGACTCGACCCGGGGCAGCTTCAGCGTCGCCGCCCAGTCCGACCAGAACGCGCCGGCCCGCGCGCGCCGCTCGGGCTCGCCCAGGGTGGCCTCGGACAGGTCGTCCGTGCCGCAGCGCAGCTCCAGCAGGATCGGCGCGCCCTCGCGGGGGCACACCACGGCGGTCGCCGTCTCCTGGATGCCGTCGGACGTGATCTGCCAGTCGACGCCCGGCGAGCGCAGCACCATCGGGTCCGACGTGCCGACGACCCGCAGGCCGTCGCGCTCGCGCAGCAGCCGCACCGGCACCTGGCCGAACTCCGGCCGCGGCGCGAACGTGATCACCGCGTTGGTGGAGCCGGAGATGCGCCGCACCAGGTCGGTGCGGTGCGAGGCCAGCTCGTGGTCCAGGTAGTCCGTGACCAGCAGCCGCGACCAGCGGGTCTCCACGACCATCGTGCCCGGCACGTACCGCTGGCCCAGGGGCAGCGAGCCGTGCTCCGGCTTGATCGAGAAGTGGCCCGCGGCCGGTCCGCCGAGCAGGTCGGCGAACACCGCCGCCGAGTCCGGCTCCGGGTGGCACAGCCAGTTCAGCCGGGCGTCGGGGGTGAGCAGCGCCACCGAGCGCTCGTTGGCGAGCATGGTGAGCCGCTCGATCGGCACGGCCTGGTCGCCGTGCAGCCACGCCCGCCGTTCCTCCAGCAGGAACGCCAGCACGGTGGCAACGTCGACGCTCTCGTCGACGTGGTACTCGGCCAGGGTCTCGCCGTCGCCGACCTTGATGCCGACGTCCGGCCCGCTGAGTCGGGCAAACGCTTTCTCGTCGGTCACGTCGTCACCGACGAAGACCGCCGCGGTCGCCGCCGCGCGGTGCCGCAGGACGTCCAGGGCGTGGCCCTTGTCCGTCTGCACCACGGCCAGCTCGATCACGGCCTTGCCCTCGGTGACCTGCACGCCGTCCCAGGTCGACGGACCGTTGCGCACGGCCGCCAGGACTTGCTCGCCCACGGCCTGGTCCGCGCGTCGCACGTGCACCGCGATGCTCGCGGGTTTGACCTCCAGTCCGACGCCTTCGCGGCCGTCGACGATCTCTTCAAGCTCGGTTTCCAGGCGGCGGTGCAGTGATCTCGCGTCCGCGTCCAGCGCGTGCACGAAACCGACGTCGAACTCGGATCCGTGCGAACCCACCAGGTGCACCTCGGACGGCAGCCGCGACAGCGTCGCCAGGTCGCGCAGCGCGCGCCCGGAGATCACGGCGGTCGTCGTCTCGTGCAGACCGGCCAGCGAGCGCAGCGCGCCCACCGACTCGGGCAGCGGACGGGCGTCCTCTGGGTTGGCCACGATCGGAGCCAATGTCCCGTCGTAGTCGCAGGCGACCAGCAGGCGCGGTGTGCGTGCCAGCTGCACGATCGCACGGCGAAGTTCGGCGGGGAGGGCCTCGGCGGTCAACGCCCCTCCTCAATGCTCGGTGGGACAGGTCGGGAATAACTTCTCTGAACTGATTCAGATCGTGGACTGCGTGCCCAAGGCATCAAGAAACGATCGAGCCCAGCGGTCGACGTCGTGCGTGAGGACTTGGCGGCGCAGCGCGCGCATCCTACGGCGGCCTTCGGCGGGATCCAGCGTGAGGGCGGCATCAAGCGCGTTCTTGACTCCGTCGAGATCGTGCGGATTGACCAGGAACGCACTCGTGAGTTCGGCCGCGGCACCGGCGAACTCGGAGAGCACCAGCGCGCCGCCGAGGTCGTAGCGCGTGGCGACGTACTCCTTGCAGACGAGGTTCATCCCGTCACGCACCGGAGTGACCACCATCACGTCGGCGGCGCTCATGAACGCCGTCAGCTCGCGCCGGTTCACCGATTGGTGCAGGTAGTGGACCACGGGGTGGCCGACGGTGGAGAACTCGCCGTTGATCCGGCCGACCGCCTGCTCGATCTCGCCCCGCATCTTCTTGTAGTGCTCGACGCGCTCGCGGCTGGGCGTCGCGAGTTGGACCATGGTGACCTCGCCGGGGTCGATGCGACCGTCGGCGAGGAGTTCGTGGAGCGCACGGAGGCGCACGTCGATGCCTTTGGTGTAGTCGAGCCGATCAACCCCCAGCAAAATCTTCTTCGGGTTCCCGAGGTCTTCGCGAATTTGCCTCGCGTGCTTTTGCACTTCTTTGTCCCGGGCCAGCGCGTCGAGTCCGGCCGAGTCGATGGAGATCGGAAATGCCCCGACCCGGACGGTGCGGTCGCCGACCTGGACCACGCCGGGACGGGTGCGCACGCCGACCGCGCCGCGGCTCGGTTCCAGGCCGACCAGGCGGCGGGCCAGCCAGAGGAAGTTCTGCGCGCCGCCGGGCCGGTGGAAGCCGACCAGGTCCGCGCCCAGCAGCCCGCGGATGATCTCCGTGCGCCACGGCAGCTGCATGAACAGCTCCACCGGCGGGAACGGGATGTGCAGGAAGAAGCCGATCCGCAGGTCGGGCCGCAGCTCGCGGAGCATGGCCGGCACGAGTTGCAGCTGGTAGTCCTGCACCCACACGGTGGCGCCCTGCGCGGCGACCTTCGCGGTGACGTCGGCGAACCGCTGGTTCACCCGCACGTAGGCGTTCCACCAGGTCCGGTGGAAGGCCGGCGGGGCGACCACGTCGTGGTAGAGCGGCCACAGCGTGCCGTTGGAGAAGCCCTCGTAGTAGTCGGCGACCTCGGTGGCGCTCAACGCCACCGGGTGCAGCTGGAGGCCGTCCTCCTCGAACGCGTCCACGTCGGCGTCCGCGATGCCGGGCCAGCCCACCCACGCGCCCTTGTGCGTGCGCAGGAACGGTTCGAGGGCGGTCACCAGGCCACCGGGGCTGTGCTTCCAGCGCTGCGTCCCGTCCGGCAGGCGCTCCAGGTCAACCGGTAGGCGGTTGGCCACGACCAGGAACTCCGCGCCGTTCTCGCCAATGCTGCTCACCGGGTAGCGCCTCCTAAGGGATTCGTCTCGCCCACCGTCGAGGTTAGTGGGAACGCGCAGGCTGGATGCCCTGTCGTCAGACCCGTCACACAGTGTTGACTTGACGAAAGTGCGTCAGGTGGGCCATCTCACGTGGAAAGCACGTGATCAGGTGTTCATCGTCGGGAACGGGCCGCCAGGCGACCCAGGCCGGTGCGGACCGGACGCCCCAGATGTTCACCCAGTACGACGCCGGCCGCCAGCGCGAGCGCCGTGGCGGCGGCCAGCACGAGCGTGGACAGGCCGGCCGCGTCACCGTCGGCGGTCAGCTGGTAGAGGCCCCGGTAGATCGTCCAGCCGGGCAGCAGCGGCACCATGCCGGCCACGGCGAGCAGCAGCGGCGGCGTCCTCAGCCGGCGGCCGACGATCGTGCTGCCGAACCCCACGACGGTGGCCGCGGCGGCGGCGCACGTGACCGTGTTGATGCCCGTGAGCGCGAGGAGCCCGTAAGTGGTGGTGCCGACCGCGCCCGCGGCGGCGGCAGTGGGGAGCGCGCGCAGCGGGGCGTAGCCGGCGAGGGCGAAGAAGGCGGACGTCGCCGCGCCCGCGGCGAACTGCATCGGGACCTCGGAGATCAGCGGGGGCAGCGGGTCGGCCATGGTGGTCGCCACGCCGAACTGGACACCCGCCCGGAGGGTGAGCGTGATGCCCGCGATCAGGCCCGCGGTGAGCAGCGCGACTTCCATCGTCCGGCCGGCGGCGGTGACGTTGTAGCCGGTGATGGCGTCCTGCACGGTGCCGACCAGCGACAGGCCGGACAGCAGCACCACGATGCCGGTGGCGATGAGCAGGGACGGCCGCACGCTCGGCAGCAGGTCCGTCGAGTACATCGCCAACGCGACCGAGGTGGCCAGCGCGCCGCCGACGGCCTGCTGGAAGAAGAACGGCAGCGCGCGCCGGTTGAGCAGCCGCCCGACCCGGTCGATCAGCGCCGTGACGACGGCCGCCGTCACGGCGAGCACCGCGCTGCCGCCGACCAGGAACGCCACCGCGGCGGCCATGCCCGCCCACGCCAGCGTCGCCACCCAGCGCGGGTACGGGTGGTCGGCGAGGCTGATGCGGTCGATCTCGGCGTACGCGTCGAGGGCGGAGATGCCGGCTGCGGTGATCCGCCGGACCAGCCGCTCCACGGCGGCGAGGCGGGTGTAGTCGACGCTGCGGCTGCGGACGACGCGCATGGACGTGACGGGTGCGGCGTCCGTGCCGCGGTGGCAGGCGACCGTGATCGACGTGTAGATCACGTCGACCTCGGTGTGCGGCAGCCCGTACGCGTTCGTCACCGCCAGGATGGTGGTGGTCACGTCGTCCGCGCCCGCCCCGCCGGCCATCTGCGCCTCGCCCACCCGCAGCGCGAGGTCGAGTACGAGGTGGACGGTCGAGTCGTCCGGAAGGGACGGTCCTTCGACGGGTCGTGCCTGGACGGTGTCCTCGTGCCGCTTGCGCCACAGCCGCACCCGGCGCCACCTCCCTCTGCTCGCGCGGACGCCACGCCGACCGTGTCACATTCGGGGCTGTGTCATGCGCCACCCCCGGAAGGGGTGCCCGGGAAGGGTGATCGATCACTGTGCGTTCGGCTCTGTTGATATCGCTGGCCAGCGGCTTTAATGGTTCCCGGGACCACCCGGACGGTACCCGCGACCTCCGGACGGCCCAATGGGAGCCCACCACGAGCAGGCCGTTCGCCGCAGGTGGCACCCCCTGCGGGCGCTTACGATGTTCCAGGTCTTCGGGCCGATGCCGGTGTAGCTCAATTGGCAGAGCACTCGCCTTGTAAGCGAAAGGTTAGGGGTTCAAGTCCCCTCACCGGCTCAGAAGAACCCCTGACCAGCCGCTACGGCCGGTCAGGGGAGTGAAGTTGATCAAGACGTATCCTTGCACAGCGCTCCGCGCCACGTGATCGCGGCCCACGTCGGCCGTGGGCCGCGATCACCGTGGAGGACTTGCCGGTGGCGCGGGACTACTCGCGGTCGATCTGGACCTCGTAGGCGACGCCCCCTTGGTCCTCGCCCTCGAACGACTGCACGACGTGCGTCAGGAACTCGCCCGCCGCTCCGGACGTGAAGGTGAGCTCCGTCTGGAAGCGCTCACCCGGGTTGATCAGCAGACCCCGGAGCGCCGCGCGTTGCGTGTCGACCTGGACCTGCGTCTCGCCGACCTGCTTCACGCCCTCGCCTTGGCCGCCACCGGCGCGCCAGCGCTCGAACAGGCGCGGGCCGAGGTCGATCACCACGGTGCCCGGCAACGGCTTCACGCCGGTGATCAGCAGGTCGGACTTGACCTGCCTGCCGGTCGCGTTGCCCAGCGTGAACCAGGACTTCACCGGCTCCAGCACCTTGCCGCGCACGGTCTGGACGTTGCGCCACGCGATGTTGTTGTTGTTCTTCGCGTTGAGCGCCGTGTTCGGGCCCTCGGCGAACGTCATCGGGTCGGTCGCCGACACCCAGCGCGCCAGCAGGCAGAAGTGGCCGGGCCCGGGGATGTTGCTCCACGGGATCTTGACCACGGTCACGCCCGCGGGCACCGACACCGACTGCTGGCCGATGTAGACCCAGTCGCCGTTGGTGGCGTTGTCCCACGTCGTCGAGCCGCCCGCGGGGGTGCGGTAGAGCTTGAGCGTGCCCAGGCCCGTGCCGCTGCCGTACGGGCCGGGGTTGTGCAGCCGCACGTGGACGTAGTTCGTCGCGCCCACGACCGGCTGGATGCCGGCGCAGTCGGCCAGGGTCGGGCACACCTTGATGTCGGGGCTCTGCCACACCGAGCCGTTCGGGTTCGGCTCGACGCCCGTGTCCGTCGGCTGGTCGTGCATGAACACGTCGGTCTGCCGGCAGTCCGCGAGGAACTGCTGGATCGCCGTCGCCGTGCCCGCGCCGTTGGCCGACGCCTGCACGAACGCCCCACCGGTCGTGGTCGCGTAGTTCTGCATGATCGGGACGATCACGGAGCTGTTGGCGGACGACGTCGGCACGTACACCGACGAGATCTTGATCCCGGCCGCCAGCGCCTGGTTCGCCCTGGTCGCCGCGTTCGACACGTCCACCGGGGCGTGGACGTCGTCGAAGCCGCCGGGCCGCGCGTCGGTGACCAGCACGACGAACTTCGTCGCGTTGGACCGCCACACCCCGTTGAAGGCGATGTTCTGCGGCCGTCCGACGGCCGACAGGTTGTTCACCACCGTGTTCAACGCCTCGTCGGAGGCTTCCGGCTCCATGCCGCCGCCACCGGCGGCGAGCGTGTTGGTGATGTAGTTGGTCACCGGCGCCGCGTTGCCGACGGCGAGGTTGGTGTGGACGGTGATGTTGTCCTTGAACGTCACCAGGCCGAGCTGGTAGTCGCCGCCCGACGCGGCGACCACGTCGCTGACGATCGAGTTGATGCCGGCCTTCAAGTTGGTGATCGCGCCGCCCATGCTGCCGGTGTCGTCGAGGACGAACGCGACGTCGAGCGGACCGCAGCGGGTGGCCGCCGCGGGTGCGGGAGCGGGCGCCGCGATCGAGGCGGGGGTGAGTTGGACGGTGGAGAGAGCCATCACGGCGACGGCTAACAGCGCGCCGCGTCTGTGCGAAATTCGCATTCCGTTGATCTCTTCTCGCTCGTGCTGCCGGGCATCGGGGCCCGGATGCCCGAACAGCGTCGTTCGCGCATGTCAGACGGATGGCGCAACCACGTCCCGAGTACGGTCCGATAAGAGCAACTTGTCGGGAGTCCTTGTCCGGCAATCGGCAGTAGCGCGTGCGACGCTGGGGATGTGGCCTACCAACCGGACGCATCGCGCTACGACCGGATGACCTACCGCCGTTGCGGGCGCAGCGGGCTCCGGCTACCCGCCGTGTCGCTCGGCCTGTGGCACAACTTCGGCGACGACCGGCCGTACGCGTCGGGGCGGGCGATCGTGCGCCGGGCGTTCGACCTCGGCATCACCCACTTCGACCTGGCGAACAACTACGGCCCGCCCTACGGCTCGGCGGAGGTCAACTTCGGCCGGATGGTCGCCGACGACCTGCGCCCGCACCGGGACGAGCTGGTGATCTCCACGAAGGCGGGCTACGACATGTGGCCCGGCCCGTACGGCGAGTGGGGCTCCCGCAAGTACCTGCTGTCGTCGCTGGACCAGTCGCTGACCCGGCTCGGGCTGGACTACGTCGACATCTTCTACTCGCACCGCTACGACCCGGACACGCCGCTGGAGGAGACGGTCGGCGCCCTCGTCAGCGCGGTCCGGCAGGGCAAGGCGCTGTACGTCGGCATCTCGTCCTACTCGGCCGGCAAGACCCGTGAGGCGGCCGAGCTGCTGCGCGCGGCGGGCGTGCCGCTGCTGATCCACCAGCCGTCCTACTCGATGCTCAACCGGTGGATCGAGAACGACCTGCTGGACGCGCTCGGCGGGCTGGGCGTCGGCTGCATCGCGTTCTCGCCGCTCGCGCAGGGCATGTTGACCGACAAGTACCTGCACGGCGTGCCGGAGGGCTCCCGCGCCACGCAGGGCAAGTCGCTGTCGGAAGACTTGCTGAGCGAGGCCAACCTGGCGCACGTGCGCGCGTTGGACCGGATCGCGTCGTCACGCGGGCAGTCGTTGGCGCAGCTCGCGTTGACGTGGGCGCTGCGGGACGAGCGCGTCACGTCGGTGCTCATCGGCGCGAGCAGCGTCGAGCAGCTGAACGCCAACGTGGCCGCCCTGAACAGCCCACCACTCACGGACGACGAGCTGGCGCGGATCGACGAGCACGCGGTCGAGTCGGGCATCGACCTGTGGGCCCAGTCCTCGAACGCCGGCTAGCGGGGGTGGGGGCACGGCCCGTCGCTCGTCGGCCGGCGCGGCAGGGTCACCGTCACCGCGGTCGAGCCGGGGCGGCTGGTGAGGTCCACCGCGCCGCCGTGCGCGACGACCAGCGAGTGCGCCACCGCCAGCCCCAGCCCGCTCCCGCCCCGGTCACGCGTGCGCGAGTCGTCCACCCGGTAGAACCGGTCGAAGACGCGGGCCTGGTCGGCCGCCGGGATGCCGGGACCGGTGTCGCCGACCCGCAGCACCGCCGACCGGGGCTCCACCGACACCGACAGGGACACCGACGTGCCCGCCGGCGTGTGCACGGCGGCGTTCGTGAGCAGGTTGTCCACCACCTGGCGCAGCCGCAGCGGGTCGAACCCCAGCCGCACCGGCCGGTCCGGCACGGTCAGCGTCAACGGGCGCGACGGGTGGGCCGCGCGGAACGCGTCCGCGGCCTCCAGCGCCAGCGCCGCGAGGTCGCCGTCGACCACCCGCAGCGGCGTCTCCGCCTCCGCCGAGTCCAGCCGGGCGAGCAGCAGCAGGTCGTCCAGCAGCACGCTCATCCGCGCCGCCTCCGACCGCAGCCGCTCCAGGTGCGCCTCGCGTTCCTCCGGCGCGTTCGCCGCCGCGTACCGGAACAGGTCCGCGTAGCCCCGGATCGACGTCAACGGCGTGCGCAGCTCGTGCGACGCGTCCGCGATGAACCGCCGCAACCGCTGCTCGGCGGCGGTGCGCGCGGCCAGCGACGTGTCGATGTGGTCCAGCATCGTGTTGAACGCGCTGCGCAGCTCCTCCACCTCGACGCCGCCGCTGCCGCCCTCCGCGCGCACCGGCAGCCGGGCCGAGTCGGTCAGGTCGTGCGACGTGATGTCGTGCGCCGTGCGCGCCATGTCGCTCAACGGCTGCAACCCGCGCCGCAGCACCGCCCGTCCGATCACCACGAACGCGGTCAGCGCCAGCAGGAACGCGATCACCTCCACGAGCACCAGCTGCCGCACGGTGGTGGTGATGTCGTTCATCGGCGCCGCGGTGACCAGCACGACGCCGTCCGACACCGGTGACCCGCGCAGCCGGTACGTGCCGTCGCCCTTCAGGTGGTCCGTCCAGTACACCGGCTCCGGCCCGTCGACCTTCAACGCCACGTCGGTCATGTCGTCGCGGTCGGCGGGCTGGTCGTCGGGGTTCCTGGGCACCGCCCGGCCGTCACGCACGTCGTAGACGACCGAGTACCAGCCGTAGGCGGCGCCCTTGATGGTGCCGGTGGCGGCGAGGTTCTTCTTCACCGAGACCTGGGTGGTCTCCATCTGCGCGTCGAGCCGGCGTTCCAGGAACTCCTGCATCCGCTCCGCCATCACCGTGCCGACGACCGCGAACACCGCCAACGCGAGCGCGCCCAGCCCCAGCGCCAGGCGCGTGCCCAGGCGCAACCGCCTCACGCAGCCACTCGCCGCAGCACGTACCCCACGCCGCGGACGGTGTGGATCAGCGGTTCGCCGCCGTCGTCCAGCTTGCGCCGCAGGTGCGACACGACCAGCTCCACCACGTTGGACCGGCCGCCGAAGTCGTACTCCCACACGTGGTCGAGGATCTGGGCCTTCGTCAGCACGGCGGGGGACCGGCGCATCAGGTAGCGCAGCAGTTCGTACTCGGTGGGGGTGAGGGTGACGAGCCGGTGGCCGCGGCGCACCTCGCGGGTGTCCTCGTCCAGCACCAGGTCGGACACCTTGAGCACCGATCGCTTCCACACCGGCCCGGTCGACCGCCGCAGCACGGCTCGCAGCCGGGCCATCAGCTCCTCCACCGAGAACGGCTTGACCAGGTAGTCGTCGCCACCGCGGGTGAGGCCCGCGACCCGGTCCGCGGTGCCGTCACGGGCGGTCAGGAACACCACCGGCACCATCGCGCCGGCGGACCGCAGCCGGTCCAGCACGGTGAAGCCGTCCACGTCCGGGAGCATCAGGTCGAGCACCACGATGTCCGGGCGGAAGTCGGCCGCGGCCCGCAGCGCCGCCTCACCGCTGCCCGCCGTCACCGCCTGCCAGCCCTCGTACCGCGCGACCGTCGCGACGAGGTCCGCGATGTGCGGCTCGTCGTCCACCACGAGCAGTCGAACGGGGGCACCCTTGTCCACCCGCCCATGGTGCGGCACCGCCACCCGCCGAGCGAGGCCATCCGCGCCCGACGGCCGGATCAACAGCCAGTCGACAGGTCCGCGACAGGCGGAGCCCCACCCGCTGCCCCACCGCACAGCCGCACCGCACGGCCCGACCGCACAGCCCGACCGCACAGCCCGACCGCACAGCCCCACTGGTCCTCCCGGTCCGGTAGACACTGCCGGGTGACCGGCGCGAATTCCCGACCACCACGCGGATTCCGCGCGTTGTTGGGTGAGGCGAAGTGGCAGGCGTTGCTGGCCCGCGGTGCGGAACGGGTGCACCCGCCGGGCTCGTGGTTGCTGCGGCAGGGCGATCCCGGGACGTTCGTGTTCGCGCTGGTGTCCGGCCGGGTGAAGGTGCTCGGCGCGGAACCGGGCGGCGGGCAGTTGCTGATCACCCTGCGCGGCCCGGGTGACCTGCTCGGCGAGATCGCGGCCCGGTCGGCCGGGCCGCGCACCGCGACCGTGCGGGCGATCGACCGCTGCACCACGAAGGTCCTGTCGGCGGCGGCGTTCGAGGCGTTCCTGGACGAGCACCGCGCGCAGGGCCGGCTGGCCGACTACGTCGTGTCGAAGCTGTCGCAGGCGGTGCCGTACCAGGTGCAGTTGGTGCACTTCGCGCCCGAACGCCGGATCGCGCGGCTGCTGCTGGAGATCGTGGCGCTGGCCGACGACGGCAGCCCGCACGTGCCGTTCTCCCAGCGCGAGGTGGCCGACGCACTCGGGTTGGCGCGCAGCACGGTGGCGTTGCACCTCCAGCGGCTGAAGGAGGTCGGCGCGCTGCACCCCGGCCCGCGGCTCCTCGTCGCCGACCTGGAAGTGCTGAAGCAGCACGCCGGCATGTGACGCGCATCACCCTCGAGCTGTCCGGCGGCGGACAACCCCGTCGCGGCGGGCCCGGAAACCTCCTGAGCGGGCGACGAGGAGGGTTTCGTGGAGAACGACTGGGCCGAGCTGCCGCCGTACCGGGCGCTGCTCGTGGTGGACGTCAAGGACTTCAGCGGCCTGCCGGGGAGGCACCACGCGGAGCTGACCGACGCCATCCCGGGCATCCTGCGCGGCGCGTTCGAGCGGTGCGGCGCGGTGGAGGTGTGGCGGGAGAAGCGGTTCGCGGAGTCCACGGGCGACGGCCACAGCGCGGGTTTCCCGTCGGCCGTGCTGCCGCTGCTGGTGGGACCGTTCCTGCGGTCGTTGCAGGACGAGCTGGACTACCGGGCCAGGGTCGACGCCGGTCCGGCCGGCCTGCGGATGCGGGCCAGCGTGACGGTCGGGCCGGTCACCGACCCCAACCGCGACGGCGTGAGCACCGGCAGCGGCGAGGCGCGGGTCGAGAACCACCGGCTGCTCGACTCCGCGCCGGTGCGGGACCTGCTCACGCGGTCCGGGCCGACCACCAGGGTGGCCGCGATCGTGTCGGCGCGGGCGTTCGAGGACGCCGTGCTCTCCGGGTACGCGACCGACCCGCCGGAGCTGTACGTGCCGGTGCCCGTGCGGGTGAAGAAGTTCGCGGGTGACGCCTACCTGCGGGTGCCGTCGCCCACGGGGGACTTGCTGCGCAACGGTTTCCTGCCCCAACCGGCGCCGTCCGACCAGACAGCGTCCGTCGAAGAGCCTCAGGCTCCGCCGGCGCAGTGGAACAGCGTCGGCACGGTCCAGGGCGACGTGCACCAGAGCCGCGACCACATCCACCACGGCGGCACCTTCCACCTGCGCGGTGGCCGGTGACCGGCTGGAACACCGTCGGGGACGTCGAAGGCGACGTCCACCAGAGCCGCGACCACATCACCTTGGGCGACACCACGAACTACGACATCCGCGCCGACAACGTCGTCAACCACTTCCACGAGGTGCGCCGCAGGCGACGGGAGGCGCGGCTCGTCGCCGACGACCACGTCCGCTGGCTGGCCGAGCGGTTCGTGCCGCCCGGCCGGTTCCCGTGGCACGCCCTGGCGGCACCCGGCACCGTCGTCCTGACCGGCCCGGACGGCGCCGGCCTGCGCACCGCCGCGTTCATGCTGCTCACCGGCAACGGCGAGACCGGCCTCACCGAACTGCGCGAACTGGCCGACCGGACCGAGGACGACGAGCCCGCCCTCGACCCGGCCGAGATCGCCGAGGACGAACGGCTGCTGCTCGACCTGACCGCCACCGAGCCGGACCGGGTCGACCGGATGCGGCCCGAACTGGAGGCGTACCGCGCGGAGGTGGCGACCCGGCGGGCGCGGCTCGTCGTGGTCGTGCGGGAGGACCAGCGGCACCTGCTGGCCGACTCGCTCGCCGACCTGGTCAAGCCGGTGGACCCGCCGCCGGGCGACCTCGTGCTCAAGGCGCACCTGCGGCTCGGCGAGTTCGAGGTGCCCGCCGACGTCCGGGACCACCTGGCCGCCGCGTCACCGCGCGAGGTGGCCGCGCTCGCCCGCTTGGCGTTGGAGGCGCGGACCGCCGACCCCGACGGCACGGTGGCCGAGTGGCTGCGCGCGGCGACGTCGGCCCAGGTCCGCCGGGACGCCGAGGCGGCGGAGCTGTTCCAGAAGCACCAGGAAGGCTCGGCCAGGGCGTTGGCCGTGGTCGCCGCGTTCCTGTCCGGCGCGCCGCTGGAGGCGCTGGTCCAGGGTGAGGCCGCGTTCCGCCGGCTGGTGGAGCTGCCCGGCGACGACACCCACGCGCTCGACGGCGACTACCTCGCCGAGCGGATGACGCGGGTCGGCCTGCGCACCGGCGGCACGCGTTCGGTCGCGTTCACCTCGCTCGGGCTGGACAGCGCCGTCCGCACCCACTTCTGGACGTACTTCCCCGACCTGCGGCAGCGGATGCCCGACTGGGTGCGGGCCGCCGTGGCGCTGCGCGACGTGGACGACCGGACGGCCGCGGACCTCGTGGCGCGGTTCGCCGAACAGGCCCTCGCCACCGGGCGGGTGGACCTCCTGACCGGGTTGGCCCAGCGGTGGGGTTCGGGCGCGCGGCCGGACCTGGCGCTGCGGGTGCTGACCACCGGGCTGGAGCACCCGCGGTGGTCGTGGGCGTTCCGCAAGCACGTCTACCACCGGTCGCGTGCCGTCGACCTGTCGCCCGGGTACGCCCAGGTGCTGATCACCGCGTGCGCGGTGGGGATCGCGCCGAGCTGGCCCACGCAGGCCCTCGTGCGGCTGCACAACCTGACTCGCCACCACGACGACGAGGTGCGCGTCGAGGCGCGTCAGGCGTTGCTGGACCTGGTGCACCGGCGGAAGTTCCAGCGCCGCCTGCTGCACCGGCTGACCGAACGCGGCCTGCGCCCGGAGGACCACGCCATCCTGTACGACCTGGACGTGCCGCCGTACCTGGCGCAAGGCCACCTCACCCGCCGGACCCTGATCACCGCCTGGGAGCAGGTGCTGGCCGCCGGCGCGGACGTCCCGCCGCACGCCTTGCACCGCTGGCTCGTCCAGGACCCCGGACTGCTGGTGGCGGCGTGCGCCGGCCGTCCACGCCTGCTCGACCACCTCTACCTGGCCGCACGTGCGTCGGGGGACGCCGCCCGGCTCCGGCCGCTGATCGACTCGGCGCTGGGCCTGATCCACCTGGAGGACCACCGATGACTGATGACATGACCGAAACCGTCGTGGCGGGCACGGCGTCGCTGGTGCTGCCGATCGCGATCGGCGCCGCGTCCGGCTGGCCGCCGTGGGTGATCGTGATCGTCGCCGCAGGGCTGCTCGCCATCACGGCGGTGGCCGTCCAGCAGCGCCGGCAGCGCCGCAAGCAGTGGGAGCTGAGGGCCGAGCAGTTGCGCTACGAGTCGCGGCACGCCGTGCAGCAGCCGCCGCCGGTGCCCGTGATCCCGCCGGGGCACCAGCTGACCCCGGTGAGCCTGCCGAGCGCGATGGAGGACTACCGGTTCACGTTCGCGTGCACCGTGCACTGGCAGCCCGGTTCAGGCGCCGCCGAGCACGCGGTGCCGGCAGCCGTTGCCGCGGACGCCGTGGTGCGGCGGGCGTCGCGGATCACCGCCGGCCGTCACCCCGAGGACGACGGAACGGTGCACGCACTGGCCGCCGCGTTGGGGCAGCGGGAGACCGACCCGGGGCAGCGCTTGGCTGCGTGGGCGACCGACGTGCGGCTGGAGCTGAACCCGGAGGACCGCGACCGCCTGCGGCGGGTGGCCGACATGCGCAAGCAGCAGCACGTGTGGGAGCAGGAGGTCGCCGCGGAACGCGCCGTCCGGACGTACCTGCGGCAGGACGTGCTGACCAGCACCGGCAGCACGGTGGTGTGGTGGCTGGCGCGCAACACCGGTCAGGTCCGCGAGGCGGTCGATTTGGTCGGCACCCTGTCCAAGCTCTCCGCCGCCGCTTGCGACCGGGAGGTGGACGACGTGTTCCGCCACCTCGCCAACGGCGCCCCCGCGCCGTTCACGGTCAACGGCCACAGCACCAGCCACAGCACCAGCCACAGCACCAGCCACAGCACCAGCCACAGCACCAGCCACACCGCTGACACCGGGCAACCGGACGACGTGCTCCTGGACCCGGAAGGCCACCCGGTGTTCGGCCACCAACTGGCGAACCTCCTGGACCTCCACGAACACCCGGACCGCGCGCAACGCGCCCGTGAGCGCTACGGCGTAGCCGACTGGGACACCACCGACCGGGACCCCGACAACCGGGACCCCGACAACCGGGACCCCGACAACCGGGACCCCGACAACTGGGACGCCGACAACTGGGACGCCGCCGACCACACCACCCCAACCGACCCCGACCCGCTCGACTCCGACCCACCGGCCTCCTGGCCACCCGACCCCGGCCCACTCGCCTCCGGCCCGGCCGCCTCAGGCCCGGCCGATCTCTGGCCGCCCAACCTCAGCCCGCCCAACCCCAGCCCGCCCAACTCAGTCCCGCCCAACTCAGTCCCGCCCAACTCAGGCCCGCCGGACCCCAACAACCCACCCCACGACGCCGGCTGAGCGGTCCGCTGAGCTCGTGGGCTGGTGAACACAGGCGGCGGCCCGGTCCACTCGCTGAGCGCCACCAAGGTCCTGAAACGCATGGCACGCACCACTTCCCGGAACCTCGGACCCGGCACGTCGGGGAGGAGCGGGACGGCTTCAGGGAGCCGACCCAGGTTGGCCAGGACCGCGCCGCGGTGGGCGAGGAGTTCGGCCTCGTCGATCCACCAAGCCCACGAAGGAGCAGAGGGGTCTTCTTCGAGGGCGGCGCGGGACTGGTCCAACGCGCGCAGCGCGGGCGTCGCCAAGCGCATCCGCGAGTGGGCACGGGCCTGGCGGAGCGCGAACAAGGCCCGAACCCGAGGCGAGGTCGTAGTGGCCGCACCGACGTCGGCCAGGTCGAGAGCTTCGGCGAACCGCCCGACGTGGGCGCGCTGCATCGACATGGTCGACAGGGTCAGCGTCTCGAGCTCCCGGTTGCCCGCCGCCCGCGCCAGCCCCAGCGCCGCGACGTTGTGCCGGTGGGCCTCGACCTGGCGTTCCTCCTCGAACAGGATCCAGCCCGTCACCCCCACGAGTTCGGCCAGCGCGTCGACCGCGTCCCTACCCGCTGGCGCCCGACGAACAGCCAGCACGGCCAGATCGCCGACATCACGCGCGCCGGGCTCGCCGTCGAGGGCGATCAACAGCCGCGTCACCGCCCGGATGCCCGCCGGCACCGGCCCCACCTCCCCGAAACGGAACGATCCCCGCACCTCACTGCGCCGAACAGGTGGGTCACCTGTGACCACTCACACGCGCTCTGCTACGGTTCCGCCCACGGGTTTCCCGCTCCACGGCAGGTCAGCCTGGTTCCGCGCTCGGGGCGTGTCCCATCGCAGACCACGTGGAGAGCCGGCCTCGGTCGCACGCATTCGGGAACGTGCGTGCCGAGGCCGGCTTCCCCCGTTCTCAAGCCCCTCAAGCCCGTCACGAGCGCCGAGCCCACGAGCATCGGGTCCACGAGCGCCGGGCTCACGCGTACCGGGCGAAGTCGAACTCCTGCCCCGTCACCGAACGCCCCAAATCCGCGCCCAGCTGGGTGAGCAGGTCCACCAGCTCCAGCCCGGCCAGCCAGTCCCGGGGCAACGCCGCGGTGCCGTGCAGGGCGCCCAGCACGTTCCCGGTCAACGCCGCCGTCGCGTCACTGCCGCCCGAGTGGTTCGCCGCCGCCCGCAGCGCGTCCACGAACTGCGCCCGCTTCGGGTACACCAGCACCGTGTGCACGGCGATCGCCAGCGCCTCCGGCCCGGTCCACCCGCTGCCCAGCCGGTCCACCCGCACCGAGTCGAACCCCAGCGCCTTGTGCTCGTCGGCGAACACCACGGCCCGGTTCAGCGTGTTCGCCGTGTACGGGTCGTCCCGCAGGACCCGCCCGATGACCTGGTCGACGGCCTCGCGCATCGGCCGCCCGCGCACCGCCAGCAGGTGGATGAGCAGCGCGAACGCCCCACCGGACACCCAGCCGCCCGTGCCGCCGTGGGTGAGCGCCGCGAACCGGCAGCCCAGGTCGTAAGCGATCTCGGCGCTCGGCGCGAACCCGGCCGGCGCGGTCCGCGTCACGCCGTTGCAGCCGGACGACTCGTTGTGCGGCTCCTCCGGCGTGGGCGGCGTTTCCGCGGCCAACGCCCGCAGGCAGGTCAACCCGGGGGACCGGCTCGAATACAGCCGCTCGTCACCCACCAGGCCCACCGCGCCGGGCTCGGGCGCGGCCACCTGCTGGGTGACCAGCCACCGCCGGTAGCTCTGCCAGACGACGTCGACCGGGTCCCACTGGCCGGTGGTCTGACCGCGCACCCACGCCCGCAGGTAGCCGTCCGCCGTGAACAGCGTGAGCTGCGTGTCGTCGGTGACCAGGGCGGGGCGCGGCGGCTCCAGGACGCCTTCCGGCCCGTGGTCGCGCTGGATGTCGGCCCACCCCAGGTACTGGATGGGCGCGCCGAGGGCGTCACCGAGGGCGCCGCCCAACAGGCAGGCCGCGCCACGGTCGACCACGTTCATCGGCTCGCGCGGCACTGGTCCTCCTGCACTCGCCCAGGGACTGTCCCGGGGCCAAAACCCTAGCCGTCCCCGGCCCGTCCGGTCCGGGAGGCACGACTAGTTGACCAAGCAATATCTACTGACAGGTATCCAACGGGGTTCCCGGCGCACCTGATCCAGTGACCGAGCCGCGCACGAGCTGGGGAGGGGCATGGCTGACCGGAGCAGGAGCGGGCTGGAGTTCGGCGTGCTCGGACCGTTGCAGGTGCTCGCCGACGGGCGGCAGCTCGTCATCGGCCGCAAGGGGATGCGCGGACTGCTCGCGATGCTGGTGCTGGACGCCAACCGGGTGGTCCCGATCGACGAGATCGTGGACAGCCTGTGGGCCGACGAGCCGCCGGCCACGGCCAGGACGATCGTGCACGGCTACGTGTCCCGCCTGCGCCGGATGCTGGACGAGGCCGACCCGGCGGCTTCGGCGCGAATCCTCACCACGCCGCCCGGCTACCAGCTGTCGGTCGACCCGTGGCGGCTCGACTTCCACCGGGCCCGTCAGCTCGTGTCGAGCGCGAGGGGCAAGCCGGCGCCGATCCGGGCGCAGCTGCTGCGCGAATCGCTCGGCCTGTGGCGGGGCCAGGTGCTGGTGGACGTGCCCGGCGACCCCGTCACCACCGACCTGGAGGAACTGCGACTCGCGGCGGTCGAGGAGCGCATCGAGGCCGAGCTGGAACTGGGCCGGCACCTGGAGCTGGTCGGCGAGCTGCGCCAGCTGGTGACCGAGTACCCGTTCCGCGAACGCCTCGTCGGCCACATGATGCGCGCCCTCTACCGGTCCGGTCAGCGCGCCGACGCCCTGGAGGCCTACCAGCGCTTCCACCGCCGCGTCGTGGACGAGCTGGGCATCGACCCCGGCCCCGGCCTGCGCGTGCTGCACGAGCAGGTGCTGCGCGACGACCCGGCGCTCAGCTCACCCGGCCTGGCCGAGGCGGCCCCGGTGCCGCCGCGCCCCGGCGTCGTCGTGCCCGCCCAGCTGCCCGCCGCCGCCAGCGGCTTCATCGGCCGTGACGAGGAACTGGCCTGGCTGGACCGGCTGTGCGACGTGCGCGACCTGACCGCCACCACGATCGCGGTGGTCAACGGGGCGCCGGGGATCGGCAAGAGCGAGCTGGCCGTCACGTGGGGGCACCGGCGGGCCGAGCAGTTCCCGGACGGCCTGCTGTTCGCCTCCCTGAACGGCTTCGCGCCCGACCGCGAACCGCTGGAACCCGCCGAGGTGCTGGCCCGGTTCCTGCTGGCGCTGGGCGTGCCCGCGGACGGCCTGCCCCACGGCCTGGACGACCGCGTCGGCCTGTACCGGTCGGTCCTGGCCAAGCGCAGGGTGCTGGTGGTGCTCGACGACGCCTGGGACCCCGAGCACATCCGGCTGCTGCTGCCTCCCGGCGCGGGTTCGGTGGTCCTGGTGACCAGCCGCCGCCGCCTGGAGTCGCTGGTGGTCAGCAACAGCGCCCGGATGCTGACCCTGGACACCCTCTCCGAGGAGGAGTCCGTCCGCCTGGTGGACGAGGTCGTCGGCAAGCCGCTGTCCGAGCAGGAGCCCGTGGCGGTCCGGATGCTGGTGGAACTCTGCGGCAACCTGCCCCTGGCGCTGCGCATCGCCGCCGCCAAGCTCGTCTTCAGTCCGGAGTGGACGGTGGAGGACCTGGTCGCGCAGCTGTCCGACGACGACGCCCGACTCCGCACCCTTGACCTGGCGGACAGCGGCGTCGGGGTGGGCCGTGCGCTGGCCGTGTCCTACCGCAACCTCCCGCCGGAGCTGGCGGAGACGTTTCGCGCCGCCGGTCTGGTCCCCGGCCGGTGGGTGAGCCCGCACGCGATAGCCGCGGTGTGCGACATCGACCTCGGGACCGCGGTGGCCCGGCTGGCCGACCTGGCGGACGCCCACCTCGTGGTCGAGCAGTGGCGCGGCGGCTTCGTCCTGCACGACCTCGTGCGCCTGTACGCGAGGGAAGTGGTCGAAGACCGCGAGCACGGTGCCCTGCGTCGCCTGATCGCCCACTACCTGGCCGCCTGCGACCACGCCAGACGCCTCATCCGGCCGGTCTCCGACGGACTGGACTTCACCGACTCCACCACCGCGCCCAGACCCGCCACGTCGGCGCAGGCGTTGTCCTGGTTCGACAAGGAGTGGCCGAACCTCATCGCCCTGGTGCACGCCGGCGCGGAAGCCGGTCTGCACGACCAGGTGTGGCAGCTGGTGCGGCTGGTGCACACGTACTGCGTGGCCAGGCTCGTCTGCCGGGAGTGGCGCGGCATAGCCGAGTTCGGCCTGGCGTCCGCCCGGATCACCGGAAACCGCCTCGGCGAGCTGCTGGTGCTGCACGCGATGCACGACATCAACAATCGCGCGGGCGCCCTGCACGGCACCCTCGACCACGCGGAAGCGGCGCACCGGATAGCCGTGGAACTGGGCGACCCGCGCTACCTCGTCATGACGCTGGACCAGCTGGCCATCGCCCTGCTGGCCGACGGGCGTGCCGAGGAAGCACTGGTGCACCACAGGGAAGCCGTCGAACTGGCCCGACGGGACGGTGACGCCCTCCACGAGGCCACGGTGCTCAACAACCTGGCCCAGGTGGAGCAACGGCTCGGGCTGCGCGAAGCGGCGGCCCGCCACCAGTTCCTCGCGGTGGAGATCTACCACCGCAACGGTGACGAGCGCGCGTACGTGGTGGCGGTGAACAACCTGGCGGAGCTGTACGCCGAGCTGGGGCTGTTACCCGAGGCGGAAGAACACGCGCGGCAAGGGGTGGAGCTGGCGCGTGGCGGGTCCATGCAGTTCGAGGAGGCGTTCGGGCGGGAGGTGCTCGGCACCGTGCTGGCCAAACGCGGCGAACGCGTTGCGGCGCAAGCGGAGCTGGCGGAATCGCTTCGGCTGTTCGAACGCCTCGGCTCCACCAGGTCGATGTTCGTCCGAACGGCGCTTGAAGCCTTGACCTCCGAGGTTTAGCCGCTGTTTAGCACCGCGGCGCGAAGTCATGGGATTTTGGACTTGCGCTGATCGGCAGCATCGGTCAGCGCTGGGTGGCACTTGGCAGGGGGAGCCAGGGGGGAAAGCCACCCGAACCGCTGGGCCGGCGTTCGGGGGAGAGCGCCGGCCCAGTGCGTGAATCGGCGGGACAGCGAGCCGTCACATCCACCCGCCCCACGCCCAGCCCTCGCTCACGACCCGCCCGGCTTACGGCCACCCGCCTCACACCCAGCCCTCGCTCACGGCCGTCTCCGCTCACGCGCCCGCCCAGCTCACGACCCGCCAGCACACGACTCGCCAGCACACGACTCGCCCGGCTCACGGCCGCCCAGCTCACGGCTTGCCCAGCTCACGGCCCGCCCAAGCTCACGGCTTGCCCAGCTCACGACCCGCCAGCACACGGCTCGCCAAGCTCACGACCCCCAAGCACACGGCTCGCCCAGCTCACGGCCGGCCGGTTCACGCCCCGCCCAACTCACAGCCCAGCTCGCCCGGCTTGCGGGTCACTCGGCGCACACCGGCAGCAGCTCGGGCCGCTTGGGCACCACCCCGTCACCCATGGACTCGCCGCGCAACTGCCGGGCGACCCACGGCATCACGTGCTCCCGCGCCCACTTCAGGTCGTGCCGCCGCTGCGTCATCCAGTCCTCGTCCACCAGCGGTGGCCAGGGCGCGCTCCACTCCTCGTCCGACTGGAACCCCAACACCTCCGCCGCCCGCAACGCCACCCGCCGATGTCCCTCGGGCGACAGGTGCAGCCGGTCCGCGCTCCACGCGCGCCGGTCGTGCAGCACGGTCATCGACCACAGGTCGACCACCTTGCAGTGGTAGCGCTCGGCCACCGACCACAGGTGGCTGTTGTAGATCGCGATCTTCCCGCGCAGCGACCGCAGGAACGGCGTGTGCTTCGGGTCGAACCCGGTGAAGATCAGCACCTCCGCGCCCGCCGCCCGCAGGTCGGCCACCGCGATCTCGTACACCTCGGCCAACGCGTCCGCGTCGCTGCCCGGCACCAGGATGTCGTTGCCGCCGCCACACAGCGTGACCAGCCGTGGCTTCAGCGACACCGCCAGCGGGATCTGCTCGTCCACGATCTCCTGGAGCATCTTGCCCCGGATCGCCAGGTTCGCGTAGCGGAAACCCTGCCGTCGGGTCGAGATCATCGCGGCCAGCCGGTCGGCCCACCCCAGGTAGGTGCCGTTCGGCGCCGGGTCGTCCATGCCCTCGGTGAAGCTGTCCCCCAACGCCACGAAGCTGTCCAGACCGTTCACAGACCCTCCCCTCCGCGCGCGGCACCCCCATGACCGCGCACGACAGCATGCAACGCGATGCCGGCCCTGCGCCACCGGCGGTTGGCAAGGCTGTTACCAAGGTGTCACTCCAAGGCCTGGACACGCATCGGATTAACGCGCTGCGCGGAATCCGGTGCGGCAGGGATCACGTCGCGCACAGGTGGTTGCGGCACCGCGGAGCACCGGAAAAGGGCCGGTGCGCGGGAGGGGCCGCCGCCATGGTTCACCTCCCGCGCACCGGTGTCTCAGGACAGCCGCCCGACCACCGGACGGCCGACCGCGCTCAGCCGGCCGCAGCCGTCACCGGCATCCCGTAAGCCGCCCGCAGGCGGGCCTCCGCCCCCGCCGAAGCCCCCACCGCGTCCAGGCCCGCCAACGCCGCGCCCACCACCGGCGGCACGTCCACCACCCGCACCCGGAGCCGGGGCGCGAACTCCCGCAACGCCGAGGCCACCGCGTCCGAGACGACCCCGCCGGTCCCGGTGACCACCCCGCCGCCGAGCACCACGTCCACCGCCTCCCCGAGCAGCCCCAAGCGCGACAACGACACCCGCGCGAGCAGCACGACCTCCTCCACGAGCCGGTCCACCACCGCCCGCGCCACCGCGTCACCCGCCGAGGCCACCTCGAACAGCACGCGGCACAGCGCATGCGGGTCGAAGGCGACCTCCCCGAAGTGCAGCCGCTCCACCACGTCCGCCAACGTCCCCACCCGGTGCGCCCCCGACGTCCCCGTCAACGCCGCGTAGTGCGCGACCACCGCGTCCGACAGGGCCGTCGGCTCACCCCGCCCGTCCGCGGCCCGCACCGCCAGCCACAACGCCTCCGACCCGAGGTGCTCGCCCCCGCCCCAGTCACCCGACACCCGCCCCACCGCCGGGAACCGGTGCGTCCGCCCGTCCGGCGCCACCCCCACGCAGTTGATGCCCGCACCGCACACCACCGCCACGCCGACACCGTCGGCCGTCCCCGCGCGCAGCAGGGCGAACGTGTCGTTCCCGACGACGGTCGTCCCCGACCACCCGCGCGCCGAGATGGCGTCCCGCAGCGCCTCTTCCTCCCGGGGGAAGTCGGCTCCCGCCAGGTAAGCGGCCGTGTGCACGGCGATCTGCTCGTCGGCGGGGAGCCCCGCCTGGCGCGCGGCCTCCCGCGCCATCCCCTCGAACACCTCGACGCTGCGCCGCAGCCCCACACCCTGGGGAGACGCCCCCGGGCCGAGCACCCGGGCGAGCACCCGCCCCTCCACGTCGACCAGGGCCATGGCCGTCTTGCTGTTCCCGCCGTCGATGGCGAGCACCCGGTTCGTCACGCCCGTCCCCTCGCCCACGGCAGGAAGTCCGCGTTGCGCGACACGAGCTCGTCGGCCAGCCGCTCGGCCGTCGCGAACTGCCCGATCAGCGGGTGCGCGAGCAGCGCGTCCGCCACCCGGTCACGCCCGCCGAGCACCGCCGCGTCCAACGCCAGGTGCTCGTAGCCCGTCACGTGCGAGATCAACCCGGAGATCGACGGCGGCACCGGGGCCACCGCGACCGGCGACGCGCCCCGGTCGGTCACCACGGCGGGCACCTCGACCACCGCGTCGTCGGGCAGGAACGGCAGCGTGCCGTCGTTCCGGACGTTCACCACGTGCTGCTCAAGACCCCCGCCCCCGCCCCCGTCCCCGCCCCCGGTCAACGAGTGCACCAGCTGCACCGCCGCCTCGGAGTAGTAGGCCCCGCCCCGCTGGTTCAACTGCGCCGGCTTCGTCACCACGGACTCGTCGCCGTAGACATCGAGCAGTTCCTTCTCCACCCCCGCCACCACCTCGGCGCGCGGCGGCTCGGTCCGCTGCTTCCGCACCACCTCGTCGTGGTCGTAGAAGTACTTCAGGTAGTACGAGGGCACCATGCCGAGCCGCCGCATCAACGACGTGGGCAGCCCGATGTGCTTGCCCAGCGCGTCACCGTGCGGTCCCAGCAGCTCGGGCAGCCGGTCGACGCCGTCCACGAGCACCTCGGTCTCCCAGGTCAGGTGGTTCAGCCCCACGTGCCCGAGCCGAACGTCCTGCGGCGACACCCCCAGCACCTCGGCCGTCCAGCGCCGGAACCCGATCGCCACGTTGCACAGCCCCACCGCCCGGTGCCCGGCCTGCGACAACGCCCGCGTGACGATCCCGACCGGGTTGGTGAAGTTCACGATCCACGCGTCACCGGCCACCGCGCGCACCCGTTCGGCGATGTCCAGCACCACCGGCACGGTGCGCAGCGCCTTGGCCAGCCCTCCCGCCCCGGTCGTCTCCTGCCCGACGCAGTCGCACACCAGCGGAAACGTCTCGTCCGACGCCCGAGCGGCCTGCCCGCCTACCCTGAGCTGCAACAACACCGCCGACGCCCCGTCGGCTCCCCGTTCCAGGTCCGACGTGGTGGTGACCCGCGCCGGGTGCCCGGCGTGCGCCAGCAGCCGCCGCGAGAACGCGCCCACCACCTCCAGCCGGGACGCGTCCGGGTCGACCAGCACGATCTCGTCCACCGCGAGGGTCGTCCGCCGCCAGGCGATCCCGTCGATCAACTCCGGCGTGTAGGTCGACCCGCCGCCGACAACGGTCAGCTTCACCCTTTGACCCCCGTGAACGTGATGCCCCGGACGAACGAGCGCTGCGCGAACGCGAACAGCACCACCGCCGGGAGCATGATCAGCAACGTGACCGCCATGGCCAGGTTCCACTGCACGTGGTGCATGCCCTTGAACGACGCCAGCGCCAGCGACAACGTCCACTGGTCCGGCTTCTCGCTCGTGTACAGCAGCGGGCCGAAGTAGTCGTTCCACGTGTAGAGGAAGCAGAACAACGCGGTCGCCGCGATGCCCGGCCGCGCCATCGGCACCACGATCCGCGCCAGCGCCTGGAACTCCGTGCACCCGTCCACCCGTGCCGCGTCCACGTAGGACTGCGGGATCGTCAGGATGAACTGGCGCAGCAGGAAGATGCTGAACGCGTCGAACAGGAAGTACGGCACGATCAACGGCCACAGCGTCCCGGTGAGCCCCAGGCCGGACCACGTGTCGTACAGCGGCACGGCGACCACCTGCGGCGGCAGCATCATCGCGCCCACCACCAGCATGAACACCGCGTTCCGCCCGCGCCACCGCAACTTGGCCAACGCGTACGCCGCCGGGATCGACGACACCAGCATCCCCGCCGTGGCGAGCCCCGAGTACAGCAGGCTGTTGCCCAGGTACGTCAGCAGCGGGGCCTGCTCGAACACCTCCAGGAAGTTGCCCCAGTGCCACTCGCGGGGCCACAAATCCTCGGTGAACGCCTGGCTGTCCGACATCACCGCCGTCAGGAAGACGAACACGATCGGCAACGCGAACATCAGCCCCAGCGCCAGCCCGAGGCTGTGCACCGCGACCCAGTCGAGCACCCGCCGCCGGTCCCGCGGACGACGTGCCACGGTGGTCATCCGCCCTCCTCCTGGTGCGACGCCCGACGCATCCGCCACACCAACAACGCCGTCGCCGCGAACGAGATGACGAACAGGACGGTCGCCATCGCCGCCGCGTAGCCCATGTCGAAGTAGCGGAACCCCTGCGTGTAGAGCCACACCGGGAACGTCAACGTCGAGTTCTCCGGGAACCCGAGGACCTTCGTCGACCCGGTCACGTCGGCCGACCCGCTGGCCGCCGACCCCGCCACCACGGCCTGCGTGAACAGCTGCAACGCCAGGATGATCGAGTTCACCACCCCGAACGCCAGCACCGGCGAGATGGTCGGCAGCGTGACGTGCCACCACCGCCGGACCGGCCCCGCGCCGTCCAACGACGCCGCCTCGTACTGCTCCTGCGGCACGTCCAGGACCGCCGCCAGGATGATGATCATCAAGTCGCCGGACACCCACAGCATCACCGCCGCGATCCCCGGCTTCGCCCACACCGGATCGGCGAACCACAGCGGCCCCTCGATCCCGAACCACCCGAGGAGCGAATCCAACGGCCCCTCGTTCGGCCGCATCACCAGGAAGAACACCAACGTCGCCGCCACGGGCGGGGCCAACGACGGCAGGTAGCAGAGGGTCCGGACCAGGCCGACGCCCGACTTCAACCGGGCGATCACCGACGCCACGCCCAACGCGAACACCACGCGTGCGACGGTCAGCACCACCACGAACCACAGCGTGTTGTAGACGGCGACGCGGAACAGCTTGTCGGAGAACATGTAGGCGTAGTTCTCCCAGCCGACCCACTCCGGCGGGTTGATCAGGTCGTACTTCGTGAACGAGAACCAGACCGTCGCCACCAGCGGGTACCCGAAGAACAGCGCGAACCCGAGGATCGCCGGCGCCAGGAACGCCAACACGGTCAGGCGGTGACGGGCGCGCGAGCGGGACCGCCCCCCGGCGGGGGCGGACCGCACCGCGTCCACGCGCTCCAGCGTGGCCACCACCGCTACTTGCCGCTCTTCGCGACCTGGTCGTCGATCTGCCGGTCGACTTCCGCCAGCCCCGCCATCAGGTCGGGCACCTTGCCCGCCTGCCACGACGTGGCGAAGTCCCCGATGGCCTTGATGTGCGCGTCGCCGATCGGCGTCACCGGGTTGCCCTGGAGCTTCCCGGACACCGCCAGGTCGATGAACGTCCTGAAGTTCTCGTCCACCTCGAGCCGCGGGTCGGCCAGCGCGGCCTTCGTGCTGGGGATGTTCTTGATCCCGTTGGCCAGGTCCACGATCGTCCCGGTGTCGAACGACAGGTGCTTGATCAGCTCCCACGCCGCGCCGGGGTTCTTCGCGCCCTTCGGGATGCCCATGATCGTGCCGGTGGTGAAGCCGATGCCGTACAGGTCCGGCCTGATCGTCGGGAACGGCGCGGTGCCGAACCGGACGTCCGGCGCCTGGTCCCGCAGGAACGCCGTCCGGTACTCGCCGTCGATCATCATGGCGATCTTCTTCTGGTGGAACGCGTGGTCGGTCGAGTACTCCTGGCCGAGCCCGGCGCGGAACCGCTCCAGGTTCTCGTGGCCGTAGAAGTCCACGAGTTCCTTCTGGAACTCCAGCATCGCCGCCCACTCCGGTGACGCGAGCCCCGACCTGCCGTCCGGCGTCTCCCACTTCGCGCCGAAGTTCGGCGCCCAGATCGGCGGCCGGTTCGCGTAGAACAGCATGGTCGGCAGGAAACCCGCGACCTCGATCGTCCCGTCCGCCGCCTTCTTCGTGGTGCGCTTGGCGAAGTCGAGCAGTTCGGCCGTCGTCCTCGGCGGCGCGGTGAGGCCCGCCTCGGCGAGCATGTCCTTGTTGTAGTACAGCCCGTACACGTCGCTGAGCAGCGGCATCGCGCACCGGTTGCCCTTGTACTCGGTGTAGGAGCGCACCGCGTCCGGGATCTGGCCGAGGTCGACGCCGTCCCGGTCGACGTAGGGCTTGAGCTGCTGGAACGAGCCGCTGGAGCAGAACTGGCCGATGTTGTCGGTGGTGAACGACATGGCCACGTCCGGCGGGTTGCCGCCGCGGATGCCCGCGGTGATCTTGTCGTCGTCCTGGCTGCCCTCGTGCCGGATGTCCGCGTTGGGGAACTTCTCCTTGAAGCTCTCCAACGCCTTGGTCACCTCGTCCTGCTCGCGGCCCGAGTAGTTGCTCCAGACGGTCAGGGTGAACGCGTCGCCCTGACCGGGAGCCGCGGCCGGCCCGGCCTGCCCGGTGCCGCCCGAGCCCGCCGCGCAGGCGGTGAGGGGCATCGCCGCGGCCACGAACAGCAACGCCGCGCGGTGGAGCCTGCGCATGTGCCCTCCTTCATCTCAACGTGCGGACGGAGACGTCGGCCCCTGGTGGGGGCCGCGGAAGGGTTCGGTCGTGGCGGCGGGCAGGCCGAACACCTGTTCCCTGACGACGGACAGCGCGGAGTGCAGCGCGCCGGAGCGCACCGGGTTCCCGGTCACCAGGGCAAGTCGGACGGGGGTGCGCGGCACCACCAGGTGGCGCAGCTCGGCGGCGACGAGGTCGGCGAGCGTCGTGCCGCCCGCCTGCGCGATGTCACCGGACAGCAGCACCAACCCGGGGTCGAGCACGCTGATCACGTTCGCGGCGCACGTGGCGATGCGGCGGGCGAGGTCCACCAGGAACTCGCGGCCCGCCGGTCCTTCGCTCAACGCCTTCTCCACCGCGGCCTGGCCGGTGCGCGCGGACACGCCGTGCATGCGGGCCAGGCGGGCGATGCCGGGGCTGTCCATCAGGTCGCCGTAACGGCTGCCCGTGCGTTGGACGCCCGTGTCGGCGTGCGCGTGGTCGGGGACCTGCATGGCGTCGATCTCGCCCGCGCCGCCCGTGGCGCCCCTGATGAGGACGCCGTTGACGACGACGGCCGCACCGACCGCGTCGGCGGGCCACAGCAGGACGAAGTCCTTCACCCCCTGCGCCCGGCCGGTGATCATCTCTTCGAGGGCGACGAGGTTGACGTCGTTCTCGACCGTGACGGAGGTGGAGAGGAGCGCTTCCAGCTCCTCGGGGATGTTCTTGTTCTCCCAGCCCGGCATGTGCGGGGCGTAGTTCAGCAGCCCGGTCGCCGGGTCCACCGCGCCCGGACTGCCCACCACCACGTGGCTGAGGGCGTCGGTGGTGAGGCCGACCTGGGCGGCGGCCTTCGTGACCGCGTTGTGGAACGCTTCCAGCACACCGGTCTTCGGCATGGGGGCGCGGTGCTCGGTGAGCATCGCGCCGGAGATGTCCGCGATCGCGATGTCGATCGAGTCCGGGGCGAGGTCGACCGCGGCGACGTGGGCCAACGCCCCGTTGACGGTCCACAGCTGCGCCCTCGGGCCCCGGCCACCGCCGCGCAGACCTGTGCGCAGGACCGTGCCCTCTTCTTCCAGGCGGGTGAGGAGCTGGGCGGTCGCCGGCTTCGAGAGGCCGATGATCCCCTCCAGTTCCGCCCTGGTCAGCGGGCCGTTGCGGAGCAGCGCCTCGATGGCGGCGCGGTCGTTGATCTCGCGCAGCAGCCTCGGGCTCCCGGCTCGCATGGGCACTCCTGTCTGTTAACTTTCCAGACTATTTCCCTCGGGGACGTTAGTGACGGGGCTCACCGGGCGTCAATGGCCCGAGACGGGTCCGTTATCTGGGTTAGGCAGGCCTAAGGCACCCTTGGGGTATGACCGACACGCGTCAGGAGTCGCTGGCCGCACTGCTGGGCGGGCGGGGCGGTGCGTTGGACGCTTCACTCCCGCCGTTGGCCTTCGTGCTGGGGTGGCTGCTCGGCGGACGTTCGGTCGAGGTCGGTGCCCTTGCGGCCGTCGCGTGCGGTGTAGTGGTCGGCGCCGTCCGCGTCGCGCGAGGCGGCCGTCCCCGCGCGCTGCTCCTGTCGGTCGCGCTGGTGGTCGTGGCCGCGTACGTGGCGCTCCGGACGGGCCGCGCCGAGGACTTCTTCCTCGTCCAGATCTTCCTCAACGCCGCGTCGGCCCTGGTCTGGGCAGCGTCCATCGTCGTCCGCTGGCCGCTGCTCGGCGTCGTGGTCGGCCTCGTCACCGGCCAGCGCTTCCGCTGGCGCCGTGACCCCGACCTTCTCCGCGCGTACCGGTTCGCGTCGTGGCCGTGGGTGGCCCAGTACGTCCTGCGCGTCCTCGTCTTCGGCGCCCTCTGGCTGGCCGGCGAGGTCGTCCTGCTGGGCATCATGCGCGCCGCCCTGACGTGGCCGCTCCAGGTCGCGTGCATCGCCGTCAGCTGGTGGGTCCTCCGCCGAACCCTCCCCACCGACCACCCCGGCCTCCGCCACCCCCAACCCCAGTGAGTCCTACGTTCCCGACGCGTGAGTCCTACGTTCGGAACCCGTGAGTCCTACGTTCGGAACCCCCGAATTCAACGCTCAGAACGCCCGCGCGTCCCGGCCCGTGTTCTGAGCGTTGAACTCGGGGGTCCTGAACGTAGGACTCACGCGTTCTGAAGGTACGACTCACGCGACGTGAACGTAGGACTCACGCGCGCGGGGGTGGGTCAGGCGGGGCGGGGGGCGGTTTCGCCCAGGACCTTGACGGCGGCGAGCCAGGCGGCGCCGGCGGCGCCTTCGGTGGCCACGTGCACCGGTGCCGTGGTGCGGGTCGCCAGTTCACGCTTGAGGCGCGCGCCCAGCGGTTGCGCGTGGATCAGGCTGCCGACCAGGACGATCGGGGTCCGGTCGTGCCCGGGTCGGGCGGCCTCGGCCAGGTCGGCGAGAGCGGTCACGGCGTCGCCGATGATCCGGTCCGCGGACGGCGCGGTGGAGTGCGCCGTGACGAGGGGCGCGTACGTCGCCAGGTGGATGGGCGGGGTGGCGTTCACCGCGGTGATCAGTCGACGCCACTGCTCCCGGCGCGGCAGGGCGGGAACGGCCGCGTGGTCGAGCACGGCGGTGTGCAGCGCGTCCACAGCGTCCTGCTCCAGAGCGACGAGAGTCGCCCGGACGGCCTCACGCCCCAGCCAGAACGCCGACCCCTCGTCACCGAGCAGCCAGCCGTGACCCCCGACGGTGGACACCAGTTCGTGGCGCTCGATCCGGGCCGCGATCGATCCCGTCCCGGCGATCAGCACCGTGCCGTCCGGTGACGCCGTGCCGGTCGCGAACGCCGCCTCGCAGTCCGTGATCACCCGCATCGGGCACCGCAGCCCGGCACCGGCCCACGCCGCCTCGAACAGCGCCGCCACCGCGGGGTCGGTCAGCTTGCTCGAACCGGCCATGCCGAGCACGCCCGCCTCGACCTTCGCCGGGTTCAACCCGTCCAACGCGGCCGTCAACGCCTGACGGATGTGCGCGGCGGCCCGCTCCGGCGGGTGGGAGTTCGGGTTCGCGCCACCCGCGACCCCGGCGCCCAAGCGGGTGCCGTCGAGGTCGAGCACCAACGTCCGGGTGCTCGTGCCGCCCGCGTCCAGACCGACCACCAAGCCCATTCGCCAGAGTATGCCCAGCACCGGGCAGGTCCGGCACACCCAACCGGGTAGTGCCGGACCTGGCTCTCCGTGATCAACGGCCACCGACGGCCACCGACGATCGGGGACGGTCGCGGTCGGCGATCCGATGGTCAGCGCGGCGCGAGGACCTGCGCGCGGTCGCCGGACGCGTTGTGGTGGTGCAGCAGGAGCAGGCTGTCGGCCTTGTCGGCGGCCAACGACTCCGCGTTGCGCAGCACCTCCAACGCGGCCTCCGACTGCACCACGAACGTCACCCCACCGGCCAGCCCGAGACCGGGCCGCAGCGGGTCGAACGACATCGGCGTCACGATCCGGTCCACCAACCCGTCCGGGTTCCCCGGCGCCGGGTACTGCCCCGTCATCCCCACCGTGTAGGTGAAGCGTGCGCTCGCAGCCGCCGGATCGATGCCCAACGCCGTCAACGTCACCGGCAGCACCACCACGTCGCTGTCCATCACGTTCGTGTCCACGTCGCCGTACTGCCCGTTCAGCGGCTGCTCGTCCACCACCACGTCGTCCGCCACCCGCACGGTCCGCGCCAGCCACACGTCCGCCGTCACCTTGCCGTTCGCATCGGTCGGCTTCACCGCGCGCACGACGTAGTCGCGCACCCCGTCCCCGTTGGTGTCGATGCTGATCTCGGGACTGTTGACCTCGCCGAGCGTCACCCAGTCGTGCCAGGTCGTGATGCCGAACGAGACCATCCCACCGGACGCCGCCGCACCCACGTACCGCAGGTCGCCGCCCCTCGCCGAGCGGTTCATCGCGCAATCGACCTGCACGCCCTCCGCGCAGAGCGGCAACTCCGGGCTGGTGCCCTGCAACTCGAACGCGCTCAACAACGACCGGTACGCCTGGTCGCCCTCGCCCTGCGCCAGCACCCGACCGCGCACCACCACAGCGCCGTCACCCCGGTCGACCGCCTCGACGTCCCCGACCGGCTTGGGCGCCGCGTACACCGGCACCCGCAGCGTGACGTCGCCCGACTGCACGAGCAGCCGCCCGGACGCCTCCGCCAGGAACTGCCTGGCCACGTCAGCCTGCTGCTTCACCACGGTCGGGTCGGCCACCTTGCGCAGCTCGTCCGGCGTGATCGAGAGCGTCACCCGCACCGTCTTCGACCCGCCCGCCGGCACCACGACCTGCGGCGGCCACACCTCGAACCGCGCGCCGGGCACGGTCGTCGCGTCCTGGTGCGTCAGCGACGCCGTGCGCACCCGGGACGACTTGTTCACGATCTTCACCGTCTTCGCCACGGACATCGGCTTGGCGGCCTCGACCGGCCCGAAGCTCACGCCCACCGTCCCCGGATCGTCCTGCACCATGGCCAGCAGGTCGGTGCCCACGGCGTCGAGCGCGTCCACCCGGCCCGCACCGACCCGCATCGGGGCCTCGGGCTTGCCGGTGGTGTGGTCGTCGCCGTCGGTCACCGCGCCGCCCGCGGTGTTCATGATCGCCGCCTTGACCTCCTCCACCGTCCACTCCGGACGCACCTGGCGGACCAGCGCGGCGATGCCCGCCACGTGCGGGGCGGCCATCGACGTGCCACCCATGGTGACCGCCTCGGCACCCCCGCCTGCCTCCGCGGACAGGATCGTGTCACCGGGCGCGGCGACGTCCGGCTTGCCCGCCGACGCACCACGCGAGCCGCGGGAAGACGACGGCGTCAACGTGTCCGCGAGGGTCGGCGTGGTCGTCGGCACGGCGTTGCGCAACGAGCCGAACATCCTCAGCTGGAACGTGCCGCCGGCCAACGCGGGCCGCAGGGCCGCGGTCGCGGCGGCGGTGAACTGGAACGCCGGGATGTTCTTGTTGCCCGCGATGGCCGCCTTGAACGTGTTGCTCGTGGCGGTCAGCAGCACGCCTTCCGCGCCCGCCGCCTCGGCGTTGTCGGTCCGCGCGCCCGAGCCGCACTCGCGGGTCGCGTCGTCCTCGTCCCACTCCAGCCAGACGAACTTGCCGTTCAGGTCCTCGGTGATGGGCGCGCAGCCGTCGGCGTTCGCCGGTTCGGACACCGGGACCACGGGCAGCGTCAGGTCGAGGGACGCGTAGCCGGTGTAGTACTTGCTGTACTGCCCGGAGTGCTGCACGCCGGCCACTTCGACGCCGTCCAGCAGCGAGAACGCGTCGCGCGTGTTCGCCACCGCCAGCGCCTCGGGCGTGTTCGCCGGGGAGCCGCCGACGTCGTAGAGGTCGCCGCCGTTGCCCGCCGCCGCGACGACCAGCACGCCGTGCTCGACGACCTTGCGCACGAACAGGCTGTCGGGGTCGTCCTGACCGCCGAAGTCGCTGCCCAGGGACATGTTCACCACGTCGAGCCGGTCGGTGAAGTCCCCGTCGCCGTTCGGGTCGAGGGACCAGTCGAGGGCGGGGCCGACGAGGTCGGTCGACCCCGTGCAGCCGAACACCTTCAACGCGTACAGCGACGCCTTCGGCGCCGTGCCGGGGCCGATCCTCATGCCCGCGACCGCTTCGGGCGTCAACGACTTGTGGTCACCGGTGAACGTGGTGCCGTCCGCGTTCTCGCCGAACCCGGCGGCCGAGCCGGCGACGTGGGTGCCGTGGCCGTGGCAGTCGAGGGGGTTCGTGTCAGGCGCGGGGACGGCTCGTTCGGGCACGTCGCCGTCGTAGGTGTCGCCCGCGAAGTCGTGTCCTCCGACGACTTTCGCCGTCGGGGTCCACGGCGCGGTGCGGTCGACGGCGTCGTAGGCGGCGGTGGTGCCGGGACCGCCGAAGTCGGCGTGCGTGTAGTCGACGCCGGTGTCGATGATGCCGATGCGCACGCCGTCGCCGTACCGGCCGGTGTTCCGCCACACTTGGGCCGCCCTGGTCAGCTCCACCGAACCCGCGTTCCGCACGCGTTTCGGCACGGTCCGCCGCAGCGCCTTGACCTCGGGCATCGCGGCCAGCTCGCGCAGCTTCGCGGCGTCCGCGGTGACGACCACGCCGGGCACCGCGTTGCGGGTCACGGCGATCTCGCGAGCCCCGGAGTCCTTGTCCCGCAACGCTTGCAGGAACCGATCGGCCCGTTCTTCGGCCCGCTGCCGGGCGGCTCGGGCGGCAGCCGCCGGATCTGCGGCACCACGTGCCTTCTCGTCGCCGTACGCCTTGGCGGCCGGGGTGCCGGTCAACTCGACGAACACGGTGACCGGCCCGTCGACCCCGGCGAGCGCACCGGCCCGACCGGGCTGACCTGCCCGACCTGCCTGGCCGGGCTGACCGGCCCGACCTGGCTCACCGGCTCGACCGGCCTGACCAGGCTGACCTGCCTGACCGGGCTGACCGGCCTCACCGGGCTGACCGGCCTGATCAGGCTGACCTGCCTGACCGGGCTCACCGACCTGACCGGGCTGACCGGGCTGACCTGGCACGCCGGACACGCTCTGCAGGGGTCCCCGCCGGGGGGTCCCCTGTTCTTGATCCTGCCGGCCCGCACCGACGTTTTCGTGCCCTTCGCCCAGCCCTGTGGACAACTCCGGGTCTGTGGACAACTCCAGACCTGCGGGCGGCTCCAGACCGGCGGCCGGCTCGAGATCTGCGCCCGGTTCCAGGTTCGCGGGTGGTTCCAGATCGGCGGGTGGCTCGGGCTCCGCGGGCGATTTCCGGCCGTCGGTCTGCTCGCCCCGCCCGAAGCCCGCGTGCTCCGCCCGGTCCGGTGGCAGGGGTTCGGCGACGGGGCGGGTGGTGTCGGTGGCTGTCGGGACAACGGTGGGCGGTGACCCGATGGCTAGCGTGACGAGCAGCGCGGCGATCGCTGCGGCGGACGTCCACGCCGCACGGTGGAGTTTCATCGCGACCTTTCGTGACCGGGATTCATCGGACCAATAAACGGACTACCTCTAGACGGAGCGGGCCAACGACCGCTATACATCCGATCTGTCGACCGGTTGTGGAGGAGGATCTGCCGTGCAGTTGATGCGCCTGGGACCGTCGGGAGCCGAGCGCCCCGCCGTCCGTGCCGACGACGGCCTCACGTACGACCTGACGCCGCTGACCGACGACGTGACCGGCGCGTTCCTCGCCGCCGACGGCATCGCCCGCACCCGGGCCGCGCTCGCCGCGGGAGAACTCCACCCGATCGTGGTCGACGGAAGTCGCATCGGACCGCCGGTGGCGGGCGTCGGCAAGATCGTCTGCATCGGTCTCAACTACCGCGACCACGCCGAGGAGACCGGCGCGCCGGCCCCGTCCGAGCCGGTGGTGTTCCTCAAGACCCCGGACACGATCGTCGGTCCGGACGACGAGGTGCTGGTGCCGCGCCGCTCGGTGAAGACCGACTGGGAGGTCGAGCTCGCCGTCGTGATCGGCCGCACCGCCCGGTACCTCGAGTCCGCCGACGACGCTCTGACCTGCGTCGCCGGGTACGCGCTGTCCCACGACGTCAGCGAGCGCGAGTTCCAGCTCGAGCGCGGCGGGCAGTGGGACAAGGGCAAGAACTGCGAGACGTTCAACCCGCTCGGCCCCTTCCTCCTGCCCGCGGACGAGGTGGCCGACCCGCAGGCGCTCGGCATGCGGCTGTGGGTCAACGGCGTGCCGCGGCAGGACTCGTCCACCAAGAACATGATCTTTCCGGTGGCTGAGCTGGTCCGCTACCTGAGCTGGTTCCTCGTCCTCCGACCGGGCGACATCATCAACACCGGCACCCCCGCCGGCGTCGCCCTCGGCCAACCCGAGCCGAAGCCGTACCTGCGCGCGGGTGACGTGGTGGAGCTGGAGATCGACGGGCTGGGCCGGCAGCGGCAGACGTTCGGGCAGGCGTGATGCCCCCAGCCCAAATGACCCCACCCCCGACGGCGGGCGCCCGGATCGTCGCGCTGGACGTGCTGGACATCCGGTTCCCGACGTCGCGCGAGCTGGACGGCTCGGACGCGATGAACCCCGACCCCGACTACTCCGCCGCCTACGTCGTCCTGCGCACGTCCGATGGCCCGGACGGCCACGGCTTGGCGTTCACCATCGGCCGCGGCAACGACGTGCAGGCCGCCGCCATCCGGTCGCTGGCACACCACGTCGTCGACCGACCCGTCCCGGACACCGCCGCCGACCTCGCCGCGCTCTACTTCGACCTGGTCGGCGACTCGCAGCTGCGCTGGCTCGGCCCGGAGAAGGGCGTCGCCCACATGGCGCTCGGCGCGGTCGTCAACGCCGCCTGGGACCTGGCGTCACGGCGCGCCGGCCTGCCGCTGTGGCGGTTCCTCGCCGCGATGACCCCGGAGGAGATCGTCGGCCTGGTCGACTTCCGGTACCTGTCCGACGCCCTCACCCCCGACGAGGCGCTCGACCTCCTGCGCCGCGCCGAACCGGGGCGGGCGGAACGCGCGGCGGCGCTGGTCAGCGACGGCTACCCGGCCTACACGACGTCACCGGGCTGGCTCGGGTACAGCGACGACAAGCTGGCGGGCCTGGCGCGGCAGGCGCTGGCCGACGGCTTCGACATGATCAAGCTGAAGGTCGGCGGCAGCCTGGACGACGACGTGCGCCGGTTGAAGCTGGCCCGTGAGGTCGTCGGCCCCGACGTGCGCATCGCCGTGGACGCCAACCAGCGGTGGGACGTCGGCACGGCCGTCGCGTGGATGCGCGAACTGGCACCGTTCGACCCGTACTGGATCGAGGAGCCCACGTCGCCGGACGACGTGCTGGCTCACGGCGCGATCGCCCGCGCCCTGCGGCCGATCAAGGTCGCCACCGGCGAGCACGTGCAGAACCGGGTGGTGTTCAAGCAGCTGCTCCAGGCGCAGGCGGTCGACGTCGTGCAGCTCGACGCGTGCCGGGTCGGCGGCGTCAACGAGAACGTGGCGATCCTGCTGCTGGCGGCCAAGTTCGGCGTGCCGGTGTGCCCGCACGCGGGCGGCGTCGGCCTGTGCGAGCTGGTGCGGCACCTGGCGATGGTCGACTTCGTCGCCGTGTCCGGCTCGCTCGACGGACGCGTCGTCGAGTGGGTCGACCACCTGCACGAGCACTTCACCGACCCGGCCGTCGTGCGCGACGGCCGTTACGCGGCGCCCTCCGAGCCCGGTTTCTCGGCCCGGCTGCGCGACGAGACCCTGACCGACTACCGGTACCCGGACGGTCCGGTGTGGACTGGAGTGGAGGAGCGGTGAGCGAGTTCGCAGGACTGGTCGCGGTGGTCACCGGAGGCGCGTCGGGCATCGGCCTGGCCACCGCCCGGCTGTTGGCCGCGCGGGGCGCGACGGCGGTCGCACTGGACCTCGACCCCCGGGTCGACCCCCCGGTGCACGGCATCAAGGCGGACGTCACGGACGACGCGTCGGTGCGCGCCGCCATCGCCGAGGTGGTCGAGCGGTTCGGCCGGCTCGACGTGGTGGTGAACAACGCGGGTGTCGGCGCGCAGGGCGACGTGACCGCCAACCCGGACGACGAGTGGCACCGGGTGCTGGACGTGAACGTGGTCGGCATGGCGCGCGTCGCCCGTGCCGCCCTGCCGCACCTGCGGAAGTCCCCGTCGGCGGCGATCGTGAACACCGGGTCCATCGCCGCCTGGGCCGGCCTGCCGCAGCGCGCGTTGTACTCGGCGAGCAAGGGCGCGGTGCACGCGTTGACGCTCGCGATGGCCGCCGACTACGTGCGCGAGGGCATCCGCGTGAACGCCGTGGCGCCCGGCACCGCCGACACCCCCTGGGTGGGCCGCCTGCTCGACTCCGCACCCGACCCGGCCGCCGAACGGGCCGCGTTGGAGGCCAGGCAGCCGCACGGACGACTGGTGTCGGCGGACGAGGTCGCGGGCGCCATCGCCTACCTGGCCGGTCCGCTGTCCGGTTCCACCGCCGGCACCGTCCTCGCGGTGGACGGCGGCATGCACGGGCTGCGGCTGCGCGCCCCCGGCAACCGGTAGGACGTGACGGGCATGATTCCCCTGCCACGACTGGGGTTCGGCGGCGGACCGATCGGCAACCTGTTCACCGAGGTGTCCGACGCGGAGGCGTTCGGCGCGCTGGAAGCCGCGTGGGACGCCGGGGTCCGGTACTTCGACACCGCGCCGCACTACGGGCTCGGCCTGTCCGAACGGCGGATCGGCGAGTTCCTGGCCGGCAAGCCGCGTTCCTCGTTCGTGGTGTCCACAAAGGTCGGCAGGGTGCTGGAGCCGTGCACCGGCGGCGGCGACGACACGGCGAACGGGTTCGCCGTGCCCGCCACCCACCGGCGGCGGTGGGACTTCAGCGCCGACGGCGTGCGGCGGTCCCTGGAGTCCTCTTTGGACCGGCTGGGGCTGGACCGGGTCGACGTGGTGCACGTGCACGACCCGGACGAGCACGGCGACCAGGCCATCGCGGAGGCGGTGCCCGCGTTGGCCGCGCTGCGGTCCGAGGGCGTCGTCCGGGCGGTCGGCGTCGGCATGAACCAGTGGGAGCTGCCCGCGCGGTTCGTCCGCGAGACCGACGTGGACGTGGTGCTGCTCGCCGGCCGGTACACCGTGCTTGACCAGACGGGGGCCGGGCTGCTGGAGCTGTGCGCGTCACGCGGGGTGTCCGTGGTGGCGGCGGGGGTGTTCAACTCGGGGCTGTCGGCGCGACCGGAGGTGGGGGACACCTATGACTACCGGGCCGCACCGGTGGCGCTGGTCGAGAAGGCGCGGCGGATCGCGGAGGTGTGCTCGGGGCACGGCGTGACGCTGCCGCAGGCGGCCATCGCGTTCCCGTTCCGGCACCCCGCGGTGACGTCCGTGCTGCTGGGCGTGCGGACGGCGGACGAGATGCGGGCCAACGCCTCGGCCGCGTCCGAGCCCGTGCCGGACGCGCTGTGGGACGACCTGGCCGCGGCGGGACTGCTGTGATCAGCTGATGCGCGTGACCTGGTCCGGCCGCCTGCTCGCGGACCCGGCGCGCGTCTGCGAAGCGTCGTAGCTCAGGTCAGGTCGGACAGCCACTGCTCCACGCCGGCCACGTGCACCGTGGACCAGGAGCGGGCCAGCTCGGGTTGGCGGGCGGCCAGCGCGTCGACGATGGCCCGGTGCTCGGAGACGGTCCGGTCCACCGCGCCGCCCTGCGTGATGCCCCGCCAGATGCGGGCCCGGACGGTCGGACCGGCGAGCGTGTCCAGCAGCTGAGCCAGGTAGGCGTTGCCCGAGCCGCGCGCGACGGCGCGGTGGAACTCCAGGTCGTGCTCGACCAGCTCCTCCACCGACTCGGCGGACTCGGCGGCGTCGCACAGGGCGCGCAACGCGGCGATGTCGTCGGGCCCGACGCGCTGCGCCGCCATCGCCGCGGCGGCCGGTTCGAGGACGCGGCGCACCTGCAGGACCTCCAGCACGGAGTCCTCACCGCGGTGCAGGTCCAGCACGAACGACAACGCGCCGAGCAGCTCGTCGGCCCGCAGGCTGGACACGTACGTGCCGTCACCCTGCCGCACGTCCAGCACCCTGACCAGCGACAACGCCTTGACCGCCTCGCGCAGGGAGTTCCGCGACAGGCCGAGCCGCTCCGCGAGGTCCGCCTCGCGCGGCAGCCGGTCGCCCGGCTTCAGCTCACCCGAGACGATCATCTCCTTGACGCGCAGGATGGCGTCGTCGGTAACGGCCACGGCGGTCCTCGACTCGTCAGCTAGACCTCGGATGTCTGGCGCCCAGTATGGGGCAAGCCAAAACGCCACGCGGCCGAACCACCGCGCGGCGAGAAGTTCACCACGCCTTACTCTATTCGGTTATCTTATAACCACACGTGACGGCTTCCGCCACTTCCGGTCATAATGGTCTGGACCATTTGAGGAGGGACCTTGGACACGGTTGTCGCAGCTCCGCGAGCACTGCTCGGTCGGACCATCACCGGTCCCGTCAGCCTGAGGTTCAGGGCAGGCCGGATCGTGGACGTCGTCGCGGGCTCACCGCCCGACGGCGCCGAGGTGCTGACCGGCGGCCTGCTCACCCCGGGCCTGGTGGACGTGCAGGTGAACGGGGCGGTCGGGGTCGACTTCGCCGAGGTGGACCCCGAGGGCATGGCGGCGGTGGCGCGAGCCCTCCCGCGGACGGGGGTGACCCGTTTCCTGCCGACCCTGATCACCGCGCCGGTACCGGTCGCGGTCCGCCAGGCGCACGCCGTGCTGGCCGCGTCGGCGACCCTGCCCCGCCACGCCGGCGCCAAACCGCTCGGTGTGCACCTGGAAGGGCCGTTCCTGTCGCCGAAGCGGGCGGGAGTGCACGACCCGGCGCTGATGGTGGCGCCCGGACCGGCCGAGATAGACCTGCTCCTCGACGACGAGGTGCTGCGCCGCGCGTTGCGCATGGTGACGTTGGCGCCCGAGCAGCCGGGCGGCTTGGACGCCGTGCGCAGGCTGGCGGCGGCGGGCGTGCTGGTGGCCGTCGGTCACAGCGACGCGACGGGCGAGCAGACCCGTGCCGCCGCCGAGGCGGGCGCCCGCATGGTGACGCACCTGTTCAACGCCCAACGCCCGCTCGGCCACCGCGAACCGGGCGTGCCCGGCGTCGCGCTGGTGGACGACCGGTTCACGCTGGGCCTGATCGCCGACATGGCGCACGTCGGCCCGGACGTCTGCCGGCTCGTGTTCAACGCCGCCGGTCACCGGGTCGCGCTGGTCACGGACGCGGTCGCCGCCGCGGGCATGCCGCCCGGCCGCTACCAGCTCGGCGGCGCGGACGTGCTGCTGGCCGAGGACGGCGTGCCGCGTTCGCCGGAGGGCACGATCGCCGGCAGCGCGCTCACTCTGGACCGGGCCGTGCGCAACATCGTGTCGGTGGGCGTGGACCTGGCGGACGCGCTGGCGTCGGCGACGATCGTGCCGGCCGACGCGATCGGCGAGCCGACGTTGGGGCGCCTGGAGCCCGGTGCCGTGGCGGACCTGGTGTGGTGGGACGACGACCTCCGGCCGCGCAAGGTGTGGGTCGACGGCGAGGTCGTGTTCGACAGCACGGCGCTCGACGGCCGGCCGGGCAGCGCCGCGCTCGACGACACGGCGCTGTACGGCGACCCGTCCGTCCGCATGGCCGCCGCCGGTCAGTAACCGGACGAGCGAGAGGCCCGAGGCTGATCAGCCTCGGGCCTCTCGCATCCGCTCGACCGCTCCCGAACGTTGAACTCAAGGGTTCCGAACGTAGGACTCACGCGTTCTGAACGTAGGACTCACGGGTTCTGAACGTAGGACTCACGGGGTCAGCGGGTGCGGGTGATCTTGTTCAGGCCGCGCGGGTTGTCGGGGTCGCCGCCGCGGGCCAGGGCCAGGCCGTGCGCCAGGCGCTGGATCGGCAGGATCTCCAGGATCGGCGCCACTTCCTCGGCGGTTTCGGCGACCGGGATGCGCAGCGCCGCCGACACCTTGTCCGACGCCGAACCCACCGCCAGCACGTCCGCCCCACGACCGTGGACGGCGTCCAGCACGTCGTGCAGCGCGTCTCCGCCCTTGCCCGAGCTGGTCACGGCCAGCACCGCCGTCTCCGCGTCCACCGCCGCCACCGGCCCGTGCAGCAGGTCCGCCCCGCTGTACGCCCGCGCCGCCAGGTACGACGTCTCCGCCAGCTTCAACGCCGCCTCCAACGCCGTCGGCAGCGAGTACCCGCGCCCCGTCGTCAGCACCCGGTCCACGAACCGGTACCGCTGCACCGCCTCCGCCACCGCGTCCGCCGACGAGTCCAGCGTCGACCGCGCCAGATCACCGAGGGACGCCGCCGCCGAGCCGTTCCCGCCCCGGATCGCGTCCACCAGCAAATACAGCGCCAGCAACGTCGCCGAGTACGTCTTGGTCGCCGCCACCGCCTGCTCCACGCCCGCGCCGACGTCCACCGACAGCTCCGCCGCCGCGTTCAACGGCGACGAAGCCGTGTTCGTCACCGCCACCGTCAACGCGCCGCGCGCCCGCGCCGACTCCGTCACCTCCAGCAGGTCCGGTGACCCGCCCGACTGCGACACCGACACCACGAGCACGTCGCGCAGGTCCGGCTTCGACCCGTACAGCGTGGTCGTGGACGGCGACACCAGCCCGGCCGGCAGTTCCAGCAACACCTCGGTCAGGTACTTCGCGTACAGCGCCGCGTGGTCGCTGGACCCGCGCGCCGCCAGCAGCACGAACCGCGGCTTGCGCGCCGCGATCGCCGCCGCGACCGACGCGATCCCGTCCCGCCGCGCGAGCAGGCCGTCGAAGATCCCGGGCTGCTGGTCGATCTCGGCCGCCATGTGCCGGCCGGGCTGGTGGTCGGTCATCGGAATCTCCTGATCAGGTGCTGGCGGCGATGCGCTCGGCCGCGGCGCGCAGGCTCACCCGCGAACCGCCGTGGGTGTCGACGCGGGCGGCGGCGCCCAGGTCCGGTCCCGGCACGCCCGTCTCGACGTGCACTAGGTCTAGACCAATAGTAACCAGCGAGGTCACCAACGAGGTAGCCCAAGGATGGCGGTGTGCCTCACGCGTCACCACCACGACGGGCCTGCCGGCGGCCGTCGCGGCGATCTCCGAAGCCGACCTCGACGACACCACCGACGTGCCCGGCAGCAGCTCCACCAGGTACGGCCCGAGCCCCCACGGCACGTCGCCGACCGCGATGGACGGCTCCACCGCCAGGTCAACCACCACCGGCGGCCCGGACAGCCGCAACGACCCCCGCACCTCCAGCGCCCGACGCGCCGCCAGCAGCCCCAACGCGGGATCGTGCCCGTCCACCGACGCGGGAGGCGTGCCCAGGGCCGCAGTCCGCCGCGCCGCCTCCTCCAGTCGCGCCCGCGGCAGCGCGCCGGACTCCACCGCCGCCACGATGCTGTCCACCAGCCACCGCAGCCCGTCGTCGTCCAACGGCTCGCCACCCAGGCACAACGCGTCCACACCGGCCGCCAGAGCCCGCACGGACCCCTCCGCCAGGTCACCGCCGACGGCCTTCATGTCCAGCCCGTCGGTGATCACCGCCCCGGTGAACCCCAACTCCTCGCGCAGCACGCGGACAGCCGCCGGGTTCAACGTCGCGGGCTCGGCACCCCACTCCGGCACCACCAGGTGCCCGGTCATGATCGACCGCACCCCCGCCCGCACCGCCTCCCGGAACGGCACGAACTCCACCGCCGTCAACTCCGCGACCGACCGCGGCAGCACCGGCAACGCCGCATGGGAGTCCACAGTGGACGCACCGTGCCCCGGGAAGTGCTTGGCGCACGCGGCAACCCCGACGGCCTGCATGCCCTCCACGAACGCCGCCACGTGCGCGCCCGCCGCCACCGGGTCCGACCCGAAGGACCGCACCCCGATCACCGGGTCGTCCAGCGTCAGCACCAGGTCCGCCGACGGCGCCAGGTTCAGGCTCACCCCGCACGCCGCCAGCCGCGACCCGATCGACGCCGCCACCGACCGGGTCAGCCCCAGGTCGCCCGCCGCGCCGAGCGCGTGGTTGCCCGGCACCTCCGACCCGTGCCCGGCGTCGAGCCGGGTGACGTCGCCACCCTCCTCGTCGATCCCGATCACGACGTCCGCCCGCGCACCGCGCAACTGCGCGTTCAACGCCGTGACCTGGACGTCGTCGACGACGTTGCGCCCGAACAGCACCACGCCGGCGAGCCCGTCCGCCACCCGCTTCAACAGCCAGTCCGGCGCCGTGGTCCCGTGGAACCCGGGCAGCAGGACACCCGACGCGAGCCGGTGCAACGACATGCGGTTCTACCCCTTCACCGCACCGGCGGTGACACCGGTGACCATCTTGCGCTGCACGATCAGGAAGAACACCAGCACCGGCAGGGTGAACAGCGCCGACGCGGCCATCGCGCCACCCCAGTCCGTGCCGAAGTTGGTCTGGAACCCCGACAGCCACACCGGCAGGGTCTCCTTCGTCTGGTCGTTGACCAGCGACAACGCGAACAGGAACTCGTTCCACGCGGTCACGAACGCGAACACCGACGTGGCCACCAGACCGGGCCCGAGCAGCGGCAGCGTCACCCGCCGGAACGCACCCCACCGGCCGCAGCCGTCCACCATCGCCGCCTCTTCCAACTCCAGCGGGATGCCGTTGACGAACCCGCGCAGCGTCCACGCGCAGAACGGCAGCGTCACCGCGAAGTAGATCAGCGCCAACGACGGCAGCCGGTCCAGCAGGTCCAGGTCGCGCATCATCAGGAACATCGGGATCAGCAGCGCCTCGAACGGCGCCATCTGCGCGATCAGCATCAGCATCACGAAGCCCTTGCGACCCCGGAACCGCATCCGGGACATCGCCAACGCCGCCAGCAGACCCACCACGATCGCCGCCAGCACCGCGCCGAGCGACACCATCAGGCTGTTGCCCAGCGAGTTCAGGAACCCCGGCTTGGACCACGCGGTGGCGAAGTTCGAGCCCGTCACCGAGAACGGCACCAGGTCGTAGTCGCTGGACAGCAGGTCCTTGCGCGGCTTCAACGCGGTCGCGACCATCCAGTAGGTCGGGAACGCGAAGAACAGCGCCACGACCAGCGCGGCCACGTTCGTGGCGATCTTCCTCGCGGTCACAGCGCACCCTCCTGCGATCGGACCAGCCTGCGCAGGTACTGGAACGTGAGCAGCGCCAACAGCGCCACCATCACCACGGACACCGCGGCGGCCACCCCGAAGTGGCTCTTCGAGATGCCCTCCAGGTACTGGTAGACGGCCAGCGTGGTGCTGCCGCCGTCCGGGCCGCCCTTCTTCATCGCCCAGATCTGGGCGAACACCTTGAAGTCCCACAGCATCGACAGGAACGTCACCATCAGCAGCAGCGGCTTCAGCTCCGGCCACGTCACCGCGCGGAACGTCTGCCACGCCGACGCGCCGTCGATCCCCGCCGCCTCGTACTGGTCCTTCGGGATGCCCACCGCGCCCGCGTACAGCGAGAACGCGAGGAACGGGATTGCCTGCCACACGATCAGCAGCCCGATCACGGCCAGCGTTGACGTGCCGGTGGAGAACCACGAGAACCCGGCGAACGAGTCGAACCCGAGCTTCACCAACGTCTTGTTCAGGATCCCGTACTGCTGGTCGAAGATCCACTGGTAGACCGTGGTGGCCGCGAGCAGCGGCATCGCCCACGCCAGCAGCATCGCCACTTGCAGCACGATCCGGACGAACGGGCTGATCTGCCGCATCAGCAGCGCGATCAGCAGACCCGCGAGCACCGAAGCGGCCACCACGAGCGCGGTGAACACCACCGTCCGCACCGCGATCGTCCAGAACTCCGGGTCGCCCAGGATCTTCGTGTAGTTGTCGACACCCGTCCACACGACCTCGCCGCGGGTCAGCTCACGCAGGTTCAGCTTGCGGAAGCTGGTGATCACGACGGACAGGACGGGCCAACCGATGAGCCAGAGGATGGCCACCACGGCGGGGGCCAGCAGCAGGTAGGGCAGCGCCCGGTCGAAGGCGCCGCCCCGACGACGCGGCGCGCCGTCCGGTGCGGCACGCCGCGGTGCCGACGGGTTCGTCGGCACCGCGGCGTCGGTCGTGTGCACGGCCGTCATCCGGTCGTCATCCGCCCAGGGTCTTCGACAGGGCGGCGTTGGCGTCCGCGGTGGCCGCGTCCAGCGTCTTCGCGCCGGTCAGGTACGCGGTCAGCATGTCCTTCAGCGGGTTCTGGCCCGCCTCGACCGCGGCCCACGCCGGCGTGGTCGGGGTGACCTTGCCGTTCGGGGCGGACTCGGCCAGGGCCTTGCCCAGCGCGTTGGTCGACAGCTTCGACGTGTCCTGGGAAGTGCCCGGCACCGAACCGCCCTCGGCCAGCATGTCCTGGTACTTCTTGGAGCTGAGCAGCTTCAGGTACTCCTTGGCCAGGTCGGCGTTCTTGCTGCCGGCCGGGACGGCCAGGTTCGAGCCGCCGAGGAACACCGGTGCGGTCTTGCCCGCGGTCTTCGACGGGATCGGGAACGCCGCCGTCTTCGCCTTCAGGTCCGGGTTGGCCTTGATCGCGCCGCCCAGCTCCCACGGCAGACCGATCATCATGCCGACCTTGCCGGTGCCGAACACCTCCATCTGCTGCGGGGTGGCCTCGTCGGCGTCCTTCGGGGCCTTCGTGCCGGAGGCGTCGACCAGCTTCTTGTAGAACTCGAGGCCGGCCTTGGCCTGCGGGGTGTCGAGCGCGCCCGCCCAGGCCGAGCCCTGCGGCTTGGCCACGTCGCCGCCCTCGTCCCAGATGAACGACAGCAGCACGTACCAGGACTGGCCGGGCAGGTACAGGGGCTGGAACTCGGGGTCGGCCGCGTTGGCCGCCTTCAGCTTCTCGATCGCGGCGATCCACTCGTCGCGCGAGGTGGGCGGGGCGGTGATGCCGGCGGCCTCGAACAGGTCGGTCCGGTAGATGACCGTGCGGTTGGCCGCGTAGAACGGCAGGCCGTACTGCTTGCCGTCCCAGGTCAGCGAGTCCTTCAGACCGCTCAGCCACTGGTCGCCGTTGAGGTCGGAGACGTCCGCGCTCAGGTCGAGCAGGGTCTCCTCGGCGGCGAACTTGGCCGTCTGGGTGTTGCCCAGCTCAATGACGTCCGGCGGGTTGTTGCTGGTCAGAGCGGTGGTCAGCTTCTCCTGGATGCCGTTCCACTTCTGGACCTCGTACTTGACGGTGACGCCGGCGTGCGAGTCCTGGAACTCCTTGTTCAGCGCGTCGGTCAGGGTGGCCGGTGCGGAGCCGTCCATCAACCACACCGTCAGCGTCTTCGGTTCACCGGAGTTGCTGCTGCCGCCGTCGGTGCTCGTGCCACATCCGGCCACGGCCACCGCGAGTGCGGCGGCACTTACGGCCAGTCCTCTCCAGCCCTTCACGTGTGCGCCCTTTCCCCATGCCCCGATCCCACGACCGGAACGCCTAAGTGGTGTAGACCAATGCGGCCTAGAGTGTGCCTCGCCACAAGGCATGTCAAGGCTGTTGCTGGACCGTTGCAAAGTCATCGGATCAATTTCCCGGGCCTTGTCGGGGGTTCGGGAGCGCGATCCGACGTGGACAAGGCATCCTGTGTCCGGGAGCGGTGGCAGGTTGGCGGCAAGGGGCGAGGAGGAAGGCATGCTCGAAACGAGCCCTGCGACTGGCGTGGACGCCAGGGCTCGCGCGCAGCGCGAGCCGAAGTACTGGGGACTCAAGCGGCATCTGCTCGACCTCCTGCGCGCGTTGCCGCCAGGATCGCCGATCCCGACGGAGCGCTCGCTGGCGGCGGAGTTCGACGTCTCGCGGACCACGGTGCGGCAAGCGCTTGCCGAGCTGACCGTCGAAGGCCGGCTGCTGCGGGTACAGGGGAAGGGCACGTTCGCCGCGGAACCGAAGGTGGCGCAACGGCTTCAGCTGTCCTCGTACACAGAGGACATGAAGGCGCAGGGACGGCAGCCGTCGTCGCGGTTGATCGAGGCTTCGGAGATGGCGGCGGAAGCCGAGCTGGCCAGGCTCCTCGGCGTGCGTGCGGGTGCCAAGGTGCTCCGACTGCACCGGCTGCGGCTGGCCGACGGCGAGCCGATGGCGATCGAGACCACCCACCTGGCCCTGGGCAGGTTCCGCGGGCTGCGCCGGTACCTCGCGCCGGGGGCGTCGCTGTACCAGGTGCTGCGGGAGCGGTTCGGGGTCGAGATGGGGCACGCCGAGGAGACTATTGAGACGGCGCTCGCGTCGCCCGAGGAAGCCGAGCTGCTCGGCGCCGACATCGGCCTGCCGATGCTGCTGCTGTCGCGTCACTCGTTCGACACGGAGGGCAACCCGGTCGAGTGGGTGCGCTCGGTGTACCGGGGCGACCGCTACAAGTTCGTGGCCACCCTGAACCGCCCCACCGACTGACCACACCGCCGACCCGACCACACCGCCGACTGGCCGCACCGCCGACTGGCCGCACCACCTGCCGACGCGGGCCGGCCCACCAGATCCGGCGGCGCACCCCGGACCGGCACCCGACAACCGGGGGCGCCGCGCCCCGTGGGCAACCGAACGGCCTGTGGACAGCTCCCGGAGCAGAATGGGCCGGTGGCGGAAACTGTGGTGTGGGGGACGGGGCGCGCGAAAGCCGTCCTGGCCACGACGATCCTCGGCTCCGGCATGGCGATGCTCGACAGCACGATCGTCAACGTCGCCCTGCCCCGCATCGGCGCCGAGCTCCAAGCGTCCGTCGCGGGCCTCCAGTGGATCCTCGACGGCTACCTCCTGGCCCTCGCCTCCCTGATCCTCATCGCCGGCTCGCTCGGCGACCGCTACGGCCGCCGCCGCGTCTTCGTCTTCGGCGTCGTCTGGTTCGGCGCCGCCTCGCTGCTCTGCGGCCTGGCCCCGACCACCGAACTCCTGGTCGCCGCCCGCGTCCTGCAAGGCATCGGCGGCGCGCTGCTCACCCCCGGCTCGCTCGCCATCCTCCAATCCGTCTTCGCCAAAGCCGACCGCGGCCGGGCCATCGGGGCCTGGTCGGGGCTCGCCGGCGTCGCCACCGCGATCGGCCCCCTGCTCGGCGGCGTCCTCGTCGAGGCCTGGTCGTGGCGGCTCGCGTTCCTGGTCAACCTGCCGTTCGCGGTGGTCTGCGTGTGGCTGGCCCGCCGCCACGTGCCCGAGTCCCGCGACGAGACGCTCACCGGCCACCCCGACGTCCTCGGCTCCGTCGTCGGCGCACTCGGCCTCGCCGGCGTCACCGGCGCACTGGTCGAGGCACCGGTCCGCGGCGCCGACCCGCTGGTCGTCACGGCGGCCGTCGTCGGGGTGGCGGGACTGGCCGCGTTCGTCCTGCTCCAACTCCGCGGCCGGGAACCGCTGGTGCCGCCGAGCCTGTTCGCCGACCGGACGTTCGTCCTGTCCAACGCCCTGACGTTCCTCGTCTACGCGGCGCTCGGCGGCGTCATGGTCCTCATGGTGCTGCAGCTCCAGGTGTCGCTGCACTACCCGCCGACCGTCGCCGGTCTGGCCAGCGTCCCCATCACGCTGCTCCTGCTGGCCCTGTCCGCGAAGTCCGGCAGCCTGGCCCAGAAGTTCGGCCCCCGCGCGCAACTCGTCGCGGGCCCGATCCTCATCGGCGTCGGCATGCTGATGCTGCGGTGGGTCGAGCCGGGCGCCGGCTACTGGACCGGCGTCCTGCCCGGCCTGCTGGTGTTCGGCCTCGGCCTCGCCGCGGTGGTCGCGCCGGTGACGGCGACCGTGCTGGCCGCCGCACCGGACCGGCACGCGGGCATCGCCTCCGGCGTCAACAACGCGGTCGCCCGCACCGGCAGCCTGGTCGCCGTGGCGGTGCTCCCCGCGGTGGCGGGGCTGACCGGCGCCCAGTACGCCGACCCGACGGCGATGACGCGGGGCTGGCAGACGGCGCTGCTGGTGTGCGCGGTGGCGTCGATCGCCGGCGGGCTGATGGCCCTCGGCGTCGACAACCGGGTCCTCGAAACGGCCACGGAGCACCACGACCCGCACAGCTGCCCGGTCGACGGACCACCCGCACGCACCTGACCTGGTACGCACCCAGCCGGGCACCCACCTGACAGGGCAAGCACCTAACCGCCGCGTACGCATCTGACCGGGCAAGCACCTGACCGGGCAAGCACCTGACCGGGCAAGCACCTGACCGGGCATGCACCTGACCGGGCATGCACCTGACCGGGCATGCACCTGACCGGGCATGCACCTGACCGGGCATGCACCTGACCGGGCATCAGCCGCGCCTGCCGCGCCAACCGGCCGACCGCCGCCCCGATCTCCTCCTCCGACACGGTCACGATGTCGTCCACGTACGCCCGCATGTGCGCGAACGTCAGCTCGGACGGCTCGGCCCGCAGCCCGTCCGCCACGGTCCGGGCCCGGTCGTCGGCGGGCCACCGGACGAGCGTCCCGGCCCGCAGCGACTCGGCCGCGTCGCCCGCCCACTCCGGCTCCACCCCGACCACCCGCGTGTTCGGGCTCAGCGCCTTCACCGCCGTCGCCACCCCCGAGATCAGCCCACCGCCGCTCACCGGCACCAGCACCGCGTCCACGTCCGGCAGGTCGGCCACCACCTCCAACCCCACGGTGCCCTGACCGGCGATGACGTCGGGGTGGTCGAACGGCGGGATCAGCGTCGCGCCCCGCTCCACCACCAGCTCCGCCGCCCGCGACTCGCGCTGCGCCATCGGCACCTCGACCACCTCCGCGCCGTGCGACCGGGTCGCGTCGACCTTGACCCGCGGCGTCGTGTCGGGCACGACGATCACGGCGGGCACGCCGAACAGCTTCGCCGCGTACGCGACGGCCTGCGCGTGGTTGCCGCTGGAGTAGGCGACGACGCCGCGCGCCCGCACGTCCTCGGGCAGCCGCGCCACCGCGTGGTACGCGCCCCGGATCTTGAACGCGCCGACGGGTTGCAGGCTCTCCGGCTTGAGCCACAGCCCGTCGGCGAACCGCAGCAGCGGTGTGCGGACCGCGGCGTCCTTGACGATGTCGGCGGCGGCCCGGATGTCGGCGATCGTGACGAGTCCCATGTCGTTGATCCTCACCCCGGCGGCGGCGGGAGTCCTACACGGGCGGCGACCGGAACTCCTCCGGCGTCACCCGCACGGGGCAAGAACATTCACACGTACGGGGCGTTGCAAGCCCCAATCCCTTACTTCTGGCAAAACCGCCCGAATCGGTGATCGACTCACTACCTTGAGTGAGAGTTAATTGTCAAACGCTACACAGCGCAGTCAATCCGGCGTGGGCTGTGACACACTTCGCCCTCAGATGGCCTGAGCCGTAATAGGTAACAGGATCATAACGTCGCTCGAACGGGCGAGTACTGGTCGGTAGAAGACCGGGGAGGAGGGGCCGTGCGGAAGTCGAGAGCCCTGTCCTCGCCGTGCGTGACCACGCCACCGGAGCCCCGAGCGACCCGGGTGAGAAGTAATGGGGTGGGGCGACCCCTGCCGCCGCCCCACCACCCGTCCCCCTAGAGCCCCCGAGAGCGGTCCCTGCAACCAGGCTCTCGGGTTCCCTGCACCCGAAGATGAGGGAGACGCCTAATGAACCGCACGAGTGCGGCCCGCCTTGCCACGGCCGTCCTGCTGGCCGCCGGCACGGCTACAGCTCTCAGCGTACCGGCCCTCGCGGCACCCGCCGCGCCCAATGCGGGAAGCGCGGCCGACACGGAGAGCTACCCGGCCGAGTTGCTCCAGGCGGTGCAACGCGATCTGGGCCTGAACGCCGATCAGGCCCGCGTCCGTCTGGCGAACGACGCCAGGTCGGGTGACGTCGAGAACCAGGCCCGCGGCGTCCTCGGCGACGCGTTCGCCGGCGCGTGGATCGACTCGGCGACCGGGAGGATGACCGTCGGTGTCACCGACGCGGCGAAGGCGGACGCGGCGCGCGCCGCCGGCGCCGACGTCAAGGTCGTCCCCTACTCGCACCGCAAGCTCAGCGACACCAAGGCCACGCTGGACACCCTGTCCGCGCCGGCGTCCATCACCGGCTGGCGGGTCGACGACACGTCCAACACGGTGGTCGTCGAGGTCAACCGCACCACCCGTGACGCGGCGGCCGACAGCTTCCTGGCCACCGCCACGTCGTTGAGCCCGGCGGTCCGCGTGGTGGAGGTCGCGGAGTCCCCGACGACCCTCTACGACACCCGTGGCGGTGACGCGTTCTACATGGGCGGCGGACGCTGCTCGGTCGGCTTCTCCGTCACCGCGGGTGGTTACGTGACGGCGGGCCACTGCGGTCGCGCCGGCACCACCACCCAGGGCTACAACCGGGTCACCTCGGGCTCGTTCGCGGGCTCGTCGTTCCCCGGCAACGACTACGCGTGGGTGCGCACGAACTCCAGCTGGACCTCGCGCCCGTGGGTCAACCGCTACAACGGCACCAACGTCGTGGTGAAGGGCTCCTCGGAGGCCGCCATCGGCGCGACGATCTGCCGCTCCGGCTCCACCACGGGCTGGCGCTGCGGCACGGTGCAGGCCAAGAACCAGACGGTCAACTACGGCTCGTCCGGCATCGTGTACGGCCTGACGCGGACCTCCGCGTGCGCCGAGCCCGGTGACTCGGGTGGCTCGTGGGTGGCGGGCACCGGCTTCGGCCAGGCCCAGGGCGTGACCTCCGGCGGCTCGGGCAACTGCTCCTCCGGCGGCACGACCTACTACCAGCCGGTCAACGAGATCCTGGGCGCCTACGGCCTGCGCCTCGCGATCGGCTGACCAGCGCAGTGAGACGCGCGGCCGTCCCTGCGGGCCGCGCACCGCATCGGAACACCCCCTGGGCCACCGCCCGGGGGGTGTTCCCTTTGTCATGGCGCAGCAGATCAGGCGCAGCAGATCGGGCGCGGGGGATCAGGCGAACTGCACGGAACGCTTGGACAGCCCGTACCAGAAGCCGTCGACGGTGGTCGTGGCCTCCTGCGCGGCGCTCGCGCCCAGCGACACGAACAGCGGCGCGAAGTGCTCGGTGCGCGGGTGCGCGATCCCGGCGGCCGGCGCCTTGTGCTGGAAGTCGAGCAGCGCGTCAACGTCGCCGTCGACCAGCGCCCGGCCCGCCCAGTCGTCGAACTCGGCCGACCACGACGGCGGCTGGTAGTCCGGCCCGACGGACATGTCCACGCAGCTCAGGTTGTGCGTCATGAACCCGCTGCCGACGATCAGCACGCCCTGGTCGCGCAGCGGGGCCAGCTTGCGGCCGACGTCGAACAGGTCGCGCGGGTCGAGGCTGGGCATGGACATCTGGAGCACCGGGACGTCCGCCTCGGGGAACATCTCCTTCAGCGGCACGTAGGCGCCGTGGTCCAGGCCGCGCGCCTCGTCGTGCGCCACCGGCCGGTCGAGCAGCCCGGTGACGTCCGCCGCGAGTTCCGGCGCGCCCGGCGCCTCGTACGCGACCTCGTAGTACCGCTGGGGGAAGCCCCAGAAGTCGTAGGTCAGCGGCACGGTGGTGGTCGCGCCGAGCGTGAGCGGGTCGTTCTCCCAGTGCGCGGAGACGATGAGGATCGACTCCGGGCGCGGCAGCGTCGCGGACCACGACTTCAGCTCGGTGGTCCACCGTTCGTCGTCGGCCAGCGGGGGCGCCCCGTGGCCCAGGTACAGCACAGGCATCCGATGGGCAGGTGTCACACGGACGACTGTACGCCTTTTAGTTGAAGTTTCAACCAGGCTGCGGCTTCGCGGGGGTCCGCCGCCTCCGTGACGGCGCGCACCACGACCACCCGGTCCGCGCCCGCCGCCACCACCTCCGACAGCCGCTCCCGGTCGATGCCGCCGATCGCGAACCACGGCCGGTCCGTCGTGCCGGCGGTCGCCCGCACCAGGTCGAGACCGGGCGCCGGACGCCCCGGCTTGGTCGGCGTCGGCCAGCACGGACCGGTGCAGAAGTAGTCCACCCCCGGCTCGACGGCCGCCGCCCGCGCCTGCTCCACGTCGTGCGTCGACCGGCCGATCACCACGCCGTCACCGACGACCCGGCGGGCGACCGACACCGGCAGGTCGTCCTGCCCGAGGTGCAGCACGTCCGCGTCCACGGCGAGCGCCACGTCCGCCCGGTCGTTCACCGCCAGCAGCGCACCGTGCCGCGCGCACGCCTCCGCGAGCACTTCCAGCGCGGCGATCTCCTGCTTCGCTTCGAGGCCCTTGTCGCGCAGCTGCACGACGTCCACACCGCCCGCGAGCGCCGCGTCCGCGAACTCCGCGAGGTCCGGGCGCGTGGGCGTGCAGAGGTAGAGCCGCGCGTCGGCGAGCCGCCGCCTGATCTGCGTTCCGTCGAGTCCTGGCACGGGCCGCACGGTAACCGCCCGGCCGATTCGTGCGCTACGGTGGAGCCGGTCCGCACGGGAGCCTGGAAAGACCGGGCTGAGAGGGAGCGTGGTTCGCTCCGACCGTCGAACCTGATCCGGGTCATGCCGGCGCAGGGAGCGTGAGTGCCTTGGCAATGCGAGTGACCGTCCTCGGCGGTGGTGTCATCGGCCTGTCCGCGGCCTGGTACGCGGCACGCGCCGGCTACGCCGTCGAGGTCGTCGACCGCGGTTCACCGCACGGCGGCTCGTGGGTCGCGGGCGGGATGCTCGCCCCCGTCACCGAGGCCTGGCCCGGTGACGAGGACGTCCTGGCGCTGGGCGTCGAGTCCCTGGAGCTGTGGCCAGGGTTCGCGCGTGAACTGGGGGTGCCGCTGAGTCCGGTGGGGACGCTGGCCGTGGCCGTCGACCGGGCCGACGTCGAGGTGCTGGACCAGCTGCGCGCCTACCTGACCGGGATGGGGCAGTCCGCGACCCGGCTCACCGGACGCGAGCTGCGCACCCTGGAACCCGGCCTCGGCAACGTCCGAAGTGGACTGTCCGTGCCGGGGGACGTGGCCGTGGACAACAGGGTCCTGCTGCGCGCGTTGCGCGAAGCGTGCACCGCCAACGGCGTGGTCTTCGCCCCCGAGCCCGCCGCCGACCCCGATGTGACGATCATCGCGGCCGGCGCGTGGAGCCGCGACCTGCACCCCGCCCTGCGCGACGTGATCAGACCGGTGAAAGGCGAGATCCTGCGCCTCGCCGCACGGCCGGGAGCGCTTCCGCCGCCCCGCCACACCATCCGCGCCCACGTGTCCGGACGACCCGTCTACCTGGTGCCGCGCGAAGGCGGGTTCGTGCTCGGCGCCACCCAGTACGAAGCCGGGTTCGACGACCACGTCACCGTCGGCGGCGTGCGGGACCTGCTCCACGACGCCGAGGTCGTGTGGCCGGGGATCGCCGAGTACGCGCTCGTCGAGACCGCCGCCGGGTTCCGCGCCGGCAGCCCCGACAACGCCCCCGTGATCGCCTGGCTCGAACCGGGCGTGCTCGCCGCCACCGGCCACCACCGCAACGGCCTGCTGCTCGCACCCGTCACCGCCCGACGGGTGCTCACCCTGCTCCGCGAAGGAGGAAACCGCCGGTGAAGGCGAAGGTCAACGGTCTCGAACGGGAACTGGCCGACGGGTCGACCGTCGCCGCCGTCCTCGCGCTGCTCGACGCGCCACCCACCGGGGTCGCCGTCGCCGTCGACGGCGAAGTCGTGCCCCGCACGGCGTGGAAGACGACCGTGGTGCCCGACGGCGCCGCGGTCGAGGTGCTGACCGCCGTGCAGGGAGGCTGACGTGGACGACCCCTTGGTGATCGCCGGACGCGAGTTCGGCTCACGCCTGGTGATGGGCACCGGCGGCGCCGCCAACCTCTCCGTGCTGGAACGCGCCCTCATCGCGTCCGGCACCGAGCTGACCACCGTCGCGATGCGCAGGCTCGACGCGTCCGGCGGCGGCGTGCTCGACCTCCTGGCACGGCTCGGCATCGCCGCCCTGCCCAACACCGCAGGCTGCCGCACCGCCGCCGAAGCCGTGCTCACCGCCCGGCTCGCGCGCGAAGCCCTCGACACGAACTGGGTGAAGCTGGAGGTGATCGCCGACGACCGGACGCTCCTGCCCGACCCGGTGGAGCTGCTGGACGCGGCGGAGCAGCTCGTCGACGACGGGTTCGTGGTGCTGCCCTACACGTCCGACGACCCGGTGCTCGCGCTGCGCCTGGAACAACTCGGCTGCGCCGCCGTGATGCCCCTCGGCTCGCCCATCGGCACCGGCCTCGGCATCCGCAACCCCCACAACATCGAACTCATCGTGTCCCGCGCGTCCGTGCCGGTGATCCTCGACGCGGGCGTCGGCACGGCGTCGGACGCGGCGCTGGCGATGGAACTGGGCTGTTCGGCCGTGCTGCTGGCCACCGCGGTGACGAGGGCGCAGGACCCGGAGCGGATGGCGGCGGCCATGCGCGCCGGCGTCGAAGCAGGCCGGCTGGCGCGACTTGCCGGACGAATCCCCAAGCGGTTCTGGGCGCACGCTTCGAGTCCGGCAGTGGAGTGATTGCCGGGCACGGCATGATGGACGCTTCGTCAGCTGTGTCCGTCTGCCCGAGGAGGAGTGCCGTGACGGCCGACCAGGTCGAGGACGCCACCGCCCGGCTGTACCTCGCGATCGGCAGGCTATCCCGGTTGCTGCGGCGCACCGGGTCACCCGGCCTCGGCCCGGGAGCGGTGTCCGCGCTGGCCACGCTGGCGAGGTGCGGGCCGATGCGGCTGGGCGACCTCGCCGCGAAGGAAGGCGTCGCGCCACCGACCCTGTCCCGGATCGTGGCGGCCCTGGTCGAGTCCGGTTACGTCCGCCGCGAACCCGACCCGCAGGACGGGCGGGCCTGGCTGGCGACGCCGACGCCGGAGGGCGTGACGATGGTGTCCGGTGTCCGGTCGGCGCGGGTGCGCGAGTTGCAGCGGCGGATCGAGCAGATGACACCGGAACACCGGGAGGCACTGGTCAACGCGCTGCCGGCGTTGGAGGAACTGGTCGGCGAGGCCGGCTGACCCGCCCGCCGCCAGGCCTGCCCCCTCCCCGCCGACCTGGCGCGATCAGGCCCACGAACAGCCACGCCACCACCGCCGCGACCAGCGCGCCGATCGTGTTGTTGCAGAAGTCCTGCGCCTCGCACACCCCGATCGCGGTCGCGGCCTGCACCAGTTCCACCCCGCCGCTGACCAGCGCCGACACCGCGAACACCGGCAACGGCCGCCGGCAGGCCACCGTGGCGAAGAACGCGAACGGCACGAGCACCAGCAGGTTCAGCCGTTCCCACGACCCGGCGAGCGAGAACCCGTTCCCGACGCACCGCCCCACCGGGTCGACCGTGACCAGCGTGAACGTCCCGCCCGTCCGGGCGAGCGTGACCGCCAGCGCCAACGCCAGCCCACACCCCGCCAGCACGGCCGGGATCGCGGGCCACCGGCGCCACCGCGCGACCGCGAACCCGACCGCACCCAGCACCAGCGAACCCGCGACCAGCGTCGCAACCGCCTCAGGTTGACCCAACACCAGCTCGGCGACGTGCACGTCCTGTCGTGCGCTCATGCCCCACAAGACGCGCCGGTCACCCCACCGTGGCCCTAAGGCCGGTGATCCCCCTCCAACCTCCACAAAGGCGACACAGGACCCACACCAGCGCCCAACGGGTACGCGGCGGCCACCGAGCGGACGACGAAGTCCTTGCCGAACCGCACCGCCGCCGGCACGTCCGCACCCCGCGCCAGCTGCGACGCGATCGCCGAAGCCAACGTGTCACCGCTGCCGTGGGTGTGCTTCACGTCGTACCGCGGCCCCAGCAGCTCGATGAACTCCGACCCGTCGTACAGCACGTCCAGGCACTCCGGGTCGTCCCACAGGTGCCCGCCCTTCACCAGCACCCATTGCGGCCCCATCGCGTGCAACGCGACCGCAGCCTTCCGCTGGTCGGCCCGGCTCCGCACGTCCAGACCGGTGAGCAGCCGCACCTCGTCCAGGTTCGGCGTCACCAACGTCGCCCGCGGGAACAGCAGCGTCCGCAACGCGTCCAGTGCGTCATCCGCCAACAACTGGTTCCCGTGCATCGACGCCGCCACCGGATCCACCACGAACGGTCCGATGTGGACCCGGTCCAGCACGCCCGCGACCGCCTCGATGATCGCCGCCGACGCCAGCATCCCCGTCTTCGCCGCGTCCACCCCGATGTCCGTGGCCACCGCCTCGACCTGCGCCGCCACCACCTCCGGCGGGATCTCGGTGTACCCGGTGACACCCAACGAGTTCTGCACGGTCACCGCCGTGACCGCCGTCATCCCGTGCACACCGCACGCGAACAACGTCCGCAGATCGGCCTGCAGGCCCGCACCACCGCCGGAATCCGACCCGGCGATGGTGAGGACCTTCGGTGGAGCAACCGCCATCAGCCGACCCCGATCAATCCACTACCGGCAGGTAGACCTTGTTGCCGTGGTCACCGAACTCGTGCGACTTCTCCGCCATGCCCGCCTCGATCGCCTCCACAGTGGACAGACCGTGCTCCTCCGCGTACCGCCGCACGTCCTGGGTGATCTTCATCGAGCAGAACTTCGGCCCGCACATCGAGCAGAAGTGCGCCGTCTTCGCCGGCGACGCGGGCAACGTCTCGTCGTGGAACGACCGCGCCGTGTCCGGGTCCAGCGACAGGTTGAACTGGTCCTCCCACCGGAACTCGAACCGCGCCTTCGACAGCGCGTCGTCCCAGTCCTGCACCCCCGGATGACCCTTGGCCAGGTCAGCGCTGTGCGCCGCGATCTTGTACGTGATCACACCGGTCTTCACGTCATCCCGGTTCGGCAGCCCCAAGTGCTCCTTCGGCGTCACGTAGCACAGCATCGCCGTGCCCAACCAGCCGATCTGCGCCGCACCGATCGCCGACGTGATGTGGTCGTACCCCGGCGCGACGTCCGTCGCCAACGGCCCGAGGGTGTAGAACGGCGCCTCACCGCACCACTCCTCCTCCAACCGCACGTTCTCCGCGATCTTGTGCATCGGCACGTGACCCGGACCCTCGATCATCACCTGCACGTCGTGCGCCCGCGCGACGTGCGTCAACTCGCCCAACGTCCGCAACTCGGCGAACTGCGCCTCGTCGTTCGCGTCCGCGATCGAACCCGGCCGCAACCCGTCACCCAGCGAGAACGTCACGTCGTACTTCCGCAGGATCTCGCAGAGCTCCTCGAAGTGCGTGTACAGGAAGCTCTCCTTGTGGTGCGCCAAGCACCACGCCGCCATGATCGACCCGCCGCGCGACACGATGCCCGTCACCCGGCGCGCCGTCATCGGCACGTACCGCAGCAACACGCCCGCGTGCACCGTCATGTAGTCGACGCCCTGCTCGGCCTGCTCGATTACCGTGTCGCGGTACACCTCCCACGACAGCTTCGCCGGATCGCCGTCCACCTTCTCCAACGCCTGGTAGATCGGCACCGTCCCGATCGGCACCGGCGAATTCCGCATGATCCACTCACGGGTCTCGTGGATCCGCTTCCCCGTGGACAAGTCCATGATCGTGTCGGCGCCCCAGCGCGACGCCCACACCATCTTCTCCACCTCCTCCTCGATCGAGGAGGTCACGGCCGAGTTGCCGATGTTCGCGTTGATCTTCACCAGGAACTTCTTGCCGATGATCATGGGCTCGGCCTCGGGGTGGTTCCGGTTGAGCGGGATGACCGCCCGCCCGATCGCCACCTCCTCCCGCACGACCTCGGGGCTCATGCCCTCCCTGGCCGCGATGAACCGCATCTCCGGCGTGATGACCCCGGCCCTCGCGTACGCCAACTGGGTCACCGCCCCGTTGACCGGCTCACGCCCCGCGATCCACCCCGCGCGCAACGCGGGCAGTCCACTGTGGACGTCGATGGTGACGTCGTCGTCGGTATACGGACCGGAAGTGTCGTACAGATCGACGTGATCGCCATTGGTCAACTCGACCCTCCGGAAAGGCACCCGCACGTCCTCGTCCACCACGCGGTGGACCTTGTGCGAGCCGGAGATCGGCCCGGTGGTGACACTGGGCTTGACCGAACGGTCGTCAAGTGCCGTCACGACATTCCTCCCTACGCCGGCATTACCCGGTCAGGTTCAGGCGGTCGGCGGCACCGGAGCCCCTGGCTCCAGCCGCCCTCTCAGCCCGCTGTGGCGCGAGCTCCCGCGTGTGTTGAGTTGTCAGTGTGTGGAGCTGTCGGCCCGACGATGCCACGGCTCGGTCCCGAAGCCAAGCCGCGGATGCCAACCCCGCCCGATTACGCGTACCTTTCACCGCGTGGCTGATCACCAGCCGTTCCCGCCCGGCGCCCGGCGCGTGGCCCGCCCCGCCGCCGTCTCGCCATGCCCGTCGTGCGGCGACCTCGCCGGACGCGGCTACCCCGGCTGCCGGTTCTGCGTCGAACTGGTCGACCAGTACTGGCTGCTCGACTGGCAGGAGCTGCTGGCCGCCGAACAGCTCGCCGAAGGCGGCTCGGGCGAGCGCGAACTGGCCGAACTCGTGCTGGCCGACGAGGTCGGACACCACCCGTGGACGTGCACCGACTGGGCCATGACCCTCGTCACGTGCTCCCAGTGCGGCGACGAACTCGGCACCGGACCCGTCGACTGCGTCCGGTGCGCCATGGCCGACGGCCTGCGCTGGTCCTGGGACCACGCCGGGTACCCCACGTCGATCACAGCCGGCGAACACGCGCTGCGCGTCGCCCGAGCCGCCCTGCGCGCACCACACCGGTGCCGCGCCGCGACCATCGGCGCGTGGCGGCTGCTCCTGCCGTTCCTGCTGGTGGGGGAGCTGCCGACGATCGGACAGGTCCAGCGCATCAGGGCCGCCGTCCTCGCCGGCGGCTACGCCGACCTGGCCGGCTGCGCCACGCACGTCGAACTGGCGTCGTTCCCCGAACTGCCCTGGCGCCGCCCCGAACGCCCACCGCGCGCCGACCACCAGCCGAAGCCACACCCGGACGCGTTCCGGCACACCGCCCACGACGAGACGGCCGCCGACCCGGTCTAGCGGGCGCCACCGGCCCTGGTGCCGGTCCTGGTCCTAGTCCTCGTCGTCGTCCGCGAACGGGTCGGGAGACGTGGCCGGATCCCACGACAGACCGGGCACGCCCCAGCCGTTCGCCTTGATCATCTTCCGCGCCGCCCGCTTGTGCCGCCCCACCAGCCGGTCCAGGTAGATGAACCCGTCCAGGTGATCCGTCTCGTGCTGGAGGCACCGCGCCAGGAACCCCGTGCCCTCGACCTCGACGGGCTTCCCGTCACCGTCGAACCCGGTCACCTTCGCCCACTGCGCCCGACCCGTCGGGTACGTCTCACCCGGCGCCGACAGGCAACCCTCGAAATCGTCGTCCGGATCAGGCATGCCCAACGGCACGTCCGACGTCTCCAGCACCGGGTTCACCACCACACCCCGGTGCCGCACACCCTCGTCGTCCGGGCAGTCGTACACGAACAGCCGCAGGTCGAGCCCGATCTGGTTGGCCGCCAGGCCCACACCGTGCGCCGCCGCCATCGTCTCGAACATGTCGTCGATCAAGACGCGCAGCGCCTCGTCGAAAGCCTCGACCGGACGGGTCGGGTGGTGGAGCACGGGATCTCCGGCGATCCGGATCGGGTGAACTGCCATGACGCCAAGCCTATCCGCGCGTCCCATCGGACGCGCCGACCGATGAGCCGACCCTCACGAAGATCACGTGATGTAATGGCACCCACGCACGGGACACGGCTGAGGAGCCAGATGGACGCCGCAGAGGCACTGGCGCCGGCGGAAGGGCCGGACGACGGTTTGAACGACCGGGAGCGCGAGATCCTGGCCTTCGAACGCCAGTGGTGGAAGTACGCGGGTGCGAAGGAACAAGCCGTCAAAGAGCTGTTCGACATGTCCCCCACGCGGTACTACCAGCTGCTCAACGCGTTGATCGAGAAGGAAGAGGCGTTGGCCGCCGATCCGATGTTGATCAAGAGACTGCGCAGGTCCCGGTCCGGCAGGCAACGCGCCCGCGCGGCCAAGCGGCTGGGCGTCGAGCTCCGATGACCAATCCGGAACAGTCGACCGGCCCCGCCCACCCGGCGCGGGCCGCCGGCTACGCGCTGCTCGGCGTGGCCGCCATCGCTCTGGTGATCGGCCTGGTCAGCCTGTTCGTCGGCGGACCGGGAGACGATTCCTCCGCCGCCCAACCCACCCCGCCGTCCGCCGCCTCCGCCGCCTCCGACACCCCCGGCACTTCAGGCACTCCAGGCTCATCGGACACCCCCGGCACCCCCGGCACCTCCGGCACCGCTTCCGGCGAACCGACGTCCCCCTCACCTTCGGAGACGTCCCCGCCCGCCACCACCGCCGCCCCCACCACCGGGGCGACGGACACCCCGCCGCCGCCCGTCGCCACGACACCCAAGCCCCCGGTGCGCGTCTACAACAACAGCACCACCCAGGGCCTGGCCGCACGCGCGTCCGACGACGTGGCACGAGCCGGCTGGCAGGTCGCCGAAAAGGGCAACTACTCGTCCGGGAACATCCCCACCACCACGGTCTACTACCGCCCCGGCACCGACGAGGAAGCCTCGGCCCGCGAACTGGCCGCACTCCTCAAGGCCAGGGTGGAAGCCCGCTTCGACGGCATCCAAGCCGCCCACCCCGGCATCATCGTGATCGTGACCAACGACTACAAGGGCCCAGGCGCCAAGGTCTCCTGACCCCACCCGAGCCGAACGCCCGAGAACCGGCCCCTTGTCGTCCGCCGTCCGCCCGTCCGCAGTTCGCGCGGCCAGGCGTCACCGCTCACGCGGCCAGGCCTCACCGCTCACGTGACTTGGCGTAAGCAGCCAGGGTGGCGAGCTGCGCCGGGTCCAACGAAGGCCGAACCGCCACGCGCGCCGCCGCGAGGTGAGCACCCGTCACCTCCGCCGCCGCCAACGACTCCCGCATCGCGGTCAACGCGGCCTCCCGGATCAACGCGGCGCAGTCCGCCGCCGAATACCCGTCCAACTCCTCAGCCACCGCGCCGAGGTCCACGTCCGACGCCAACGGCGTGTTCCGGGCGGAAGCCCGCAGGATCTCGGCCCGCGCCTCGGCGTCCGGCGGCGGCACGTACACCAGCCGCTCCAACCGACCGGGCCGCAACAGCGCCGGGTCCACCAGCTCAGGCCGGTTCGTCGCACCCAGCACGATGACGTCCCGCAGCGGCTCCACCCCGTCCAGTTCCGTCAGCAGCGCCGCCACGACCCGGTCCGACACGCCGGAGTCCGACGACTGCCCGCGCCGGGGCGCCAACGCGTCGACCTCGTCCAGGAACACCAACGCCGGCGCCGCCTCCGCGGCCCGCCGGAACAGCTCCCGAACCGCCCGCTCCGACTCGCCGACGAACTTGTCCATCAGCTCGGCGCCCTTCACCGACAGCACGTTCAGGCGTCCGGTGCCGGCCAGCGCCCGCACCAGGAACGTCTTCCCGCACCCAGGCGGCCCGTACAGCAGCAACCCGCGCGGCGGCGCGACACCGAGGCGGGCGAACGAATCCGGGTACTGCAACGGCCACAGCGCGGCCTCCGTCAACGCCTGCTTGACCTCGGCCATGTCGCCGACGTCGTCCAACGTCAGGCCACCGGTCCGCAACGTGTCCGAAGTCGACATGGAGATAGGTCGGACAGTCTCCAAGGCCTCGAGCAGGTCGGTCTGCGCGACCCGGGGCTCGTCCACGTCGCGTTGCCGCATGGCCGCCCGAACCGCGGCTTCCCGCCGCAGCGCCACCAGGTCCGCCGCGACGAACCCGGGCGTCCGATCCGCCACCGCGCCCAGGTCCACATCGGACTCGACGGGCACGTCGCGCAACAGCACCCGCAGCAACTCCGTCCGACCGGAGCCGTCCGGCAACGGCAGGACCAGCTCGCGGTCGACCAGCTCGGGCACCCGCAGGCGGGGGTCGACGGCCTCGGGGTGGGCGCTGGTGACGACCAACGCGACCCCCTCGGGACGCCGCCGCAAGGTCTCCAGCACGACCGTCGCCACCGGCGGCGGCGTGGACGCGGGCAACAAGGCCTCCACGTCGGTCAACAACAACACCGCCGGCGTCGGAGCCGAAGCCAACGCATCCGCCACCCGCTGCGCCGCCGCATTGGCCTCCAGCACCGCGACGCTGGGCGCAGCCACCTCCACGACCGCCGCCCCCGCGCCGTGCGCGACGGCTCGCACGAACGTCGCCTTACCGACCCCCTCGGGGCCACTGACCAACGCCGCCAGGCGCGGCGTCGCGCCGAGCCGGGCCAACAACTCGGGATGGCTGAACGTCAGGTCGAACCACTCGGCAAGCCGCTTGGCCGCCTCTTGCTGGCCGACCAGATCAGCCACCGGCACAGCCGGCGCGACAGCCTCAACCACCGCCGCCCCACCACCCACACCAGCGGCACCCAGGCCGGCCGCCCCCGCTCCAGCCTCTCCCGCTGCTCCCGCTCCCGCCAAACCCGCCGCCGAGCCCACCCCAGTTACCCCAGCCGACCCAGCTGCCGCCGAACCCACGCCCACCGAACCCGCAGCCGACGACCCCCATCCCGCCGACCCAGCCCCCGCC
>NZ_JNXC01000035.1 GCF_000716595.1 Saccharothrix sp. NRRL B-16314
CTCCGCAATGGCGGCGAACACGTCGTCCTCGGTCAACAACACCGGCGAAACATCCATACCCGAACAATAGTCGAACAGACATTCGCACGTCATCACCCGGCCAGGCAAGGAAACCGCTCGGAAATGGCACGGTCCGTCACCGGGCTCCCACGGACGCGTGAATTCACCTCCAAGGCGAAGGAATCGTGCCTGTCATCCCAACGAGACCGCCGGAATCCCGTCACCTACTCAGGCGAGTACATCCGTCAGGAGGCGCGCCACGTCGCCCAACTGCTCGTGCACACCATCGCGGGCCACGACCTTTCCCCCGACCACTACCACCGCGACGTCCGACGCGGTCGCGGCGAGGATCAACTGCTCGGGCTCGGCACCGGCGGTCCGGACGGAATTCATCCGAACGGCGGTGAAGTCGGCCGGGGCTCCCACCTCGATCCGACCGGCCTCCGGCCAGCCGATCGACGCGTGGTTCGTCAGCGCCCCGACGAGTTCCGCCGGGGTGAACCGGCCACGTTCGCCCGTCCGCAACCGCTCGTTGTGCTCCAACGCCCGCGCCTCCGCCAACGGGTCGATCACCGCGTGCTGGTCACTCCCCAACGACAACGCCACCCCGGCGTCCGCCAACTCGCGCGCCGGTCCGATGCCGTCCGCCAAGTCGGCCTCCGTCGTCGGGCAGAAGCACACCCCGGACCGCGTCGCACCCAGCAGGCCTATGTCCTTCGTGGACAGGTGCGTCCCGTGGACGGCCGTCGTCCGCGGCGTCAGGGCACCGGCCTCGGCCAGCAGCTCCGTCGGCGTCACCCCGTACGCCTCCAGGCAGGCCTCGTTCTCGGCCGGCTGCTCCGACAGGTGCACGTGCAGCGGCCGGTCGGGGAACGCCCGCGCCACCAGCGACAACGCCTCGCGCGGCACGGCGCGGACCGAGTGGATCGCCGCGCCGATCCGGGTGTTCTCGTCACCGCGGAGTTCCGCGACCCGGTCGAGCCACCGGTCCGCGGTCCCGTCCGAGAACCGCTCCTGCACCCCCCGCACCGGCTGGCCGATCCCACCGGCCAGGTAGCAGGCGTCCAACAGGGTCAGCCGGATTCCCGCGTCCCGAGCGGCCTGGCGCAGGGCCTCGGCCATCTCGTTCCCACCGCTGTGCAGGTAGTGGAACTCCCCCACCGCCGTCACCCCGGCCACGGCCATCTCCGCGTACACGGCCGTGGCCAGCTCGAGGTACGAGTCGGGCGTCAGCCGTTCCGCCACCGCGTACATCCGGTCGCGCCACGTCCAGAACGTGCCGCCACCCGAATGCGTGCGCCCGCGCAACGCCCGGTGGAACGCGTGCGAGTGCGCGTTGGCGAAACCGGGGAACACCATGCCGTGCAGGCGTTCCGCGCCGAGCGGGATGGTGTCCACTGTAGACACCGATGCGATCGCACCCTTGTCCACCCGCACGAGCACCCGCGACGCGATGCCGTCCGGCAGCCACGCGCGTTCGCACCAGAAGCTCTTCATCGCGTCAGGTGCTCCAACGTCGTCGCCAACGCCACCACGCCCGCCGCGCAGTCGTCCGCCTCGGCGAACTCGTCCGGCGCGTGGCTGATCCCGGTCGGGTTGCGCACGAACAACATCGCGGTCGGCACGTGCGCGGCCAGGATGCCGGCGTCGTGACCGGCACCGGTGGGCAGATCAGGGGTGCCCTCACCGAGAGCACCCCGGATGTCGGACATGAGACCGGCGTCGAAGTGCACCGTCCCGCCCCAGCTCTCCTCCGTCACCCGCACCGAGCACCCCTCCTCCTCGGCCGCCGCCCGTGCCGCCGCCGTGATCCGGTCGACCACCTCGCGGGTGCGCGGCTCGTCGCCGGCACGGGCGTCCAGCCAGACGTCCACCGACGACGGGATGACGTTGGTGCCACCGGGGTTCGGCACCAGGCGGCCGACCGTCGCACGGGCGCCGGAAGTGGCCGCGCGCCGTGCCGCCAGCACCATCTGCGCCGCCGGCAGCATCGGGTCGCGACGGTCCTCGATCAACGTCGCACCGGCGTGGTTGCCCTCACCGGTGAACGTGTACCGCCACCGGCCGTGGGCCAGGATCGAACTCGCCAGGCCAACCGGGACGTCCAGGCCGCGCCCCTGCTCGACGTGCAGCTCCACGAACGCGCTGAGGTACGACAGCGCGCGGTCGTCCCGGCCCATCCGCAGCGGGTCGAAGCCGGAGGCGTGCGCCGCCTCGCCGAACGTGACGCCGTCGGCATCGGTCAGCTTGGCGGCGACCTCCGGTGCGATCGCGCCGGTCATCAGGCGTGATCCGAGGCAGGCGACGCCGAAGCGCCCACCCTCCTCCTCCACGAACACCACGATCGCCAACGGCCGCGACGGCGTGAAACCGCGCGCCCGCAACAAGTCCACCGCTTGCAGGGCCGACACCACGCCCAACGGCCCGTCGAACGCACCGCCACCCGGCACCGAGTCCAGGTGGCTGCCGGTGATCACCGCGTCGGGCCCCGGCTTGCCCCACCACGCCCAGATGTTGCCGTTGCGGTCGGGCCGGACGTCGATCCCCCGACGCGTCGCCTCCTCGGCGAACCAGGCGCGGAGTTCGAGCTCGACCTTGTCGAAACCGTGCCGCGAGTAGCCGCCGCGCCGGCGGTCGCGCCCGACGTCGGAGATGTCCTGGAGGTCAGTCATCGCTGCTCATCGGGATCGGGACGTGCTTCTCGGCGGCGACGTCGACGGCCCGCTGGTACCCGGCGTCGACGTGCCGGATCACGCCCATCGCGGGGTCGTTGGTCAGCACCCGCTCGATCTTCTGCGCCGCCAGCGCGGTCCCGTCCGCGACCGTCACCTGACCGGCGTGGATGGACCGGCCGATGCCGACGCCGCCGCCGTGGTGCAGGGACACCCAGGTGGCCCCGGAAGCGGTGTTGACCAGGGCGTTCAGCAGCGGCCAGTCGGCGATGGCGTCGGAGCCGTCGGCCATCGCCTCGGTCTCCCGGTACGGGGACGCCACCGAGCCGCAGTCGAGGTGGTCCCGGCCGATGACGATCGGCGCGGACAGCTCGCCCGACGCCACCATCTCGTTGAACTTGAGCCCGGCGAGGTGGCGCTCGCCGTAGCCGAGCCAGCAGATGCGGGCGGGCAGGCCCTGGAACTCGACGCGCTCACCGGCCATCTTGATCCAGCGGGCCAGCCGCTCGTTCTCCGGGAACAGCTCCAGGATCGCCCGGTCGGTCGCCGCGATGTCGGCCGGGTCGCCGGAGAGCGCCGCCCAGCGGAACGGGCCCTTGCCCTCGCAGAACAGGGGCCGGATGTAGGCGGGGACGAAGCCCGGGAAGTCGAACGCCCGGTCGTAGCCGCCGGCCTTGGCCTCACCGCGGATCGAGTTGCCGTAGTCGAACACCTCCGCGCCGCGGTCCATGAAGCCGACCATGGCCTCGACGTGGTCGGCCATCGACTCGCGGGCCCGGTCGGTGAACTCGTCCGGCTTGGCGGCGGCGTAGTCGGGCCAGTCCTCCACCGCGACGCCCTTCGGGCAGTACGCCAGCGGGTCGTGCGCGGAGGTCTGGTCGGTGACGATGTCCACCGGCACGTCGCGGCGCAGCAGCTCGGGCAGCACCTCGGCGGCGTTGCCGATCAGCCCGACGGACAGCGCCCGGCCCTCGGCCTTCGCCTTCAGCACCCGCGCGATCGCGTCGTCGACGTCGTCCGCGATCTCGTCCAGGTAGCGGGTCTCCACGCGGCGGCGGGCGCGCTGCGGGTCGATCTCGATGCAGAGCGCCACGCCCTCGTTCATGGTGACCGCAAGCGGTTGCGCGCCGCCCATGCCGCCCAGGCCCGCGGTGACGGTGAGCGTGCCGCGGAGGGTGCCGTCGAAACGCTTGTCGGCGACGGCGGCGAACGTCTCGTAGGTGCCCTGGAGGATGCCCTGGGTGCCGATGTAGATCCACGACCCGGCCGTCATCTGGCCGTACATGGTCAGGCCCTCGGCTTCGAGACGGCGGAACTCGGGCCAGTTCGCCCAGTCCGGCACGAGGTTGGAGTTCGCGATCAGCACGCGCGGCGCCCACTCGTGGGTGCGCATGACGCCGACCGGGCGGCCGGACTGGACGAGCAGGGTCTCGTCGTCCTCGAGGTTCGTGAGCTCGCGGGTGATGGCGTGGAAGCTCGGCCAGTCGCGGGCGGCCTTGCCGGTGCCGCCGTAGACGACCAGGTCGTCGGGGCGTTCGGCGACGTCCGGGTCGAGGTTGTTGTGGAACATCCGCAGGGCGGCTTCGGTCGGCCAGCTGCGGGCGGTGAGGTCGGTTCCCCGGGCAGCGCGCACCATCAGAGGACTCCCTTCCGGATCAGGTCTTCGGCGGCGGCGATCTCGGGCGCGAGGTGGCGGTCCGGGCCGGGGCCCTCGACGTGCTCGCGGAGCTTCGCGACGGCCGCCGCGGTGGCGGGGGCGGGCTTGAGCGGCTTGCGCAGGTCCAGGGCACGGCCTGCGGTCAGCAGCTCGATCGCGAGGACGCGGCGCAGGCCGTCGACGGACTGGCGCAGCTTGCGCGCGGCGGACCAGCCCATGGAGACGTGGTCCTCCTGCATGGCGCTGCTCGGGATCGAGTCGACCGAGGCGGGCACGGCCAGGCGCTTGAGCTCGCTGACGATCGCGGCCTGGGTGTACTGGGCGATCATGTGGCCGGAGTCGACGCCCGGGTCGTGCGCCAGGAACGGCGGCAGGCCGTGCGAGCGGTTCACGTCGAGCATCCGGTCCGTGCGTCGCTCGGCGATGCTCGCCACGTCGGCGGTCGGGATGGCCAGGAAGTCCAGCACGTAGGCGATCGGCGCGCCGTGGAAGTTGCCGTTCGACTCGACCCGGCCGTCGGCCAGCACCACCGGGTTGTCGATGGACGAGGCCAGTTCCCGGTCGGCCACGGTCTCGGCGTAGGCGACGGTGTCGCGGGCCGCGCCGTGCACCTGCGGCGAGCAGCGCAACGAGTAGGCGTCCTGCACCCTGGTGCAGTCCGGGCCGCGGTGGCTCTCCATGATCTCGGAGTCGCGCAGGATCTCCGCCATCCGCTGCGCGGAACGACCCTGACCGGGGTGCGGGCGCAGGGCGTGGAGGTCGGCGGCGAACACGCGGTCCGTGCCGAGGAGGGCTTCGACGCTCATCGCGGCGGTCAGGTCCGCGACGTCCAGCAGGTAGTGCAGGTCCTTGACGGCCAGGATGAGCATGCCGAGCATGCCGTCCGTGCCGTTGATCAGCGCCAGGCCCTCCTTCTCGGCCAGGCGGACGGGCTGGATGCCCGCCTTGGCGAGGGCTTCGGCGGCCGGGAGCAGGGTGCCGTCCGCGTCGTGCACGTCGCCCTCGCCGGTCAGGGCCAGGGCGGCGGCGGACAGCGGTGCCAGGTCACCGGAGCAGCCGAGCGAGCCGAACTCGTGCACGACCGGGGTGATGCCCGCGTTCAGCATCGCGGCCATCGCCTCGGCCGTCTCCAGCCGGATGCCCGTGTGACCGCTGGTGAGGGTCTTGAGGCGGAGCAGCACGAGGGCGCGGACCACCTCGCGCTCGACCATGGGGCCCGAGCCCGCCGCGTGCGAGCGGACGAGGGACTGCTGGAGGGCCGCTCGGCGGTCCGGCGGGATGTGCCGGACCGCGAGCGCGCCGAACCCCGTGGAGACGCCGTAGGTCGGCTGCTCGGCGGTGGCCAGGCGTTCGATGTGCGCACGGGCGGTGGTGACCGCCTCGCGCGACGCCTCCGTGATCTCCACGCGCGCGTCGCCTCGCGCCACGGCGTGGACGTCATCGCGGGTCAGGGGTTTCGGACCCAGCTGCACGGGTTGCATGGACCCATCTCAACCCGGCGGCCGGGTCCGCACGACCCGACGTCCGCCGATCGTGTCTGGTATCCCAGACTCGTGGTCAGGGACAGGCGGCGGCCCTGCCCGGGTGGGCTCCCAAGCCGATCACCGGACCGCCCAGGCGACGTCCGGGTCCGGGTCGACCACCACCGCCTCGGCCACGGCGATCATCTCCTCCGCGGACGCCACGCCCTGATCGAGCGCCTCCACCGTGAGGTACAGGTCCGGGCTCAACCGGACGGTCAGCGACCCGTGGGACGAGACCAGGTACTCGGCGGGCAGACCTCGGGCCGTCACGGCGCGCGGCTGCTCCTGGAAGCCGGTCTTCGACTGCCTGCGGGGAGCGGTACCCAGCGCGGCCACGTAGCCGGCGCCGTCGATCTGCCCCATGGCCTGCGCCATCCAGCCCTCGTCGGTCACCTCGACCAGGTAGGGGGCCGATCCGCCGACGGACAGCGGCGGACGCACCACGGTCGGGTCGGGCCGGACGGATATGGCGATCCGCCACAGGGTCGTGCGGACGTCGAGCGTGGCGTAAACGGACAGGACGGCGTAGACGCCCGGCGCCGGGGTGAAGGACAGCGTCCCGTTCGACTCGTTCGGGCCCGACGTGTCGTTCGAGAACAGGCCCGGCGCATCGTTGACCATCACCCGGTCGACGGCAGGCCCGGTGGCGATCCGCTGTTCGACGTCCCGCTCCTGCGCCTCCGCGTGCTTGATCACCAGCTGCACCCGGGGCGGCGGGAGCCCGGTGGACGCGGGCCGGCCCGTCCAGTCGCGTTGGACGGACACGTCATCCCCGAACCACCTCTTGGTCTCGACGAAGCCGTCGGGCAGCCACGTCGGGCTGTGCCCCAGGCCGATCGGGGTGACCGTCGTGGGTGTCGTGGCCGTCGTCAGCACGGTGGTGCTGTGGCCGCCCGGCGGTGACTCGGCCACGGGTCGCCCGATCATCGTGGTGACGATGGCGACGGCGGCGGCCGTTGCCGCCGTGACGGCCAGGAACACCGGCTTGCGGCTGCGCTTGGGACGGCGCAGGGCGGCCAGCACCGCGCCCTCCGGCGGGGCCTGGTCGGCGCGCAGTCGCAGGGCGTCCCTGATCAGGCTCTCGGTGTCGGTCACAGCTCCTCCTTCACCCGGACGTTCGTGCGCAGCGTGGCCAGTGCGCGGGAGATGTGGCTGCGGACCGTGACCCGGGAGCAGCCCAGCACCCCCGCGATCTCGGCGTCGTCGTAGCCCTCGTAGAAGCGGAGCACGACGGCCGCCTTCTGCTTGCGCGGGAGCCGGTCGATGCGCTGGAGCATCGCTTGGCGTTCGTCGTAGTCGCCGAACCGGTCCTGGTCCGGCGGGTCGACGTCCGGCAGCGGGGCGTGCGCCCGGCGGCGTCGCCAACCCAGGTACTCGTTGGTGACCATCCGCTTGACGTACGCGGCGGGCGCGTCCAGCTTCGCTATGCGTGACCAGCGCTGTTGGGCCCTGAGCAGGCACTCCTGGACGACGTCCTGCGCCAGGTGCGGGTCACCCGTCAGCACGGTGGCGTAGCGCAGCAGCGGGGTGACCTGCCCGGTGGCGAAGTCCTCGAAGCTGGTCGTCATAACCCTCCAATGCGCCGCACCCCGGTTTTGTTGAGAATGGGTTTCGTGGGAGGCAGCAGCGAGGTGCCGGCGTTGCGCCGTGGGCTCGCGGTGCTGCGCCTGCTGGCCGGCAGGCCCGGTCCGCTGTCGGCGGCGGCGGTGGCGCGTGAGCTGTCCCTGCCCAGGTCCACGACGTACCACCTGCTGGCGGAGCTGACGGCGGCCGGGTTCGCGACCCACTTCCCCGAGGAGCGACGCTACGGGCTGGGCGTGGCGGCGTTCGAGCTCGGCTCGGCGTACCTCAGGCACGACCCGCTGGAACGGCTGGCGCGTCCGGTGCTGCGGCGGTTGGTCGACTCGGTGGGGCGCACTGCCCACCTCGGCGTGCTGCACGGTGCGGAGGCGCTCTACCTCGTGCGGGAGCAGCCCCGGCAGCCGACCACGATCGTGTCGGACGTGGGCGTGCGACTGCCGGCGCACCTGACCGCTTCGGGGCGGGCCATGCTGGCGCGGTTGCCCGCGGCGCAGGTGCGGGCGTTGTTCCCGGGCGGCCCGTTCGTGGACCGGACCGGCAGGGGTCCGCGGAACCTGCCCGCGTTGCGGCGGTTGCTGTCGGTGGAACGGCGGCGCGGGTGGGCGGTGGAGGACGGGTACGTGACGGCCGGGTTCGCCTCGGTGGCGGCGCCCGTCTTCGACCACGGCGAGCGGCCGATCGCGGCGATCACGGTGACGTTCCGGCACGTCTGCGAGGTGGAGTGCGGCGAGACGTGGCCGGAGCTGGCGGTGGAGATCCGACGTGCGGCGGACGAGCTGACCGGGCGGATCGGCGGCCGGGGCTGAGCCCGGTCCGGTCGAGCGGGTGGGAACCCGCGGACGTGCCGCGGGTTCCCACCCCGGACGGTCAGCGGGACCGCGTACGTGACGGAACACCCGGTGGTGGCGGCTCGCGCCACGACCACGACGATTCTCGGAAGGTCGCGAAAACGCTCGTGGGCCGGGGGTGGTCGCCCACCCCCGGCCCACGAAATCGGGAGGATCAGAGGCTGACGGTCTTCAGGAACTCCGCCGCCACGTTCGCCACGGTCTTCTTGTCGACGTCCACCTGCTTGACCAGATCGGCCAGGTTCTCGGTGGTGAGCGCCGCGGAGACCTTGTCCAGCGCCTCCTTGCCCTTCGCGTCGACCGCGTCCGAGCGGAGCAGCGGCACGATGTTCTGGGCCGGGTACATCGTCTTCGGGTCTTCCAGCTCCACGAAGCCGTTCGCCTTGATGTCGGCGGACGTGGTGTAGAGGTTGATCACCTGGACGGTGCCGTTCTTCAACGCGTCCACGGTGATCGGGCCGCCCGCGTCGGTCGTCTTGATCTCGGTGAACGTCACCCCGTACAAATCCTTGATCTTCGCTTCCCAGCGCTGCTGCCACTCGCCGGCCGCGCCGAGCACGTACTTGCCGGACCCGAGGTCGGCGATCGACTTCACGCCACCGTCCGCAGTGGCCTTCGTGACCACCAGGACGTCCTTGTCCTCCGCGTCCGACTTCTCCAGCACCTCCAGGCCTTGCGGTGTCTTGGACTTCAACGCCGCGTAGACGGCCTCCGCCTCGGTCGTGGTGTTGGTCTTGTCGAAGTAGTTCAGCAGGTTGCCGGTGTACTCCGGCACCACGCCGAGCGACTTGTCCTGCAACGCCTTCACGACCAGTTCGCGGGCACCGATACCGGCGCGGACCGACACCTTCGCGCCGGTCGCCTTCAGCGCGCCGGCGTAGATCTCGGCCAGGATCTTGTTCTCGGTGAAGTCGGCCGAACCGACCACGACCTCACCCGACGCGGCTTCCTGACCGGTCCCGCCCAAGTCCTCTTTGGACCCGCAGGCGGAGACGACCAGGGTGGCCGCGGCGACGATGACGGCCAACGTGCGCTTCATGCCGGACTTCCTCCAGATTCGACGGGCACCGGACTCTTCCGGCGCCTCGACTGCATCCTGCTCGACCGCGTCCTCCCCGCTCGGGCGGACAGCCGCACGCCCGCGGGCACGACGAGCCTGCCCACGCCCGCGAGCACCGCGTCCAGCGCGACCGCGAGCAGCGCGATGAGGATCGCGCCGCCGACGAACTGCGCGTAGTCCAGGACCCGCACGCCGTCCAGGAGTGGACGTCCCAACGTCTCGATCCCGACGTACGCCGCCACCGACGCGGTGGCCACGACTTGCAGCATCGCGTTGCGCAGGCCGCCGATGAGCAGCGGCAGCGCGTTCGGCACCTCGACCCGCCACAACCGCTGCGTCCCGGTCATCCCCATGCCACGCGCCGCGTCCACGACACCGCGGTCGACGTCCTGGATGCCCGCGTAGGTGCCGGCCAGGATCGGCGGCACGGCGAGCACGATCAACGCGATCAGCACACCGACCGTGCCGCCGCCCGTGATCAGGTACAGGAACGTCACCAGACCCAGCGTCGGCAACGCGCGCAACGCGTTGCTGCCGCCGACCAGCACCACAGAGCCGCGCCCGGTGTGGCCGACGAACAGGCCAAGCGGCACGGCGACCAGCGCCGCGCCGAGCACCGCCCCGACGCAGAACAGCAGGTGGACGCCGACCCGCACCGGGATCGACTTGCCGCCCGACCAGTTGGCCGGGTCGACCAGCCACGCGAACGCCTCGGCGAAGATCATGGCTTACCCACCAGCACCCACGGGGTCAGTCGGTTGCGGAGCAGCACCAGCAGCAGGTCGACCACGAGCGCCAGCACCAGGGTCAGCACGATGCCGACGATGATCGGCGCGAGGTAGCGCTGCTGGAAGCCGTCGGTGAACAGCGTGCCGAGGCCGCCGGTGCCGATCAGCGCGCCGACGCTGACCAGGCTGATGTTGCTCACCGACCCGACCCGCACGCCCGCCGCGAGCACCGGCACGGCCAGCGGCAGCTCCACCGTGAGGAACCGGCGCCACGGCCGGAAGCCCATCGCGGTGGCCGCGGCGGTGACGTGCGACGGCACCGCGTCCAGCGCCTCGGCGACCGGTCGGACCAGCAGCGCGGTGGTGTAGAGGGTCAGCGCGCTGATCACGTTGACCGGGTCGAGCACCCTGGTGCCGATCAACGCGGGGATGATCGCGAACAGGGCCAGCGACGGGATCGTGTAGAGGACGTTCGACAACGCGATCAGCGTCGCGTTGACCGGGCGGAACCGGTGGCACAGCAGGCCGAGGACGATCGCCAGCACCACCGACACGACCAGCGGCACCAGCGACAGGTAGACGTGTTCGAGCAGCCTGTCCAGCAGCGCCGCCCTCGTACCGGCGTCGCTGAGGTAGGTCACCATGTCACCCACGGCGGCTCTCGATCACGTCCAGCACCTGCCGGGCCGTGACGACACCGGCCAACCGGCCCTCCGCGTCCACCGCGACCCCGAGCCCGGACGGCGAGGACAACGCCGAGTCCAGCGCGCCCCGGATCGACGCGCCCACCTCGTACAGCGAGCCGCCCGGCACGACCGAGGCGTCCGGCGCGACCCAGCCCTGCGGGCGCTTGTCCGCGTCCACCACCAGTCGCCAGTCCGGAGAGGACTCGAACGCGGAACCGTCGGCGACGGTGGCGACCTCGGCCACCTCGACACCCGACGAGTCCACAAAGGACAGACTGCGGTAGCCGCGGTCCTTGCCGACGAAGTTCGCCACGAAGTCGTCCGCGGGTCTGGTCAGCAGGACGGCCGGCGGCGCGTACTGGGCGAGGAAGCCGCCGGTGCGCATCACCGCGACCTTGTCGCCGATGCGGATGGCCTCGTCGATGTCGTGCGTCACGAAGACGATGGTCTTGTCCAGCTCCGCCTGCAGCCGCAGCAGCTCGTCCTGGAGCCCTTCGCGCACCACCGGGTCGACCGCGCTGAACGGCTCGTCCATCAGCAGCACCGGCGGGTCCGCGGCCAGCGCCCGCGCCACGCCCACGCGCTGCTGCTGGCCGCCGGACAGCTGCACCGGGTACCGGCGGCCCAGCTCGGCGGGCAGGCCGACCAGCTCCAGCAGCTCGGCGGCACGCGCACGGGCCTTGCGCCTGGTCCAGCCGGTGAGCAGCGGCACGGTGGCCACGTTGTCCAGCACGGTCCGGTGCGGGAACAGCCCCGCCTGCTGGATGACGTACCCGATGCCGCGCCGGAGCGTCGGCGGGTCGACGCCGAGCACGTCCTTGCCGTCCACGAGGATCGTGCCGGACGTCGGGTCGAGCATCCGGTTCACCATGCGCAGGGACGTGGTCTTGCCGCACCCGGACGGCCCGACGAAAACGGTGATCGTGCCGGCCTCGACCACCAGGTCCAGGCCGTTCACCGCGGTGGTCCCGTCGTCGAACCGCTTGGTCACGTCGCGGAACTCGATCACCCGTGGTCCTCCTGCCGATGGGTATCAAGCGTCGTCCGACCCTAGCCCGTTGGTCCGACCGTGGCACGGCGTTCCACACTTCGGTCAGTAGGCTGCGTCGTTTGTGGCCACTGAACCCGTACGCGCCCTCCTGACCGAACGCGGTGCGCACGCCCGCAAGCTGCGGCGCGTGCTCGACCTGCTCGCCGGCGACTGGCACACGCTGGCCGAACTCGTCCGCCTCCCCGCCGTGCCGCGGCGCAGCGTGCAGGAGCTGCTGACCGCCATCGGCGACGACCTGGAGACCAGCGGCGACCGGTTCCGGCTGGCGCCCGCGAAGGCCGCCGACTACGCGGCGTTCGGCGCCGGTGAGGACCTGGTCGACCCGGTGGACGCGCTGGTCTCCCGGAACACCGCGCAGCTGCGGTCGATCCTCGCGGACATCGCGGACGTGCCGCCACCGCTGTCCGCTCTGGACCACGTGCAGGCGACGGCGGAAACGGCGTTGAAGCGCGCGCTGTGGTTGGACGCGACGTACGACCTGGCCGGGCGGACGTTGCTGTGCCTGGGCGACCACGACCTGACGTCGCTCGCGGTGTGCGCGGTGAACCCGGACGTCGAGGTCGTCGTGGTGGACGTGGACGACCGGCTGCTGGAGTACATCTCGACGCGCGCCGAAGCACGCGGGTGGTCGGTGCGGACGGTGCACGCGGACTTCCGGTTCGGCTTGCCGCCCGCGCTGCTGGAGTCGGCGGACCTCGTGTTCAGCGACCCGCCGTACACGCCGGAGGGCATCGGGCTGTTCGCTTCGCGGGCGATCGAGTGCCTGGCGGATTTGTCACTCGGGCGGGTGCTGCTCGCTTACGGGTTCAGCGACCGGACGCCCGCGCTGGGGTTGAAGGTGCAGCAGGAGTTGCAGCGGCTCGGGTTGGTGTTCGAGGCGATCCTGCCCGCGTTCCACCGGTTCGACGGTGCGCAGGCGATCGGCAGCGCGGCCGACCTGTACGTCTGCCGCCCCACGTCCCGCCGTTCGGCATCGGCGTCCTCGAAGACCGCGATCTACACGCACGGGCCGCAGTCGCTGGAGTCGTCCGGGCCGGGATCGACGGCGTTGGCGGCGTTGGTGGACCTCGCGCCCCGACCGGAGTCGTCACCGCCGCCGAAGCCACGTGCGCCGGGGTGGTCGGACCCGATCGGCAAGGGCGCCGCGTCGTTGGCGGTGGACCTGTCGGGAGATCCGGGGCCGTGGCTGCTGCGGACCCTGCTGGCGTGCTCACCCGGTCGGATGGCGGCGCTGGTGCCCAACAACCACCCGGACGTGGCGTCGGCGGCCGGTCAGCGGGCGCTGACGTCGTTGGTGGACACCAGGTTCGCGCTGCGGTTCCTCCGGTCCACTCCGGACGGGAAGCACTGCGTGGTGGTGGCGGACCAGGTGTTGGCGGGGACGTTGGACGTCGGCGGGCTGGCCGTGCGGGAGGTGCTGATGCGGGCGCACGGGAAGTTGGGGAACGTGTGGCGGGAGGCGCTGGTGACCGTGACGCGCGGTGCGTTGACCAAGCGGGAGGCGCGGGAGCGGATCGGGGACGGCGAGGACCTGGAGTCGAGGCTGATCGACCTGCCCCGGCACCGGATCACCGCCCTGCTGCCCGCGATCCGAGCGTCCGCGGCCCAGTAGTTCGGACGTCCCAGCAGTTCGGTGTCCAGCAGTTAGGTGTCCCAGCAGTTCGGAGTCCCAGCAGTGGGGAAGGCCGCCGGGAATCGGGCGAAATCCCGGCGTCCGGGCTGCCGACGGCGGTAACTTGCGGTCGAACCTGGAGGCACGCGCATGAACCAACCCCACGGCGGCTGGCCGCAGCAGCCACAGCCCGGTCAGCCCCAGCCCGGCCCGCCACAGCCGGGCCCGCCGCAACCCGGTCAGCCGCAGCCGGCCCAGCAGCCCTACCCCGGCCAGCCGCACGCCGGCCAGCCCAACCCGGGTCAGCAACATCCAGGTCAGCCCAACCCCGGCCAACCCAACCCAGGTCAGCAGTACCCAGGTCAGCCCAACCCGGGCCAGCCCAACCCCAGTCAGCAGTACCCGGGCCAGCAGCAGTTCCCGGGTCAGCCGCCCTACCCCGGTCAGCCGCACCAGGGTCAGCCCTACCCCGGCCAGGCCCCCTACCCCGGCCAACCGCCGTTCCCCGGCCAACCGCCGTTCCCGGGCCACCAGGGTCCGCCGAACAAGGCACTGCCCGTCATCGCCGCGCTGCTGTACCTGCTGCTGGGGATCTTCGCCCTGGTCGTCGCGGTGCTGATCATCTCCGGCGGCGGGAGGGTGCCGCACTTCATGGCGGCCGGCGCGCTGGGTCTCCCGTTCTCCGGCATGTTCCTCGGCAGCTTCGACGCCGCGCTCACGATCTCGATCGTCCAGGCGTCGCTGACGGTCATCCTCGCGGTGCTGCTCGCGTGCCGTGTGCCGGGCGTGCGGTGGGTGCTGGTCGTGATGTCGCTGCTGGCCGCCGTGCACTACGGGCACGTGGTCGCCGAGATCCTGTCGTTCCTCCCGATCTCCCTCGCGGTGACCCCGGCGATCGCGACGCTGCTGTGGCTGGCCGCCGGCCTGATCTCCGCACTCCCCGCGGTGGGCCGTGCGATGCGGGGAGCGCAGCCGAAGATGCCACCGCGCCAGGCGTACGGCCCGCCACCGGTCCAGGGCCAGTGGGGCTGAGTCACAGCGACCCGGCCAACGCCCCCAACCGATCCAAGATCCGGGTCAACGCCTGCAGCAGCCGCATGACCTGACCGGTGATCCGTTCCAGCACCGCCGCCGCACGCCCCACGGCCCAGCCGGTGAACGCGGCCACCGACGCACCGCCGCTCGCCTCCGCCACGGCCAGCGCGACGGCGGCGTTGCGGACCACCTCCGACACGAACATCCCGATCAGGTCCCGCACCATCCCGCGCACGGCGGCCGTGATCGTCCCGGCGGTCGACAGCTGCTCGGCGACCGCGGCGCACCGACGGCTCGCGGCACGCGTGTCGTCAGCGGTCGCCCCTCCGGCTTCCTCGCGGGCGACGCGGTCGAGGTCGACGGCCGCCCGGCGCCACCGGCCCACCGCGTCTTTGATCCGATCGCCGTCACCCGCCAACCAGTCGAGCGGCGCGGCCAGGAACCGGACGTGCTCGACCAACCACCCGATCCCCGCCAACGACGTCAACGGGTCGAGCGCCAGGCCCAGCGTGTCCAGCCACGCGGACGCCAGTGCCAGGTCGGGGTCCGGCGCCCAGGGCTCGTCGGCCTCCCGCGCCGTCCCGTCCGCCGGTGGTGGCACGCCCGCCGACGCGGGACGGCGGATGTCCTCGGCAACGCGGGCGGTCAGGTCGGACGAGCCCTCGGCGAAGAACCGGGCCAACAACCCGAAGGCGTCCGGCTCGACACCGCACAACCCGTCGACGATCAACCCCCGCCGCTCGTCCGCCGTCGCACGCGGCCTCGCCTCGATCCCGCTCACAGCTGCGACGGCCCGCCGGCTTCCACCGGGCACCACAGGCTGCGCGGCAGCTCGTGCCCCGACTCCGGACCCGGCCCGTCCACCGACTGCACCGGGGCGGCCGGGGGTTCCGCGGGCTCGAGAGGTTCCGCGGGTTCGAACCCGGTGATGAACTCCATCGCCGCGGTACCGCCGAACTCCGGTTCCACCACCGCCGCCACCTGCCGCGCCACCTCGGCCCGCGCCCGCCGCACGGTCGCCATCACGACCTCGCCCAGCGCCGCGTCGGACGCGCCTTCGGCCGGCAACGAGAACGAGATGTCCCGCAACGCCCCGTTGGGCGCGACCGTCGCGGTCACCCACCCGTCGGGCGAGCGCACCGTGGCCTCCGCGGCACGGATGCCGTCCTGCACCTCCTGCGCCCTCCTGGCCAGGTCACGCGCCTTGGCCTCAAGGTCGGCGATCATGCGCGCCGGGTCCACCCGATCGTCTCCCCTACTCCAAGACCTTCACCCGATCGTGGAGTATTGCGGATCACCCGGCACGGGGGATGTGCAAGGGGCCGAGAGCCAGCACCGCGCGGAACTCCTTCGGCGGCACCGGACGGGAGAACAGCCACCCCTGGTACGCGTCCACGCCGACACCGCGCAGCACGTGGAACTGCGTCGCGGTCTCCACGCCCTCCGCCACGCACTTGCGCCCCATGGCCCGCGCCATGTCGACCACCGCCTTCGCCACCGCGAAGTCCGACGAGTCGTTGCCCACCCCGGAGACGAACCGGCGGTCCACCTTGATGATCTGCGCCGGCAGGTCCTTGAGCCGGGCCAGCGACGAGTAGCCGGTGCCGAAGTCGTCCACCGCGAACCGGATGCCCCGCGACGCCAGCTCGTCCATCGTGGCGCGCACCCGTGACGGCAGGTCCACCAGCGCGGTCTCCACCAGCTCCAGCACCACCCGGTCCCACGGGATGCCCGCCTCGGCGATCGTGTTGGCCACGATGTCGACGAACTCCGGGTCGCCCGGCACGAGACCGGCGAGGTTCACCGCGACCGACACCGGGTGCCCACCGGGCTCCGGCCAGGTCGAGGCCTCCTTCAACGCGGTCCGCAGCACCCACCGGTCCAGCTCGCGCAGCAGGTCGCCCTGCTCGGCCACGGGCAGGAAGACGTCCGGCGGCAGCAGGCCGCGGTCCGGGTGCGGCCAGCGCACCAGCGCCTCCGCGGTCTGCACCACGCCGTCCACGCCGACGACCGGCTGGAAGTGCAGCGTGAGCCCGTCGTGCGCCAACGCGTCCCGCAGCTGCCCCTCCAGGTGCACCTGCCGGTCGGCCGACGCGATCAGCGCCGCGCTCGCCAGCGACACCCGGCCCGCGCCGGCCCGCTTCGCCTCGAACATCGCGGCGTCGGCGAACCGCAGCAGGTCGTTCCCGGTGGCGCGGGACCCGTTCGGCACGGCCGCGCCGATCGACGCCGACACCCGGACCAGCTGCCCGTGCACCGGCACCGCCGTGCGCAGCAGCCCGGCGACCCTGGTCGCCAGCGCGTCCACGCCGCCGACCCGGTCGATGTTCTCGCAGATGATCACGTACTCGTCACCGGACAGGCGGGCCGCCGTGCAGCTCTCCGGCAGGCCGCCTTCGAGCCGCCGCGCCAACGCCACCAGCAGCTCGTCGCCCGCGTCGTGACCCAGCGAGTCGTTGACCCGCTTGAAGTTGTCGATGTCGCAGAACAGCACCGCGACCTTGGCCCGCTCCGGCGACTCCAGCAGGTCGGCCAGCATCTCCTTGACCAGCGCCCGGTTCGGCAGGCCGGTCAGCTCGTCGTGGGTGGCCTGGTGGCGCAGCGCCTCGGCGGTGCGGCGGCGCTCGGTGATGTCCTGGAACACGATCAGCCAGAACCGGCGGCCGTCGTCCTGCACGGACAGCGCGATGTGCAGCTCGCAGTACACCTGCACGCCGTCGCGGCGGACCAGTATCCGCTGCGGGATCTTGTGCGTGCGCTCGGCGTCCGGCGCGGACATGCTGTCGATCGACGGCAGCGGGTTGCCGCTGTCGTCCGGGTGGGTGAGCGCGCCCGCGGTCATGCCGCGCAGCTGCTCCAGGTCCATGCCGAGCAGGTCGCACAGGGCGTCGTTGGCGTCGACCAGCCGCTCGCCCTCGTCGAACAGGCCGATGCCGACCGGCGTCAACGACACCAGGTCCGTGAACCGCTGGCTGGACCGCTTCATCCGGGTCTCGGCGGCGCGCTGCTCGGTGATGTCCTGCGCGGTGCCGACCGCGAGCGGGCGGCCGTCCGGGCCCTTGACCACGACGCCGTAGGAGCGGAACACGCGCGTCTTGCCGTCACGGCGCACGATCCGGTGCTCCAGCTGGATCGGCACCTCCTCGGTGGCCAGCTGCTGCCACAGGTCGTCCACCCAGCCGCGGTCGTCGGGGTGCACGAGGTCGAGGTAGGTCTGGTAGCGGGTCTTCTCGTCGCGCGGCACGCCGAACAGGTCGGTCAGCATGTCCGACCACACCACGTCGCCGGTCTGGAGGTTCCACTCCCAGACGCCGAGCTGGGCGGCCTTCTGCGCGTCGGCGAGCCGGCGGCGGTCGTCGCGGAGCTGGCGTTCCAGCGCGCGGGCCTCGGTGACGTCCTGGATCGTGCCGTGCAGCCGGCCGATCTTGCCGCCCTCGAACCCGGCCCGCGCCCGGCACACGTAGACGCGATCGCCGGTCTCGCTGCGCACCTCGGCCTCGAACGTGTGGTCGTCCGCGCCGTCCTTGGCGTCCAGCAGCTTGCGCCGCAGGTCCTGCAGCAGTGGCCGGTCGTCCGGGTGCACGCCGCACAGCAGGTCGTCGTCCGGGACGACACCCATCTGGGCGTACATCTCCAGCAGCACCTCGCTGCGGTGCACCGCACCGGTCCCGATCTCGTAGCTCCAGCTGCCCATGCGCGCGATGCGCTGCGCCTCCAGCAGCCGGGCGCGCTCGGTCTCCAGCGCCCGGTCGGCCTGCCACTGGTCGGTGATGTCGCGGATGTAGCCGGTGATGAACTGGGTCCGGCCGTCGGACCTGAGCTTCGCCTCGGCCACGCCGCGGATCCAGCGCAGCCGCCCGTCCGGGCGGGTGATGCGGTAGACGATGTCGATCGGGTTGCCGTCGAGTTCGCGGTTCGCCCAGTAGCTGGCGACCATCTCGTAGTCGTCGGGGTGCACCACGTCCAGCACGGCCTGCGCGCCGGGGACCACCTCGCCGGGACGCACGCCCATCATCTCGTAGTGCGACTCGGACCACACCGTGACGCCGGTGTCCGGGTCGTACTCCCACGAGCCGATCTGGGCGACGTTCTGCACGGTGCGCAACCTGCGTTGTTCGTCACGCAGGTCCTCGGCCGCCTGCGCCAGGTCCGACACGTCCACCAGCAGCACGGCGTGCAGCCCGGTGCCGGGCACCTGGGTGCGCACCACGCGGACCGGGAGCAGCGAGCCGTCGGCCTGGTGCAGGCGCAGGTCGTCGTCGGTGCCGAGCAGCAGCTCGCCGAGGGAACGACCGACGAGGTCGTCGGCCGCCCGTGCCTTCGTCAGCGCCACCGCAGCGGCGCTCGCCCGCATGACGACGCCCTTGGGGTCGCACAGAAGCGAGGGAGCCTCGGGCAGTGCGATGCCGTCCAGCTCCACCTCGCCGTTCTGCGGACGCGCAGACTCGATCACCACCGGAGCGCGTCCAACCCGCTTGGGCACGGTCTCACCTTCCCGTGTCTACGGCAGGGATGACCGGCCCGACCGCACCCGATAGCGGACCCCAGGTGGGGTGCCCCTCTCCACGGGCAATATGCACCCGAGGAGAGGGACGTTATCGCTTCGGAGCGTCATCGCCCACCCCTCAACGGGCTAACGAAACAACACGTTCGCGGTTTCGTTGCCTGCCGACGGAGGCGGGCGGATGCGGCCGGAGCTCTCCCAACTCCGACTGGAGTCAGGCTACTCCGTCCTGACGGGCTGCCAAGGCCACCGCAGCCGCCACTTCCGGCCCGACCCGCGGGTCAAGGGCGCTCGGCACGATCCGGTCGACGGCCAGGTCGTCCGCGGCGACCGCGGCGATGGCCTCCGCGGCGGCCAGCTTCATGCCCTCGGTGATCTTCTTCGCGCCCACGTCCAGCGCACCCCGGAAGATGCCCGGGAACGCCAGCACGTTGTTGATCTGGTTCGGGAAGTCGCTCCGGCCGGTGGCGACCACGGCGGCGTGCCTGCCGGCGACCTCCGGGTGCACCTCGGGGTCCGGGTTGGACAGCGCGAACACGATCGAATCCCGAGCCATGCTCGCGATCAGCTCTTCGGGCACCTCCGACGAGGAGACGCCGACGAAGACGTCCGCGCCGCGCAGCGCCTCGGTGATGCCGCCGCGCAGGCCGCTGCCGTTGGTGACCTCGGCCAGCTGCGCCTTCACCGGGTTCAGCCCGTCCCGGCCCACGTGCACGATGCCGCGCGAGTCGAGCACGGTGACTTCGCCGATGCCCGCGGCCAGCAGGATCTTCGCGCAGGCCACACCCGCCGCGCCCGCACCGGAGACGACCACGCGCTGGTTCGCCATGTCCTTGCCCAGCACGGCGTTCGCACCGCGCAGCGCCGCCAGCACGACGACCGCCGTGCCGTGCTGGTCGTCGTGCATGACCGGCACGTCCAGGGCCTCGATGAGCCGGGCCTCCAGCTCGAAGCAGCGCGGCGCGGCGACGTCCTCCAGGTTGACCGCGCCGAACGACGGGCGCAGCCGGACCAGCGTCTCCACGATCTCGTCCACGTCCGTGGTGTTCAGCACCAGCGGGATGGAGTCGAGGCCGCCGAACGTCTTGAACAGCGCCGCCTTGCCCTCCATCACCGGCAGCGACGCGCTCGGGCCGATGTCGCCGAGGCCGAGCACGGCGGTGCCGTCGCTGACCACCGCGACCAGCCGGTGCGCCCACGTGTACTTGGCGGCGAGACCCGGGTCCTCCGCGATGGCGCGGCTGACCCTCGCCACACCGGGGGTGTAGGCGATGGCCAGGGCGCGCGGGTCGGCCAGCGAGGCGGTCGCGCCGATGGCGAGCTTGCCGCCCTCGTGCGCGCGGAAGATCTCTTCGTCGGTCAATTCGGTGGACGTCTGCGTCGAATTCACCGGTTTGTGATCCATCCGGAGTGGGTCGTTCAATGCGGTCACGGAAGTCCCTCCTGCGGTGCGCGATACCTGCGGCGCACCGGGACCGGCGTTGTCACGCGGGTCGACGGGGCCTGAAGCGGACTCGTCCACGCGGTCTGCGGGACGGTCCTGGGAGTGGTGTGCGGGCCACTATGGCAGCGACGGGGACGGCTGTCTGCGGCGGGGATCACAGTTTTTCCGCAGGTCAGAGGCAGTTTCGCAGAACGTACGTCCGGTTTTCTGGACCGACCGGTCAGTTTCCGCAGGCAGGATCGGTCCAGAGCCGGCGCGTTCTAGGGTGTTCGCCATGCAGGTACGCGAGCTGAAAATTTCCGGCGCATTCGAGTTCATCCCTTCGGTGTTCCCCGACGACCGCGGTCTGTTCGTCGCACCGTTCCAGGAAACCGCGTTCCTGGAAGCCGTCGGTCATCCGCTCCGGGTCGCGCAGACCAACCACAGCGAGTCCCGCCGGGGTGTGGTGCGCGGCGTGCACTTCGCCGACACGCCACCCGGACAGGCGAAGTACGTGCACTGCCCGCGGGGGCGGCTGCTGGACGTCGTGGTGGACCTGCGCGTGGGGTCGCCGACGTTCGGCGAGTGGGACGCGGTCGAGCTGTCGTCGGACCGGTTCAACTCGATGTACCTGGCCGAGGGGCTGGGCCACGCGCTGATGGCGTTGGAGGACGGCACCATCACGGCGTACATGTGCTCGGAGGGGTTCAACCCGAAGGCCGAGCGGGCCGTGCACCCGCTGTCGCTGGGCCTGCCGTGGCCGGCCGACGTGACGCCGCTGCTGTCGCCCAAGGACACCGCCGCGCCGACGTTGGAGGAGGCGCGCGACGCCGGGCTGCTGCCGTCGTACGACGACTGCGTGGCCTGGTACGAGAAGCTGCGGCACTAGAGCCCTAGCGAAGGCGGCGCGGGCGTGGCCAGAGGCGGAACCGGACCACGCCCACCACTTCGGCGGGGCCCAGCGTGCGGGAGTCGGTGGAGGCGAACGGGTTGTCGCCCTCCACGTGCCAGCCCTCGCCATCACGCCGGACGGCGCGCTTGACCGACAGCTGAGCGGGGCGCGCCGGCCACCTGACCAGCACAAGATCGTTCGGACGTGGCGCGGTCCCGTAGCGGACGAGGACGACGTCCCCGGTCCGGAGCGTCGGGACCATGGACGGTCCGACCACCCGAACCAGCGGCAACGGGTTGCCTTCCGGCCGTGCCAACGATCACCTCCACCTGCTCGCGCCGAGGCCCCGGAGTAGGGTTCGTCACGTCGGAGCATCCACTGTCAGGGAGGAAAGATGCGACTTCTGTCGCGCATCCGTTCACTCCGCCGCCCGCTCCTGGAGGCCACCGCGCACTGCGACCTCCCGTGCGGTGTTTACGACCCGGCCCAGGCCCGGATCGAGGCCGAGTCCGTCAAGGCGATTCAGGAGAAGTACCAGGCGAACGAGGACCCGGAGTTCCGCGAGCGCGCCGTGCTGATCAAGGAACAGCGCAGCGAGCTCGTCAAGCACCACCTGTGGGTGCTGTGGACCGACTACTTCAAGCCGCCGCACTTCGAGAAGTACCCGGAGCTGCACGACCTGTTCAACAAGGCCACCAAGGCCGCGGGCGCGTCGGGCACGAAGGGTTCCATGGACCCGGCGAAGGGCCAGGAGCTGCTCGACCTGATCGCCCAGATCGACAAGATCTTCTGGGAGACCAAGGCGGCAGCCTGACCGCCAGTTCTACCCGGCGCTGACCAGCGGAAGGACCTTCGGCTGGTCAGCGCCGTTTTTCTGATGGCGATGAGAGGCGTGACCAGGACATGGCAGCTACCGGTGACCACTCGACCGTCCGCACGGGCAGCGCTACCTGATGGCCTCGCCGGTCGAAGCACAGGTGCTCCTCTGCGACGCGGCGGTGAGCGACCCCTCGGGGAAGCTCCACATGCTCGGCGCGGGCTGGAGCACCATCCGGACACCGCTGTCCCCGCACGCCGTGGCGGTCCTGTTCCGCATCCCGTGGGACCGGGCCAACCAGAAGATCGACTTCTCGCTGAAGCTGCTCGACTCCGACGGGCACCCGATCCACCTGCCCACCCCGAACGGTCCGCAGGAGCTGGGCGAGGAAGGCCAGATCGAGGTCGGCCGACCGCCCGGCGTCACGCCCGGCAGTCCCCTCGGCGGCGCCCTCGCCCTGTCGATCCCCCCGCTGCCGCTGCCGCCCGGCCGGTACGAGTGGCGGCTCCGCATCGCCCAGACCGACATCGGCACGTCGTTCGAGGTCCTGGGCGAAGCCTGACCGGGGCCTCGCTCGGCTCCGTGACGACCGCCGGCTTCCCGTCCGGGCACACCGACGTGCCGCCGGCGAACCGCTCGCCCCGTCCGCCGCGATCGGTGCCCCGCCCCGTGCCCGGACGGCGGCCTCCGTAAGCTCGGGCTCGTGACCTCACACGTCTACCTGCTCCGGCACGGCCAAACCGAGTGGTCCGAGAGCGGGCGGCACACCGGGTTTACCGACGTCCCGCTGACCGAGGCAGGCGTGCAGCAGGCACGACGCGCCGGTGCCGTGCTGGCCCGGCTGCGCGGGACCGACCTGCCACCCGCGCTGGTGCTGACGAGCCCCCGCCAGCGCGCCTGGCGGACGGCCGAGCTGGCCGGTCTGCACGACGTCGAGCAGACCGAAGAGCTGGCCGAGTGGAACTACGGCGACTACGAGGGCCTGACCACGCCGCAGATCCGGGAGACCGACCCGGGCTGGACGGTCTGGACGCACGCCGTGCCGAACGGCGAGACGCACGACGAGGTGCACGCGCGCGCGGCCAAGGTGCTGGACCGCGCCCGGCACGCGTTGCAGAGCGGTGACGTGGTGCTGGTCGGGCACGGGCACTTCAGCCGCGTGCTGATCGCCACCTGGCTGAACCTGCCGCCGAGCGAGGGTGTCCACTTCGGACTCGACCCGGCGGGCACCACGGTGCTCGGCGACGAGCGCGGCGACCCGCAGGTGCGCCGGTTGAACGTGCCGGCCTGGGAAGTCGACGTTGACTGATCCTCGAGTCCGCCGCGTCCGGGAGGAGGACGTGCCCGCCGTCGTGGGGCTGGTCGAGGAACTGGCCGAGTACGAGCGGGCGCGGCACGAGTGCCACCTGACCGCGGAGCAGCTGCACGACGCGCTGTTCCGCCCGTCACCCGCCCTGTTCGGCCACGTGGCCGAAGTGGACGGCCGGGTGGTCGGCGCGGCGCTGTGGTTCCTCAACTTCTCCACGTGGCGCGGTACGCACGGCATCTACCTCGAAGACCTCTACGTCCAGCCTGCGCAGCGCGGCAGCGGACTCGGCCGGGCGCTCCTGCAGGCCTTGGCCGAGGAGTGCACCGCCCGCGGCTACGCGCGGCTGGAGTGGGGGGTGCTCGACTGGAACGCGCCGGCGATCGGCTTCTACAAGTCGCTCGGCGCGGTCCCGATGGACGAGTGGACCGTCTTCCGCCTCACCGACGACTCCCTCACCCGACTGGGGCGGGACGACTGACGGCGGTCTGCCGGATCAGGCCGATCCACCACACGAACGTGAACGCGATCACGGTCGGGTTCTTCACGAACAGCAGCACGGCCAGGTAGGTCTGCCGCGCCGCGTCCGGCAGCAGGCCGCCGACGCCCTGCTCGGCACCGAGGTCGAAGACCAGGAACGCCACCGCCAGGAACACGGCCTGCCACACCAGGCTGGGCCAGTGGCGCGCCGTGAACGCGGTGAAGTTCTTCCACCGCAGCCGTTCACCACGGGTCGCCAGCCGCCAGATCGCCACGACGAGCAGCACCCGTGCCACCACCACGACGACCTCCGACGCGAGCGCCACGCCGCCCGGCACCTCGTCGCCCCAGTTCACCACCACGAGCCGCTGCACGGACGCGACCAGCGACAGCCCGACGATCAACCGCCAGTGCTCCGCGTAGAACCGACCGGCCCAGCGCGGCACTTCCAGCGCCAGCCTCAGCTCCGACATCCCCACCCACTCCCTCTGCCACCAAACATTTTAGTTCAGTGTACTGAAATATCGGGCGCGGTAAAGTGACCGTCATGGACGGCCGGGACTTCGGACGTGAGCTGAGCACCGCGGTGGTCGCGTTCCACGAGGCCGTGGGCGCGCACCTCGGCGTGACGGCGGTCGACCAGCGCGCGCTCGCGCTCATCGGCAGCAAAGGGCCGATGTCGGCGGGCGAGCTGGCGAAGGAGATCAACCTGACGCCCGGCGCGATCACCGGCGTGGCCGACCGGCTGGAACGCGCGGGCCTGGTGCGACGGGAGCCCGACCCCGGCGACCGCAGGCGGGTCGTGATCAGCGCGGTCCCGGGCGCGTTCGGACCGGTGTTCGCGGGTCTGGCGGCGGCGATGGACGACGTGGTCGCGCGCTACGGCCCGCAGGAGCGGCAGGTCATCGCGGACTGGGTGACGCGGACGATCGACGTGCTGAAGGAGCAGACCCGGTTGCTCAGCGCCGCCGGAAAGCCCGCGGCGGGCAAGCCCGCCGGACGACCGTGATCCGTCGCACCACCGCGAGCCGATGGGCAGGCGGGAGGTTCAGCGGTTCGACCGCTTGACGCCGACGGCGCCGTAGGAGACGGCCTCCGCGCCGGTCGCCGGCTCGGCCTCGCCCCGCCACCGCGTCGCCAGCACCAGCCCCGGCTCCACCAGGTCGAACCCGGAGACCAGCGCCTCGACCTCCGCCTTCGACCGGGCCACGATCGGCGTGCTCGTCTCGGCGACCACGCCGACCAGCCCCTCCACCAGGTCCGGCTGCTCGTCGGCGGTGAGGTGGCTGACCACGAGGTGGCTGCCGTCGGCGATCGCGTCGCGGTAGCGGGCGACCAGTTCGACCGGGTGCTCGTCGTCCCGGATGCACGGCAGGATCGCGACCATCAGCAGGGCGACCGGGCGGGACAGGTCGAGCATGCCGCGCACCTCGGGGGTGGCCAGCACCGCGTCCACGTCCCTGATGTCGGCCTCGGCGATGGCGGCGCCGGCGTTGTCGCGCAGCATGGTGCGGCTGTGCGCGACGGTCGCGGGCTCGTTGTCCACGTACACCACGCGGCACGTCGGGTCGGCCTGCTGGGCGACCTCGTGCACGTTGCCGGCGGTCGGGATGCCGGAGCCGAGGTCGAGGAACTGGCGGATGCCCCGCGCCACGCACAGGCGCACGGCCCGGCGCATGAACGCGCGGGTGTGCTGGACGATCGCGGCCGTCGGGACCTTCTCCATGGTCTTCTCGGCGAACTCGCGGTCGACCGCGAAGTTGTGCGCCCCGCCCAGGTAGTAGTCGTACAGCCGGGCCACGTTGGGGCGTTCGACATCACCGTTGGTCGACACCCACCTCGGGGGGTTCTGCACTGCGCACCTCACCCTGCCTGCACCCGGAGCGGCGCGAACGCCTGCCAGACGGTATCTGGCTACTCCGTTCGTGTCCATCCGCCAAGTGTGAACACGCAGGGTGATTGTGACTGGTGAGTGGCCCGGATTCAAACCGCGTGGTGCCCCGGCCGAGGGGGCGACGCAGGGGAGAGGTTCGAGCCCCCACGGCCGGGGAGTCGGGTCACACGCCGGCGTAGGACGCGATCCAGCTGCGGTAGCGGGTGACGGCGGTGTAGTTCGAGCGGGACGAGCGGTCGCTCGTGGAGGCCACGCCCACCTGGTAGCGGCGGCCGTCGACCGGGCTGGTGGCGAACATCGGGCCGCCCGAGTCGCCGCCGGCCGCGATGCCGTCGATCCGGGACACCGAGATGGCGATGCCGCCCCGGTAGTCGCTCCCGTTGACGGAGGTCACCCTGGTGTTGGCGTACTTCAGGTAGCGCGACTGGCAGTTGATCTCGGGCTGGTTGGTGCAGGTGGCGCCCCAGCCGTAGAGCTGCACGGTCTGGTTGACGGCCACGGCGGTGGTCGTGCCGAGCGGCGCGTAGGTGCCCGCGACGGACCGGTCGAGCCGCGCCAGCGCCAGGTCGGCGGACGGGTGCTGGATGATCTGGACGGCCGTCGCCATCGTGCCGCCGGTGGTCTGGTCCAGGCTGCCGATGCGGAACGTGTAGGTGCCCGAGCTCGCCACGCAGTGCTGGGCGGTCAGGACCCAGGTCGGGGCGATGATCGTGGCCGAGCAGTTCTGCTGGCCGTTGCGGAACAGCCGGGCCGCCCACGGGGCGTTGGTCGCCGTGCCGCCGCCGATGATGTACGGCTGGACGTCGGACTCGGTGGCGGAGGCCGTCGGTGCCAGCGCGGTCAGCGCGAGCGCCGACAGCACTGCGGTAGTGGCTCCGACCAATGCGGACAGGGCGCGATGGAGTCGCATGGAGTTGTCACCTCAACGAACGCAGGGATGGTGAATTCACCACCCACAGCGTCACCTGTTGGAGTGAAGCTGGCCACCCTCCGTTAGTCGGCGATCACCCAGCCGATAGTCGGCGACCGAATGCGTTATCGGCGGGCGGTATGACCCCCGCGGTATGGCCCTGCCGGTACGCCCGGTCAGTCGTCGTCTTCGTCCACGCCCAGCGCCCAGCGGCGCACGGGGTTGGTGAACAGCAGCACGAGCGTGATCACCACGTAGACGCCCAGCAGCGAGCCCCAGAGCTGCCGGTCGGACGGCCCGTACATGTACCAGGCGACACCCAGCAGGAGGAGCTGCACGACGACCGAGGGCGTCCGCCCCCAGTGCTTGCCGAGCACCAGCCCGCCGCCGGCCGCGAGCACGCCGGCCGACAGCACCGCGAAGTAGGCGGCCTCGCCGAGCACCTCGCCGGACTTCTCCGCGCTGAACGACCGCACCACCAGCGCGACCGCGAAAGCCACCCCGACGAGACCCTGCAACGCGGTGAGCGCGCCGGCTGCCCGGACCGCTGGTGGGACCTTGCCCTGGGTCGACACGCTGGCCCTTTCCTCACGGTGCGTACTCGTCACGCATCGTAGGCCACCCGGTTGGCGTGTCCCGTTCGGCCGTCGCAGGGGCGAAGATCACAGGAGTCTTCGGCGAGCCGGCGGTCGGGTCGGGGTGCACTTGTCGAGACGTCCGGCAATGCGGTCAGCGGAAAGGAGATGTGGACCACTTTAGTGCGGTGGAGCCCTCCTAACGGGTGACACGTGACCAGCCCAAGGTCACGCGCTGTCTTACCCTGCACTGGTGCGCGCACTTCTGGTGGTCAACCCGCAGGCGACGGCGACCACGCCTGCCGGTCGAGACGTGCTGGCGCACGCCCTGGCCAGCGATGTGAAGCTCGACATCGTCGAGACGGATTACCGCGGACACGCGGCGGATGCCGCCGCGCGTGCGGTCGTCGAGGACTACGACCTGGTCGTGGCCCACGGCGGCGACGGAACCGTCAACGAGGTCGTCAACGGAGTGCTGCGCGAGGGTGCGCGGCCCGGCCTGCCGATGCTGGGCGTGGTGCCCGGCGGGTCGGCGAACGTCTTCGCGGGCGCGCTCGGCCTGCCGCGCGACCCGGTCGAGGCCACCTACCGCCTGCTCCAGGCCATCGAGCACGGCACCAGCCGCAAGGTCAGCCTCGGGCACGTGACGGCGACCGGCGCCGGGGAGGACCACGCCCGCTGGTTCACCTTCAACGCGGGCGTCGGCTGGGACGCGGACGTGGTCGCGGCCGTCGAGGAGCAGCGGGCCAAGGGCCGCCAGGCCTCACCCGCCCTCTACGCGCAAACCGCGCTGACCAGCTACTTCAGCCAGCGCCGGCGGCGTTCCACGCTCACCGTGAAGATCCCGGACGAGCCCGCCTTCGAGGACGTGCGGCTGGCGTTCGTCTCGAACACCGACCCGTGGACGTACCTCCGGGACAAGGCGATCCGGCTCAACCCGAGCACCTCGTTCGACGGCGGTCTGGGCCTGTTCGCGTTGCACGGAGTCGGATTGCCGACAGTTCTTCGCTATGTGACGCATCTTCTGGCGACGGATGGGAACCCCAAAGGCGGAAACCTGCTCCGGAGGGACGACGTCGAGTACGTCCGGGTGACGAGCCCGGAACCAGTCAACCTCCAGGTGGACGGCGACCTCCTGGGCACCTGCACGGAAGTGGAGTTCACAGGTGTGACGGGCGCGCTCACGGTGGCTGTGTGACCGTGGTGTGACCGCCCCGGTACCGATCCGCGATGTTGTGACCTGCTGTGACTCCACTGGGTACACCACCACGTGAACCCAGTCGATCTTTCGGGTGAGTTCACTCACCGGGTTGGTGCTAAACCCTTGACATCCCGGCCGTTCGTGAAAGCATTCACAAGCACCCCAAAACCGACCGCTGACGAGTGGCGCGCTTTCGCGCGCGCCTAGCTGAGGAGTAGTTCCAATGGACTGGCGCCACCGCGCGATCTGCCGCGACGAGGACCCCGAGCTGTTCTTCCCCGTGGGGAACAGTGGTCCCGCGCTCCTCCAGATCGCCGAGGCGAAGACCGTCTGCCGCCGTTGCCCCGTCGTCTCCGACTGCCTCGCGTGGGCACTGGAGAGCGGCCAGGACGCCGGCGTGTGGGGCGGGATGAGCGAAGACGAGCGGCGCGCCCTCAAGCGTCGCAACGCTCGCACCCGGGCTCGCAGCAACGCCTGAGTGCCACACAGAGCACAGACGAAAGGCCCGACACCGTGCCAGGTGTCGGGCCTTTCGCTTTGTTGCACACCCTCCCGCATGACGCACGTGACACCGCTGAGACAGGTCGTCACGTGTGCACGGGTAGCAGTCTAACGCCGGGCTCTGAGCGGTACGCGCAGGACCGCCTCTGTACCGCCCCGGGGCCTCCGCCGCAAGCTCAAAGAGCCCCTGAGTTCGGATTCCACCAGGGTGCGCACGATCTGGAGGCCGAGCCGGTCGGTGCGCTCCAGCGAGAAGCCCTGGGGCAGGCCGCGACCGTCGTCCGAGATCACCACGTCCAGCCACTTCGCCGAGCGCTCGGCGTGGACCACCACTTCGCCGCGCTGACCCGCCGCGTACGCGTGCTCGAACGCGTTCTGCACGAGTTCGGTCAGCACCATCACCAGCGGGGTGGCGAGCTCGGCCGGCACGATGCCGAACTTCCCCTCGCGGCGCACCACGACCTGCGACTCGGTGGCGGCGACGTCGGACATCATCGGGATGACCTTGTCCACCACGTCGTCCAGGTCCACCCGCTCGTCCACCGACATGGACAGCGTCTCGTGCACCAGCGCGATCGACGTGACCCGGCGCACCGACTCGGCCAGCGCCTCGCGCGCCTCCTCGCTGCTGGTCCGACGGCTCTGCAAGCGGAGCAGCGCGGCCACGGTCTGGAGGTTGTTCTTCACCCGGTGGTGGATCTCGCGGATCGTCGCGTCCTTGGACATCAGCGCCCGGTCCCGCCGGCGGACCTCCGTGACGTCCCGGCACAGCACCAGGGCGCCGGCCGCACTGCCGCGCGGGCGCAGCGGCAGCGCCCTGAACAGCACCGCCGCGCCGCGGCGCGATTCGGCCTCGATGCGCATGCTCGGCTGGCCGTCGAGGGCCGACCGGATGCGCTGGGCGACCTCGGTGGCGTCGAACGGGTCGCCGATCAGCGACCTCGTCAACGGCGCCAGGTGCACGCCGACCAGGTCGGACGCGTGGCCCATGCGGTGGTAGGCGCTCAGCGCGTTGGGACTCGCGAACACCACCGCGCCGGACGCGTCGAGCCTGATCAGGCCGTCGCCGACGCGCGGGCTGGTGTGCACGTCCGGGGACGGCTCGGTGGTCGGGAACGTGCCGTCGGAGATCATCTGGCACAGGTCGGCGGCGCTGCCGAGGTACGAGATCTCCAACGGGCTCGGCACCCGCGGCACGGCCAGGTTGGTGTTGCGGCTGAGCACCGCGATGACCTCGTCGTGCCGCTTGACCGGGATCGCCTCACGGCGGACCGGCACGCCCAGGTGCCAGCGCGGGTCCTCCTCGCGGCAGATCCGCGACTCGGTGATGGCCCGCCGCAGCTGGGGGTGCTCCTCGACGTCGACCATGCTGCCGACGACGTCCTCGGGGTGCGCCGTCGGCGCGGTCGTCGGCCTGGCCTGGGCGACGCACAGGAACGTGGCGTCGTCCAGCGGCACCCACATCAGGAAGTCGGCGAAGCTGAGGTCCGACAGCAGCTGCCACTCCGCGACCACCAGTTGCAGGTGGTCGACGGCGGCGCCGGAGAGCTTGGTGTGCTCGGCCAGCAGGTCGGTGAGGGTGGACAGCTACTCCACCACCGCGATGAGGTCGCCCTCCTGCACCACGTCACCGGGGGAGACGGCGATGCGAGTGATCCGGCCCGCGCCCTCGGGGAGGACCGGGATCTCCATCTTCATGCTCTCCAGCAACACGAGGATGGTCTCGTGCGTGACCTCATCGCCTTCCTTGACGGCGATCTGGGCCACGTTCGCGACGATCTCGGCACGGATTTCCTCGGCCATGGTCCTCCTTCGTTCGGGACTCATCCAACCACGATTCAGACCCCGTGCCGTGCCCAGGTGACCGCGTGACACACTGTCCGAAGGTAGTTCGAGCACTAGGAGAACCCCATGTCGAAGCGTGCCCGCAAGCGCCGCGACCGCAAGAAGGGTGGCGCCAACCACGGGAAGCGCCCCAACGCCTGATCAACTTCACGGCGTGCGAAGGCCCCGGAGCACCCGCTCCGGGGCCTTCGACCTTCCCGGGTCTTTCTGGGGTTCGCATTAGGGGTACCCCCGCGAAAGGACCGCCGTCAGCTGCTCGACCGTCAGCTGCTCGACGGCTCGGACGCCGTGGTGGTGGTCGTCGTCGTGACCTCCACCTCGACCTCGACCGTCGTCTGCTCCGTGGTCTGGTAGAGCCTGGCCCGCAGCCGCCGCCGCAGCTCCTCGGGCGCGTGCTCGCCGCCGCACTTGCGGGCCAGCAGCGCCTTCAGGTGCTCCTCGATGCCGTACTGCTCCAGGCAGGGGTGGCACTCCTCCAGGTGGTGCTGGAGCAGCGACTTCCGCCGCTCGTCGCACTCGTGGTCGAGGAAGAGGTACACCTCGGCCAGCACCTCGGAGCAGTCCGTTTCGTGTGGTTTGCCGCAGCTCATCAGCCCGCCACCTCCTGCCGACCGCTGCGCAGGAACCCGCGCTCCCGCGCGGTGTCCGCCAGCTGGTCGCGAAGCTGCCGGCGGCCCCGGTGCAACCGGGACATCACGGTGCCGATGGGGGTGCCCATGATGTCTGCGATCTCCTTGTACGCGAAGCCCTCCACGTCCGCGAGGTAGACCGCGATCCGGAACTCCTCGGGTAGGCGCTGCAAGGCTTCCTTGATGTCTGAGTCCGGCAGCAGGTCCATCGCCTCGACCTCGGCCGACCGCAGCCCGGTCGACGTGTGGCTCTCCGCCTGCGCCAGCTGCCAGTCCGTGATCTCGTCCGTCGGCTGCTGGATCGGCTGGCGCTGCTTCTTGCGGTAGCCGTTGATGTAGGTGTTGGTGAGGATGCGGTAGAGCCAGGCCTTCAGGTTCGTGCCGGCCGAGAAGGACGCGAAAGCCGCGTACGCCTTCAGGTAGGTCTCCTGGACCAGATCCTCCGCGTCGGCCGGGTTGCGGGTCATCCGCAGGGCGGCCGAGTACAACTGGTCGAGCATCGGCATCGCGTCGCGCTCGAACCTCGCAGCGCGCTCAGCCGTCGTCTCGTCCGTCGGCGTGGCCTGCGTTCGCGTGGCTGGCACCGCGCTCCCTTCCCACCCGCTGGTCGGCGCGGTGGACTGAACTGGCTGGGACGCAGTCGAGGATACGCGGCGGTCGCCCGGCCGGCAGGGAGCCGACCCACGCGGCGGACGTGCCTTGACCGGCCTGCCGACCTGCTGATCCATCACCTCGGTAGCCACGTCGGCACCAACGCGACGAACGCGCCGCTCATTCCCCGCCCGTCGTCCTGCACTATCGTGCGCGATCATGGCCGGACGTGGGACGCCCGCCACCGCGTTGCTGGAGAAGCAGAAGGTGGCGCACGAGCTGCACGCGTACGAGCACGACCCCCGCCACGAGTCGTACGGGCTGGAGGCCGCGGAAGCGCTCGGGATCGCACCCGAACGGGTGTTCAAGACCCTGGTGGCGGAAGTGGACGGCAAGCTCGCGGTCGGGGTGGTGCCGGTCACGGGGCAGCTGGACCTGAAGGCGTTGGCCGTCGCCCTCTGCGGGAAGAAGGCGAAGATGGCCGACGTCGCGGCGGCCGAGCGCGCCACCGGGTACGTGGCGGGCGGCATCTCGCCGCTGGGGCAGAAGAAGCGGCTGCCGCTGGTGCTGGACGCGTCGGCGGAGGGCTTCGAGACCATCCACTGCTCGGCCGGGCGGCGCGGGCTCGAGGTCGAGATCGCACCGGAAGACCTGGTCAGGCTCACGCAGGCAGTGGTGGCGCCGATCTCGGCCTGAGTCGCACCCGGCCCGGACCCCTGCCTTGGTTCACACTTCGAGCGGGCGCAGCACGCGGTCCAGCCACTCGCCGACCGCGCGGCCCACCCCGTCCAGGTCGGCCTTGAGGTTGTGGTCGCCGGGCAGCAGCACGACTTCGCGGTGGTGCGCCGGGACGGGGCGGCCGAACGGGTCGTTCTCGCCCTGCACGACCAGGACGGGCACCTCGACGCCGTCCAGCTCGGGCATCCGGGACTTCTCCGGCTTGCCCGGCGGGTGCACCGGGAACGCCAGGCACAGCACCGCCACCGACTGGCCCTCCGACGACGTCCGGCACGCCACCCGCGCGCCCGACGACCGGCCGCCGAACACCATCGGCAGGCCGTCGAACCAGCGTGAACCCAGGTCTTCCGCGATCGCCAGCCACGCCGCGTCGAGCTGGTTGGCGGGCGCGGGCGCACGACGGCCGGCCACCCGGTACGGCTGCTCCACCAGCGCCACGTGCACGCCGACGGCCACCGCCGCCCTCGTCGCCGCCACCAGGTCGGGCGCGGCGATCCCGCCGCCCGCGCCGTGACCGAGCAGCAGCGCGGCCCGGCCTTCGGCGGCGCAGTGCATCTCGGCCCGAGCCGGGCCGTGCGGGGTGTCGACCACCCGCTTCGTCATGACAGCTCGAACAACGTGGGCTCCGGCTGCTCGGACTCGCCCAGGCGGACCGCGGTCATCAGCGACGGGTCGTTGTTCCGGACGCTGTTGACCTTCATCGACACCGGCCGCAGCTCCAGCGCGTCGACCAGGTCCAGGTCGGGCGCGAGCAGGTCCTTCGGGTCGGTGTTGTCCGGGTCGAGCCAGGCCGCCCAGCGGTCCTTCGGCAGCACCAGCGGCATCCGGTGGTGCACGGACGTCATCTCGCCGATCGCGTCGGTGGTGAGCACGGCGCAGGTGATGATCGGCTTGCGCTCGTCGCCCTCCTGCTGCCACCACACCGACCAGATGCCCGCCATGGCCAGGCTGGAGCCGTCACCGGGGTTGATGAAGTACGGCTGCTTGCGGCCCTCCCCCGGCTGCCACTCGTACCAGCCGGCGGCCGGGACGATGCACCGGCGCTTGGCCGCCGAGTCGCGGTAGGCGGGCTTCTCCAGCACGCTCTCCGACCGCGCGTTGATCATCTTCGCGCCGCCGGAGAGGTCCTTGGCCCAGTGCGGGACGAGGCCCCAGCGCATCACGCGGACGCTGCGCTCCGTGGTGTCCGGGTCGGGGTTGCCCTCGTCGTCACGCGGGTGGCGTTCCACGACGGCCGGCACCGACTTGGTCGGCGCCACGTTGAAGTCCGGGCCGGGCACGACGCCCTCGGTGGCGTCCACCGCGTCGAACTCCGCCGCGAGCAGCGCCGGGTTCTTGGTGGAGGCGTACCTGCCGCACAAAACCTGATCACCTCTGACGATCTAGTCCGGGCCGCCATCGTCGCACGTCGGAAGGCCCGGTGCGACCCGTCGACCACCCGATGCGGAATCATCGGGCCATGACTCAGCAGTGGTCCGCTCCCACCGCCCACGGCCCCGTCCACGCGACGGTACCCGTGCCCGGTTCAAAGTCGATCACCAACCGGGCGCTCGTGCTGGCCGCGCTGGCCGACGCCGCGTCCACCGTGCACGCCCCGCTGCGCAGCCGGGACACCACCCTGATGGCCGCCGGGCTCCGGTCCCTCGGCATCGGGCTCACCGACGGCCCGAACGGGTCGTGGCTGGTCACACCCGGTGCGATGCGCGGTCCGGCGCAGGTCGACTGCGGGCTGGCGGGCACCGTCATGCGCTTCCTGCCGCCCGCCGCGGCGCTGGCCGTCGGCGACGTCACGTTCGACGGCGACCCGCACGCGCGGACCCGGCCGATGACCACGATCCTGGACGCGCTGCGGGCGTTGGGCGCGGACGTGGAAGGCAGTTCGCTGCCGTTCACGCTGCACGGCAAGGGCGGCGTGGCCGGCGGTGAGGTCGCCATCGACGCGTCGGCGTCGTCCCAGTTCGTGTCCGGGCTGCTGCTGTCGGGCGCGCGCTACGAGAACGGCGTGACGATCCGCCACAGCTCCGGTGGGAAGCCGGTGCCCTCGTTGCCGCACATCGAGATGACGGTGGCGATGCTGCGCGAGGCGGGTGTCGTCGTCGACGACTCGACGCCGAACGTGTGGCGGGTGGAGCCGGGACCGATCGCGGGCCGCGACTGGCACGTGGAGCCGGACCTGTCCAACGCCATGCCGTTCCTGGCGGCGGCGGCCGTGACCGGCGGCGAGGTGACCATCCCCGGCTGGCCCGCGCGGACCACCCAGCCCGGCGGCGCCGCACGCGAGCTCTTCGAGCGCATGGGTTGCGCGGTGGCGCTCACCGACGCCGGTCTCACGTTGTCCGGTCCGGAGAAGCTGGTCGGCGTGGACGTGGACCTCAGGGACGAGAGCGAGCTGACGCCGACCGTGGCGGCCCTGGCGGCGCTCGCCGTCGGCCAGACCCGGATCCGCGGCGTCGCGCACATCCGCCACCACGAGACGGACCGGATCGCCGCGCTCGTCGCCGAGGTCAACCGGGTGGGCGGGCAGGCCGAGGAGACCGAGGACGGCCTGGTCATCACGCCCCGGCCGTTGCGCGGTGAGGTGTGGCGGGCGTACGCCGACCACCGCATGGCGACCGCGGGCGCGATCATCGGACTGGTGGTGGAGGGCGTGTCGGTGGACGACATCGGGTCGACGACCAAGACGATCCCGGACTTCCCCGGGATGTGGGCGACGATGCTGGGGACGCCGATGCACGGGACGCGCTGACGTGGCACGCGGCGACTGGCGGCGGCTGGACGAGTCCGACGTGCGGGTGCGGCCGGGCAAGGGGACCAGGCCGCGCAGCAAGCGCCGGCCCGAGCACGCGGACGCGGTGCCCGCCATGGTCGTCGGGGTGGACCGCGGCCGGTGGACGTGCGCGATGGACGGTGACCCGGGACGGTTGGTCGTCGCCATGCGGGCGCGGGAGCTGGGCCGCACGCCGGTCGTGGTGGGCGACGACGTCGGCCTGGTCGGTGACACGTCCGGCCAGCCGGACACGCTGGCCCGGATCGTGCGGGTGGACGACCGCCGGAGCGTGCTGCGGCGGACGGCGGACGACACCGACCCGTTCGAGCGGGTGGTCGTCGCCAACGCGGGGCAGCTGGTGATCGTGTCGGCGCTGGCGGACCCGCAGCCGCGCCGCGGTTTCATCGACCGCTGCCTGGTCGCCGCGTACGCGGGTGGGCTGGAACCGTTGCTGTGCCTGACGAAGTCGGACCTGGCCCCGCCGGACGACCTGCTCGCCGCGTACGCCGAGCTGTCCCTGCCGGTCGTGGTGACGCGGTCCGACGAGGACCCCGAGGAGCTGCGCTCCCGGCTGGTGAACCGGGTGTCGGCGTTGATCGGGCACTCGGGGGTGGGCAAGTCCACGCTGGTGAACAAGCTGGTGCCGGACGCCCACCGGGCCGTCGGCGTGGTCAGCGGTGTGGGCAAGGGCCGGCACACGTCCACCCAGACCGTGGCGCTGCCGCTGCCCGAGGGTGGCTGGGCGGTGGACACCCCGGGCATCCGCTCGTTCGGGCTCGCGCACATCACGCCGGACGACATCGTCGGCTCGTTCCCGGACATGAGGGCGATGGCCGAGGAGTGCCCGTCCGGCTGCGGCCACCAGGGCCCGCCCGACGACCCGGACTGCATGCTCGACGAACTCGTCCGCACCGGCGAGGCCTCCCCCGGCCGCCTCGACTCCCTGCGCCGCCTCCTGTCCTCCCGCAGCAAGCTGGAGGAATACGACTAACCCGAGAGTCCTACGTTCAGAACGCGTGAGTCCTACGTTCAGAACGCGTGAGTCCTACGTTCGCGTACCCCGAATTCAACGCTCGGAACGCGCGTCGGCGGCTCACGCGGGCGGCACGCGGTAGTACGGTGCGCAGCCGTGGCGAAGGTGACGGGTATCGGCGGTGTCTTCCTGCGAGCGCGCAACCCCGAGCGCTTGACCGAGTGGTACCGCCGGCACCTCGGCGTGCCGATGAGCGACGGCGGCGCGATCACGTTCCACCCGGCGGACGCGGAGACGGTGTCGTTCGCGCTGTTCGCCGACAACACCGACTACTTCGGCGAGCCGGGCCAGCGCGCGATGATCAACCTGCGGGTGGACGACCTGCCCGCGCTGTTAGCGCAACTGCGCGGGCAGGGCGTCGAAGTGCTGCCGCAGACGGAGGACTCCGAGTTCGGCCGGTTCGGGTGGTGCGTCGACCCCGAGGGCAACCGCATCGAGCTCTGGCAGCCGGCGCCCGGCATGTGACACCCCGTATGGGACACCCGGCATGGGACACCCGGTATGTAACGACGACTGCGCTCGAAGTCCGCGAACGGTCGGCTACATCAGCTCCAGCAGGAACGGCAGCTCCTGCGCCGCGTACCAGGCCAGCTCGTGGTCCTCGGCACCGCCCAACGCGAACTCCGCGTCCGGGTCGCCCAGGTCCGCCGCGTCGATCACGTCCGCGGCCGCGCGCACGTCGTCCTCGGCCTCCGACGTGTCCAGGTGGATCGCGGCCACCAGCTTCATCGGCACCGGCCCGGACAGCTTCACCACCGAGAAGTCCAGGTCCGGCCGCAACTTCGCGTCCGGCACGTCCACCGACACCACCGCCCGCCGCGGCACCGCCTTCTCGTCGCCCGCGATCAGCCGCAGCGAACCGCGAGCCGCGTCGAGCATCGCCGAGTACTCCAGCTCTTCCGTGTCACCGGTCGCGTAGGACTCGCGCAACGCGGGCGTCAGGGCGAACCCCGTCCCGCCCACCGGCACGAACTCGCCCGTGTCCACCAAGTCGCGCAACATCGCGACGGTCGCCGGGAGGTAAACCCTCATGTGGACACCGTTCCCATCAGTTCCTCCACCGACTCCTCGACCATCGCCGCCAACACGTCCACGTCGGACATGGCGTCGCGGTCCGCGTTCAGGCCGAAGTACACGCCACCGTCATAAGACGTCACGCCGATCGACAACGCCTGGTTTTTCGCCAACGGCACAACCGGGAACATCTCGATCATCTTCGCCCCCGCCGCGTACAGCGGCACCTGCGGCCCCGGCACGTTCGTCACCACGACGTTGAACAACCGCCGCGAGAACGACGACGCCGCCCGCGCGCCCAACGCGTGCAACGTCGGCGGCGCGAAGCCCGAGAACCGCACCAACGTCTGGGCCGCCACCGACTGCCCCGACTCCTGGTGGGCGCGCGTCGCGTGCGACACGTGGTGCAGCCGCACGACCGGGTTCGGCTCCCCCACCGGCAGGTCGACCAGGTACGCCGACACCTGCGCCTCGTCGTTGCGCACGGACATCGGCGCCATGGCCCGGATCGTGGTCCCCGCCGTCACGACCTCGCCGCGCGACAGCAACCAGTTCCGCAACGCGCCCGACAACGCCGCCAGCACGCCGTCGTTCACCGTGCCGCCGTGCACGCGCCGGATCTCCCGGAACTCGTCCAACCGGGTGCGCGCCACCGCGAACCGCCGCTGCGGCGAGATCCGCACGTTCAACGGGCTGCCGGGTGCGGGCGTGGCGGCGGTGCGCACCGCGGACGCCAAGCCGCCGAACACCCCGGCGACCTTCCGCACCGTCGCCACCGTGTCCATCGTCGCCGACCGGACGTTCTCCACGATCTCACCGGGCCGCTGCACCGCCTCGGCCACCGCGTCCACCACCAGCTGCAACCCGCTCGGCTCCGGCGACGGCATCCACAGCGCCTCCACCGGCGGCCGGGGCGTCGCGGACACGTCCAGGATCACCTGCCCGATCTCCGGCGCCCCGATCCCCGACACCATCGCCTGGTGCGTCTTGGTGATCACCGCGGTCCGGTTCCGGGCCAGGCCCTCGACCAGGTAGATCTCCCACAACGGCCGGGTGTGGTCGAGCGGCCGGGACATCAGCCGCGCGACCAGGTCGTGCAACTGCTGGTCGCTGCCCGGTTTCGGCAACGCCGACCGCCGCACGTGGTACGTCACGTCGAAGTCCGGGTCGTCCACCCACACCGGCCGGGCCAGCCGTCCGGGCACGTGCACGACCTTCTGCCGGTACCGGGGCACCAGCGACAGCCGCTGCTCGATCAGGTCGACCAGCCGGTCGTAGTCGAACCGGGTGCGCGGCCGGCGGAACACCGCCACCCCACCGACGTGCATCGGCGTCGTGGAGTCCTCCAGGTACAGGAACGAGGCGTCGAGCGCGGACAGGCGGTCGGGCATGCGGTCCAGGCTAGTCGGTGCAGGCGCGCACGAGCCTGCGCACGGCGCTGACCTCGGCTTCGTCGCGCTTGTGCCGGGCGAGCCTGATCTCCGCCGCCGCGGCCATGGCCCGACGCGCCTCGACCCGCACCGACACGTCCACGCCCGACAGGAACCCGCGCACGAGCCGGGACCGGGCGAGCCGCTTGACCGGTCGCAACGGCGCCACCGCCATCGCCAGCCAGCTCATCGCGACGTCGATCTTCCGGTCGCCCCGGCGCGCGCTGGCCCAGTCGACCACCACCGCGCCCTCGGGGCCCATCACCACGTTGCCGGGATGCAGGTCGAGGTGCAGCAGGCCGCCGTTCGGGCTCTGCCCGTCCAGGAAGTCGGGCGCGGGCACGGCGTCCAGCTTGCGGTGCAGTTCGGCCAGCTCGCGGCCCAGCGCACGGGCGCGCCACGGCTTGGCGTCCAGCTCCTGCGACATGCGCGGACCGGGGACGTACTCCATCACCAGGTCCGTCTCCGAGGCGTCCGCCACCCTCGGCACCGGTATGCCGTGGCGGCGCAGGTACCGCATCAGCTCGGCCTCGGGCCCGAGGTCGCGGCCCGCGCGGCTGCGCTTGACCAGCAGACCGTCGGGACGCAGGTAGACGTCCGCCTCCCGGCCACTGGCCAGCAGACGATGCGCCTCGTCGCGCGTTGTCATGTGACGATCATCATGATTGACAGCGCGAAAGCAAGCCCCAAACGGGTAGTGGACACTTGCCGACGTGGATGTGTCACCCAAGGACAGGTTCGTCACCGTGTACGGCCGCAAGCCCGTGCTGGAAGCGCTCGACGACCCGCGGCTCGAAGTCGACAAGGTCATGCTGGCCGACACGGCGCGCGGTCCGGCCGCCCGCGAGATCCTGGACGCGGCGAACCGCCGGGGTGTCCAGGTCCAGCGGGCGACGGCTCAGCGGGTCAAGGTGCTGGCGGGGAACGGGAAGCAGGACCAGGGCGTGCTGGCCGACGTGGTCGCGCCCCGGATGCGCCCCCTCGAACTGGGGCTGCGCGAGAACCCGCGGAACGTGCTGGTGCTGGACGGCATCACCACGCCCGCGAACGTCGGCATGATCCTGCGGACCGCGACGGCCGCCGGGATGGACGGCATCGTGGTGCCCCGCCGGGGGGTGGCGTCGATCGACCCGCTGGTGGTGAAGGCGTCGGCGGGAGTGGCGTTCCGGGCGCCGGTGCTGCGGTGCGCGACCGCGGCCGAGGCTGCCGCCGCGCTGCGCGCCTCCGGTTACCCGATCTTCGCGCTCGACGCCGGCGCCCGGCACTCGGTGTACTCGGCGGACCTGCCGGCCCGGGCGGCGTTCGTGCTGGGCAGCGAGTCGGCGGGCATCTCGGACGACGTGCGACCGCACGTGACGGGGTGGCTGTCCATCCCGATGGCGGCGGGGGTCGAGTCGCTGAACGTGGCCAGCGCGGCGGCCGTGCTGTGCTTCGAGGTCGTGCGCCGGCGGACCACCCACTGAGCACCGCGTCCGGTGGGGCGCAGCGCGGGCACCGGAGGGCCGCTCCGATACCCGCGCTGCTCAACCGGCTGACCAGTGGCTCACCACAGCCACCCGAACGCGGTACCCGTCGACACGGGCCCGTCCCGGTCAGCCCTCAATGCCCCACACCCACGCCGCTCGTGACGCGTCGGATGCGGAACCGCGGCTCGTGCCCACCAATTGCCATTTCGGCAGTGACCGGTGAACGCCTAGAACGTACGGGGGAATCGGAGCGACCGGCAATTCACCGCCCGGGTGGATCTTCGGTCGCCGTTGGTGACCAATTAACTCTGAAGAGGGACCTGGAGCAGTGTTTCCAGTTCCTCAAGGGTGGATTGCACGGACTGGTGGTGCACACCGACCATTCCGGCTGCCGCGGCGCCCCGCACGTTGACCCGCAGGTCGTCCACGAAAACGCATTCGTGCGGCGGGAGGCCGAGGCGCGCGGCGGCGAGGAGGTAGATGCGCCGGTCGGGCTTGGCGATGCCGACGTCGCCGGAGGTGATCACCACGTCGAACAGGGAGGACCACTCGGCCGGTGGCCGCCACAAACCGTCGGCGTTGGACAGCACGGCGGTGAGAACGCCCTGGTGGCGGGCCTGGCGGGTGGCCGTGAGCAGGGGCGGTTCGAGCGCGGTGTGGTCGTCGCCCGGGTCGGTCAGCACGCCGCCGAAGTCCAGCACCAGTCCCCGCACCATGCCTCCATCAGGTGATCTCGGTACGAAACCCCGGCTGTTCGCCCTCGGTTCAGCATGCCACCTCAGCTGCGCACGCTGTCGTCGACCGGGCCCGCGAAGCACCGGCACCCGACCGCCGAGCCCTCACCGCCGTTCAGCGGGCCCCTGGCCGCCGCCCCGGCGCTTGACCCGCGACGCTTCCTGTTCCCGCTGATAGAAGCCCTGAACGGCCGTCGACCACCGGGGCAGCTGTCGGCCACCTTCGCCCCGGACGCGCTGACCACGCTGACCGGTGTCACCGCCCGGACGCACGCCCGCCTGGGCCGCTACCGCCTGTGCCACGTTTCGGCGGATGCGGCGGAACTGGCCGGAACGCTGCACATGCCGACGAAAGTCCGCGCCTTCGCCGCCAGGGTGGAACGCAGGAACTCGCGCTGGCACTGCACCGAATTCCACCTGCTCCCCTGATTCGCCACCGGACAAAAAGAAGCGGGGTGCCGGCTTTCACCGACACCCCGCTTCTTCGCCTGTATCGCGGTGTTACTCGCGCGGGCCCTTGCGCTGGCCCTTGGCCTGGGCGCGGGCAGCGGCGCGGCGTTCCTTGCGGGTGCCGGACTGGCCGCCACCGGCCTGCTGGGCGGCGTTGCCACTGGTCTCGGCGTCACCGGACTCCGACGGGCCCGAGTAGGTCAGGCCCTGCCGGCCGTGACCGTCCAGACCCTTCCCGCGCAGCGCCGGCGGGATGGCGTTGCCGCTCTGGAGCTGCGCCAGAGCCGGGCCGGCCGGTGCCTGGTTGGCCTCGGCCTGCTGCTGTTGCTGCGCGGCTGCTGCGGCGGCTGCCCGAGCGCGGGCACGGCTGCCTACCAGCGGGCCACCGTCGGCGATCGACACCTGGACCGGCGGCTCGGCGGCGGGCTGGGGTTCGGCGGCCTCGACCTGGAGGTTGAACAGGAAGCCGACCGTCTCCTCCTTCAACGCCTCCAGCATGGCGTTGAACATGTCGAACCCCTCCCGCTGGTACTCGATCAGCGGGTCGCGCTGGGCCATCGCCCGCAGGCCGATGCCCTCCTTGAGGTAGTCCATCTCGTACAGGTGCTCGCGCCACTTGCGGTCCAGGACGGACAGCAGCACGCGGCGCTCCAGCTCGCGCATGGCACCCGGCCCGACGCGGCCGTCGATGTCGGCCTCGCGCGCCTCGTACGCGGCCAGGGCGTCGGCCTCCAGCTTCGCCCTCAGCGACTCGCGGGTGACGTCGTCCTCTTCTTCGAGCAGCTTCTTCGGGTCGAGCGTGACCGGGTACAGCGTCTTGAGCGCCGTCCACAGCTGGTCGAGGTCCCAGTCCTCGGCGTAACCGTCGGACGTCGCGCCGTCGACGTAGGCGCCGACCACGCTGGTGATCATGTGCTCGACCTGTTCGCGCAGGTCCTCGCCGTCGAGCACGCGGTGGCGCTCGGCGTAGATCACCTTGCGCTGCTCGTTCATCACCTCGTCGTACTTGAGGACGTTCTTGCGGATCTCGAAGTTCTGCTGCTCGACCTGCGTCTGCGCGCTGCGGATGGCCCGGGTGACCATCTTGTGCTCGATCGGCACGTCGTCCGGCACCTTCAGCCGGGTCATCACCGTCTCGACCATGGCCGCGTTGAAGCGGCGCATCAGCTCGTCCTTCAGCGACAGGTAGAACCGCGACTCGCCCGGGTCGCCCTGACGGCCGGAACGACCGCGCAGCTGGTTGTCGATCCGCCGCGACTCGTGCCGCTCGGTGCCCAGCACGTACAGGCCGCCGGCCGCGCGGACCTCCTCGGCCTCGACCTTGACCTCGGCGCTGATCTCCTCGATCAGCTTCGCCCAGGCGGCCTCGTACTCCTCCGGGCTCTCCACCGGGTCCAGGCCGCGCTCGCGCAGTTCGTGGTCGGCGAGGATGTCCGGGTTGCCGCCCAGCACGATGTCCGTGCCGCGACCGGCCATGTTGGTGGCCACCGTGACGGCGCCCTTGCGGCCGGCCTTCGCGATGATCAGCGCCTCGCGGTCGTGGTGCTTGGCGTTGAGGACCTCGTGCGGGATGCCCTTGCGCACGAGCAGCTTCGACAGGTACTCCGAGCGCTCGACGCTCGTCGTGCCGACCAGCACCGGCTGGCCCTTCTCGTGCCGCTCGGCGATGTCCTCGGCGACCGCCTCGAACTTCGCCTCCTCGGTCTTGTAGACCAGGTCGGCCTCGTCCTTGCGCTGCATCGGGCGGTTCGTCGGGATCGGCACCACGCCGAGCTTGTAGGTCTGGTGGAACTCGGCAGCCTCGGTCTCGGCGGTACCGGTCATGCCGCCGAGCTTCTGGTAGAGCCGGAAGTAGTTCTGGAGCGTGATCGTGGCGAGGGTCTGGTTCTCCGCCTTGATCTCGACGCCTTCCTTGGCCTCGATCGCCTGGTGCATGCCCTCGTTGTAGCGGCGTCCCGCCAGCACGCGGCCGGTGAACTCGTCGACGATCATGACGTCACCGCTGCGGACGATGTAGTCCTTGTCCTTGGTGAACAGTTCCTTCGCCTTGATCGCGTTCTGGAAGTAGCCCACCAGAGGCGTGTTGGTCGAGTCGTACAGGTTGTCGATGCCGAGCTGGTCCTCGACGAACTGCACGCCCGCCTCGGTGACGCCGATCGTGCGCTTGCGCTCGTCCACCTCGTAGTGGGTGTCCTTGCGCATCCGTGTGGCCAGCCGGGCGAACTCGACGTACCAGCGCGACGACTGGTCGGCCGGGCCGGAGATGATCAGCGGCGTGCGGGCCTCGTCGATGAGGATCGAGTCGACCTCGTCGACCAGTCCGAAGAAGTGGCCGCGCTGGACCATCTCGTCCCGGCTCCACGCCATGTTGTCGCGGAGGTAGTCGAAGCCGAACTCGTTGTTCGTGCCGTACGTGATGTCGGCGTTGTAGGCGACGCGGCGCTGCTCGGGCGTCATCTCCGCCAGGATCGCGCCGACGGTGAGGCCGAGGAACCGGTGGATGCGGCCCATCCAGTCGGCGTCACGTTTGGCCAGGTAGTCGTTCGTCGTGACGACGTGCACACCCTCACCCGCGATGGCGTTCAGGTAGGCGGGCAGCACGGAGGTCAGCGTCTTGCCCTCACCGGTGCGCATCTCGGCGATCTGACCGAGGTGCAGCGCGGCGCCGCCCATCAGCTGGACGTCGAACGGCCGCTGGCCGAGGGTGCGCTTGGCGCCCTCGCGGACGACCGCGAAGGCCTCCGGCAGCAGGTCGTCGAGGGTCCAGCCGTCGGCGTAGCGCTGACGGAACTCCTCCGTCTTCGCGCGCAGCTCCGCATCGGAGAGGTCGACGACGTCGTCTTCGAGGTTGTTGATGTGCGCTGCGATGTTGCGCAGGCGCTTGAGCATCTTGCCCTCGCCAGCGCGGAGCAGTCGGGACAGCACCATCCGGGTCGACCTCATTACCTCATCGCGACGCGCCCGGGGGACGGGCGCCTTCCACAGGGCTCACCACGGCCATGGCGAGCCTTCACCACCTGCCATCGTAGGCAAGTCGTGAAGGTGTGTGCACAGACACAGGTAGGAAGGGGTGCGGAACCCCCTGTAACGGCCCCCGCGACACCCCGACGACCGCCCCTGGCCCCCACGCTGGTGAAGGCACCAGGACCGCCCCAACCACCCTCCCACCACGGCGGCGAGGCGGTTGGGCGGCCGGGTGTGCCCGTGTGCGGCGTGTGCGGCCTGGTGGGTGGGGGCCTGGTGGGTGGGGCTGGAGGTGGTCGCCGCCGCACCGCCGCACCGCCGCACCGGCGCACCGGCGGGCACACCCAGGCACACTCGGCCACCCCGCCCCGGCCTGGTCCGCAGCACCGCCGCCGCGCACCGCCGCCCTGCACCGGCACCGTCACCGCCCCGCCCCGCCACCGCCCCGGTCCGCCCCGGCCCGGCCCCGGTCCGCCCCTGCCCCGGCCCCTGCCTCGGCCCCCGAGGCAACCACCACGCGAGGTCGCGTCGATCGTTCGCGGCGCGTTTTCCGGCGATCATGCTCTTCGATCGTCGGAAAACGGGTCGCGAGCGGTCGACTTCCAGGCGACCGAGCCGCCGCCTGCGGAGCAGCGGCAATCAGACACAGAGCAGCGGCAATCAGACACAACCCCCGGCGCGAGGGGCGCCGGGGGCTGCGAGGTCAAGTGAGGGGACCGTGGTCAGGCGAGCCTGATCACGCCGTAGTCGAATCCCTTTCGGCGGTAGACGACGCTCGGACGTCCGCTGTCCGCGTCGGAGAACAGGTAGAAGTCGTGGCCGACCAGTTCCATCTCGTAGAGAGCCTGGTCGACGGTCATCGGCTTGGCAGTGTGCTCTTTCTCGCGCACGATCTGGCCGGGCAGGCTGTCCTCGATGCCGTCGTCCCAGCGCTGCGAGGGCACTTCCGCCATGCCCTCGTCCGCGGGTTCCGACTCGTCCGCCTCCAGCACGGCAGTCCGGCCGAACCACGTGCCCTGCGTCTGGGCGTCGTGGTCGGGGCCGAGGGGCAGAGTGTCGGCGAGTCCGCTGGTCGCCTCGGCGACCGACGTCGGGCCGCGCCGCCCGTGGTGCACGCGCCTGCGGTCATGCGAGCGCCGCAACCGGTTCTCGAGCTTCGTCACCGCGGAGTCCAGGGCGGCGTAGAAGTCGCCCGCACACGCTTCGGCGCGAATCACCGGGCCCCGTCCCTTGCCGGTGATTTCCACACGCTGGCAGTTCTTGGACTGCCGGCGGTTCGGCTCGTGGAAGAGCTCCACGTCAAAGCGGATGACCTTGCGGTCGTAACGCTCAAGCCGCGTCAGCTTGTCGGCGACGTGAACCCGATAGTGATCGGGCACCTCGACATTGCGGCCCTTAACGACGATGTCCATACACGACCTCCCTCGCTTTGCTGCGAGCAATGGCTTTGGATCGCTTGGGCGCCGGGTTCGCGATCATGGTCGCGGACGTTGTCGCTGAGGGTGGTCCCTCAGCGCCCCACCGGCGCCAGGGTCATGGGCTGTTCGCCTCCTCCCCGCGTGCCGGGAACGCTGATAGCGGTGGACGTTAGCCCGGTATTCGCCGCCGCGACACCCCCCGGGGCGGGGGAACTCCAAGAATTTCCGGCCGTGACACAGAGCGACGAGAAACCGGTACCAGCCCAGCGTGACGAGCGCACGCTGAGACGCCCCGCTGACGACCGCTCACCCGAACGGCCCAGCTCGGCGCGGTCACCTGTCGCTGGAGCGACTACGGCGAACGGCCTTGGTGGGGACGTCATATCCGGCCAACGGGCGAACGCGCCGGGAGGTTCCCGGCATCTTTCACCCGTGTGGGTGGCCCCGGCGGGCTGTTGTCAGCGTGAGCACGGCGGTTACCCGGTATCCGCCGGTTTTCAACATCGAAACGCAAGCGGATGCGGTCGATCCTGTCGTGACCACGTCGTCCAGCAGGACAAGCTTCGCCCCGGGCGGCGGTAGGCCACCGCGAACGAGCCGGACGCGGCCCGCCAGATTCGCCTGCCGGGACGCCGCGTCGAGCTTCACCGAATCACGAACGCCTTTCATGAATGCGAGTGCCGGCGCCACGGAAAAGCCGGACGCACGTGCCATTCTCAGCACGTGGGAACCGCCGCGGGCACGGGCGGCGGACGCGCGGGAGGGCGCCGGCACGAGCCACGGGTCCGGCCCCACGCCGGGCAGCCGGGGAAGGGCGGCGGCGATCAGCGCGCCGAACACGGCCGCGAGCTCCCGCCGCCCGCGCTCCTTGAACGCGAGCACCAGCTCGCGCGCCGCACCCGCGTACGCCGCCAACGCGTACACGGGCGGCCCGGCACCCGGCACGCGTATCGGATGCCCGAACAGGGCCAGGCAGCGAGCGCACAGCCGCACGCCCCAGGTGCCGCAGCCGGGACAGCGGGGCGGGAACAGCAGGTTGATCAGCATGGTCCCGACGATGCCGGCGACCCCCGACAATCCAGGGCCGTTCCGGGAGCTGTGCGGCGTTCACGATCGGGTGAAGCTCGATCCGCCGGCCTCAGCCCGGGTAGAACGCCCGGGTGCCCGGCTGCACCTTGGTCGCGGACGCACGCCACACGTCGCCCACGTCGCTCGCGCTCCACAGGCCGCTCTGGTCCACCGCCAGCACGTTCCGACCGGGCGCGGCCGTCACCGAGTTCACCGGAACGGTCAGGTTCGACGTGCTGTACCGCTCGATCCGCACCCCGTCGATGTTGACCTTGGCGATCGGCCACGCGGGCAGTGACGTGCTCACCACGACGACGTCCTGCGCCAGCCAGTCCAGCGACAGCGCACCGGCGCCGAGCTCGGCCGACCGGATGTTACGCGGCGACCGCAGCGAGACCGCGGAGTCCTGCCCCCGCACGACCGCCGCCACCACGAGCTTCCCGCCCACGACGGCCGCCACCCGCGTGCCGTCACGCGACAGCCGCAGCTCGGTGATGCCGCCGCCCAGCACGGTCAGCTCGGACGCGTTGACCGCGTTCGCCGCCCACCCGGTCTCGGTCCTGATCACGCGCACCACGTTGACCCCGTCCACGACGGTCCACACCTCGGTGCTCGGCTCGCCCTGCCGCCCGCTGAGCAGCCACGTCGGCCTGGTCATCGTGGCCGCGGGCAGTTCCACCACGCCCAACGGCCCGGACAGCGCGCCGACCCGCAGCCGCACGGAGTTCTCCGCGATCCGGCTCACCACGGCCAGCTCGCTGCCGTCCATCGACTGCGCGGCGCTGACCACCTGGTACTCGCCCGCACCGGCCGGACCCGGCAGCGGCTCGCCGTTCATCTGCTGCACCCGCCCGTTGCCCACCAGCAGCCCGTTCAGATCGGCCTTCGGCATGGTCAGCGCCTCACCGGTCTGCACGTCCGCGGGCCGCCACTCGGGCTGGTCGGCGTTGATCGGCTGGCCTTCGACCAGCACCCTGATCCGGCTGCTCGTCACCCCGGCCAGGGACTTCACGAACTGCGCCACGATCTGCTTGCCGGTCTGCACCGTGATGTCGCCGACTTTCGTCAGGTCCACCTCCAGCGCGCCGTCGTCCGCTTCGGACGTCTTCCGGCGCTGGCCGGCGCCGTTCGGGATGGCCGTCGTCAACGCGCCGCGCATCCCCACCGCAGGCCCCTTGAGCAGCAGGTCCGTCACGCGGGTCGGGATCTCCGTCGACGGCGCGGCGACGACCCACCGCGGGTCGGGCACGAGCACGCCGAAGTCCGGGCTGTGGAAGAACAGCGTCACCCGGCGGTAGTTCTGCTGGAACCCGCCCAACGGCACGTAGACGCCGTCCGGCGGCTTAGAGATGCGCCACTGGTTCTCGCTGTTGCGCTCGATCCCGATCGGCGTGTCCAGACCTCCGACGAGCTGGATGAACGAGTTGTCCTCCAGCTGGAGCCGGCCGACGTTCCGCCCCTGGAGCAGCACCATGCGCTGCTTGTCGTCCGCCGTCATGCTCGGCGTCGGCACGGTGTTGAAGGTCGTCTCGATGATCGTCGGCATGACCTTGGTGTTCCAGGACTTCTTCGCGTCCTCCGTCAGGTACGCCTTGGCCGCCTCGTAGTCGTCCTCCGGGTTGGCCGAGGCGTTGACGAACTCGCGGACCAGCGTCAACGGCTCGATGTCGTCGACCGGCTTGGGCGCGGCGGCCTCACTGGCGTTGCCCGGCGACGGGTTGACCGGGATCGGCGACGTCTCGGTCGGGATGGCCGCGCAGCCCGAGGCGACGCCCACGGCCAGGAGCAGTGCGAGGAGCCTCACCGGACCTCCTCGCGTTCGCCGGTGACCGGTTGCGCGGGCTGCCACGTGATCTCCTCCTCGGTCAGCTCGACGACCTCGTCCGCCGGGTCCGCGCCCTCTTCCTCCGACTCGATCACGGGCGGCAGGTCGGGCGGTTCCAGCGGGAGCGGGCTGGACTTCAGCTCGTGGCCGTGGCTGCACGGCAGGGTCAGCCGGAACACGGCGCCGTGGCCGCGTTCGCCCCACGCCTCCAGCCAGCCGCCGTGCAGCCGGGCGTCCTCCAGGCTGATCGACAGGCCGAGGCCGGTGCCGCCGGTGCGGCGGTTGCGGGACGGGTCGGCGCGCCAGAACCGGTTGAACACCAGGTCGGCCTCACCGGGGCGCAGGCCGACGCCGTGGTCCCGGACGGTCACCGCGATCGCCTCGCCGTCGCCGCGGAGCTTCAGCTCGACCGGCAGGCCCTCGCCGTGGTCGATGGCGTTGGCCAGCAGGTTCCGCAGAATCCGCTCGACCCGGCGGGCGTCCAGCTCGGCGGTGACCTCCTCGTCGGGCAGGTCCAACACGATCGTCGTGCCGCTGCTGTTGGCGATGGCGCGCACCGCGTCGTGCGCGCGACGGGCCAGCACGCGGATGTCGACCAGGTCGGCGGCCAGCTCCTCGACGCCCGCGTCGAGCCGGCTGATCTCCAGCAGGTCGCCGAGCAGCGATTCGAACCGGTCCAGCTCGTCCACCAGCAGCTCCGTGGAGCGGGCCAGGCCTCCGGGGAACTGCTCGCGGGACGCGTGCAGCACGTCGGCGGCCATCCGGACGGTCGTCAACGGCGTGCGCAGCTCGTGCGAGACATCGGAGGTGAAGCGCCGCTGGAGCTGGCCGAACTCCTCCAGCTGGTGGATCTGCCGCTGGATGCTCGCGGCCATCTCGTTGTACGACTCGGCGAGCCGCGCCACGTCGTCCTCGCCGACCACGGGCATCCGCTGGTCGAGGTTGCCGTCGGCGAACCGCTCGGCGATCTCGGCGGCCTGCCGGACCGGCCGCACGACCTGCCGGGTGACGAGGTTCGCGATGAGGGCGAGGAGCAGGAGGAGCACCAGGCCGCCGATGACGAGGGTGCTCTGCACGACGTCCGCGGTGGCCTGCTCGCTGGTCAGCGGGAACAGCAGGTAGAGGTGCATGGCGCGGGCGGAGCTGTTCACCGGCTTGCCCACGACGAGGAGGGTGGTCGGGCCGGTCTCGCGGGCGACGGTGGTGATCTGGTAGCCGGCGCTGCCCCGTTCGAGCATCTTGACCAGGCCCTCGGGCACGTCGCGGTACTCGCCGACGGCGACGGGGAGGCCGTCCGAGCCGACCCCGGCCGGGTCGGGGTCGTAGAGCACCGGTTCGAACGCGCCCGCGCCGGAGCTGGTCGGGTCCAGGTCGACACCGGAAGTGTTGATCTTGTTGAGGGCGGCGGTGAACCGGGTCTTCACGCTGTCCGGACCGGGGTTGAGGCCCGCCAGGTCCGGCTGGATCGCCGCCGCGCTCGCCTCGGCCTGCCGGAGCGCCGCCTCGATCTTGGTCTCGAGCAGCTGGCCGGTGATCTGCACCTGGAGGACCATGCCCAGCACGAACACCACGGCGGACGAGAGCGCGAGCGTGCTCACCACCACGCGCAGCTGCAACGACCGCCGCCACAGCTCACCGAACGAGATCGCCTGACGGCGCGCGCGATCGACCACGCGGCGCACTTCGCGCGCGACGGGGTCGAACCAGCGCGGTGTCATCTGACCGCTGCTCCGCGAACGATCGACGCGACCTCGCGTGGTGGTCCCGTTGGGCGTCGTGGAGTGCCGACGCCGACGATCATGGAGGTCCGGCCTTGTACCCGACGCCGCGGACGGTCAGCACCACCTCGGGGTGCTCGGGGTCGCGCTCGACCTTGGAGCGCAGCCGCTGCACGTGGACGTTCACCAGCCGGGTGTCCGCCGCGTGCCGGTAGCCCCACACCTGCTCCAGCAGCACCTCGCGGGTGAACACCTGGCGCGGCTTGCGGGCCAGCGCCACGAGCAGGTCGAACTCCAGCGGCGTGAGCTGGATCGGCTTGCCCTCGCGCAGCACCTCGTGGCCGGGCACGTCGATGGTCAGGTCGCCGATCTGCAACACCTCGGCCGGCTCGGCCTCGGTGCGCCGCAGGCGGGCGCGGATGCGCGCCACCAGCTCCTTCGGCTTGAACGGCTTGACCACGTAGTCGTCCGCGCCGGACTCCAGGCCCAGCACGACGTCCACCGTGTCGCTCTTGGCGGTCAACATCACGATCGGGACGCCCGACTCCGACCGGATCGCCTTGCAGACGTCGATGCCGTTCATGCCGGGCAGCATCAGGTCGAGCAGGACCAGGTCCGGCTTGAGCTCGCGCAGCGCGGGCAGCGCGCGTGCGCCGTCGGCCACCACAGCGGTGTCGAAGCCCTCGCCCCGCAGCACGATGGTCAGCATCTCCGCCAGGGCGGGGTCGTCGTCCACGACGAGCACGCGTGCCTTCATACCCAACATCGTCCCACTAGCGGTCGGGAGTCCACGCACCGCCCAGCGGTCATCGCTGCTGGTCGCCGGCCGGGTCCACTCCGTAGCCAGTCTCTGTCGCCGATCCACCAGCCCACCTCGTCTCGCTGAACGGGAATCGTCAGCGACTCATCGGCGTACTGGTGACGTTTTGTTACGTTCTCACACTAACGGGTGAACCACCGGTCGAGGATCGACTCGATGCGCAAGTCGGCGGTCCCGTCCAGCACCTCCCACGGCGAGAGCCACCCCGAGGCGGCCAGCTCGTCGTACACGGCGGCGCACCGCGCTTGGAGACCTCCGTCGGACTCGTACAGGTCCCGTCCACGGGCCTCTTCCGCCTCGCGGTGCGCGGCCCGGTCCGCAGCGACGCTCGCCGGCACGCGCAGCAGCAGGTGCAGGTCGGGGATCGGCAAGCCGAAGCGCTCCACCTCCAGCGCCCTCAGCCAGGCCACGAACTCGCCGTCGGCGGGTTGGTGCAGGCGGGCCGCGCCGTAGGCGGCGTTGGACGCGACATAACGGTCGAGCAGCACGACGTCGTACTGGGCGAGGTCGGCGCGGATCTTGTCGGCCGCGCCGCGCCGGTCGAGGGCGTAGAGGACCGACATGCCGTACACGGAGTCGGTCAGGTCGCCGAGCCTGCCGTGCAGCGCGTCCCGCACCAGGTCGGCGTGCACGTCCTCGTCGTAGCGGGGGAACGCGCCGGTGGCGATCTTCGCGCCGCGCGCGTCGAGCGCGTCGGTCAAGGCCTTGGCCAGGGTGCGCTTACCGGCGCCGTCCAAGCCTTCGATCACGACGAGTTTTCCCACGCGACCACCCTAAGGGGCGCTACCCGGCCACGATCGGCGGCATCATGTCCCCCACTTGGGTGACGGTTGATCCTTTCCGTCACCAGATTGAGTGACTACGGTGAACCCCATTTCCGGTTGCGCGAAAGGGTGGTGCCGCGGTGACCGCGGATTCCGGGCACGCCAGACCGGTGGACGAGCCGGGCGCCCATCCGCCCCCGAGCCTGCCCGGCGGCCTCGCCGAAACGCTGCGCTACGGACCGTTCCACCGGGCACTGCACGACGCCATCGCGCACCGCGGCCTGTCCCTGGCCCGGCTCCGGGCGCACCTGGAGCAGCAGGGCGTGCAGGTCGGGCAGTCCACGCTCAGCTACTGGCAACGCGGCCTGCGTCACCCGGAAGTGCCACGGGCCATCGCGACCGTGCGCGCCCTGGAGACCGTGCTGCGACTTCCGTCCGAGTCCCTGGTGGCGCTCGTCGGCAACCGGCCGCAACCACGCCTCGCCAGGCCGTCCGGCTGGGTGTCACCCGTACCGGTGCTGACGGAGTTCGAGGCCGTGACCGACGTCGGCGCGAACACCGACATCGAGGTCGTGTCCGTGCACGACACGGTGCTGGTCGGGCCGGAGCGGGAGCGGCGGTCGATCACCACGCGGATCGTCGTGCGGGCGGCCAAGGCCGGGCCGGACCGGTTCCTCGCCGTGCACCAGGGCGACGAGGGCTGCCTGATCGACAACGCGCTCGTGCGACCCGGCGAGGGCTGCCGGCTGGGACGTCTGCGCAGGCAGCCGGCCACCCGCGGGCTGGCGTTCGAGCTGCTGTTCGACCGCAGGCTCGCCGAGGGCGAGGAGCACGTGTTCAGCTTCACCGTGGTGGACGACACCGGTGGGCCGACGCACGGCCACCGCCGGACGTTCCGCGAGCCGTGCCGCAACTACCTGCTGCAACTGGCGTTCAACCGCCGCGCCCTGCCCGCCCGATGCACCAAGCAGTTCCGGGTGGACGCCGAGGCGCTGCCGGTGGACCTGGAGGAGCTGGTCTGCGGGCTGGGCGGCTTCGCCAGCGCCTACTTCGAGGACGTCGGACCCGGTATCGCGGGCATCAGCGTCGAGTGGACGTGAAGGAACGGCCGGCGCGCGAGGCACCGGCCGTTCCGCCTGGCAGGCTCAGTACCTGTAGTGATCGGGCTTGTACGGGCCCTCGACGTCCACGTCGATGTACTCCGCCTGGTCCTTGTTCAGCTTGGTGAGGCTGCCGCCCAGCGCCTCAAGGTGGATCCGGGCGACCTTCTCGTCCAGCACCTTCGGCAGGCGGTACACCTCCTTGTCGTACTCCTCGTGCTTGGTGAACAACTCGACCTGCGCGATCACCTGGTTCGAGAACGAGTTGGACATCACGAAGCTCGGGTGACCGGTCGCGTTGCCCAGGTTGAGCAGCCGGCCCTCGGACAGCACCAGGATCGCGTGGCCGTCCGGGAACACCCACTCGTCGACCTGCGGCTTGATGTTGACCCGCCGGACGCCGGGGTACCGGGCCAGGCCGGCCATGTCGATCTCGTTGTCGAAGTGGCCGATGTTGCCCAGGATCGCCTGGTGCTTCATGGCCTCCATGTGCTCGACGCGCACGACGTCCTTGTTGCCGGTCGTCGTGATCACGATGTCGGCGCGGCCGATCACCTCTTCGAGGGTCCGCACCTCGTAGCCGTCCATCGCGGCCTGCAACCCGCAGATCGGGTCGATCTCGGTCACCACGATCCGGGCGCCCTGGCCGCGCAGCGACTCGGCCGCGCCCTTGCCGACGTCACCGTAACCGCAGATCACGGCCACCTTGCCGCCCATCAGCACGTCGGTGCCGCGGTTGATGCCGTCGATCAGCGAGTGCCGGATGCCGTACCGGTTGTCGAACTTCGACTTGGTCACCGCGTCGTTCACGTTGATCGCGGGGAACAGCAGCTCACCGGCGGCGGCCAGCTGGTACAGCCGCATGACGCCGGTCGTGGTCTCCTCGGTCACGCCGCGGATGCCCTCGGCGATCCGGGTCCACTTGCCGCTGTCCGCCGCGAGCGACTTGCGCAGCGTGTCGAGGATGAGCACCCACTCCTCGGGGTCGTCCGCCTCGGGCTGCGGCACGACACCGGCCTTCTCGTACTGCACGCCCTTGTGGACCAGCAGCGTCGCGTCGCCGCCGTCGTCCAGGATCATGTTCGGGCCGCCGCCGTCGGGCCAGGTCAGCATGGACTCGGCGGTCCACCAGTACTCCTCCAGCGTCTCGCCCTTCCAGGCGAAGCACGGGATGCCCTTGGGCTCCTCCTCGGTGCCGTGCGGGCCGACGACGACCGCCGCGGCGGCGTGGTCCTGGGTGGAGAAGATGTTGCACGACGCCCAGCGGACCTCGGCGCCCAGCGACACCAGCGTCTCGATCAGCACGGCGGTCTGCACGGTCATGTGCAGGGAGCCGGAGATCCGCGCGCCCCTGAGGGGGTAGACGTCCGCGTACTCGCGGCGCAGCGCCATCAGCCCCGGCATCTCGTGCTCGGCGAGCCGGATCTCCTTGCGGCCGAACTCCGCGAGGGACAGGTCCGCCACCGCGAAGTCGAGGCCATTACGGGTCTGGAGCCTGTCGGCGATCATGCGCATTCCTCACATCTCGGGTTCGCCCGACCATACCTCCCGGTCACCGCCCGCCACGCCGGGCCGCCGAGGTGGCCTCGCAACCGGGGGTCGATAGACCAGTATGGCAAGGCTGAAGTGATGTTCACGGGAGGGTTTACGTGCTGATTCCCGGCCCCGACACACGGGTGGTCGAGCTGCGGGTGCACGGTGTCCAGGGCACCACTCCGCAGTCCCTTGTGGACGCGGTGGCGGCGGTGGACGTGGCGGGCGACGGGCTCGGCCGCGTCGTGCGCCCCGCCGACCGCCTGCGCAGACCCGCGCCCGGCCCGGTGTTGCAGGCCGCGGGACGCCCGGTGACGCGGGTCGTCGAGGGCTACGTGTGGGGCCGGATGACGTCCGGCGGCTGGGCCAAGGCGACGTGGGCGCTGCTGTTCCCGTTCTCGCTGGCCAACGTGGCGCACTGGATGCTGCCGCCCACGCCACGCGGGTCCGTGCCGGCGCACCTGCTGGGCGTCGGGCTGCGTGCGCTGCTGCGGTTGGCGGCGCTGCTGCTGACCGTGCTGCTGGTCGCGCAGCTGGAAGTGATCAGCCTGGACCTGGTGGCCGCGCAGTGCCTCGCGCCGGGTGCGGCGTGCCTGTGGGGTCCGTCGTGGCTGAGCACGACGCCGTGGGTGCGGGCCGTGGTGGGACTGGCGCCCATCGCGCTGGCCGTGCTGGTGCTGCACCGGATGTCGAGCGTCGACTGGCGGATCGAGCGCAAGGAGGTGCCCGCCGCCGAGGGCAACCGGTCCGGGCTGCCCGGCGCGCACGTGGCCACCGACCCGGACACGCCCGCGTTGCGGGTGCTGCACGTCGTGGCGGGGTTGGGCACGGCCGTGGTGATCGCGCTGGGCGGGCCGCTGGGTCCGCTGCTCGCGCCCGGCTGGCACGGCGCCGCGATCACGACGTGCTGGGTGGTCGGCATCACGCTCGTCGGCGTGTCGGCGCTGGGCGCGATGCTGCTGGACGACCCGACCGGCGGCGCGCCGCACCGGGGCGGGCGGTGGCTGCGGGCCGCGCTGGGACGTGGGCCGCGACGGGTGTTGCAGGCGGTGTCGTGGCTGTCGTTGCTGGTCGCGACCGGGTTGCTGGTCCAGCTGCCGGTGCGGTTGCCCGGTGCGGACCTGGCCGTGCAGATGGTGGCCGCGCTGGTCGCGGCGGTGTGCGTGCTGATCGGGTTGCTGCTGGTGCCGGCCGCGTTGCTGGCCCGGCGCACGTGGTCGGCGCAGCCGCGCGACCTGCGGCCGTGGGCCGGTGGCTGGATGGCCGCGCCCGTGGTGGCGGTGGCCGCGCTGCTCGGCGGCGGGTTCGGCGCGGGGGTGGCGCTGACCGCGCGGCGGGTGCTCGGGCACGGCGTGCTCCCGCGCGGGTACGACTACATCGCGCTGCTGTGGGGCGTGGCCGGTGTGCTGGCGTTCCTGGCCGCGGTGGCGATGGCGGCGACCACCGGGATGGTGCGGTGGAGCTCGCTGCGGCGGGACAAGGAGTGGGCACGAGAGGCGTCCCTGTTGCACGCGGGACGCGCTCGGGACGTGAAGCGCGCCGCGCGGGCGTGGTGGTGGGCGCGGTGGCAGCGGCGGCACAGCCACCACGTGGTGCTCGTGATGACGGCGGTGCTGGCGTTCGGTGCGGTGCCCGCGGCGTTCCTGCGGCTGCGCGAGGTCGACCCACCGACGTGGACCCGGCCGATCTCCGGGTTCGGCGTGGTCGTGCTGGCCGTGCTGGCGTTGTCGCTGCTCCGGGCGGTGTACCTGGCGGCGCGGCGGCCGGACAAGGCCCGGCAGGTGGGGGTGCTGGCCGACCTCGCGGCGTTCTGGCCGCGCGAGGCGCACCCCGTCGTGCCGCCGTGCTATGCGTTGAAGGTGGTGCCGGAGCTGGTGGCGCGGGTGCGGGAGCACCTGTCCGACCCCGGCGTGCGGGTGGTGCTGGCCGGGCACAGCCAGGGCAGCCTGCTCGCGGCGGTGGCGGCGGCCCGGCTGCTGGAGGAGCTGCCGCCGCACGAGGCCGAACGGGTGGGGCTCGTCACCGCCGGGTCGCAGCTGCAATGGGCGTACCCGCGGGCGTTCCCGGCGGTCGTGCCGCACAGTTCGCTGGAGTCGTTGGCCGGCGGGCTGGCGGGGCGGTGGCGGTCGCTGTGCCGCGGCACGGACGCGCTGGGTGGCGCGGTGATGACGTGGGACCGGCAGGTGTACGACGGGATGCTGCTCGGCACGGGCTTCCGGCCGGACGGGACGTCGGGGGCGTTGCCGCCGGCGTTGCGCGGTCCGACGGGCGCGCTCGTGCTGGGCGGCGACCACTGGCTCCCGGACCCCCAGCGCGGGCCGTTCCCCGGTCGGCGGTGGGCGCCGGGCGTGAACCGGCACGCGGACTACACGTCCGACCCCGAGTGGGACCGGGCGGTGGCCATCGCGGCCGGGCTGGAGACGCCCGACCCGCCGCCGCCACCCGTGCTGCCTACCGCGCGGCAGGCGCCGGTGGTGTCACCGGAAAAGAAGTGAGCAGGCGGTCGGCCGCCCCCGTGTGGCCTGCCTCGGCGAGCAGACCGGCCGGTGCCAGCACGTAGTCGCGGTCGACGGTGGCGGCGGCGTTGCGCAGGATCGGGCGCAGGACGGGGTCGGCGCGCAGCACGCGTTCGACGTCCTCTGTGGACTCGGCGTGCCGGAAGACGCCGCCGGACAGCACCAGCAGGCCGACGCCCTGCGGTCCCAGACTGCCCTCGACGAGCCTGAGGTGCCGGCGGATCGCGAGCACGGCGGCGAGGCCCGCGAGCCTGAGGTCCGCGGTCGGGTCGTCGGGCAGCCACGTCACGTCCGCAACCCGCGCGGCGGCCTCTTCGCCCAGCGCGGCGGCTTCCGCTTTGTCGATCAGCTTCTCCGCGAGCGCCTCGGCCACCACGCCGGGCGCGGACCAGCGCATGCCGAGGTCGCCCTCGACCGTGCGGCGGTCCGGCGGCAGCGCCACCGCGCGCTCCGGACCCTCCACAGTGGACACCGCCGAGTAGACGTCCGTGGTCGCGCCGCCCACGTCCACCACCAGCACCGCGCCTTCCCGGTCCTGCGCCGCCAGCCGGGACACGCCGCCGAGCACCGCGTCCGGCGTGACGGCCCGCACCAGCCCGCGGAACTTCGGCCCGCGGGACAGGCCCTTGCCGCCGATCACGTGCTCCAGGAACACGTCGCGGATCGCGGCACGGGCCGGGCCCGGCGCGAGTTCGCCCACGTCGGGGAGCACGTTGGCGGTCGGCACGACCGTTCGGCCGGTGAGCAGGTCCAGCGCCTCCGGTCGGGCTTCCGCGTTGCCGGCCAGCACGATCGGGCAGGCGATGCGGTTCGCGCCGATCCGGCGGGCGTTGTGCAGGAGCACCGACCGGTCGCCGCCGTCGGTGCCGCCGACCAGGAGGACGACGTCCGGTGCGGCGGCGCGCAACGCCCGGATGCCCGCGCCGTCCAGCGGTCCGGCCGACACGTGGACGACCTTCGCGCCCGCCGACAACGCCACCCGGTACCCGGCCTCGGCGCTGATCAGCCGTTCCTGCCCGACGACCGCGAGCCGCAGCCCACCGCCGGCGGACGAGCACGCGAGCGTCCGGTCGGCCGGGCCGAGGGCGTTCGCGACGGCGTCGATGCCCCGGAGCACCTCCGGCGGGGTCGTCGGGTGCTGAGCGGTGCCCAGCAGGTCACCGGCGGGCGACACCAGGGCGCCCTTCGTCCACGTCGAGCCGATGTCCAGGCAGAGCACGCTCATGCGGGCAAACTACCGCGCGACGGATGTCGTACCCCCGCTTTAGACTGAACGAACCGACCACCAGACCGCGAGGTCGCGTCGATCGTTCGCGACGCCGGAGGCTGCGCAATATGACACTGTGGCGCACCAAGTCCATCGAGCAGTCGATCGCGGACACCGACGAACCGGGCACCAGGCTGCGCAAGGACCTCACCGCGTGGGACCTGACGGTGTTCGGCGTCGCGGTGGTGATCGGCGCCGGGATCTTCACCCTCACCGCGTCCACGGCGGGCAACCTGGCCGGTCCGTCCGTGTCGTTGGCGTTCGTGCTGGCGGCGGTCGCGTGCGCGCTGGCCGCGTTGTGCTACGCCGAGTTCGCGTCGACCGTGCCGGTGGCGGGCAGCGCGTACACGTTCTCCTACGCGACGTTCGGCGAGTTCATGGCGTGGATCATCGGCTGGGACCTGGTGCTGGAGTTCGCGGTCGGCGCGGCGGCGGTGGCCAAGGGCTGGTCGCTCTACCTCCAGACGGTGCTCGGGCAGGCCGGTGTGGCGGTGAAGACCACCGCGCAGGTCGGCGGCGTCGACGTGGACTGGGGCTCGCTGCTGCTGATCGCCGTGCTGACGGTGTTGCTGGTCATCGGCACGAAGCTGTCGTCGCGGGTCAGCGCGGTGATCACGGCGGTGAAGGTGGCCGTGGTGCTGCTGGTGATCGTGCTCGGGATCGGGTACGTCAAGGCGGCGAACTACAGCCCGTACATCCCGCCCGCCGAATCCGGCGGCACCACCGCGAGCGGCTTGGAGCAGTCGTTGTTCTCGCTGGTCACCGGCTTCGAAGGCAGCACGTACGGCGTGCTCGGGCTGCTGGCCGCCGCGTCGCTGGTGTTCTTCGCGTTCATCGGCTTCGACGTGGTCGCCACGACCGCCGAGGAGACCCGCAACCCGCAGCGCGCCGTGCCGCGCGGCATCCTCGGTTCGCTGGCGATCGTGACGGTGCTGTACGTCGGTGTGTCGTTGGTGATCACCGGCATGGTGCCGTACGACCAGCTCAAGACCCAGCCGGACGGCACGCGGGCGACGTTGGCGACGGCGTTCTCGGCCAACGGGGTGGACTGGGCTGCCACCGTCATCTCCGTCGGCGCGCTGGCGGGCCTGACCACGGTGGTGATGGTGCTGATGCTGGGTCAGTCGCGGGTGCTGTTCGCCATGTCCCGCGACGGCCTCCTGCCGCGCGGCTTGGCGCGCACGGGCGAGCACGGGACGCCGGTCCGGATCACCGTGATCATCGGTGTGCTGGTCGCCGTCGCGGCGGGCTTCTTCCCGGCGGGCAAGCTGGAGGAGATGGTGAACGTCGGCACGCTGTTCGCGTTCATCCTGGTGTCGGCCGGTGTCCTGGTGCTCCGCAAGACCCGCCCCGACCTGCCGCGCGGCTTCCGCGTGCCGCTGGTGCCGCTGGTGCCGGTGCTCGCGATCCTGGCGTGCCTGTGGCTGATGCTGAACCTGACCGCGTTGACGTGGGTCCGGTTCTTGGCGTGGATGGCCGTGGGCGTCGTCGTGTACTTCGCGTACAGCCGCCGGCATTCCGTGCTGGGCAAGCGCGGCACCACCGCCGTCCCCGTCGTGAAGCACGACGAGATCCCGTAACCCCGCGGACGGCGAAGGGGCGACGAGCACAACGGCTCGTCGCCCCTTCGTCCAGCCGGAAAACTACGACTTGGCCAGCGAACGGTCCAGGTCGGGCTCCAGGTAGATCAAGCGGGCCGCGGGCACCTTGTTGCGCACGCGCTGCTCCGCGTCGTCGATGGCACTGGCCACCTCGGTGATCGTCAGACCCGGGTTCAGCGCGATCTTCGCCGCCACCAGCAGCTCGTCCGGCCCGATGTACTGGGTCCGGATGTGGATCACGCGCTGCACCTTGCCCGCCGCCAGCTGGTCCACGATCACGTCCAGCTCGGCCGGCGCGGCGCCCTCGCCGATCAGCAGCGACTTCATCTCCACGATCAGGATCACGGCGATCACACCGAGCAGCACGCCGATGCAGATCGTGCCGACCGCGTCCCACACCGGGTTGCCGGTGACGGTCGACATGCCCACGCCCATCAGCGCCAGGACCAGGCCGAACAGCGCGCCCGCGTCCTCCAGCAGCACGACCGGCAGCTCCGGCACCTTCGACTGCCGGATGAACTGCCACCACGTGGCGTCACCCTTGATCTTCCGCGACTCGACGATCGCGGTGCGGAAGCTGTAGGTCTCCAGGGCGATCGCGACCACCAGGATGCCCACCGCGACCAGCGGGCTGCTCAGCGCCTCGTGCGACTCCAGCTTGTGGATGCCCTCGTACAGGGCGAACACCGAGCCGAGGCTGAACAGCATCAGCGCGACGATGAACGAGTAGAAGTAGCGGTCCCGACCGAACCCGAACGGGTGGTTCAGGGTGGCCTTGCGCTGCGCGGTCTTCTGCCCGAGCAGCAACAGGCCCTGGTTGGACGTGTCCGCCACCGAGTGCACCGACTCGGCCAGCATCGACGACGACCCGGTGATCAGGAAGCCGACGAACTTGGCCACTGCGATCCCGGCATTGGCCACCAGCGCGGCGATGATCGCCTTGGTCCCGCCCCCTGCTGACACGGTTGCTCCCTAAGCGCACAAGTCCGATTTGTCGGTGTGACCCTACTCAACACCGGGGGTCGCCCGGAAAAGCTGGGTCTCGACGTCGGCCGTCACCACCACCGCCGGGTCGCTCGCGGGCAGCCACACGGACTGGCCGCGTTCCAGCACGAGCGACTGGCTCCCGTTCGACAACCGCGCCTGGCCACGCGTGCAGACCATGACCTGCGGCCCGCTGTGATCCACCCGAACGTGGGCGGAAGGGCCGACCTCGATCCGGGACAGCTCGAACTCGGGGCACGGCGTCCGGTACGACCACAGCCCCGGCGACGTCTCCGCGCCGCTCTGCACCGGCATGTCGCCGCACTGGAAGTCCAGCACCCGCATCAGCTCGGGCACGTTCACGTGCTTCGGCGTCAACCCGCAGCGCAGCACGTTGTCCGAGTTCGCCAGGATCTCGATGCCGGTGCCGTGCAGGTACGCGTGCAGGTTGCCGGCGGGCAGGTAGATCGCCTCACCGGGCTGCAGCACCAGCCGGTTGAGCAGCAGCGCGGCCAGCACGCCCGCGTCACCGGGGTACGCCTCGCCCAGCTCCAGGATCGTCCGGCACTCGAGGTCGAACTCGCCGCGCTCCTTCACGTGCAGCACGCACGCGTCCAGGACCTGCGGCAACAGCATGTCCAGCGCGGTCTGCGGCAACGTGATGAGGGTCGTGAACAGCGCCCGCAGTCCGTCACCGTCGGGCTGGGAAGCCAGCAGCTCGGCGTACGGGGCGAAGTCCGGCGCGTCCAGCGACCGCAGCAGCACCGCCGTCCGCAGCGGGTCGCGGAACCCCGCCAGCGCGTGGAACTCGGTCAGCGCGCAGATCAGCTCGGGCTTCGCGGACGGGTCCTTGTAGTTGCGGATCGGCGAGTCCATCGGCACGCCCGCCGCGTCCTCGGCGGCGAACCCGTCCGCGGCCTGCTCGGCCGACGGGTGCGCCTGGAGGCTCAGCGGCTCCTCCGCGGCCAGCACCTTGAGCAGGAACGGCAACCGGCTACCCCAGCGGTCGGCGTGCGGGGTGCCCAGCTGGCCGTCCGGGTCGTCGGCCAGCATCTCCAGCAGCGAACGCGAGCCGTCCGGACCCACCACCCGGGACGGGTCACCTGGGTGGGCGCCCATCCACAGCTCGGCCTCGGGGTGCGGTGTCGGCACCTCCTTCCCGAGCAGTTCCGCGATGGCGGTGCGTGATCCCCACGCGTACGCGCGCACCGCGTTGTGCAGCAGTTCCACAGTCATCCCCTCACACGGCCGGCGCGTACAGCCCGGGTCCGCCCAGCGTTCCCGCCGCCAGACCCAGGTACAGCGCGGCCAGCTCGAACCGCAGGGCGAGCAGCGCGGCGCACACGGCGTCCCCGCCGCTCACCTCCTCGGCCGGTTCGAGCACGTCGGCTCCGGACAAGGTCTCCATCGCGACCCGCCGGGTGAACTCGGCCTGCGGGCCCTGGCGCACGGCCAGCAGCAGCACGCGGACCAGGCCGTCCTGCTCTTCGTCGTCCGGGTCGGCGAACAGGTCGTCGCCGGACGTGCCGCGCACGGCCCGGCGGTGCAGCACCGACCGGGTCAGCGCCTGAGGATAGCCGGCCACGTCGCTCACCACGCCCGCATAAGTGCCGAGAACGCCGGCGCCGTGCGCCGCGACGGCCGTGGCCAGGTCGTCCAGGCCCCACAGCAGCGGGGTGCGCCGGTCGATGCGCAGCGCCAGCGTCTTGGCCGGGTTCACGAACGACTCGTGCATGGGGTGGCACCGCTCGGCTTCCCGGTCCAGCTCGTCCGCGACCGCCTGCACGTCCACGGTGAGCAGGCCCAACGCCTTCAGCGCCACCACCCACGCGGCGAAACCGCGGGCGAAGCCGAACCCGGGCGGCACCGGCACCCGCGGCGGGATCAGGAACGCGTGCTGCGCGGCCGACGCGGCCACCGGCCCCTCGGGCTCGGCGGTCAGCAGCACCCGCGCGCCACGCCGGGCCGCGCGGTCGACCGACTCGGCCATCCGCACGTCACCGGGGTCCTCGGTGTGCGCCAGGACCACGTCCAGCGCGCCCACCCACGTCGGCACGTCGTCCGCGACCACGACCGGCACCGGGCAGCGCGGCCCGAGCAGCGCCGTGACCACACCGGCGATGGCCGCGCCGACACCGGGGCGGGTGACCAGCACCAACGCCCGCGGGCGCTCCTGGAACACCCTGGCGACGCCAAGCTCGTCGGCGGCCTCGGCGGTCGCGCGGACCTGCGCGCCCGCCCGTGCCGCCGCGCGCAGCAGACCTTCCCGGTCAGCGTCGCCGAGCCGGGACTGGTCGTCGAGGAGCGTGTCGTCGAGCACCTGGCATCACCCCGCGGTCGGCTCGACAGCCTCGTCGAGCAGCAGCACCGGGATGCCGTCCCGGACCGGGAACGACCGGCCGCACGAGGTGCAGGTCAGGTAGTCCGCCAGCGGGTCGGTCGCGGTGCCGGGCTTCAGCTGCGCGTGCTCGGGGCACGGACAGGCCAGGATCTCCATCAACTGCGGGTCGAGTTGGACAGCCACGACGCTCATCCCCTCACGATCGCCAGGACCTCGTCGCGCAACGCCGCGACGGAGGCCGCGTCGGCGGCTTCGACGTTGAGCCGGAGCAGCGGCTCGGTGTTGGACGCACGGAGGTTGAACCACGAGCCGTCCGGCAGGTTCACCGTGAGGCCGTCCAGCTCGTCCAGCTCGACGCCTTCGCGCCCGCCGAACTCCGCCTTGATGGCGGCCAGCCTGCCCTGCTGGTCGTCCACCGTGGAGTTGATCTCGCCCGACGCCGCGTACCGGGAGTAGTCGCTGGTCAGGTCGGACAGCGTGCCGTCCTGCTCACCGAGCGCGGCCAGCACGTGCAGCGCGGCCAGCATGCCCGTGTCGGCACGCCAGAAGTCGCGGAAGTAGTAATGGGCGGAGTGCTCGCCGCCGAAGATGGCGCCGGTCTTGGCCATCTCCTCCTTGATGAAGGAGTGGCCCACGCGGGTGCGCACCGGCACGCCGCCGTGCTCGCGGACGATCTCGGGCACGCCGTGCGAGGTGATCAGGTTGTGGATGATCGTGCCGCCCGGGTCCTTGGCCAGCTCGCGCACCGCGACCAGGGCGGTGATGGCGGACGGTGACACCGGCTCGCCGCGCTCGTCCACCACGAAGCAGCGGTCCGCGTCGCCGTCGAACGCCACGCCGGCGTCGGCCTTCTCCGCGACGACCCTGGCCTGGAGGTCCACGATGTTCTTCGGGTCCAGCGGGTTGGCCTCGTGGTTCGGGAAGTTGCCGTCCAGCTCGAAGTACATCGGCACCACGTCGATCGGCAGGCCCTCGAACACCTGCGGCACGGTGTGGCCACCCATGCCGTTGCCCGCGTCGACCACGACCTTCAGCGGCCGGCTGGTGCTCAGGTCGACCAGTTCACGCAGGTAGGCGGCGTAGTCGGTGAGCATGTCCTGCTCGGTGACCGAGCCCTTCGCGACGCCCTCGGCGTCCGGGACACCGCGCTCGGCGTCCTCGCGGATCTGCTTGAGGCCGCTGTCCTGGCCGACCGGTGCGGCGCCCGGACGGCACAGCTTGATGCCGTTGTACTCGGCCGGGTTGTGGCTCGCGGTGAACATCGCGCCGGGCAGGTCGAGCTTGCCGGAGGCGAAGTACAGCATGTCGGTGCTGGCCAGACCGATGCTGACCACGTCGACGCCCTGCGCGGTGACGCCCTCGGCGAACGCCGCGGCCAAGCCGGGCGACGAGTCGCGCATGTCGTGGCCGATCACCACGGCCGAGCCGCCGACGAGGCGGGCGAACGCCGCGCCGAAGTCGCGCACGACCTCGGCGTCGAGCTGTTCGCCGACGACACCGCGGATGTCGTAAGCCTTGACGATGCCGGACAGATCGCGCACGGCCACACTCCCAAGTTGGCTCTTGACACTGCCTTGGGAAGCCTACCGGCGCGCGCGTGAGCGTCGTGTCCGGTCGTTCAGTCTTCGTTGGGATCGGGCAGAACGCGCAGGTGGCCGCGTCTGATGGTGCCCGCCGGCAGCTCGGGGACCTCCATCGGCGGGGTGGCCCGGCCGGCTTCGCGGACCGCCTCGGCCAGCGCCGTCAGGTCGTCGACGGTGGGTTCGGGCGCCCGGAACTCGCCCTGGTAGCGGACGACCTCCCAGCCACGTGGCGCGGTGAGGCGCAGGGCGTGCTCTTCGCAGAGGTCGTACGAGTGCGGTTCGGAGTACGTCGCCAGGGGGCCGACCACTGCGGTCGAGTCCGCATAGGCGTACGTGAGCGTGGCGACTGCCGGGTTCGCGCACCCGGTTCGCGAGCACCGTCTCACGCTCCGCACGGCGGGGACGATATCGCGTCCCGCGCGGCGTGTGTTGGATTACCTCCGGCGCGGCGTTGGAGGCGGTGGCGCACTTCGGCAAGTTGCCTGGTCGTGAAGGCCGTCCGCCCGTCCCGCTCGGGTGCGGCTGTCGGCTGCAACTACCCTCTACCCCGTGGTGATGGCTCGGGGTTCACGGCGACAGGGCACTCCTCGGCGACGCAACCGCGATCGGCACGGTCGGGGGTTGCGCGGCCCGCTCTACCCGGCCACGCTGCCGGCGGCCCGCAGCCGCGCGGAGCGCTTCGACGCGTTGGTGCTGGAGGCGCTGGAACCGATCGAGGCGCGGTGGCGCACCGAGCTCACGCAGCTGGACGTCGCGGTGGACGACGTGCCGGACGTCCAGTCGGGCGACGACGGGGACGTGGTCGAGGACGGCAACGTCCCGCTGGCCCGCCTCGTCCCGGCCGGCGCGGACCGCCGGGCCCGCATCGTCCTGTACCGGCGTCCCCTAGAGGCCCGCGCGAAGGACGGCGCGGACCTGTCCGACCTGGTCCACGACGTCCTCGTGGAGCAGATCGCCAACTACCTGGGCCTCGACCCGGACGTGATCGACGGCGAATAGCCCGCCCACGACGAGCGGGTCAGGGGCGGCGGCGGGTGGGGATGGCCGTCAAGAGGGTGAAGAGGGCGGCGGCGGCCTGGAGCACCAAGAGGAGTTCGCGGAGGGTGGAGGCGGCCTCCACGCGGACCTCCGAGGCGGTGGCCGGGACCGTCACCCCGACCAGGTGCCCCCACGCGCGGACGACCTGGACCTCGCGGCCGTTCACCCACGCGCGCCAGGCCGGCTCCTCCTCCGCCGCCAGCACCAGCAGCCTCCCATCGGGACCGTCGGACACCTGCACGCCCACCTCCGGCGGCGCGGCTTCGACGGGGGCGATACCGGGCGTGCCGAGCTCCACCGACGGGTTCCCGCCGGTACGGGCACGCCGCGACAGCTCCGGTGACAGCAGCACCGCGTTGCCTGCCGCCAACTGCACCCGCAGCACCGGACGCCCGTCGGACATCGCCGGGGTCACACCCACCAGGTCACCTGTCGCAGCCCGCACCCGCTGAGCCGTCGCCAGGTCCGGCACGACCACGAACGCCACCCCCGAAGCCGCCGCCTGCGCCAACGCCGCCCGAGCGGCCTGCGACGACCCACCGGTCAGGTCCCGCGACCACCGCTCCAACCGCGCGACGGCCGTCGGAACGGGCACGTAGTCGTCATCGCCGAACGCGGGCAGCCGCCCGGCCACCAGGCGCGTCGGCGTGCCCAGCACCAGCACCGACCGCCCGGTACGCGGCAGTTCCTGCGCCACCGTCGACGGCAACCGCACCGCGTCCGCCGTCAACGCGCCCGACCGCAGCCCGGCGAACCCCGCACCGGCCATCACCAGCACCGACAGCACCCCGACCACCGACACCACCCGCCGGAACGGCACCGGCGCCGCGTCCCGCCGGAACGCCGACAGCACCACCCACAGCAACCCCCACCCGACCAGCACCAACGGCCCACCGGCCCACCCCGGCGACGCGTCACCACCCGGCACGGGCGGCAACGACACGGTCCGCAGAACGATCACCGCGAACCCCCCGAGCACCACCACCGCCAAGCCGGCCAGCATCGACCGCGACGGCCTCAGCACCAGCGCCGACAACGCGAACCCGACCACCAGGAGCCCGACGAACGGCACCGACCCCGTCCCGCCGGGCCGCAACGACAGCAGGTCCACCAAACCCACCGCGGGCGACTCCACGAACGCACCCACCCCGTGCAGCACGACGGACGGGTGCTGCAGCACCACCGCCGGCCACGGCAGCAGCAACGCCACCGGCAGCAGCACGATCATGAACAGCGACGCCACCCGCCGCCGACCGTCACCCGGCCGCCCCGGCACCACCACGAACCCGATCAGCGCCGCCAACGCCACCAGCCCGTGCACGAACGGCGAGAAAGCGCCCACCACCGCCAGCGCCAGCGCCGTCCCCGACGCCACCGGCAGCCACGCGGCACCGGACCCGCCCCGCAGCGCGGACGCCACCCCGGCGAACACCACCGGCGCCATCACGTGCACCACGACCACGTCCAGCCGCCCCTGGCTCACCGCCGACGTGGCCGCCGGCAGCAACGCGTACCCGGCCGCCACCAGCGCGCGGACGGGCCGTCGCACGGGCATCCCCCGCGACGCCGCATAAGCGGCCAGCCCGGCCAACGGCGCGTCACCGATGAACAGCACCGCCACGAGCGCGGCGGGCGAGCCGAGCAGCACGCCGACCGTCCCGAGCACCGCCAGCGCGGCGGGCGCGGGCGCCGTCGTGCCGCCCGCCACCGGGTGCCAGGTGGCCAGGTACGAGGACCACGTGGACGCGAGGTCTCCCACCGGCAGCAGCCGACCACCCGCCAGGTCGAGCCCGATCCGCGACGCGTTGGCCAGGACCCCGAACACCGCCAGCCCCAGGACCAGCAGCAACGGCGGTCCGAGCACCAGCGACCGCAGCACCCGCCCCCGGTCGACCTCCACGAACACGAACTCCGGCGCCGCCGAACCACGGGGCACCGGCGAAGGTCGGGGCTTGGGCGAGGGCAGCACCGGCGACGGCAGCGCGGCGCCCACCGGCACCGCCACGGCGGGACGGCGAAGCCCACCGGTCGCCCGGACGGGCCGACGTCGGGTCAGCGCACCGGCGGGCAGCGCCGCCGGACCGACCACCCGACGCTCCACTTCGGACGGAACCGACCACGCGCCAGGCCGGCCGTCGTCCTCGGGCAGTCGCCCCAGCGCGAGGTCGGCCTCGACGCGTCGCCGGATGAGGTGGGTCGACGCACCCCGGATCGCGTTGCGCAACCGGGTGATCCGGCTCGTGAACAGGCCGGGCACGACCCCGCGCACCGGCCGCGCGGCACGTCCGGCCCGCAACCCCGCCCGCCCGCTCAGCAGGTACCGCAGCGCGCCGATCTCCGCGTGCGCGTCGGAAAAACGGCGCAGCAACAGGAATCCGAGCGCGCGCAGGAACGCGAGCACCGCGATCCGCGGCAGCCCCAGGGCGAACGACAACGTCCCGCAGTTGACCAGGAACGTCCGCAGCCCGTGCGCCCGGTCCACGCCGCGCAACGCGGGACCCGGCCGTGCCGCCGCCGCGTCCAACCGCCGCGAACCCCGGCTGACCGCCCGCGCGTGCCGCATCCGGGCGACGGGGACGGACAGCACGAGGTGGCCCGCCAGGTTGGCCCGCCAGCCGAAGTCGATGTCGTCGCGCAGCAACGGCATCGTCCGGTCGTAGCCGCCGAGCGCTTCCCAGGCCGCGCGGCGGATCAGCGACCCCGCCGACGACACCGCCAGCGCCTCGGTGCTCTGCTCGAACGACCCGGCCAGTTCGACCCGGCCCATGCCGGTCTGCCGGTGGCCGGACGCGTCGGTCGACAGCCCCGCCTCCACCACCAGCCGGGGATCGGTCCAGTCGAGACCGAGCGGCCCCAGCACGGCCGCCGACGGCGACACCTCGGCCGCGGTCAGCAGCGCGGACAGGCAGTCCGGCTCCGGCGCGCAGTCGTCGTGTAGCAGCCACAGCCACGCGCCGGGATCACCCCAGCGCTCGACGGCGTGGTCGACGGCGGCGTGCACCGCCGCGCCGAATCCCGTGCCGCGCGGCAGCGTGATCACGCCGTCGATCACTCGATCGAGACCTTCGGCGGCTTCGGCGAGCACTTTTGCCGTGCCGTCGACAGAACCCGTGTCGACCGCGATCACGTGGCGCGGTCGTGGTCGTTGCCGGCGCAGCGCGGACAGCGCCGTGCCCAACCACCGGTCGCCGTCGTGGCAGACCAGCACCGCCAGCACGGGTGCGGTGCGCAGCCGCGGAGTGGCCCCGCTCGTCAAGGTCCGCTCCTCAGTTGCTCCGACTCCCCGTGGGACGACCACGGTAAGCCAGAGCGACCGCGCAAGCGATCACACCGCGCGCTTTTTGAGCTTCCTCCGCTCGCGTTCGGACAGCCCGCCCCAAATGCCGAAGCGCTCGTCGTGCTGCAGGGCGTACTCCAGGCATTCGGAGCGCACCTCGCACCCGAGGCAGATCCGCTTGGCCTCCCTGGTCGAGCCGCCCTTCTCCGGGAAGAACGCCTCCGGGTCGGTCTGCGCGCACAGGGCGCGCTCCTGCCAGTCCTGCTCATCGGCCGCGTCGAACAGGTCGAGCACGACCGGCTCCTGTGCCGGGACGTCCCCGTCCACGATGCGACCCCCGTCGAATTCCTGCATAGTCCGCCTCCTCGCCTTCCGCTCTCCCCGGTTGGCGGACACCACTCGCCGTCCCCACAACGACGAATGACACCGATGTGATTACACCTGTGTCACAACACGCGGTCAAGCCGAGTCCACAGGACGGGGGATATTCGCGCCAATGGCCCGAAAACCCTTGACTAGCAGCACAGACGGTGATTGGGGCGGTGCGCCGAGCGATATCGGCCGCGCGGATGGCCTACAGGACGCCCGTGACCGACCGGACCGGGGAGGCCACACTGGAAGGGTGAAGCGATCAGCGGTGCGTCCCAGTCCACTGTTCCTCAGCCTGCTCGCGGTGACGGTGGCAGGCGCCGTGCTGACCCTGCTCGACTCCGCCGCGGCGGTGACCGCGGGCACGGTCCTCTTCGTGCTGGGCGGTTGGGCGGTTTCCCTGTGCCTGCACGAGTTCGGCCACGCGATCGTGGCGTACCGCGGCGGCGACTACGCGGTGAAGGGGAAGGGGTACCTGACCCTGGACATCCGCCGGTACACCGACCCGGTTTTCAGCATCGTGCTGCCGTTGGTGCTGCTGGCGTTCGGCGGAATCCCGCTGCCCGGCGGGGCGGTGTGGATCAACCACCACGCGCTGCGCGACAAGCGGGTGGAGTCGATGGTGTCGCTGGCCGGACCGCTGAGCAACCTGGTGCTCGGCGTGCTGCTGGCCCTGTCGGTGATTCTCTTCACGCCGCCCGTAGGTTTGGCCGCCGCCCTGTCGTACCTGGCCGCCGTCCAGATCCTCGCGTTCGTGCTGAACATCCTGCCGATCCCCGGTCTGGACGGGTGGGGCGTGATCGAGCCGTACATGTCGTACTCGGCCCAGCAGTTCGGCGCGAAGGTGCGGCCGTGGGCGCCGTTCGTGCTGTTCGCGGTGCTGATCGGGTTCCCGACGATCGCGGCTCTGTTCTTCGACGCCGCCTACTCGGCGTTCGAGCTCATCGGCGGTGACCGGTACCTGGCCGCGGTCGGGCAGGGCACCTTCCTGTTCTGGCGCTGACGGCCCGGTGGGAGGATGCGACCCGTGAAGGTCGTCGTACTGGTTGGCGGGGTTGGCGGGGCGCGGTTCCTGGTCGGGCTGAAGAGCCTCCTGGGCGGTCCGGAGCACGAGATCACCGCCGTGGTGAACACGGGTGACGACGTGTGGATGCACGGGTTGCGGATCTGTCCCGACCTGGACACCTGCATGTACACCCTCGGGGGCGGGATCGACGCGGAGCGCGGCTGGGGCCGTGCGGGCGAGACGTGGGCGGTCAAGGAGGAGCTGGCCGCCTACGGCGCCGAACCGACGTGGTTCGGGCTGGGCGACCGGGACGTCGCGACGCACCTGGTGCGGACCCGGATGCTGCGCGCGGGGTACCCGCTGTCCGCGGTGACGGAGGCGCTGTGCCACCGCTGGGAGCCCGGCGTGCGGCTGCTGCCGATGTCGGACGACCGGGTGGAGACGCACGTCGTCGTGACGGCCGAGGAGGGCGAGCGGGCGATCCACTTCCAGGAGTGGTGGGTCAAGCACCGGGCCCAGACGCCCGCGCGGTCGTTCGCGTCGGTCGGGGTGGAGACGGCGACGCCGGCGCCCGGTGTGCTGGACGCGCTGAGTGAGGCCGACGCGGTGCTGATCGCGCCGTCGAACCCGGTGGTGAGCGTGAACACGATCCTCGGTGTGCCGGGGGTGCGCGACGCTTTGCGCAAGACCGACGCGGGGGTGGTCGGGCTGTCGCCGATCGTGGGCGGCAAGCCGCTGCGCGGGATGGCCGACGCGTGCCTGACGGCGATCGGCGTGGAGACGTCCGCCGAGGCCGTCGGCCGGTACTACGGGTCGCGCAAGACCACGGACCGCGGCGTGCTCGACGGCTGGCTCGTGCACACGGGCGACCGTTGCGACGTGCCGGGCGTGGCCGTGCGGGCGGTGCCGCTGCTGATGTCCGATGTGGACGCGACGGCGTCGATGGCGCGGGCGGCGCTGGAACTGGCCGGGGTCGACGTTGGCTGATCACGCTTCCCCGTCGGCGATCACGTTGCTGCCGGTGACCGGGCTGCCGGAGTTCCGGCCCGGTGACGACCTGGCCGCGGCCCTCGCTTCGGCCGCGCCCTGGTTGCGTGACGGCGACGTGGTCGTGGTGACGTCCAAGGTGCTGTCCAAAGTGGAGGGCCGGCTGGTTCCGGTGCCCTCTTCGCCGGAAGAGCGCGACGCCGTGCGGCGGGAGTGGGTCGAGGCCGAGTCGGTGCGCGTGCTGGCCCGGCGCGGGCGGACGTTGATCACCGAGAACAAGCTGGGCATCGTGCAGGCGGCGTCGGGCGTGGACGCGTCGAACGTGGCCGCCGACGAGATCGCGTTGCTGCCGGTGGACCCGGACGGGTCGGCCGCGGCGTTGCGCTCGGCGTTGGCGGCGCGGCTGGGCGTCTCGGTCGCGGTCGTCGTGACCGACACGATGGGTCGTGCTTGGCGGGTCGGTCAGACGGACGCGGCGATCGGTGCGTCCGGGTTGGCCGTGCTGCACCGGTACGGCGGTTCGGTGGACCGGCACGGCAACCCGCTGGTCGTGACCGAGGTGGCGGTGGCCGACGAGATCGCCGCGGCGGCGGACCTGGTGAAGGGGAAGCTGGGCGCGGTGCCGGTGGCCGTGGTGCGCGGGCTGCCGGTGTCGGACGACGGCTCCACCGCGCGCGACCTGGCACGGCCGGTCGCGGAGGACTTGTTCCGGCTGGGCACGGCCGAGGCGTTGGCGCAGGGGCGGGCGGAAGCGGTGCCGATGCGCCGCTCGGTGCGGTCGTTCACCGGTGATCCGGTGTCCGTCCCGGCCATCCGCCGGGCCGTGGCCGCCGCTTTGACGGCGCCGGCGCCGCACCACACGCGGCCGGTGCGGTTCGTCCGGCTGACGGTGAAGCGCGACTCGCTGCTGGACGCGATGCGCGATCGTTGGCGTGCGGACCTGCGCGGGGACGGGTTGTCGGAGGAGCGGGTCGCGGCCAGGGTCGCGCGTGGGGACTTCCTGCGGAACGCGCCGGAGATCGTGGTGCCGTTCCTGGTGCGGGAGGGTGCGCACGCGTATCCGGACGAGCGGCGGGCTTCGGCGGAGCGGACGATGTTCACGGTGGCCGGTGGCGCGGCCGTGCAAGGGCTGTTGGTGGCGTTGACGGCCGAGGGCCTGGGGTCGTGCTGGGTGTCGTCCACGATCTTCTGCCCGGACGTGGTGCGTGACGTGCTCGACCTGCCGGCCGACTGGGAGCCGTTGGGCGCGGTGGCGATCGGGCACCCGGAGGCGGAACCGACGCCGCGGGTGTTGGGTGCGGTGGATGAGAGGTTCCTGGAACGGTGAGTTCGAGCTTGCACGCCGACGTGGTGTCGACCTTGAGCGGTTGGCGGCCCGCGGATCCGGCTCAGGAGTCGATGCGGCAGGCCTACCTGGGGTTCTTGGCGGCTCGTGACGACGCTTGCTCGCGTTCGTGCGAGCCGGGGCACGTCACGGCGTCGGCCCTGGTGCTGAACGCCACCGCCGATCACACGCTGCTCACGTTGCACCCGCGGGTGGGGCGTTGGCTCCAGTTGGGCGGGCACTGCGAGTCGTCGGACACCACGCTCGCTTCGGCGGCGTTGCGCGAGGCGCGGGAGGAGTCCGGGATCCAGGGCCTGCGGATCGAGCCGGTGCCGATCCACCTGGACGTGCACCCGATCACGTGCTCGCTGGGCAAGCCGACGCGCCACTTCGACGTCCGGTTCCTGGTCCGCGCGCCGGTGAACGCCCAGCCGCGCCGCAGCGCCGAGTCCCTCGACCTCCAGTGGTGGCCGCTGGACGGCATGCCGTCGAACGTCGACGACCTGCACCCGATGATCGAAGCCGCCCTCGCCCGCCTCCGCTAACCCGTGAGTCCTACGTTCACGCCCCGTGAGTCCTACGTTCGGAACCCCCGAGTTCAACGCTCAGAACACGGCCGCCGCTCCTGAGCGTTGAACTCGGGGTACCGGAACGTAGGACTCACCCGTTCCGAACGTAGGACTCACCCGTTCTGAACGTAGGACTCACGCGTTCTGAACGTAGGACTCACGCGTTCTGAACGTAGGACTCACGGCGGGGTGGGTTAGCGGTCGTTGCCGTTCAGGCGTTGGGAGAGGCCCGGTGGGCGCTGGTCGGGGCCGCCGGAGAGGCGTTGCGACAGCGACGGGCGGGAGGCGGGGACCTGCTGCACCGTGGGCACCGGGCCCGGGGCCTCGCGCCTGTCTCTTATACACATCTGACGCTGCCGACGACTCCTTACGTGTAG
>NZ_JNXC01000036.1 GCF_000716595.1 Saccharothrix sp. NRRL B-16314
TGTCAGTTGTCCAGTAACAATCTCAAAGGAAACCTCTTGACGAGGTTCATAAATTTACTGGCTATTCGGCACGCTGTTGAGTTCTCAAAGAACACGCGCTCACCATCTTGTCCCGCATCTTACCGCGGTTCATTCCGGGGCTTTGTGTTTCCGTTCTGTCGAAAGCTTAGCTGGTTCGTTTTCTCGGTGTCAAATCGGCCGGTTTCGGCTTCTCTGCTCCGCGACGAACTCGCTTTGCATTCAATTTGTTCTGGTTTCCAGAGCGGAGGCAGCACGCTGTGCTGCTTATTCGTTTCTGGGAGCTTGACGCCGCAGTAGTCTACTCGGCCCGATTCGCGGTGTCAACCGCTCGTTCCGAGGTTCTTGCTGGCGACTCGGTAAAAGTTACTCATGACCTTGGCCGGTGTCAAATCGCCTGGTCAGCGGGCTGCGGGAGCGACGCGGACCGGTGCGGCGACCTGTGGACCGGGTCCTTTGGGGGCCACGGGACGGGGTCGCAACCACAGCGAGATGGTCCGCATGCCCTGCATCGCGGTCACGATCTGCTCCGGTGAGGCCGGTTCGCGGGTCGCCACCGGCACCAGGTCGTAGCCCCAGATGCGGAACTCCTTCAGCACCGTGACCGGATCGTCGCCGAAACCCTCCGTCGTCGTCGCGGAGAACTCGAGGAACACGTGCGGGCGGTCCCGGCGCAGGAGGCGCACCAGGCCGGCCAGCGCACGGTGACCACGACCGGGGGTGTCCACCCGAACGACTGAAAGCTTGCGGCCCTGCAACGTCGGCACGTCCTCCAGCTCCTTGTCGAGCCTGGCGGCACGCACCCTCGGCACGTCGTCACCGGCGTCGTCCGGCAACGGCGCCACCGACACCCCGCCCGTCAACGCCGGTTGGGAGGCCAGCTCACCGGTGCTCTCCCACGCCGCGGCGTCGACCAGGACGAGCTGTTGGGCGAGCCGTTCGGGCAGGTTGACGTCGACGTTGTGCCGCAGCAGCGCACGCGCGGACGGGCACGGCTCGACCGCGACCACCGCGCCGCCCGAGCCGAACCTGCTCAGCATGCGCACGGTCTGGTAGCCGACGTACGCGCCGACGTCGAGGAAGATGCCGTCCGGCTCGACCACCGAGTCGATCAGCTCCGACAGGTCGGTCTCCCACACCCCGTTGCTGGACAGCATCGGCAGCATGAACGCGTCGTCCGAGGGCAGGCGGAGCAGGCCGACGTCGGTCAGCACCAGTGAGCTCCGCGGCACGGTGTCGCTGTGCCGTTCGTGCTCGCGCACCACGACCCGGCGCAGGGCGTCGGCGGTCTGCTGCGCCTGGGTGGCGGCACGCAGGCTGGAGTCGAGCTTGGTGTCGCGCTCCCGCAGCGCGTCCACGACCTTGGACTCCAGCGAGTCGATCCGGTCGAGGGTGCGTTCGAGCGCGACGGCGAGCTTGTCGATCCGCTGGGCCATGGCGTCGCCCTGCTTCGCGCGCTTCCCGGCCTCGGCGACGACGGCGTCCTCGATCTCGCGCAGCCGCCGCCCCTGACCGGACATGTCGGCCCGGACCCGGACCACGCTGTCGTCGATGCCCACGAGCTGGTCGGCGAGGTGGCCCTGGTGGTCGGCGTGCTGCTCGAGTTCGGCGCGCAGCACTTCCAGTTCACCGAGGCCGACGCCGGTGGAGATGTCGTCCTGGCGGCGGACCAGCTCGGAGACCGTGCGCTCGACCCCGTCGATGAGGGACGCGAGCACGTTTCGCATGTGGTTGTCGTAGTGGTCGAGCACGCGCAGGACGACCTTGCGCAGCTGCGGCGCCATGGGCGTGCGGCTGGCGGTGCCGACGTCGGGCTGGCGCAGCAGGGCGTGCTTCGCCGAGTGCAGGGCCTTCATCGGGTCGACGGTCGGTGCGGGCTTCGCCCGGCGGGCGCGCCAGCCCCGGTAGGCGTGTTCGACCCGGTCGCGGAGGAGTTCGCCGACCTTGGTGACTTCGCGGGTGGCGCGGACGTGGTCGCGTCCCTTGGCGCCGATCGCCACCGCCGCGGGCAGGTCGTCGGCCAGGGCGCGCATGAGCTTGACGGCGGCTTGGAGGTCGGGCTCGACGCCTTGGCGGCACGGCACGAAGATCACCGCGGACTTGTCGAACAGCTCGGCGACCGCGCCGTGGTGCGAGGTCAGGATGGGTGTCGCCTCGGCCGCGTGGCGGGCGAGGGTGTGCGCGATCCGGTCGCAGGCGCCGCCCCGGTGCAGGTGGATCAGGCAGTCGACGGTGCCGAGGGTGTCGACCAGTTCGATGCGCGGGTCCGCGGAGGTGGCGAGGCGCAGGCGTTCGGCGGCTTCGGGGTGGGTGTCCGCGTTGGTGACCTCGATGCGCAGCGTCACGTCGGTGCGGTCGGGGAAGGCGGACAGGAACGCCGAGACTGCTCCCAGCGCGTTGCCCGCCCGGTCTGCTGCGTGGTCGGCGAGGGCGCCGAAGACCACCCCATCGTGTGGTTCCCGGTCCTTCACGACGGCTTCCGGGACGGGGAGCGGGAGGACGCGGACAGCCGGGCCGCCTTGGCGTTCGATGGCGGCGCGGGTCGTTTCGGAGGGGACCCAGATCTCGGTGGCGTCGGTGGGCTGGTCGTCGTCCAGGACGTAGTCGACCACGAAACGGCTGTCCGGGACCTTCTCGGTGGTGCCGACGCGGACCACGACCGGGTAGCCGGCGGTGGTGGAGGTGGGCAGGCCGGAGGCGCGGGCGGCGGCGTGGACGAGTTCGGCGATGGGGCCGGTGCCGAGGACGGAGACGCCGAGCTGGTCGTGCAGGACCGGGACTTCGGGGCGTGAGCTCGGGACTGCGGTCACGGGCAGTCGGCCGGCGGCCACGCCCACGGAGGCGCACCAGTCGCGGAAGGCCTCGCCGTCCGCGCCGAAGGGGTCGGGGAACTGGGTGCGGAGGGCTTCGTCGGAGCGCCAGAGCGCGGCGGCCCAGCGGGTGCTGCCGGGGAGGTGGGGTGCGGGTTCACTCGCCCAGGCAACGAATCCCGCTCCGCCGTCCGGGCCGAAGGCCGGAGGCGGGGCGGTCCGAACCGCTGCGGTCTGCGCGGGGGCAGAGGGCTGCGCTGGGACGGATGCCTGTGCTGGGGCAGCGGGTTGGGAGGGCGCGGGAGTCTGCGCCGGAGCAGAGGGCTGCGTCGGCGCGGAGGTACCCGCCGGGGCAGAGGGCTGCGCCGCGTCAGAGGTAAGCGCGGAGGCAACGGGCTGCGCTGAGGAGGAGGGCGGCTGCGCGGGCACAGGAGTCTGCGGCGGGGCAGGGGGCTGTTCTGGGGCGGAGGTCTGAGCCTGGGCCGGGGTTGGTGTGGAGGCCGCCGGGGCCGGTGTGGCAGCGGCGGGGGGTGGGGCGACTGCGGGGATCTCGCAGGTCTCGGCGCGTTCGGCAGCGGCGGGGGTAGCAGCGGTTGAGGTCTTGGCGGCGGAAACTGCCGGGGTGGCTGCGGCTGCGGTTGCGGCTGGCGTGGCTGCGGTCTCGCACGGGGTTGCGCCGGCGGGGGTGGTGGTCGCGGCGGCGGTGGGGAGCGCAGCGGGGGTGGTGGGGGTGGTGGCTGCTACCGAGGGCTGCGGGGCTGGGGGGTTGGTCGCGGCCGGCTCTTCGGGGGCGGCTGAGGGGGCCTTGGTTTCCTGGCTGTCCGATGCCTCTTGTGTGAGGGGGACGGCTCGGCCGTTCAGGGCCTCCGGGGCGACCACGGTGACTGGGGCGATCACGGTAGCTGGGGTGACTGGGGTGACGCGGGTGGCTGGGGTCGGCTGGGCGACCGGTGTCTCCGGGGTGTCCGCGCCGTTCGAGTTGGGCGGGGAGGCTGGGAGCGCTGGGCGGGGGGTTGGGCTGAACGCGGAGCCCGGGTGAGTTCGGGCGGTGTCGCGGTAGTCCGTCCTCAGCTCGTCCGGGATCTGGGTACCGTCCGCCAGCTGCCCGAAGCCGTAGCGCACCTTCTGCGGCGTGTGGCCCTTGCGCACCAGTTCCGCCCGGTACGCCGTGCACAGTTCGGCCAGTTCCGGGTGTTCCGACAGCAGCACGCGCGGCCGGTCGGCGAAGTCTGCCGACAGCAGCCACGGCCGGTTGGGGTCGAAGCCTGCGAAGTGGACGCTGCGGACCGGTTCGCCGATGGTCGTCAGCGTCCCGTCCTCACCTCGGTGGAGGTCTCGTTGCGGCGCGTTCCACACCGACAGGCCGACCGTCGCGTCACGCAGCACGTGCAGGTTCACCAAGGCGGGCGCCATGTCCAGCACGGCCTTCGTGGCGTCCGGTGTCCGGCGCAGCTGCTCGCCCAGGGACTGCAGGAACGGCTCGGCCCCCGGCGCGACCAGCAGGAAACCCGGGTCGAACACGCCCGTTTCGAGCAGTTCGGTGGGTGTCGGGCGCAGGCCGTCGTCCGGCAACGGCCGGAGCGACCTCGGCAGCAGGACCAGCGGCCCGCGCCGAACCGCCGACTCGACCAGGTCCGTCAGCGGGTTGAGGATCTGCACCCACGGGTCCAGGTACAACACCGGCAGCCCCTGGCCCAGCAGCTGTTCCAGGAGCTTGGGCCGCAGCACGCCGCACAGCTGCGACGCCGTGCACCCGGTCGCCAGCTCCGCCAGCTCCTCCGCGCCCACGCCCAGGTCCGCGGGCGTGACCAGCCCCGGACCGGATCTCTCCGGCAGGGCGTCGACCACCAGGGCCATGAACCTGGCCTGCGGGTGGCTCGCCAGGAACGAGCTCGACAGCACCTTCACCGCAGGCAGGTCGGCGGCGGTCGCCACCGTGCAGGCGATGAACGTGGGACGGGATTCCGAACGTCCGGGCACCTCGGTCACGGTCTGCAAACCTAGCTTCTCCGAGTGCCCGGTGTGGACCACCCGCACGGGTGTCTTCCTCACAGGACCGGCAACAGGGTGCGCAACTCGTACGGCGTCACGCTGCGCCGGTACGCGTCCCACTCCGTGCGCTTGTTCCGCAGGAAGAAGTCGTACACGTGCTCGCCCAGCGCCTCGGGCAGCAGCTCCGAGTTCTCCATCTCGGTCAACGCCTCACCCAGGTTCTGCGGCAGGTTGTCGTACCCGGCCGCGCGGCGCTCGCGATCGGTCAACGACCACACGTCGTCCTCGGCGGGCGGCGGGAGCTCGTAGCCCTTCTCGATGCCCTTCAGGCCTGCGGCGAGGATCACCGCGTACGCCAGGTACGGGTTGCAGGCGGAGTCGAGCGACCGGATCTCGACCCGGCGGGACGACGACTTGCCCGGCGAGTACATCGGCACGCGCACCAGCGCGGACCGGTTCGCGTGGCCCCAGCACACCGCCGTCGGCGCTTCACCGCCCACGATCAGGCGTTTGTAGGAGTTCACCCACTGGTTGGTCACACCGGAGATCTCACGGGCGTGCTTCAGCAGGCCGGCGACGAACATCTTGCCGGTGTCGGACAGCTGGTACGGGTCCTCGGCGTCGTAGAACGCGTTCCGGTCGCCCTCGAACAGGCTGACGTGCGTGTGCATGCCGCTGCCGGGCTGGTCGGAGAACGGCTTGGGCATGAACGACGCCCGCACGCCCTGCGTGATCGCGACTTCCTTGATCACGTACCGGAACGTCATCACGTTGTCGGCCATGGTCAGCGCGTCGGCGTAGCGGAGGTCGATCTCCTGCTGGCCGGGCGCGCCCTCGTGGTGGCTGAACTCGACCGAGATGCCCATGGCCTCCAGCGCCTCGATGGCGTGCCGGCGGAAGTGGGTCGCGGTCTCGTGGCTGGTCTGGTCGAAGAAACCGCCGTTGTCCGCCGGAACGGGCTCGCTCCCGTCGTCCGGCAGGCCCTTGAGCAGGAAGAACTCCATCTCGGGGTGCACGTAGCAGGTGAAACCGGCTTCGCTGGCCTTGGCCAGGGTCCGCCGCAGCACGTGCCTCGGGTCCGCCCACGACGGCGAGCCGTCCGGCATGGCGATGTCGCAGAACATGCGCGCCGAGTAGTGGTTCTTGTCCGGGGTCTGCCACGGCAGCACCTGGAACGTCGCCGGGTCGGGCTTGGCCACCATGTCCGACTCGTAGACCCTGGCGAAGCCCTCGATCGCGGAGCCGTCGAACCCGATGCCCTCGCTGAAGGCGCCTTCGAGTTCGGCGGGCGCGATCGCCACCGACTTGAGGAAGCCCAGAACGTCCGTGAACCAGAGCCGGACGAACCGGATGTCGCGTTCCTCAAGGGTGCGGAGCACGAACTCCTGCTGGCGGTTCATGACCTGAAGCCTAGGTAAGGACGGTCGGCGGCGCGTTGCCGACTCGGCCGAACGCGCTCGGCCGTTTGCCGCATGACGACAAACCGCAGGTCATGGTCGTGCACGGGCGTTTCGGCCTGGCAGCGGCCGGTGGGATCTACGATTCACCCCATGCTCCCTCGTCGTGCCCTGATCGGGTCGCTCGTGCTCGCCGTCGTGGCGGGCTGCACGTCGTCCGGTGGCGGCGGTGGCCTGCCCGCCGGGCCGGAACTGCTCGACAAGGCCGCCGAGAGCATGAAGTCGGTGACCAGCACCCACTTCTCGATCAAGGTCGACGGTGAGCTGCCGAACGTGCCGGTGAAGTCCGCCGAGGGCGACCTGAACGCCCAGGGGGAATCGCAGGGCCGGGCGACGGTCGACCAGTTCGGCCAGCTGATCGAGGTCGAGTACGTGCTGGTCGGGAAGGACCTGCACTTCAAGGGGCCGACCGGCGGCTACACCAAGCTGCCCGCGGCGCTCGCGGGCCAGGTGTACGACCCGACCGCGATCCTGGACCCGGACAAGGGCGTGGCCCGCGTGCTGGCCGACGCGCGTGACGCGAAGACGGTCAGCTCGGAGGACGGCGTCTCGGTCGTCACGGCCACCGTGCCGCGCGACGTGGTGGCCGGGCTGGTGCCGGGGATCGACGCCGACGTGGCGTCCACGTTCTCGGTGCGGGCGGACAAGCTGGAGAAGGCGGTGTTCGAGCTGCCGAGCGGGGCGAAGGTCACCATCGACCTGTCCGAGTTCAACAAGCCCGTCACCGTCTCGCCGCCCGCGTGAGTTCGCCGGTGAAGGGCTCGCCGATGGAGGGCTCGGCTGTGGAGGGTTCAGCTGCGGAGGGCTCGGTGAAGGCGCGGCGGTTGGCGATCGGCGCCGGTGCGGTGGCCGTGCTGCTGGGCGCGCTGGACGCGTACGTGGTCGTCGGCGTGCTCGTGGACATGGTGCGTGACCTGGGCATCCCGGTGAACCACCTGGAACGCGCGACGCCCGTGGTCACGGGTTACCTGCTCGGGTACGTCGCCGGGATGCCGCTGCTCGGGCAGCTGTCGGACCGGTTCGGGCGGCGGTTGGTGCTGCACGTGTGCCTGGTCGGGTTCGCGGTCGGTTCGGCGGTGACGGCGCTGGCCGGCGACCTGCCGCTGCTGGTGGCCGGGCGGGTGGTGCAGGGACTGGCCGGTGGCGCGCTGCTGCCGGTGACGCTCGCCCTGGTGGCGGACCTGTGGTCGGCGGAACGGCGTGCTTCGGCGCTGGGCGTGGTGGGTGCCGCGCAGGAGCTGGGCAGCGTGCTGGGCACGCTGTACGGCGTGGGCGTGGCGTCGCTGTTCAACGCCTGGACGTTCTTCGAGTCGGTGGAGCCGCAGAGCTGGCGGTGGGTGTTCTGGGTGAACCTGCCGCTCGCCGCTATCGCGGTGGTGGTCGTGCAGCTGACCGTGCCGCGGTCCGCCCGGTCGGCGGTGCGGATCGACTTCGTCGGCGGCGGTTTGCTGGCGTTGGCGCTGTCGTTGCTGGTCGTGGGGCTCTACAACCCCGATCCGGCGCACGCGGTGCTGCCGTCGTGGGGTCTGCCGGTGCTCGGCGCGGCGGCGGTGGTGTTCGTCGGGTTCGTGTGGTGGGAGCGGCGGTCGTCGGTGCGGCTGCTGGACCCGGCGGGCGTGGCCATGCGGCCGTTCCTGGCGTCGCTGGCCGTGTCGTTGGCGGCCGGTGCGGCGCTGATGGTGACGTTGGTGGACGTGGAGCTGTTCGCGCAGACCGTGCTGGGACGTGACTCGGGCGCGGCGGCGGCGATGCTGGCCCGGTTCCTCATCGCGTTGCCGGTGGGCGCGGTGCTCGGCGGGTGGCTGGCGGCGCGGGTCGGCGACCGGTGGGTGTCGTTCGTCGGGTTGGCGGTGGCCGCGGTCGCGTACGTGCTGATCGCGCAGTGGCCGGCCTCGGTGTCGTCGTTCGTGATCGGGCGGGACCTGGCGGTGGCCGGGTTCGGGTTGGGGCTGGTGATCGCGCCGGTGTCGGCGGCGGTGCTGCGGGTCGTGCCGGCTTCGCAGCACGGTGTCGCGTCGGCCGCCGTGGTGGTCGCGCGGATGACCGGGATGCTCGTCGGCGTGGCCGGGCTGTCGGCGTGGGGCCTGCACCGGTTCCAGGAGCTGACGGCGGACCTGGACACCCCGCTGCCGTTCGGGATGTCACCGGAGGAGTTCACCGAGAAGGCCGCCGCTTACAAGACGGCGCTGACGGACGCGTTGCTGACGGAGTACCACGAGATCTTCTGGATCACGGCGGTGATCTGCGGCTTGGGCGCGGTGTTCTCGCTCCTGCTGCCCGGACGTCCGTCGGGTGCCGGTTCGCACCGGTGAAAGCAACGGTGCGGTTGGTTATCATCGCGGCGTGGCTTGGAACACCGAGGAGACCCGTCGGCGCCTGAAGGAGGCGGCGGTCGTCGAGTTCGCCGCGCACGGGCTCGCGGGCACCCGGGTCGAGCGGATCGCGGCACGGGCCGGTGTCAACAAGGAACGGCTCTACAACTACTTCGGCGACAAGGAACGGCTGTTCGCCACGGTGTTGTCGGACGAGCTGGCGAAGATCGCGGCGGCGGTGCCGTTCGACGAGCTGCGGGACGTCGGCGCGTACGCGGGGCGGTGCTTCGACTACCACGTGGCCAACCCGCACCTCGTGCGGTTGTTGCAGTGGGAGGCGCTGGCGTACGGCGACGGCGCGGTGCCCGACGAGGACGTGCGGGCCGCGCACTACGGGCGCAAGGTGGACGCGTTCCGGGCGGCGCAGGCGGACGGCGTGCTGGCCGCTTCGCCGGACGCCGCCGACCTGGTGCTGATGATCATGTCGTTGACGTCGTGGTGGCTGGCCGTGCCCCAGGTGTCCCGGATGGTGACCGGTGGGGACGACCTGGCCCGGCGACGTGCGGCCGTGGTCGAGGCCGCGCGTCGCCTCGCGTCGCCCCCGACCGCTTAGGGCTTCAGCCGGCGACCGGCACAGGGGCCGGGCGCGGACCCAGGACGAGGGTGGCCGCGGCGACGAGGAGCAGGCCGGCGAGGGTCAGGCAGATGACGGCGAACCCGGCGGGTGCCAGCGCGGTGACCAGGACGGGGCTGATGCCGCCGCCCAGGCCGACGAGGAAGGCGTAGGCCGCCAGGCCCGTCCCCCTCGCCTCGCCGGAAGCCCGTGCCACCAACGACACCAGCGCCGGGATCGTCACGGCGAGTCCCGCCACGAAGATCGCGCTGCCGACCAGCAGGACCGGCAGCGTGGCGGAGGTGGCTTCGAGGACCAGGCCCGCGGCGGCGACCACGAACGCCGCCGGCGCCACGCGGTGCGCGCCGAAGCGGGTGATCAGCGGACCGGCGAACAGGCCCAGCGCGATGCCCGGCAGGCCGGGCAGGCGGACGAGCAGCAGGTCCACGGCGTCGTGGATGCCGTAGCGCTCGCCGACGGTGGCGGTGAGGGCGGTGTACATGCCGACGAACGTCAGCAGCAGGGTGATCGCGCCGACGTAGGCGACCAGCAGCGGCGGGCGGCGCAGGAGTGCGCCGAGCCGGGTGAAGGTCGTGACCAGTGGAACGGGGGTCGGGCGGGGCGTCGCGGGCAGGCGGGTCAGGAGCGCGGCCACCACCAGCAGGAGCGGCACGAGCAGCCAGAACACCCAGCGCCAGCCGATCGCCTTGTCGACGCCCAGCGCGTAGGCCTGGCCAACCAGCCCGGCCAGGAGGAACGAGCCGGAGAGCGCCGTGACGCCCACCGCGCGGCGGGCCGGCGGCAGCGCTTCGGCGACGTAGGCGAGTGAGACGGCCGGGATCGAGGCGGCCAGGAAGCCTTGTGCGGCACGGGCCACGAGGAGCGGCGCGAACGCGGGGGACGCGCCCGCGACGATGCCCGCGACCGCGCCGAGGGTCAGGCCGAAGGCCATCACGTGGCGGCGGTCGTAGCGGTCGGAGAGGGTGCCGAAGACCAGGTTGCCCAGGGCGAAGGCGAACCCGAAGCCACCGCCCACCCAGGCGGCCGTGGCGAGGGGGACGTCGTACCGGTCGGCGACGCCGGGCAGCAGGGGCACCGTCAGGTAGAGCTGGCCCACCGCGAGGATCACGGCCGCGACCAGGATCGAGACGAGCACGGGTGGGCGGCTGAGGGTAGTGCGCAACACCGATCTCCAACCTGGGGTGCGAGGAGGCGCCTGATTCCAACCTTGGCGTTGGATTCAGGCTACGACCGGTCGCGGGCAAACTCCAACGGTGGAGATGGAATGTGGGCCGGGTCACCCCCGAAGCCGCGTGAGTCCTACATCCAGAACGCGTGAGTCCTACGTTCGGAACCCCTGAGTTCAACGCTCAGTACAAGATCCACTGTTCTGAGCGTTGAACTCGGGGGTCGTGAACGTAGGACTCACGCGTTCCGAACGTAGGACTCACGGTCCTTGTGGGGTCAGCCTTCGCGCCAGCCGCTGGTGATGGGCAACCGGCGGTCGCGGCCGAAGGCCTTGAACGTGATCTTGGTGCCCGGCGGGTACTGGCGGCGCTTGTACTCGGCCTTGTCGACCATGCGCAGGACCCTGTCGACCAGCTCGTGCGAGAACCCCATGGCGATCAGGTCGCGGTAGCCCTTGTCGCCCTCGACGTAGTCGTCCAGGACGGAGTCGAGCAGGTCGTAGTCCGGCAGCGAGTCGGTGTCGACCTGACCCGGTCGCAGCTCGGCCGACGGCGGCTTGGCGATCGAGTTCTCCGGGATCGGCGGCAGCTCGCCCAGCTTCTCGGCCTGCGCGTTGCGCCACCGCGCCAAGTCCCAGACCAACGTCTTCAGCACGTCCTTGATCGGCGCGAACCCGCCGACCGCGTCCCCGTAGATCGTCGAGTAGCCGACCGCCAGTTCGGTCTTGTTGCCGGTGGCGAGCACCAGGTGGCCGTGCTGGTTCGACAGGCCCATCAACGTGACGCCGCGACACCGCGCCTGGACGTTCTCCTCCGCCAGCCCGGTCAGCCCGAGCTGGTCGACGAACACGCTGACCATGTCCGCGATCGGCTGCTCCGAGTAGTGGCAGCCGGTGCGCTGGGCCAGGTCGTACGCGTCGGACTTCGAGTGGTCCGACGAGTACACCGACGGCATCGACACGGCGTAGACGTGGTCCGCTCCGAGGGCGTCGACCGCCAGGGCCGCGACGACCGCCGAGTCGATACCGCCCGAGAGCCCGAACACCACCGAGTGGAAGCCGTTCTTGTGCACGTAGTCGCGCAGGCCGGTGACCAGCGCGTGCCACACCTCTGCCTCGTCGGACAGCGGCTCGGCCGACTGCGGCACGGGCAGCGGCTCGTAGGCCGGGAGCGGTTCGTCGGACACCGTCCGGCGGTGGACCGTGAACCCGCCGTACGCGCCTTCGGTGCGCGGCGTGCCGCCGGGCAGGTCGAGGTCCAGCACCACCAGGTGCTCCACGAACTGCGGCGCGCGCGTGATCAGCGTGCCGTCGGCGGTGACCACCATCGTGTCACCGTCGAACACCAGCTCGTCCTGCCCGCCGATCAGGTTCACGTAGGCGAGCGGCGCACCGGCCTCGGCCGCGCGACGGGCCACCAGCGGCAGTCGGGCGTCGTCCTTCTTCCGCTCGTACGGCGAGGCGTTCGGCGAGACCACGAGGTCCACGCCCGCCTCACCGAGGGCGGCGATCGGGCCACCGTCCTGCCACAGGTCCTCGCAGATCACCATGCCGACTTCGAGCCCGTGCACGCGGACGACGTCCAGCGTGTCGCCCGGCGTGAAGTAGCGGCGCTCGTCGAACACGCCGTAGTTCGGCAGGTGGTGCTTGTTCTGCCGCGCCACCACCTCTCCCCGGTGCAGCACGGCGGCGGCGTTTCGCATCCCGTGCTCGTCGCGGTCGAGGTAGCCGACGAACACCGCCAGGTCGCCGCACCCCGCCTCGTCCAGCCTGGTCGCGAGCTTGGTCAACGCCTCTTTGGACGCCTCGGCGAACGACACCCGCAGGGCCAGGTCCTCGACCGGGTACCCGGTCAGCGCCATCTCGGGGAAGACGGCCAGGTGGGCGCCCGCCTCGACGGCCTTGCGCGACCACTCGACGACGAGTTCGGTGTTGCCCGCCAGGTCGCCGACACAGGCGTTCACCTGGGCGAGGGCGAGTCGGAGCTGTGGCATGGGGGCATTCTCGCTCACTCGGAGGGGCCATGGCGGGCGTTGTGGCCGACGAGTCACCATACGATCGAACCGTGCGCCGTCGGATGATGCTCCTCCTCGCCCTCCCGCTCCTCGCCTCGTGCACGAGCGTGGTCACCGGGTCGCCCACCGCCGGGACGGCACTGGAGCAGAGAGGGCCGGCCGGCGTCGTGCCCGCCGGCTTGGAGCGGTTCTACGGGCAGCGCCTCGGCTGGGAGGACTGCGCGCCCTACGCCACCACCGGGTCGACGACGACGCTCTACAAGACCAAGAAGTCGATCGAGTGCGCCCGGATGGAGGTGCCGCTCGACTACACCAAGCCCGAGGGCCGCACCATCAAGATCGGACTGCTGCGGCAGCGCGCGGCCGGTGAGCGGATCGGGTCGTTGATCATCAACCCGGGTGGTCCCGGCGCGTCCGGCATGTCGGCGGCGGCGAGCCTCGGCTCGGAGGTCAAGGCGACTGATCTGGGCGACCGGTTCGACCTGGTCGGGTTCGACCCGCGCGGTGTCGGGGCGAGCCAGCCGCAGGTCAAGTGCCTGACCGACGCGGAACGGGACACCGATCGGCTGGACGACGACCTGGACACGTCACCGGCGGGCGTGGCGCAGACCGAGGCGGAGAACAAGCAGTACGCGGAGAAGTGCGCCGCGTCGACCGGCGTCGACGTGCTGGCCAACGTCGGCACCAGGGACGTGGTGCGGGACCTGGACGTGATGCGGTCGGCGCTCGGCGACGAGAAGCTGACCTACCTGGGTTACTCGTACGGCACGCACATCGGCGCCGCGTACGCGCAGGCGTTCCCCGGCAACGTGCGGGCGCTCGTGCTGGACGGCGCGGTGGACCCGACGCAGGGCCAGGTCGAGTCGCTGATCGCGCAGGCCGCCGGGTTCCAGAAGTCGTTCGACGCGTTCGCGGCGTGGTGCGCGACCCGGCAGGACTGCGCGCTGGGCAGCGACCCGTCGAAGGCCAACCAGGTGTTCCGCGACCTGACGTTGCCGCTGGTGCAGCGGCCGGTGGCGGTCGGCGACCGGAAGCTGTCGTACAACGACGCGATCACCGGCGTCATCCAGGCGATGTACACCGAGGAGCTGTGGGCGCCGCTGAACACCGGGTTGACCGAGCTGAAGAACAACCGCGGTGACGTGCTGATGCTGTTGGCGGACAACTACTTCGACCGGGACAAGGAAGGTCGGTACTCCACCATCACGGACGCGTTCACCGCGGTGAAGTGCGTGGACGAGCCGCGGGTGACCGACAAGGCCCTGCTGGACGACCTGGCGCGCCGGTACAAGGCGGCGGCGCCGTTCCTGGACGACGGTCAGCCGGCCGCGGCGGCGCTGGACACGTGCGCGTTCTGGCCCGTGCCGCCGAGCGTGCAGGAGCACAAGGCCGTGGCCGGGCTGCCGCCGGTGCTGGTGATCTCCACGACCGGTGACCCGGCGACGCCGTACGAGGCGGGCGTGAGCCTGGCGAAGGCGTTGGGCGGCGGGCTGCTGACGTACGAGGGGAACCAGCACACCGTGTACCTGCACGGCAACGAGTGCGTGGACGACGCCGGGCACGAGTACCTGATCAACCTGAAGCTGCCCGCCGACGGGACGCGCTGCTCTTAGCCCGTTTCCGGCCGTCGTGGACCACGATCGTGGAAAACTTCGATCATGCTTCCGGAGCCGACCGTCAGGGCCGATGCCGTGGACCACTACGCCGCGCTGTTGGCGGACAACGGGTGGCCGGACGAGATGATGTGCCTGACGGTGGTGCGGGGGCTGTCCGTCGAAGAGGCGCTGGTCCGCTTCGACGGCGTGGCCACAGGCCGTGAGGCGACGCTCGTCGACGCCGGTCGGGCCGCGATGTCGGCTTTCCCCGAGGACCTGCGGCTGGTGGTCGCCGACGTCCTCGACGGGTGGGTGGTGCTGGCCGAGCACAACGGTTACCACGGGTCCATGCCCGAGGTCTTGTCCCGGTTGTCCGCCGGCACGGTGGCCGCGAGCGCCTACTGGAACGTCAACATGGTCTCGCAGATCACTCTCGCCCACGACGGTGCGGTGGTCGACGACTTCGACCCCGTGACCGACGAGCCGCCCGCCGAGGGTGCGTTGGAGCCGTTCGTCCGGGGCTTGGACTTCGAGGAGCTGACGTGCGAGTCGGCGCTGGCCGTCCTCGAACGAGTGAGCGGCGTGCGAGTGCCGATCGAGTGGGCGAGCCGGCCGCACCCCGCCTCGGTGATCGGCGGATTCCCGTGGCTCGACCTGTCGGACCCGGTGAAGTGGGTGGAGGTCGGCGCGCCGGGGCTGCACGCCGCCCTGTCCACGGCCGGTGGCGCCCAACTGCGTTCGGCGGCCACCCTGGCTGTCACCTCGGCCTGTGAGACGGCGGGTGTCGACGATCCCGTCGTGCTCGACAGCCTCGCCCGGGACGTCGACTCCCTGTCGGCGGCCGAACGCACCGATCTCCGCGAGCGCCTGGCGAACCGCGCCCAGGAGGCGTATCGGCAGGCCTTGACCCTGCGCTGGGACCGCTGCCGCACGTCAGCCTCCTCCGACCTGCCGACAGAGCACGGCCTCGTCTCCCGCGCACATGCCATGGCGGCGGCTCACGGCCGGCTGGTGGACGACGCGCGCGTCGGCCTGAGCCTGGCGGTCGCCAACGCCTGCCAGATCGACAAGACGACCTGGCCCGACCTCCGCGACCGCCTTGCCCAGGCCCTCTGACCACCCGCGGTTCGGTCAGAGGTCCGATCAGAGATCCCAGCGGGCGCGCAGGACGCCGTCGTCATCGGGCAGCACGGCGGCGAGCAGTGGGTGGCGGTCGCGCGCGTACCCGGAGATCGCCAACGCCGCGCGAGCGTCGGCCAGGAGCGCGGGCAGCTCCGGGTAGTGCTCGTCCTCGGCGTGGCAGCTGGTGATCCGCCCGTCCCGGTGCTCCCAGACGATCTCCGAGCAGTCCTCCGGCAGTTCGCGCAGGACGGCGGCCACGTCGTCGTCGAGGTCGGGCCACACCCACAGCCTCGACCGAGGGGTGAGCCGGGCTCGGATCGCGTCGACGTCGGAGGCGGCGACGCGATGCCAGCGGCAGGCGTTGAGGACGTAGCCCTCTTCCAAGGTCACCACGCCGCGATGGGTGGCGAGGTCGGTCAGCTCGGTCCAGAAGGCGTCGTCGGCCGGCCGCTGCGGAGGAGGGCGTTCGAGGCTCCGATAGTAGTGGTCGGGATCCATCGATTCCGGGAACAGCCCGAGTGACCGGGTGCGGGAGATCGCGTTCTCGCAGGGCTCCGCGCTGCCGATGACCATGTACTGGTCGAAGCTGACGTGGACGAAGAACCTCTCGTCCACCTCCAGGTCGCACGAGGCGCCGTTGTCACGCAGCATCGCCCGCAGGAGTTCGAGCCCGGTGGCCAGGTCGACCTCCGCGCCGTCGTGGAAGCCGGTCAGGTCCGGCGGGAAGAGCCCGGCCAACCCCCAGCCCTCGATCGGCGCCTCCACGCCGAAGGTGACGACGCCCGGGAGCAGGGGGTCGCGGATGGCCAGGCGGGTCACCCCGGTGTCCTCGGCGAAGGCGGCCATGGCGGAGAGGTAGGCCGCTTCCACGACTCCGTGATCACTCGTGACGTCCTCGGGCCCGTGGTAGCGGCCGTGTTCGTCGCGATCAGCCGGGTCGTACTTGGTGACTTGGAAGACGTGTGGCAGGGGCACGGGGCACATCATCGACCCACATCAGCTCCGAACCGCGGAAGAGGTGCAGGCAGCTGTCCGGGCCTTGCAGGTTCATGCGCAGGGTGCCGTCCTCGGAGACGACCTGGGCGCTGTCCTCGAACGCCAGGCCCCACGCCGCCACCTGGAACTCGGGGTCGCGCTCCACCACGGCGAACAGGCGCGGAGCCTCCTCCACCACCCATTCACGCTCTTCATCGGTCATGGCCAAACGCTAAAGCTGAACACTCAGGTTGAGTAGTCGCCTGATCAGGTGACGAGATCGTGGGCGGGGCTCGGGCAGACTGTCGGCGATCTACGTCGAGGAGACCCATGACCACCAGCGGTCAGAGCCCGACCGACTACCGCACGCGGCTCGCCGAACGGCTCAAGGAGCTGATGCGGCGCAGCGGCAAGGACCGCGCGGACATCATGCGGACGCTGGGCTGTTCGGTGTCGAAGGTCGGCACGATCCTGCGCGGCGACACCTCGGTGCCGCCGCTGGAGTTGGCGGCCCTGCTCGACCTCTTCGACGTGCAGGACGAGGAGCGGGCGGACCTCCTGCACCTGGGCGAGGAGGCACGTCGGCGGCGGCCCAAGACGCCGTGGGGTTCGGCCATCCCCGACCGGCTGCGGAAGTTCTTCAACACCGAGGAGACCGCGCGGCGCATCGAGTTGTACCGGCCGGATCTGTTGCACGGCTTGGTGCAGACCGAGGCCTATGCACGGGCGGTGATCGAGACGAACTCGGCGCTGCGGCCCGCCGACGTCGAACGCCTGGTGCAGGCGAGGATGGCCCGGCAGGCTCGCATCACCGGGCAGAACCCGCCGGACTACACGCTGGTGATCCGGCAGTCGGTGTTGCGGGCTCCGGTCGGGTCGGAGGAAACCAGGGTCGAGCAGATCGCGCACTTGAGGAAGCTGGCGGAGCTGCCCCACGTCACCATCCGGATCATCCCGGACAGTGTCGGACTGACGAGCGCGCTGTACTTCCCTTTCATGATCCTCACCCCGCCGGAGGACCGCGCCAAGACCGTGTACGTCGAGACGTTGACCGACGGGCTGCTGGTGGACGAGGAGAGCCGGATCTCCCACTACGAAGCCGTTTTCCAGGAGCTGTTGGCGGTTTCGAGCACGGATTTGCTTGCTAGCGTTGAGCCATGACCTGGAGGAAGAGCAGCTACAGCGGGAACAGTGGTGGTGATTGTGTCGAGTTGCGGGCGGGATTGGGCGCCGTGCGCGACTCGAAGAACGTCGACGGGCCGGTGCTGGAAGTCAGGCCTGCTGCTCTGAGGGCGTTCCTGAAGGCTCTGCGGACCAGCTGGCCAGCAGCTTGAGGCGTTCCTCGGTCGGCGAGCCGACCCGGGCCGTGTACATGGCCAGGACCACGTCCGGGTCGCCGGTGGGTTGCAGGGTCTCGTAGTCGAGGTCCAGGTCGCCCACCACCTGGTGGTGGATGAGCTTGGTGCCGTGCGTCTTCTCCATCACCCGGTGCTGCGCCCACAGCTTGCGGAACGTCTCGTCCTTGACCGACAGCTCCCCCACCAGCGCGGCGAGCCTGGCGTCGTCGGGGTAGCGGCCCGCGTCCAGCCTGAGGAACGCCACCATGTCCTCGGCGACGGTGGGCCAGTCGCGGTAGAAGGTGCGGGCTTCCGGGCGCAGGAACGTGTGCCTGGCGGCGTTGCGGTCCTCCGGCGCCTGTCCGGTGAAGCCGTAGAGGGCGTCGGCCAGCGGGTTCCACGCGAGGATGTCCGCCCGGCGGCCCATCACGAACGCCGGCACGTCGTCGGCCATGGCGAGCAGCCGCCGCAGGCCGGGGCGGACGTGCTGGGGCGCGGGGCGTTTCGACGGGACCGGGCGGACGAGGTTGCGCAGGTGGGCGCGTTCGGTCTCGTCCAGGCGGAGCACGCGGGCGACGGCGTCCAGGACCGAGTCGGAGATCGCGGGAGCCCGCCCTTGCTCCAGTCGCATGTAGTAGTCCACGCTCACGCCCGCCAGCATCGCCAGCTCCTCGCGGCGCAGGCCTGGGACGCGGCGGCGGCCACCACCGGGCAGGCCCACGTCGTCCGGGCGCACGCGAGCCCGGCGGCTGCGGAGGAATTCGCCGACGTCGTGGTTCACCTGTCCAGTATGGGTGCCTCGGACCGCCCTAGCCTGGGTACTGCCAGACCTAGGGAACGGCTCTCCACAGGTGGCGCAGGGCCTCTGGTACCGGCGGCGACCGGCCCCAGTGTTGTTGCCATGACCTACGACCTGAACAACCGCACTGCCGTCGTCACCGGTGCCGCGAGTGGCATCGGCGCCGAGATCGCGCTCGTCCTCGCCCGGTCCGGGGCGAAGGTCGCGCTGCTGGCCCGCCGCGCGGACCGGCTCACCGAACTGGCCGGGAAGATCGCTGCCGAGGGTGGGCAGGCGCTCGCGGTCGCCGCCGACGTGACGGGTGACCTCACCGAGGCCGTGGAGGCGATCCACACCGCTTTCGGGCGGGTCGACCTGGTGGTGAACAACGCCGGCGTGATGCTGGCCAACCCGATCACCGAGGGCCGCGACGACGAGTGGCACCGGATGATCGACACCAACGTCAAGGGCCTGCTCAACGTGACCAGGGCGTTCACCGGAGACCTGGTCGCAGCCGGCGCGGAGGGCACGGCGGACCTGGTGAACATCTCGTCCGTCGGCGCGCACATCACCTTCCCCAACTACGGCGTCTACACCGCGACGAAGGCCGCCGTCACGCACCTGTCGGCGAACCTGCGCACCGAGTTCGGCCCGCTGGGCGTGCGGGTGACCAACGTCGAACCCGGCCTGGTCAACAGCGAGCTGGCCGACCACATGGACAACCCGGAGGTGGACGCGCACCTGGAGGCGTGGCGGGAGCAGGTGCCGCCGCTGAACCCGGCCGACATCGGCGACGTGGTCGGGTACGCCACCAGCCGACCGAAGCAGGTGAACCTGCGGCAGCTCATCGTGCTGCCGACCGTCCAGGTCTGACGACTGGACAAGCGCCGCCCATCGACCCCTCCGTCGGGGCCGATGGGCGGTTCCAGTCGTCGCCCGGCGTCCGCGCCATCACTCTTCGTGCCACACGACGTCCCTGATGATCATCCGCCCCAGGTTGGGGTCCGCGTAGCACTCGACGGTTCCACCGGCGAGCCTCGGTTCCGCGATGGGCCGCTCGGAGAACTTGGCCTTCGCGCTGTCGCCCGGCTGAAGCTCGGCCATGGCCTTGCCGTCCATGCCGCCCACGATGACGCCGTCGGCATCCCGCACCACCGCTGTCGCTTTCGGCTTCAGCGGGACGTCGTAGGTGTTGGTCACCTCGACCGTGACCGACTCGGCCCTGCTGTTCCGCTCGCCGGCGACCGGGTCACCCGTCTTCAACTCGGTGTAGGAGCCAGGCGGCTTCCGGTACCGCTTGCCATCCGGGGTGTCCAGCGCCTGGATCATGGTGATCTTGACGTTCATGCCGGCGATGGCCGGGCGGTCGCCACCGGGGGCCGGGCCGGCGAACAGGTCGGTGCGTCCGGCGCCCATCTGCCGACCGGGCAGCACGACGCTGAACTCGCTGCCTCCGGTTTTCAGGTCCGGGATGGGGTCGCCCGCCGCGTCGGTGAACTCCACCTTGACCCGGACGGTGAGGGCCACCTCGTCGGTGACGTTCTCGATGACGTACCCGTAGCTCACGTAGTCGCTCTCGACACCGGGCTTGACGAGGCGGTAGGTGAGGAAGCCCTGGTCCACGACCTTGATCACCTCATCGGCGCTGGTGATCGCCTTCGGCTTGCCGGCGTCGCCTGTGCCGCCCCCGGCTGACGACCCACCCCCGTCACCGCACGCGGTCGTCACGGCCAGTGCGGCGACAGCGACCGCGACGATCTTCCTGGTTCGATGCCCCATGGAGCCGGAACCTATTGCCGATGACGAGGCGAGCGTGTCAGGCGTTCGCTCTACACGCCCCCGTGGACCTGACCACGGTCAGTTCGCCTTGCGTTTGCGGTAGGCGCGCTGTTGGCACCCGCGCGAGCAGTACGCGCGGGGCCTCCCGGACGTCGGTTGCTCGACCGGTTCGCCACACATCCGACAGGTTTCATCACGCTTTACATCACGCTCGCGGATGAGTATTTCGATACCGTCGAGCAGCCGGGCCAGGCCGAACTCGAACGGCGACACGGACTGGTCGAAGCCACCGGCCTCCCACAGCCCGGTCAGCACCGGGTAGCGGTCGAACCGGGCGTAGAGCGTGTCGCGGGCACCCCACCACTCGTCGTCGCTCATGCCGGTGCTCTGCTCCGCGCGTACCGCCTCGACCAGCGCCAGCGCCTCGGCGTCCACGAACCGGGCGACCAGGCCGACCGCCGCGACCACCTCGGCCGGGGTGAGGCCGGTGTCCACGAGGATGCCGAGCGCGTGCTCGTAGTGGGCGAGCGCGTGGGGACCGGGCACGTGCCGACCTCGCACCTCAGCCAGCCACTGATGCCGTTTCCGCTGATCCAAGGCCTGCCGGGCGAAGTCCGCCAGCCTGGACCGCCAGTCGCCGCCGGACGCCTCGACCGGCTGCCCCAGCACGGCGTCGCGCATGAGGTCCACCAGGTGCGCGCGGCCCGGCACGTGGCGGTAGAGCGCCATGGAGGTGAAGCCGAGCCGTTCGGCGACCTTGCGCATGGACAGGCCGGCCAACCCCTCGGCGTCGGCCACCTCGACCGCGGCGGCGACGATCCGGTCCAGGCTCAACGCCGGCCGGTCGTCCCACAGCAGCTCGACCCCGCGGTCGGGATCGTCGGCTTTCCCCATCACGCACCTCCGCGCCCATGGTATACATCAACACTGTTTACGCCATAAACAAGGGAAGGTGTGCTCATGATCGAGTTCCACGTCTCCCCGACCGGGCACGATGCCACGTCGGGCACCGCCGACCGGCCGTTCGCCACCCTGGAACGTGCGCGGCGGGCGGCCCGCGAGGCGACCGGTGATGTGGTCGTGCACCTCAGAACGGGCACGCACGTGCTCACCGAGCCGTTCGAGCTGACCGAGGACGACTCCGGCGGCGACGGCCACCGGATCGTCTACCAGGCGTTCGGCTACGGCACCGACGCGCGGGAGGAGGTCGTGATCAGCGGCGGACGGGAGGTCACCGGCCACCGCACGGCGGAAGGGGTGTGGCTGGCCGAGGTCGGCGACCTGGTCACCCGCCACCTCGCGGTGAACGGCCGGCGGGCCGAGCGCGCCGGTGTCGACGGGCTGCCCGGCGACGTGCGCCGGACGCCGACCGGTTACGTCACGGACCACCCGTTGGACTGGCGGAACGCGGCGGGCGTCGAGTTCGTGCACCGGGGCGTCTACCCGTGGACGGAGGCACGCCTGGCCGTCGCCGAGGTCACCCGCGAGGGCGACGAGACCGTGATCACCATGGCGCGGCCCGCGTTCGACCGGGCCCTGGACCTGTACAACGCCGAGTGGTACGGCCAGGTGACCGCCGGTCCACCGGCGCCGACCCGCGTCGAGAACGACCCGGCGCTCCTCACCGAGCCCGGCACGTTCGCCCTGGACCGGTCGCGGCCGGGCGGGCACGTCCTGCACTACCTCCCGCGCCAGGACGAGGACCCGCACGTGGTCGTGCCCGCGCTGGAAGTGCTGGTGCACGCCACCGGCACGCGGAACGTGACGTTCCGGGGCCTGACGTTCGCCGACACGACGTGGCTGCGGCCGGGCAGCGACGACGGCTTCCCGCACTACCACGGCAACGGCTACTACGACGGCGGCCCGATCGAGAAGATCGAGATGGGCGAGGGCGCGTGGCTGACCGCGCCGAGCGGGCAGGAGCAGGTCCCGGCCTGCGTGCGGCTCGACGGCACCACCGGGATGAGGTTCGAGGGCTGCCGCTTCACCCGCCTGGGCGCCACCGGCCTCGGCGCGACCGGCGGCGCGGACCTCGTGGTGCGCGGTTGCGACTTCGACACGCTGGCCGCCTCCGCCGTCGCGGTCACCGGCAGCCGGGCCGTGCTGATCGAGGACAACCTCATCGCGCACGTCGGCCTCGACCACTCCGGCTCACCCGGCGTCACCGTCCTGGGCACCGAGGACTGCACGATCACGCACAACCACGTCCACGACGTGCCGCACAACGGCATCGTCGCCGGTCCGGGCCGGAGCACCCGGATCACGCACAACCTGGTGATCGGCGCCATGGGCGTGCTGGCCGACGGCGGCGGGATCTACCTGTCCGGCCCGCAGGGCGACGCCGACAACCGCTCGGTGATCAGCGGGAACGTCATCGAGGACGTCCGCACGCCGTACAACTTCGGCCTCTACACCGATTACGGGGCGAGCTGGGTCACGGTCGAGGAGAACGTGGTCGCCCGCGCGGACAACACGTCCGTCCTGCACGTCAGCCCGCCGTTGGAGCACGTCGTCTACCGGGGCAACTTCTGGGACGCCGACCCGGTCGGCGGCGACGCCGTGCCGGCGGGCGTCACGTACGAGGGGAACACCACGATCGTCGACGCCGCCGCGCTCGACGCCGCCACGGCGGACATCCGGGCCCGCGCCGGCCTCCTCACGGAACGGGTCTGACGAACGGGAACAGCACGGTCTGCCGGATCGACGTGCCGGTGAGCATCATCAGCACCCGGTCCACGCCCATCCCCAGTCCTCCGGTGGGCGGCATGCCGTGCTCCAGGGCTTCGAGGAAGTCCTCGTCCAGCTCCATCGCCTCGACGTCGCCGCTGGCCGCCTTCAGCGACTGCGCCTCCAGCCGGCGGCGCTGCTCCAGCGGGTCGGTCAGCTCCGAGTAGGCCGTGCCGATCTCCGCGCCGAACGCCACCAGGTCCCAGCGCTCGGCCAGGCGGGGATCGGCGCGGTGCGGCCTGGCGAGGGGTGACACCGAGGTCGGGAAATCGGTGTAGAAGGTGGGTTCGGCGGTGTTCGGCTCCACCAGCTCGTCGTACGCCTCCCGCACCAGCGTGCCGTGGTCGGCGTCGTCGCCCGGTTCGACGCCGTGGTCGGCCAGGAGACCGCGCAGCTCGGGCAACGGCGTGTCGGACGTGATCGTGCGGCCGAGGGCGTGGGAGACCGCGGTGTGCACCGGGACGATCGGCCACTCCCCCGAGATGTCGACTTCGAGCCCGTCGCGGACGGCGACCTGGCGGCCGTGCGCGGCGACGGCGGCGTGCTGCACCAGCTCACGCATGAGGTGCAGCATCGTCGTGTAGTCGGCGTACGACTGGTAGGCCTCCAACATGGTGAACTCGGGGTTGTGGGTGGCGTCCGCGCCCTCGTTGCGGAAGTTCCGGTTCAGCTCGAACACCCGGTCCACGCCCGCCACGCACAGCCGCTTGAGGTACAGCTCGGGCGCGATGCGCAGGTACATGCGCATGTCGTAGGCGTTGATGTGGGTGACGAACGGGCGGGCGTTCGCGCCGCCGTGCACGGCTTGCAGCATCGGCGTCTCGACTTCGAGGTACCCGCGGTCGTGCAGGAAGTCGCGGATGCCGCGCACGACGTCGCTGCGCAGCCGCAGCATCCGCGCCGAGTCCTCGTTCACCACCAGGTCCAGGTAGCGGCGGCGGACGCGGGTCTCCGGGCCGGTCAGGCCCTTGCGCTTGTCCGGCAGCGGGTGCAGGCACTTCGCCGTCACGGTCCACGAGTCGGCCAGCACGGACAGCTCGCCCCGCCGCGAGTAGACCACCTCGCCGCGCACGCCGACGTGGTCGCCGAGGTCGACGCCCGCCTTCCACGCGTCGAGGTCGGCGAGGCGTCCGGCGTCCAGCATGAGCTGGAGCTCACCGGTGAAGTCCCGAATCCGGGCGAAGCACAGACCGCCCAGCTCGCGCAGCGCCACGACCCGGCCGGTCACCGCGACGACTTCGCCGAACCGCCAACGTGCCTCGGCCAGCGACTGCTCGCGCGGGTAGCCCACCGGGTACGGGTCGATGCCGTCGGCACGCAGCCGGTCGAGCTTGGCGATGCGGACCCGGACCTGCTCCGGGCGGCGTTCCGGCCGGGCCTCGACCTTGGTCGCGTCGATCTCGGCGACCGCCGCGGCGAAGCCCGTGTCCGCGGCGCCGCCGCGCAGGGCATGGGCCGAACCGCGTTCGACCAGGGACCTCAGGCTCGGCACGAACCCCTCGGCGACGCCCGCCGCGACGCTCACCTGCGGTAGCTGCCGGGCGCGGGCGAAGCACAGGTAGCGGGGCAGCCAGTCGGGCCCGTACTTGGCGTTGGACCGGTAGAGCGATTCGAGCTGGAAGAACCTGGACGCCAGGCTCAGCACGCGTCGCCACGCCCGCAGCACCGGTCCCGCGCCGATCCGGCCGCCTTCCTCGAACACCGCGCGGAACATGGCGAAGTTCAACGAGACCCGCTGCACGCCCAGGCGCGCGGCGGCCCCGACGAGTTCGGTGACCAGGTACTCGTTCAGACCGTTCTCGGCGGCACGGTCGCGGCGCATCACGTCCAGCGACAGCCCGCGCCTGCCCCACGGCACGAACGACAGCAGCCCGCGCAGCTCACCGCTCGCGTCGTAGGCCTCGACCATCACGCACCGGCCGTCGGTCGGGTCGCCCAGCCTGCCCAACGCCATGGAGAACCCGCGTTCGGTGGCCGCGCCGCGCCAACGTTCGGCCAGGTCGAGGATGGATGCCAGCTCGTCGGACGGGATCTCGGCGTGCCGCCGCACGCGGGACGTGTAGCCGGCGCGTTCCACCCGGCTCACGGCCTGGCGCACCGCCCGCCGCTCGGGGCCGGTCAGGGTGAACTCGCGCACGTCGAGCACGGCCTCGTCGCCGATCTCCAACGCCTTGAGGCCCGCCGCCGCGTAGACGTGCGCGCCGCGTTCGCTCGCGCCGAGGACGCCGGGCAGCCAGCCGTACCGCCCGGCCTCGTCCAGCCACGCCCGGACCGCCTGCGGCCAGGCCTCCTCGTCCCCGATCGGGTCGCCGCCGGCCAGCGTGGTGCCCGCGAGCACCCGGTAGGTGAGCGCGGCGCGGCCGTTCGGGGCGAACACCACGCTCCTGTCGCGGCGGGTGGCGAAGTAGCCCAGCGAGTCCTGCTCGCCGTGCGCGGCCAGTAGCCGCCGCACGGCCAGCTCCTCGGTGTCGTCGAGCCGGCGGCTGGACCGCACGCCGCGGAAGAACACGTACAGCGCGGCGATCGCCACGAGAAGCCCGCCGAAGGCGAGCAGCGCGCCCAGCTCCGGCGGTCCCTCACCGCCGCGGCGTTGCGGCAGGACGTCGCCGATGACCTGGTTCGCCACCCAGACCAACCGGTGCCAGGTGCCGTACAGGTAGCCCGGGAACACCGCGGTCAGCGCCCAGCCGGCCAGGCACAACGCCACGAGCCCACCGAGCAGGACGAGGAGCGCCTGCCGCCACGCGCCGGGAGCCAGCTCGGCCGGGAACGCGGGCTTGATCTTCAGCAGCAGGATCAGGAGCGCGACGCTGACGACGGTGAAACCACCGAGGTCGATGGTCGCCTGGAGCCGGTTCGACGGCTCGTCGGGGCCGAGGAAGCGCGACGGGTCGATCAGGTAGAGGGTCAGCAACAGCACGTACGAGGCCGCGTTGACCGCTTGGAACAGCACCAACACCCACAGCGCCGCCCTCTTGCGGCGGCGCAGGGCGGCGCCGAGCACGACCAGCACCACGACGATGAACGGGTTGGCCCCGACCGGCAGGCCCAGCAGGTACGCGACGGTCAGCACGCCCCTGGCGAGATCGGACCTCTCGTCCACCAGGAACAGCAGGATCGACGCCAGGGCCGCGAGCTGCACGACCGTGGCGACGACGCCCGCCGTCCGCCCCATCCACCCGGTCACAGCCATCCGGCCACCGCCACGACGCGTTCCAAGAAATCCGGTTGTCCGCCATGATCGCCTCCCTCGCCGATCGCGACCACGTGAACGCGTCCGGATCCCCCCGACGGGCCGGTGGTCGTGCTCGGCTCGGCGGGGTTTTCCGGATCGGTGCAGTCGGATTCGGCCCCGAACGCGGGCCGTGTGAAGCACCTCGCACTCCGCGCAATTCCTCCCGCGACGGTGTCACGCTGGTCCGGTAACCGTGCAACAAGGCCCGGGGACCCGCGACGACGCAGGCCCCGAGGGAGGACGGTCGACATGACCTCGAACGAGGTAACCGCGCCCTACGGGAACGGGGCTTCCGGCGCCCCGACCGGCAAGAAGGTGCGCATCCACCACCTGCGGGAGATGAAGGAACGCGGCGAGCCGTGGCCCATGCTCACCGCCTACGACATGTACACCGCCGAGCTGTTCGACGAGGCGGGCATCCCGGTGCTGCTGGTGGGCGACTCGGCGTCCAACAACGTCTACGGCTACGACACGTCGCTGCCGGTGACGGTGGACGAGCTGATCCCGCTGGTCCGGGGCGTGACCCGGTCGGTGAAGCGCTCGCTGGTCGTGGCCGACCTGCCGTTCGGCTCCTACCAGGTGTCGGTGGAGCAGGCCGTGGCGACCGCCGTGCGGTTCATGAAGGAAGGCCGCGCGCACGCGGTGAAGCTCGAAGGCGGGAAGCACTTCGCACCGCACATCGAGGCCATCGTGCACGCGGGCATCCCGGTCATGGCGCACATCGGGTTCACCCCGCAGAGCGAGCACCAGCTCGGCGGCTACCGGGTGCAGGGCCGCAGTGACGCGTTCGACGCCGTGGTGGACGACGCGCACGCCGTCGAGGCCGCGGGCGCGTTCGCCGTGGTGCTGGAGATGGTGACCGGCGAGGTCGCCAAGCAGATCACGCACGACCTCCGCATCCCGACGGTCGGCATCGGCGCGGGACCGGACACGGACGCGCAGGTGCTCGTCTGGCAGGACATGATGGGCCTGCGCCGGGGTCGCGCGCCGCGGTTCGTGAAGCGGTACGCCGACGTGGCGGGCGTGATGAAGTCGGCGGCGGAACAGTTCGCGGCCGAGGTCAAGGGCCACCAGTTCCCCGGCCCGGAGCACACCTTCCACTGATGCCCCACCTGTGGTCGTCGCGCGGGCCTCGCGGGTCCGCGCGGCGACTCGGCGGTACGGCAGAGTGGTGTTCATGTACCCCGAGATCGAGCCCTACGACCAGGGCCTGCTCGACGTCGGCGACGGCAACCGCGTCTACTGGGAAGTGTGCGGCAACCCGTACGGCAAGCCCGTCGTCTTCCTGCACGGCGGTCCCGGTGGCGGCTGCAAACCCGTGCACCGCAGGCTGTTCGACCCGGCCGTGTACCGGATCGTGCTGGTGGACCAGCGTGGTTGCGGTCGGTCGGTCCCGCACGCCTCCGACCCGTCCGTCGACCTGACGGCGAACACCACCTGGCACCTCGTGGCGGACCTGGAGAAGGTGCGCGAGCACCTGGGCGTCGACCGGTGGCAGGTGTTCGGCGGGTCCTGGGGGTCGACGCTGGCGCTGGCGTACGCCGAGACGCACTCCGAGCGGGTCACCGAGCTGGTGCTGCGCGGCGTGTTCCTGTTGCGGCGCAAGGAACTCGACTGGTTCTACCGCGGCGGGGCGGGGATGCTGTTCCCGGAGCTGTGGGAACGGGTGACGGCACTGGTGCCGGAAGGCGCCGACGTGGTCGAGGCCTACGGCCGGCTGCTGGACGACCCCGATCCGGTGGTGCGCGAGGCGGCGGCGGTGGCGTGGAGCGTGTGGGAGGCGTCGACGGTGACGCTGGTGGAGCGGCCGGAGCTGGTGGCGGAGTTCGCGCAGCCCCGGTTCGCGCTGGCGTTCGCGCGGATCGAGAACCACTACTTCCGGCACGCGGGGTGGCTGGAGGAAGGGCAGTTGCTGCGTGACGCGGGCAAGCTCGCCGGCATCCCGGGTGTGATCGTGCAGGGCCGGTACGACATGGCGACACCGACCACGTCGGCGTGGGAGCTGCACCGGGCGTGGCCGGACTCGGAGCTGGTGGTGGTGCCGGACGCCGGGCACGCGTTCGACGAGCCGGGCACCCTGCGGGCTTTGCTGGCCGCGACCGACCGGTTCAGGGCCTGAACCCCAGGGCCTGAACGCTCAGGGCCTGAACGCTCAGGGCCGGAGCGCGGTCTCCAGGGCGGTGCGCGCCTCGACCAGCGACGGGCCGTACCAGGTGAGGTAGCGGCCGGAGACGTGCACCGGGCGCAGGCCGGGGAAGTACTGGGGTCCGTCGTCCGGGGTGAACAGGTAGGGCTCGTCGGGCAGCACGGCGAGGTCGGCGTCCTGGAGTTCGTCGAGGCGGGGACGCGGGTAGCGCTCGGGGTGGTCCGCGAAGGCGTTGACCACTCCGAGGCGCAGCAGGACGTCGCCGGCGAACGTGTCGCGGCCCAGGATCACCCACGGCTTGCGCCACACCGGGATCACCGCACGCGTCCACGGCGGGGTCACCTCGCGCCACAGCTCTTCCGCTTCGACCAGCCAGCCCGGCTCCACGTCCCACGCCGTGCCGAGCAGGCGGCGCAGCGAGCCGAGGGCGGCGGGGACGGTGGCGGGCGCGGCCGTGACCCACACCGGGATGCCGTCGGCCCGGAGGCGTTCGACGTCCTCGTGACGGTTCTCCTCGCTGTTCGCCAGCACGAGGTCCGGCCGGAGAGCGAGCACCCGGTCCACGTCCGGGTACTTCGAGCCGCCGACCCTCGTCACGTCGAGGTCCGGCGGGTGCGTGCAGTAGTCCGTCGCGCCGATCAGCACGGCCGGGTCGACCGCGTCGGTGACCAGCGCTTCGGTGAGCGACGGCACCAGGCTGACCACGCGCCGCGGCGGGCCGGGCAGCACGACCGGCTCGCCGAGGTCGTCGACGGGGAGCATCAGATGTCGGTGATCTTCAGGCCGGCGTGCGCCTTGTACCGGCGGTTGATGGCGATGAGGTTCGCGGTGAACGCCTCGACCTGGTGGGCGTTGCGCAGCCGGCCGCCGTAGACGCCGCGGAAGCCCGGGATCGCCTCGGCCAGCGCGCGGACCAGGTCGGTGGCCTCGCGGTCGTCGCCGAGGACCAGCACGTCGTTGTCGACCCGCTCGATGGCCAGGTCGGCCAGGTTGACCGCGGACACGTGGTGGAACGCGGCCGTGACGCGGGAGTCCGGCAGGAGCGCGGCGGCCTGCTGGGCGGCGCTGCCCTCCGGCACGGGCAGGGCGAACGGGCCCTGCTTGTCGAAGCCGAGCGGGTTCACGCAGTCGATGACGATCTTGCCCTGGAGGGGTTCGCGCAGCGAGGCCACGGTGTCGGCGTGCCCGTCCCACGGCACCGCGATCAGCACGACGTCCGCCTGCGCCGCGCACCCCTCGTTGTCCGCGCCGCTGACGTGGCCGACGCCGGCCTGCTCGCGCACCTCTTCGGCGGCGGCCTCGGCGCGTTCGGCGTTGCGCGACCCGATGACGACCTTCAGTCCCGCCTTGGCCCACCGCAGCGCCAGGCCCTTGCCCTGCGCACCCGTACCACCCAGGACCCCGACGGTGAGCTCACGAATATCAGTCACCGGGCCATCACATCACACGCGCACATCACACGCGTTCGAAGACGACCTTCCGGCGCTCGGGGTCGGCTTCGACCAGCCGCACCGCGATGCGTTCGCCTTCCGGCAGGTTCTCGCCCGTGCAGCGGCCCATCACCGGCGGGTTGGCGACGAAGACGTCCGCGTCGTTCGTGTCCGCCCGCAGCACCACCGCCTCGAACCGCTGGCCCACCCGGTCGGCGAGGACCCACGCCTCCACCTGGTCCAGGCACGCCCGGTCCACCTTGCTCGCGAGGGTGTCCGAGCTGCCCATCAGGCCCGGCAGCAGGGGCAACGCCTTGACCAGCCACTCCGGGACCTCCTCGCCGGCGGTGACGGCCAGGCACACCTCGGTGGCGAAGCGGTCGACCAGGCGGCGCAGCGGAGCGGTCACGTGCGCGTACGGCGCGGCCAGGCCGGCGTGCGTGGAGACGGTGGGCACCGCGCCGTTGAACGCCGTGTACCCGGCGCCGCGCAGCAGCCGGGTCGCGTCCACGAACAGCGCCAGCGCCTCCGGTCGGCTCGGGTCGAGGCTCGCCAGCAGCCTGGACGGGGTCGTGCCGTCCGGCCACTCCACCCCCAGCGCGTGCGCGGACCGGCGCAACGCGTCCACCGCGCCGTCGTCCGCGTCGGGCAGGGTGCGGAGCACGCCCACCTTCGCCGACAGCATGATCTTCGCCGCCGCCATGCCGGTGAGCAGCGAGACCTCGGCGTTCCAGGAGTCGACGTCCGCGCGGGGGCGGACCGCGAGCTTCCAGTCACCGTCGCCGTTCGGCACGATCTCCTGCTCGGGCAGCTGCAACTCGACCGCACCGCGTTCGGCCGCGCGCTCCCGGCGCAACCGGCCGAAGTCCGGCAGTGCCTCGATCGACGGGTGCGGGTTCCCGGCCTCGAACGACGCCTGGACTCCCTCGTAGTCGAACTGCGCGGTGGAGCGCACCATCGCGCGGCGCACCCGCACGTCGACCGGCTCGCCGTCCGGGCCGCACTCGAACGTCCACAGCACCGACGGCCGCGTCTGACCGGGCAGCAGGCTCGCCGCGCCCTCGGACAGCACCGGCGGGTGCAGCGGCACGTTGCCGTCCGGCAGGTAGAGGGTCTGGCCGCGCTTGCGCACCTCGGCGTCCAGCGCGCCGCCGGGCACCACGAACGCGCCGAGGTCGGCGATCGCGTAGTGCACCCGGAAACCGGAGCCGACGCGTTCCACCAGCAGCGCCTGGTCCAGGTCCTTCGCGCCGGGCGGGTCGATCGTCACGAACGGCAGCGCGGTGGCGTCCTCGCGCTCGGCCGGGCCGATGTCGCGGGACACGGCGGTCTGTGCCTCGGCGAGCGCCGCCGCCGGGAACTCCCGGGGCAGGCCGAACTCGGTCCGGACGCCGGCGAAGTCCAGGTCCGCTCGGCCGGTGCGGATCAGCATGTCCTGCACCCTAGGCCGGCCTCAGCGCTTGCCCCACTCCTTATCCGATTTGTCCTCGGCTTTGGTCCGCTCCCGTGCCAGGTCCAGCGCGCGCTGCGCGGTGGCCTCGTCCGGGTAGGGGCCCATCCGGTCCCCGCCCCGGCAGCCCACACCGTGCTCGACCGTCTGGTGGGTCAGGCAGTAGTACCAAGCGTTCGGATCAGAAGCCATGCCTCCAGGTTTCCATGCACCGGAGCGCATGTCATGTTCACCACCGGGGTGTCGGAGGCGCCTGGACCGGGAGAGGACCCGACTGGGGGTACGTCGGCTGCGGCACCACCGGCGGCTGCGGGAAGCCGCGGGGCGGGGTGTTCTGGTTGGCGTTGGCGAAGTCGCCCGGGATCGGGTCGAGCACCGACACCAGCACGTTCTGGTGCTCGGGATCGGTGATCAGGGCTCCGCTGCGGTCCCGGTACACCAGCTCGCCGTCCACGTCGAGCTCCGCGATCGCGCCGACCTCGGCCAGCTGCTCCTCGTCCAGGTCGACCAGCCGTTCCACCCGGGACGGCACCACCCGGTACACCGGCCAGTCGAGGTGCGCGTAGGCGCGGTGGAAGTCGGACAGCAGGTGCGCCATCTGCTGCTGCCACGGCAGCGGCATCGCCTCGACCAGCGACCGCGGCAGCACCGCGTACGACTGGTCGGTGCCGGGCGGCCTGGTGTTCAGGTAGTCCCGCGCCGGGGTGCTCGACGCGGGTGGCCCGGACGGGCGCTGGATGGGTTCGGGGTTGAACACCGTCGTGCCTCCCTACACGCCCGGCCGGACGGCCAGCGGCATCAACTCGTGATAGTTCCAGTTGATCTTGCTGATCTTCACCACGTCACCCGTCTGCGGCGCGTGGATGTACTCGTCGTTGCCCAGGTACATGGCGACGTGGTGGACGGTGACCGGGTTCGCCGGGTTGGTCGCCCAGAAGATCAGGTCACCGGCCTTGGCCTCGCGCACCGGCAGGTACGCGCCGCCGGCCATGTACTGGTCGTTCGCCACGCGGGGGATCTTCACGCCGGCCTTGGCGAAGGCCTTGACCAGGATGCCGGAGCAGTCCCAGCGGTCCGGGCCGTTGCCGCCCCACAGGTACTCCTCGCCCAACTGCTCCTTGGTGAACTCGATCGCGGTACCCGCCGCGTTCGACGCCAGCAGGTAGCCGCCCGCGCCCTCGCCGCAGCCGGCCGGGTCGCTCACGTCGCCTTCCTTGCCGATCAGGAAGGCGGCCATGGCCTCCCAGCGGTGGTACCGGTCCGGGAACGCGGACCTCTCCACGTCCTGCGCCGAGTCACCGGGACGCTGCTCCTCCCAGTTCGGGAGCTTGAGCAGCACGTCGTAGAACTTGCGGATCGCGTAGTCGGGGTTCGTGACCTCCGCGGGCGTGCCCCAGCCCATCGACGGCCGCATCTGGAAGATGCCCAGCGAGTCGCGGTCGCCGTAGTCGAGGCTGCGCAGCCCCGATTCGGTCATGCCCGCCTGGATGGCGATCTGCCACGCCAGCGGGGGCAGCCCGCGCTGACGGCCGATGGAGATGATGTTGGCGACGGTGGTCAGCTGCTCCTTGGTGAGCCGTTCCGCGTCGCCGCGGCCCTTCTCCTCACCGCCGGCCGTCCACGGGCCGATCGAGGCGTTGCAGCTCGCCATCCGGATGTTGGCGGCTTCCTCCGACGGCGTGTTCTCGTTGATCACGGTGGAGACACCGTTGGTCACGGCCACGGCGATCACAGCCACCACCGCGACGACCACGAGCCCGATCTTCAGCATGTCACCCCACCTTGTCGAACTCGTGCACGCGCCAACCCTCGGGGAGCTTCACCACGGTCACGACGAGCTTGCCGTCCTCCAGCCGCGCTTCGAACTCCGCCGAATCGGTGAACGACTTGACCGCCTTGACCGGCTGGTCGATCACGACGGGCACGTTCGCCGGCTCGATCGACTCCAATCGGGGGAACAGCTCCTCCGACGTGTGAGGTTTGAGGTCGGCCAGCCACTTGTCCTTGGTCGTCTTGCCCGGTTCGAAGGAGCCGAACGCGTCCACCCACATGTCGGCGACCAGCTGGGCGTTCGCGTTCACCGGAGCCGAACTGGGTGCCGCGGTGGGGCTCGGCGCCTTGGTCGGCAGCGGCGTGGACGTGGTGGAGGGCAGCACGCCGACCTGGTTGCCGCCGCCGGCGACCGACCGCGTGGTCGACGTGGTGGCGCCGCCCTGGCCACCGGCGGACCGCTGGTTGACCGCGTTCGGGATGACGACGCTGATCGTGGTGACCAGCACGGTCACGCCGACGATCGTCGCCACCAGGTGCTTCGGCGAGCGCAGCGGCCAGCCCCACAGGCGTCGGTACACGGCCGCCCGGCCGCGATTGGTCCGGATCGGCATCAGCTGTCCCTGACTTCGAGCCCGCGTGACGGCCGGTAGATCACGTGGACCTGGCGGCCCGCCACGACCTCCGTCTCGGCGCGGCGCGGGGCAGGCAGGACGTGCGCGTCCGCGACCCGGTTGAACCCGTTGGTGCGCGACGGCACCAGCACCGCGTCGTCCGCCCGGTCGTAGCTCCGGTCGGCGACGGGCGGCGCGTCGACCACCCGCGACCGCCCCGACGGCAACGCCGCCCGCGGACCGCCCTGCGCACCGACGGGCAGCGCCGCGGCGCCGTTCCGGCCGACACCCATGCCCAACTCCCCCACGCTGTTCCCGGCCCGGTCCAGCCGCTGCGCGGTCGCCGCCACCGGGTTGGTCGCCTCCGGCCGCACCCGCCGCCGATCCCGCTGCGGCACCTCCGGACCGTCCGGGTCCGTGTCGCGCACGGTGTCCCAGAACTCCTCCTGCGGCGACGGCCCTTCCTGCTTCTTGCGCAGCCTCGACAAGATCCCGCCCCGCATCGGCAACGCGTTGCTCGCCGACCCGATCGACATCTCGACCATCTGCCACATCCGGCGCAGCGGTTTGCCGACCATGAAGCAGACGAGCGTCAGCATCAGCCCGAGCAGGGTCCTCGTCAGCAAGGACAACCCGGTCGCGTTGAAGATCGCCTGGAGCAGCAGTGCGTGCGTGCCGGCCAGGACCGCGAGCACCAGCACGTTGAACACCGTCACGGCCGCCGCGCGGGCGACCTTGCGCAGCAGGTCGTGGTGGATCAACGCGACCAGGCCGATGAGCGGGCCCGCCAGCGTGAGCACCCGCAGCAGCAACTGCGCCAGCAGCACGGCGGCCTTCGCGAACAGCTGGAACAACGAGAACGCGACGGCTTGCAGCAGGGACAGGAACCCGGCGCCGGTCCGGCCGCCGTCCTCACCGCTGAAGTAGCCCTTCGTCGGGCCGAGCTGCGCGTAGATGTTCTTGTACTCGGCCTTCTTCGCGTCGAGCGCGGCCTGGTCGCCGTCCTTGTGCTCGCCGAGCTCCTGCACCGTCCACGCCTGCGCGGCCAGCAGCTTCGGGCCGAACTCGGCCGCCTGCGGCGCCTCGGGCGCGCCGAACTCGCCGCGCAGCCAGCTCTGGTAGACGACGGAGTCGTGCAGCCGCGACGGCAGCACGTCGAGGTTGTCCTGGCTCTCGTCCACGTTGATGAAACCGGCCTGGATCTCGGACGTCTTGCTGACCAGCGTGTTGTCGAGCAGGTCGTAGAACTGGGGCAGCGCCAGGGTGGACGTCGCCAGCCACATCGCGGCCAGCGCCCACAGCCCCCGCTTGCTGATCGACGCCAGGTCGCCCTGCCAGATCTGGCGGAACATCAACACCGCCAGGATCAGCGCCACCAGGCCGAACCAGCGCAGGTAGACGTTGTCGTAGACCTTCTGGACGCCTTCCTTCACCGCCTCGTCCAGCGGCTGGAGCAGACCCTGGCCGACGACCGTGTAGTGCAGGGCGTTCGTCGCGCCGACGATGTTCTTGCCGACGTTGAACAGCTCGTTGCCCATCCAGGTGTCCAGCACCGGGGTGGCGTTGGGCACCAGGCACTTCTCCTGGTAGGTGTGCCAGACCATGCCCGCGTACCCGTAGGTCAGGTACGGCGTGCCCGGCATGCCGTTGCCGATCGGCGGGTCGATCGCACCGACCATGCCCGAGCCGGGCCGTTCCGGGTTCGGCGCGTCACCGCACGGCGCGGCCTGCGCGGGCGCGGCCCCGATGACGGCCTGGAGGCCGACGATCGCCACCACCACGGCCATCGCGCGCCACCGGGCACGGCCCGGTCTGCCTTGCGCCACCGCCTGTTCCTGCGCGCGTCTGAAACGCCGCCGCGCGTAGAGCGCGACGGCGACCAGCGCCACCAGGAAAAGGGTGCTCATCGACCCACCTCGCCGGGGTTCGGCGCGGCAGGTGCGCAGTGCCCCGCACTGGACGATTCGCTCACGAGCCCGTTCATGCCGCGCCTTCCCGGCCCGGTCGGCGGTTTCCTCCCTCGCCGTGCGCCGAGTCGACCAGCTCGTCGGCCAGGCCGACTTCCAGGTCGGCGGCCAGTTCGTCGTCGTACTCGTCGCTGTACTGCTCGGCGTACGCGAACGGGTCCTGCGGCGGGGAGGAGACCTCGACCTCGGCGGGCGCCGCACCGTCGCGCAACGCGTCCGGGGTGGTGTCGAGGCCGTTGCGCAGGTGCTCCAGGTGCGGTCCGGAGAAGTCGATCCGGATGCGCTCCACGCCGCCCGCGCCGTCGGCGAAGATGAACTGGCGGGGCGCGCGGTCGCGTTCGAGGTTGGTGCGGACGCCGCCGGGGCGACGGCCCAGTGACGCCACGACCTGCTCGTAGCCCGCACCGATCGGCACCTTGAGCAGCCGCAACGCGTCGGCCTGCGCTGAGTCGTCGTCCAGCCGGCCGACGAACACCGAGTCGAGCAGCGTGACGAAGCCCTGGATCTTCAGGAAGTCCGCCGGGATCTGCGACGACAGCAGCACCCGGACGTTCCACTTGCGCGAGTCACGGGCGAAGCGGTTCATCAGCACGCGACCCGTCGGCACTTCGGACAGGAAGAACGCCTCGTCGATCCAGACGCCCTTGCGCAGGTCCTTCGGCCGCTCGTAGATCGACCGCTGGGTCAGCCACGCGGCGAGGTTCAACATCTCCACGCCGAGCGCTTCCGCGTCCGTCCAGTGCTCGCGGCCGACGCCGTCCTTCGGCAGGTTCAGCCCCGCCATGGTCAGCACGGTGAGCCGGTCGTCGCGCGCCTCGTTGTACGGGTCCGCGTCCTGCTCGGGGATGAGCAGCGACATGCGTTCCCGCATCTCGTCCAGGAAGTCGGCCACCACGACGGCGTGCTCGTGGTGCTCCGAAGCGTCCCGCCGCAGCGCCTCGAACACCTGGCCGGGGTGCGCGTCGGGCCGGCCGCCGACCGTGCGGACCGCCCGCAGCAGCACGATCCGGGTCTGCGGCAGCCGTGCGACCTCGTACGGCAGCAGGCCGGACAGCACGTCCAGCACGAGGCGACGGCGGGTCGCCGCGGCCAGCGCGCGTTCACGCCGCCACGACCGTTCCGGGTCCTCCTCGTCCATGAAGTGCTCGAGCTGCGGCTCGGCCACCACCCGGTAGGGGTTGAGGATGCCCGCCTGCGCGTTGAGCAGGTTGATCGGCCGCGCGTACGGCTTCAGCTCGGGCAGCTCGCACAGCGCCGCCAGCGGACCGGACGGGTCGAGCAGCGTCCAGTGCGCCCCGGCGCGGAGCGTCTTGTAGACGATGCCACCGCCGAGGAACGACTTGCCCGCGCCCAGACCGGCGACCATCGCGGTCAGGCCGGACGAGTCGCGCAGCTCCTGCGCCATCCACGGGTCCCACGCCACCGGACGCCGGGTCGCGGTGACCGTCTCGCCCAGCAGGATGCCCCGCCGGTCGCCCACCTCGGCGGTCGCGGTCGGGACGGCGGACGCCGCCCACAGCACCGAGCCGCGCCGCAGGTAGGCCGACGACGACAGCGGCTCACCGGGGATGAACTCGCGGGCGATGGCGTACTGCGCCTCGGGGTGCTCGATCGCCACCTTCGGCTTGTAGAGGTCGAGCAGGCCCTGGGCGAGGCGCAGCGCCTCGCGCTCGGTCGGGCCGGACACGGCGAGCCGCCACCAGCTGCGCACGCGCGTGCCCAGCGCCGTGAAGCCCGACGTCATCTCGTCGTCGATCTCCAGCACCCGGGACGCCTGGCGGGCCAGCGACTGCGGCGGGTCCAGCTCGTGCTCGTCCGTGTAGTGCCGCACCTGCGAGCGGACCTTGCTCATCTGCCGCTGGAGTTCACCGGCGACCTCTTCGGGACGCCGAACGTAGATCCGCGCGGACCACTCGACGGACGCGGGCAGCCGGTCCGACCGCTGGATCCACGGGTCGTCGACCTCGGGGATCTGGAGGCCGTGCATCAGACCGACGGTGAGCACCGCGACGTGCCGCTTGATGCCCGCGTTGGAGCCGGTGCGGCCACGAACGGTGACCGTCGGCGAGTACGGCTCCTGGTGGAAGTCCGCCGCGTCGGTGAAGCTGGCCAGGTCTTCGGGTTCCCACGGCGCACCGGGGACGGCCGGCAGGTTGCGCGGCGCGGGCAGGCCCAGCGAGCACGACCGGTGCATCAGCCAGGACATCTCCTCGGACGTGGCCGGACGGCCCTCCAGCCCGGCGGAGCCGATCACCTGGTCGAGGTGGTCGATCTCGGACTCGATGGCGACCAGCTCGGCGTCCACCGCGTCCGGGAAGACCTTGCGCAGCACGGGAGCGGCGCGTTCGACCGCGCGGTCCATCATGTTGCGGGTCTGCACCTGGACGCCGAGGTAGACCTCCTTCTCGGCCATCGACCGGCCCATCAGCTGCTGCTGCTCGCCGACCATGTAGTCGTCGAAGCTCAGCGTGCCGGGCGTGTCGGGCAGCCTGCGCACCGCGTTGTGGACGTGCGCCTCGGCCCACATCCGGATCGGGTACGGGCGGGTCGTCACGCGCAGGTGCATCCAGCGGCCCTGCAGCTCGGCGTACTGGCCCGCGATCGCCGCGATCAGGTCCTGGCGCTGCGAGTCCGACCGGAACGACCAGCGCTGCGGCGCGAGCCGGTACCAGGCGTAGACCTCCTGGCCGGTGCGCAGCAGGTGGCCGTCGATGCTGCGGGCCGAGATCGACGGTGTGTAGCTGGGCACGGCCTGCTCGCCCGGCAGGCGGCGACCGCGCTTGCTGTACACCTTGTGGTCGTCGCGCGCGGCGGCGGCGTGCTGTGCCACGTGCGCAGCGGATCGTCGGTCACGGTCACGCCGGCGTCCGAACACCGCGCACCTCCTTCTGACGGCGGTCTTGCTGCCCGCGGTGCTGGGATCGGGTGGCGGCGCTCGCGCGTTTCGCCCCCTTGGGACGTTTACGGGGGCGGTGCGAACTGATCCGGATCCGCGCGGCGCTGGACGCGCCACCACGGCCCGAGGTCGTCTCGCGCGGCGCGGTCAGCTCGCGCACCCACATCGTCAGGACCGACGACAGCGGGCGCTCGTGGCTGATCCGCGAGCAGATGAACCTGGTCAGGGCGATCGTGATCACGAAGCCCCAGCCGGTGTTGATGAAGTCGAACCCGAAGCCGACCTGCCGCTGGACAGCGGTGACCAGCAGGAACACCACGATGCCGACACCCCACGCGACGTAACGCGCACGCCACGGGAAGGTCGCTTTGGGCGGGCCGAGCCAGACGGCGTCGACCCGGTAGACCTCGTCGTCAGTGCGTACCCGCAAGGGTCACCCGCCGGTGAAGAGGCCGGCGATCCACTGGCCGATGTTGGCGCCCGCGTTCGTGGTCACGGCCAGTCCGATGATCGCCAACGCGATGATGACACCGCCCAGGCGACGCATGACCCCGGCGTTGTCGCCCTTGCCGCCTCCCAGCCAGAGCAGCAGGAGGGCGACGGTCAGCAAGAGCAGCGGAACCAGGTTGTCGAGGATCCACTGGCGCAAGCCGCCTGTGCCGGGCGCGAGCGGTTGCTGCTGCGCGAGTGTTACCAGGGTCTGGGCGGTCATCTCGTACTCCTGAGTACGCAGGACTTCGCCGGGCGAGCCGAGGGGTGCCCGTCCGGTTGGTGCGCTATCGAGTAGAACACGTCTTCGTCACGAGGTGTATCGGTCGGCTAGCGGTGGGTAGATCAATAACCGTTCCCCTGGCAGTCGATTACGTCTAATCTGGCCACGGACATCATGGTTCGGGGGAAGCCGGTGGAGAACCGACCTCTCCGGATTCTCCCGATTGCTGCGATAGTTCACCCGGCTGCGAACCCCCTGGTCACGCACAGTGTGCACGACCTCCAGCCCTCTGTCCGCCGGCCCTTCGGACTACCCCGTCCGGCCGAGCGTTCGAGCCCGAACGGACCGCAGCCCGACGTGACGACGCCGAGGAGGCTCGCCGATGACCCAGCCGCCCGAGGCCGTGCCCGAACCAGCCGCCGGAGTGAACGAAATCACCGTCTCCGTGACCGTCTCGGGCAATGATCAGGTTACCGGTGCGGACCGGCAAACCGGGCGGCGGGTGCAGCGGACCGTCAACTTCGACCAGGACGTGTTGGAGCGGGCGCGGGCGGCGGCGACCTACCTGGCGGCGTACGAGGGCGAGGCCGGGGTGCGGAGCCTGGCCGACATCGTCAACCCGGCCGTCGAGGCCTACGTGGCCGACCTCGAACGCCGCTACAACAACGGCGAGGCCTTCCGCCCGGTCTTCCGGATGCCCCCCGGCCGCCCCGCCCGCCGCACCTGACCCCGCGAGTCCCACGCTCCCGTCGCGTGAGTCCTACGTTCAGAACGCGTGAGTCCTACGTTCGGGACGCGTGAGTCCTACGTTCGGGACGGGTGAGTCCTACGTTCGGGACGGGTGAGTCCTACGTTCGGGACACCCGAGTTCAACGCTCAGAACGCGCGAGTCGGGCTTCGAGGAGCGGACGGTGAAGCGCCGGAAGGGGCCCCTTCCCACCCCCAGGTGTGGAAGGGACCCCCTCGGTGCTGCGGGTCAGCTGGAGCCGGAGATGCGCCAGAAACCGCCGGTCGGCAGGGTGTCCGGTCCGACCGGGCCCTTGTTCCAGAAGTAGTCGTTGAAGTTGGCGAGCCCGCCGCTGCCGATCGGCCCCATGGTCGCCCACCGGACCTGCGCCGGCTGGGTGTCGATCGAGGCCTGCGCCCACGCGCTGCGGACGTTCATCGGCTTGTTCCACCACAGGAACGGCGTCCGCACCAGGTAGTTGGCGAACCTCCCGCCGTGCACGCCGCTGTGGTACGACACGGTGTCGAAGCTGTTGATCTGGTGCAGCCCCTTGAACGACTTGCCCCAGCGCTGCGCCCAGCTCAGCCCGCCCGACGAGCTCTTCAGGATCGAGCAGGTGAAGAGGCTCATCCACTCGACGTCCCGGTTGCCCCAGCGCGCGTCGTTGTTGGACAGGAACGTGTCGGTGTTGCTGCTGCACCCGGCGAACGAGAAGCCGGTCGGCGAACCGTGCCCCTGCCAATACGTCATGTCCACGTCATCCGCGTACACGTGGTCGAGGCCGCCGAAGAACGCCGGGTCCTTGAAGTCCCGCTCCCACGCGTTGGCGTTGAGCCAGCTGAACTGCACCGGCACGCCGGCCGCGGTGAACCGGTTGTTGAACGCGGCCAGGTTGTTCCCCGTCAACGGCAGGCCCGAGCACGACCCGGTGCCCTCGCTGCCGACGTCGATCCGGTTGGTCCACTGCGGGCTGACGGCGCTCTCCGAACGCGGCGGCTGCACCGGGTCCGGCTCCGGCAGCCGCGTGTCGAAGGTCGCGCCCACGATGACGGACTGGACGTCGGCGCCGTCGGCGTTGACACCGTCACAGCGGAACCCGGGCTCCAGCTTGTCGACCCGCGCGGACAACGCCGGCGCCTCGTAGACATAGGACACGCCGGTCGGCTTCACGCTCGACCCGAGCGCCTTCGCGCACCGATCCCGACCCTCGTCCAGGCTGAGCACCGGCACGGTGCCGACCTTGACCACGTCACGGGTGCTGTAGCTGAGGCCGGCGACGCCGCCCCGGCCGTCGAACGCGATCCTGATCTTGGCGCCGGGTCCTTCCAGCGGCACGCCGTCGAGGGTGAAGGCGAACGACACCGCGGTGTCCAGCGGCGCGGAGATCACCGGCTTGTCGTACGCGTCGACGACCTCGAACGTCGTCTGCTTGGCGGTCGGGGTGGCGTTGGCGGGCAGCAGGCCGATCCCGCGCAGGCTTTCGAGGGCCTTCTTGGTGGCGTCCTCGACGGGGATGGCGGTGAGGCGACGCAGGGCTTCGACGTCGAGCAGCGTCTGCGTGGTCTCGCTGCCGTCCTCGTCCGGCTTGCCCGCGCCCTTGTCCAGGCCGGGGACGTGCAGGTAGGTGGACTCGTCGGCGAACGCGACGGAGCCGTCGTCGGCCAGGTGGACGTCCTTGAGGCCGAACGCGCGTTGCAGGGCGGCGGCCTGGTCCGGGTTGAGCCCGGCGGACCGGACCCCGTACACCGGCAGCTCCGCCGATGCGGCCGTGGCGGTGGCGGCGGACCCGGTGATCGCCGCGGCACCCAACAGGCCGGTCAGGGCGAGCCAGGTGGTGGCGCGCCTCGTCGTAGTGGACATGGGATTCCCTCCTCGTGGTACCGCGGGGCAGGGCCCGTGGTCTGCGAGGAGGATCGGCACCGGGCCGGGTTGATACGAGGAACCACTCGAACGGCCTCACTTGTGTAACAACGTTGGCGCGCAAGGGATTTACCAGGCGGACAGGTAGGTCGATCGGACTGGGCCGCGGGTCACGCCGGGCCGGATTGTCGGACCCTGCCGGCAGAATGAAGATCAGGGGTCCCCCTGGAGAGGACCCCTGCGAAGCGTTCGATCGGTGGAGGGTGTGGGCTGTCGGGCCGGGGGGCGCTGGGGTCTCGGCGAGGAGCGCGGGGCCGAGGAGGTTCCTGCGGGCCAAGCGGCTCGGGGCGGGTTGGGCCGGGCGGGGGCCGGTGGGCCACGCGTCGGAGGGCGGGAGCCGGGGTACGACGGCCGCGACTGACTGGCGGACACCACACACTGGAGACGAGAGCCGGGATACGACGACCCCGAGTGACTGGCGGACACCGCGCAACGGGGGCGAGACCGGGCCGAGGGGAACCGGTGGATCACGCACGGGAAGCCGAGAGCCGAAGGGCGGTGCCTGGAAGGATCGGCGAACCGGGCAACAGGAGCCGACGGCCAGGTAGCCGGAACCGAAGGCAGGCACCGGCAACTGGAGGCAGGCACCGGCAACCGAAGGCCACGGAGCGGGAGCCGAGGCCTGGAGGAGCCGGCAGGGACCGGCTGGATCGGGCGGATGAGTCGGCATGTAAGCCGGATTCTGTTCCCGGGTGCCTTGCGGCGGTCCCGTTCGGCGGCCATCCATCTCGGCCTGCCGTTGCCGACAGGCTCTTGCGGCCTACCCGCAGGCATCGGGCGGGCCGCCCTCGATCGCCTGCGCAGGTGCCCGGAGGCACCCTCTTGGCCTTGCTCCGGGTGGGGTTTACCTAGCCGCTCCCGTCACCGGGAGCGCTGGTGGTCTCTTACACCACCGTTTCACCCTTACCCCGGCTCGCGCCGAGGCGGTCTGTTCTCTGTGGCACTGTCCCGAGGGTCGCCCCTGGTTGCCGTTGACAACCACCCTGCCCTGTGGAGTCCGGACTTTCCTCGGCGACGGATCGGAATCCGTCGACGCGGCCGCCCTGCCGACTCATCCGCCCCACCAGGATACCGGCGTGTTCCCAGGCCGTGGCACCAGGCCGGTCCCCGGAGCGGACTGCGCGGACCTATGCCAGGTGCGACGTGTCGTTGACCAGCCGCACGGAGGCGTGCCCGTCGGGGTAGAACTCGACCACCGACAACGACGCCAGGTCCAGGTGCAGCCGGAACAGCAGGGACGGGCCGACGTCCAAGCCCATCCGCAGCAACGACTTGATCGGCGTGACGTGGCTGACCACGACGACGTTGGCACCGCCGAACCGGGACACGACGGCGTTGCGCGCCCGCCGCACCCGGTGGTGCACCTGGTCGAAGCTCTCGCCACCCGGCGCGGGCACGGACGGGTCGCCGAGCCACCGCCGGTGCACGTCGGGGTCGCGTTCGGCGGCTTCGGCGAAGGTCAGGCCCTCCCACGCGCCGAAGTCGGTCTCGATCAGGTCCTCGTCCACCGCGACCTCGACCCCGGTGGCCGCCGCGACGGCCCGCGCCGTCTCCTGGGCCCGCGCCAACGGGGACGCCACCACCGCGCTCAGGCCTTCGATCTTCGCCAGCCGACGTGCCGCGGCCTCGGCCTGCCCGCGCCCGATGTCGGTCAACGGCGGGTTGCCGCGCCCGGAGTACCGGCGGGCCACCGACAGCTCGGTCTGCCCGTGCCGCAGCAGGTACAGCCGCGTCGGCTCACCGACCGCGCCCGTCCACGACGTGGGTGACTGCGTCGCCGCCACGTCCGGCTGCTGGGGCTCCGGCCGCGCCGCTGTCTGCTTCTCCGGCCGCGCCACGCCCGCCTGCTCGTCCATCGCCTGGTTCGCCAGCCGGTCCGCGCGCTGGTTGCGCTCGCGCGGGATCCACTCGTAGCCCACCCGGTCGAACGCCCGCGCCAGCTCACGGGCCTGCGCGACCAGCGGCTGCATGGACGGGTGCTTCACCTTCCACCGGCCGGACATCTGCTCGACCACGAGCTTGGAGTCCATCCGCACGTCGACCTCGGACGCGCCGACCTCCGCCGCCGCCCGCAGGCCCGCGAGGAGCCCTTGGTACTCGGCGACGTTGTTGGTCGCGACCCCGATGCCCTCGGACCGCTCGGCCACGACCGCGCCGGACTCGTCCAGCACCACGGCCCCGTACCCGGCGGGCCCGGGGTTGCCGCGCGAGCCGCCGTCGGCCTCGACGACGACCCTCACAGACCCGATTCCCCGGTCCGCACCATGATCGCGCCGCACTCCTCGCACTGGATGACCTCGTCCGGCGCTGCTTCCTTGATCTGGGCGAACGCGTTGCGGTCGAGTTCGATGCGGCACGCGCCGCAGCGGCGTGACTGGAGCAGCGCCGCGCCGATGCCCTTGTGCGTGCGCACCCGGTCGTACAGCGCGAGCAGCGGCGCGGTGAACTGGCCGACCATGAGCTTGCGGTCGGCGGCGCGCTTGGTCTCGGTCGACTCCAGGTCGGCCAACGCGCTGTCCCGGCGGCGCGCGGCGTCGGACATCGCCTCCTGGGCCTTGTCCAGGGCGACCCGGGCGTGCTGGCCGTCCGCTTCGACGGCTTCGCGGCGTTCCATGAGCTCCAGCAGGTCGTCCTCCAGCGCGCCGCGGCGGCGGCCGAGGGTGGCCAGCTCGTGCTCCAGGTCGGTCAGCTGCTTGGCGCCGACGGTGCCCTCGCGGAGCAGCTTGCGGTCGCGCTCCTCGCGGGCGCGGACCTGGTCGATCTCGGTCTCCTGCCGCTTGACCTCGCGGTTCAGGTCGCCGAGCGTGGTCTCGATCGTGGTCAGCGCGTCCTGCTTGGCGCGGAACTGCTTCTCCGCCTCGGCGATCTCCGCGATCTCGGGCAGCGTGCGGCGTCGATGGAGGACGCGCGACAGTTCGGCGTCGACCTGCGCGAGGTCGAGCAGCCTGCGCTGCACGGCGGGATCGGCTTTCACTGGGATGATCCTCCTGTTCGGCTCGTCACGCCGACGGTCCACGGGTCGGTCCGGCGGGTCGAGACGAGGACTTCGACCGTACCGCCGAGCGCGGCGCGCACGACGTCTGCAGCCTGTCCGCACCACGGCCACTCACTGGCCCAGTGCGCGACGTCGACCAGTGCCGGGCCGCCCGCGGCCAGGTGCTCGCCCGCCGGGTGGTGGCGCAGGTCGGCGGTGACGTAGGCGTCGACGCCGGCGCGGGACGCGGCGGCCAGGTAGCTGTCGCCCGCGCCGCCGCACACCGCCACCCGCCGGACGGGTCGATCGGGGTCGCCCGCCGAGCGCACGCCCCACGCCGTCGCGGGCAGGGCGTCGGCGACGCGGCGGGTGAACCGGTGCAGCGGTTCGGGCCGGTCCAGCTCGCCGATCCGGCCGATGCCGGTGCGTGAGTCAGTGCGTGAGTCGGTGTCGGTGCGTGAGTCGGTGTGTGAGTCGGTGTCGGGGTGGGGCACGAGCGGGCCGGTGACGCGCAGGCCGATGGCCTGGGCCAGGGCGTCCGAGACGCCGGGGTTGGCCGTGTCGGCGTTGGTGTGCGCGGTGTAGAGGGCGACGCCGGACCGGATGAGCCGGTGGACCAGCCCGCCCTTCGGGTCGTCGGCGGGCACGCCGGTGACGCCGCGCAGCATCAGCGGGTGGTGCGCCACCAGGAGTTGCGCGCCCACCTCCAGCGCCTCGTCCACTGTGGACTCGACCGGGTCGACGCAGAACAGCACCCTGGACACCGGTTCGGCGCGGTCGCCGCAGACCAGGCCCACGGCGTCCCAGGACTCGGCGGTCGCGGGCGGGTAGGCGGCCTCCAGGGCTGCCAGCACGTCGCCGAGCGTCGTCACCGCTCCTCCAGCACCACTCGCAGGGCGTCCACAAGGGACGCGAACTCCCCGGGCGCGCGGACCGCGACCCGCAGGTGGTCGGGGGTCAGGCCGGGGAACGTGTCACCGCGCCGCACCGCGATCCCCTTGTCCCGCAACGCTTGCCGCACCCGTTCACCCTCGGGCACGCGCAGCAGCACGAACGGCGCGTCGGGCGGCACGACCACGAGGTCACCGAGCTGGGACACGGCGTGCGCGGTGTGCTCACGCGCCTCACGCGCCAACGCCTCTGCCTCGGCCACGGCGTCCGGCTCGCAGCACGCGACGACGGCCTCCAGCACCAGGCTGCCCACCGGCCACTGGGGACGCGGCAGGGCGAGCCGGGCCAGCAGCTCCGGCGCGCCGAGCAGGTAGCCCGCGCGCAGACCCGCGAGCCCCCACGTCTTGGTCAGGCTCCGCAGCACCAGCAGACCCGGCACGTCGGCGCGGCCGGCGAGCGACTCCGGCTCACCGGGGATCGTGTCGGCGAACGCCTCGTCCACCACCAGCACCCGACCGGGCCTGCTCAGCGAGGCCACGACCGCCGCCGGGTGCAGCACGGACGTCGGGTTGGTCGGGTTGCCGAGCACGACCAGGTCGGCTTCCTCCGGCACCAGTTCGGGCCGCAGCGCGTAGTCGTCCTCGGGCCACAGCTGCACCCGGTGCACGGGCACGCCCGCGTCCCGCAACGCCACCTCGGGCTCGGTGAACGACGGGTGCACCACCGCGGCCAGGCACGGGTGCAGGTTCGGCAGCAGCGCGAACCCCTCCGCGGCACCGTTGAGCACCAGGACCTCGTCGGCGGCACGGCCGTGCCTCGCCGCGACGGCTTGACGGGCGCGTTCTTCGGCGGCGGCAGACGGGTAGGAGCCGAGGTCGTCCAGCGCGGCGACCAGCCGGTCGCGCAGCCACGCGGGCGGCGCGGGCAGCCGCACGTTCACCGCGAAGTCCGCGAGTCCGGGCGCGGCGTCGACGTCCCCGTGGTGGCGCAGGAGCGCCCGGCCGGAATCCTGGCTGGTCATCGCCGCGAGTCTAGGCGATCTGGGACGCCGCCCAGTCCAGGTAGGCCCCGGGCAGCTCGCGCAGCACGCCGAGCGCCTCCGACTCGGGCAGGTCCGGCAGTCCGCGCACCGCCTGCGCGGCCAGCGACGTGCAGTGGGCGAGGGTGTCCGCGACCAGGCTGGTGTCGCGCAGCTCCATCAGCAGGTGGTCGAGCTCCGCGTCCGTCAGGTCGCGGCCCCGCTTCTCGAGCAGCGCTCGCTGGTCCGAGGTCATCGCCCTGAGCAGCGGGAACGTGTAGACGCCCTGGCGGATGTCGTTGCCGACCGGCTTGCCCAGCCGTTCCGCAGTGGACGCCAGGTCCAGCAGGTCGTCGAGGATCTGGAACATCAGGCCGAACAGCGCGCCGTACTGGGACAGCGCGGCGGCGGTGGCGTCGTCGGCGTCGGCGCAGTGCGCGGCCAGCACGCAGCCCACCTCGAACAGGGCGCCGGTCTTCAGCTCGATGGACCGCAGGGCGTTGTCCGGGGTGCGGTGCGCGTTGTAGAGGTCGAGCACCTCCAGCACCTGGCCCTCGACCAGCTGGGTGACCGACTGCGCCATCACGCTCGCGGCGTACGGGGAGATCTGGTCGAGCGCGGCCTGGCTGGCGCGGGCGAGCATGAAGTCGCCGACGAGGACGGCGGGGCCGACGCCCCAGTCCGCGTTGACGGTGCGCACGCCGCGGCGTTCCTCGGCGTTGTCCATCAGGTCGTCGTGCACCAGTGAGCCCGCGTGCAGCAGCTCGACGCAGGCCGCGGAGGTGATGCCCTTGTCGGTGATCATGCCCGACGCGGCCAGCTCGCCGGCCAGGATCAGCACCGAGCGGAGTCGCTTGCCGCCCGCCGCGGTGATGCGGCCGGTGTAGGTGTTGACGATCGGTAATGACGACGACGTCGCCAGGGCCCGGATCTCGTCCTCGACCTTCGGCAGCGCCCGGGCGAGCGCCGGCATGGTCGGCATGGTCGACGGCTTCACGGTGGACACGGGTTGATCGTCTCGCGTCGCACCTGAGAGCGCACTGAGATTGTCGAAACCCGAAGCCGCGCGCGGCGGACCGGCCGGGTGCCGCCGAAACGGCTCACAACCCCGTGACCTGCGAGTTCCGAGTCAGGGGCCGTTCAGACCATCGAGCTGGCCATGGCGAAGAACACCATGGCGAGGCTCATGACCAGGTGCGTGAGCGAGGGCACCTCGCACCTGTTCCACCGGCACAGCGACGGCTCGTTCACCGGTCCCCGACCTTCCTCGGCCGCCCGGACACCCCGGTGCGCCCCGGCGCCACCCGCTCCGAATAGGACGGACGAACCCGGCGCACGACACATGTGCGAGTCATTCACTTTCCTTCCCGACGCATTCCCCACACATTGGCGTCGGAATTACGGGCTCGTTCGTTACCCGTTCTCGCGCTTTCGCAGGCTCTCCTCCGCCGCGGACAGCAGCCGGGCCCGGTCCTGCCTGGCCAGCAGTCTCCGATCCCGCTCACGAACCCAGGTCAGCACGTCGTCGGGCCCCAGCCCGGCCGCCTCGCGATAGAACTCGTCCCGGTACCACCACCACGTTCGAATGCCGTGCCGGGCAATGCGCACAGGCTGTTCCCGACGCAACACGTCGAGTGACCGGAAATCGGTGACGAGGACCGGCGGGCAGCCCGTGCCGACGAAGAAATGCCTTTTCCGGAACAGCAAACCGCGGTGGGTGAAGAATCCGGCGTCCGGGTCGCGGGCAGGTCCGCCGGGCGACGTCACGGGGCGTGGTCTGGCGAACGCGGGCGTCTCGGGCCAGGACCGGCGGCGCACCGCGACCACCACGGCGACCGTGGCCGCGAGCAGCACGACGACACCGACCAGCACCCCCGACATGCGGACCCCCCACGAACGCCGGCCGATTCGAGTGGCGAGGACCCGGGCCGCACACCTGGCAGACTCACCTGCCGTGACGCTGACCGTCTCGTTCATCTGCACCGGCAACATCTGCCGTTCCCCCGTAGCCGCGATCATATTCCGCGAGCACCTGCGCCGGGCCGGGTTGGGTGATCTTGTGGAGGTGACCAGCGCGGGCACCGGGGGCTGGCACGTGGGCGACCCGGCCGACCCCCGGGCGGCGAAGTCGCTGGCCGACAACGGCTACCCGACCGACCACGCCGCGGCACAGGTCGGTGAGGACCACCTCGACGCGGACCTGCTGGTGGCGCTGGACTCCGGGCACGCGCGGGCGTTGCGGCGGATGGTCCCCGAACCGGAGCGGGTGCGGCTGCTGCGCTCGTTCGACCCGGACGCGGACGGCGTGGACGTGCCCGATCCCTATTACGGCGACAAGGCCGGGTTCGACGCGGTGGTGGGGATGGTCGAGGCCTCCGTGCCGGGGCTGCTGGCGTGGGTGCGCGAACGGCTGTGACCAGCGGTCCGGGCCACCGGGGACGACGGTGACAGCCGCCGAAGCGGCGGGTGGGCTGACCGGGGTGCGCGCGGTCGGGGCGCGGCGGTTGGGCGGCGACGTGTGGGAAGTCGACCTGGCCGACGGTGACCTGGTGGTGGCCAAGCGGCACGACGACCCGGACGCGGTGTCGGCCGAGGCGGCGTCCTTGGCGTGGTTGGCCGAGCCGGCAGGACCGCCGGTGCCGAGGGTGCGCGGCCACCGGGGGCACTGGCTGGTGCTGGACCGGGTGGAGCGCGGCCGACCAACACCGAGTGCTGCCGAGGAGTTCGGGCGTCGGCTCGCCGCCCTGCACGCGACGGGCGCGCCCGCGTTCGGCGCTCCCCCGCCCCACGGGCCGGTGAACGCGGCGATCGGGCTCGCACCGATGCGGAACACCCCGTCCGCGACCTGGGCGGACTGGTTCAAGGAGCACCGGATCGCCTACTACGCCCGCCTCGCCGTGGACGCGGGCGCGTTGACCGCCCGAGAAGCCCGGATCTTCGACGCCGTGGCGGTCGAGGCCCCCGACGAGCCACCGGCCCGGCTGCACGGCGACCTCTGGAACGGCAACGTGCACTGGGCCGCCGACGGCCGCGCCTGGCTCATCGACCCCGCCGCCCACGGCGGTCACCGGGAGAGCGACCTGGCCATGCTCGCCCTGTTCGGCTGCCCCCACCTGGACCGCGTCCTCGCCGCCTACGACGAGGCGGCACCGCTCGGCGACGGCTGGCGCGGCCGGTTCCCGCTGCACCAGCTCTTCCCGGTGCTCGTCCACGCTGCGCTGTTCGGCCGTGGTTACGCACAACAGGCGTTGTCCACGGCACGTTCGCTGACATGATGTCGCACATGGGGATCAAGGCGTTCGACCGCGACGACTGGCGGTGGCTCAACGAGCCCCGCGCCTGGAGCGACCAGGACGGGCTGAGCATCACCAGCGACCCGGACTCCGACTTCTGGCGGACCACGCACTACGGCTACGTCCGCGACAGCGGGCACGTGCTCGGGGTGCCGCTGACCGGCGACTTCACCATCGTGGCCTCGTTCACCGCCGACTACGCCGCCCAGTACGACCAGGCCGGCATCGCGCTGTGGGTCGACGGCCGGAACTGGATCAAGGCGGGCGTCGAGCTGGTGGACGACGAGTTCCAGGTCAGCACGGTCGTCACGCGCGACGTGTCGGACTGGTCCGTGGTGCCCGGCGGGCCGGTGCAGCGGGCGACGATCTCCGCCGTGCGCGAGGGCGACGCGGTGACCGTCCGCTACGGCATGGGTGACGCCGAGCCGACCACGATGCTGCGCCTCGCCTACTTCCCGCCCGAGGTGGAGGCGCTGGTCGGGGTGATGGCGGCGGCACCGACCGGCCCCGGTTTCACCACGCGATTCGACCGGGTGCAGGTCACAACGGCCTAGGGCTTACCGTGGTCACGTGCGGTTGAAGTTCCTGTTGCAACCCGGCTGGCTGGCCTTGACGCTGGTGGTCTGGGTGTTCGCGGGCGCGTGCTTCACGCTGCTCGCACCGTGGCAGTTCAGCCGCGACGTGGAGCGCGAGGCGCAAAACAGCGCGGTCACCTCGTCCGTCCGCACCGATCCGGTGCCCGTCACCACGCTGCTCGACCGGCCGAACGCCGACGTCGAGTGGCGGCGCGTCACGCTGACCGGCCGCTACCTGCCCGAGGGGCAGGCCGTGGCACGGCTGCGGACCGTCCAGGGCGAGGCGGCGTTCGAGGTGCTGACCCCGTTCCAGCTGACCGGTGGTCCGATCGTGCTGGTCGACCGGGGCTACGTGCGGCCCGTCAACGGCATCAAGGTGCCCGGGTTGAAGCCCGTGCCGACCGACGAGGTGACCCTGGTCGCGTTGGTCCGGCGTGAGGAGTCGGACCAGCGCGAGGCGTTCCAGGAGGACCAGCACCGCCAGGTGTACTCGGTGAACGCGGCCGTGGTCGGGCGCGCGGCGGGGCTGGACATCCGGCCGGGCTACTTCCAGCTCACCGAGGGCCAGCCCGGCGTCGAGGAGTCGTTGCCGCTGCCGAAGCTCGACGCGGGGCCGTTCTTCTCCTACGCGTTGCAGTGGATCGCGTTCGGCGCGATGGCGCTCGGCGGCTGGCTGTACTTCACCGTCCGCGAGGTCCGGCCCGGCGGCGCGCTGGACGACCGCGACCGGGACCAGGGCAAGACCAAGGTCAGGCGGAAGTCCGTCGCCGAGCAGCTCGCCGAAGACGAGGCCGCACCAGCGCGATGACCGCGGTCACGGCCGCCGCCGAGGCGCCGACGACCCGGGACAGCTCCACCGCCCGCGTCACGTGGCCCGCGTCGGGGTTGCGGCCGTGGCCGAGCACCGGCCGGTCCTCCGCGCCGTGCGCGTACACGGTCCGCCCACCCAGCCGGACCTCCAACGCCCCCGCGAACGCCGCCTCCACCTGACCCGCGTTGGGGCTGGGGTGCGCCGCCGCGTCGCGTCGCCACGTCCGCCAAGCCTCACCCGCGGACCCGCCGACGACCGGCGCGCCCGCCGTCGTGAGCAGTGCCGCCAGCCGTGACGGCACGAGGTTCGCCACGTCGTCCAACCGGGCCGCCGACCAGCCGAACCGCAGGTAGCGCTCGTTGCGGTGGCCGACCATGGCGTCCAGGGTGTTCGCCGCGCGGTAGCCGAGCAGACCGGGCACGCCCGCGACCGCTCCCCAGAAGAGCGGGGCCACCACCGCGTCGGACGTGTTCTCCGCCACGGACTCGACGGTCGCCTTCGCCAGGCCCAGCGTGTCCAGCTTGCGCGGCTCACGCCCGCACAGGTTGGGCAAACGATTGCGCGCCGCTTCGAGGTCGCCGCCGTCCAGCTCGCGGCCCATCGCGGTGCCCTCGTCGGCCAACGACGACCCGCCGAGCACGATCCACGTCGCCGCGGCCGTGGTCAGGGCCTGCGCCACCTGGCTGCGCCGGCCCAGCCGTTCCACCGCGACACCGGCCAGCACGGTGCCGCCGACCAGCGCCACCGTGTGCGCGACCCCCGCCGCCTTGTGGTCGCGGTGCAGCTTGCGCTCCAGCGCCGCCGCAGCCCGCCCGAATCCCGCTACCGGGTGATACTTCCGGGGGTCGCCGAACACCGCGTCGGCGGCCACGCCCAGCACCAACCCCACCGCCCGCCCCAGACTCACACCGGCACGGTAGCCCGCAGGTGTCGGACCGCCGCATTAGGGTGGCCCACCGTGGAACCAGCCGGCCGCCTCAAGCTCTACGCCTACCTGGACGCGCGCGACCACCAGCGCACGTACCTGGCGATCATGCGGCTGTTCACCTCGACACTGCTGGCCGACCTGTCCGCGGGCGAGGTCGCGGGCGCCCTGGCCGGCGCCGAGCGCGAGGGCCGGGTCGAGCCGGGCGAGTCGCGCATCGAGAACGTGATCAACCGGCTCCGGCAGCTGGTCGAGTGGGGCAACCTGGTGCAGGGCCGGCGCGAGGTGGTGGCGTCGAGCATCGCCGAGTTCCAGCACGGCAGCGTGCGCTACCAGGTCAGCAAGCTCGCGGTCCGGGTGCAGCGCGACGTGGACGAACTGCTGCGCGTGCCCGAGGGCGCGCGGGAGGTGTCCCGGGAGCTGCTGCCCGCCGTGGAACGCGGTCTGGGCGGGCTGGGGCAGTCGCTGTCGGAGGCGTTGATCAGCGGCGGTCGCCGGCCGCGCGAGGTGCTGGCCGAGCAGGTCACCACGCTGTTCCTGCAGCACGCCGAGCTGGCCGCGACCGTGCGCGACTTCTACGCGTACCTGGGTCAGGTCGTGACGCGGCACCACCTGGCGCCGGAGGAGATCTCGGGGTTCCGGAACCTGCTGGTCGAGTACATCCAGATGGTCGTGGAGGACGTGCTGCGGCACACCCCGGCCATCGCGGACGCCCTGGCGCGGGTGAACTCGGCGCGGTCCGAGCTGCTGCGGCTCCTGGGCCGCGCCGACCTCGGCGAGCAGGTCGAACGAGCGCGCGGGCGGTCCGCCGAGGACTGGCAGGAGCTGACGGACTGGTTCGTGGACCGGCCCGGCCGGCCGAGCCAGGTGACGGCGTTGCGCGAGGCCACCGCGCGGGCGATCGGGTCGCTGCTGGCCAGCGTGAAGCGGGCCACGTCCGGCGGCGGGCTGCTGCCGAGCCGCCGGGCCGAGCTGCTGAAGCTGGCGTCGTGGTTCGACTCCGGGTCCCGGGCGCAGGCCAACGAGCTGTACGCGGCGGCGTTCGGGCTCTACTCCGCGCGGCACGTCTCGCCGGCGCCCGAGCACGACAGCGACAACGAGCGCACGCCGTGGCGGGACGGTCCGGTGGTCGACGTCACCGTGAGCGTGCGCAGCCGCAGTGATCGCGGCGCGCGGGGGCGGGCGTCGCGGATCCTGGACGACCCGATGACCGAGCAGTCGTTGCTGGCCGAGGCGCGGGAGGCGGACGAACGGCGGGCCGCGTCGGTGGCGGAGCTGGCCGCGGCGGCGCCCCGGTTGGCCGAGACGACGTTGTCCGGTGAGGCCCTGGGCGTGTTGTGCGAGCTGCTGACGCTGGCCATGGCGCAGCGGGACACGGCGTTCGACCCGGGTTCGGCCACCGACCCGGTGCGCGGCCTGCGGGTCACCGTCGCGCACGCCCGAGGCCGGGAGACCCGCATCCGGTCGGCCGCGGGCACCCTGACCCTGCACGACTCGACGTTGGTGCTCGACTGATGTTCGACGACCTCTCCGAGATCGACGCGGCGAACGCGGTGCGGTGCGCCCGCACCCTGCTGCGCCGGCCGTTGCTGCGCGCGGACGGCCCGGACGGCGAGCTGCTGTCGCTGGTCTACCGGCACCGGGCCGCGTTGCAGGACCTGTTCGCCCGGACGCTCGGGTACCGGCTGGCGGTGGAGCGGCGGTTCGCCCGGCTCTACAAGTCCGGGCCGGGCGCCGACGACTCCCGCGGCGTGCTCGGCATGTCACCGCGCGGGTACGCGTACGTGGCGTTGACGATGGCGGTGCTGACCGGGGTCGGCCGGCAGACGCTGCTGTCGCGGCTGGTGGCGGACATCCGCGCGGCGGCGGCGGAGGCCGGGATCACCGTCGTGGACGACGTGGCGGACCGGCGCGCGTTGACGGCGGCGTTGCGGCACCTGGTGTCGCTGGGCGTGCTGCACGAGACCGAGGGCACGGTGGACGCGCAGGCCGAGGCGTTGATCACCATCGACACGGACCTGCTCGGGCAGCTGCTCACCGGTCCGGTGGCCGAGGCGACGTCGCCCGATCAGCTGGTGGCGCTGGCCGCCCGGCCGGGTCCGCGCGGTGTCGAGCACGCGGTGCGGCGCAAGCTGGTGGAGAACCCGGTGGTGCTGTACGCGGACCTGCCGGCCGAGCAGGCGGACTGGCTGCGGCGCAACCAGCGCAAGGAGTCCGCGCTGCTGGAGACGTGCTTCGGGCTCCACACCGAGTGCCGGGTGGAAGGCGTGCTGGCCGCCGACCCGGAGGACTACCTGACGGACCTGTACTTCCCCGGCACGTCCACGGTCGCGCGGATCGCGTTGCTGGCGCTGCCCGAGCTGCTGTCCGCGGACCCGCGCCCCGACGGCCGGCACGCGGTCGAGCGCGCGGAGTTGCGGTCGGTGTGCGAGCAGTTGGTGGAGGACTACCCTGCCGCGTGGTCGAAGCAGTTCACCGAGGACCTGGACCGGCTGACCGACGAGGTGCTGGAACTGCTGCGCCGCATGGGGTTGGCGGTGCCAGGGGATGACGGGTGGCTGCTCAACGCCGCCGCGCACCGCTGGATACCGCAGCCCGACGGCGATCCGGAACGGGAAGCGGAGCCCGTCGTCGTCCCCGAAGTGCCGAGCTGGTCGTTGTTCGATGAGGAGACCGCGTGAACAGGTGGCGGCTGCACAGGGGCGGCATCGTCAACATCTGGCAGTACACCGAGCAGTCGTTCGACTTCTCCGGTGGGCGCGCGATCTTCCAGGGCACCAACGGGTCCGGCAAGTCGCGCACGCTGGAGCTGCTGCTGCCGCTGTGCCTGGACGGCGACCTGCGGCAGGTCGGCTCCAAGGGCTTCGACACGGTGTCGCTGCGGCGGCTCATGCTGGACGACTACGACGGCGGGCCGAACCGCATCGGGTACGCGTGGGTCGAGCTGGAACGCGAGGGCGAGTTCCTGACGTGCGGGTTGGGCGTGAAGGCGTCCAAGACGTCGCAGGCGATCACCGACTCGTGGCGGTTCATCACGCCCCTGCGAGTGGGGCACGACCTGGCGCTGGTGGGCGCGGAGCGGACGCCGCTGGGCCCGGTGCAGCTGCGCGACCTGGTCGGCGCGGACTGCGTGCTGGAGGAGGCCGCGTTCCGGGCTCGCGTGGCGGAGACCGTGTACGGCGTGCCCGCGGCCCGGTACGGCGACCTCCTGCACCTCCAGCGGACGCTGCGCAACCCGGACGTCGGGCTGAAGGTGCTGGAAGGGCAGCTGGAGCAGATCCTGTCCGACGCGCTGCCGCCGTTGGACCAGGTGATGGTGGAGCAGCTGGCGACGTCGTTCGACGACCTGGAGTCGATCCGGGAGAACATCACCCGGCTGTCGTCGGCGGACGCGGCGCTGGGGACGTTCCTCAAGACGTACTCCGACTACGCGTTCGGCGGTTTGCGCACGGCGGCCGAGCGGTTGGGCTCGGCCGAGGACGGGGTGCGGAAGCTGGAACGGGCGTCGGCTCGGCTGTCGGCGTCCTTGACCGGGTCGCTGGCGGCCCGTGCGGCGGCGGAGCAGTCGCTGTCGGAGCTGGAAGCCGGTGAGCAGCGGGCCGAGGAGACCATCGGCGCGCTGAAGGAGCTGCCCGCGTTCCGGGATCTCCAGGACTTGCAGACGCGCGAGAAGCTGGTGGCGGAGAAGCGTTCGTCGGCCGTGGCGGCGTTGGACATGGCGAACAAGCAGCGGTTGCAGGAGGACGGCGCGGTCGACGGCGTGCTGCGGCTGTTGCGGCGGCTGGCCGAGGACCTGGGCTCGGCGGAGGAGCTGGTGGAGCCGCTGCGCCACCACCTGCGCGCGGCCGGCCTCTCCCCCGCGGCGGTGCCGGACGTCCCCCGGGTGTCCACTTTGGACGCCATGGTGCGGACGGAGTCGGTGCGGGCCAAGCCTGATCCGGAAGCCGAGCCGCTGCCGATCGAACGCCGCGTGCCGCCGGCGTTGGACGAGCAGGGGTTGGACGAGCCGGCGTTGGACGACCTCGTGTCGCGCACGTCGTCGATCGCGTCTTCGGCACGGCAGCGGGGTGCCCTGGCGCTCGCGCTGGCCGCGCAGGCGGCTGAGCTGGACACCGCGCAACGCCAGGTGGACGCCCTCCAGCTGACCGCGCGGGACGCGCAGCGCGCGGCCACGGAGGCGGCGGCGTTGCGCAACCAGGAGGCGCAGGAGCTGGCCGAGGTCGCGCAGGCGTGGCTGGCGGACGTGGAGGCCTGGCAGGACGCCGGGCCGACCCGGCCGGAAGGCGGGCTGGCGCTGCCCGCGTCGGTGGACCCGTCCACGGCGCGGGCGTTGGCCGGTGCGGCTCGTGAGTGGGTCGGGCCCCTGGTGACGGCGGCGCGGGAGCGCGCGCACGCGATCGGGCAGCGGAACGCCGAGCTGAGCCGGACCATCGACGCGCGGGACGCCGAGTTGACCGGCCTCCGGTCGGGCACGGCGCAGGCGCCCGCGCGGGGGCGTTTCGTGGCGGCCGACCGTGATCCGTCGACCGGGGCGCCGTTCTACCGGCTGGTGGACTTCCAGGCGGGCGTGGACGTGGAGCAGCGCGCCGGACTGGAGGCGGCCCTCGAAGCGTCCGGGCTGTTGGACGCGTGGGTCGGGCCGACCGGGGCGGTGGACGGCGATGTCGTCGCCGTCGCGGCCGACCCCGTGGACGGACCGTCGCTGGCGTCGGTCCTGGTGCCCACGGTCGAGCCCGACTCGCCGGTGTCCCCTTCGGTGGTCGCCGGCCTGCTCGCGTCGGTGTCGCTCGACCGGGGCGCGTTCGCGGTGTCCGTCGACGGCCGGTGGCAGGCGGGCGTGCTGACGGGCGGCTGGCGCAAGGAGATGGCCGAGTTCATCGGCGCCGGCGCGAGGGAAGCGGCCCGGCAGCGGCGGATCGGCGAGCTGGAGGACGAGCTGTCGGCGTTGCGGGCCGACCTGGGCGTCGCGGCGGCCGACCTGCTGGCGGCACGCGGTCTGGTCGAGGAGTGGGAGCAGTACGTCGACCGGTTCCCGTCCGACCGGGACCTGCTCGCGCGGCACGGGCGGCTCCACACGGCGCGGGAGACGGCCGACCGCGCCGCCGCCCACGCGGAGAAGCTGCGGGCCGAGCTGGAAGCGGCTCAAGCGCGTTACGAGGCGTCACGTGCCGCCGTGGTCCGGCAGGCGGGCGAGGCCGAGCTGCCGGCGGACACGGAAGGGCTCCGGAGCGCGCAGGGCGACGCGGCCGAGGCCCAGCGCATCGCGGACCGGCTCGGTGACGTGCTGCGCCGTCAGTGCCAGGCCACCGTGCGGGACCTGACCGACGCGACGCACCGCTACCACGCGGCCGTGGACGACCGGGTGGCCGCCGAGTCCGAGGCCGAGGCGCGGTGCCGGGACTACGGGACGCAGGCGTCGACCCTGGCCGAGCTGACCGACGCGATCGGCGGTGAGGCGCGGGAGATCGCCGAGCAGCTGTCCGGTGTGGAGCGTTCACGGGTGCAGATCCGGGCCGACTTGAAGCGGGTGCGGGAGGACGTCACGTCGGCGCGCGAGGAGGCGGCGAAGCTCAAGGCGCAGATCGAGACGGCGGCGGAGCAGCTGGCGTCGGCGCAGGACGTGTCGGCACGCGCGGCGGAGCACTTCAAGGCGGCGCTCGACGCGCCCGGTGTGCTGGCCGCCGCGCTGCCGGACGGGCCGGTGGACGTGCCGGTGGACGTGCCTTCGGTGCGCGAAGCCCTGGCCGGGAGCGACCGGCGCGGTGCGGGTGAGGCGACGGTGATCGCCAAGTTGCAGGCGTTGCAGACGTCGTTGGCCGGCAGTCACGACATCACCGCCGACCAGCACGCGGGGCTGCTGACGGTGATGGTCAGCGGTGAGGAAGGCGCCCGGCCGGTCGCGGCGGCGGCGCGGCAGGTGACGACGAAGCTCGGCGAGCAGCGCGGTCTGCTGGACAGCCAGTACCAGGTGATCTTCGCCGACTACCTGATCCGCGACCTGGCCGAGTGGTTGCGCGGCCAGATCGCGGTGGCCGAGGACCTGTGCAAGCGGATGAACGGCGTGCTGTCGCGGGCGCGGTCGAGCCAGGGTGTGCACGTCAAGCTGGCGTGGAAGCACTCGGCAGCGCTGGACGAGGCGACCCGGGACGCGTTGACGCTGGTCCGCTTGCCGTACGCGGAGCGGACGCCGGAGCAGGACGCGACCCTGCGGCGGGTGTTCACGGAGCGGATCGAGGAGGAGCGGGACCGGCACAGCGGCAACTACGCGGACGTCCTGTCCCGTGCGCTGGACTACCGGACCTGGCACCAGTTCACCGTGACCGTCGCCGACACCGCGCCGGACGGCGGTCCCCGTGAACGCCGGCTGCGGCAGCTGTCGTCCGGTGAGACGCGGTTGATCTCGTACGTGACGCTGTTCGCCGCTGCCGCTTCGTTCTACGACGCGGTGAGCGGCGACTCGTCGCCGTTGCGCCTGGTGCTGCTGGACGAGGCGTTCGAACGGCTGGACGACCCCACGATCGCCCGCATGCTGGGTCTCCTGGTCGACCTGGACATGGACTGGGTGATCACCTGGCCGAGCGGCTGGGGCGTCTCCGACAAGATCCCCCGGATGCACATCTACGACGTCCTCCGCCCCCGCAACGGCCGCGGCGTCGCCTGCACCCAGACCACCTGGGACGGCGCCGCCCTCGACCGCGTCGATCCCTAGCCCGGGACCTTTCCCGCCGTCTCGGTAATGTCGGCAAGTGACCTTGAGCAAGGCCGATGTCCACCAGTTGTACGGCGGGGAGTCCTATCGGGGGCTCTGGGAGAAGGCGCTCAACGCGATCGAGTCGGACGATGTGAGCTTCAAGCTGCACACCGGCGATGTGCGCACCGCCAACGACATCAGCGGCCTTCTCGGTGCGTTCGACCGGCCCAAACCGGCGCGAAGGGCCGTTCGCCCGGGAACGCGGACGACGGTGACCGTTGCCGAGCTCGACACTCGGCTACGCCGCGGCAAGTTCGGCGGCGGCCTGCGCGAACTGCTCGAACTGCTCACGGGCAAGCCGGTGCTGACCCGGGCCGAACGCCGGGCGATCTTCGAATCGGAACTGGCCCGGGTCGGCCTGGCCAGGGATCACTGGGCGGACGCGTGGCTCGATCACTGCCGGAATCCGAAGCGCATGGACGCGACGGAAGTGCGGACGACCGCACGGCAGTGCGCCGCGGTACTGGCGGAGTTGGTCCTCGACCCCTCCGCGCGCACCGACGAGCACAAGCCGCTGGAAAGCTTCGCCGAGATCTTCACCGGCAGCGCCAACGGCTTGAGCACGCGGGAGCTCGCCGGGCAGCTCGTGCTCAGGGCGCTGGCCCTGGCTCACGGCAGGTCGACTCCGGTGACATCGCACGAACGCTGGCTGCTGTGGTTGAAATCCGGGGTGATCATGGACGACAAGTCGACATGGGACGTTTTCATCAGTCACGCCCACGAGGACAAGGACGACTTCGTCCGCCCACTCGCCGCCGAACTGGACCGCGCCGGACTGCGCGTCTGGTACGACGAGTTCACCATGGTGCCCGGTGACAGCGTTCGGGAGTCGATCGACCGCGGCATCCGGCGGTCCCAGGCCGGAATCCTGATCATGAGTGCCCACTTCTTCCACAAGTTCTGGACCAAGCAGGAGACGAACGGCCTGTTCAGCATGGCGAGCAGCCACGGCACCAGGTTGATCCCGGTCCTCCACGAGCTGGACCCGAAGGAACTCGTGAACCACTCACCGATGTTGGCCGACCTGTACGCGATCCGGTCGGAGGTCGGCATGGAAGCGGTGGTGGCCGGCGCGCTGCGTGCGGTCGGCAAGCGGGCCGGGGGCTCCCCGACCGGTTAGACCACGCGGGTGGGGGTGCGGTGGCGGACGCCGCCCGCGGCGAGGAACTCGGCCACCGGCAGGGTCGCCGCGCCCAGCGCGACCGACTCGGGGCCCAGTTCGCACAACGTGATGGACGCCTGCTCGAACGGCCGGTGCAGGGCGTGGCGGGCGGCTTCGGCGCGCACGTCCTCCAGGATCTCCGGCCCGAGGAGCAGCCCCGCCCAGCCGCCCACTATCACCTGCGACGGGTTGAACAGGTTGATCAGGTTCGCGATGCCCACCCCGGTGTACCGGGCGGTCTCGGCCAGGACGTGCCGGGCTTCCGGCGAACCGTCGACCACCAGCGCCGCCAACGCCGCCTCCTGCTCGGCCGGCGCATCGGCCCGCACGGCCCGGTACCGCTCGACCACCGCCGACGCGCCGATGTACGCCTCAAGGCACCCCTGCGCGCCACACCGGCACGGACGGCCGTCCAGCGCGATGGTCGTGTGACCCCACTCCCCCGCGCCACCGGACGAACCGCGGTACAGCACGCCGCCCGCGATGACGCTCGCACCGACGCCCGACCCGATCAACGCCACCACGGCGTCACCCGTGCCGCGGCCCGCGCCGAACCAGACCTCCGCCTGCCCCAACGTGTTCGCGCCGTTGTCCAAGAACAGCGGCAGCTCGGTCCCGTCCCTGAGCATCCGCTCCAACGCGACCCCGTGCCAGCCGACGGTCTGCGCGTACACCCGGCCCCGCTCGACCTGACCGGGCACGCCGATCCCGACGCCGAGCACGTCACCCACCCCGCTGTCCGCGAGGCAGCGGTCGAGCCCGGCCAGCACCCGCCGCGCCACGTCGTCCGCCGAGTGGACGTCCGGCTCCATCGGGATCGTCGCCTCGGCCAGGCGCTGCAACGTCAGGTCGAACACCTCGACCAGCACGTGCGTCTCGCCGACATCGACACCGACCACCGCCGCGAAAGCCGGGTTGACCCGCAGCAGGATCCGCGGCCGGCCGCCGTCCGAGTCGACCTGCCCGGCCTCGACCACCACGCCGTCCGAGAGGAGTTCCGCGACCACCGTGCTGACCGACGCCTGGCTCAGCCCGGTCACGCCCGCGATCTCCTGGCGGCTGCGCGGCTGGTCGAAGTACAGCGCGCGCAGCACCCGCGCCCGGTTACCGGCACGCAGGTCGCGCACGGTCAGCTTGCGGTGCACGGCGACCCCCATCGGGCGAGTTGGACCACGGCCGCCACACGGGCGTGTCGAAGTCCCGACGTTAGTCGGTTGCGAACCGCTTGGCGTCCCATTTGGCGTGCGCCTCCAGCAGTTTTCGCCCGATGCGCTTCAGGTCCGCGACGTCGCGGTCACTCAGCGGCGCGGCGAACTCCTCGGCGACCGCCTCCCGGTACGCGGGGGCGCTCGTGGCCGCCAGGACCTGCCGCCCGTCGTCGGTCAGCACGGCGTGGACGACCCGGCGGTTCTCCGGCGGCTGCTCGCGCGCGACCCAGCCGCGCCGCACCAGCCGTTCGACCAGCCGCGTGACGCCGCTCGGGCTGACCGCGAGCAGGTCGGACAGCTCGGACATCAGCAGGCGGCCGTTCATGTCGATCCGGTACAGCGCCTCGTGCTCCAGCAGCGAGCACCCGGCGACGGCCTCGATCCGCCGTTCCACCGCGACCCGCACCGCGTCCACGCCCTGCTGCGCGTAGAGCCACGCCAGCAGCGCGTCGCCCGGCTCGTGTCGGCTCATACCCGGACCCTACCAAATTGACTTGACCGGCGAACACTTTCAGCGTCAACCTTTGCTCATGGAACCTATCCTCGTCACCGGCGCGACCGGCGCCCAAGGCGGAGCCGTGGCACGCGCCCTCCTGACCCGCGGCCACCACGTCCGAGCCCTCACCCGCACCCCGCACAGCGTTGCGGCGCAACGACTCCGACAGCTCGGAGCGGACGTCGTCCACGGTGATTTCGACGACCCCGCCTCCCTCGGCGCGGCCCTGCGCGACGTCCGCGCCGTGTTCGCCGTCACCACGCCGTTCGGCAGCGACACCGACGCCGAAACCCGCCACGGCATCGCGCTGGTCGACGCGGCCCGGGACGTGGACCACGTCGTGTTCACCTCGGCGTCCAACGCGGACCGCGGCACCGGCGTCCCGCACTTCGACAGCAAGCAGCGCATCGAGGAGCACCTGGCCACCGCCGGTCCGCGGTGGACGGCCCTCGGGCCGGCGGCGTTCATCGACGACAAGTTCGGCGAGTGGACGCTGGCGGGCCTGCGCGAGGGCACCTTCCACCTGCCTATGCCGTCGGACCGCGAACAGCACCTCGTCGCCGTGCGGGACATCGCGGACGTCGCGGTGCTGGCCCTGGAGCAGCCGGCGCGGTTCGCGGGCAGGCGGCTCGACCTGGCAGGCGAGGCCCTGACCCCGACGGCCATGGCGGAAGCCTTGACGGCGGCCATCGGCCACCCGGTCCGCCACCACCGCCCGCCGCTGGACGTGGTGGCGCGCTACTCGGCGGACCTGGCCGCGATGTTCGGCTACTTCACCGAGGTGGGCACCGACATCGACCTGCGCCGGCTGCACGCCGAACTGCCGGAGATCACGTGGCGCCGGTACGCCGACTTCGTCCGCCTGCTGCCGTGGCCGGAGCTGCTGCAACCGGCCTGACCTGCGACGTCGCGCCGGGTCAGCCCGCCGCCACCCATGACTGGATCATCCGGTAGGCGATCGAGGCGCCCGGCGCGAGCAGCAGGTCCGGCACGCTGCCCGGCTCGGCGAGCGCCTGCCGCACGTCCGCCCGGCTGACCCACCGCGCCTGCGCGATCTCGCCCTCCGCGAGCCGCAGCGGCTCGGTCGGGTCGCCCACCGCCTCGAACCCCACCATCAACGACCGGGGGAACGGCCACGGCTGGCTGCCGAGGTAGCGGATGCCGCCGACCTCGACGCCGACCTCCTCCGCGATCTCCCGCGCCACGCACGCCTCCAGCGACTCGCCCGCCTCGACGAACCCGGCCAGCACCGAGTACCGCGACTCGGGCCACCCCTCGCCTCGGGCGAGCAGCACCTGGTCCGCGCCGTCGTGCACCAGGCAGATCACCGCCGCGTCGGTGCGCGGGTACTCCTCGCGCCCGCACTGCTCGCAGGACCGCGCCCACCCCGACTTGATCGACTCCGTCCGCCCGCCGCACGCCGCGCAGAACTTCGCCGACCGGTGCCAGTGGAACAACGCCACCGCCGACGTGAACAGACCCGCACCGGTGTCGTCCAGCATCGCGCCGCACGCCCGAAGGTCCAGCCACTGCGGCTCGTCCGTCAGGTCCGGCCCGCTCCACGCCCGACCGCTGGGCGCCTTGACGTCCGTCTCGTCCTCGGTCAGCGGAACCGCCCAGTACGCCACGCCGTCCTGCTCGCCGAGCAGCACGGCGGTGTCCGGCGGACCGTCGCCGAACTCCGTGGCGGGGTGGTCGACCAGGCGCGAGGCCTGGTCGGCCACCAACGTGCGGCCCTGCGCGTCCACCGTGATGACGCGCGCCTTCGGCCACAACTGCTCGATGCGCCGCGCGTCGCCGCGCAACGGCTCCTGCCGGTCCACGGTGAACCGCGAGAGGGCCGGCAGCTCCACCAGCTCGAAGCTCACGGCAGGGTCACGCCGCCCAACGCCCGCAGCTGCGGCGCCAGCAGGTCGGCGTCGCCCACCAGCACGCCGGTGAACGCGGTCGGCGCGAAGAACTCCAGCGCCACCTCGGTGACCTGCTCGACGGTGACGGCCGCCAGCCTGGCCGGGTGCCCGGTGAACCACTCGACGTCCAGGCCCAGACCGGCGAGGTTCATCAGGAACGACGCCAAGCCGCCCTGCGACGACGTCGCCGTCAGCAGCGACCCGATCGCGTACCGGCGCGCGGTGTCCACTTCGGACTCCGACGGCGGCGCCAGGCCGAGTCGGCCCAGCTCGTACCGGGTCTCCAGCAGCGCCGCCGCGGTCACCTCGCTCGCCGTGTCGGCGTCCACCAGCAGCGTCGCCCCGCCCGGCGTGAACTCCGAGTGCGAGCGCGCGCTGTACGTGTAGCCCTTGTCCTCGCGGATGTTCTCCACCAGCCGGGACGAGAAGAACCCGCCGAACACCAGGTTCGCCAGCTGGAACGCCGGGTAGCGCTCGTCGGTGCGCACCATGCCGCGCCCGGCCAGCCGGATCTGCGACTGCACGGCACCTGGCCGGTGCACCAGCAGCACGTCACCGCCCTGGACGACGGGCAACGGCGACAACGTCACCGCGGTGCCCTCACCGGTCCAGCCGCCCAGCGCGCCCTCGACCGCGCGCACCGCCGCGTCCGGCTCCATGTCGCCCACGACCACCATCACCGCACCGCGCGGCAACACGGCCGACGAGTGCAGCGCGCGGACGTCCTCCTGCGACACCGCCGCGACCTCGTCCGCCTCCGGTATCTCCTTGGCGAACGGGTGGTCGCCGTACAGGTGCCGCTGCAACGCCTCGCGCGCGATCACGTTCGGCTGCGACCGCGCCAACCTGATCCGCTCCACCAGCCGCGCCCGCTCGCGCTCGACCTCGCCGACCGGGTAGGTCGCGCCGGTGAGCACGTCCCGCAGCACGTCCAGCACGGTGTCGAAACCGGACATCAGCGCGTTGCCGGAGAACGCCAGGCGCTCCGGGTCGACCACCGCGTCCAGCTCGCCGCCGACGAGCGCCAGCTCGGTGTCCACGTCCACGCGGCTGCGGGTCGCGGTGCCGGTGAGGACCGTGTTCGCCAGCACCTCGGCACGCGCCGAGTGGGTCGAGCCGACGCTGCTGGCGGCCGGGTCGCCGAACGGGATGCGCAGGCGCACCTCCACCATCGGCACGGACGACCGGCGCACCGCGATCACGCGCAGGCCGTTGGCCAGCGTGGTGTCGACGGTCTCCATGTCCGCGGCGGCCCGCTGCTCGCCCAGCTCCGGGAACGGGCGAGGCCCGAGCGCCGTACGGCCGATCTCCTCGGCGCTGCGGTGCTTGGTCGGGGCGCTCACTCGGTACCTCCGTCGGCGGTGGTCTGTGCGGTCTCGTTCGGGTCGGCGTCCTGGGCGGGCTTGAGGAGCAGCACGGCGCGCGCGTCCGGCCGCAGCGCCTTGGCCGCCGCGGCCACCTCGTCGGTGGTGATGCCGGCCAGCTTCGCGGGCAGCTCGTACAGCAGCTCGGCCTGACCGAACAGCAGCTCGGCCGACCCGAGGCCCAGCGTCCGGCTGGTCAGCCGGTCGTGCTCGCGGTGCATGGTGGACACCCAGCGGGCGGTGACCTTCGCCAGCTCCTGCTCGGTCGGCCCTTCCTCGGCCAGCCGCAGCAGCTCCTCGTCCACCGCCGCGACGACCTGCTCGGAGGTGATCTCCGGCGGGTGGATCGCGGTGATGCTGAACGTGTCGGGGTCGCGCGCCTCCAACGGCCCGAACAGACCGCACCCGGCGCCCACGTCCACCACGATCGCGTCACGGTGCACCAGCCGCTGCTGCAGCCGCGACCCGTCGCCGTCGGTGAGCACACCGGCCAGCACCAGGTAGCTGAGGTAGGCGTCCACCTCGGTCACCGGGTCCGGGATGCGGTAGCCCAGGGCGATCGCCGGCATCGGCGCGTGCTTGTCGGTGTGCTCGGCGCGCAGCTCGCCCTTCGGCGCGGCCTCGGCGAACGACGGCCGTGGCGGCACCGGACGGGCGGGCACGTCACCGAAGTGCTTCTCGACGAGTGCCTTCGCGCCCTCGGTGTCGAAGTCGCCCGCCACCGTCAGCACGGCGTTGCCCGGCGCGTAGTAGGTGTCGAAGAACGCGGCGCAGTCGTCCACTGTGGCGTTCTCGAGGTCGGTGAAGTCGCCGTAGCCGTTGTGCGCGTTCGGGAACGTCTGGAACAGGACCGGCGGCAGCAGGATCCAGGGGAACCCGCCGTACGGTCGGTTGAGGACGTTGAGCCGGATCTCCTCCTTCACCACGTCGATCTGGTTGCGGAGGTTCTCCTCGGTCAGCTTCGGCGCCCGCATGCGGTCCGCTTCGAGGAACAGCGCGCGCTCCAGCGCCGCAGACGGCAGCACCTGGTAGTAGTCGGTGTAATCGGGGTGGGTGGACCCGTTGAACGTGCCACCCGACGACTGCACGTGCCGGAAGTGGGCCAGCTTCTCCAGGCTCTCGCTGCCCTGGAACATGAGGTGCTCGAAGAGGTGCGCGAACCCCGTCCGCCCCTCGGGCTCGGAGCGGAAGCCCACGTCGTAGTGCACGCTCACCCCCACGACCGGGGCGCTGCGATCGGGTGCGAGCACCACCCGCAGACCGTTGGGGAGCGTGAACCTGTGCAGTTCGGGTAGCGCCATGCACGCAGCCTACGGGTTGACCCGGCGACCGGGCTCGATGGTCACCCGGCCTCCGCCGCACGCCGCTACGCCCAGCGCGAACGACCGGCTGCCGGCCGGGCCGCCGCCTGCGGACCAGCGGCCGTTCAGTTCAGCGAGCGCAGGTGCCCCGCCTGGGCCAGCACGCCGTCCAGTTCAGCGAACGCAGGTGCCCCGCTTGGCCAGCACGCCGTTCAGTTCAGCGAGCGCAGGTGCCCCGCCTGGGCCAGCACGCCGTCCAGCGCACCGAGGAACGCCGGGAACCGCTGGGCGAACCGCCGCAGGTCCCCGCCCTCCTCGGCCTCGCCGAACCAGTACAGCCCCGGCCGGGTGCCGGCGAACGTCGCCAACCACCGCTCCGTCTCCCCCAGCACCACCGCGTAGGGCAGCGACCGCGAGAACACCATCTCCCGGTCGCCGTCCGGGATGTCCTGCGGAGTCGCCGTCCGGAGGTACCCGCGCAAACCGCGCACGTGCTCCAGCAGCGCACTGCCCCGCTTCGTCCGCGCCGGCATCGAGCGCGCGCCCACGGCCAACGCCACACCGGCGACCACGACCACCAGCCCGAACAACGCCGCCGCCCCGACCAGCGCCAGCACCACCGTCAGCGCCACGCCGGCCACCCCCAGCCCGACACCGGCCCACCACCAGAGGTTGCGCTCCGCGTCCGGCCGCCGGGCGAACCAGTTCTTCGCCACCACGTCGGCGTACAGCTCGTCCCGCACCCGGGACAGGTCGATCCGCCTGCCCCGCAGCCCGGACAGCAGGACCACGTCCTCCCCTTCGGGCAGCAACACCTCGTACACAGCTCGCTCGTACCCGGACAGCGACGGGTCGGCGGGGTTGCGCCGCACGAACCGCCAGTCGTGCCCGTCGACCTCCTCGATCCACACGTAGTTGCGCACCGCGAGGTCCACGACCGTGGCGGTCACGTCCACCACGTCCACGTGCTCGTCCACCACGGTGCCGACCTGGCCGGGCAGCACGCCGTCCGGAGAGGCGAACACGACCCGTCCCGAACCGTCGGTGACCAGCACGTTCACCGATCCGACGGCACCACCCAGCGCCCGCGAGTCACGACCGCGGAGGTACCACAGCGCCATCCCGCCGGCGAGCAGCAGCAGGACGAGCCCGCCGAGCCCGGCGCCGGTCGCCGGGGTCAGCGCGAACGCCGCCAGCAACCCGGACGTCTCCTCCACCCGCGCGTTGGCGGGCACGGCGCCCTCCTGCAACCCGACCGTCAGGTCCACCCGCTCGCCGGCGCCGAGGCCGATCTCGGCCGCCCGCACGCCGCGGCCGTCGCCCAGGTCGGCGCTGGTGCACGGCTTGGCGGTGCCCGGCTCGCCGGCCAGGCAGCTCACCGACTTCGGCACGTCCGGCGTGATCACGGAGACCTTCACCGAGTCGAGCGCGGTGTCCCAGCCGCTCGCGGGCTGCCAGCGCAGCTCCAGCGTGTCACCGATCTTCGCGACGGTGCCCAGGACCGAGTACTTGACCGTCGACGTGCCCGCCTGCAGTGCGATCGTCAGCTCGTCGGCCGATGCTGTAGCCGTGCCCTTGCCGTCCACCGTCACGTCGGAGACCTCGAACACCCGGTCGCGGTGGTCGGCGACCGGGACGTGCAGCGGGACGACGCGGGTGGCGGTCGCGCCGTCGGGGACGGTGACCACCTCGGTCACGCTCAGCCTGCCGTCGCGCTCCAGCTTGAGCCGCACGTCGGCGCCGACCGTCCCGGGCAGACCGGCGGTACTGCCCGGTTGCGCCGCCGCTGTGCCGACGCCCGCGCACAGCGCGACCGCGCAGATGGCCGCCGCTCCCCAGTTTTTCAACACGGCCGCGGAGAATAGCGGAGTTCCCCTAAGCTCTTGTGCTGATTCGGGCATCCGCGATATGGGGGACCACCAGCGATGACGCAACCACCGCCGCCGGGTGGCTGGCCGCCGCCACGTCCGGTCGGGCCGCCGCCGATGCCCGCACCTCTGCACCCCCAACAGCCACACCAGGCACCCCCGGCCCAGCAGCCCCAACCGACCCGTCAGTGGCCCGCGCAGCAGCCTCCGACCCAGCAGCCCCAGCAGCCCCAGACGCAGCAGTACCCGGCTCAGCAGCCTCAGCAGCCCCCGGTTCAGTACCCGCAAACCGGGCCACAGCCGCAACAGCAGCCCCAGCAGCAGCCGTGGCCCCGCCAGGACTCCTGGCCGCAGCAGGCACCCGTGACGCCGTCGCCCCTGGCTCCGCCGTCCATGGCTCCGCCGCCGATGGCCGCTCCGCAGCCGCCGCCCGCGAACTGGGGCCCGCCGCCCGGACCGCCACCGGGCTGGGGTCCGCCGCCGATGCCGTACCCGCCGATGCCGCGGAAGAAGAGCAGCGGCCCGCTGGTGGCGATGCTGATGATCGGCTTCCTCGTGGTCGCCATCGCCGCCGTCGGCATCATCGCCGCGAACCGCGACTCCAAGCAGGCGCGCGATTCCGGCACCGCCGGGTACGCGAGCTACACCTACACGCCCGAGCCGACGACGAGGACGACGACCAGCGCCACCACGACGACCACGACGGCGAGCAGCAGGCGTTCCACGTCGACCAGCGAGCCGAAGGCCGGTCCCAAGGCCGTCATCGCTTTGGGTGACAACCCGATCCACGCGGCCGGCCTCGGCGCGTTCAACATCGAGGGCTGCCCGCTGCCCGGGATGGACTACTCGCCCGCGGGCCAGGACCGGTTCCTGCGGGCCGCGCTGCCGTGCATCGAGGCGATGTGGAAGCCGTCGTTCCAGCGCGCGAACCTGCCCTACCAGCCGGTAGAGCTCGTCATGGTGACGTCCCAGACCACCAACACGTGCGGCTCCATGGGCCCGGACCGCACCGCCATGTACTGCGACGGCACGATCTACTGGACGCCGAACCACTACGCGAACGAGCAGGGCGCGGCGAACCCGAACCACCCCGGCAAGTACCTCGGGCAGCTCGCCCACGAGTACGGCCACCACGTCCAGTGGCTGTCCGGCATCCTGCGCGCGTCCGGCCAGGCCCAGTACGACAAGGGCGGCTGGGACACCCCGGAAGGCCTCGACCTCAACCGGCGCAAGGAGCTCCAGGCGACGTGCTTCGGCGGCATGACGCTGGCGCCCCTGTCGCACGGCGCGGTGCCCGCGGACGTCATCTCGGTGGCCCTGACGGACGCCGGCAACCGTGGTGACTACCCGATTTACCCCAACCGGGACCACGGGGCGCCCGAGCGCAACTCCGCGTGGGTGAACCACGGCTTCAAAAACAACGAGACGAGCGCGTGCAACACTTGGGTAGCGAGCGCGGCGGACGTCAGCTGACCCGACTGGAGGACCGTGCACACGCCCGAGGAGCCCAGGAACAACCCGATCGCCCTCATCGGCGTGTTCTCGTTGATCGTGTTGTGCGTGCTGGGTCTCGGCGGGATCACGCAGCTCGAAACGTCCCGGCGGATCAGCGGGCGGCCGGTGGCCGCGCCGGGTGCGCTTGTCGCGCAGTCCACCCCGACCGAGCCGCCCAGGCCGCGCGCGGTGCACCGGCTGGCCGACCACCCGCTGCTCGCCACGGCCACCCGTCTGCCCGCGGTGACGTGCGCGTTGCCGGCGTTCGGGCTGTCGGACGCAGAGCTGTCGGCGTACTACAAGGCCGGGGTCACGTGCCTGGACCAGGCGTGGCAGCCGGTGCTGGTGCAGGCGAACCTGCCGTTCGACCCGCCCGCGCTGGACACGGCGCCGGACCTGACCGACGGTCCGTGCGGCACGGCGCCCGCGGAGAGCGAGGCGGTCGCCTACTACTGCGGTCGCAACAGGACGATCTACATGCCTACGCGGCGGCTGCGTGACAACGGTGGCGGTGAGCGCGCGGGGTCGCACCTGGCGACGTTGGCGCACGAGTACGGGCACCACGTGCAGGCGTTGACGGGATTGCTGCGGGCAGCGGACAGCAAGATCGTGGACGCGGGCGAGGAGACGCCGGCGGGCCTGGAGATGTCGCGGCGGATCGAGCTCCAGGCGAACTGCTTCGCGGGGATGTTCCTGGTGGCGGCGTCCGGATCGATCGGGCAGGGGCTGGCCGAAGAGGCGGCGGACGACTTCCACTACGCGGTGGAGGAGCCCCCGGAGAAGAACGCGCACGGCAGCCCGGACAATCAGGGCGAGTGGGCGTCGCACGGGTTCACGACGGGTGTCACGACGTCGTGCAACACCTACGCGGCTTCGGCGGACGCGGTCGGCTGACCACGGGTGGTCCACAGGTAGGCGTAAAGGCCGCCGGCGAGGCCGCTCAGGCACATCAGCATCACGGTCAGCCTGGTTTCGAGCGGCATTCCCTCGGGGGTGCTGGCAGCGGCTTGGACCGTGAACTCGCCGTTCGTGTCGGCGGGGACCACCACCTCCACCACCTCGTTCCGCTGGTGGCCGCAACCGTCGAGCTTCGCGGTGTGGGTCCGGTCGCCGACCTTGAGTTCCACCCGGTCGTAGGCGTCCACGTCGCCGCAGGAGGCGGGGGCGACGACGGTCGCGGCGACCCGGTGGACCTCGGTGGACGTTCGCGGCCACCACAACGCGACCGCTGCCGCGATGCCTGCCAGACCCACGACCAGCAGCACCAGCGCCCATGCGACCGGGCTTCGCGGAACCGCCACAGCGTGGATGGTCGCAGACGGAGTGGCAGGTTGTCGTGTGGGCGAGGGGTGTTCTCTGCGGGCTGGAACATCACTCGATCGTGATCTTGCACACCTCGAACGCCAGTTCGACACTGGAGTCATGAACTTCAGCACTCAAGCCGTTGCGAAACCCATCACGACCCCCACCGCGCCCGCCGTCAGGCACGCCGTCACGCACGCCCCCAAGAACGCCACGGAGCTCACCCGCCACCCGAGCCGCCCCCCAACCCGCCGCCGAATGCCGTACCGAGCCCGTCGCCGAGACGCCCGACCCCGGGTCGGCTCGCAGTGGCGCAGTGGCGCAGCACCCGACCAGAACCGCCAGACCCGACCACCCCGAATCCAGACCCGCCCAAGATCGCCCGACCAAGCCGGCCCGACCCCGACTCAGACCCCAACCCAGACCTCGACCTCGACCTGCCGCCGGCCCGGCAACCACCTGGGTATCTCGTAGAGCCGCACCAACCGCCCACCGCCGCCGCAGCCCACAGCACCACAGCACCACAGCGCAGTCCACATCGGATTCTTCCGACCCACCCCACCAACCGCCGCACACCCGCCCCACACACACCCACCGCCCACACACCCACCGCACCCCGCACACCCACCGCACCCACCACACCCACCACCGCCCACCC
>NZ_JNXC01000037.1 GCF_000716595.1 Saccharothrix sp. NRRL B-16314
CGAGCCACAACCACCTCCCGCACTCGACATGCGGGACCAGCCTCGCCGATCAGACCGACCGATCGATTACCGGGTCAACCCTCCGAGACGCGCCACTAGTCCGCGCTGTCGACGAAGGACAGCATGTCGTCGGACCGATGGGTGGGCAGATTGTCCCATATGAGCATGATGGCGCGCCGAGTTGGCGATGTGCCGCGATGAGCAGGTCGCGGTAGTCGGTCTAGGCGAAGCTGCGGCGCCCGCCGCGTCCGGTGCACAGTCGAGGGCGATGGATCAGTCGTGAGCGTTGACCAGTCTTGTAGCGGGTCAGGGCGGCGACCGATAGTTGACGCCGTGCCCCGGCTCGCACCCGGATCACCGGGGTGCGACCGCGGAGCACCCAGGCGCGAGAGGCCAGCGGCGTCATCGCCATGCCGGATTCGTCTTCGAAGACGTTCCGAGCGTCGAGCGCCGCCGCAGCGCTTCCACCTGCGACCACGTGTCCTTCACCCAACCGGCCACCGCCTGGTCGTCGCGTTGCACCGCCCGCCGTACCGGCACTGGCGCGTCCAGCTGTGCCGTCGCAGCACCACTAAACGCCCAATGCACAGGCGTGATCACTGGCTGCATAGGTTGACGTCCTCCGGGGACTCGAAACTGTGCAGCTACTGCCGAGTCCTTCGCATATACCGGCCGACACGACGAGAATTTCGAAACGCTACGCCCCTCTGCGGTTCCCAGCTCGCCAGCGGAGCCTGCCCGCCCAACAACCTGTCCGACCCCATACTGTGGTCGGACATGCCCCGGAACATCACCTCAGCTTGACTCTGTCGGTGATCTTGGAACGGTCGGTGTGTCGTGGAGGGTGACCGGTAGGTAACAGCGAGGCTTCAGGGAGTCGGTGAAGTCGCGATGCTCCCTGAGGTGGTCAGATGTCGTTACCGGTCGGTCCCCGGTCCGCGGTGGAGGTCCCGGAACTCACCGCGCGGATGGCGCGAGCCAGCAATCCCAGTGGTACGACGGCGATGTGGGTGCGTGACCGCCTCGACGGCCTGTGGAAGGACGAGGACTTCGCCGACTGCTACTCGCGTAACGGGCGCCCTGGTCTCTCGCCGGCCCAGTTGGCCACGGTGAGCGTGCTGCAGTTCCTGCTGGGCCTGTCCGACCGCGGCGCCGCGGAGGCCGTGCGCTGCCGCATCGACTTCAAGTACGCGCTCGGCTTGGAGCTGCACGATCCCGGCTTCCATCACAGCGTGCTCGGCGACTTCCGCGACCGCCTCCTACGGGCCGGCCGGGCGGACCACCTCCTCGATGTCGCCCTGGCCCGTCTGAAGGACGCCGGACTGGTCCGCGAGCGCACCACCCAGCGCACCGACTCCACCCACGTCCTGGCCGCCGTGCGCGACCTGACCCGCCTCGAATTGGTGACAGAGGCGGTGCGTGCGGCCTTGGAGGAACTCGCCCGCGTCGCCGATCATGCGCTGCACGGGCTGGTCGACGAGCACTGGGGCCGCCGCTACGGCCGCCCCGTACGTTTGGGCAAGAACCCGACCCGACCCAAGAGCAGGATCAACGCCACCGGGGCGGACGCCCGCCACCTGCTCGAACACCTCAGCCACAACCATCCCGGCCTGCTGGACATCTTCCAGGTCCAGGCTCTGCGGCAGGTGCTGGTGCAGAACTACCACCGGGATGCCGTGGGCCGCCTGCGGTGGCGTGAGGACGAGGAGGGCAGCGGTCTTCCGCCGTCTGCGAATCGGATCGTCTCGCCCTACGACCCGACGGCGCGCTACGCGCGTCGTGGGCAGGTCACCCGCTGGCAGGGGTTCCTCGCGCACGTGACCGAGACCTGCTCCGGCGACAGCCCGAACGTGATCACCGATGTGGCGACCATGCCTGCCACCAGCTCCGACGCCGGGGTCCTGCCCGGCATCCACACCAGACTGCAACACCGCGGCCTACGCCCCGGACCGGCATCTGGTCGACGGCGGCTACACCTCCTTGGTCCACTTGGAGCAGGCCGAACGCGAACACCGGATCACCGGCATCGGACCACTCCCGGGAAACCCCACCCACCAGCACTGGAAGGGCGAAGGCTTCGCCCGCGACGACTTCCGCATCGACTTCGACCGCCGCCAGGTCACCTGCCCACAAGGCCAGGTCAGCCGAGGCCGGCACGGCCCCTACCCGACTTCCTCGCCGACCGCAGCCCCGCTGATCGTGGCCCGCTTCACCAAGGGCCAGTGGCAGCCCTGCCCGGTCCGAGCCCGGTGCACCACCTCCCGTGATTCCGCGCGCAGCGTGGGCTTCCCTCCGAAAGAGCTGCTCGAACTGCAGCTGCGCAACCGCGCCGAACGGCAGGAACCTGCCTGGCACAAGCGCTACGCGGTGCGTTCCGGCATCGAGGGGACCATTTTCGAGTTCACCCACGGTCATGGCATGCGCCGCTGCCGCTACCGGGGACAGAGCAAAACCCACCTACAGCACGTGCTCACCGCCATCGTGGTCAACATTGAACGCCTCAGCCGGCACCCTCCCGGAACAAGCGCGCCCGCACGACCACCGACGGCTTTCCAGGACTACCTCGATGAGCAGGACATCCCGCGCCTGCGTTCCTGGCGAGCCGCCAGCTGACACAGCAGCGACAAGATCACCGACAGAGTCAAGCTTAGTCCTCAAGTTCGGAGAGTGAAGATTCAATCACTTGTCGCTGTTCGACGAACTCCGAACACCTCAGCGCCGATCGCAAGAAATACACGGCCCGCTGCCTGAGGTCTCCACTCGAAATTCCACACATGAAAATTAGATCCACACAGGCCGAACGAGAATGGACATTCTCCCCGGTTTCCAGAATCTCGACATATGCAGGAAACCCAAGGCGCACCTCCTTCAGGCACTTCTCCGCAGACACCATTCCGTAGACAAGCGGATCCCTTTCATCCACCTCACCACCGGAGATATCGGCAAGCAGACCCAAGATGATATCCTCAGCCAACGGCGAACAGCACCACAAGGCATGCACCAAGCTTGATGCCACTGCAGGTGCGGCCTCAGACAACAGCTCGTTATCGAAAATTTCCTTCTGGATACGCGCCTGCGCTTCTTCCGCCACTTGCCGATCGGTCGCAGTGACAAGCTCACGGATGGCAGCTTCGAGGAGGTGGGCGTCACCACGGACTCCCCGCAGCGACGCCCACCTGTGCCGCCCTAGTTCAAACTCCACTATCTCCCACTCAGTCGAAGAGTCTCAAAACGTCGGCGTCAAAGACAGTCCCTGATCCTTGGAACCCACCTCTGCCGAACTGCCCCTCGCACGAGACACAGATGTTAATCTGCTGCCCCGTGCGCGGACGTACCGCAGAGGTGAACACGATCTTCGACGGATCTCCACCGAGTTTGTTCACCACGCATACCTCGGCGCACACACCCTTGACCGACTCCCCGGCCGTATACTGTCCGGTCTCGACATTGTAGCCTGCGGTCACAACTGCTGGGCGTTTGCTTTGTGACAGCCCCTTGACGCTGTTGGCATATGAATCGCGAAGCTCTTCAGCTCTGGACATCAACTCGTCTGGCGACAGGCCTGCTCCGTCACGCACCTCGCTGCCGCAGTTGTGAACCAGGGCAGATGCCGTTCCGGCGACCACGTAGTAGGTGTGGACGCCGTCAACCGTTAGGTCGTAGGTGCGTTGTGCTCCGCTGTAGGCACGGACCGCATCGATCTGGACATGCGTTCCCGCTGCCGTGCGGAGGAGTGCACCCGGCTGTAGGTGCTTGGCTTCGACCCAGCGGCCTTGAGTGACCGACCAGAACGGGTGGTTGTCGGTCGTCTTGACGGTGTGCTGTCCACTGTCGTCACGGACGGTGACGACGACGTGGGACTTGTCGTGGTCGGTCCGGATCGAACGGGTCACCTGACGGCGTTCCGTCTTGCCAGCGCCGGGGTCGGTGACCTGCACGGTGTCGCCCGGCTTCACCTGTTCGATCGGCTTGGTCGTACCATCCGCCAGCAGGACGCGGGTTCCAGCTGGGAAACTGTGGCAGTCCTTCGGCTTCTTCTTTGTCGCCGCTTTAGCTTTGGCGGCAACGGCCTTGGCACGTTCAGCGGCCTTCGCCGCCGCCTTCTTGGCGGCCTCTTCGGCTATCGCACGGGCCCTCGCGGCCTTCTCCGCAGCCGCCTTGGCTGCGGCCGCCGCTGCTGCCTTGGCGGCTTCGGCAGCTTTCTCCGCGCCTTGGATGATGGCGCGGGCCCACTTGATCTCTTGGAAGAAGGTGACGACGGCTTTGCCGGCGCGGAAGATGGCTTCGGCGATCTTCTTGGCCTTGAAGATCTTGCCCCAGGGCAGGGCGCCGATGACCACGGAGACGCAGGCGCCGATGTCGCCCTTGGCGTAGGCGTAGGCGGAGATGGCGGGCCCGGGTTGGGGCATGGGGTCGGTGCTGGTGAAGCGTCCGGTGTCGGGGTTGTAGTTGCGGGCCCGGAGGTAGTAGTTGCCCCCGCCCGAGGTGGAGTCCTGGTAGGCGCCGGTGTACTTCAGCGGGTTCGCCGGGCCGGACGGGTCACCCGGCTTGAGGGTGCCGCCTTCGCGCGGGTTGCCGAACGGGTCGTAGTCGTAGCCCGCTTCGGGTACGCCGTCGGGGCTGAGCATGTTGGCCACGCCGCCGAGCCAGTCGTGCGTGTAGGAGTGGGCGCCCGTGCCGGGGTCGAGCAGGGCCAACGGCTCGTCGTCCGGTCCGTAGGTGAAGCCCCGGCGTTCGGTGGTGGCGCCGGCGGCGTTGGTGGTGGTGTCGAGGGCGATCTGCGGCAGGGTGCCGTTGACGTCCCAGCTCCAGCGCTGGGTGGTGGTGGCCTGGCCAGCGCCGGAAGTGGCGGTCAGGCGCAGGCCGGTGGCGTCGTAGGCGAACGCGGTGGTGCGCCCACCGGTGGTGGCACTGGCCAGGGTGTTGTCGAGGTTGTAGGTGAAGGTGTCGCGGCCGGCTTTGGTCTGGTTGCCGTTGATGTCGTAGTCGAAGTCGGTGACCGTGCTGGGCCACCCGTTCGTCTCGCCGTCGGGCGCGTTGGCGACGTCGGCGCGGTGCTGGGTGACGATGCGCTTGCGGAGCTGGTCGGCGGCGTCGTAGTGGTAACGGGTGGTGTCGCTGCCGGCGGTGCCGGTGCGCTTCTGGGTGAGGCGGTTGCCGACCAGGTCGTAGCTGTAGTCGATGCGCCCGGCGGCCTGCGCATGCTGATTGCAGTTGGTGGCGGCGTAGCAGGCGGAGGTGACGCGGTCGGCCGGGTCGTAGGCGTAGGCGACGGCCTCGGACACCCCGCCGCGGGTCGTGGTGACCTTGATCGGGTTGCCGACCGGGTCCAGGTCGAGCTGGTAGGCGGAAATCGGATCTTGTACGTCGGCCGGTGGGCCGGTGCCGGGGGTGCGGTCGGTGCCGATGGTGGTGAGGCGGCCGGCGTCGTCGTAGGTTCGCCGTTCCACCAGGCCGGTGCCCTGGGGCAGGGTGGTGCTGGTGCGACGGCCCGCGATGTCGTAGCCGAACCGCCACGTGGCCGCGTCGGCGCCCGCGCTGCCGCCGTTCACGGCCAGTTCGGACAGGCGACTGTCGGCGTCGTAGCCGCTGGTGACGCGGGTGCCGTCGGGGTAGGCGCGGGCGGTGATGTTGCCGCGCACGTCGTAGTCGTAGTCGAACGTCTCGCTGCGCCCGGCCGCCTCTTCGCGGGTGACGCGGGTGATCTGGTCCTCGTCGTCGTAGGAGACCTTGCGCACGCCGAGCGGGTCGCCGTAGGCGGTGATGCGGTCCTTGGCGTCGTAGCCCCAGGTGTACTTCGGTCCGTTGTCGCCCAGGGCTCGGTCGGTGCGGCGGCCGACGATGTCGTAGGTGTCGACGATGGTGCGCTTGGCGCGTTCGGCGTCGCTGAGGCGTTCGTGCTCGCCGCGGGTGATTGCGGCGACGAGGTTGTTCTCGACGTCGTAGGTGGCTTCGACGCGGCGGCCGAGTGGGTCGGTGGTGCTGGTGGGGCGTCCGGCTCGGTCGTAGTCGATGCGGCGGACGTGGTGGTTGGGGTCGCGGATCGCCGCGAGCAGGCCGTCGTGGTGGTAGCTGTAGACGGTGGCGTCGTTGTGCGGTGCGTGCGGGTGGTAGCGGGCGTCGGGAGCGTGGACGCTCTCGATCTGGTTGTCCTCGCGGTACCGGTAGTGGGTGGTGTGCTGGTTGGCGTCGGTGACCGAGGTGAGCCGGTTGTTCGCGTCGTAGGCCGAGACCGTGGTGTGGTCGAGGGGGTCGATGACCTTGGTGCGGTTGCCCGCCAGGTCGTACTCGAAGTGGGTGGTGAACCGCTCGCGGTCGGCGCCCTCGACGTTGCCGCGCGGTTCGGTGACGCTGGCGAGCAGGCCGTCGTCGCTGTAGGTCCAGGTGGTGACGCCGCCGGTGGCGTTCTCCTGGCGGATCTTGTTGCCGGCCTCGTCGTAGGTCGACTTCGTGGTGTTGCGCCCGGCGTCCGTGTTCGAGGTTTGCCGGCCGTTGCGGTCGTAGCCCATGGTCAGGCTGCGGCCCAGGGTGTCCTTGGTCTCGGTGACCTGACCGGTGTTGTCCCGCTGGAAGGTGGACGGCTTGTTGAATTCGTCCACGGTGGACGTGGTGCGGTCCAGTTCGTCGACCTTGATGTCCTTGTGGACGACCTTGCCGCCCGGGTACGGGCGGGAGATGCGCACGAGGTTGTCGTTGGCGTCGTAGCGGTAGGTGGTGGTGAAGTCCGCTTCGACGGCGCCCGGCACGTTGCCGCGGGGCGAGATCGTCTGGTGCAGCAGGCCCTTGGCGTTGTACCGGTAGGCGGTGACGATGTCCTGCTCGCCGCGTCCCATCTCGATCCGTACCGCGGCGCGGCGCCCGGCGTTGGTGTAGGTGATCGAGGTGGTCTTGCGCGGATCGGTGACCTTCGCCAGCCGTCCGTTGTCGAGGTAGTGGTACTCGACCTTCACGTGCTCGGGGTTGACGGTGCTGGAGACCCGGCCGACCTCGTCGTAGTTCGTGCGCCACGGGTGGTGCTTGCCAGGCTCGGACACCTCGACCACGCGGTCCTGCGCGTCGAAGCGGTATTCGGTGGTGAACGCCCGCCGGTCGGCGCCTTGCACCGTCCCGCGCGGGTCGGTCGAGGTGATCCGGCGGCCGGTGGCGTCGTACTTGGCCTCCGTGCGCCTGCCTTCCGGCGAAATCACCGCCGCGAGCAGCCCGGAATTGGTCTGTCCGGCCGGGATGTGCTCGAAGCGGGTGACCTTGCCGCGCTGGTCGGTCGTGGTGGTGCGCAGGCCGCGCTCGTCGTAGGCGTAGTTGATCGAGTGGTTCTCGGCGTCGGTGCTGCGGATCAGCTCGTTGAACTCGTTGTAGGTGTTCTTCCAGACGTTGCCCTTGGCGTCGACGAACTCGATCGGGTTGTTGCGCTCGTCGTACTTGGTCTTCTCGTCGAAGCCCTGCGGTGCGGTGCGCCGGGTCGGGTTGCCGTTGGCGTCGTGCTGCGACTCGTGCTGGTTGTGGTTGCCGTTGACGAGCAGGTTGCGGTTGAGCGAGCCGTCGTAGCGGTGGTTGTCCGTGTCACCCGCGCCGCGCCTGCTGTAGAGCAGGACGTTGCCGCGGTAACCGTCGCGGACCACCACGCCGTCCGCGTCAGTGGTCGTCGCCTCCTGCTCGCCCGCGTTCCAGACGAACGTGGTGGCGTTGCCGACGGCGTCGAGCTGGCGCGCCATCCGCCCGGCCGCGTCGTACTCGTTGCGCACCAAGGTGGTCCGGTGAGGCTGCGGGTCCATCACGTCGACCAGCCGGCCTTCGGCGGAGTAGCCGTAGCGCCATTGGCCGGCGCGGGCGTCCTTATAGACCGCCAACCTGCCGGCCGCGTCGTACTCGTACTGGACCTTGCGGTGGTCGGGCAACGTGATCGAGCGGATCAAGCCGCCCTCGACCCGCGCACGCACCACCCGACCCGACGGATCGGTGATCGTGATCTCCTGCTCGCCGTACGCGAGCGTCACGCCCACGCCACGCGGCGTGCGGATCGACACCAGGCGACCCTGCGCGTCGAAGCCGTACACCAACTGGCCCACCGTGACCAGTTCCCAGCCGGCATCGGTCTTGCGCAACGTCGAACGCACACCCGGCGGACGCTGGTAGCCGCCGTCGACCAGCCGGTACAGCACGCTCGCGCCGTCGTCCGCCAGCACGATCGCGCCGTCGTCGGTCTGCGTCACGCGCATGCCGTACGACCACGCCCACCCCGGACCGAACAGACCCGCAGCGGTCAACGTCGAGGAGTACACCCGGGTGGAGGAGAACGGGACGCCGAACGACGCCATCGCCAGATCCGGCTCGATGCGGGTGAACGCGCCGGTCGCCGTGTTCACGCCGTCACCGCGGAACGCCTGCCGCGCGGCGGTCGTGCTCAACGCCGACCCGCAACCACAACCGGACGTCTGCTCGACCGGGATCGGCGGCGGTTCGACCGTCGTGCGCGGACGCGTGTTCGGCCCGGGCGCGGACACCAACTCGCCGCCTTCGTCCAGGATGGCGGCCAGCGTGACGAAGTACTCCTTGGCCGGATCGAGGACCCAACCCTCACGGCCGCCGAACGTGCGGCAGAACTGCCGCACCACCCCACAGGGAGTCCCCAACTCCGACCGCGGCAACACCGTCGAGGCCTGCTCGGTACCAGTCGACGCTTCGAACACCCGCGCACGCCACGACGACCACGCCCGGTCGTCGTGGCGTACGTCGAAGTAGGCCACCAACGAGGTGTCACCCAGCGCGAACCCAGGGCGTGTCAGGACGCCAGCGAACACCTCCTCGGCGTTCTTCGCCGCGGCCTGGCCCGGCTTGCGCACGCGCTCCCAGTCCTCGGCGGACAGGCGCACCGGCTCACCACCGGCCTCGACACCCGTCGGCACGACCGGCGGCCACTGCTCCGGCGGAACCGCCTCGTCCGGACGTGCGGACTCCGGCGCCGGTCTGTCCACCGGCCCCGGCCCCGCCGTCACCCCGGGCACCTCGCCCGCCACCGCACGCGCCCACGTCACCGGTTGCAGCAGGCTCGCCGCCACCAACAGCACGCACACCGCTGCCAACCAACGAATCCGGCTCATCCGAATCGTCCCCGGTTCCGTCACCGCTCCCCCAAATCCCAAATTCGATCGATACGCGAATCGTGCGCAGCACAAAACCGGACATGAAGGAACTGGCTGAAACCGACACGACACGTCGAATCAGCCGATACATGCCAGGACGCAACCACAGGAACGAAGCCCCTGGAGCCACCCGGACGAGCCGTTCTCGCCCATATGGACCCAGCGACTACAACGTCAGAAATTTCCACCGAACAGCATGAATATCCCCCCGGATGTCAAAGTGATCAACTCACCGCCGAGACGGCAGTGCCGTGCCATTGAAGCGGAAAACCGGCAACCAAAGACACGACCGACCGAGTGAATCCACGACAAGCAGTCATCGCGACCAGGAATCGTCAGCGTAATCGATAAAGGCCCTCGCGACCTGCAACAACGGCGCGATCCCGGCGAGAACGGCAGTAATCCGCAGAATTCGGACACGAACCCCAGCAGTCCCACAACGCACCCCGACAGCGAACTGATCATCACCGGAGACAAACCCTGTCCTGCACCGAAGCAGGCGACAAGGTGTGCGCTTGAAGCGCACCGAGCAGCGGACCAGTGGCAAGCAAGTGCTGGCGGTGCGACGAACGACAGTGAGCCCTTTCCAACCTGATGGTGTGGACCTGTGACCGTGGTGCAGACGCGGCGAAGCTCCTGGTAGATGACTTCTCGACCAAGAGCAAGGCCATCGCCAGGAGCTTCGAGTGCTTGTCTACCCATCCGCGATCGACCTGTCCAGTTCACACCTCCAGTTCCTCGCTCGTGAGCTGACCGCGCATCGACGGCGGATCGACAGCAGGTGGCGACGCCTGAATCCCGGACGTCAGGCCCTGCTGGTCTTGGCGCATCTGCGCTGCGGCGACACCTACAGCCGCCTGGCGGCCGGGTTCGGCATCGGCTTGGCCACCGTCTGCCGCTACGTCCACGAGGCGGTCCGGCTTCTGGCCGCCCTCGCGCCGGATCTCACCGAGGCGACGCGGGTCGCCGCGCGCAAGGCGTACGTCATCCTCGACGGCACTCTGCTGCGCATCGACCGGATCGCCGCCGATCGTCCCTTCTACTCGGGAAAGCACAAGCGGCACGGCATGAACATCCAAGTCCTGGCTGATCCGGCCGGGCGACTGCTGTGAACCTCGCCGGCACTGCCGGGCTCGGTCCACGATCTGACCGCGGCCCGCACCCACGGCATCGTCGATGCCCTCACCGTGGCCGACATCGACTGCTGGGCCGACAAGGCCTACCGAGGGGCGGGCGGTCCGTTTCGCGTGCCCTACCGGGGCAGGTGGCACAACCTCTCGCGCGGACAGCAGGCGGTCAACCGCTCCCACGCCCGCATCCACGCCCTGGGCGAACGTGCCGTCTCGATCCTCAAAGCCTGGCGGTTACTGCGCAGGCTCCGCTGCTCCACCACCCGCATCACCGACCTGACCCGAGCCGTCCTCGCACTCCACCTCGCCGCCGGATGAGGTTGGAAAGGGCTCAGTGACGGGTCCTGATCATGGAGCCCATGTGGTGTCTTGTCGACAAGTGCCGTGAACCAGACCTGTGGTGACGTCGCCGGTGGTCGCGGCGTGGTCGCACGCTCGTGTTCCACCTCCACCTCGGGAGGTGGAACGCGAAAGAAGGTCATGATGAGCAACCCTCAACATGGGCGCGTGTGTCGACGGTGCGGCTGCCGGGATGGCGCGGGCAGGCAGCTCGGCACCCGGTGCCCCGACCTGGCGGGCGGTAGGCACGGCGGTGGGCGTTCGCGGTCGACCTGCCGTCGCTGGACGGGTGTCCGGACCTTGCGGCGCAGCGGTTTCGCCACCACGACAGAAGCTCAGGCGGCGTCGGGCAAGGTGCTGGAGTACGAGCGGACCGGCATCGTCGCCGACGACAAGCAGACCGTCGCCGACTATCTGACCGCTGGCTGCGCGATAAGGCGTCAGCGCTCAAGCCGACAACCACGGCCCGCTACCGCGACTATGTCTTCAAGGATCTCGTTCCCGCCCCGGGCGCGGTGCGGCTGGACGCGCTCAGCCACCAGCACATCGCGCTGTTCATCCACGACCGGCTGGCCGCCGGACGCGGTCCGGTCACCATGCGGCGCTGCATTGCCACCCTGTCCAGCGCCCTGACCGACGCCGTCCGTTAACGGCGGTTAACGCACAACCCTGCCCGCTACGTCCTGGTACCGCGGCCTCCGAAGTACGAACACACCTGCTGGTCACCGACCGAGACTGCAAGTCCCGACCGTGTTCGACGCGTCCTAGCCGACGCCGGCATCCAAGTCGTCTTCAGGGTCCGCAGCGACGGGGCGGGTCTGTCAAACGAGCGGCTCTGGCCCGTAGTCGGTGGTGACGTCGAGTAACCAGCCATGATCATGATCTTGTGATGGATGTCGACTCCCTTGTGCGGACGGTGTTTTCCGGATTGTCGGCGCTGGTTGTCCAGGACGTGGCAGAGAGCGGCGGCATGGTGGCGGTCACGGCCCGTACTCGGGTTGTGCCCGTGGCGTGTCCGGTGTGCGGGACCCCGACGGCGAAGGTGCACGGATACCACCATCGGACGCTGAAGGACGTGCCGGTCGACGGCCGTCAGGTCGTCGTGCACCTGCGCGTGCGGCGGCTGGTCTGCCCGGCTCGGAGTTGCCTGCGGCAGACCTTCCGGGAGCAGGTTCCCGGACTGCTGGAACGCCACCAGCGCCGCACGGTGCGGCTTGTCCGGCAGATATCCCATGTGGCGCAGGAGTTATGCGGTCGGGCGGCCGCACGGCTGGCCGGAGTGCTCGCCGTGCCGGTGTCCCGCAGCACCGCGTTGCGCCGTCTGCGACGCCTGCCGCTGCCCGAGCTGACGGTTCCGCGGGTGATCGGCGTGGACGACTTCGCCCTGTGCCGCCGCCACCGCTACGCCACGATCGTCATCGACGCCGAGACCGGCCGACGTGTCGCGGTCCTGCCCGGCCGCGACGCCGCCACTCTGGAGACCTGGTTGCGCGAGCATCCCGGTGTCGAGGTCGTGTGCCGGGACGGCTCGGCCACCTACGCCGAGGCCGTCCGCCGCGCTCTGCCTGACGCGGTGCAGGTCGGCGACCGATGGCACCTGTGGCGCAATCTCTGCGACAAGGTCTTGGTCGAAGTCCGCGCGCATGCCGGGTGTTGGGCCACCGTCAACCCGTCCCGCCCCGGCGGAGTCCACGAGCAGACCGTCCGCGAACGCTGGAACAAGGTCCACGAGCTGCTCGGCCGGGGCGTCGGCCTGCTCGACTGTTCACGGCGCCTCGGCGTGGCTCTGAACACCGTCAAACGCTACGCCCGCATGCCCGAACCCCAAACCTTGCGCATCGCCCCCACCTACCGCCCGACCCTCGTCGACCCCTACCGCGACCATCTGCGCGCCCGCCGCGCGGCCGACCCCGCGGTCCCTGTCACCCAGCTGCTCGCCGAGATCCGCGAGTCGGGCTACACCGGCAGCGCCAACCTGCTGATCCGCTACCTCAACCAGGGTCGCGCCGAAGGCGACCGCCCGGTCACGACCTCCCGTCACGCCAGCCGGCTCCTGCTCACCAAACCCGACAACCTGCGCGCGAAGGACACGGCGCTGCTGGAGCAGATCACCATGGCGTGCCCGGAGATGGCCGCACTCGCCGATCTGGTGCGCGGCTTCGCCGCCCTGCTGACACCGGCCGCGGGCAACGACGCGAAACTCACCGACTGGATCGCGGCGGCCCGCGCCGTCGACCTGCCGCACTTGCGCAGTCTCACCAACGGTCTCGAGATCGACCGGTCCGCTGTGGACGCCGCTCTCACCCTGCCCTACCACAACGGTCGCACCGAAGGCGTCAACACCCGCACCAAAAGGATCATGAGGCAGATGCACGGACGCGCCGGATTCGACCTCCTCCGCCACCGCATCCTCCTGCCCTGACAAACGCCCAGCGTCACCACCGGCTACGGGCCAGAGCCGATCACGAGATAGACCCATGCAGGCCGACCGACTCCTCCAGTACGACGCACTATGCGGAGATGGTAATGCCGAAGCGCAGTGGAGCCCGAACTAAAATCGAGGCACTTCTACGACAAGAAGATGCGGCAGGCCGTGGACGGTCCGTCACCCTCCGCCCACCGCCTAGCCACTCACTCCGACGGTTGGAGCCCAAACCGGCATTCGACCACCAGGCTACCGCTATAGATCCGCTGGTCAGACCTGTTCCCATCCTTTGGCGCTCCTGCCGGGGATTCGAACCTGCGCAGCCATCCGACATGCCGTACCCCTTGCCCATCCGGCGGTGGCGTGGACGTCGTCCACGGGCGCCACCGGGGTGCGTCGACGTGGCAGCCGAACGGGTCGATGTGCCGTAGTGCGCCACTGCAGCGCCGTGCCGCCGCCACTGCGGCGACCGCCGGGTACGCGTGATCCGCAGTCTGCGTCCGATCGCGTCGGTTCAGGTCCACCAGGCGGCCGTATCGGCAGGTCAGAGCGCGTTTGGGACGCTCGGCGCACAGTGGAAGCGGTTCACCCCAACGGGTGGCGTTTGGCGTCGGTTGGCCGGATTCACCCGTTCGGGACGACCCCATTTGGCGTTGGTCAAAGATCTGGAGCGACCCGCTCCTTATTTCGCTCCTAAACACCGTTCACCAAGATCGCAAAGTTACCGTTCCGTGACCGAATGAAGATCGATTCCAATGCACGAAAAAGCCCGCTGACCTGGGATTTCATCCAGATCGAGCGGGCTTCCTCTGACCGTCGGGACGACAGGATTTGAACCTGCGACCCCTTGACCCCCAGTCAAGTGCGCTACCAAGCTGCGCCACGTCCCGGCCGCACCCCGTTGCGGTGTGCGCGGTTAGCTTAGCGCACTCTTCAACGGGGCCCGACGCGACCCCCCGGCCTCGTCGATCAGGGGATCTACCTGGGGAAATGGCAGAGGCCCGCATGCGCGGGCCCCTGCGCTCCCCTCGGTCTCACCGCTCCCCCGGGTCGACGCCGTACCCACTATGCGTTCGCCGAGTTTCGTGCACTACCGCCGAAAGTCGAGTCATCTGCGTCAACTTTCGACGGACCCACCGGTAGCTTCGCGTGCACGGCGAAGCTGCCGTCGGCCCGCGCCGTCGTGGTCAGGCTGCCCCCGACGGACGTCACGCGTTCCCGCAGGCCATGCAGGCCGTGTCCTCCTCGATCCGCCACCGGCACGGGGGTCGTGGGTGGGCCGTTGATCACCGACACGTGCAGCTGTCCGTCCTGTTTCGACAGTCGCACTTGGACTGTGGCGCCGGGCGCGTGTTTCGTCACGTTGGTCAGTGCTTCCTGCACGATCCGGTACACCGCTCGGCCCGTTGCGGACGGTGGGGGTGGGGTGATTTTGTCCTCGTAGTGCACGGCCAGGCCGGCCGAGGTCGCCCGTTCGATCAGTGACGGGAGGCCTTCGTAGCCCGGTGTCGGCTCGGTGTTCAGCAACCCCAGGGCAGCGCGCATCTCGGACAGCGCTTCCTTCGCCAGCGCACGGAGGCGCAGCGCCGTCTCCCGAGTGCCGTCGTCGTCCGTGGTGGCCGCCAACGCCGCCGACTCCACCGCGATGAGGGTCGCGTGGTGCCCCACCGCGTCGTGGATCTCCCGCGCGATCCGGGCACGTTCGGACGCCCGCGCCCCGACCTCACGCGCCTCCAACTCGGCGGTGCGGGCGCGGGACGCTTCGGCGAGGCTCGCGGTCAGTTTGCGCCTGGTCGTGATCAGGGCTCCCAACGCCGTGGGCGCGCCCGACATGAAGAGGCTGAACGCGACGGTCAGGAGCGCGGAACCCAGGGCCAGGCGTTGGGTCACCACCACCAGGGCGGACGGGAGGATGGTCGCCAGCGCCACCAAGGTGATCATCATCCGCACCGACGACTTCCGACCCACCCGGTACATGGCCACGACGGTGGGCGGCCAGCCGAGTCCTCCGATCAGGCCCGGCAGGCACGCCAGTGCCGCCGGCCACGGCCGCCAACGGCGCACCGGCAGCAACAGGCACGCCGCCAGCGCCGTCGGGATCGACCACGCGTACGGCACGTGGTCGGCCATCAGCACCATCGCGGCGGGCACCAGGACGGCCAGGGCCTCCAGGAGGATCACCACGGGCCCACCTGGTGCGCCACTAGGGCCGCTTGCACGCGGTTCTCCACGCCGAGTTTCGTCAGCACGGTGGACACGTAGCTCTTCACCGTCGCCTCGCTCAGCCCCAGCGACGCGGCGATGGCGCTGTTCGGCTGCCCGCTCGCCAGCAGGCCGAGCACCTGGCGTTCACGCGCGCTCAGGCCGTCGAGCTGGCGGTTCTCCCGCAGCCGCGTCGCGCGCAGCTTCGGCAGCAGCCGGGCGGCGATCCGGGGATCCAGCACCGCCCCGCCGGCCGCCAGGTCGAGCACCGCCCTGACCAGGGCTTCCGGCTCGGCGTCCTTCAGCAGGAAACCCTGGGCGCCGAGTTCCAACGCGGTCGCCACGTAGTCGTCGAGGTCGAACGTTGTCAGCACCGCCAACGCGGGCGGGTCGGGCCAGGCCAGCATCGCCTTCAACGCGGTGAGGCCGTCCATCCCCGGCATCTGGACGTCCACCAGCGCCACGTCCGGCCGGAACCGCCGCACGACGTCCAGCAGCCCGGCGCCGTCCGCGGCCTCGGCCACGACCTCCACCCGTCCGTCGGCTTCCAGCAGCACCTTCAGCCCTCGGCGGAGGAGCGCTTCGTCGTCAGCGAGGACCAATCGCACCGGCACGACGCCAGGCAACCGCATTCCGCCTGCCGGAGCAACCGATCACTTCTTGAGGCGCTTCTCCCGCACCCGCACCGAGATCCGCACCGGGCTGCCCGCGAACCCGAAGTCCTCGCGCAGCCTCCGCTCGATGAACCGCCGGTACCCCGCCTCCAGGAAACCGGTCGTGAACAGCACGAACGTCGGCGGCCGGGTGCCTGCCTGGGTGGCGAACAGCACCTTGGGCTGCTTGCCGCTGCGCACCGGCGGCGGGGTGGCGGCGATCAGGTCGGTCAGCCACGAGTTCAGCTGGCCGGTGGGGATGCGGGTGTCCCAGGACTTCAGCGCCGTCCGCAGCGCGGGCGCGAGCTTGCGCACCGCGCGTCCCGTCAGCGCCGAGATGTTGACCTTCTCGGCCCACGGCACCCGGACCAGCCCTCGTTCCAGCTCACGCACCATGTCGTGCCGCCGGTCCTCGTCCACGAGGTCCCACTTGTTGAACGCCAGCACGCACGCCCGACCGGATTCCACGACCATCGTCAGCACCCGCAGGTCCTGCTCGCTGATCGGTTCGGCCGCGTCCAGCAGCACGATGGCCACCTCGGCGGACTCGATCGCGGCCTTGGTGCGCAGCGACGCGTAGTACTCGGCGCCGGACGCGAAGTTCACCCGTTTGCGGAGACCGGCGGTGTCGACGAAGCGCCACATCTCGTCGTCCAGCTCCACCAGCGAGTCGACCGGGTCGACGGTGGTGCCGGCGACCTCGTGCACGACGGACCGGTTCTCGCCGGTCAGCCGGTTCAGCAGGGACGACTTGCCGACGTTCGGCCGGCCGACCAGGGCCACCCGGCGCGGGCCGCCGCGCACCGCTTCGAACGTCTCGCGCGGCGTCTCCGGCAGCGCCTTCAGGATCGCGTCGAGCATGTCGCCCGATCCGCGCCCGTGCAGGCCGGACACCGGGATCGGCTCGCCGAGGCCGAGCGACCACAGCGATGCGACCTCGGCGACCAGCCGCTCGTCGTCCACCTTGTTCGCCACCAGCAGCACGGGCCGCTTGGACCGGCGCAGCAGCTTCACGGCGGCTTCGTCGTTGGTCGTCGCGCCGACGGTCGCGTCCACGACGAACAGGATCGCGTCGGCGGTGGCCATGGCCAGTTCGGCCTGCGCGGCGACGGCGGCCATCATGCCGACTGCGTCGGGTTCCCAGCCGCCGGTGTCGACCACGGTGAACTTGCGGCCGTTCCACAGCGCGTCGTACGCCACCCGGTCACGGGTGACGCCCGGCACGTCCTGCACGACCGCTTCACGGCGGCCGATGATGCGGTTGACCAGGGTCGACTTGCCCACGTTCGGCCGGCCGACCACGGCCAGCACGGGCATCGGGGGCGCGCCGCCCTCCTCGCCCTCGACCTCCTCGTCGAACGCGGTCCAGTCGGACTCGTCCGCCCAGGTGCCGTCCAAGTCCGTCATCTAACTTCTCCTCGCTGACTGTCTAGCTCGGCCACAAGAGTGGCCAAGCGGTCGCGGACCTGCTCGGTGGCCTTCACGAGCGCCTGACGACCTTTGTCGGTCGGCAGCTCGAAAGGCTCGCCCACGAGCACGTCCACCACGGGCCGGAACCGCCGTCCGGTGCCGTCCGGGCGCCGGGTGCCCCGGCACGCGACGGGCACGACGACCGCGCCGGTCGAGCGGGCGAGCCACGCCGCGCCGCGCTGGGCCTCGGCCACGTCGCCCGCGCCGCGGGTGCCCTCGGGGAACACGCCCACCACGCCACCGGCCCGCAGCACCTTCTGCGCCGCGAGCAACGGCGCCCGGTCGGGCTCGCCGCGCCGCACGGCCAGCTGGCCGATCTTGCGCAGCAGCGTGCCCACCACGCCCTTGAACATCTCCTGCTTGATCAAGAACACCACACGTCGGGGCAGGACGCCGAACAATATCGGCCCGTCCGCCATCGAGCTGTGGTTCGCCACGACGACCACGGGGCCTTCCGCCGGCATCCGCGACACGTGGTGCGACCGCACCCGGAACGGTGTCCGGGCAGGTCCGCGCGCGATCCACCGCCCGATGTCGTGCAGCCGGGCGGAGGCACCGCCGGGGAGCTGGTCGGTCACCCGCGCACCCGTCCGCTCGGCTGGGCCAGCAGCCCGTGGTCGCCCACCAGTCCCATCAACGCCGCCAGCGTGCCGGCGAGGTCGAGCGACGTCGTGTCCAGCACCACCGCGTCGTCCGCCGCGCGCAGCGGCGACACCGCGCGCGTCGAGTCGTAGGTGTCGCGCCGCTGCACGTCGGCGAGCGTCGCGTCCAGCGTCGACTGGCGCCCGGACGCACTGTCCTGCTTGGCACGGCGCTGGGCGCGAGCCTCGGCGTCGGCCGTCAGGTACACCTTGAGGGGCGCGTCGGGCACGACGGCGGTGCCGATGTCACGGCCTTCCACCACGATGCCGCCCACCTCCGCCAGCGCCTCCGCGATGATCCGGCGCTGCTCGGCGACGAGCTGCGCGCGCACCGCGGGCACGGCGGAGACCGGTGACACGGCGAGCGTCACCTCGGGGCCGCGGATCTCCGCGCCGACGTCCTCGCCGTCCAGGGAAGTGGTCGACCGGTCGGGGTCGGTGCCCTGGACGAGCACCGCGTCCCGCGCCACCGCGGCCACGGCCGCCGGGTCCGCGAGGTCGACGCCGGCGCGCAGCACGGCCAGCGTCACCGCCCGGTACATCGCGCCCGTGTCCAGGTAACGGGCGCCCAGACCGGCCGCGAGCCGTCGCGCCGCTGAGGACTTGCCGGTGCCGGACGGCCCGTCCAGGGCCACCACGCCACGCAGCTCACCGTGTCCCACGGGTTGGTCCTCCTCAATGCGACGACGGTCGTCAACCTCCAATTGTGCCTGGTGCGGCCCGTCACACCCGCATCAGGTGGCCCGACCGTCAGTCGAGATCGGCGAGCAGCAGCCCGCTGCGCGGCTTGGGCGTGAAGTAGGTGCTCTTGCGGGGCATCCGGCCGCCCGCCGCGTGCACCGCCAGCACGTCCGCGAGCGGCACGGGCGCGATCAGCAGCAGGGCGTCCGCGTCGACGGGCGCGCCGCCGGTCACCGGGCGCACGTGCGGGCTCTCCGGGTCGAGCCCGAGCGCCTTGTCCAGCAGCACGGTCTCCACGAACGCGTGGTCGGCGCCCGGCGGCAGCTCGACCCGCACGGCGCTCGAACCGGCCACCGCGACCACCACCCCCGGCGACGGGCGGGTCGTGGCGTCGACCTGCGTCACCCTCAGCCCGGCCGAGCGCCACGCGGCGGTGAGGTCGGCCAACGTCAGCCCGGTGCCCGCCAACGCCCGGTGGATCGGCCCGATCCGGAGGTCGGGACCGGCGGTGACCAGCGCCAGCAGGCCGGACAGCCCGGCCGTCGCGGCCACCCGGTGGTTGCCGTCGGCCACCATCAGCGGGTGCTCCCCGGCGGCGGCGAGCAGGGCGTCCTGGCGTTCGCCCGGTCCGACCAGCCACAGCCAGTGCCGCCGCCCGCCGGGGTCGACCACGGACACGGCGGGCTCGTCGTCCACCTGCGCCACGAGCTCCGTCAGCCGGACTTCACGGCCCACCGGCACGAGCATCGCCGCGCTCGTCAGGCAGCCGAGGCCGGACAGCACCCGGGTGCGCTCGGCGACGACGTCCGGGTAGACGTCCTCGGTGTGCCCGACCGCCGCCGGGTCGACCATGCACAGCAGCCCGTACGCGGTGCCGTCCGGGCCGTCCACCCGGTAGGGCGCGACCACGTCCCGCACCTCGCGGTAGGCGCTGCGACGCAGGTGGGCGAGTTCGGCGCGGGCCTGGGGCAGGGCGTCGAGCAGGCTCGACCCGGCGGCCAGCGCGGCGGGCGTGCGGTGCGGGTGCTGCACGGCGAGGAGCGTGCCGGGCCGGGCGCGGGCCAGTGCGGCGACGATCCGCTCCGGCTCGGCGAACTCGTCCACGTCCGGTCCGGGCACCCGGTCCCGCACCACCCATCCCCGGCTGATCGACCGAACACGTGTCATCCGCAGATTATGATCGGACGGGTGAACGTCGAGGTGACGCCGCTACCGGGGATCGGCACCCGCCAGGACTTCGTGATCCGCGCGGGCCGTCGGATCGGGGTGATCACGCACCGTGACGGCAAGTTCGAGCTGATCGTGTCGCACGAGGACGACCCTGACGGCTGCGCGGCCTCGATCGCGTTGACGCCGTCGGAGGCGAGCACCCTGGCCGGTCTGCTCGGTTCACCGCAGCTGGTGGCGCACCTGGAGGAGCAGCACCGCGAGGTCGCGGGCATCTCCACCAAGCAGTTCCCGATCATCCCCGGCTCCCGGTTCGACGGCAGCCCGCTGTCCGAGACGGAGCTGCGCACCCGCACCGGCGCGTCCATCGTCGCCGTCGTGCGCGCCGGTTCGGTGCACCCGTCGCCTCGCCCGGACTTCGTGTTCGCGGGCGGTGACCTCGTCGTCGTGGTCGGCACGTCGGACGGCCTGACAGCCGCCGCCGAGTTGCTGGGTGGTGGCTGAACACCTTGCACAACACCGCAATCGCACTGATCCAACTGGGTGCGGTCTTCTTCGGGCTGGGCCTGCTCGGCAAGATGGCGTGGCGGATCGGCATCTCCCCGATCCCGCTCTACCTGATCGGCGGCCTGGCCTTCGGGCAGGGCGGCCTGGTGCCGCTGCACGGCATCGAGGAGTTCTCGCACATCTCCAGCGAGATCGGCGTGATCCTGCTGCTGCTCCTGCTCGGCCTGGAGTACTCGGCCGCCGAGCTGATGACGGGGCTGAAGCGGTCGTGGACGGCCGGCGTCGTGGACATCGTGCTGAACGCGACGCCGGGCGTGATCGCCGCGCTGGTCCTGGGCTGGGGACCGGTCGGCGCGCTGGCGATGGGCGGCGTCACCTACATCTCGTCGTCCGGGATCATCGCGAAGGTGCTCGGCGACCTGGGCCGGCTGGGCAACCGGGAGACGCCGGTGGTGCTGTCGGTGCTGGTGTTCGAGGACCTGGCGATGGCGGTGTATCTGCCGATCCTGACCGCGGTGCTGGCGGGCGTGAGCTTCGTCGGCGGGCTGACCGCGGTGGGCGTCTCGTTGGTCGCGATCACCATCGTCCTGGTCATCGCGCTGAAGTTCGGCCGGTACGTGTCGGCTTTGGTGGACAGCCCCGAGCCCGAGGTGTTCCTGCTCAAGGTGCTGGGCGCGGCGCTGCTGGTCGCGGGCGTGGCGTCGGAGTTGCAGGTGTCCGCGGCCGTGGGCGCGTTCCTGCTGGGCATCGCGATCTCGGGGTCGACGGCGGAGAACGCCACCCGGATGCTGGAGCCGTTGCGCGACCTGTTCGCGGCGATGTTCTTCGTGGTGTTCGGGTTGAACACGGACCCGGCTTCGATCCCGCCGGTGCTGGGCTGGGCGGTCGCGCTGGCCGTGGTGACGACGTTGACGAAGGTCGCCACCGGGTGGTGGGCGGCGCGACGGCAGGGCATCGGCCGGATGGGCCGGGCGCGGGCGGGCGCGGCGCTGGTGGCGCGCGGCGAGTTCTCGATCGTGATCGCGTCGCTCACGGTGGCGTCCGGCGCGGTGGACGGCGAGTTGGCGGCGCTGGCGACGGCGTACGTGCTCCTCATGGCCGTGGTGGGTCCGGTCGCCGCCCGCGTGGTGGAGCCGTTGGCGCGGAAGTTCACCCGGAAGGCCGGGACGAGCACCGCGGTGGGGTGACCTGTATCTCCTGCCGGTCCGGTGCCTCCACTAGGGCATACGAACCACGTTTGCGCCAGGGGCCAACTCTTACGGCCGATTGAGTACAAGCGTGATCCGGGGTTAAACCTGACTGCATTCCCACCCCGAAGGGGGTCGTCATGTCACAACCAACGGGCGCCGAGACCACTGGCCGTTATCTGGTGCTCCTCGAGGACAAATCGGTCGCGGCCGGTGCGCGGGAGATGAGCCGCGTCGCCGGCATCAGCACCGCCGGCAGCGCGGATTCCGCGACCAGGGAAGAACTCGCCGCAGCGGACGGCGTGATCTTCCAGGACTTGGGCATCGCCGTCGTCGACGCGACGCCGGACCAGGTCGCCAGGCTGACCGAGGCCGCCGCGGCGCCCGGTCCGATCTCCGTGGTCGAGGCCGAACGGGTCGTGCACGCCTACACCGTCACCGACGAGGCCGCGGCGCCTCCCGTGGACGAGTCCGTGTTCACCTGGGGCCTGCAGGCCGTGGGCGCGAACCTCAGCACGGTCACCGGCAAGGGCATCCGGGTCGCCGTGCTGGACACCGGTTTCACGGTCGCGCACCCGGACTTCGCGGGCCGCACCGCGGTCACGCAATCGTTCATCACGGGTGAGACGGTGGACGACGCGCACGGACACGGCACGCACTGCATCGGCAGCGCCACCGGTCCGCGTCAGCCCGCCGGCGGCGGCCCTGGCTACGGGGTCGCGTTCGAGGCCGAGATCTACGCGGGGAAGGTGCTGTCGAACGCGGGCTCCGGCTCGGACAGCGGCATCCTCGCCGGCATCGAGTGGGCCATCGCGAACGGCTGCGCGGTCATCTCGATGTCGCTCGGCGCGGCCGTCCGGCCGGGCACGCCGCACTCGCAGATCTTCGAGCAGGCCGCCACGCGGGCGTTGAGCAAGGGCACGCTGATCATCGCGGCGGCCGGCAACGAGAGCAGGCGGCCGGGGCGGGTCAACCCGGTCGGCCACCCGGCGAACTGCCCGTCGATCCTCTCCGTCGGCGCGATCGACGTGCAGCGCGCGATCGCTCCGTTCTCCTGCGGGACGGTGGACACCATCGGCCAGGTCGACCTCGTCGGTCCGGGCGTGGACGTCTACTCCAGCTGGAACAAGGAGGACGGCGGCCTCGGCATGCGCAAGCGCATCTCGGGCACGAGCATGGCGACGCCGCACGTCGCGGGCGTGGCGGCGCTCATCGCGGAGAAGTACGGCTCGCGCGGGTGGGAGCTGTGGGCCAGGTTGTCGCAATCCGCTCGTCGTCTGGGCTTGCCTTCCACGGATGTGGGTGCAGGATTGGTGCAAACCCCCTGACGCCCTGACGGAGGCGCCCGTGGACAAGGTCGTGGTCTCGGTCGCCGACGACAGCCTGGACGACCTGCCCACCGTGGTGTCCGCGTTGCGCGACGCCGGGATGGTGGTGGAGGACGTGCTGGAGACGCTGGGTGTGGTCACCGGGTCGGTCGCCCCCGATGTGGGAGCCCTGCTCGGGGCCGTGCCCGGCGTCTCGCGCGTGGAGGTGGACCGCGACGACGTGCGGCTGCCTCCGATCCCGGAGGCGTGACCGGGCCCCGCCGGTGACGGTGCGCATTTTACCCGGCTTACACCACCCGCTCGGGGGATGCGGGGTTTGATCCGACCACTTCGGGTAACCGGTTCCAGAGACGAACGGGTCGTCCGAGGAGGTCGAAGACGATGAAAGCCCTGCTCGCCGCGCAGACGGTGCAGGCTCAAGGCATCGGTGACGCAGCCGGTGACGCCCTGCGCAACGTGGTGACCTTCCTGCCGAAACTCGTCGGGTTCCTCGTCGTGCTGCTCATCGGGTGGATCATCGCCCGGGTGCTGCGCTCGGCGGTGAACAAGGTGTTGGAGCGGCTTCACTTCGACCGCGCGGTGCAGCGCGGTGGGATCGGCGACGCGTTGGCGCGCTCGAAGTTCGACGCGTCGGGCCTGGTCGCCCAGATCGTGTACTACGCCGTGCTGCTGATCGCGCTCCAGGTGGCGTTCGGCGTCTTCGGGTCGAACCCGGTCAGCGACCTGCTGAACCAGATCGTGGCCTGGCTGCCGCGGGCGATCGTCGCGATCGTCATCATCGTGGTCGCCGCCGCCGTCGCGCGGGCCGTGGGCGACATCATCTCGCGGGCGCTCGGCGGGCTGTCCTACGGTCCGACGCTCGGCAAGATCGCCTCGTGGTTCATCATCGCGCTCGGCGTGATCGCGGCCCTGAACCAGATCGGTGTCGCCACCACGGTGACCACGCCGATCCTGATCACCATCCTGGCGACGATCGGCGGTATCGCGGTCATCGGTGTCGGCGGTGGCCTGATCAAGCCGATGCAGCAGCGCTGGGAAGGCTGGCTGACGAAGGCCGAGGCGGAGGCGCCGCAGGCCAAGGCTCAGGCGGAGGCGTACAAGCGCGGCCGTGAGGACGTGCAGCGGACGGCGACGGGTGTCTCGCCGGCCGAGCGGACGACCCGGATGACCGAGACGCCGGCGCACGCGGCGTCGATGCCGGCGGCTCCCGGCGGCCAGCCGATGAGCGGCCAGCCGATGCAGCCGGGCCAGACCATGCCGCCGGGCCAGCCGATGCAGGGTCAGCCGATGCCCCCGAACCAGCCGATGCAGGGCCGACCGGTGCAGCCGCACCCCGGCCAGTACCCGCCGGGCGAACAGCGCTGACCGCGCCCGGTCACGGCACGCGTTAACCGGAACGCTCTCGCAGGGGTCCTCGCCAAGGGGACCCCTGCTTTTATTCTTCCCGAAGGGGCCGACAAGCCGGGGGTCGCGCGGACGCCGATGTGGACAACCGGCGGGGCTGTGGACAACCGGCGAGGCGTTGACACGGCAAGGGGTGGACACCGCAAGGCAGCGGACACCGCGAGGGGGTGGACACGACCTGGCACGGACACCGCGAGGCGCGGACACCGGCCGAGCACGGACACCGCGAGGCGTGGACACCGCGAGTGGTGGACCGAGTGGTGGACACCGGCGAGGCGCGGACACCGGCCAGGCGTGACACCGCAGGAATGGACCGGCCAGGCGTGACACCGCGGGGGTGGACCGGCCAGGCGTGGACAACCGTGGGGCGGGTGGCCGGCCGGTCGTCAGCCTTCGAGCGCGGGCTGGTCGCTGCGCGACAGGTGGCAGACGGCGGCGAGTCTCAGCGTCGTCCAGTCCGCGTTCGCCCAGTCCACGATCGCCGGCACCTGCCAGCCCTGCGCCGCCGCCTCGTCGAGCACGCCCTTGGCGTACCCGGCGAGCAGCACCGCCCCCGCCACCGCCGCCGCGGGCACGCCGAACGCGAGGATGTCGCGCACCGCCGCACCGTGCTGGTCGACCGCGGCCAGCACTCCGGGCGCCAACACGCCAGAGGCCAGCACCGCCGCAATTCCGAGTTCGTCGCTCAACCGGTCCAAGAACCGGCGAGCGGGGAAGTCCCACCAACCGCTCACAAGCCCGACACCCTACGCTGTGCGAGGCAATCGACCCACCATCGAACACGTGTTCTATGATCACGCGGGGGTCGAGCCGGATGCGCAGAGAGGAAAACGAGAACGTGCAGGCGGACACGCCCGTGGAGCAGGAAGAGACGGTGGACGCCGAGGCGCCCGCCGCACCCGTGCAGCAGGAGGTCGCACCCGTGCCGCAGGAAGAGCCCGAGGCCAAGCCCGTGAAGCGGGCCAAGTCGACGGCCAAGAAGACCCGCACGGTCGAGCTCACGCTGACCGTCACCGGGACCGCCGACGGCGAGTGGCAGGCCGACCTGGTGCACGGCACCAAGCGGGTCGTGCAGGGCCTCTCGATCTCGGCCGCGGCCGTGTCGCGGGCGGCCAAGGAGTTGCACGACGACATCGCCGGCGGTATCGACGAGGTCATCGAGGCGGCCCGCACCCAGCACCGCACGCGGATGGAGGAGCTGGAGGCCGAGCTCGCGAAGGTCAAGGCCGCGCTGGCCGAGCTGAGCGACTGATCATCCGGACCGGGGGCCGGCCGATCACGGGTGGCCCCCGGTCCGCGATGTCAGCCGTGGCAGCGGTGTTCAGCAGTGCTCAGCGGTTCCAGCAGTGCTCAGCGCGAATTCTCAGCGCCGAATCTCGGCGCAGGGTTTGTCAGCGCAGGTTTTTCAGCGCGAATTCTCAGCGCAGGATTCTCAGCGGGACGGGTCCAGGACCAGCTTGCCGGTCGTGCGGCGGGCCCGCAGGTCCTCGTGCGCCTGGCGCACCTCCGACAGCCCGTACTCGCCACCCGGCACGGCCCGCAGCTCACCGGCCCGGACCAGGTCGAACAGCTCGCCCATGGCCCGGTGCACGACGCGCCCCGGCAACCTGAACGCGTGCGGCAGCCACATGCCGACGACGGCCGTCGAGTGCACCAGCAGCCGGCCGGGCTCGACCGGGGTCGGCTGTTCCCGACTGGCCATGCCGTAGAACGCGAGCCGCCCGAACGGCGCCAGCGCGGCGATGCTCTGGTCGGTGACGGCGCCGCCGGTCATGTCCAGCACGACGTCGACCCGCCGACCGCCGTTGGCCTCGCGCAGCACGTCCGTCATGTTCTCCGCGGTGGAGTCGACCGCGACGTCCGCGCCCAGGTCCAGCGCCAGCTTGCGCTTGTCCTCGGTGCTCGCGGTGGCGATGACCCGTCCCGCGCCCCACTTCTTCGCCAGCTGCACGGCCACCGACCCGACCCCGCCCGCGGCGGCGTGCACGACGACGCTCTCCCCCGCCTCCAGGTGGACGCTCTTGCGGAGCAGCAGCCACGCCGTCGCGCCCTGCACGACCATGCTCAACGCGGTGAGGTCGTCCACGCCTTCCGGCACGTCGAACGCGGTCGCCTCGGGCACCACGGCCTTCTCCGCGTAGCCGCCGAAGTTGGTCAGGCCGACCACGCGCCGCCCGCCCGCCGTGCCGACGACCTCGCCGCCGGGCACCAGCGGGAGCTCCATCTTCGACAGGTAGGAGTTCTCGGCCTGGTGGGTGTCCGCGTAGTTGAGGCCGGCGCGGCTGACGTCGACGAGCAGTTCGCCGGGACCGGCGACGGGTTCGGGGAGGTCGACCTGGTGGAGGACTTCCGGTCCGCCGAACTCGGTGATCTGGATGGCGCGCACAGTTGTCAGTTCTCCTTGTCGATCAGGGGGTCGCGGCCGAGGGTGACGCGCTCGCCGGTGGCGGTGCGCGGGCCGGGCGGGTTGGGGAAGGTGAACGGCGCGCTGGGACGTCCGGCCTGCACGAACCAGCATTCACCGGCCTTGCCGTCCCGCAACACGGCGACGAAAGCGTCCACTACGTCGTCCACGCTCATCACCGGCATCCCGGCGGATTCCAGGGTGGCCTTGAAGCCGGTGATGATCGCGGTGTCGGCGAAGGACGGGCACACGGCGTTGACGGTGACGCCTTCGGCGGCGAGCACCGGTCCGAGGCCGCGGACGAGACCGACGACGGCGGCCTTGTTCGCGCCGTACAGGGGGTCCATGGGCATCGCCATCAGGCCGGCCATGCTGGCGGTGGCCACGATGCGCCCGCCGCCGCGCGCCTTCAGCGCCGCCAGCGCCGCGTGCACGCCGTACACGACGCCGTCGAGGTTGATGCCCATGACCTTGCGGTACCGCTCGGCGTCGAAGTCGTCGCCGAGGCCGAACCCGGTGCCGATGCCCGCGTTCAGCACCGCGATGTCCAGCGCGCCGAACCGCTCGACGGCCGTCGCCACCGCCGCTTCGCTCTGCCGGGGGTCGCTGACGTCGCAGTGGACGAACACGCCCTGCACCTCGTCGGCCACGGCTTTGCCCTGGACGTCGTCCACATCGGCGACGACGACGGACGCACCGGCGGCGGCGAGTCGGCGCGCGACCCCCGCGCCGATGCCGTTCGCGGCCCCGGTGACCAGTGCGACCTTGCCCGAGAACTCCACCGCGCCTCCTCTGGCTGACATTCCGACCAGTCGGTATGGTTCTCCTGACGAGCCCTGGCGTCAAGCCGGCGTCGCCGGTAGGTTACTAAGCGGTTGCTTAGGCCCGCAGATCAAGGAGGACTGACCGTGGCCCAGACGGACGCACGGGTGGCCATCGTCACCGGTGCCGCACGTGGCATCGGTGCCGCCGTAGCCACGCGGCTCGCACAGGACGGCATGGCCGTCGCGCTGCTCGACCTCGACGAGGGCAGCTGCGCCGAGGCCGTGGAGAAGATCAAGGCGTCCGGCGGGACGGCCATCGCGGTGGGTGTGGACGTCAGCGACAGCGCGGCGGTCGACGCGGCGGTCCAGCGGGTGGCGGACGAGCTCGGCGCGCCGACCGTCCTGGTCAACAACGCGGGCATCCTGCGGGACAACCTGCTGTTCAAGATGACCGACGACGACTGGGACGCGGTGATCAACGTCCACCTGCGCGGCACGTTCCTGATGAGCCGGGCGGTGCAGAAGTTCCAGACGGCGGCGCAGTGGGGCCGCATCGTGAACCTGTCCAGCACGTCGGCGCTGGGCAACCGGGGTCAGGCGAACTACTCGGCCGCCAAGGCCGGCTTGCAGGGGTTCACCAAGACGCTCGCGATCGAGCTGGGCAAGTTCAACGTGACGGTCAACGCGATCGCGCCGGGGTTCATCGCGACCGACATGACGGCGGCGACGGCGGCCCGGGTCGGCATCGACTTCGAGGACTTCAAGAAGGGCGCGGCGGCGGCGATCCCAGTGCAGCGCGTGGGCACGCCCGAGGACATCGCGCACACCGCGTCTTTCCTGGTCAGTGAGGGTGCCGGGTTCGTGTCCGGTCAGGTCATCTACGTCGCCGGCGGACCGAAGGACTGATGATGCGGGTATTCGCTGACCTGGAGGAGTTCGCGGCGGCCAAGGGTGAGCACCTCGGTCACGGCGAGTGGCACGAGATCACGCAGGCGGAGATCAACCTGTTCGCGGACGCCACCGGTGACCACCAGTGGATCCACGTGGACCTGGAGAAGGCCGCCGCCGGGCCGTTCGGCGCGCCGGTCGCGCACGGGTACTTGACCCTGTCCCTGATCCCGCTGCTGGTGCGGGACACCTACACGGTGCAGGGCTTGTCCATGGGCGTGAACTACGGGTTGAACAAGGTCCGGTTCCCGAGCCCGGTGGTCGTCGGCTCGCGGGTGCGCGCGGGGGCCGAACTGGCCGAGATCGCGGACGTGCCGCAGGGCAAGCAGGCGGTGGTGCGGGTGACGATCGAGATCGAGAACAACCCGAAGCCCGCTTGCGTGGCGGAAACCGTCGTCCTGCTGGTGGCCTGACCGGCCACTGCCACACCGCACCGGCCACCACAACGGTGGCCAGGCCGGTCGCCGCGCCGGCTACGCAGGGGTCCTCGTCAAGGGGACCCCTGCTTTGATCTTGCTACAGGTGACCGGCGATGTCAGGTGCGGAAGCGCGGACTGTGGACAACCGCGCCCCCTGTGGACAAGCACGGTGGACACCGGTTCGAGGCCCGTGAGAGTCAGCCGTCAGGCCTCGCGAGCGACGCGTTCCAGGCGGGCGCGGTACTCGGGCCACCAGGCGGCGTCCACCGGCGCGAGGTTGTCGTTGTCCGGGCGCAGGCCGGCCGTGCCGTCGATCAGTTCGCGGACGATGTCGGCGTGCCCCGCGTGCCGGTTCGTCTCCGCGATCATGTGGATGAGGATGAAGTGGAGGGTGATCGCCCGACCGCTGTCGGGCCACCACGGGACCTTGCCCGGCGAGTCGAGGTCCAGCTTGTCGATCGTCCGGTCGGCGTGGGCGCACGCGCGCTCGTAGAGGCCGAGGACGTCGGCGCGCGACTCGTCCGCCGTGGCCCACATGTCGACGTTCGGCTCGTCGCTCTCCAGCCACGCCAGGTGCTCGGCGAACGGGCGGTCGAACGTCGCGCCGAAGTAGCCCACCTCGACGCCCGCCAGGTGCTTGACCAGGCCCAGCAGGTTCGTGCCCGACGCCGTCAGCGGTCGGCGCACGTCGTACTCCGACAGCCCGTCGAGCTTCCACAGCAGGGCCTCGCGCGCGGCGCGGAGGTAGCGGTGCAGGTCGGCCTTCACGAGGTGCCCTCCACCGGACGCAGGGAAGCCAGGAACAGGTCGGCGAAGTGGCGGCCCACCTGCTTCGCCGACAACGGCCCGTCGGCGCTGTACCACTGGCCCAGGTGGTGGACGGTGCCGAAGAAGTAGTGCACGGTCAAGTCCGCAGGCACGTCGGCGCGGAACACGCCCGACGCCTGCCCTTCCTCCACAAGGGACCGGAACCGCTCGTGGTACCGGCGCCGTTCCGCGCGCATCTCCCGCACCTTGTCCTCGGCCAGGTGGTCCGCCGAGCGGAAGTACACCCGGGCCTGGTCGAAGTTCTCCACCGACGTGACCACGACGTCGACCGCCACCGCGTGCAGCCGCTCGGCGACGGGCGCCGAACCGGACGCGAACTCGTCCAGCCGCTCCGTCTGCATCCGCAGCAGGCTGCCGTAGATCTCGTGCAGCAGGTCGTCCTTGGACCCGAAGTAGTGGTACATGGCGCCCTTGGTGACGCCTGCCAGGTCCACGATCTCCTGCACCGCGACCCGGTCGAAGCCCTTGGCGGCGAACAACCGCGTCGCGGCGTCGATCAGCCGTTCCGGTACCGATGCCATGGGGAAAGCATCGCACGCCGGCTCACTGGAACATCGCGATCGGCAGCACGACCAGCTCTTCCGTCTCGGCCTTCCACCGCTGCACCTTGCCGACGCACCGGGCGTTGAACGTCCCTTCGGGCACGGAATCGCGCAGCAGCCAGTCGTCGCTGCACTCGACCCGCACCTGCGGTCCCTCTTCAGGGTCGTCCGGGTCGCCGACGGGCGCCAGGAGCACCGTGATGCCGTTCTGCTGCTGCACCACCCGGAACACGCCCTGCATGGACACGAAGCGCTGGATGCGCCGGAGCTTCATCGAACGGGTGGCCGGACCCGTCTCCGCCCGCTCCAGGGCCGCGTTGCGCAACAACGTGCGCTCGTCCAGGTCCACGTGCAGCAGGTCGTTCCGGTGCTCCAGCCCTTCCACCAGCTCGCCGATCAGGTCGATCGGCTCGTAGGTCTTCTGGTAGGTCTTGATCTCCTCACGGGTGCTGGCGACGTCGGCGCCCGAGTTGGCCAGCCACGGGATCGAGATCTTGCCGTCCTTGGTGAGCACGGCCCGTGAGATGATCTCGGCCGGCAGCCGCTCGATGCCGAACCGGCCGGTCGCGACGATGTGCAGCACGGCCTTCCCGTCCAGGTAGACGGGCACGCCCAGCGTCGGCCGCGCGTCGGACCGGCGTGCCGCGCGCCAGGTCACCACCGCCACCCCGACGGCCACGACGAGCGCCAGCTCGGTGATGATCCACACGACCGCCCACGGCCACCACACCGACCACCACAGTCCTCTATCGACAGCCACGGATCTCCTTCACCGCCTCCAGCAGCGATCCCGAACCGGCGTCGACCACCCGTCCGCCGGTCGCCCGCGCCACCCTGTCCAGCTCGACCGGGTCGGCCTCGCCGAACCGGATCGCGTACGTGCGCGCCGGCGGGTTCGGCCACGCGGCGAGGAAGTCGTCCGCGCTCATCCCGGCGTTGTTCTCGCCGTCGGTCATCAGCACGACCGTGCCGTCGCCGACGATCCGGTACGCGTGGTCCAGCGCCGACCAGATCGCGGTGCCGTCGGTCGCGAGTTCCGCCGACGCCAGAGCCCCGGCGAGCGCTTCCAGGTCCGCCGCACCCCGGACCACGACGCTGCGCTCCTCCTTCACGGTGCCCGCGAACCGCACGAGCACGACCGTCTCCCCCACCCTGAACTGGTCGAACCCGCCGGCGCGGCTCAACGTCGCGAACGCCTCCCGCAGACCGGCGATCCGCTCACCGGCCATCGACGTCGAGTGGTCGAGCACGAACACCACCCGGCGCGGGTCGCCCGCGCGGTCGTAGGCGGCGAGCAGGGCGTCCACGACTTCCTGCGTGCCCGGGAAGTACAGCGCGGTGCCGATCGGCTCGCGCAGCTCCTCCGTGCGCTCGACCTGCGGGTCCACCGGCCGGCGCGACGTGCGTTCCATGATCGCCCGCTGGGCGGTCGGCGAGCGCAGCCACTGCACCACGCGGTCGTAGGCGGCCCGCTTGTCCGGCTTGAGCAGCATCAACGGGTAGTCCGACAGCACGATCCCGTCCCGCGGGTACACGACTTCCAGCGGCTCGCGGAGCTGCCCGGACGCGTTCAGCGACAACACCGCCGACTCGTACGTCACCACGGCGTCCACCTCGTCCTGCCGCTTCACGTACTCGTCCACGACTTCCGTCGCGCCGGCCGCGCCGAACGCCCGTCCGGTGAGGAAGCCCTGGAGCTTGTCGCACGTGACGTCCTCGGACCGCAACGCCGCACCCGTGCCCGCCGCGGCCGTCGCCACCCCGATCAACGCCGCCATCCCGCTGCCGGACACGCGCGGGTCGGCCATGCCGAACCGCAACCCGCCCGCCGCCGCGCGCCCGGCCACGTCCGCCCACGACGCACCGCGCAACGCCTCCGCTTGACCCGCCTTCACGCCCAGCACCAGCGGCGACAGCATCGTCGTGGCGGACGGCGGCAGGTCGACGTCCTTCAGCTTCAGGTACCGGTTCGTGGACAGCCACGCCAGGTCGTGGTCGACGCCCGCCGCGACCTGTTCGCTGGCCCGCACCGTGCCCTCGTAGTCGAGCTTCAACTCGACCCCCGTGTCCCGGCGCAGGTCGGCGAGCACCGACGAGAGGTCGGCCAACTCGGAACTGGCCAGCACCGTCAACGTGGTCGGCTCGGGTTTGACGGACGTGCAACCGGCCAGGACAGCGGCCACCGCCACCAGGAGCAGCACGGGCCGCCTCATATCGGCACCCGGATCTCCGGGCAGCGGCCGACCTCCCTGATCATCGTCTCCAGGTCCGGGGGCTTGGGCAGGAACCCCTCGGTGAGGCTCGGGGCCGGCTCCGGCAGACCACGGGCCGCCAGCAGGTCCGGCAGCGCGGTCGAGTCCTGGTTGTCCAGCCGGAACCCCAGTTCCAGGGCACGTCGGCGCAGGTCGGCGTTGTTGCGGATCAGGTCGCCGACCCGTTCGCCCGCCGGGCTGAACGCGATCAGCCACGGCTCGGTGCGGTGGTGCGTGTCGGGGTAGAGCAGGACCCGTTCGCTGTCGGGCTTGCCGGTGCGCGCCACCGTGTCGAACTGGTGCGCCATGTACTGGTGCTCGTACATGACGCCGACCGGAGCGCTGCTGCGTCCGTCCGGGTAGAAGAACGTGGTGCCGATGCCGGAGCCGTGCAGGCCCTCGATCTCGAACACCGGCTTGACCCGCCGCGCCACCTCCAGCGCGTTCTGCTCGTTCGGCGCGACGGAGCCGTTGGCGGCGAACGCGACCAGGCCGAGCCACGCCGAGCCGGAGTAGGAGTCGCACGGGTTGGGCGACTGCGCGACGATCTGGTTGCGGTTGTCGACGGGCTGCTTCAGCTTGTTCCAGGTCTTCGCCGCGCCACCGCCTTCGGGCAGGGACAGCTTGACGAACTCGACCATGTCGAGCGTGTAGTAGAGCCCGCCCTCCTGGCCCTTCGCCACGCCTTCGGCTTCCAGCGCCTCGGCGTACTCCCTGAACGCGCCCAGCACGAGCGGGCTGGCGAACGGGAAGTACACCCGGCCGCCGAACCTGTCCCGGATCAGCTCGGCCGCCGCCTGCCCGGACGGCATCACGAAGTCGAACTCGCGGACCCGTTCCTGCCGGTCGCGGGCGATCTCCCGGGAACCGCCCGAGTCGGAGACCCGCACGTCGATGCCGTTGGCCATCAGGATCCGGCGGACCTCGGAGTCCTGGAAGTACACCGACTTGGAGGCCATCATGGCGCTCACCACGGTGACCTGCTTGAACGGCAGCGCCACCGTGCCGGACGCGAACAGCGCGATCGCACCGGCCAGCGCGATGCCCGCCGAGATCCCGAACGGCAGCAGGAAGCGCTTGCGGCGGAACGCTGACTTGGGCGGGTCGAGGATGGTGAAGCTGGGCTCTTCGGTCGAGCTCTTCGCGACCACGGAACTCCCCCGTGCGGACGGCGATCTCCCCTGCCTACAGGCTAGATCGCCGCGCCGCCGCCGTGGGTCACAAGTCGGGGATCAGCCCCCGATCGTCGCACCGCCGTCCACCACGAACGTCGCACCGGTGGTGTAGCCGCCTGCCGCCGAAGCGAGGAACACCACTGCCGCCGCGAGCTCTTCCGGATCGCCCACACGGCCCATCGGGAGCCTCGAGACGTGCGCTTCCAGGTAGCCGTCGGGGTACTGGTCGGTCATCTCGGAGCCGAAGTAGCCGGGTGCGAGCGCGTTGACCCGGATGCCCTTGCGGCCCGTCCACTGCTGCGCCAGGTCGCGGGTCAGCCCGAGCAGGCCCGCCTTCGACGCGGAGTACGCGGCCTGCGGCAGGCCACCGGAGATGATGCCGAGCACGCTGGACACGTTGACGATCGACCCGCCGTTGGTCATCACGGCCGCCGCCGCCTGCGCCATCCAGTACGCGCCGTTGAGGTTCACGTCCATGACGCCGAGGAACTGCTCGGGCGTCTCCCGGGACGCGGGCACCGCCGACGCCACGCCCGCGTTGTTCACCAGCACGCGGACGTCACCGAACTCGGCGGCGGCGCGGGCGACCTCACGGCAGTCGTCCGGCTGCGCCACGTCGGCCCGCACGATCAGCGCCCGCCGGCCGGCGTCCTCCACCAGCTTCGCGGTGTCCTTGAGCCGGTCCACCCGCCGGGCCGCGAGCACGACGTCCGCGCCCGCCTCGGCCAGGCCCTTGGCGAACGCCACGCCCAGGCCCGAGGACGCGCCGGTGACGATCGCGACCTGCCCGTCCAGCCGGAACTTGTCCAGGATTCCCATTCAGCTCAACCTCTCCAGGATGATCGCCATGCCCTGACCGCCGCCGACGCACATCGTCTCAAGCCCGAACTGCGCGTCACGGGCGCGCATCCCGTTGATCAGGGTGGTCATGATGCGGGCGCCGGTGGAGCCGAACGGGTGACCGAGCGCGATCGCGCCGCCGTGCACGTTCAGCTTGTCCATGTCGATGCCGAGCGCGCGCTGGCTGCCGAGCACCTGCACGGCGAACGCCTCGTTGATCTCGACCAGGTCGATGTCGTCGATGGTCAGGTTCGCGTGCGCGAGCGCCTGCCTGGTGGCGTCGACCGGGCCGAGGCCCATGACCTCCGGCGACAGGCCGGACACACCGGTGGACACGATGCGCGCCAACGGGGTCAGGCCGAGTTCCTTCGCCCTGGTGGCGCTCATGACGACCACCGCCGCCGCGCCGTCGTTGAGCGGGCAGCAGTTGCCGGGCGTCACCGTCCCCTGTGGACGGAACGACGGGTTGAGCGACGAGACGGCGTCGTAGGTGACGTTCTTGCGCGGGCCGTCGTCGGCGGCGACGACCGTGCCGTCCGGGAGCGTCACCGGGGTGATCTCGCGCTCGAAGAAGCCGTCCGCGATGGCCTTCTCCGCCAGGTTGTGAGAGCGGACGCCGAACTCGTCCTGGTCGCGGCGGCTGATGCCGAGCAGGGTGGCGACGTTCTCGGCGGTCTGCCCCATCGAGATGTAGTAGTCCGGCAGCTCACCGTCGTCACGCGGGTCGTGCCACAGGTCGTTGGACTGGGCGGTGCGCTCGGTGCGCGCGCGGGCCTCGTCGAACAGCGGGTTGAGGTGCGGGTCGCCGTGCCGGTAGCGGGAGACGCACTCCACGCCGGCGCTGATGAACGCGTGTCCCTCGCCGGCCTTGATCGCGTGGAACGCCATCCGCGCGGTCTGCACCGAGGAGGCGCAGAACCGGTTGACGGTGGTGCCGGGCAGGCCGTCCAGCCCCAGTTGGACGGCGACCCGGCGGGCCACGTTCTGGCCGTGCTCGTCCTGCGGCTCGGCGCACCCCATGTGCAGGTCGGTGATGTCCTCGCGGTCCAGCTCCGGGACCTGGTCCAGTGCGGCGGCGACGATCTGCGCGGCCAGGTCGTCCGGGCGCAGGTCGACCAGCGAGCCCTTGCGGGCGCGGCCGATCGGGGAACGCGAGGCGGCGACGATGACGGCCTCGGGCATGGCGGTGCTCCTGGTGTCTAGAGGCCGAGGTCGCGGCCGATGAGTTCCTTCATGATCTCGTTCGAACCGGCCCAGATCCGGGTCACCCGGGCGTCCATCCAGGCACGCGCCACGCGGTACTCGGTCATGTAGCCGTAGCCGCCGTGCAGCTGCACGCAGGCGTCGATGACGTCGTTCTGCACGTCCGCGCTCCACCACTTGGCCTTCGCCGCGTCCACGGCGGTCAGCTCGCGCCGGGTGTGCGCGTCGGTGCACTGGTCCAGGAACGCCTGCGTCACGTCGATCTTGGTGACCAGCTCGGCGAGGGTGAACTTGTTGTGCTGGAACGAGCCGATGGCCTGGCCGAACGCCTTGCGCTCCTTCACGTAGCCGATCGTCTCCAGCAGGATCTGCTTGGCGTGGGCGAGGTTCGAGATCGCGCCGCCGAGGCGTTCCTGGGGCAGGCGTTCCATCATGTAGATGAAGCCCTGGTCGACCTCGCCGATGACGTTCTCGTCCGGGACGCGCACGTCCTCGAAGAACAGCTCGGCGGTGTCGGACTCGGGCTGGCCGACCTTGTCCAGCTTGCGGCCCCGTTCGAAGCCCTTCATGCCGGTCTCGACGGCGAACAGCGTGATGCCCCTGGCCTTCTTCTCCGGGCTGGTGCGGGCGGCGACCACGATCATGTCGGCGGAGAAGCCGTTGGTGATGAACGTCTTGGAGCCGTTGAGGACCCAGTCCTTGCCCCGCTTGACCGCGTTGCTCTTGAGCGCCGCGAGGTCGGAGCCGCCGGACGGTTCGGTCATGCCGATGCCGGTCGTCATCTCGCCCGCGCAGAACCGGGGCAGCCAGCGCTGCTTCTGCTCCTCGGTGCACAGGTCGACCAGGTAGGGGGCGACGACGTCGCCGTGGATGCCGAGGCAGGAGGCCATGCCGGCGCTGACCTTGGACAGCTCCTCGCCGAGCACGGCGTTGAACCGGTAGTCGTTCGCGCCGCTGCCGCCGTACTCCTCGGGGACCTCCAGGCCGAGCAGGCCCTGCTTGCCCGCCTCCAGCCACACTTCCCGGTCGATGTGGCGCTGCTGGACGAACTTCTCGTAGTCCGGCTTGAGGGTGCGGGCGCAGAACTCCTGCGCGGTCTCGCGGAACGCTTCGTGGTCGGGTTCGAACAGCGTGCGGCGCACTTCTCGCATCCTCCATACTAAGCGGTTGCTTAGGCGTAAGCGTGCGCTTAGCCTGCGGTATCGTTCGGGCCCGTGTCAAGGAGAGGTGCATGACGTCGAGCCGTGATGAGTTCGCACTCCTGGACGAGACGTGGTCCTCGGTCGAGCCGCCGGCGGCCCGGCGGATGCTGATCGCCGCCGCCGCCGCGTTCTCCGTGCGCGGGTACCACGCGACGACCACCCGTGACATCGCGGCGCAGGCCGGCATGTCGCCCGCCGCGGTGTACATCCACTACCGGTCCAAAGAGGAGCTGCTGTTCCAGATCTCCCGGGTCGGGCACGCGACGTCGTTGTCCGTGCTGACCGCGGTGTCGGACGCGGACCCGGTGGTCCGGCTGACGTCGGCGGTGCGGGCGTTCGCGTCGTGGCACGCCGAGTTCCACACGACGGCGCGGGTCGTCCAGTACGAGTTGACCGCGTTGACGCCGGAGCACCTGGCGGAGGTGGTCGTGCTCCGTCGCCGGATCGAGGCGGCGGTGCGGGAGATGATCTCGGCCGGTGTCGACGCGGGCGCGTTCGACGTCCCCGACGTGCGCGGCGCGACGCTGGCCGTCCTCTCGCTGTGCATCGACGTGGCCCGCTGGTACCAGCCCTCCGGCCGCCGCACCCCCGAGCAGATCGGCGACCTCTACGCCGACCTCGTCCTCCGCATGCTCGGCGCCCCCACCACCCCGTGAGTCCTACGTTCAGAACGCGTGAGTCCTACGTTCAGAACGCATGAGTTCAACGCTCAGGTACGACCCGCGCGGCGCGACCGGCGACGGCGGGTGTTCTGAGCGTTGAATTCGGGGGTTCCGAACGTAGGACTCACGCGACCGGAACGTAGGACTCACGAGGGAACGGGGCGGGGCTCCCGGAATGTTCCGGGAGCGCCGCTGGTCCGGTCCGGGGGCTAGCGGACGGATTTCTTGCCGTAGAAGCCTGCGACGAGGCTGACGCCGATGGCGGCGATGATCACCTGCACGATGATCTCGATCCAGTCGATGCCGGGCGTGTCCTCCACGCCGAGAGCCCGGGCGAGGAACGTGCCCAGGAACGCCGCCACGATGCCGACAATGATCGTCAGCCAGATGGGGATGGCCTGCTTGCCCGGGGCGATGAGCTTGCCCAGCAAACCGATGATGAGGCCGACGATCAGAGCGCTGATCACACCGCCGATGCCCACTATGCCTCCTGCGGGTTAGTCGCCTTCGAAGAAGTCCCCGACCTCGTCGAGGGCCTCGCCCATCATCATCCCACCGAACACGCCGGCCGCAGCCCCAGCGACCATGCCGCCGGCCCCGATTCCCCCGCCGTGGTGACCTCCGTGGTGCCCACCGTGACCGCCGTGCATCCCATAACCGCCGGAAGATCGCCTGCCGGCCACCTGATCCATCCACTGGTGGAGCAGCGCCGCCCAGTCCGTGCGGATCACCTCATCGTGGGACATGGCGAAGTGTCCGAACGAGTCGCCGCCGGCCCGGAACAGCCCGCCGCGGCGGTCCGCCTCCAGCACGACGTACAGCCGGTGCGGGTCGGCCACGAACGTCAGCTCGAGCTGGCTGATCTTGCCCAGGAACTGGCCCGGCGGCAGGAACTCGATCTCCTGGTAGAACGGCAGCTGCTGCGGCACGCCGTGGATGCGCCCCGACTCGTTGTCCGCCCGCTGGAACCGGAACCCGAGCGCGCCGAACGCGTTCAGCACGTGCTCCTGCGACCGGATCGGGTGCACCGCGACCGGGTCGAGGTCACCGGGGTCGACGGCGCCGCGCACCTCCAGCTCCGTGCGCAGGCCCATCGTCATCCCGTGCAGCGGCTGCCCGTGCACCACCGTCACGGGCGTCTCGAGCGGCATCGGGAACTGGAACGGCAGCACGAGGTTCTGCCCGGCCGCGACGCTGACCCGCTGCGCCACGACGACCCGCGCGAACTCGACGTTGCGGTTGTGCTCGTTGTCGCCGCTCTCCACCTCGACCCGGGTGACCAGCGACAGCTTGACCTGGTCGATGTCGACCGGGTGGTCGCCGCCCGCGATGCGGACCTCACCGGTCAGCACCTCACCCGGCCTGACGTTGGGGTTGGCCAGCACCGTGTCGACGGACGGACCGCCGACTCCGAACGCGCGCAACATCCTCTTGAAAACCACGGTGGGTGCCTCCTGGCCTGCTTCTCGGGTCACGCACTTGGGCTGATTGTCCCAAGGACGCCTCGGTACTGGCATCGGTTCCCTCTGGACGAACGCTAAGCGCAGGTGTCACTATGCGACCGCGGTCACATACTAAGCGGTCGCTCAGGAGGTTGAAGTGCCCACGCTGCTCGTCGCCAACCGGGGAGAGATCGCCGTCCGAGTGCTCCGCGCCGCCGCGGACCTCGGCTGGCGCACCGTCGCCCTGGTCACCGACGCCGACGACGCCCACGGCCGGTTCGCCGACCGCGCCGTCCGGCTGCACGGCTCCTACCTGGACGCGGACGCGGTGCTCGCCGCCGCCGAGGGGTGCGACCTGGTCCACCCCGGCTACGGGTTCCTGGCCGAGAACGCGGGGTTCGCCCGGCGCTGCGCCGAGGCCGGGCTGACGTTCGTCGGCCCACCGCCCGAGGTGCTGGAACTGCTCGGCGACAAGAGCCGGGCCCGCGCGCTGGCCACCGAGGTCGGCGTGCCGGTGCTCGCCGGCGCCGAGGACGGGTTCGAGGACTTCTTCCGCACGCACGGCGCCGTCGTGGTGAAGGCCGTCGCGGGCGGCGGGGGCAAGGGCGTGCGGGTCGTGCGGCGGCTCGCCGACCTCCGGGCCGCCGTCGACCGGTGCCGGGCCGAGGCGCTGGCCGCGTTCGGCGACGGCACGGTGTTCGTGGAGGAGCTGCTCGAACCGGCCCGGCACGTCGAGGTGCAGCTGGTCGGCACCACGGTGCTCGGCGACCGCGACTGCTCGTTGCAGGTCCGGCACCAGAAGCTGGTCGAGATCGCACCCGCCCCCGACCTCTCCCCCGACCTGCGGACCGCGTTGCACGAGGCGGCGGCGACGATCGCGCGTGCCGTCCGGTACACGGGGCTGGGCACGGTGGAGTTCCTGGTCGCGCCGAACGGCCGGTTCGCGTTCCTGGAGGCCAACCCCCGGCTCCAGGTCGAGCACACGGTCACCGAGCAGGTCACCGGGCTGGACCTGGTGCGGGCCCAGCTGCTGCTGGCGACCGAGGTCGAGCCCGACCTGACCCACACCCCGCGCGGCAGCGCGCTGCAGCTGCGGGTCAGCCTGACTTCGACGGGACGTCTGTCGACGTTCGTGCCGCCGTCCGGTCCGGGCGTCCGCGTCGACACGCACGCGTCCGCCGGCTACCGCGCGGGCCTGGACTTCGACCCGTTGCTGGCCAAGGTCGTGGTGCACGCCGACGACCTGGACACCGCGCTGCGCCGCGCCCGCCGTGCGCTGGACGAGTTCACTGTGGACGGTGCGAAGACGAACATCGGCTTCCTGCGCGGTCTGCTGGACCATCCGGATTTCCTGAAGGCGCACACGGGTCTGGTCGATTCGCTGCCCCGTGAGGACACCGGTGCGCGCTCTCCCGTGCAGGGGACCGTCGTGGCGATCGAGTCCGGCACGGTCGTCGTGGAAGCGATGAAGATGCAGCACGTCGTGCCGATCGGTGACGCGCGGGTGCTGGTCGAGGTCGGTGACACGGTCTCGGAAGGCGCGTTGCTGGCCGAGGGCGTGGACGTCGCGGTCGAGGAGAAGGCCGTCGAGTTCGACCTCGACGACGTCCGGCCGGACCTCGCGGAAACGTTGGCGCGGCACGACTTCTCACGTCCGGAGGCGGAGGGGAAGCGGCACTCGCGTGGCCGGCGGACGGTCCGGGAGAACATCGCCGACCTGTGCACCGACTTCGTGGAGTACGGCGGCCTCGCCATCGCCGCGCAACGCCGGCGCCGGTCGTTGGACGAGCTGGTCGAGCGCACGCCCGCGGACGGGCTGGTCGCCGGCGTCGGCAAGGTGAACGGCGGCCAGGTCGTCGCGATGTCCTACGACTACACCGTGCTCGCGGGCACCCAGGGGCTGCGCAACCACGCCAAGAAGGACCGGATGTTCGCGCTCGCCGAGCAGCGACGGCTGCCCGTGGTGCTGTTCGCCGAGGGTGGCGGCGGACGGCCGGGCGACACCGACCACGGCGGCGTCAGCGGGCTGGACTGCCTGGCGTTCCACCTGTTCGCGAAGCTGTCCGGCCTGGTGCCGCTGGTGGGGATCGCGTCCGGCCGGTGCTTCGCCGGCAACGCGGTGCTGCTGGGCACGTGCGACGTGGTGATCGCGACCCGTGACGCGACGATCGGCATGGGCGGTCCGGCGATGATCGAGGGCGGCGGGCTCGGCGTGTTCCGGCCCGAGGAGATCGGTCCGGTCGACGTGCAGTCGCCCAACGGCGTGATCGACGTGCTCGTGTCGGACGAGGCCGAGGCGGTCGAGGTCGCCAAGAAGTACCTCTCTTACTTCCAGGGCCCGGTCGACGGCTGGGAGTGCCCGGACCAGCGGCTGTTGCGGCACCTCGTGCCGGAGAACCGGGTGCGCGCGTACGACGTGCGGACCGTGGTGGAGACCGTCGCGGACGCCGGGTCGGTGCTGGAACTGCGGCGCGAGTTCGGCCGCGGCATCGTCACCGCGCTGGTCCGGGTCGAGGGACGGCCGCTGGGCTTGATCGCGAACGACCCCGCGCACCTCGGCGGTGCGATCGACGCGGACTCCGCGGACAAGGCGGCGCGGTTCCTCCAGCTCTGCGACGCGTTCGACCTGCCGGTGGTGTCCCTGTGCGACACGCCGGGGTTCATGGTCGGGCCGGACGCCGAGCGCACCGCCACCGTGCGGCACCTGACCCGGATGCTCGTGACCGGCGCGAACCTCGACGTGCCGTTCGGGTTCGTGGCGCTGCGCAAGGCGTACGGGCTGGGCGCGCAGGCGATGGCGGCGGGCAGCTTGAAGGTGCCGCTGTTCGCCGTGTCGTGGCCCAGCGGCGAGTTCGGCCCGATGGGGCTGGAGGGGGCCGTGCGGCTCGGGTACCGGCGCGAACTGGACGCCATCGACGACCCCGGGCAGCGCAAGGAGATGTTCGAGGCGATGGTCTCGGCCGCCTACGAGCACGGCAAGGCGCTCAACGTGGCGTCCGCGTACGAGATCGACGACGTGATCGACCCGGCGGACACCCGGCTCTGGATCACCACCCTGCTCACCGGTCCCGACGCCGCCCCGGCCAGGACCGGCAAGAAACGCCCGTTCGTGGACACCTGGTGAAAGGGAATTCCATGGTCACGACCGCTCCTCCCGAGCGGCGCACGCTGCGCAAGCTCATGGCCGCCGGACTCGTCGGCTCCAGCCTTGAGTGGTACGACTTCTTCATCTACGCCACTGCCGCGGCGCTGGTGTTCCCGAAGTTGTTCTTCCCCGACGCGTCGCCGCTGGTCGGGCTGCTGCTCTCGTTCAGCACGTTCTGGGCCGGGTTCATCGCGCGGCCGGTCGGCGGGCTGGTGTTCGGGCACGTCGGCGACAAGTTCGGCCGCAAGCCGGCGCTGGTGGCGTGCCTCGCGATGATGGCCGCGGCGACGTTCCTGATCGGTCTGCTGCCGACCAGCGCGACGCTGGGCGTGCTGGCACCGGTGCTGCTGGTGGTGCTCCGGTTCGTGCAGGGCATCGCGGTGGGCGGGCAGTGGGGTGGCGTCGTGCTGCTGCTGACCGAGACCGCAGGGCCGGCGAAGCGCGGGTTCGCCGGGACGTTCGGGCAGGCCGGTGTGCCGCTGGGCGTGATCCTGGGCAACGTGGCGTTCCTGGTCGTCGGCGCGACCGTGCCGCCGGCCGACTTCGCCGCGTGGGGGTGGCGGGTGCCGTTCCTGGCGAGCGCGCTGCTGTTCCCGGTGGTGCTGTTCATCCAGCTGAAGGTGGAGGACAGCCCGGTGTTCCGGGAGATCAAGGAACGCCGTGCGGAAGCGCCCACGGCGGCCCCCGCGCCGTTGCGGGAGGTGCTGCGGACGCACTGGCGGACGGTGCTGCTCGGCTCCGGGCTGATGTTCGCGTCCAACGCGATCTTCTACGTGAGCATCGCGGGCGTGCTCGACTACACGACCCGTGAGCTGGGGTTGGCGCGCAACTCGGTGCTCGTGGTGACGCTGCTGTCGTCGCTGCTCAGCGTGCCGGTGATCCTGCTGGCCGGTCGGTGGTCGGACCGGCACGGCAGGCGCCCGCTGATCATCGTCGGCGCGGTGGGGTTGATCGTGTGGGCGTTCCCGTACTTCTGGTTGATCGACACGGCGTCGCTGGGGCTGATCTTCGTGGCGCTGGCCGTCAGCGGTGTGGCGTCGAGCCTGGTCTACGGGCCGGTGGCCGCGTACCTGGCCGAGCTGTTCGAGCCGCACGTGCGGTACTCGGGCGCGTCGCTGGCGTACCAGTTGGCGTCGATCCTGGTCAGCGGTGGCACGCCGTTCATCATGACGGCGCTGCTCGTCGCGACCGGCACCTCGGCCTCCGTGTCGACGTTCCTGCTGGTCATGGGCGTGGTGACGCTGGCGTCGGTGCTCTGCCTGCGGGAGACCCACCGCCCCTGACCGGAACCTCACGGAGGAAGGGGTATCCCCGACAGGGGGCATCCCTTCCTCCACGGGTGACCGCGACCGAGAACGAGGTGACGATGAGTAGCAATGCCGTGGTCGGGCGTCTACCAGGAGTGAACTGTCAAACGGGTGACGTGCGGAACGTTGCGCGCTTGCCGTACGTTGCCGTGCCGTGACCACTCTCCTGGGACGCTTCAAGCAGCGGCTGCGTCGGTTCGCGCAGAAGCCGGGCTCCGCCGACCTCACGCCCTACCGGAAGCTGCTCGACGAGGTCAACGAGCAGGCCGAGCGCGTGAAGAAGCTCAGTGACGAGGAGCTGACCGCCGCGGCGGCCGGGCTGCGCGGCAAGGAGGACTTCGGCCGGCCGGAGCTGGTGGAGGTGTGCGCGCTCGGTCGTGAGGCCGCGGAGCGCGCGCTCGGCCTGCGTCCGTTCGACGTGCAGATCCTCGGCGCCCTCGGCCTCATGGAGGGTCACGTGGTCGAGATGGCCACCGGTGAGGGCAAGACCCTCTCCGGCGCCATCGCCGCCGCCGGTTTCGCGCTGCGCGGCGACCAGGTGCACGTGGTCTCGGTGAACGACTACCTCGCCCAGCGCGACGCCGAGTGGATGGGCCCGCTCTACCGGCTCCTCGGCGTCAGCGTCGGCTGGCTCGACCAGAGCTCGAAGCCCGACGAGCGCCGCGCCGCCTACCAGGCCGAAGTCACCTACGCGTCGGTCTCGGAGATCGGCTTCGACATGCTGCGCGACCGGCTGGCCACCGACGTCGGCGACCGCATCGTGCCCGTGCCGCGCGTCGCGCTGGTGGACGAGGCCGACTCGGTCCTGGTGGACGAGGCACGCGTGCCGCTGGTCCTGGCGGGCTCCACCGCGGGCCCGGCGGTCGACCCGGCCCTCGCCGACCTGGTCAAGCGGCTGCGCCGCGACCTGCACTTCGAGATCGACGACGAAGAGCGCAACGTCTACCTGACCGGCGCGGGCAGCGAGCTGGTCGAACGCCAGCTCGGCGGCATCGACCTGTACTCCGACGAGCACGTGTCCACCACGCTGAGCAAGGTCAACGTGGCCCTGCACGCGCAGGTGCTGCTGCACCGGGACGTGGACTACATCGTCCGCGACGGCAAGGTGCACCTGATCAACGACACCCGCGGCCGGATCGCGAAGCTCCAGCGCTGGCCCGACGGCCTCCAGGCGGCGGTCGAGGCGAAGGAGAACGTGGCGACCACGGACGCGGGCGAGGTGCTGGACTCGATCACCGTCCAGGCGCTGCTCAACCGCTACCCGTCGGTGTGCGGCATGACCGGCACCGCGGTGGCCGTCGCCGAGCAGTTGCGCGACTTCTACAAGCTGGAAGTGCTGGTCATCCCGCCGAACGTGGAGACGATCCGGGAGGACGAGGCACCCCGGCTGTACATGACGCTGGAGCAGAAGGAAGCCGCGATCGTCGCCGAGATCAAGGAGGCGCACGAGTCCGGCCGCCCGATCCTGGTCGGCACGCTCGACGTGGCCGAGTCCGAGCGGCTGTCGCGCAAGCTCGCCGAGGCGGGCCTGGAGTGCGTCGTGCTCAACGCCAAGAACGACGCCGAGGAAGCCTCGATCATCGCCGACGCGGGCTCGTTCCAGCGGATCACCGTGTCCACCCAGATGGCGGGCCGCGGCACGGACATCCGGCTCGGCGGCCACGACTCGACCGACCGGGAGCGCATCGCCGAACTGGGCGGCCTCTACGTGATCGGCACCGGGCGGCACTCCAGCAGCCGGCTGGACGACCAGCTGCGCGGTCGCGCGGGCCGCCAGGGCGACCCGGGCGGCTCGGTGTTCTTCTCCTCGTTGCAGGACGAGCTGGTCACGCAGTACGTGCCGGACCACGACGAGCCGGCCGAGGTGGACGAGGACGGCCGCATCACCGACGCGGGCACGCTGCACACCGTCGAGCACGCTCAGCGCGTCGCCGAGGGCGTGCACCTGGAGATCCACCGCAACACGTGGCGGTACAACAAGCTGATCGAGCACCAGCGCCAGCTGCTGCTGGAGTTCCGGGACAAGCTGCTCACCACGGACACCGCGTGGCAGGAGCTGTCCGAGCGGAACGCCGACAAGGCGCTCGACCTGAAGGACCTGGACGAGGACGTCAAGGTCAAGGCGGCGAGGTTGATCGCGCTGCACCACCTGGACCAGCGGTGGAGCGATCACCTGACGTTCCTGACCGACCTGCGCGAGGGCATCCACCTGCGGGCGCTGGCGCGGCAGAACCCGCTGGACGAGTTCCACCGGGAGGCCATCCCGGCCTTCCACAAGATCATCCCCGACGCGTGGGACGAGGCCGAGGAGACCTTCGCCAAGGTGGAGATCGACGCCGACGGCGCGCACCTGGCCGAGGCGGGCGTCCAGCGGCCGAACACCACCTGGACGTACCTGGTCAACGACAACCCGTTCTCGTCCGGCCTGGAGGAGACGTTCAAGGGGCTGGTGAAGCTCGTCCGACGTCGGTGACCACGGGTGGCCGTGCGGGCTGGGAGCAGACCCAGCCCGCGGCGGCCGTCAGTGGGCGGGGGCGGACACCTTCTTGCCCTCGACCGGCTCCGCTTGGCGCGGGAGGGTGGCCGGTCTCGGCATCCGCTGCGCCACCGCCTGCTCGGTGAGCGCACGGATCTCCGCCAGGATGTCCAAGTGGTGCTGGGACGGTGGCGGACCGACGAGGTTCGAATGGTCGAACGCGGTGCGTTCGGCCTTGTGGGCGAGGTTCTGAATGCGCCGGATCAGGTCCCACTCCTGGTCCGTGCGCGTCGAGCGCCGTTGCTCAGTCACCCCGGAAGCAGACACCTCACGTCGGGTGAACGTAAATCACCTGGCAGTGCGAACTTCGCTGGGTCGACTGAGCTACCCGTGCCGGTGTCGTCGAAACGCACCGATCAGGCGACTAAAGCCGCCACCGCTGGGCGAGATGCCATGCCGCACAGGCATTGACGTCCAGCACATATGTAGTCGCCGTGCCGCATTGGTGGGCCGCGGTGCCCGGATCGACCGGTTGCCCGTGACCCATTCCGGTGACGGTGTGGGTTTCGACCACCGGTGACCCACCGCTGTCGCGGTACACCGCATGGGGGTAACCCGCGACGGTGTCGGTGACGTCCGCGGTGGCGTCCGCGCCGTGCACGTCGGTCCACTGCTCGACGATCTCCCGCTGGTTGGCCACGGCGACCGTGTAGTCCGCGGTGCCGTGCCACACGGTCATGGTCGGCCAGGGGCCGCGGTGGGCGGTCGCCGCACGCACCTTGTCGCCCCACTGCCGGGCGGTCAGGTTCCGGCCCGGGTTCATGCAGCCGAACGCGTCGAACGCGGTGGTGGCGCAGCCGAACGGCAGGCCGGCCACCACCCCGCCGCCCGAGAACACGTCCGGGTACGCCGCCAGCAGCACCGACGTCATCGCGCCGCCCGCGGACAGACCGGTGGCGTAGCTCGCGGACGTGCCGAAGTCGGCCTTCGTCCGCGCCACCATCGACGCGATCGACGCGACCTCGCCGAATCCGCGGGTCGTGTCCGCGAACTGGAACCAGTTGAAGCACTTGTTGTAGTTGTTCGTGCTCTGCTGCTGCGGCAGCACGACGGCGAACCGGAGCCGTTCGGCCAGCGACACCCAGCCGCTGGACGTGCCGTAGCGGGCGTCCTGGGTGCAGCCGTGCAGGACCACCACCAGCGGTCGGCCGGCGGGCAGGCCGTCCGGCACGTAGCGGAACATCCTGAGGTTCCCGGGGTTCGACCCGAACGCCGGCACCTCGGTGACGGTCGCGGCGTCGGCCTGTGGCGCGACCAGCGGGGTTGTCGACAGCAGGGACACCGACAGCAGGGCGATCAACGTCAGCACGCGCATGCGGACCTCCTTGTCCGCTTCTCGACCGTAGAAGTCCTCCCCGGGCGGCACGATGGCGCGGCGCACCACATCGACCCGGCGCGACATGGCGACCGGACCCATTACGCGGCAAGGTGGAGCGACTTACCGTGCCACGGGTGAACATCGCCGTTCCGCTGATCGCAGCGCTCCTCGCGACGACGGCGCAGGCCGTTCCCGCGTCCGCCCAAGGATGCGGGCCCCTGCGCGTTCCCGGTGCCGCGCACCAGGAACTGACCCACCTCGCCGACCTGTCCACCGCGGGCGGGCGCACCGATCCCGCCGACTGGGCCGGGCTCACCCCGGCCGGTCTGCCCGCGCCGACCCCCGTGTCCGGCACGCAGGTGGACGGCTACTTCCCCGACACGTCCACCGGCAACACCAACCACGGCTGGGCGCACGACTCGCAGTTCGTGATCCGGCTGCCGGAGCGCTGGAACGGCGGCCTCGTCGTGGCCGGCTCTCCCGGCGTGCGCGAGCAGTACGCCAACGACCGCGCCATCAGCGATTTCGTGCTGGCCCGCGGGTACGCGTTCGCGTCCACCGACAAGGGCAACACCGGTGCCGCGTTCCACCAGGACGGCCGACGGCCGGGTGACGCGATCGTCGAGTGGAACCACCGGGTCACGCAGCTGACCCGTGCGGCGAAGGTCGTGGTGGCGCAGCGGTACTGCCGGCCGCCGTCGCGCACGCTGGCCACCGGCATCTCCAACGGCGGCTACCTGGTGCGGTGGCAGCTGGAGAACCACCCCGAGCTGTACGACGGCGGCGTGGACTGGGAGGGCACGCTGTGGTCCGCGCGCGGGCCGAACCTGCTGACCTTCCTGCCGCCCGCGCTGACGGGGTACGCGACCGGCGACAAGGCGGCGGTGGTGGCGGCCGGGTTCCCCGCCGAGTCGGAGTTCCTGTGGGCGTTCCACCACCAGTACTACTGGGACCTGACCCAGCGGATCTACCGGGAGGAGCTCGACCCGGCGTGGGACGGTGACACGGTGGCGGGCACGCCGTTCTGCGCGCCCGGCACGCCGTCGTGCGACGCGGACTACGACTACCTCTCGCGGCCGGAGGCGCAGCGGGCGGTGTCGCGGATCGCGTTGACGGGGCGGATCGGGAAGCCGCTGCTCACGCTGCACGGCACGTTGGACGTCCTGCTGCCGATCTCCCAGGACTCCGACGTGTACGCGGACATGGTGCGGGAGGCGGGGCGCGGCGCGTTGTTCCGCTACTACCGGATCGAGGGCGGGACGCACGTCGACTCGCTGTTCGACGCGTTCCCGGACCGGCTGCGGCCGTTGACGCCGTGCCACCGGTCGGCGTTCGCGGCCCTGGAGGGCTGGCTGTCCTCCGGCACCCGGCCTCCCGCTTCCACGACGGTGCCCCGTCCGGCGGCGGTGAACGCCACGGAGTGCGCGCTGTCCTGAGTCGTCCCGCCGCTCGGCGTGCTCTGGGGGCGGCCGAGCGGCGGGACTTTCCCCGATCGTCAGCGGGGCAGGTACCGGCTCAGGACTTCGGCCTCCGCGCGGACCCGGTCGGCGAGGTCGGTGCGGCCGAGCCGGTCGTACTCCGCCGCGGCGGCGGAGCGTTCCCGGATCTCGTTCTCGACGATCGACCGCAGGTCGGCCTCGGTGAGGTGGCGGCGTTCCGCTTCCGCCGCACCGAGGCCGCTCGCCGCGCCCGCGAAGTGCTCGCTCACCTCGACCGCGTCCGGCTGGTGGTCGGTGGGGACGGCCTCGGCGTTGTCGATCGCCGCCAAGGCGGAGCGGAGTGCGGTGACGGCGACGACGTCCCGGCCCTTGAGGGCCGCTTTCAGGTCGCCGCGCAGAGTGGCGCGCATGGGTGAACAATAGCAATACGGCTGTATGGTATCGGTGTGCCCAGGGTTGCCGATCACGATCAGCGCCGGACCCAGATCGCCCGCGCGTTCCAGCGCCTGCTCGCCGCCGAGGGGTTCGCCGCCGTCTCGTTCGCGCGGGTGGCGACCGAGGCCGGCATCTCGGTCGGGCTCATCCAGCACTACTTCGCCGGCAAGGACGTGCTGCTCCACTTCGCCTACGAGGACGCCGCGCGGCGCCTGACCGAGCGGGTTCGGGTTCGGGTCCGCGATGGCGAGGCGGCCCGGCTCCCGCTCGCGGAGGTGCTGCTCGACAGCCTGGTCGAACTGCTGCCGCTCGACGCGGAGCGGAACGTCGAGTACCGCGTCCGGCAGGGGTTGCAGGCCCAGGCGGCGCACCATTCCGGGTTGGCCGATGTCGCCCGGCAGGCAGGCCGCGACCTGCTCGGACACGTCTCCGCGGTGATCGGGAACGGGATCGGACGCGGTGAGGTCGGGCCTGGCGTGGACGCCGTGCTCGCCGCGCGGACGATCCTCGCGACCGTGCAGGGGCTGGCCGATCAGGTCGCGCTCTCGGGCGCGGACGCGTTCCCCGCGCGGGACGTGCTCCGGCCGGTCATCGGCCTGGTGTTCAACGGGCAGAACGGCTTACCCCCGACGCGGTGACGGACCGCGTGCGCCGGCGTTCGGGGCCGTTCGACGCCGTGCGCTACCCGCTCGACCGCTCCTCGAGCCTCGTCTGGGCCCGGATCTGCACGGATCGGGCGTGGGCACAGCCCGCCTGGGACCTCGGCCGGACCTTCGCCGCGCACGCCGACACGTAATTCTACGAGTTCGCGCACGGGACTACCTGGCCGAGCATCGACTGGAGTTCTGGGCGCGGATGCCCTGAGGCACACTTCCGGACGTGGAACCCTACGAAGGCCGGCTGGAGCTCGAGTGGGTCATGAACTGGTCGATGTCCGTGCCGCTGAACGCCCACGGCAAGATCACGTTCACCGAGGACGGGTGGTCGGGCCACGCCGTTCCGGCGACGGCCGGCGATCGGAGTTTCCTATACTGGGACAGCCCCTTCACGCTTCGGCTGGACGACGGTCGCAGCTTCGAAGCCGCTGTGGGCGAACCCGACGAGAACGGAACGTTCCCGCTGTGGCCCTTTGAGACCTGGACGGAACCGAACCCGGCCTGCCCCGGTGCGAAGCGCCGATGCGGCAGAGCGGCGCGTACACGAGCCTCGGCGAGGGTGGCGGGGAGTGCTCCATATTCGAGTGCGCCGCCTGCTCGAGCAAGCACATGCGTCCCCACACCGCTGCGCCCTGGCTGGACGCTCCTTAACCTCCCAGCACCTTCATCAGCCGGAGCGCGAGCTGGACCTCCAGCACCCGTTCCGGCGACTGCCAGTCCTCCCCCAGCAGGCTCGCCACCCGGTCCAGCCGCTGCACCACCGTGTTCACGTGCACGTGCAGCTCGTCCTTCGCCCGGCTGAGGTTCGCGCCGCACGCGAAGTACGCCGTCACCGTGCGGACCAGCTCCGTGCCACGGCTCGCGTCGTAGTCCAGCAACGGCCCGAGCGTGGCCCGGACGTACCCGGCGACGTCGGCCCGGTCACCGAGCAGCACACCCACGAAACCCAGGTCCGCCAACGTCCCCCCGGTGCCCTTCCGATCGAGCTGGAGCAACGCCTTCAGGCACCGCACCGCCTCGGCATGCGCGGCGGCCACGCCCTCGGGACCGTGCGCCGGCCCGCCGGACCCGACCGTCACCGGCAACCCGACCGCCTTGCCGAGCACCCGCGCCGCGTCCTTCGCCGCGCACCCCAGGTCCGCCCCGGGCAGCACCAGCACCACGTGCTCACCGTGCACGCCCGCCAGCCCGCGGCACGACGACGCGTGGTGCGCGGCGGCGGCCAGCAGCCGGTCACGGGGGCCGTCGGCGACCAGGACCACGTGGTCCGCGGCCAACTCCACCCCCACCCGGCGGGCACGGGCGCGCAACGCGACCGAGTCGACCACGGACGTCAGGAGGTCGGTGATCAGCTCGCCGCGCACCTTGTTCTCCGCCTCCGCGACCGTGCGGCGCAGGAGCAGCAGCAGGGCGGTGACGACACCGGCGCGTTCGAACAGCCGGCGGTCGGCGTCGCCGAGGTCCGCGCGGTCGGTGAGCGTGATGCTGCCCAGCAGCTCACGCCCCGCCAGCACCGCGCACACCCACGTGCCTTCCTGCGGGATGGCCCGACCGCTGGCACGGGACGCGTTGACCGCCGCACGGGGTGCGAGCGCGCGCGACGTGCCGATGCGGGCCAGCTCACCGCCGTCGTTGTCGTGCACCACGATCCCGCCGTCGAGCACCTTGGCCACCGCGGCGGCCACCTCGGGCACGTCCGCGCCGCGCAGCACCAGGTCGGTGAGCCGGTCGTGCGCCTCCTCGGCTCGACGCATGGCCTCGTTGTGCGCGCGGATCGTCTCGCCCGCCGCGCGGGTCTCCTCCAGCAGGTGCGCGGTGTCCAGCGCGATGGCCGCGTGGTCCGCCAGCGACGACAGCAGCGCCACCTCGTCGGGCGGGAACTGGCGGGGTGAGCGGTTGGCCGCGTAGAGCACGCCGATGACCCGGCGGTCCAGCTTCAGCGGCACGCCCAGGATCGCGACCAGGCCCTCGTCCCGCACCGCCGAGTCGATCGGGCCGGTGTGGTTGAACCGGTCGTCGGCGAAGTAGTCGGCCGTCACGTACGGCTGCGCCGTCTGCGCCACCAGCCCGCCCAGGCCTTCGCCCATGCCCAGCCGAACCTGTTGGAACAGCGCGGAGATCGACCCGTCGGTGACCCTCATGTACGTGCCGCGCTCGCCCGGCTCGTTCATGCTCAGGTAGGCGATGTCCGCGCCCAGCAGCAGCCGGGCGCGGCGCACGATGGACCGCAGCACCGCGTCCGGGTCACGGACGCCGGCCAGGTCGTTCGCGGTGTCGAACAGCGCTTCCAGTTCCGTCTCACGGCGGCGGTGCGCGGTGAGCGTGCGGCGGATCCGCAACGCCCACTCCGTGGCGCGGGCGACGCGGTCCACCTCCCGATCGGGCAGCCCCGCCGCACGCGCCGCGGGGAGCACCGCCGCCAGCCGCTCACTGCCCGCGTCCGTCGCGAGCAGGTCGAGCAACTCCAGCAGGTGCTCCACCGCGTCCGCCTCGCTCATACCGTCATGCTCGCACTGCGGCCGGTTCGTCGTCGGTCCGGTTCAACGAGGTGCCCTTGGTCTCCTTCGACGCCAGCACCGCGACAACGGTCACCACGCACATCAGGACCACGTACAGGATGACCGGGAGCGTGCTGTTGTACGCCGCGAGCAGCGCCGTGGCGATGAGCGGTGCCACGCCGCCGGCGGCGATCGACGCGAGCTGGTAGCCGATGGACGCGCCCGAGTAGCGGACCTTCGTGCCGAACAGCTCGGAGAAGAACGCCGCCTGCGGCCCGTACATCGCGCCGTGCAGCACGAGACCGACGGTGACGGCCAACGTCATCGGCAGGAACGACTTCGTGTCCAGCAGGACGAAGAACACGAACATCCACGCGGCGATGCCGACCGCGCCGATCAGGTACGTGACCCGGCGGCCGATCACGTCGGACAGCGCGCCCCACATCGGGATCGTGATCAGGTGCACGGCCGAGCCGATGAGCACCGCGTTCAGGCCGGTGGACTTCGACATGCCCAGTTCCGTCGTGATGTAGGCCAGGATGAACGCGGTGATCACGTAGTAGGACACGTTCTCCGCCATCCGGGCGCCCATCGCGACCAGCACCTCGCGCCAGCTGTGCCGGAGGACGGTCACGATCGGCGCCTTCTCCTTGACCGCGCCCGCCGCGGCCTTCTGCTGCTCCAGCTTCCGCTGCGCCTCCAGGAACACCGGCGACTCGGACACGCTCAGCCGGATCCACAGTCCGATCAGGACCAGCACGCCGGACAGCAGGAACGGCACCCGCCAGCCCCACGACAGGAACGCCTCGTCGGTCTGCACCGCCGCCAGCACCGCGAGCACACCGGTCGCCAGCAGGTTGCCCGCCGGTGCGCCCGCCTGCGGCCAGGAAGCCCAGAAACCACGCCGTTCCGCGCTGCCGTGCTCGGACACGATGAGCACCGCGCCGCCCCACTCGCCGCCCAGCGCGAAGCCCTGGACCAGCCGCAGCAACGTCAACAGCAGCGGTGCCGCGAAGCCGATCGCGGCGTACGTGGGCAGCAGGCCCATCGCGAACGTCGCGCCGCCCATCATCATCAGGCTCAGCACCAGCAGCTTCTTGCGCCCCAGCTTGTCGCCGAAGTGGCCGAACACCAGGCCGCCGAGCGGACGGGCCAGGAAGCCGATCGCGTAGGTGGAGAACGCGAGCAGCGTGCCGGTGGCCGGGTTCGCCGTGGGGAAGAACAGCTTGTTGAACACCAGGGCGGCGGCGGTGCCGTAGAGGAAGAAGTCGTACCACTCGATCGTGGTTCCGACCATGCTTCCTATGACGACCTTCTTGAAGGACGGTTTCGGCTGTGGAGGGGCGGCGTTGGTCATGTCGGTCACCACTTCGTTGGGGTTGGGGGACGAGGGGGTTACTGGGCGGTCCAGCCGCCGTCGATCGTGAACGACGAGCCGGTGACGTGACCGGACTGCGCGCCGCACAGCCACAGCACGACGGACGCCACCTCCGCCGGTTCGACGAGCTGCTTGATGGCGTGCCGGGTGAGCAGCACGTCGGTCAGCACCTGGTCCGGCTCGATGCCGTGCGCCCTGGCCTGGTCGGCGACCTGGTTCTCGACCAGCGGGGTGCGCACGTAGCCGGGGCTGACGCAGTTGCTGGTGACGCCGTTCGGGGCGCCTTCCAGCGCGATGACCTTGCTCAGCCCTTCGAGGCCGTGCTTCGCCGTGACGTAGGCGGCCTTGAAGGCGCTGGCCCGCAGGCCGTGCACGCTGGAGATGTTCACCACCCGGCCCCAGCCGCGCTGGTACATGTGCGGCAGGACGTGCCGGGTGAGCAGGAACGGCGCGGTGACCATGACCCGCTGGAGGAGCGCGAACCGGTCGGGCGGGAACTCGTGGATCGGGGCGACGTGCTGGAGACCCGCGTTGTTGACCAGGACGTCGATCTCGGTGGGCAGGTCGCGGGTGGGGTCGTCGGCGGCCAGGTCGACCACGTGCTCGGTGCCGCCGGTCTCCCGGGCCGCCTCGGTGACCGAGTCGCGGTCGCGGTCGACCAGGTGCACTTTCGCCCCGGCGCGCGCGAGGGCCGCCGCACACGCCCGGCCGATGCCGCTGCCGGCGCCGGTGACCAGGGCGGTGCGACCGGACAGGTCGTCGCTGTGACCGGGAACACTCGTCATGGCGTGAAACGCTAGGTGACCTGCGGTTCGCGGCCCATGTGAACGGCCGCCACAACCTGCGGGCGGCAGGTGTGTTTAGCCAACAGTTAGTGTCGTGGTGATCGAGATGTTGAATACCGGGTGAAGCCGGGGTGCGACCGTAGGTACGCTGCTTTGGCCCGTTCGGGGGACGAACCACGTCTTGGGGGTTACGAAGTGTCACTCACGCCGATCTACGACGACCTGCTGCGCGAGTTCGAGGGGATCATCCTCGTCAGCGAAGCCGCCGAGGCAGTGCAGGGCGCCGCGGACACGCCTGACACCGCGACCGCGCCGGACGTCGCAGCACCGACGCAGGCTGTGAAGCAAGCCGTGAAGCCGGCCATGACCCCGGCGGCGAAGCAGGCCGTGGAGCCGGCGGCGAAGCAGGCCGCGCCCGGCGCCGTGCAGCAGGTGCAGCCGGTGCAGCCGGTGAAGCCGCAGCCCGCCGCGCCGGCCGTCGAGCCGTCCGTCAAGCAGGCCGCCACGCAGGTCTTCAAGAAGATCACCGTGGACGTCACGGAGCAGATCCGGGTCGACGCGCCGCAGGCGGCGGACGCGTCCTGAGCGTTGAATTCAGGGGTTCTGAACGTAGGACACGGGTGTTCTGAAGGTAGGACTCACGTGTTCTGGAGGTAGGACTCACGCGGAGCGGGCCGCCGGGCGTTGTGCCCGGCGGCCCGCTGCGTGCGTGGCGGCCCCGTGTGGTGGAGCTGCGTGTGGTGGGGTGGCTACTTCGGAGGTGGCAGGAGGTCGGCCGGGACGGGCTTGTCCTGCTCCAGCGCGCCGAAGAGGGCCAGCGCCTTCTCCTGGTCCCACTTCACGACCGAACCGGCGCCCGGCACGGTCGGCGTGCCGCCCACCGGGACGGTCACCGTGTCCACTCCCCCGCCCATCGCGAACGCCATGCCGGCGAGGTGGTGCAGGTGGTCGTCGGAGTTCACCGAGATGGAGTCGGTGCTCGCGAACAGCAGCGGGAAGGCGCGGAACGGGTTGGCCAGCGTGCCGAAGCTCGTCGCCTTCTCCGAGAGCGCCGCGAGGAACTTGCGCTGGTTCTCCACCCGCTGCAAGTCCGCCGTGGCGAACGCCCGCGACCGGACGAAGCCCAGCGCCTGCGTGCCGTTCAGCTCCTGGCAGCCCGGCTGGAGGTCGAGACCCGCCAACGGGTCCTGCATCGGCTCTTCGATGCACATGTCCACGCCGCCGATCGCGTCCACGATCCCGGCGAAGCCACCGAAGCCGATCTCCATGTAGTGGTCGATGTGGACACCCGTGGCACCCTCGACCGTCTGCACCAGCAACGACGGGCCGCCGAACGCGAACGCCGCGTTGATCTTGTTCTGGTCGTTGCCCGGGATGGGCACGTACGAGTCGCGAGGGATGCTCACCAGAGTGGACTTCCCGGAGCCCTCCGGGATGTGCAGCAGCATGATGGTGTCCGTGCGCCGACCGCCCGCGTCCCCTGTGGACAGTGCGGCCTTCTGCTCCTCGCTCAGGTCGTCACGCGCGTCCGACCCGACCAGCAGCCAGTTGGTGCCCGGCGTGTCGGCCGGCCTGCCCTCGTAGTCGGCCAGCGCGTCGATCCGGCGCAACGACGAGTCGACGTAGAACCACATGCCGATGGAGAAGGCCAGCAGCAGCACCAGGACGATGCCGATGTTCCGGCGGAATCTCGGCTTGCGGCGCTTGGGCACCGGGCGTCCTCCAGGCTGTTGGTACGCGGGTTGCTGCTGGTACCCGCCCTGCTGGTAACCGCCCTGGCGGTTGCCGGCCGGTTGGGGACCACGCTGCTGTGGACCGCGCTGCCGCGGTTGCCCACCCTGTCGGTATCCGCCCTGCTGATACCCGCCCTGCTGGTATCCGGCGCTCATCAAGCGACCCCGTCCGTGTGTCGGTCACTGCTCGCACCTAAAGACGCGGTGCGCTCCGAGAGGTTGCCACCCTAGTGGTCGGGTGGCAGGACGAGGGCGGTCAGCAGGCGGTCCAGCTCGGCCTCCGGGTCGTCGGTCAGACCGGTGTGCGCGGGTGACGTCTGGATGATCGTGCTGCGCGGCGCGGTGAGCCAGCGGAACCGCTGCCCGGCCGACGTGCGCGACACCGGGCCGGCCTTGGGCACACCGTCGCAGGACAGCCCCAGGTGCTCCAGGTTGGCCCGCAGCACCTCCACGTCCAGGAACGGGTCGAGCGCCAGCACGCGCTGCTCGTCCACGTGCACGCGGGCGCCGAGGAAGTCCAGGGCCGGGCAGTAGACCAGCACCCCGACGTTGACGAACTCGCCGCGTTCCTGCCGCGGCACGGCGCGCAGCACGGCGTACTCAAACACGTGCGGCACGAGCGGCCTCCAGTGCGTCGACCCACGTCCGCGGCGCGGCCAGGCGGGCGGTGAAGAACGACTCGTACGCTTCGCGCACGGCCTGCGGTGTGCCGTACGCCTCGTCCTGCTCCAGCCACGGGTCCGGCACCAGCGCCAGCACCTCGCGCACCACCTCGGGCGTGACGAGGGCGGTCAGCTCGGCGTCCACCTCGGCCATGCCGCCCGCGAACGGCAGCATCAGGTGGTCGGCCGCGTCGAACCGGTAGGTGGCCGCCGGGAACCGGTCGGGCCGCCAGGAGTGGTGGAAGTACAGCGACGCGCCGTGGTCGATCAGCCACAGCTCCCGGTGCCACAGCAGGGTGTTCGGGTTGCGCCAGCTGCGGTCCACGTTGAGCGTGAGCGCGTCCAGCCACAGCAGCCGGGTGGCGAGGTCGGCGCCGGGCTCGCGCACCACCGGGTTGTAGTCGAACGAGCCGGGCAGGTAGTCCAGCCCCAGGTTCAGCCCGCCACTCGCCTTCAGCAGCTCCTGCACCTCCTGGTCGGGCTCGGAACGGCCCAGCTCCGGGTCCAGCTCCACCAGGACGATCTCGGGCACCCGGAAGCCGAGGCGGCGGGCCAGCTCGCCGACCACGATCTCGGCGATCAGCGCCTTGACGCCCTGGCCCGCGCCGCGGAACTTGAGCACGTACATGCCGAGGTCGTCGGCTTCGATCAGCCCCGGCAGGGAGCCGCCTTCCCGGAAGGGCGTGACATAGCGGGTGGCGGCGACCTGACGCAGCCCGTCGGTGGGTTTCACCCGGGCATCATGGTCAATCGGCCGCCGCCCACGCCAACCGGTTTACCCCCTCACGAAGCCGCCGCGGTCAGGGCCGGGAGGTAGCCGGCTTCGTGACCGGCGCGGTTCGGGTGGTACGAGCGGTCGATGGGGATCAGCACGAGGCCGTTCACCCACGGCTCGTCGGAGCACGCGCCGTGCCCGTCGAACGCCTGCCGCACGTCGGCGAACTCGAACCCGGCCGCCCCGGCCCGCTCCGCCGTGACCTCGGCCATCGCGTCGGCCGCCCGGTTGATCGCCCGCCGCTTCGGCTCGCTCATCAGGCACCACACCCCGTACGAGAACAGCCGCGGGTAGCCCAGCACGACGACCTCGGCCGACGTCCGGGAGCCCACCTCGCCGTACAGCGCGTCCAACCGGCCGGGCAGCTCGTCCCGGACGAACCGCTCGGCCGTGTCGACCCGCTGCACGCACTCGGCGTCGGTGCCCGACGTGCAGGCCGTCATCACGTCCGCGAACCCGGCGTCGTTGCCACCCGCCGTGATGGTGACCAACGAGGTGGACGGCGTGATGCGCTCGGCCTGCCGCACCACGTCCGCCGTTCGCGCGCCGGCGCAGGCGGCCAGCACGAGCGACGCGCCGTTGCGCTCGGCCCACAGCTTCGGGAAGGCGTGCGGGCTCTGCCGGCAGGCGTCGTAGACCTCGTTGCCCGCGCCGGTGCCCGCCGCGTAGGAGTCACCCAACGCGACGAGCTGCGGCGCGGCCGGTGCTGCCGGCGCGGGGGTCAGGGCCATCACCATGGCGATCGCGATCAAGTTCATGGCCCCATGACGTACCACTGTGGACAGTGCCGCCGGCGAAAGTTGACCCGTCGGGGTTTAACCCTTCAGGGCGACGCACACCGGAACGGGCGAGTCGACCGTGCCGACCTGGCGCAGTTTCCCGGTGGACCGGTCGACGGCGAACGTGGTGACGGTGCCGGAGTTCTGGTTGGCCGCGAGCAGGAACCGCCCGGCGGCGTCGAGCGTGATGTGCCGGGGGAACCGGCCGCCCACCGGCGTCGCCTCGACCAGCCGCAGCTCCGCGCCACCGCGTTCGACCGCGAACACGGCAACGCTGTCGTGCCCCCGGTTGGACAGGTAGACGTACCTGCCGTCCGGTGACACGAGGATTTCGGCCGGGTAGTTGCGCGGCGTGGTCGGCGCGCCGGCGGGGAGCGTGCTCACCTTCGGGCCGGGCGTCAGCACCCCGCCGTCGTAGGCGGCCACCACGATGGTCGAGTCCAGCTCGTTGGCGATGTACGCGAACTTCCCGGACGGGTGGAACGCCAGGTGCCGAGGACCCGCGCCCGCGTGCAGGCGGGCCACCCCGACGGACGTCAACTTGCCCTGGTCGCTCAACGCATAGCTGTAAACCGAGTCGGTGCCCAGGTCGACCGCCAGCACGAACTCGCCGGCCGGGTCGGACAGCACCTGGTGCGCGTGCGGCCCTTCCTGCCGTTCCGGGTCCGGGCCGGAGCCTTCGTGCACGACCAGGTCGGTGCGCTCACCCAGACCTCCGTCGGGCCGCACCGGGTGCACGGACACGCTGCCCGAGCTGTAGTTCGCCGACAGCAGGAAACCCCGGTGCAACGCCAGGTGGCACGGGTCGGCGCCGCCCGTGGGTTGGCTGTTGACCACCTTCGGCACGCCGTCCGCGCCGACCTCCAGCGCCGTCACCGCACCGTCGGACTGCTCGTTGACCGCGTACAGCCGGCGGCCCTCGACGATCACGAACGACGGGTTCGGCACGCCCGGCACCACGCCGGTGGCGCGCAGCCGCCCGGTCGCGCCGTCGTACACGCCCAGCCCGATACCCGTGCCACCGCCCGGCCACGACGTGTAGGTGCCCAGGTACGCGGCGACCTCCGCCCTGGACCCGTGCTCCGGCCGATCCGCTCGGGCGGCACCCTCCGTCATCAACAACCCCGCTCCCACGCCAACGGCCCCCAGGAACCGACGCCTGTCCACACCCACACCGAACCTCCGCTCAGACCGCCCGCGGCGAGTCCCACAGTGGCGTGGATCACCGCAAATGAGCAAGAGGTGCAATGAAGATTGCGCCTAGCGCAACGGGTCGGAGTCCTGGAGCCGTGCCAACTCGACCGCCGGATCGTACGAGGGCTCGGGGTAGGTGGGCGTGAGGTCGCGCAGCGTTTCCAGGAGCAGACGGGCCACCACCCAGTTCCGGTACCACTTGCGGTCCGCCGGCACGACGAACCACGGCGCGGCCGGCGTCGAGCACTTGACCAGCGCGTCCTGGTACGCGAGCTGGTACCGGGAGAACTTGGCCCGCACCTCCAGGTCGGCCGGGTTGTACTTCCACAGCTTCAGCGGGTCCTGGAGGCGGGCGACGAGCCGTTCCCGCTGCCGCTCCGGCGAGATGTGCAGGAAGCACTTGATCGTCGTGACGCCCTCGGCGGCCAGCTCGGCCTCGAAGGCGTTGATCTGCCGGTAGCGGCGGCGCCACTCGGTCGACGGCACGAGGTTGTCCACCCGCGCGACCAGCACGTCCTCGTAGTGCGAGCGGTCGAACACGCCGATGTAGCCGGGCAGCGGCACTTCGCGGCGGATGCGCCACAGGAAGTCGTGCCGCAGCTCGGCGCGGGTCGGTTTCTTGAACGAGGCGATGTGCAGGCCCTGCGGGTTGACCAGGCCCGCGACGTGCCGGATCGTGCCGCCCTTGCCGGAGGTGTCCATGCCCTGGAGCACCAGCAGCACCCGGCGGCGGCTGCCACCCGTGCCCTCCGCGTACAGCGCCTCCTGGAGCGCGTCCAGCTCCTCGCCGATCCTCGGCATGTCCTCGGCGGCCTCGGCCTTCGACCGCGGGCCGACCGGCGTGGCCGCCGGGTCGACCTTGGCCAGGTCGAAGTCCTCCGGGCGCACCCGGAACGTGTCGGACACCGACTGGACCTGCGGGGACTTCTTCACCATCGTCGGAGGGTAACCGGACGATCATGGCTCTGCCGGTTGCGCAACAGATCGCTGCCCCACCCGGCGATTTGCGCAATGAAGACGACGGACGCGCAACACCTGGCGGATGAAATCGCTGGCGTGAGCCCCTTAGCCTGGTGACATGACCGCCACGGCTCCGTTCACCGCAGGGCACGCCGCTCCGACCTCCGAGCACTTCATCGGGCTGGACGAGGAATGGAGCACGCACAACTACCACCCGCTGCCGATCGTGATCTCGCACGGCGAGGGCGCGTGGGTCACCGACGTCGAGGGTCGGCGCTACCTGGACTTCCTGTCCGGCTACTCCTCGCTCAACTTCGGCCACCGCCACCCCGACCTGGTGGCCGCCGCCGTCGAGCAGCTCGGCCGCGTCACGCTGACCAGCCGCGCGTTCCACCACGACCAGTTCGGCCTGTTCTGCCGCGAGCTGGCCGAGCTGACCGGCACCGAGATGGTGCTGGCGATGAACTCCGGCGCGGAGGCCGTCGAGTCGGCGATCAAGGTCGCCCGCAAGTGGGCGTACCGGGTGAAGGGCGTGCCGTCCGGCACGGCCGAGATCGTCGTCGCCGGGTCGAACTTCCACGGCCGCACCACCACGATCGTCTCGTTCTCCACCGACGACACCGCCCGCAACGACTTCGGACCGTTCACGCCCGGCTTCAAGGTCGTCGAGTACGGGTCGCTGGACGCGTTGCGCGACGCGATCACCGAGCGGACGGCGGCCGTGCTGCTGGAGCCGATCCAGGGCGAGGCGGGCGTGATCGTGCCGCCGGCGGGGTACCTGGCGGGCGCGCGGGCGCTGTGCGACGAGCACGACGTGCTGCTGATCGCGGACGAGATCCAGTCCGGGCTCGGCCGCACCGGCGACCTGCTGGCGCTGGACCACGACGGCGTGCGGGCCGACCTGTACACGCTGGGCAAGGCGCTGGGCGGCGGCATCCTGCCGGTGTCCGCGGTGGTCGGCAGCCGTGCGGTGCTGGGCGTGCTGCGGCCCGGTGAGCACGGGTCGACGTTCGGCGGCAACCCGCTGGCCTGCGCGGTCGGCCGGGCCGTGGTGCGGCTGCTGGCGACCGGCGAGTTCCAGCAGCGGTCCCGCGAGCTGGGCGCCCACCTGCACGCGCGGCTCGGCGAGCTGATCGGGCACGGCGTGGCCGAGGTGCGCGGGCGCGGCCTGTGGGCGGGGGTCGAGATCGCACCCGGCGGGCCGCGCGGACGCGAGGCGTCCGAGGCGCTGGCCGGGCGGGGCGTGCTGTGCAAGGAGACCCAGGACACGACCCTGCGCGTCGCTCCCCCGCTGGTGATCACGCGCGAGGAGCTGGACCGCGGCGTCGACACGATCGGCGAGGTGTTGAGCACTCAGCGTTAACGCAGGTCACAGACGTGTCGAGGCCGACGTTTCCGGCGGCCCCGCCACCCATCATTACCGCCATGGGAGAACGCAAGCGGGCTGAAGCGGCCGTCGCGCTGGGGCAGTGGGTCGAACCGGAGGACGTCCTGGCGCGCGGACGCGAGTTGCGGGCGGCGGTCGGCCACGAGGCGCACCGCAGGGCGCCCCTCGCACCGGACCGGCCGACCGTGGTCGAGTTCATGGCCGCGTCCAACGAGGGCAGGCTGCCCGGGCTGGTGCCGCTGCGGGTCGGCAGGATGCTGGCCTCGCCGTTCGCGTTCTTCCGGGGCAGCGCCGGGCTCATGGCGGGCGACCTGGCCGTCGGCGCGAGCAGCGGGCTGGAGGCGCAGCTGTGCGGCGACGCGCACGCGGCGAACTTCGGCCTCTACGGCACGCCCGAAGGCCAGATCGTGATGGACATCAACGATTTCGACGAGACGTTGCCCGGCCCGTGGGAGTGGGACCTGAAGCGGCTGGCGACGTCGCTGGTGCTGGCGGGCCGCGAGGGCGGCGTGTCCGAGAAGGGCTGCCGGGACGCGGCGTCCGACGCGGTGCGCGCCTACCGCGGCGCGGCCCGGCACCTGGCCGAGATCCCGTTCCTGGAGTCCTGGAGCGCGCTGGGCGACGAGTCGGTGCTGACCAAGTCCAAGGCCGACGACCTGATGGACAACTTCAGCAAGGCGGCGTCCAAGGCGCGCAAGAACACCAGCGCGCGGGTGGCGGCGAAGTGGACCCGGCGCGAGGGCGAGCACATCCGGTTCGTCGCCGACCCCCCGGTGCTGACCCGGATCTCCGAGTCGGTCGCGCGGGACGTCGTGGACGCGCTACCGTCCTATGTGGACACCCTGCGCGAGTCCCGGTACAACCTGATCATGCGCTACAGCGTGTCGGACGTGGCGTTCCGGGTGGTCGGCACCGGCAGCGTCGGCTGGCGGAACTACCTGGTCCTGTTGCACGGCAACGGTGACGAGGCGCTGGTGCTCCAGGCCAAGGAGGCGAGGCCGTCGGCGCTGGCACCCTTCCTCGGGTCACCGGCGGTGAAGCACGAGGGCAAGCGGATCGTGCACGGCGCGCGGCTCGTGCAGGCGGAGACGGACATCCTGCTCGGCTGGACCACGATCGACGGACGGCCGTACATCGTCCGGCAGTTCCGCAACCGCAAGGGCGAGATCGACGCGACCACGTTGAAGCGGGACGACCTGGACGACTACGGCCGGCTCGCGGGCGCGCTGCTGGCCCGTGCGCACAGCCGTTCGGTGGACCCGCGGCTGCTGGCCGGGTACTGCGAGGACGGCGAGGAGCTTGACGAGGCGATCGCCCGGTACGCGCTGGACTACGCCGACCGGACGGCCGCGGACCACGAGGAGCTGGCCAAGGCGGTCAGGGCCGGGCGGCTCGCCGCCGAGGTCGAATGACCCGACCGGCGCACCCGCGACCGCAGATCAGGGAATGCCGGTGGGGCCCGGTGCGGCTAGGTTCGGCGGGGTGGACCCTGGTGACGTGGACTGGATCGGGCTGATCAGGCACGGCGAGAGCAGCGGCAACGTGGCTTCGGTGGCCGCGGAGGCCGCCGGTCACGAGGTGGTCGAGCTGCTGGAACGCGACGCCGACGTGCCGCTGTCCCCCGAAGGTGAGCGACAGGGTCGGGCGCTGGGCCGGTGGTTCGCCTCGATGCCGCGCGAGCAGTGGCCGGACGTGCTGGTGTGCTCGCCCTACCTGCGCGCCCTCGACACCGCGCACCTCGCCCTGCCCGGCCACCCCCGCAGCCGGGTGGACGAACGGCTGCGCGACCGCGAGCTGGGCGTGTTCGACGTGCTGACCACCCACGGCGTGGCGCGGCGGCACCCGGAGGAGCCCGCCCGCGAGCGGCGGCTCGGCAAGTTCTACTACCGGCCGCCGGGTGGCGAGTCGTGGGCGGACGTGGCGTTGCGCCTGCGGTCGCTGCTGCGCGACCTGGACGGGCGGCGGGTGCTGCTGTTCGGCCACGAGATCACCGCGTTCCTGCTGCGCTACCTGCTGGAGGGCCTGCCGGAGCGCGACCTGACGACGTTCGCGCGGAACACGGTGGTGCCCAACGGGTCGTTGACGTCGTGGCGGCGCGAGGAAGGGCGTTGGGTGCTGGAGCGCGAGTCCGAGACCCGTCACCTGGCCGAGGAGGGTGCCGAGCCGACGTCGGACGAGGACGCCACGACGGCGGTGGGCTAGCTGTTCTTCCGGTGAGGTCGGGAACGCGGCTGGCTGGTGGTCGGCCTGCGAGTGCGGTGTGGCCGCGGTGGTGATCGTAGGTGTGGAGCCACCGCGGCAGTGCCGCTCGTAGTTCGGCCTCGGAGGTGCAGGTCTGGGCGTAGGCCCATTCGTCGAGCAGGGTGCGGTTGAACCGTTCGACCTTGCCGTTGGTCTGTGGCCGGCCGCGAAGCTCCCCTTCGTGCTCGGGTGAGCCCCTGGCCCTTAACCAGCACGTTGGCCGCCGGCCGCGCCCGGCAGCCCGGCTACCGGGCGCGCTTGACCCTCGTCTCGTCCCACACGGGCTCGTCCACCTCGACCACCTCACCGTCCGACCGGAACAGCAGGAACCGGTCGAAGCCGCGGGCGAACCACCGGTCGTGCGTGACCGCGACGACCGTCCCGGTGAACCCCTCCAGCGCGTCCTGCAGCGCCTCGGCCGAGTTCAGGTCCAGGTTGTCGGTCGGCTCGTCCAGCAGCAGCAGCGTCGCGCCGGACAGCTCCAGCAGCAGCACCTGGAACCGCGCCTGCTGCCCGCCGGACAACGTCTCGAACCGCTGGTCGCCCTGCTTGCCGAGGCCGTAGCGGCTGAGCACGGCCATCGCCGCGCCCCGGTCGAGTCCCTTGCGGCCGTCCGAGCCGTGCCACAGGATGTCGACCAGGTCTCGGCCGATCCACTCCGGGTGCTGGTGCGTCTGCGCGAACAGACCCGGCACGACCCGCGCCCCGAGGCGGCAGACACCCGTGTGGGTGACGTCCGCGCCGCCGAGCAACCGCAGGAAGTGGCTCTTGCCCGAGCCGTTCGAGCCGAGCACCGCGACCCGGTCCTCGAAGAAGACCTCCACGTCGAACGGCTTCATCAGCCCGGTCAGTTCGAGGTTCTCCACGGTGATCGCGCGCACGCCCGTGCGCCCGCCGCGCAGCCGTGGCGTCACCTTCTCGTCCGTCGGCAGCTCCGGCGGCGGGCCCGCCTCCTCGAACTTCTCCAGCTTGGCCCGCATCACCCGGTACTTGGCCGCCATCACCTCGCTGATCCGGGCCTGGATCTGGAGCGTGCGGACCAGCTCCTTGAGGTGGTCGTGCTCCTCGTTCCACCGGCGGTGCAGCTCGGCGAGGCGGTCGATGCGGGCGGCGCGGGCCGCGTGCCAGGTGCCGAACGAGCCGGGGTGCGTCCACGCCGAGTGCGCCTCCACCGTGACCACGTGGGTGGCGGCGATGTCGAGGAGTTCCCGGTCGTGGCTGACCAGCAGCACGGCCTTGCCGGTCTCCCGGAGCCGGTCCTCCAGCCACCGCTTGCCCGGCACGTCCAGGTAGTTGTCCGGCTCGTCCAGCAGCAGCACCTGTTCCGGCCCGCGCAGGAGCGCTTCGAGCACCAAGCGCTTCTGCTCGCCGCCGGAGAGCGTGCGGACCTCGCGGAACCGGGCCCGGTCGAACGGCACGCCCAGCGCGGCGACGGTCACCGTGTCCCACAGCACTTCGGCGTCGTAGCCGCCGACCTCACCCCACAGGGTGATGGCGTCGGCGTAGCGCATCTGGGTCGGCTCGTCGTCGGTCTCCATGAGCTGGAGCTCGACCACGTCCAGCGCCTGGGCGGCGGCCCGCAGCGGCGCGGGTGACGCGGCCAGCAGCAGGTCGCGGACGGTGCTCTCGTCCCGGACGGAGCCGACGAACTGCGGCATCACGCCGAGGCCGCCCTGCACGCGGACGCTGCCCGCGGTGGGCACCAGCTCGTTCGAGAGGATGCGGAGGAGGGTCGTCTTGCCGACGCCGTTCGCGCCGACCAGCGCGACCACGCTGTTGGTACCGACTTTGAACGACACGTCGCGGAACAGCTCCCGCCCGTCGGGCAGGCGGAAAGCGAGGCCGTTCGCGTCAAGGAATCCCACCCGCGCATGGTCGGCCATGACGAGGTCCGGTGGCCAGCCGATTCCGGCTCATCCGGAAGGTGTGACGCACGGCATTGCGGGCACGCCCGTGCCCCGCGCGGCTCGCGTGGACCGAACGCGGCGACCGAGGGGCCGCTCAACGCCAGGTGTAACCGCGCATCAGCATCAGGACCGCACCGAAGCCCAACGAGGCCAGAGCCGGACCGAACGCCCCGAGGAACAGCAGCAGCACGCCCAAGACGGCGAAAGTCGCCACGAGCGCGTAGCTGACCACCGGGTGCCGGGGTTTGCCGTCGACGAGCGCCGAGGCCAAGCCCGGCTCTTCGTCCGCGAGCCTGCTCTCGATCTCACTCAGGGTGCGGCGTTCCGCTTCGCTCATCACGGCGGTGGGATACCCGGCGCCTACCCCGCAAAACCACCGCTGAACGGGGGTTTAGCGGGGAAAACTCAACGGGACAGCGCGACGAGACGGGATACCGCCCGCAGGTACTTCTTGCGGTAGCCACCGCGCAGCATCTCGGCCGTGAAGAGCTCCGAGAGCGGCTCGCCGGACACCGCCACCGGGATGTCCCGGTCGTAGAGCCGGTCGCCGAGGGCCACCAGCCGCAGCGCGACCGCCTGGTCGGGCGCCGGCCGGACGTGGCGCAGGTGCACGGCGGTGACGCCGTCCACCAGCCGGCCGTAGCTCGACGGGTGGATGCGGGCCAGCGCGTCGCACAGGTCGGCGAAGTCGTCCAGCGTGCTGCCAGGCGTGCTCTCGGACTTGGACAGCAGCTCCTCGTCGGCCATCGGCGGCGGCGCGTCGGGCAGGCCGCGGTGGCGGTAGTCGGGTCCGTCCACCCGGACCACGGTGAACTTGGCCGACATCGACTGGATCTCGCGCAGGAAGTCGGCGGCGGCGAACCGGCCTTCGCCCAGCTTGTCCGGCAGCGTGTTCGAAGTGGCCGCGACCGACACGCCCGCCGCGGTCAGCTCCCGGATCAGGCGGGTGACCAGCATGGTGTCGCCCGGGTCGTCCAGCTCGAACTCGTCGATCGCGAGCAGCTTGTGCGACGACAGCCGCTGCACCGTCTCGGCGAAGCCCAGCGCGCCGACCAGGTTGGTCAGCTCCACGAACGTGCCGTAGGCCTTCGGGCCGGGGACGGCGTGCCAGATCGAGGCCAGCAGGTGGGTCTTGCCCACGCCGAACCCGCCGTCCAGGTAGAGGCCGGGCTTGGCCGCGTCCTCGTCCGACCGCTTGAACAGCTGCCCCAGCCAGCCTCGGCTACCACCCTCGGAGACGCGTTCGGCGAACTCGCGGCACGCCCGGACGGCTGCCTCCTGGCTCGGCTCGTCCGGGTTCGGCAGGTAGGTGGCGAAGCGGACGCCGTCGAAGCGCGGCGGCGGGACCATCGCGTCCACCAGCTCGGCCGCGGCGACGTGCGGGATCCGGTCGGACAGGCGCGGCGGGGCGGACATGCCCGGATCGTAACGGCGTGCTGGGATGTGGTCGTGCGGATGTTGTGGCCACCACGCGAGGGCGAGATCACCGACGGCGAGCTGGAACGGCTCTACGACTACCCCGACGGGCTCGACCGGCCCTGGGTGCAGGTGAACTTCGTGTCCAGCGTGGACGGCGCGGTGACGGTGGCGGGCCGGTCCGGCGGGCTGGGCAACGACGCCGACCACAAGGTGTTCATGCTCGGCCGCGACCTGTGCGACGTGGTGCTCGTCGGCGCGGGCACGGCCCTGGTCGAGGGCTACCAGGGCGTCAAGGCGGGCGAGGTCCGGGCGTCGCGGCGGGCGAGGTTGGGTCTGGCGCCGGTGCCGCCGATCGCGGTGGTCACCGCGCGGTGCTCGGTCGAGCCGACGTCACCCCTGCTGACCAGCACGTCCGTGCCGCCGATCATCCTCACCACCGCCGCCGCCCCGGTCGAGCGGCGGGACGCGCTGGCCGCGGCGGGTGCGGACGTGGTCGTCGCCGGTGACGAGTCGGTGGACATGCGCGCGGCGTTGGAGGCGCTCGACGAGCGCGGGCTGCGCCGGGTCGACTGCGAGGGCGGGCCGAAGGTGTTCGGCTCGCTGGTCGACGCGGACCTGGTGGACGTGCTGTGCGTGACGTTCTCGCCGCTGCTCGCGGCCGGTGACGCCGGGCGGATCGCGGTCGGCCCGCTGCCGCCCGCGCCCCGGGCGCTGGAACTGGAGTCGGTGCTGCACCACGACAGCGCGCTGCTGCTCCGCTACCGCAGGGCGGCTTAGCGCCCATCACGTGCGCGGGGCCGGTCCACCGGGCAGGATGGCCGGGTGGCGCTCCCGTTGAACCCTCCCGTGCAGCCCATGCTGGCCAACGCGGTGGACAGCATCCCGACCGGCGTCGACCTCGTGTTCGAGCCGAAGTGGGACGGCTACCGCTGCCTGGTGTTCCGCGACGGCGACGAGGTGTTCCTCCAGTCCCGCAGCGGCAAGCCGCTCAACCGGTACTTCCCGGAGGCGGAGGCGGCGCTGCGGCGCACCCTGCCGAAGCGGGTCGTCATCGACGGCGAGTTGGTCGTGGCCAAGGACGACAAGCTCGACTTCGACGCCCTGTCCGAGCGCATCCACCCGGCGGCGAGCCGGGTGAAGCTGCTGTCCGAGCAGACACCGGCGAGCTTCGTGGCGTTCGACGTGCTGGCCGTGGGTGACGACGTGCTGCTGGACCAGCCGGGCACGAAGCGGCGGTCCACCCTGGAAGGCCTGGTCACACCCGGTGACGGCCTGTACCTCACGCCCGCGACCACCGACGCCGCCCTGGCGCTCCAGTGGTTCGAGCTGTTCGAGGGCGCCGGGCTGGACGGCATCATGGGCAAGCCCGCCGCCGGCGAGTACACGCCCGGCAAGCGGTCCATGATCAAGATCAAGCACGCCCGCACCGCCGACTGCGTGGTGGCCGGGCTGCGCTGGCACAAGGACACCGAGCCGGGCACGGCGGTCGGGTCGCTGCTGCTGGGCCTGCACGACGACGCCGGCATCCTGCACCACGTGGGCGTGGTCGGGTCCTTCAAGGCCGCCGAACGGCGTGCGCTCGCGCAGGAGCTCCAAGGCCTCATCACGTCCGACGACCACCCGTGGCTGGTCGAGCCGGACGGCCGCCGGCTGCCCGGCGAGATCAACCGGTGGCGCGGCAAGCACGCCGACTGGGTGCCGTTGCGGCCGGAGCGCGTGCTGGAGATCTCGTACAGCCAGACCGAGGGCGGCGCACCGTCCCGGCTGCGCCACAACGGCCAGTTCCGCCGCTGGCGCCCGGACCGCGAGCCGGCGTCGTGCCGCTACGACCAGCTCGACCAGCCCGCCCGCTACGACGTCGACTCGGTGCTGCGCGGCGAGGTCCGTCCCGCCTGACGGCTCACACCTCGGGTCTGGCGGTCCGGGTCGCGCCGACGGACGCCAGCACCACGCAGAACACCGCGGCCCACTGCGCCGGGTGCAGCGCCTCGTGCAGCACGATCAGCCCGGCCATCGCCGCGACCGCCGGCTCCAGGCTCATCAGGATGCCGAACACGCGCGGCGGCATGCGGCGCAGCGCCTCCAGCTCCAGCGAGTACGGGATCACCGACGACAGCAGCGCCACCGCCGCGCCCGCGACCAGCACCACCGGGTCGAGCAGCATCGTGCCCGCCTCGGCCACCCCGAACGGCAGCACCAGAGCGGACGCGAACACCATCGCCAACGCCAGGCCCTTGCCGTCGGACGTGCGGCTGCCCAGCGCCGCCGCCATCAGGATGTACCCCGCCCAGCACACCGCCGCGGCCAGCGCGAACAGCACGCCGGGCAGCGCCAGGCCACCGTCCACCCTGGTCAGCAGCAGCACGCCGCCCGCCGCGAGCAGCGCCCACACACCGTCCAACCAGCGCCGCGACCCGAGCACTGCCACCGCCAGCGGGCCCAGGAACTCGATGGTCACCGCCGCGCCCAGCGGGATGTGCTTGATCGCCTGGTAGAAGGTCAGGTTCATGGCGCCGAGCACCAGCCCGTAACCCGCGATGACCAGGTACGTCCGCCGGTCCAGCCGCAACGACGGCCGCCAGATCAGCAGCAGCACCACGGCCGCCAGCACGAGCCTCAGCGTGACCGTGCCCGTGGCACCCGCAAGGGTGAACAACTGCTTGGCCACCGCCGCGCCCACCTGCACGCTGACCACGCCCAGCAGCACCAGCGCGGGCGGCGGGATGGCGGCGAACCCCCTGGCGGCGAGCGTGAACGGGCCGGGGCGGGGAGACCGGCGTTCGGGAATTCCTTCGACGTGCGCGACGACCACCCGGCCATCCTCCCCCAGCCCGCTCACCGAAGTCTCACCTGGACTGTGTGAGGCTTTCCACCTGCCTGCCGGGAGAGAGCGAGGGACCGCTGTGCCGCGTCGGCGTCACGCCGCCTTGATGTTGGCGGCTCTGAGCGCGCTCGCGGCGTGCAGCGCGGGCCCGTCGACCCGGCCGGTGATCGCCGTGCACGGCGACGGCGAGGAGCTGTCGACGGCCGCCGTGCCGTCCGGCCCGCGCGAGGTCCCGCCGCTGGCGGACTACGAGGCGGACCGGCTTGCCTGGTCGAAGTGCACCGACTCCACGAAGGCCCGGATGGGCGACACGGCGCCGGTCGGTGGCGGCGAGTACGAGTGCGCGCGGCTGACCGTGCGGCTGGACGCGCCGAGCCGACCCGGCCGGGGCAGCCTGGGTCTGGCGCTGCTGCGCATCGGCACCGGCCGCAGCCCGCTCGTGGTGGTCGGCGACGCGGGCGGCGAGCCCGGCACGGTGAAGGCGGCCCGGCTGGCCGCGAGCCTCCCGCCGCAGGTGCTGAGCACGTTCACGCTGATCGGCGTGGACCGGCGGGGCACCGGCGGGTCGGACGGCGTGCAGTGCGTGCCGGACGTGGCGCGGGTGGGGATCGCCGAGTCCGATCCGGCCGAGGAGACGCTCGAGGAGCTGTCGGAGTCCTACACGGTCGCCAGCCGGGAGTGCGTGCTCGACCTGGAGAACCGGCTGACGGCGATGGACTCGTGGCGTGCGGCGGCGGACCTCGAACAGCTGCGCGAGTCGCTGGGCGTGCCGCACCTGAACGGCATCGGCGTCGGCGAGGGGTCGCGGGTGCTGTCGCTGTACGCGAGCCGGTACCCGGATCGGATCGGGCGGATGGTGTTCGACGGCGCGCCCGACCCGACGCTGGACGCGCCGGGGGTGGCGCAGACGCGGGCGGTGGCGGCGGAGGAGGCGTTCGCGGCGTTCGCGGCGGACTGCGTGATCCGGGGTTGCCCGTTGGGTGCGGACGCGGCGGGTCGGTTCAAGGCGTTGCTGGAAGCGTTGCGGGACGAGCCGTTGGACGGGCGCGACTTCGACCTGACGCCGGGGACGGCGACGGTGGCGGTGCTGGCGGGGTTGGCGGACCGGTCGCGGTGGCCGGCGCTGGCGGACGGGGTGGCCGCGGCGGAGGGTGGTGACGGCGCGAAGCTGAGCGCGTTCGTCAGTCCCCTGCTGGTGGACCGGGAAGAGGACCCGCCGTGGCTGGACGCGGGGATCGTCACGAGCTGCAACGACACCACGACCCGGATTCCGCCTGAGCGGGTGGCCGGGATGGCGGCGGACTGGCGGACCAAGCACCCGTTGTTCGGCGCGTACTTCGCACGTGCCCTGCTGGCCTGCGGCCCGTTCCCGGTGCCGCAGGCGGCGAAGGTGTCGAAGCCGGCCGGGGCGCCCCCGATGCTGGTCCTGACGACCGCCGCCGACCCGGTGACGCCGCGCGAGGGCAGCGAACGGGCCGCGCAGGCGTTGCCGGCCGGGGTCGTGGTCGGCTGGCAGGGCGGTGGGCACGGCGCGTTGGGGCAGTCGGCTTGTGCGATGAAGGCGGCCGAGGAGTTCTTGGTGAACGCGAAGGTGCCCACGAGCGGAACCGTCTGCCCGCCCTGAGGTTGCGGGAGGTCGGGTTTTGGCTGCCTGAGGTTCGGCAGCCTTCGGTTTGGCAGCCTTCGGTTTGGCAGCCCCCGGTTCGGCAGCCCAGGTTCGGCAGGCCCGGGTACGGCAGCCTCGGGTACGGCGGTCCGGGGTTCGGCAGCCTCGGGTACGGCGGTCCGAGGTTCGACAGCCCGGGGTTGGCGGTCCGAGGTTCGACAGCCCGGGGTTGGCGGTCCGAGGTTCGACAGCCCGGGGTTGGCGGTCCGCCCGGGGTTCTCCAGCCCGGGGTTCGGCAGCCAGCCACAGGATCTTGGCGGCCTTGGGCCCCGGCGCGCTGGGGCGGCCGGGGCCGGGCGTTCAGGTCATCGGCGTGACAGGCACGGGTCTAGCAGCTGGAACAACACCCGCAACCCGGACCCGTGCAACCGGTGCAGCAACCGCAACTGCCGAGCTGGGGCTCTTCCGCGGCCATGATCTCTACCACCATCTTTGCCTCCCCGGAGTCGGACTTCCTCCTGCGACCGAAGGTATTTCGACCCCACCGTCCGACCTACCGCCGGGCAGGGGAAGCCCCCTCACTCGATCGCGGAACGCCAATCATCAAAACGTTGCAATACGTGTTCGCCACCCCTCAGCCGCTCAGCTCGTCCAACGCCCGTTGCGCCTCCGCCAGCTCCGCCCGCAGTTGCTCGACCCGGGCGAGGTGACGTTCCCTGGCCGCGTCGATCACGCTCTCCACCGCCTCGTCGACCTCCTCCGGCAGCAGCTTCGCCGCCTGCGACACCGCGGACGCCGCCACCGGCGCGGCCTTCAGCGTCCGCTTCGACCCCCACTGCACGTCGACCGTCCACTCACCCTCGACGGTCGACACCAGCGTCACCGTCACCTCGGCCGGCTTCGCCTGCTTGCGCACCGCGGGCTTGCGCTCGGCGGCGGGCACGGCGGGCGCGGGTGCCGGCTTCGGCTTCGCCGGTGGCGGCGCGGGCGTGTAGATGTGCTCGATCGGCGCGGGCGCCTCGGTTTCCTCCTTCACCGCGGCGGGCGCCGGCGTGCGCTTGCGCGGCGCCGGCTTCTCCAGCGTCAACTCGGCCGGCGAGAACGACAGCTCGTCCTTGTCACCGGTCGGCCGCACCTGGATGAAATCGCCTTCGGCCGGTTCGGTGAACGAGATCACCTTCGCCGACCTCCCGGCCTCCACCCCCACGGCGGCGGAGGTGAACCAGACCGCGGCCGGACGACCCGCGGTCAGCTCCGCGCGCAAGTAGTCGATGTCCTCCTCGGACAACGAGTTCTGCTTCGCCTTCGCCATCGGTACCTCCACGACTTGCACAAGATCCGTCGTGTGCAGCTTGCCCTACGGCACCGACAATTCCGCGAGCTGCCGGTCGTGCGGGCGCGCGAGGACCCACTGCGCGACCACCGAACCGACGAGCGCGAGGAGCATGTCCCAGTGGGTGTCCCACACATCGCCCTGTGTGCCAAGGAAATCCGTCGCGGACTCGCCGCCGACCACCGCGCCCGCCCACTCGATGAACTCGTACCCCGCGCTGATCGCCAGGCAAGTCGCGGAGACGAGGAAGAACGTCCACCGGCCCGGCCGCAGCGGCGACCGGCGCAACAAGATCTCGCGCACCAGCACCGCGGGCACGAAGCCCTGCACGAAATGTGCGAAACGGTCGTAATGGTTGCGGTCCGTCCAGGGCAGGTCGCCCAGCGGCACCTCGGCGTAGGTGTAGTGGCCGCCGAGCGCGAGCACCAGCGCGTGCCCGAAGACCAGCCAGTACGCGAGCCGCGTCAGCGGGAACCGGCGGTACGTCACCACGAGGAGCGGCAGCGCGATGAGGATCGGCGCCACCTCCAGCAGCCACGTGCCGTAGCTCTTGGGCCGGATGGCGGACACCGCTACCGCCACCACGACCAACCCGGCCAGGACGAGCGGTAGGCGAGCCCTCGGTTCCATTCACCCGATCCTGCCGGCTCGCGCGCCCGGCCGGAGTCCACACAGGACACGGGCGGCGAGGTGAGCCCTCGCCGCCCGTGCCGTGCACCGCTCGCGCCGCCGGTGCGGCGGTGGGACTAGGAGCCGAACTGGATCCAGTTGACGTTCACGAAGTCGGCCGGCTGGCCGCTGGTGAACGTCACGTAGACGTCGTGCTTGCCGGTCAGGCCGGTGATGTTGGCCGGCACGGTCCGCCAGCTCTGCCAGCCGCCGGTGTTGCCGACGGCGAAGCTGCCGACCGGAGCGGCCGTCGTGCTGCCGATCCGGACCTCCACCAGGCCGCTCACGCCGCCCGCCGCGCCGCTGGCGACCCGGGCGACGAACTGCCGCCCGGTGCGGGTGCCGAAGTCGACGCCCCGGAAGAGCACCCACTCGCCGTTGGCGATGCCCGCGATGTTCTGGCCGCCGCCGGTGTCGGTGGTCGTCTCCTTGAACACGCCCTTGTGCGAGTCGTAGGACTCGGCCTGGATGGTGCCGAACGCGTCACGGGACACCGGCGGAGCCGTGGTCGTCGTGGTCGTGGTGGTGGTCGTGGTCGTCGTGGTGGTGGTCGTCGGGTCGGTGGGGTTCACGCCACCCGAGCCGGAGTCGACGCCACTGCCGGCCGGACCGCGCCACGCGGTGGACGACGCCGGGACGTTCAGCGTCTGCCCGTCCGAGAACGTCACCGTGGTCGCCGTCGCGCCCGGGTTGTAGGCCACGTACGTGCGGGCGCCGTTCTTGCTCAGCACGGTGTGCGTCGGCACGTTCGCGGTGACGGACGTGTCGGGCGTGCCGTACGTGTTGAGCGACGTGATCCAGTGGTAGGCGTGTGCCCGCGAGTCGCCGTCCTCCGGCGGGAGGCCGCCGCCGTAGTTCGCCAGTGCCTGCGCCGGGTCCGCGATCGCCAGGAACTGGGTGATGATGTCCTTCCACTCGACCTCGGTGCCGCCGTTGTTGGCCCGCAGCTCGTTGATGTTCTGCAGGACGTCGGCCTTGTAGTCGGCGTGGTACAGCGAGCCGCCGGTGATCGGCAGCATGTTGATGCCGTGGATCTCCTCCGGGTTCGCCGTCCACCACGTGCTGTAGCTGGCGCCCGCGCCCCACACCATGCCGACCGTGCCGTGCTGGAAGGAGGCGGGGAAGACGGAGTCGTCCTTGTCGAACCAGTACTGGGCGATCGTGGACTCCTGCGTGGTGTGCAGGTAGATGCCCGCGTCGCGCAGGGCGGTGTCACCGGTCGCCTGGCCGAACAGCACCGCGGCGGTGGCGAACATCATCCCCTCGGACGAGGACTCCTCGTTGTTGCCGTGCGCGAAACCGGCGTGGCCGGACGCCCAGCCGTGGCCCGCGTACGCGTCGAAGTTGCGCAAGAACGGGAAGCGGGTCTCGCCGCGGTCGTAGTTGTTGGCGTCCTTGACGAGCAGCTTGACCATGCCGCCGTACCGGGAGTCCGCCGCCCACGCCTGGTCGTGCTGGGCCAGGATCGCCGCCGCCAGCACGTAGTAGCCGGCGTGGAAGTGGTGGTCGTTCAGCTCGGCGTCGGTGCCGTACGAGGCGGGGTAGCCGGTCAGCGCGCCCCACGTGGAGTCGTAGACGAAGTGCTTGTCCGCCTCACCGGGGGTGGCGGTGAGCCAGTCGGTGAGCCGGTCGCGGACCATGCCCAGCAGCCGGTCGCGGCCCGCCGTGTAGCCGATCTGGTTGGCGACGCGGGCGAGTGCCGCGAGGCGCCACAACGCCTTGCCGGTCCAGTAGGTGTCCTTCGCGCCCTTCCACGGGTCGGCGGCGTTCAGCTCCTGGTCGATCTCGGCGCGCAGCCGGTTCTGGTCGGCTGCCGAGGACAGGGGGAGCGCCGGCAGGACGCCGTTGAACGTGCTGCGGGTGGTGAACGACGAGCCCTCGCGCAGCCGCATCTCACCGCGCGGCGAGGTGTAGCGGTAGGCGGTCGTGGTGTCGGAGGAGTTGATCCACTGGTGGCGGTAGAGCGCCTGGAGGGTGCCGGTCTGGGTGCCCTGGCGGGGTGTGGTCGTGGCCGTGTAGGTGGCGGTGAGCTGGGCATTCGCCGCGTTGTACGACCAGTTGACCTTGGTGTCGGTGACGAACGAGAACGCGTAGCGCTGGAACAGGGACAGCGCGTCGCGGCTCGGCAGCGCGGCGACCGAGAAGAAGGAGGCCGACGCGGTGGCCTCGGCGGTGCCGACGACGTTCCACGTGGTCGGGGAGAACAGCGCGTAGTCGCGGCCGTTGATCGTGACACCGAGCGTGGTGCCGGTGTTGCTCCAGATCGTGGTGGCGCCGTTGAAGCCGACCCGGGCCGTGCCGCCGGTGGCCTCCGCGTAGACGTACGGCGAGCCGTGGCCGATGGTCGTGCGCAGGGTGCGCGTCCCGTCGGTCCACAGAGGACTGACCGTCCAGTCGGACCAGCCGTCGACCGCGGTGCGCGGCGCGTTCAGGCCGGAGACGCCGACGAACAGGTCGTCCTGGTGCATGAACTCGTAGAACCGGCCGTCGGGCGTGATGCTCGGGGTGTTCGGGGAGCCGACACCGAGCCCCTGCGCCGCCGCGTGGAAGGTCAGCGGGTGGCCGTACATGTTCTCGGAGTAGGGGTTGCCGGGGTAGCGCTGGAAGGCCAGCGACGACCACCAGTCGTTGGTCGGGACGGGGCGGCCGGCCATCCGGGCGGTGACCTTCGGCGTGACGGGGGCGCCGGTGGAGTCGGACGGGCCGACCGTGCCGGCCGGGCGGGTGGTGGCGTAGCTGCCCGCGCCGACGGTCACGGCGTTGGCCGTACCGGTCAGGGCGAGCGGTATCGCCGCGGCCACGGCCAAAGCGGCGACGGCAGCCGCCAAGTGTGGTCGGATTGAACGCACAGGGACCTCCAGCAGGGACTCACAACCTTGTGAGAGCGCTCTCACGCATCGCAAACGGTAAACCCGTGCCTGCCTCGTGTCTACTGTCGACCGCTTCTGACTCTGTCAAGTAGCGGCGGTGAGACCTGCTCAGCCCTCGGTGTCGTCGACCCGGAGCCGGTACTCGCACCCGTACTCGACCGCGTACTGGAGGTCGTAGTGGTGCACGATCTTGGGGCCGCCGTGCAGGTGGACGTGGGTGACCGTCTGCTTCGGCGGGTCCGGCGCCTTTGCCCGCGAGTCGACCCTGCCGTCAAGAGGCCCACCGACGAACCGCACCACGTACGCCTGCGTCATCGGCTTGCCTCCCTCTCCTCCGGCATCGCCTCCATGGTACGAGAGGACCAGTCGGATCGCGGCCGAACTGCGGCCGGAAACAGCCGGTTGGCGCAAACTCCGGGGCCCGCCACCGGTGCCCGCTCGCCGTTGCCGAAGTCGGGGCCGGCCAGTCCGGCGAGCCCGGCCTATGGGCTCGTCACCCACGCCTCGGCGGTCGTGAGCCAGTGGAGGAGCCTGCCGCGCCAGACGTCCACCCGAGGGTGGACGCGAGCCCGACGAGCAGACCCGGGACGGGGCCGAGTCGAAACACCGTGACGACCCCGAACATCGCGCCGCCATCGGAATCGCTCACTCCACCGGCCGCACGGTCAGTCCGCCGGGTCGACGTACTCGTCCGTCTCACCGTCACCGATGCAGTCGTCCGGTGTCAACGAACCCCCCTCGCCGAACCCGGACGTGTCGAGCAACGCCCAAACGGCATGAGCGAAGGCCGCGTAATCGCGGGCGGACACGTCAGCTGGCAACAGCACTTCGAGGCGTCGGGTCTGCACACCCACAGCGTGACCGTGTTCGACCGGCCACGCGATCCCCTGAGGGAGCGGTGTTCGAGGTCAACGAGACCGGTGGCCCCGCCCCATCCGCCAGTCCGCGCCCACAGAACCGGCTACCACCGAGCTCGTCACCGGCAGTCCCGAACCGTGACCCCGGCGCAGGCGCGCTGCACCCCCGGCCCGTCTTCTCCCAGCTCTAGTTGCGCTTCCGCGACGGCTGCACGCGCGGTGGCTCGCCGGGCATCTTGGGGTAGTCGGGCGGGTATGGCATCTCGCCCCGCTCATCGCCCGCGTACCAGTCCAGCAGCGTCTCGATGCCGAACGCCTCGTCGTCCAGGCCGGCGTGCGGGTCTCCGTTGTCCGCCAGGTACTTCGGCACGGTGAGCACGTCGAAGTCGTCCGGGTCCACAGTGGACAGCTGCTCCCACGTCACCGGCGTCGACACGGTGGCGCGCGGGGTGCCGCGGACGGACCAGGCGGACGCGATGGTGCGGTCCCGGGCGGCCTGGTTGAAGTCGAGGAACACCCGCTCGCCGCGTTCCTCCTTCCACCACGACGTCGTCGCCCTGTCCGGTGCCCGCCGCTCCACCTCCCGCGCCAACGCGATCACGGCGTGCCGCACGTCCACGAAGTCCCACTCGGGCCGAATCCGCACGGCCACGTGGATACCCCGCCCGCCGGACGTCTTCGGGTAGCCGGTGAGCCCCAACTCGTCCAGCACCTCGCGCAGCACCATCGCGACGTCGATCGCGTCCCGGAAGTCCGTGCCCGGCTGCGGGTCGAGGTCGACGCGCAACTCGTCCGGCCGATCCGTGTCCGACCGCCGCACGGGCCACGGGTGGAAGTCGAACGTGCCCAGGTTCGCCGCCCACGCCAGCACCGCCGGCTCGGTCGGGCACACCTCGTCCGCGGGCCTGCCGGAGGGAAACTTGATGCGCGCCGTCTCGACCCACTCGGGAGCACCCTTGGGCAGCCGCTTCTGGTAGAACGCCTCCCCCGTGACCCCGTCCACGTAACGCTTCAACGTGGTCGGCCGGTCCCGGAGCACGCGCAGCAGGGGTTCCGCGACGGCGAGGTAGTACTCCACCACCTGGAGCTTGGTGATCCCCCGGTCCGGGAAGTAGACCTTGCCCGGGTTCGACACCCGCACCACGCGCTCGCCTACGTTCAGTTCCACAGCTTGGGCCGCCACGCGGGCGAGCGTAACAACGGCGAGCAGGCTGGGCAGGGCAAACGCACCCACCGCGCTACCTGCACGGCGCTGCACCCGCAGACGACGCGGAGCCTGCGGCGAGGACGGACACCCGAGCCCGCCACGTACGACCCAGTTCGGCAGCTTGGGCCGTCACGCGAGCGGCCGGAACGGCGGCGGGTAGTGGCAACTGCGCCGTCGTGGCGATCAGCACAGAAGTGCGATGTATCCAGCCCGCAGATCACCCGTCCGACCAGCGGTTTCACGCCCACCTATCACCGCGTTAGCACCGTCCGAGCCCGACCTGCTTTAACCCATTCGCGTGGACGTAGATGATCTCGGCCCCGCCTGCCTGGCGCTTCGATACAGTCTCGTGCTGACCACGGAGCGCAATCGGGGAGGTTTGTGCTGTGACCGGCGACAACGGGGGGCTGACGGGAAACGTCGGCCAGTACGCCTTACAGCAGTACCGCGAGCAGGGCGGTGGTGGACTGGCGAGCCTGTTCACCATGGGGATGAGCGACGTCGTCGCCGCCACCAAGGCCCTGTCCGCCGCAAGTGAAGCGCAGGCACTCTCGGTCGACCCACAAGCGGTCGACACGATGCTGAAGAAGCTCACCGAGATGCAGGACGCGCTCGACAAGATCGTGCGCCGCTCGACGCTGCTCACGTCCCACACCCCACTGGGTGGTGGATATGCCGAGGAGATCGGTGGGGTCAACGCTCAGCTCGGCAGCCAGGTGCTCAGTGAGATCATCCCCGAGATGACCACTGCGATCGATGACCTCAAAACCCAGATCGAAAAAAGTCGCGCGTCCTATCAGAATGTCGATGACGCCAAGGCGCAAACACTGAACAACCTCTGACAGGACAACACGACACCCCATGAATCGCCAACTCGCTCGAATCTCCGTCGCCGCCATCGCAGGCCTCGCCATGCTCCTCGTGGCGTGCACCGACGAACCTGGCACGCCGACTGCCGGCTCGACCCCCACCACGACGGCCGACTCTTCGACCACCAGTGCCAAACCAGATGCCGGCGCACTCGCGGACGTCAAGCCTTGCGATCTGCTCACTTCGAGCGAAGCAACCGGCCTGAACTTGACGAGCCCCGGGGAGCCTGATCGAGTCGGGGGCACCGATGCCTGCGATTGGAGCGAAAGCGGAAATGGCGGCCTGATCATCGGCGTCAACCCCACGCGCGGCATCGAAGACCTCGATTACCGTGGCGAAAAGACTTCCCCGATCAAGATCGGCAAATACGACGCGACCAAGGTGGAATCGCACAAGGGCGCCAAATACGTCTGCCACGTGGTGATTTCGGTCTCGAACTCGTCGAGTGTGCAGGCCATCGGGACGTTGAAGGCTACTTCCACCGACACGGTCGCCGCGTGTGAGCGCGCCACCAAGGCTGCCGAACTGATCGCACCGAAGCTGCCCTGACTGCTGTTCGACCGTCCCGAGGGGGGATGACATGACTCGCGAAAAGCCTCAGGCGCCCGAACCGACCGCCAACTACCCCGCCCACCCGCACGAGGAGATGAAGCGGCAGGTCGAGGAGAAGTTCGATCCCGGTCTCGCGGGCGAGATCGCCGATGAGTGGAAGAACATCGGGACCACGTTGACCGAACTGGCCGTCGACTTCCAGGTCATCGTCAACGGCTCGCAGGACGCCTGGACCGGTAGTGCGGCGGAGGGGGCTCGGGCTGCGCTGGCGAAGGTGGGCAAGTTCAGCGACATGACCGGTGACCACTTCACCGCCACCGGCACGGCGCTGCACTCGCAGACGACGGCGGCGTCGGAGGCCAAGGCACGGATGCCCGAACCCGTCGCCTACGACCCGAAGAAGATGTTCACCGACGCCATCGGCAGCGGCAACATCCTGAACCTGGCGGCATTGCCCATGACGATGCCCATGCAGAAGGCGAAGTCGGACGGCGCCAAGGCCGAGGCCATCCAGGTGATGCAGTCCCGCGACGACGCGATGCGCTCGGCGACCAGCGCCATGCCCGCCTTCGCCGAGATGCCGACCGTCACCCAGGAGCAGGGCACCGCCACCAGCACCACCCAGACCTCCTCGGTCAACACCCGCACGGTCGAACCGAGCAGCAGGGTCGGCACCAACACCCAGGGCACGGGCACCACCAGCGGCACGACCAACACGTCCTGGACCGCACCGCCCACCGTGGCACCGCCGCCACCCGTGACCCCGCCGGTCAACCTGCCGCCCTCCGGCCCGCCGGCCCCACCGGTCACCCCGCCCTGGGCGATGCCGCCCGGCACCAGGCCACCGACCACCCCGCCCGGCAAGCTGCCGCCCCAGTCGGGCAGGCACCTCCCACCACCCAACGTCCGCCCACCCGGCCTGCCCGGACGCGGCCCCGGTGGCGGACCAGGTGGACCGGGCGGACCAGGCGGACCGAACGCGACGGGCGGACGTCCCGGCATGCCCGGTGGACCCGGCGGCAGCGTGGGACGTGGCGGGTTCGGGCCGATGGGTCCCGGCGGCCAGAGCGGCTTCGGCCCGACCGGCACGCCGAACCACGCCGGCGCACCAGGCCAAGGCGGACGCGGCGCGGCGGGCACGCCCGGCGCAATGGGCGGCATGGGCGCGGGCGGTCAGGGGCAGGGGCAGGGTGGCGAGGACCAGGAGCACAAGGCCAAGTACCTCATCCCCACCGACGAGTACTTCGACGACAACCGCCTCGTCTCCCCACCCACCATCGGCGAATAACACCGCATGAGCACCATCGCGAGGCTGTCCCTGCCCGCCTTCGAGGTCCTCTGGGAGGACCTGCGGGCCGGGACAGCCATCCCCTACCCGTTCGACATCCCCCACCACGGCACGACGCTGGACGAACGGGCCCGCGTCCGCAATGACGTCCACGCCGACCTCGAACGCCGGGGCCTGGCCAGACGCGGCCGTCCGGAACCGGAACTCGAAGACGCACTGCGCCTCCTCGCCACCCCGGACACGTCGATCACCGTCATGGGCATGCTGGACGTCGCCAAGGAAGAACTCGTGCGCGCCCTGATCGCCGCCCGCGGCAGGTACGCCGTCCTGGCCGTCCAGGGGAGCGAAGGCGTCCAGCTCGACCTCCTCCGAGAAGTCGGCCTCGCCCACGCCGCGGTGAGCGTCCTGCCCCCACGACCACCAGGGCCGGGCCGTCCGGTCACCGTTCCCGCATCGGCGGTGCAAGGACGACGACCGCCGAGCCAGGGCATCAGGCAGACCGTCCGCACCAGCGCTGACGACGACGTCCGGGTGCTCCGGGAAATGCTGGCCGGCCCCATCACCGGCACCGGCCACTTCACCGCCCGCCCCCACGGAACCGCCGTCACCTGGATCGACACGCCACGCGGCCGGTACGCCGGCATGGGCACGGACTGGTTGACCGTCGCACCGGCCGACCACACGGGCCTGGTGCGCAGGATCAGCCAGGCACTCGCGCCTCAAGCCCGGTGACGAATGCGTTCAGCGCCAGCTCGAAGCTGTCGTGGTCGAGTTCCCGCGCCACCGCGGGCAGCAAGTGGGCCTTGTCCAGGTTCGGGTACCGGTCCCGGTAGAACGTCTGGTCCTCGGAGAACCCGCTCGAGAACGAGCTCAACGCCGCACCGAACACCAGGTACATCAACGACGCCGCGATCATGGTCGCCTCCCGCCGCGACCACCCCGCCGACACCAACCCGCCGTGCACGACGTCCAGCCGGCGCAGCGACGCCTCCCGGTGCGCCGGCCCGTAAGCCAGGAACGGCACGATGTTCGGGTGCGCGGCCAGCGCCGCCCGGTACGAACGCGCGCAGCTGAGCAGACCCTGCCGCCAGTCGCCGCCCTCGAACCCGGACACGTCGACCTTTTCCAGGATTCGGGCCGCCACGTCGTGCAGCAGGTCGTCCTTCGTGCTCACGTGCCCGTACAGCGAAGCCGCCTGAACGCCCAGCTCAGAGGCCAGTTTGCGCATCGACAGGCCGTCCAGCCCATCCCGGTCGATGATGTGCAGTGCGGCGGTCCGGATGCGCGAGGCACTCAGGATCGGGCTCCTCGGCATGTCCGCTCCCCTTGCCTGTGGTCGATTCCGCGCCTAGGTTAGATAACCTAACACCGTTCGGTTAGGAGGTCACCCCGGTGGATCTGCGCATCCCGGACGAACACCGGCAACTCAAGGACCTGGCGCACCGGTTCACCGAGGAGCAGATCGTCCCCCACGCCGCCCGCTGGGACCGCGACGAAGCCATCGATCGTGACCTCGTGCCCGCACTGGGCGAGGTCGGCTTCCTCGGTCTCGGCATCCCCGAGGAGTACGGCGGCAGCGGCGGCGACAACCTGGCGTACTGCCTCGTCCTGGAGGAGATCGCCCGCGGCGACTCGGCCGTGCGCGGCATCATCTCCGTTTCCCTGGGCCTGGTCGGGAAGACCATCTACAAGCACGGCACGGAGCAGCAGAAACAACGGTGGCTGCCCGGGTTGTGCTCGGGCGGGCAGCTCGGCTGCTTCGGCCTCACCGAGCCCGGCACCGGCTCGGACGCCGCGTCCCTGGCCACCAAGGCGGTCCGCGACGGTGACGACTGGCTGATCACCGGCCGGAAGGTGTTCATCACCAACGGCACGTGGGCCGACGTGGCGTTGATCTTCGCCCGCACCGGTGGTCCCGGCCCGAAGGGCATCACCGCGTTCCTCGTGCCGACCGACTCCCCCGGCTTCCGCGCCACCGAGATCCACGGCAAGCTCGGCATGCGCGGCCAGGCCACCGCCGAGCTGACCCTCGACCAGGTCAGGGTCAGGGACGACAGCCGCGTCGGCGACGAGGGCACCGGCTTCAAGCTGGCCATGGCCGCGCTCGACCGTGGCCGCATGTCCGTCGCCGCCGGTTGCGTCGGCGCCGCCCGCGGTGCGCTGGAGGCGAGCCTCAAGTACGCCAAGGAACGCGAGCAGTTCGGCAAGCCCATCGCCGGTTTCCAGCTGGTGCAGGAACTCCTGGCCGACATGGCCGTGGAAACCGACGCCGCGCGGCTGCTCACGTGGCGGTGCGCGGACCTCGCCGACCGCGGCGAGCCGTTCAGCACGGAGGCGTCGATGGCGAAGCTCTACGCCAGCGAAGCCGCCGTCCGGGTGGCCAACAACGCCATCCAGGTGTTCGGCGGGTACGGGTACATCGACGAGTACCCGGTGGGCAAGTACCTGCGGGACACCAGGGTCACGACCCTCTACGAGGGCACCAGCCAGATCCAGAAGTTGCTCATCGGCCGGGCGCTGACCGGCATCAACGCGTTCATGTAGACGGGTAGAGGGAGGACGGCATGGACTTCACGCTCGACGAGGAGCAGAAGGAGATCCGCGACTGGGTGCGGACCTTCGTGCGCAAGGAGGTGACGCCGCTCGAACCGGAGGTGCTGCGGCGCGAACGCCTGGGTGAGCCCGGTCTGACCCGCGACGAACTGAAGGAACTCCAGGACAAGGCGAAGGCGGCCGGGTTCTTCGGCGTGCTCACGCCGACCGAGTACGGCGGCATGGGCCTGGGTGCGCTCATGACGGCGCTCGTGGAAGCCGAACTGGGCCGCTCGTTCGTCCCGTTCCGCTTCGGCGGCTACGCGGACAACATCCTGTTCCACGGCAACGAGGAGCAGAAGCAGCGCTACCTGCTGCCGACCATCTCCGGTGAACGCGTGTCGTGCTTCGCGATCACCGAGCCCGGCGCCGGCTCGGACGCCAAGGCGATCCGCACGTCCGCCCGCAAGGAGGGCGGCGAGTGGGTGATCAACGGCGAGAAGACGTTCATCACGCAGGGCAACGAAGCGGACTTCGCGATGGTGTTCGCGGTGACCGACAAGGAGAAGGGCGCGGACGGCGGCGTCACCTGCTTCCTGGTCGACCGGGACATGGGCTGGAAGTCGGAGCCCATCCCGACCATGGGCCAGTGGGGTCCGGCCGCGCTCGTGTTCGACAACGTCCGGGTGCCCGAGGAGAACATCCTCGGCGAGGTCGGCAAGGGCTTCCACCTGGCCATGCAGTGGATCGGCCAGGGCCGCTACCTGCTGCCGGCGCGGGCGATCGGCTCGTGCGAACGGCTGGTCGAGATGGCCATCGAGCAGGCGAACAACCGGGTCACGTTCGGCCAGCCGATCGCCGAGTACCAGGCCATCCAGTGGATGATCGCCGACTCCGCGGTCGAGATCGAGGCACTGCGCTGGCTCGTGCTGCACGCCGCGTGGCTGGTCGACCAGAAGGTCGATTCGCGGCAGGCGCAGTCGATGGCGAAGCTCTACGGCGGCATCAAGGCCAACGAGATCGTGGACCGGGTCCTCCAGGTGCACGGCGGCATGGGCTACACCCGTGAGCTGCCGATCGAGCGCTGGTACCGCGAACTCCGGCTGCTCCGCATCTACGAGGGCACGGACGAGATCCAGCGCCGCACCATCGCCCGCAACCTCCTCAAGGGACACTCGAAGGTCACGGGAACGCTGGGCTGACAACACTTCTCGCCCGCCGGAGGGCTGTCCGCCATCAGCCCTCCGGTCCAGCACGACATCAACCCAGGCACGACATCAACCCAGGCACGTCGGCCCCGGCACGTCAACCCAGCCACACCACGTGCGCCCGCTGCGTGCCGGACGACCGTGAGCTGAGCTCGAACAACACCCGGGCGCTCTCCGCGCTCTGGGAGCTGAGCCGGAACCCGCCCTCCACGCCGTCGACCTCGGCACGGTCGGCGTAGGCCAGGCCGTAGCCCGCGACGCGCGCGTCCTCCGCCTCGCCGTACTCCTCCACGATCGCGAACAGCCGAGGCGCCTCGCTGACCGCCAGTTGGTGCATGAGTCCGGTGAACTCTTCCTTGGTCCACGGTGGCACGCGGGTACCCCTTCCCTTGTCGGCGCGACCGTTGGCGCGACCGTTGATGCGCTCACGCAACGTCACTGATCCGCTACGGTGACCGCACATTAGATTTCCCAGACTCGGCCGCGAAACGCAAAAAATGCATAGCTGCACCTTGCATTTGCCATGCAGCGTTCGGCGGACGCACGTGCACGAAAGGGGCCGGACCACCGTGGCCACGAAGAAGAGCGCGCCGACCATCCGACTGCGCAGGTTGGCCGGTCAGCTCAGAAGGCTTCGTGACGGGACGGAGCTGCGGCGGGAGGACGTCGAGGAGAAAACCGGCATCAACTCCACCACCCTCTACCGCATCGAGACCGCCCGGACCCGACCGCAGTACCGGACGTTGGCCGCCCTGCTCAAGCTGTACGGCGTGCCGAGCGATGAGCAGGAACGCCTGATGGCGCTGTACAAGCAGTCCGCCAACCAGGGCTGGATCCAACCCTGGCACGAGGATCTGCGCGAGGAGTACACCGCCTACATCAACTTCGAGGCCGAAGCGCAAGGTGTCCGCAACTACTCAGGGCTTTTCGTCCCTGGGTTGCTCCAGACCGAGGACTACGCCCGTGCGGTGATCCGCGGGATCCTGCACGAAGCGAGCGACGAGAGGGTCGAAGACCGCGTTCGCACCCGGATGGAGCGCCAGGCCGTCCTGGCGAAGGCGAAGCCGCTCAAGCTTTGGGTGATCATCGACGAGGCGGCACTGCGCCGTGAGGTCGGTGGAACGGACATCATGCGGGCACAGTGCGAGGCTCTGGTGAAAGCAGCCATGGCCCCGCACGTGACGATCCAGGTGATCCCGTTCAGCTCCGGCGTTCATCCAGGCATGCCCGGCCAGTTCCTCATCCTGGAGTTCGAGGACCCGATGGACGCCGACCTGATCTACTTGGACAGCCAGGCAGGTGAGATATTTTTGGAGTCGGACGCCGACATCAAGCACTTCCGGACAGACTTCGATCAGCTGGTAGCGGTCGCCAAGAGCCCCAAAGACTCGCTGTCGCTGATCGCCGAGATTGCCACTGGCTAGGACGAAGGGGGTTCAAGCAACCATGCAGCACAGGGACCTGTTGGGGGCGGCTTGGCGCAAGAGCAGCTTCAGCGGGGAAGGCGAATCCTGCGTTGAAGTGGCGTCGATGGGTGATCGGGTCGCCGCGCGCGACTCCAAGAACCTGACCGGACCGACGCTGACCTTCAAGGTCGAGCAGTGGCGGAAGTTCCTCGCCGGCCTGGAACAGGTCAGCCCAAGCTGGTGAGCATCTGGGCGCAGACGCGGGCGAGGTGCTTGCGCATCACGTCCGAAGCGCGGGACGGGTCACCGGCCGCGATGGCGGTGACCAGGGCGTCGTGGTCGTCCAACGACGCGTTCTGGTGCGGCGGGTCGTCCCGCAAACCGCTCCGCAGCAACACGACCCGCTGCTGCACCAGCCGCACCTGCTCCGCGATGCGCGGGCTGCGCGCGGCGTCCAGCAAAGCCTGGTGGAACGCCAGGTCCAGCCGGTACGGGAAGCGCTCACCGGCCGAGTAGGCGCGGCGCGACTCGTCGCAGACCGCGCGCAGCCGCACCACGTCCCCGTCGGAACGCCGTGAAGCCGCCAGCTCGGCCGCCGCGCACTCCAGCGCCGTCCGCAGCTCGAACAGGGCCTGCACGTCGGCGGCGTCGGCGTTCGGCACGGAAGCGCCCCGGTGCGGCGCGAGGACCAGGAGCCCTTCGGACGCCAGGTGCCGGATCGCCTCGCGCAGCGGTCCGCGCGAGATGCCGAGCCGTTGGGCCAGCTCGACCTCGTTCACCCGCGCGCCGGGCGCGATGTCGCCCGTCAGCACCAGCTCGCGGAGCACGTCCACGGTCTGACCGGCCAAGCTCATGTGCAGGGGAGGTGTCACGAACGTCTCCTAGCGCCAGACAACCCTCGCCATGTTAACTGTCGACAGTTGGCAGCGCATCGAGGAGGGGTCGGCATGGCACACGAACTGGTCGCCGAGGTGTGGCGAGGCGAGTTCCTGGAGTCCGTGCACCACGGCTCGGTGATCGCCCTGGACGCGGCGGGCCGCGAAGTGGTCTCCGTCGGCCGGCCGCACGACACCACGTACCCGCGTTCCTCGAACAAGCCGATCCAGACGTTGGCGATGCTCCGCCACGGCCTCGACCTCGACGGCGAGCTGCTGGCCCTGGCCTGCGCCAGCCACTCCGGCGAGGACTTCCACATCGAGGGCGTCCACCGGATCCTCGAACGGCACGGCCTGGACGAGTCCGCCCTCCAGTGCACCCCCGACCTGCCCATCGGCGAGGACGCGCTCAAGGCCCACCTCGCGGCCGGCCGGCCGAAGGCCCCCCAGTACATGAACTGCTCCGGCAAGCACGCCGCCATGCTCGCCACCTGCGTCGTCAACGACTGGTCGACGCACGACTACCTCGACCCGGCCCACCCCCTCCAGCGCGCCGTCCGCGACACCCTGGAGGAACTCGCCGGCGAACGCATCGGCGCCGAGGGCGTCGACGGCTGCGGCGCACCGCTGTTCGGCATCAGCCTCACGGGCCTGGCCAGGGCTTTCGGGGCGCTGGCCCGTGCGTCGGAAGGCCCGGAGCGGCGGATCGCGCAGGCGATGAACCGCCACCCGGAGTGGGTCGGCGGCACGAACCGCGACGTCACGAAGTTGATGCTGGCGATCCCGGGCGCGGTGGCCAAGGACGGCGCGGAGGGCGTCTACGCGATCGGTCTGCCCAGCGGCGAGGCCGTGGCGTGCAAGATCGCCGACGGGTCCAGCCGGGCGCGGGCCGTGGTCCTGGTGGCCGCGCTGCGCAGGCTCGGCGTGCGGGCGCCGGACGAGCTGGCGACGTTCCCCGTGCTCGGCCACGGCCGCGCGGTGGGTGCGATCAAGCCCTCACCGGCCCTCGTCGGCTGACCCTCCCCGGCGGTTGAACCGCCCATTACGCTGGGGTCATGGCCAGCGCCAGAGCCGCCGACGGACCGGACGAGCGCCCTCAGGGCGACATCGACGACGAGTTGATCGGCCTCGACCCCGACGACCCCGAGACCAAGGCGTTCGCGGAACACCTCGGCCGGATGAAGCGGCAGCCCCCGAGCCTCACGGTCGAGGGGTCGCTGGCGGGCGTCGAGCAGTTCGCGGACTCGGCGAACCGGGCGGGTGGCCTGCGCCGGCAGCTCGCGGTCGTGGTGGTGAGCCTGATCCTGCTGGGTGTGGCGCTCAGCGTCTGGTACTACCTGGGCGACCTGATCACCGTCTTCTTCGGGTGACTCGGACTAACCTGGGGTCATGGAACCTGTCGTCGGCGCCACCCCGAAGGTGGTCCACTCCGAGCTGGAGTGGCGGGAGATCCTGAAGCCCAAGGAGTACGCGGTGCTGCGCGAGGCGGGCACCGAGCCCGCGTTCGTGGGGGAATACACGGACACCAAGACCGAGGGCGTCTACGTCTGCCGCGCGTGCGGGGCCGAGCTGTTCCGCAGCGAGACGAAGTTCGACTCCCACTGCGGTTGGCCGTCGTTCTTCTCACCGGCGGACGCGGACACGGTGATCCTGCGCGAGGACCGGGCCATGGGGATGGTGCGGACCGAAGTGTTGTGCGCCACATGTCACAGCCACCTCGGGCACGTTTTCGAGGGTGAGGGCTACGCGACGCCGACGGACCAGCGGTACTGCATCAACTCGATCAGCTTGCGTCTGGTCGAAAGCCCACCTGGTCAAGCAGACTGAAGGTGCTACTCCGAATGATGTCAAGATCCACACCAGGAGGAATCATGCGCATCTTCAAGGGCACCGATGGTGAAGGTTCGGGCGGCGTGGACGGCGCTTCGTCATCCTGACGCCCGCTTGACGGCACCGGGTCGTGAACCCTAAGGCTTGCTAAAGCCCTCTTGTCGGGGTGTGGCCTGGCGCACACGATTGCCTCCTGCTGGTGGACCTCTTCGGTTCCACCGAGGCCCACAGGGGGTGGACCGTGGAGCGACCGTGGGGGCTTTCGGGCCCGGAATTCCTGGAGTTGTACTGGATCGCGCTGGCGGTGACGCTGGGGATCGCGATCTTCGTCCGAGTGCGCCTGCGGGGGACGCGGGGAGTCGTCCCCGCAGGCGTGCTCGGCCTGTTGGACATCGCTTACCTGACCGGCGGGCCACGACGGGTGGCCGAGACGTCCGTCGCCGGGCTCCTCGACGCCGGCACGCTCGTGCCCGCGCGCAGCGGATCGGTGCGGATCGCCGATTCCACCGTTCCCGCTCATCCGGTCGACCAGGCCGTGCTCGCCGACGCGACCCGTTACCGGTACCGGACGTTGACGCTGCTCATCACGTCGGTGTCGGATCACGACGCGGTCCTGGACGTCGGCCGTCGACTGTCCTCAATGGACTACCTAGTCGCGCCGGAAGTGGCGAAGTCCCGGTTGCGGGCCGGTGTCGTGCCGATGGTGCTGTTGTTCGTCGTCGGTGTGGCGCGGTCGGTGAACGGGCTGGTGATCGGTGCGCCCGTGGGGTGGTTGACGTTGCAGCTCGTGCTGACGGGGGTGCTGGTCGGGCTGCTGGTGAAGGCGTCCCCTCTGATGCTCACCGCCACGGGTCGTGAGGCGGTGGCGAAAGCTCGCGCAGGTGGGATCACCGGGGGGTGGGGAGGGACCGGCTCGGGCTCGGCGAACGCCGCCGAGCTGGTCGCTCTCAACGGCTTCAGCGCCCATCCGGACGTCTTGCTGCGTGCCGCTGCCCGCACGGCGCCGTTCCCGCGTCCCGGTGCCCGCTCTTCCGGTTCTCGTCGTCGTTCGGCTTCGGGTGGGGCGTATGCGGGCGGGACGTACTCCGCCACGACCGGTGGCGGGTGCGGCAGCGGTTCGAGCAGTTGCAGCAGTGGTTCGAGCAGTTGCGGCGGCGGGGGCTGCGGTGGTGGCGGCGGGAGCTGACCGCTCCCCACCCGCGCTTATGGCTCTTACGACTCCTTACGGCTTTGGCCCGATCGGACCGGTTCGGGCTTGACGGCTCCTAGGGTGGCGCCATGGCGTTCTCGTTGACGTTCCTGTGGTGGTACGTGCCGGCGCTCGTCGTCGCGGTGGTGGTGGGCCTGCGGTTGAAGCGGGTCGCCGGCGCCGCACCCGACCGGCCGTTGACGTTCGAGGAGATCGGTTACCTCGGCGGTGGGCCGGTGCGCGCGGTCGAGGTGGCGGTGTCGGGGCTGGTGGCCGAGAACCGGGCGAGGGTGTCCGGTTCGGTGGTCGCGGCGGTGCCCGGTCCCGGTGGTTCGCTGACCGCGTTGCAGTCGGTCGTGCTGGCCCGGCTCGACCAGCCGCGGGATGTGGACGAGCTGGTGGTGGGGGTGGCCACCAGCGGGCCGGCCCGGCAGATCGGACAACGCCTGGTGGCGGGTGGTCTGCTGGTGGCGCCGCGCCGGCGTCTGGTGCGGGCCTTCTTGGCCGTCGTGCCGCTGGCCCTGCTCGCGGTGGTGGCTGTTTTCGCAGGTCCGAGCGGTTGGCAGACGGTCACCGCGCTGTCCGTCACCGGTGCGCTGGTGGTCCTGCTGCTGTTGGGTCCGCCGCCTGTGCTGACCAGGAGGGGTGCGCGGGCGTACGAGGAGGCCACGGCGGGCCTCGCCCCGGTCGACCCGGCCGAGGTGACCGCCCGATACGGCCTGACTCGCACGTCCACGCCGCCCCTTCCGCCTGCGTCGCGCACGGGGTCGGAGTGGTCGGGCTCGGGCTCGGGCTCGGGGTCTGCGGGCTCGGGGTCGGGGTCGGGGTCGGCGGGGCGGGTGACGGGGGTGTTCGACGGCGAACGCGTGGAACCGATCGCACCTGCGGAAACGTCCCAGCATCCGCTTCCCCGGCGCAGGCGTGCCGTGGTGGTCGAACCGCAACGCTGGCGGCGGCGCAACGGGTGGCTGGTGGCCGGCGGGTGGTTCGCGGGTGGTTGGTTGGCCGCAGAGTGGTTGGAGGGCGATGATGGTGGCGAATTCATGGACTCCGGCTACGGCGGGTTCGACGCCTGACCCGTGGCAAGGGCACGCCGGACCAGCGCAAACCGGCTTGGGGTTGGAGGAGCAGGCCTTCCTGGTCGGCGGTCCGGGCCGGGCCGCCGAGTTCGCGGTCATGTCGCTGACCGAGGCCGGCGCGCTGCGGATCTCCCGCGACGGCCTGGTCAGCCCCGTCCAGTCCCGAACCCAACCGCGAACCCCGCTCCAGGCACGCACCCTCGCGTCCGTCCCCCGCTCGCTGGGTGACGTGATCACCGCGACGGCCGGCGGCCCCGAGTCGGGCCGGCTGCGCTTGCACCTGATCGACCGCGGCTTCGTGGTCTCGCCCGGACGGCGGCGCGCGGTGCGGGGGCTGAGGCGGCTGGTGGTGCTGGCGGCCGTGCTCGGGGTGTTCGCGGCGATCGCGCTGGACCTGCCGTTCGCGGTGGCCGGCGGGACGGCGGTGGCCATGCTGCTGGTGGCGGCGGTGCTCGGACGCGCGGGGCGTCCGCTGACCGCTTCGGGACGTGCCGAGGTGCGGCGGCTGCGGCAGGCGGCGGCGACGGCGATGACCGAGCCGGGGATACCCAACCGCCTGACGCTGGTAGCGGCGTACGGGCTGCTGGGGAAGGTCCGCGGCCAGTACCTGTGGAGGATCCTGGGCATCGCGCCGACGGTCTCGGCGACGCTTCGGCGGCGGTCGCGGAGTCAGGGGTCCAGCGGTGGGGCTTCGTGCGGCGGTGGGTGTGGCAGTTGCTCCAGCAGCAGCTGTGGCGGTGGCTCCAGCTCGGACAGCGGCAGCAGCAGCAGTTCGGACAGCGGTGGGTCGTCGTGCGGTGGGGGCGGTGGCTGTGGTGGGGGTGGCGGGGGCGACTGAGTGGGGCGGCCAGGTGGACAAGGGCTGAGCTGTCAGGTGGACACGGGGTGGACTGGTGGGGTTGCCGGGCTCCTTACTCTTTCAACGGAGTGGCGGTAACAGTGTTTCCGTACATATTTCGGTGATGATCACCCAATCGGGTAGCCAGGGCACTCAGGTTTGAAGATCGGCACGGTAGCAGCGGGAAGGGTGGGGCGCTCGTGGAGAAACTGGGTGTCGGGATCGGCTGGCGGCCGGAGATCGATCTCACCGTGGAGCGCTTGCCCGGCGTCGACTTCGTCGAGGTCGTCGCGGAGAACCTGCACGTCTCCCACCTGCCCGAATCCGTCCTCCTCCTCCGCGACCGCGGCATCCCGGTCCTCCCGCACGCCGTCTCGCTCTCGCTGGGCGGCGCGGAGCCGGTGGACCGCGACCGGGTCGCCCACCTCGCCTCGCTCGCCGAAGCGCTCGACGCCCCGCTGGTCAGCGACCACGTCTGCTTCGTGCGCGCCGGCGGGCTGGATTCCGGGCACCTCATGCCCCTCCCCCGCACCCGCGACGCGCTCGACGTCCTCGTCGCCAACGTCAAAGCCGCCCAACAAGACCTGCCGGTCCCGCTCGCCCTCGAGAACGTCGCCGCGCTCCTCGAATGGCCCGACGCCGACCTCACCGAAGGCCAGTTCTTCGCCGAACTGGTCGACCGCACCGACTGCCACCTCCTGATCGACGTCGCCAACCTCTACGCCAACGCCCGCAACCTCGGCACCGACGTCTCCCGCTTCCTCGACGAAATCCCCCTGGAACGCCTCGCCTACGTCCACGTCGCCGGCGGCGAAGAGCACCAAGGCGTCTACCACGACACCCACGCCCACGCCGTCCGCCCTGAAGTGCTGGACGTGCTCGCCCAACTCCGCGCCCGCGTCGACCCGCCGGGCGTCCTGCTGGAACGCGACGACCACTACCCCGCCGACGCCGAACTGGCCGGTGAGCTGGCCGCGATCCGGGCGGTGCTGGGATGACCCAACCCCAGCGCGACCGGTTGGCGGCGGCTCAGACGGAGCTGCTGCGGGCGTTGTTGGCGGACGGCGCGACGCCGCCGGGGTTCGACGAGGACCGGGTGCGCATCGAGAAACGGGCGTTGCGCAACAAACGGCGCGGGATCGTGGAGATGTTGCGCCCCGACGTGGCCGACGAGCTGGGCGAACGGTTCCGGCCGCTGTTCGACGCCTACGCCCGGACCCACCCGAAAGAGGACGGCACCCGCTTCCGCGAGGACGCCGCGAGGTTCGCCGACTGGGCCGTCGGCCAGGGGGAACTCAAGCCGCCGAAGAAGAAGCGCTGGTGGCAGCGCACCGCCACCTGACCGGACGACACGCAACCTGATCGCACCCCGCTTCCGTCCCGTTGACATGTGGAGACGGACCTGGCCCCTGGGCGTCCTGTTACTGGCCACCGCGTGCGGCACTGCGAACGTGGGCGGCGATGCGACGGCCTGCACGGCAATCGGCGCACTCGTCGGCGTAAGCGTGGACGTCGAGCACCCCGACGTCGTGTCCGGGACGATCGAAGTCTGCTGGGACGACCGGTGCTCGACCCCCGCGCTGGAGTTGCGCCCGTCGACCAAGGCCGGCGAGACGACGTGCACCGGCACCGCCCCGGACGACTCGTGCAGCGCACGGTTGGAGCCGACCGGCGGCGTACAGGGTTTCGCCGCCGTCCAGGACCTGCCCGCCGAGCAGGTCACGGCCACGCTGCGTTTGCTGGACCAATCCGGATCTTTGCTGGTGGACCGCCACATCACGCTCCACCCCGAAATGGTCTATCCCAACGGTCCGGACTGCCCAGCGGGTGGTCCGCAGGCAGGTATCTCAGTTGATCCTCACGGCGCAGTATCCGAGCGGTGAGTGAACGGCGGACTCCGCTGAATTGGTCAAGAACCTACCGACCAATCAGCGGCTGTCCGCGTCCGGCGGAGCCTCTAGCGTCGGTGACGTCAAGGGCCACGTCGTTCCCGGTGCATCCGCTGCCGCGACCGCGGGCCGCAACGCCCTTCCGGCCGCGTTCCGCCGTGCGCGGCACCTCACCGGGAGGTTCCAGAGAGTGAAGAGCAAACGTTGGCGCGGTATGACGTGGGGAGCCGTGCTGGTCGCGGCGGGCCTCACGGCGAGCAGTCCGGGTGTGTCGGGGGCTGAGGACGTCCCGCCCACGGCCGGGGCCGAGCACCACGAAGTCACGCTGATCACCGGCGACAAGGTCGTGCTCCTCGGGGACGAGGTCAACACCCTGATCCCCGCCGCCGGCCGAGAACGGACCGTGTTCCACAGCTACCGGCGTGACGGGCACCTGCACGTCGTGCCGCGCGATGCGGCGAAGGCGGTCTCCCAGGGCCGGTTGGACCCGCGGCTGTTCGACGTCACGACCTTGATCGAGTACGGGTACGACGACGCGGAACGCGACACCGTGCCCCTGATCGTGACCGGCGACGACCCACCGGCGACACCGGGTCTGCGCGTCGGTCTCCCCCTGTCCGCGGTCGGTTCGTACGCCGCGCAGGTGGTCAAGTCCCAGGCGACGGACACCTGGCGCACGCTCGTGTCGAGGGCGAGCGTGCGCAAGGTGTGGCTGGACGGGTTGCGCCGGCCGAGCCTGGACCGGTCGACCGCGCAGATCGGGGCGCCGGCGGCGTGGCAGGCCGGGCACACCGGCAAGGGCGTGAAGATCGCCGTGCTGGACACCGGCGTCGACCAGGACCACCCGGACCTGGCCGGGCACGAGGTCGCGGAGCGGAACTTCACCGACGCGCCGGACAACAGCGACGACGTCGGCCACGGCACGCACGTCGCGGCGACGATCGCGAGTTCGGGCGGGAAGTACAAGGGCGTCGCGCCGGACGCGGATCTGCTGGACGTCAAGGTGTGCGTCATGGAGGGCTGCACGGAATCGGCGATCGTCGCCGGTATGCAGTGGGCGGCCGACCAGGGCGCGGACATCGTGAACCTGAGCCTGGGCGGTGGTGACACGGCCGACCTGGACCCGTTGGAGGAGGCCGTCAACACGTTGTCGGAGCAGACCGGCACGCTGTTCGTGGTCGCGGCGGGCAACAACGGCCGTCCGGAGACGATCAGCTCACCGGGCAGCGCCGACGCCGCGCTGACCGTGGGCGCGGTGGACCGGGAGGACGGCATCGCGCCGTTCTCCAGCCGGGGGCCGAGGGTGGGCGACGGTGCGGTGAAGCCGGACATCACCGCGCCGGGCGTGGACATCGTGGCCGCGAAGTCGAGCAGCGGCTCGATCGGCACACCGGTCGACGACGGGCACGTGTCCATGTCGGGCACGTCGATGGCGACCCCGCACGTGGCGGGCGCGGCGGCGTTGATCGCGCAGCAGCACCCGGACTGGTCGGGTGCGCAGATCAAGGCGGCGTTGGTGGCGTCGGCGAAGAACAACCCGGCGCTGACGGCGTTCGACCAGGGTTCGGGTCGGGTGGACGTGGCGAAGGCGCTGACCGTCGCGGTGACGGCCGAGCCGGCGAGCCTGGCGATGGGCTTGCAGAAGTGGCCGCACACCGACGACGTGCCGGTGGCGAAGCCGGTCACCTACCGCAACGGTGGCACGGCGCCGGTCACGCTGGCGCTGACCACCGAGGTGACGGGTCCGGGTGGCGCGGACGTGCCCGCGGGGCTGATCAGCGTGTCGCCGGAGAAGGTGACCGTCCCGGCGGGCGGTGAGGCGGCGGTCACGGTCACCGCGGACACCCGGCTCGGGTCGGCGGACGGCCTGTACGTCGGTTCCGTGGTGGCGACCGGTGGGACGACGCCGCTGCGGACCGCGCTCAGCGTGAACCGGGAGGTGGAGAGCTACGACGTGGCGTTCAGCTTCCTGGACGACAAGGGCGCGCCGGCGGTCGACTACTACACGTCGGTCATCGGGCTGAGCAACGGCACGTTCGCCTTCCCCTACGACGCGGACGGCTCGTTCACCTTGCGGCTGCCGAAGGGCGACTACTTCACCAACTCCGACGTGCAGACGGACGACACCAGGCTGGCGCTGCTCCCGCGGCCGGGCCTGACCGTCGCGGCGGACACCTCGGTGGTGCTCGACGCCCGCACCGCGAAGCCGTTGAAGATCACCACGCCGGATCCGGCGGCGGCGGAGGCGTTGGGCGATGTCACGATGGTGCGCCGCCACGGTGACCGGATGGCCAGTGTGAGCACCGCGTTCCTCGGCGGGTTCGGCCCGAACGTGTCCATCGCGCACTCGGGACCGCAACTGCCCGCCGGCGACCTGACCGGTTTGCTGGGCGCGCAGTTCCGCGGCACGCCGGACGGGGACAAGCCGGTGACGTACCGGTTCGCGTGGTCGCAGCAGGGCAGCATGCCCACCGGTTTCACGCGCGCGGTGGCCGCGGCGGACCTGGCCGAGGTGCGCACGAAGTTCGGTCCGGGTCCGACGGGGCGCGAGTACGGCCACGGCGGCAATCCGATCACCGCGGAGGGCGTGGGCGGCTGGGCGTGGCTGCCGGACGTGGCGGCGCCGGGTGAGTCGATCAACCGGGTCACCACGGATCTGGCTTGGTCGTGGGGTTTCCTCCAGTTCGGCGCGGACGGCGCCGTCGAGGCGACGCTGACCTCGCCGGAGCGCACCTACGAGCGGGGTGCGACGAGTGACGAGCGGTTCAACGACCCGGTGTTCTCCCCCGCACTGCCCGTGTCTCGGACGCCCTACCTGTCGCGCAGCGGCGACCGGATCAGCTTCGCGCTGCCGCTGTTCACCGACAGCGCGGGCAACGGCGGCAACGCGGCGGTCTCGTCGGCTCGGACCACGTTGCTGCGCAACGGTGTCGAGGTCGGTGAGACCGCGTACGCGGCCAACGGGTTGTTCGAGGTGGCGGCGGGCGCGGCGGCGTACCGGGTGGAGACGGACGCGGTGCGGACGACCGGCACGTCGGAGTTCGCCACGAAGGTGAGCGCCGCGTGGACGTTCCGCTCCGACACCACGGCGGAGGACGCGTACGTGCCGCTGCCGTTGTCGGTGGTCCGGTTCACCCCGGAGTTGGACGCGACGGGTTCGGCCCCGAAGGGCCGGTCGCTGCGCGTGCCGCTGACCGTGCAGCAGCAGGAGGACGCGGACAACGGCCGGGTCGACCGGATCGACGTCGAGGTGTCGTTCGACGACGGCACGACGTGGACCCCGGTGGCCGTGTCCGCGGGCGCGGCCACGATCGCCAACCCGAACGCGGCCGGGTACGGGTCGCTGCGGGTGAAGGCGACCGACAGCAGTGGCAACGCGTTGGAGCACACCGTGATCCGGGCGTACAAGATCGCCTGATGCGGAATCCTTGACGAGAGGGGGCATTCACTCGGATGGATGCCCCCTCTCGTTGATATCAAGACTTTGAGTGATCGTTATTGGGCTGATCGAGTGCGGACTACCCACGAAAAAGACGCTGAACTCACCATTGCGGGTGGATAGCGTCGAAGTAGTCGGGGGGTTCGACTGTTTCCGCCGCCTTGGTCAGCGGCGCCTTCCGGCTGCGCGTTTTTCCGCCGCGCACAACAGATCCGGGAGGATGTCCTTGTTGACCGCGAGATCACGACGGGTCGCCTTGGCCGTGCTGGCCGCGGCCGGGCTCGTCGCCACCACGGCCACCGGGGTGGCCGGCGCGACACCGGAACCGGCGCACCGCGACACCACCGGCACGACCGTGACACTGATCACGGGTGACCGGGTCGTGCTCCACGGCACGGCGTTCACCTCGGTCGTTCCCGGCCCCGGCCGCGAACGGGTCGGCTTCCACACGTTCCACCGCGACGGACGGCTGCACGTCGTCCCGCGTGACGCGACCCGGGCGCTCGGGGACGGCAGGCTCGACCCGCGGCTGTTCGACGTGACGGGGCTCGTGGAGGCGGGCTACGACGACGCGAAGCGCGACACCGTGCCGCTGATCATCACCGGCCGGCCGCGGACCGGTGTCCACGTCACCCGCGCTCTGCCTGCGGTCGACGCCGTGGCGACGCGAACCGCGAAAGCCGACGCGACCGCGACGTTCCGGTCCCTGGTGGACGACCCGGGCGTCAAGAAGATCTGGCTGGACGGCCTGCGCCACCCCAGCCTCGACCGCTCCACCGCCCAGATCGGCGCGCCCGCGGCCTGGCAGTCCGGGTTCACCGGCGCCGGCGTGAAGGTCGCCGTCCTCGACACGGGCGTGGACCAGCAGCACGTCGACCTCGCCGGCAAGGAGGTCGCCGAGCGGAACTTCACCGACGAAGCGGACACCGCCGACCTGGTCGGCCACGGCACGCACGTCGCCGCCACCATCGCCAGTGCCGGCGGGAAGTACCAGGGCGTCGCCCCGGACGCGCAGGTCCTCGACGGCAAGGTGTGCACCCTCAGCGGCTGCGCGGAGTCCTGGATCCTCGGCGGTATGCAGTGGGCCGTCGACCAGGGCGCCGACGTGGTCAACCTCAGCCTCGGCGGTGTGGACAGGCCCGGCCTCGACCCGCTCGAAGAGGCCGTGAACACGCTGTCCGCGCAGAGCGGCACGCTGTTCGTGGTGGCGGCGGGCAACTCCGGCCGGAGCGGCACGATCGGCTCGCCCGGCAGCGCCGACGCCGCGCTCACGGTCGGCGCCGTGGACCGGGAGGACGGCATCGCGCCGTTCTCCAGCCGCGGTCCGCGCACCGGCGACAACGCGGTGAAGCCTGACATCACCGCGCCGGGCGTGGACGTCGTCGCGGCCAAGTCCGCCACCGGCCGGCTCGGCACCCCGGTCGACGAGGGCCACGTGTCCATGTCCGGCACCTCGATGGCGACGCCGCACGTGGCGGGCGCGGCGGCGCTCATCGCCCAGCAGCACCCCGACTGGACCGGCGCGCGGATCAAGGCGACGCTCATGGCGGCGGCGAAGGACAACCCGGCGCTGACGCCGTTCGACCAGGGCGCCGGACGGGTCGACGTCGCCGAAGCCCTGACCACCGCGGTGACGTCCGACCCGACCAGCCTGGGCATGGGTTCCCAGCCGTGGCCGCACGACGACGACACCCCGGTCACCAAGGAACTGACGTACCGCAACAGCGGCCCGGACCCGGTCACGTTCCCCGTCTCCGTCGAGGCCAGGGGCCCGCGCGGCGAACCCGCGCCCGCCGGCCTGGTGACCGTCACCCCGGCGACGGTCACCGTCCCGGCGGGTGGTGAGGCGAAGGTGTCCGTCACCGCCGACACCAGGGTCGGCACGGTCGACGGCGTGTTCGCCGGCGTCGTCGTCGCGGGCGACCTCCTGCGCACGCCCGTCAGCGTCGACCGCGAGGTGGAGAGCTACGACGTCACCACGACGTTCCTCGACGCGAACGGCCAGGCACCGGCGTACTACAGCGGTGTTGTGATGGGCATGGACAACGACGTGTTCACATCCCTGGAGGGCGCTGACAACACCGTGACCACCCGTCTGCCCAAGGGCGACTACGTGCTGGCCGCGGACGTGGCGACCGGTGACCCGCAGGACGGCCCTATCGCCGTGCTGTTCCAGCCGTCCCTGTCGCTCACCGGGAACACCTCGATCACCTTCGACGCCCGCACCGCCAAGCCGGTCAGGATCACCGCACCCGATCCGGACCCGACACCGGGGCTCTCCGAACTCCGGTTGACGCGCACCTACCACGACACGCGGTACGCGCTCGGCCTGATGTTCTTCGAGGGGTTCCCCGACGGCCTGTCGCTCGGCGGCCTCGGCGAGGCGCTGCCGGACGACCAAGCCAACTTCATGCTGTCGACCCAGCTGGCCGGCGAGCAGGTGGGCACGACCGCAGTCCGCTACCGGTTCGCGTGGCTGGAGCACGGCCGGGTGCCGACCGGTTTCGTCCGCTCACCCTCCCGGCGTGACCTGGCCGAGGTGCGAACCGCGTTCGGACCCACGCCGGCCGGGCACGAGGTCAGGCACGGCGGCCTGCCCATCGCACCCGACGGCACCAGCCCGATGGGCACGCTGTTCCCCGTGCCCGAGGGCGGCGACGCGGTCGACTACCTCACCGCCGACGGCTTCCGGTGGCACTGGCTGATGACGCAGTGGGACTCCGCCGCCAGTGCCGTGGCCGACTTCTCGATCGACGAACGCACCTACCGCAACGGCCGCACACACGAGGAGCGGTTCAACTTCCCGGTGTTCGGCCCCGGCCTGCCGCCGTCCCGCTACGACTACCTGGCCCGGCTCGGCGACGACATCACCGTGCAGGTGCCGCTGGTCAACGACGCCGCGAACAACTTCGGCTGGACGATCACCGACTCCGCCCGCACGACCCTCTACCGCGACGGGCAGGAGGTCGGCGAGTCCCCGGCTTCCTACGGGCGGTTCACCGTGCCGCCCGGCCCGGCCGGCTTCCGGGCCGAGGTGGACCTCGTCCGGGCACCGGGGGTCTCCGAGTTCGGCACCCGCGTCACCGGCGCGTGGACGTTCCGCTCCGACACCGTCGCCGGTGGGCAGAGCCGCAGGCTGCCGCTGTCGGTGGTGCGGTTCGCGCCTCGGCTCGACGGCGACGGCGGCACGCCCGCGGGCCGGGTGCTGCGCATCCCGCTGACCGTGGAACAGCAGCAGGGCGCGGACAACGGCCAGGTTCGCGGGGTCCACGTCGAGGTCTCGTTCGACGACGGCAGGACGTGGTCCCGGGTGCCGGTCGTCGGCGGCGCGGCACTCGTGCGCAACGCCGACCAGGCGGGCTTCGCGTCGTTGCGGGCCAAGGGCTCCGACAGCAAGGGCAACACGTTCGAGCACTCGGTGATCCGGGCCTACCGGATCACCGGCTAGCCGGTGCGGAGGGGCGTCCACGTCGGACGCCCCTCCCCCACTACGGCAGGTTCGTGACGAGTTCGGAGGCCGGCACGCGGGTGCCCGTGTAGAACGGGATCTCCTCGCGCACGTGCCGCCGCGCTTCGGTGTTCCGCAGGTGCCGCATCAGGTCCACGATGCGGTGCAGCTCGTCGGCCTCGAACGCCAGCATCCACTCGTAGTCGCCGAGCGCGAACGACGCCACCGTGTTCGCCCGCACGTCCGGGTAGTCCCGCGCTTCCTTGCCGTGGTCGGCGAGCATGCGGCGGCGGTCCTCGTCGGGCAGCAGGTACCACTCGTAGGACCGCACGAACGGGTACACGCAGACGTACTTGCGGGGGTCCTCACCAGCCAGGAACGCCGGGATGTGGCTGCGGTTGAACTCGGCGGGCCGGTGCAGCGCGACCTGGCTCCACACCGGGGTGGAGGCGCGGCCGACGGCGGTGCGGCGGAACCCGCTGTAGGCGTGCTGGACCTGCTCGATCTCCTCGGAGTGCCACCAGATCATGTAGTCCGCGTCCGCCCGCAGGCCCGCCACGTCGTACACACCGCGCACCACGACGCCCTTGGACTCCAAGCCGTCCAGGTACTCCTGCGCCTCGGACGCGGCCGGGCCGCGGTCGTCGGGCAGGCGACCGGGCTCCACCCGGAAGACCGACCACATGGTGTAGCGGATGGTGTCGTTGAGCTCGTTGAAGTTCAGGCGGGCCATGAAGTCAATCCTCTCACTCAGCGGACGCGGCCGAGCACGTGAGCGGCGACACGGGCCGCCGCGGCGTCCGCCGTCGCGATGCACGCGGGGATGCCGACGCCGTGCAGCGTCGCGCCCGCCACCGCCAGGCCGGGCACGGCGGCGACCGCGTCCTCGATGCCCTGGACGAGGTCGAGGTGGCCCACGCCGTACTGCGGCAGGCCGCCGCCCCAGCGCGTTACGACGGTGTCGATGGGCCGGGCCGTGATCCCGGTCAGCTGGTGGAGGTCGTGCCGGACCGCCGCGACCAGGTCCTCGTCGTCGCGCTGCACCAGGTACGTCTCGCCGTGCCGTCCGACGCTGCCCCGCACGAGCACCGGTTCCCCGGCGAGGTGCGCCCACTTGCGGCTGGAGAAGGTGAACGCCTTCGCGGTGAACGGGACGCCGTCCGGCGCCTTCTCGCCCTCCGCCAGCAGCACACCCGAACGGTGGGGCAGCTCGGTGCCGGGCGGCAGGGCCAGCGCCACCAGCGCCATCGACGCCAGTTCGACCTCGGCGTAGCGGCGGGACGCGGCGGGTGCGACGTCGGCGAGCAGCTTGCGGGAGGCGGGCGCGGGCACCGCGAGCACCACACCGTCCACGTCCAGGTGCTGCGGCGCGGCGGCGGAGCCGATCTCCAGCCGCCAGTCCCGGCCTCGGCGGACCAGGGCGCGCACCGGCAGGCCCAGCCTGATGTCCGGCCTCGACACCTCGGCGAGCCGGGTGACCAGCGTCGACAGGCCGTCGCGGAGCGTGCCGAAGACCGGCGGTCGGGTGATCTTCGGCGGGAGGGGTGCGGGCATCGCGGTCGCGGCGGCGGCCATCAGCGAGCCGGCGCCCGAGTCGAGCGCGCGAGCGAGCTGCGGCATGGTCGCGCGCAGGCCCAGGACGTCCGTGCGGCCCGCGTACACGCCACCCAGCAGCGGCCCCACCAGGCGTTGTCCCACTTCGGGGCCGAACCGCTCGGTCAGCAGCGCGCCGACGGCGACGTCCGCGCCGTCCAGCCGGATCGGTGGCAGGTCGGGTTCCGCGGCGACCCGGCGCAGGCCCTCGCCGGACAGCACCTGCCGCACCGCTTCCGCCGAAGCGGGGACGCCCATCATGGTGTGCGAGGGGATGGGCCGGGTGTCGCCGTCGGCGTGGATGCTCGACGGCGCCGTCGTCGGGTGCGCCACCTGGTCTGCCAGGCCGATCTCGGCGACCAGGGCGGCGGCCTCGGGGCGGCGGTGCAGGAACGCTTCCGCGCCCACGTCGTAGGCACGTCCGCCGACCTCGACCGTGCGCAGCTTGCCGCCGAGCCTGCCGGCCTGCTCGAACACGGTGATCTCGGCCGACGGGCCGAGCAGCTGGCGCAGCCGGTGCGCGGCGGCCAGGCCGGAGATCCCGCCCCCGACCACCGCGACTCGCAGCGCCCTCATCGCGGTGTCATCCCCGCTCGTGCACCAGCTCGACGGCCCGCGTGATCATGTCCGGATCGGTGTCGGGCAGCACGCCGTGCCCGAGGTTGAAGATGTGGCCGGCGGCGGCCTCACCCTCGCGCTTGATCCGCTTGACCTCGCGTTCCAGCGCGGGCACGCCCGCGAACAGCAACGCCGGGTCGAGGTTGCCCTGCACCACCGGCTTCGGCAGGTGCGGCGCGGCCTGCTGGAGTCGTTCGACGGCGACGTCCAGCGGGGTGCGCCAGTCGACGCCCACCACGTCCGCGCCCGCCTCGCGCATCGCGGGCAGCAGCTCGCCCGTGCCGACGCCGAAGTGGATGCGCGGCACGCCGGTGACGCTCTGGAGCACCCTCGTCGAGTGCGGCAGCACGAACTCGCGGTAGTCGCGCAGGGACAGCGCGCCCGCCCACGAGTCGAACAGCTGCACCGCCTTCACGCCCGCCTGGACCTGTACCCGCAGGAACTCGGCGGTGATGCCGGCCAGGCGGCCGAGCAGCGCGTGCCACAGGTCCGGGTTGCCGTGCATGAGCGCCTTGGTGCGCTCGTGGTTCTTGCTCGGGCCGCCTTCGACCAGGTAGGAGGCGAGGGTGAACGGCGCGCCGGCGAAGCCGATCAGCGGCACGTCGCCGAGCTCCTTGTTCAGCAGCCTGATCGCGTCGACCACCGGCTGCACCTGCTCCTCGTGCAGCTCGGGGATCGCCTCGACGTCGGCTCCCGTGGCGACCGGCTTGGCCACGACCGGGCCGGTGCCGGGCACGATGTCCAGGTCGACACCGGCGGCCTTGAGCGGCACGACGATGTCGGAGAACAGGATCGCGGCGTCGACGTCGTGCCGGCGGACGGGCTGCAGGGTGATCTCGCAGACCATGTCCGGGTCCATGCAGGCGTCCAGCATCGCGGTGCCTTCGCGCAGCTTGCGGTACTCCGGCAGGGAGCGGCCCGCCTGGCGCATGAACCAGACCGGGGTGCGTGACGGCCGGCCGCCGCGCGCCGCGACCAGCAGCGGCGCATCGGCCGCGGTGCCGGTCGGTGTCCCGGTCTGCGTCCCGGCTCCGGTTCCGGTCCGGGCGACGGATTCGGCTTCGGCTTCGGTGATGTCGTTCATCTCGTTTCCTATCGTCCCACGCGTTGGACGGGCGGCGTCGTGAGGTCCGGCGTGCCGCGCTCACGTTCCGAGGTTCAGGGGCCTACAGTCCGTGCTGTGACGGAGCCCGAACTGTTCCAGCGGGCGGTGGCGACGCTCCGGTCGGTGCGAACCCGACCCGAACTGGAGTTGACCGAGGTGCGCCCGCCGCAACGGCTTGCGCCTTGGTCCTTCGCGTTGACCGCGGAGGTGACCGGGCCCGCCGACGAGCTGTCCACCGGACGGCTGGTGCTGCTGCACGACCCCGAGGGGGTCGAGGCCTGGTCCGGCGTGTTCCGGCTGGTGGCGTACGTGCGGGTGGAGCTGGACGCCGAACTGGCCGCCGACCCGCTGCTGCCCGAGGTGGGCTGGTCGTGGCTGGTGGAGGCGCTGGAGGTGTCGGGCGCCGCGTTCCTGGCGCTGGGCGGCACGGTCACCCAGACGTCCTCGGCCCGCTTCGGCGACATCGCCGGCCCCGCGCGCACCGACGACCTGGAACTGCGCGCCTCCTGGACCGCCGAGACCGCCGAACTGGCCGCCCACGGCACCGCGTTCTTCGACGTCATGGCCACCGCCGTCGGCCTGCCGCCCGTCGGTGTGACCACCCTCCGCTGACCCCGACCGGCCGCCGCCGACGCCCGTGAGCCGTCGGCAGTCGGCCTGGCTGCCGGCCGGGCGGTGGTCAGTCGTTGGCGACTGTGGTTCGCCATCGGTCAGTCGGCCTCGGCTCAGCCAGCGTCGGTCACACTGCGGCGGCAGTCGGCGGTCGGTCAGGGTCGGCGGTCAGTCGGCGTCGGCGGTCAGTCGGCGTCGGTCGGCGTCGGCGGCGGGTCGGCGGTGGTCAGTCGTTGGCGCGGAGGACGCGGAGGACGTTGCGGCCGGCCAGCTTGGCGCAGTCGTCCTCGCTCCAACCCCGGTCCAGCAGCGCCCCGACCAGGCTCGGGTAACAGGACACGTCCTCCAGCCCTTCCGGCAGGCTCCGCGTCCCGTCGTAGTCGCCGCCCAGCCCGATGTGGTCGATCCCGGCCACCTCGCGCGCGTGCTCCAAGTGCTCGACCACGTCGTCCATCGTCACCCTGGGTGTCGGGCCGGCGTCCGGCCAGGAGTCGATGAAGCGGTGCCGGGCGTCGAGGTCGTTGTGGCTCTCCCCCGCCGCGGCCATCGCGTCCTTGAGCCGGGCGTCCCACTCGACGTACGGCTGGGACACGAAGTGCGGCACGAACGTCACCATGCACACGCCGTCGTTGTCCCTGAGCCGCCCCAGCACGTCGTCCGGCACGTTGCGCGGGTGGTCGGCGACCGCCCGGCACGACGAGTGGCTGAACACGACCGGCCGGGTGGACACGTCCAGCGCGTCCCGCATGGTCGACGCCGCCACGTGCGACAGGTCGACCAGCATCCCGATCCGGTTCATCTCGCGCACCACGTCCCGCCCGAAGTCGGACAGCCCGCCGTGCACCGGCTCGTCGGTCGCCGAATCCGCCCACGGCGTGTTCTCGTTGTGAGTGAGGGTCATGTACCGCACCCCCAGCCGCCGCAGGGCGCGCAGCACGTCCAACGAGCCGTTGATGCTGTGTCCGCCCTCCGCGCCGATCAACGACGCTATCCGCCCGTCCCGGAACGCCCGTTCGGCCTCGTCCGCCGTGGTCGCGATGGCCAGGTGCTCCGGGTAGCGCGCGGCGAGGGAGTGGACCAGCTCCACTTGCTCCACGACGGCGGTGACCGCTGCGTCGCCCGCCAGTCGGCAGGGGACCCAGACGGACCAGAACTGCATCCCCAACCGGCCGTCGCGTGCCCGCACCAGGTCCGTCTGCAACGCCGGCTGCCGCGTCGTCAGGTCGACGACCGAGACGGCGGCGGCGAGGTCGCCCGGTGTTGACTTTTCACCGATTTGCCCCTCGGTGACCAGATCGCGCAGGGCCCAGGGCAGGTCGTTGTGCCCGTCTACCAGGGGCACGCGGGCCAGCAGTTCCTCGGCCCTGGCCCGACCCGTGGTGCTCGCCACCCGCAACTCCTAGATGTCGTCGTGAGAACCGCTCGCGTTACGCGCCCTAACGAGTTGTCAGCCGATCGTGTGACAACAGGAGCCATCAGTGACAACTCATTCGGGATAGATACCCGATTGATCGTCCCGTAGACCCGCTTGGGCGGCTACGCTGCCCCAGACGACACCACTTTCGGTCGATCAGTGGCGCGGCTGATTGGACGAAAGTCCCGGTGCCGGTCGGGGGGCACGACCGACTCCAGGGAGGTAGTGACGTGGCTGCCGTCGGCTTAGGTCAGGCCGTTCGTACCACGCCAGCCGGCTCGTTGCCGGCGAACATGGTCCCGCACCCGCGGGAGGAGCTTTTTTCAGTGCTGGTGGTCGACGACCACCCACTGCTGAGGGAGGCGATATCGGCTCGGCTCACCCAGATGGGAGCCGGGACAGTGCATGAGGCGGCTTCGGTCGCGGAGGCTCGGGCGCGGGCACTCGCGACAGGACCGTGCGACCTCGCGATCCTCGATCTGGGTCTGCCGGATGGCACCGGCATCGACCTGGTCACGGAACTCCGTGCCCAGGGCTGGCCCCGCATCGTGGTGCTCGCGTCCTCCGACGACCCCTACGCGGTCAGGTCGGCCTTCCAGGCGGGCGCTCAGGCGTACCTGCTGAAGTCCGCCTCGCCGATGGTGGTCACCGACGGGGTGCGCAGGGTGCTCGATGGTGGCGTTTACGCAGATCCGAGCGTTGCGCCCGTGCTTGCCGCGGGCACGAGGGTGCCGGGCACCGACAACACGCCGCGGGAGCTGTCCGCGCGTGAGGTCGAGGTCCTCCAGCTGGTCGCCGATGGCCAGAGCAACAAGGAAATCGGCGAAGCGCTCAGCCTTTCCGCGCTGACGGTGAAGTCTCACCTGTCGCGGATCGGGCGCAAGCTGGGCACCGGGGATCGGGCTCAGATGGTGGCGCTGGCCATGCGTGCCGGCGTGATCCGCTGAGCAGGTCGGCACACTGAACCGGCCGAACACACCCGCGAGTGGTGCGTTCGTCGTAGGGTCTTCCGCCGTGGACGTACCCTCCGACGAGCCAACCGAACCAACCGGTGCTGATCCGGTGCCGCTGGTGGAACCCGCTGACGGCGTTCCGCCTGTCGTCGCCGACGCACCGTCGCTCCGGCGTGCCGCTGATGCGCTCGCCGGAGCGACGGGTCCGGTTGCGGTGGACACCGAGCGAGCCTCGGGATACCGCTACTCGCAACGGGCCTACCTGGTGCAATTGCGCCGGGAAGGCGCCGGGACCGTGCTGGTCGATCCGATCGCCCTTGGCGGCCGGATAGATCCGCTGGTCGAGGCGCTGGACGGAACTGAGTGGGTGTTGCACGCGGCGTCGCAAGACCTGCCGTGCCTCGCCGAACTCGGGCTCCGTCCGAGCGCGTTGTTCGACACCGAGCTGGCGGGCAGGCTGGCCGGGTTCGAACGGGTGGCGCTGGGAACGCTCGTCGAGCGGCTTTTGGGCTTTCGGTTGGAGAAGGGGCACGGTGCGGCCGACTGGTCGCGCCGCCCCCTTCCCGCCGACTGGCTCAACTACGCCGCACTCGACGTGGAACTGCTGGTCGAGCTGCGTGACGTGCTCGAACAGGAGCTGAAGCGGCAGGGGAAGCTGGAGTGGGCCCTCGAGGAGTTCGAGGCCGCCCGCCTGGCACCCCTGCCGCGTCCACGTGCGGAGCCTTGGCGCCGCACGTCGGGCATCCACCGGATCCGCAACCCCCGGCAGCTGGCCGCGGTGCGGGCGCTGTGGGAGGCGCGGGACGCGCTGGCCCGTGAACGCGACATCGCGCCGGGCCGGGTGCTGCCGGACGCGGCACTGGTCGACGCGGCCGTGCGCGCCCCGGCGGACGAGGCGACGCTGTCGGCGTTGCCGGTGTTCCGGGGTCGGGCGCAGCGCCGCATGGTCGGCGTGTGGCTGGGCGCGTTGCAACGCGCCGCGGCACTGCCGAAGTCCGAGCTGCCCGAGCCCTCACAGCAGCACGACGGTCCTCCACCCGCCAACCGGTGGGCGGACAAGGACCCGGCCGCCGCGGCCCGTCTGGCAGCCGCACGGACGGCTTTGACGGCGGTTGCCGAGGCGAACACCCTGCCGGTGGAGAACCTGCTGTTGCCGGACCTCGTGCGCCGGACGTGCTGGCAGCCGCCCGAGGACCTCTCGCCCGAGGGCGTGGCCGAGACCCTGCGCGCCGGCGGCGCTCGCAGCTGGCAGATCACCCTCACCGCCGAGGCCTTGTCCAAGGCCCTGGCCCCACCCCCCACCCCGTGAGTCCTACGTTCACGTCACGTGAGTCCTACGTTCCGAACACGTGAGTCCTACGTTCGGAACACCCGAGTTTAACGCTCAGCACTCCAGGCCCGGTTCGAGGTCGGCACCGTCCGACCTCGAACCGGGGTCTTCCTCCCCTGAGTGACGGGCCGAGAGTTCACGGCGGGCGAGGCGGCGCACGGCCGCCACGGCGGCGTCACTCAGGAACGAACGGACCACGACGCCCTCCAGGGCCTCGTCCTTGGACGGCATGCGCAGCACGTACGCCACGTCCAGTTCCCCCAGGGTCAGGCCCACGCGCGCGTACTCGTCCAACTCCTCCGCGAACTCGGGGTGCCCGATCTCCCGGGCAGTGGCCAGCACTCTCACCAAGGCCTTGAACGCGGGCGAATTCGGCCTGTGCTGCCAGCCCTGGCGCGCGACGAACTCCTCGCCTTGCCGCTGCGCTACCTCATCGTCGGTCGGCGGCACGACGGGCGCGATGGCGACCTCGACCGTGCCCATCGACTTGTGCAGCGACTTGTCCGGGTCGTCCAGCGCGGCCAGCACGTCGCGCACCGCCGCGATCGTCATCCCGCCGACCTCGACCATCGCCCGCACCAGGCGCAGCCTGCGTTCGTGGACCTCGCCGTAGCGGGCCTGGTTGGGGCTGGTCAGCTCACCGGCCGGGAGCAGCCCTTCCCGCAGGTAGTACTTGATCGTCGGCACCGGCACGCCGGCCGTGCGACTGAGTTCCGCGATGCGCATGTGCTCCCTCTTCTCTGAGGACCCCTCCCAGAAATGGATAGTGCTACTGTCCGACAGTAGACAGCACCGCTATCCATTCTGGGGAGTCGCTCGTGACCCGCATCCTCCGCTGGCACCCACCTCTGGTGCTCTTCACCTTGCTGATGCTCGCCCTGATCCCGGTCTCCCTGGTCGGGTTGGTCGCGGACGACCGCATCCTGGCCGGGTCGCCGATCTGGTTCAAACCGTTCAAGTTCGCCGTGTCGCTCGCGCTGTACACGATCACACTGGCCTGGATGTACACGTTCACGACCCGCCTGCGCCGCCTCGCCTGGACGGCGGGCACCGTGGTCGCGGTCGGCCTGATCATCGAGATGGTGGTCATCGTCGTGCAGGTCGTGCGCGGCACGCAGAGCCACTTCAACTCCACGACACCGTTCGACGGAACCCTGTTCCGGATCATGGGCGTCACGATCGCCATCGTGTGGGTCATGCACGCGCTGATCGCGCTGGCCCTCACGTTCACCCGGTTCGAGGACCGGGTGGCGGGCCTGGCGATCCGGCTCGGCCTGGCAGTGGGGCTCGTCGGCCTGGCCCTCGGCTTCCTGATGTCGATGCCGGCCGAGGGCCAGGACCTGAGCGCCGGAATCGTGGGCGCGCACAGCGTCGGCGTGCCGGACGGCGGCCCGCAGATGGCGTTGACCGGGTGGAGCACCACCGGCGGCGACCTGCGCATCCCGCACTTCGTCGGCATCCACGCCCTCCAGGCCATCCCGCTCGTCGTGTTGCTGTTGCGCGGGCGCGCGACCACGAACCTGGTCTGGGGCATCACGATCGGCTACGCCGGCCTGACGGCCTTGTTGACGTGGCAGGCACTGCGCGGGCAGCCGCTGCTGCGCCCGGATCTGCTCACCGCGCTGGGCGGGCTGGCCGTGGCAACCTGGACCGTCGCGGTGGTGGCGAAGTCACTGCGCGAGACCGGCACACCGAAGGACGTCGTGCACGCATAACCCGCCACGGCCCGGAACACGCCATGATCGCCGTGCCACCACTCGTGGCGCATCACGGTCCCGGTCGCCCGCACACCTACCGGCACTGTGGGCGACAATGAGCAGTCCGGACCCGGCACGGCGGAAGCTTTCCCACCACCGCGTGGGCCCGCTGCCGGCGTTCACGATCACCCCGTCGCCGTTCGGGTTCGGGCTGCTCCCGACCCTCCGCGCGTCCTGTGACCGACCCGACAGGGCGGACACGGTGGTTACCGGCCAGTAACAGGGTCTAGAGTTGTGTTACCGATCGGTAGGAGTCGCGCCCAGCCGTTCGGGCGAATCGTCACCACAAGTGGAGGAGACGCCGTGGCCGCACCAGTAGCGCCGGCACGCGTTCGAAACGTGGTCTTCGTCGACGGCGTGCGCACGCCGTTCGGCAAGGCCGGCCCCAAGGGAATCTTCGCGGAAACCCGTGCCGACGACCTGGTCGTCAAGGTCATCCGCGAGTTGCTGCGGCGCCACCCCGAGCTGCCACCGGACCGCGTCGACGAGGTGGCCATCGCCGCCACCACGCAGATCGGCGACCAGGGCCTCACCATCGGCCGCACCGCGGCGCTGCTCGCGGGCCTGCCGAAGTCGGTGCCCGGTTACGCCGTCGACCGCATGTGCGCGGGCGCGATGACGGCCGTCACGACGTCGGCCAGCGGCATCGCGTTCGGCGCGTACGACGTGGTCATCGCGGGCGGTGTCGAGCACATGGGCCGGCACCCGATGGGCGAGGGCGTCGACCCCAACCCGCGGTTCCTGTCCGACAAGATCGTGGACCCGTCCGCGCTCGTCATGGGCTCGACGGCGGAGAACCTGCACGACCGGTTCCCGGCCATCACCAAGGAGCGAACGGACGCGTTCGCGGCGGCGTCGCAGGCCAAGTACGCCGACGCGGTGAAGAACGGCAAGATCGGCCCGGAGTTCGTGCCGGTCGCGACCCGGTCCGCCGAGCACGGCTGGGGCCTGGCGACGGCCGACGAGCCGCCGCGTCCCGGCACCACCGTCGAGGACCTGGCGAAGCTCAAGACGCCGTTCCGCCCGCACGGCCGGGTCACCGCGGGCAACGCCGCGGGCCTGAACGACGGCGCGACCGGCTGCATCCTGGCCGAGGAGGAGACCGCCCGCGAGCTGGGCCTGCCGATCGGCATGCGCCTGGTGGGCTACTCGTTCCTGGGCGTCGAGCCCGACGTCATGGGCATCGGCCCGGTCCCCGCGACGGAGAAGGCCCTGAAGCGCGCGGGCCTGTCCATCGAGGACATCGGCCTCTTCGAGATCAACGAGGCGTTCGCCGTGCAGGTGCTCGCCTTCCTCGACCACTTCGGCATCGCCGACGACGACCCGCGGGTCAACCAGTGGGGCGGCGCGATCGCCACCGGCCACCCGCTGGCGTCCTCGGGCGTGCGCCTGATGACCCAGCTGTCGCGGCAGTTCGCCGAGCGCCCCGACGTGCGCTACGGCATCACCACCATGTGCATCGGCATCGGCATGGGTGGCACCGTTATCTGGGAGAACCCGCTGTGGAACGGGGAGAACAAGTGACCACGTTGACCGCTGACGAGGCCAAGGCCCTCTTCCCGGACGAGGTCGTGACCCGGGCCACCACCCGGCTGATCTCCGTGCCCGGCGTCGACGGCAAGGTCGCGCTGATCACCATCGACAACGGCCACGACCACACCCGGCCGTCCACGTTCGGCCCGCAGTCGCTGGTGAGCCTGAACGCCGCGTTCGACGAGGCCGTGGCGGCGTCCCCGGCGGCGATCGCGGTCACCGGCAAGCCGTTCATCTTCGCCGTGGGCGCGGACCTGACGGCCGTCGAAGGTGCTTCCCAGCGCGAGCAGGCCGTGACGATCGGGCAGCTCGGGCACGACGTGTTCCGCAAGTTCACCGAGTCGGCCGTGCCGACCTTCGCGTTCGTCAACGGCGCGGTGATGGGCGGCGGCCTGGAGCTGGCGCTGTCGTGCCACTACCGGACGCTGGCGTCCAACGCGGCGGCCATCGCGCTGCCCGAGGTGTTCCTCGGCCTGTTCCCCGGCTGGGGCGGCACGCAGCTGCTGCCGAACCTGATCGGCGCGAACGACGCGGTCACGGTGATCTTCGAGAACGCGTTGAACCAGAACAAGATGCTCAACCCCAAGCAGGCCTTGGACCTCGGCATCGCGGACGTGCTGTTCGACTCGGCGGACTACCTGGAGCAGTCGCTGCTGTGGCTGGCCTCCGTGGTGCGCGGCGACGTCGTGCCCGCTCGTCGTGAGATCGACCGCGGTGCGGGCTGGGACGCCGCCGTGGCGCGGGCGAAGGCCATCGTCGAGGGCAAGACCAAGGGCGCGGCGCCGGGTGCGTTGAAGGCGTTGGAGCTGCTGGAACTGGCCCGTGCCAACGACTTGGACGCCGGGTACGCGGCGGAGACCGAGGCGCTGGCGGACGTCGTGATGAGCGACGAGCTGCGGGCCGGGCTGTACTCGTTCAACCTGGTGCAGAAGCGGGCCAAGCGGCCGGCGGGCGCGCCGGACAAGTCGTTGGCGCGCAAGGTCACCAAGGTCGGCATCGTCGGCGCGGGCCTGATGGCGTCGCAGATGGCGCTGCTGTTCGCGCGGCGGCTGGAGGTGCCGGTGGTGCTCACCGACATCGACCAGGCGCGGGTGGACAAGGGCGTCGGGTACGTGCACGGCGAGATCGACAAGCTGCTGGCGAAGAAGCGCGTGTCGGCGGACAAGGCGAACCGGCTCAAGGCGCTGGTGTCCGGTTCGCTGGACAAGGCGGCGTTCTCGGACGCGGACTTCGTCATCGAGGCCGTGTTCGAGGACCTGGGCGTGAAGCAGAAGGTGTTCGCCGAGGTCGAGGAGCACGTGTCGGCGGAGGCCGTGCTGGCGACCAACACGTCGTCGCTGTCGATCACCGACATGGCGGCGGGCCTGAAGCACCCGGAGCGGGTCGTCGGCTTCCACTTCTTCAACCCGGTGGCGATCATGCCGCTGCTGGAGATCGTGCGGGCCGGCCAGACCGACGACGCGACGCTGGCGACCGCGTTCGCGGTGGGCAAGCAGCTGAAGAAGTCCTCGGTGCTGGTGAAGGACGCGCCGGCGTTCGTGGTGAACCGGCTGCTCACGCGGTTCATGGGCGAGGTCGTGAAGTCCATCGACGAGGGCACGCCGTTCGAGGTGGCGGACAAGGCCACCGAGCCGCTGGGCCTGCCGATGTCGCCGCTGATCCTGCTGCAGCTCGTCGGTCCCGCCGTCGCGCTGCACGTGGCGGAGACGATGCACGGCGCGTTCCCCGACCGGTTCGGCGTGTCGGAGAACATGAAGTCGTTCGTCGCCGCGGGCAAGAGCGCCGTGTACCAGTGGGACTCGGCCGGGAAGCAGACGGTCGACCCCGAGGTGCAGGCGCTGTGGGCGTTCGGCGACAAGCCGTTGACCGGTGACGAGGTCTTCGCGCGGGCGCTGGAGGCGTTGGCCGAGGAGATCCGGATCATGCTCGACGAGGGCGTGGTCGCGGAGGCGCAGGACATCGACCTGTGCATGCTCCTCGGCGCCGGCTGGCCGTTCTGGCTGGGTGGCATCACCCCGTACCTGGACCGTTCGGGCATCTCGGAGAAGGTGACGGGGAAGCGCTTCCTGGCGCCCGGCGTCGCCTCCGTGCCTGCCTGATCGAGGCGCTGCCCGACCTCCAGTCCCCTGCGCCCCGGCTGTCCGTTGACAGCCGGGGCGCAGTGCTCTCTATCGGCGGCCTACACCAAGGCCTCGTGCTTACACCGTGGGCAACGCCAGAAGTAGGGCGTGCCCCGCTTCCGGTCGGCCGACCGATGCAGCTCCGTCTCCGCACGGCAACGGGTGCAGGCGGGCGGATCGGCGAACCCGTCGGCACCCAGATCGGCGAGCAGGCGTTTCGCGAACGCCGAACCCCTGCAGGTGAGCATCACCTCGCGCGAGTTCCCGTGGGACAGCGCGTTGAGGCTGCCGATCAGCACCACCTGCTGGTCGATGACCACGATCTTCTTGTGCTCAAGACGAGCGCGGATGATGCGCGCACCGGTGGCCTTCAGCGCCTGGAGCCACTCCTGGTTGGTGTCGTTGCGCTGGATGAAGTCCGTGTCGTTCCGGGTGAACACCCGCACGTCGACGCCCCGCGCCACGGCATCCGCGATGAGCGGCATGAATCGCTTGCCGTGCTTGCCCACCCACGGCGACCACATCCACACGCTGCGCCTGGCCTTGGCGAGGCTCTTCGCCAGGGTCTCTTTGAACGCGAACTCGTCCTCGATGTCGGTGACCTCGACAAGGCCGCGCAGCACGTCGTGCAGCTCGGCCTCCACCGACGACACCGGCTTGTACTCGTGCTCGTCCTCCAAGCCGAGCAGGGCGCCGGCGCGGACCCATTGGATGCGACCGGCCTGCGCCAACCGCCGCACCGCGCCGAGCGGGCTGTTCCCCACCGCGCCCTTCACCGCCAGTTGCGAGTTGACGATCAGGTACAGGCGGTGCCGCGCCCTGGTGATGCCCACGCCGAACAGCCGGACCGCGCTGTACTCGAAGCTGCCTCTGTCCGACCTGGCCTTGCTGATCCACCCCTGGCCGTCTTCCACGAGGTCGAAGATGACGGTGTCGAACTCGCGCCCCTGGAACGAGTGGGCGGTACCGACCGGAACCACGAAGTCGGGGCCTACGTCCCGAAGCGCGGCGAGCGTCGCTTCGGCCTGCTGCTTGAACGTGGTCACCACACCGACATCACCGTCGGTCACGTGGTGCTGCGCGAGGGCGCGTGCCACGAGCGCCCCGACCGGCCACCAACCGGCGAACCTCGACGACCGGTGGATGACGCCGAGATCCGGCAACCTGCTCACATCTACCAGGACGATCTCGGTGTCAGGTCTGGCAGCGCCGTCCCGCAGCACGCCGTAGATCACGTTGTTGGCGAGCTCACGCAGGTTGGGCCCGAACCGGAACTGGTGCAGCAACGCCACCGCGCCGGGATTCGCGGTGACGTCCGCCGGGGCGAGGATGCCGCAGTGCGTGAAGACATCGGGTTTGACCCACTTGCGGACCCCGGCGTGGTCGGTCTTGTCGATGTCACCGGTCACCGGGCCGAGCTGGAGGAAGTCGCCGAGCAACACGGCGGTCCGCGTCGCACGCCCCACCGCGAGCAACACCTCGGCGAGCAACGCCGCGCCTGCCTCATCGACAAGGACGACGTCGAACTTCTCCCGTGCCACGGCGGGGTGGGCGCGCGACCGTGCCAGGGTCGTCGCGACCACTCGTGCTCCGGCCACGATCTCGCCCTCGGCGTCACGTCGGAGCTTGGTGATCTTCTTGGTCAACTCCCGCAGGCGGTTCTCCCACTGCGGTCGGTCGCGCGCGGCGGACCGCTGGAAGTCGTGGAGTCGCGCGCGTTCCTCGTGCCGGGCGGGAAGTCCGCCCCGGCGTGCCGACGCCACGGTTTCGTCGTCCCGGTCGTCGGCGATGCCGAGACCTCGCGACCAGGCGCACCGACCGTCCAGCGCGTCGAGCGTCCTCCTCACGTTGTCGAGGGCGGATTGTGCGGTCGAAACCGCGGTGCGCGTCTCGGCCGCGCGCCGGTCGAGCACCTCCAGATCCGTCGGCGTGACGTGGACCGTCGCGCGGATGCGGTTCAGCTCCGCCTCGATCGCACTCCGCCGGGGGGCGAACCGGCGTTCCGCGACGGCCGCCTGCTCGGCCCACTTAGCCGCCGCCTTGACTGCCTTCCGCCGCGCGAACAGACCTCGGGTGGTCGCGGCCTCCTCCTCAGCGCTCGCCACGCGTTCTCGCAGCCGTCGGAAATCATTTTCTTCGGACCTCAGCGCCGCCGCGAGCCCGGCGGCCTGATCGAGCAGCCGACGCTGCGGCTCCACCTGTCGACGCTCGGCGTCCACCGCCGCCATTTCCAGCACCTTGGCATTCAGCTCTCCATCAGCCGCGAGGTGCTGGACCACGAGTGCGGGACGGTCCGCCTCCAGTCGCGCCACTTCGGCGCGGCGGTCGATCCGTTCGATCGCGCAGAGGTAGGCGGGGTGATCGTATCCAGCGAGTTCGACGTCGAGGACCGCGATCCTGGCGTCGACCCGATCCGCTTGGACGAGGTGTTCCCGCACGTCCTCCAGTTCGGCATCGACCTCGGCCGTCGTGCGAGCGGCGAGTCGCTGCAACTGAACGTTGTCGTCCGCCGCCAACTCCGGCAGGTGTGGCGGACCGACCCGGATGACCTGCCCTTGGTCGGTGGGGATGTTCTTGACGACCTCTTTGAGCGCGTTGTCCACGGCGATGTTGGCGGTGGACACCAGTAGTACGCGCCAGCCGCGCTTGACCAGGTCTTCGATGGCTCTGGCCAAGACGCGGGTCTTGCCGGTGCCGGGCGGACCCCACACCGCGTGCAGCCCGGGCTCGGTGCACGCCCGATACGCGATCTGCTGCGCGGAGAGGAAGCCCGGAGGGTAGTCGTGCGTGCCCGTGGGAAGCGGGTCGAGCCGCCCGGCGGCCAGGCGATCCGCGAGAGGTGCCTCGTCCAGACCTGCGATTCCGTCGCGCAGCTTCTGCCAGAGGTGGCGGGGCGTGAGTCGGATCGTCCACACCCGGTCGCAGCCGTCGGGCAGCGCGCCGTCCACCTTGATCTTGACCAGGCCATCGGCGACCCGCACCCGCTCGACCGGGAGAGAAGTGCCGTTGTCGGGGCCGTCCCTGTCCGCCAAGCAGAGCTGGTCGAAGCTGTCCGCGGACAGCGGCCGGTCACCGGCGCGCAGGTCCAGCGTCCACCATCCCGGCTCGTCGCCGGGTAATCGGCTCGCCTGGCCCAGCGACCGCCAACCACCGTCCCCACCCTTGACCGGCCCGGTGAGCACCCGGTCCACGGCCTCGACGAGTTCGCGTCGCCAGCCCGAAACCCCGCCCTCTCGCGCTGTCACCGGGCCAGTAAACCAAGCCTTGTTCGCAGGACACCAAACTGCCCGATGTCTCGAACCACTGCCCGATGTCGCCAACCGGCTGCACGCGTCCGACACCGTCCGCTACGGTCGGAAACCGGATCATCACTTAAAGCAAGCAAGGGGAGACGTGAGCGGCGTATACAGGTTCGGCTTCGAGGACGGTGATGAAGAGGACCGAAGTCCTCGACCCGCGCCCGAGGAACCCGAAGCCCCTCAGGACGCCCTGGTGGGACGTGACGCTGACGGTGTCGTCACCGTGGCGGTAGGCGACATGGCGGAGGTCCAGTCGGTCACCATCGCCGCGCTGTGGCGGCAGTCGGTCGACCCTCGCGTCCTGGGCTCGGCGGTGACCCAAGCTGCGAACGCGGCCACCATGGCGGCGTTCGCCAAGCAGGTCCAGCGACCGACGGAACCTCCGCCACAGCGGGAGGCGCCGCCACCGCGATCCGACGAACGCATCACGCCCGAGCAGGCGTTGCGGTTGATGGACGCCGTCAGTGCCGACCTGGCCATGTACACGCAGCGGATGAACGAGGTCGTGGACCGTCCGCTGACGGTGGAGAGTCGGGGCGGCCACGTCCGGGGCACGATCCACCGGGGACAGGTCCTCGACCTGCAGATCGATCCCGCTTGGACGCATTCGGCTCGCGTGACGGAGATGCAGCAGGAGTTCCTGGAAGTGCTGCGGAACCTGCGCGCCCAGAGCGTTCCCGCAGACCTGGCGCAGGGTCCTCAGAGCCCTGCCATCACCGAACTCACCGCGCTGGTGAGTGATCCCGACACACTGTTGCGCCGAGTGGGGTTGCTGCCATGACCGATGTCTCCGTAGCCCTCGAAGCGATGCGGTCCGACGCAACCGCGTGGGCGACCGCGGCCGACAACCTCGACGGCCCGTGCTCCGCGATCGGTGGTCTGACCCTGACCGGCGCCGACCTGTCGTTCTGGGCGGTCGACCGCGGCTTGGACCGCACGTACAACGATGCTCGCCTCGCCTTGGAGGACATGCTCACCCAGGCGACCCAGGCGTTCCGCAGCCTCAGCGAGACCCTCCACGCGGCGGCGAACACCTATGAAGCCGAAGAGGAAGCGAACAAGCACGCGATGAACAGCATCCACACCGACGACGGCGGTGGCCGATGAACCCGCTCGTGCAGGAGGCGCACCAGAAGTCGCAGGAGATCGACCAGAACACTGAGAAGTTCTTCGACCAGGTCAACAGCGTGATGAGCTGGGTCCCCGCGCCACTCGAGTACCTCGTCGACCCCATCATCCGCGGCATGCATCTGCTCAACGAGAAGCTGCACGATTTCTGGGACCGGGTCAAGCTGCTGTGGGAGCAGCCGGGCGATTCGGACCGCATCAAGCAGGTCGGCGAGCAGTGGGTGTCGCAGGTCGGCAACGCACTCGGCGACATCGCGGGCACGATCGGGCTGGACAAGCTCCGCACCACGATCGAGTGGGAAGGCCGCGCGGCCCGTGCCTACCAGGCGACGGTGCCACCACAGGCGGCCGGGCTGAACTCGGTGAAGGACATCGCCGGACAACTGCGTTCGTCCCTGAACAGCCTGGCGAATTCGATCGACATGTTCTGGATGGCGATGGGCTTCGCGCTCGCCGGCCTGCTCATCGGCATCGTCGCCGCGGTGGCCGCCGCGTGCACACTCGTGGGCATTCCCGCGGCGATCGCGTTCGTCGTCGGAACGGTGGCCACGACGATCAGTGTCATCGCCGCGACCGTCATGGCGTTGGAGTCGCACGTCAACACGATCGAAACCGAGCAGGTCGCACTCCGGCAGAAGATCCACGACCTCGGCTCGACGTGGGCCATGCCGAACACGGCAGACATGGCGGATGCGAGCGTCTCCGACGGAGACGGCTCGGACTGGCGACTCGGCTCGTGACGTATCCGGGGCCGCCTCCCCGCTATGTGTGGATACCGGCTGCGCAGGCTCGAAGGATCCGGGGCCGGTGCGGCGTACTCGGCGCGGCGGGCCTCGGCGCCTGCCTGGCGCTCGGATGGGCGATCGTGGGATTCGGTCGGGCGTTGCCGACTGCCTACCACCCGATCAACGCGTTGGTTTGGATCGCCGGGTGCGGTTCGGTGTTCGCGGTGCTCCTGTCCTCCGCGAGCCTACTGGCGGCACGGTCCTACGTCCGGGGCGAGTACCTCGACGTGAACGGCGCAAGAGTGGCGAGGCGTGCGCTGGCCGGAGGGTGGACGAGTGCGGTGATCGTCGCCGTCATCGCTTGGTTCCTGCTGGTCATGACGGTGACGAGCGGTAATCGGCAGGTCGGGTTCACCAGTGGTGTGTGGGCTTACCTGTTCCTGTTGGCCCTGCCTTCGGTGACGGCGGGCGTTCTCTTCTTCCTCGGACGTGCGCTGTTCCGGACGCCTGTCACGCCATCGGCCGGGGTTCAGTGGCGTCCTTGAGTGAGGTGGACGCTGCTCAACGCGGAGTTTTTGCCTGACAGGCGAGTGAGTGGTGCTCACGATGATTTGCGAAACCCGATCTTGAGTGTCATGACGTCACAACGACGGAGGGTGCCCGCCCGACCGGCCTTGCCGTGGGCGAAGTGAACGTGGTGGGATGACAACCTCTCCCACCACGCGAAAGCGCTGGTCAAGCTTCAACCGCATCGGCCATCGTGCTGCGGACGCGGGCGTGGTGCCGAGCACCCGGCGCGGAACCGTGGCCTCACGAGGGAAGGCCTACTCCAGCACTGCAGTGTCACCCTCGACGCGCTCACCGAACCGGTCCAGCGGACCGGCGAGCGCGTCGACAGCCCCAGACTGACGCAGGTGTAAGGGCGGGCAGCCCGTACTGGCGTTGGACGGTCTCGCTCCGCTCGGCCATTGTCCGGTCGGGCAATGCCTTGCTCGACCGCCTCGACCACCGCGCCCGTTACGGCGCGGTCAGCTGCGAGTTGATCGACCCACCCTCGACTCCGTCGCCCTGCTGTGCCGACGGGGGATGGGACGGCGGTCTTCACCTCAACGCGTACGTCATCAGAGTGAACACGTCGAAAGATATGGATCGTTGCCGGTCTCCGTGGCCGCCCCGCCTGGATACTGCATAACCAGGCGGGCTGAGTCGGCCCGTTCCGCCCATCGACGGCATCGCCATGTCCGAACCTGGACACGGAGAGCGACGTCTCGCGTGCTGTCAGTGGCAGTCAGGGCAGGAGAGGGGAGACTCATGCCGTTTTTCGCGGGTGGTGGCGGTGGCGCCGGTGGAGTGGGGGCTCCTGGAGCCGGACCGGTGGCCATGCAGATCGAGCCAGACCAGATCTTGGCCCTCAAGGCACGCTACGAAGCGGTCCGGAACATGGTTCAGGACTTCTTCGACTCCCAACGAGACAGTCTGGTCGTACGCCCATTCGCGGACGACGAAGTCTCGTTGGATGCCGCGAAGGTCTTCTCGGACAACGCGGTCACCGCACTCGACGTACTGACCAGGTTCATTGGCGAGTTGGACTTGAACATCGATCAACTCGATCAGGCCGCCAAGACGTACAACCTGGCCGAAGACACCAATCAAGTGTCCATGCAGAAGCAGAACAGGGGCATCTGACCGACATGCGCCGACCCCTGGCAATCACACTGGTGACACTCGCTCTGGCGACGGGATGCAGTCCCGCGCCGGGGACTCCGACGCCGGAACGAACTTCCACCGAAAGCTCAGCCGCGACCACAACACCGGCAGAGGCACCATCGTCATCCTCCGCACGCCCGCGCGAAGTCAAACTGGACGGCGCTCGAGCTTGCGACCTCCTGACGGCAGAACAACTGCCGTCTCTCAAGATCGACAGTGCCGGCCGGGCGGTCGAGGTCGCGGCGTATGAGGCCAGCGGGTGCAGTTGGACCGTGACAGGCGCGAGCAATCGTCTCGTGCCGGTGACGAAGGAAGGCATCGAGGTGTGGACCGGCGGCAAGCGGACCGGCCGACCGAGCGAGATCGAACCGATCATGGGTTTCCCGGCGATCACCATCACCTTGCCGAACCAGGAAGCCAGCTGTGACGCGATCGTCGATACCGCCGAGGGCCAATACCTCCTCGCCACGGTCACGGTCAATCCGAGTTTCGAGGATCGCTTTCCCAAGCCGTGTGACGGGGCACGGCAGTTGGCGGAAGCGGCCATGCAGAACTTGCTGAAGTAAGGGGGAGCATCGATGGGCGGGATAGGTAACCACAACTTCGACGCGCAGTCCCACAAGCAGCTCTACGACAAATCCACGGCGGACCCGGCCACTCCGCCGCCCAGGCTGTGGACGACGCCTGGAACGGCTTCCGCGCGGTGATGGCCAACACCAAGAGCGAGTTGGAGTCGGCAATCCGCGACGCGGGGGCGGTCTGGGTCGGCGCGGCGGGCGAGCAGTTCGCGGGCGGCACCGCGCCGCTGGTGCAGTGGGCCGAGGACGTACGCACCGCCGGTGTCGAGACGCACAACTCCTTCGCCGCCCAGACCTCCTACTACAGCGGCGCGAAGACGCGGATGCCCGAGCCACGCGAGGTCACGTCTACGGCCAACGACGACTTCCTCGGCATCCCGGCGGGTTTCACCCACCTGGTCGGCGGCCAAACCGACCAGGACGTCCAGGAGCAGCAGGCGAACGAGGCCAAGCGGGAAGCCGTCCGGGTGATGAACGGCTACCGCGATGGCGCGTCCTCAGCCGTGGACACCCTGGGAGCCTTCACACCGCCGCCGCAGGTGACCACGCAGGTCATCGAGCCCGAGTTCGAGCAGCCCGAGGCGCAGCGCCAGTACTCTCAGCAATTCACGGAAGGCCAGTGGAGCACGACCGCTCCGACGGAGCCGAACCGAACCACCTCGGTCCCGCCGCAGCAGCCGGTGAGCACTCCCCCGACCATTGCCTCCGTCGGCGGAGACGACACCAACACCTCGGGTATCGGGACACCGCCGGACCTCACGCCACGACCCACCCCAACGCCGGTTCCACCGCCCGCCCACACCCCCGGACCGCCGCAACCGCCGATCGGCGTCACCCCGCCCGGCATGATCAGGCCCAACCCGAACCGGTACGACCAGCGGACCCCACCCGCCAACAACCCTCCCCGCAGGGGACCGGTCACGGGCACACCCCGCGGACTCGGCGGCAACCTGCCGGGCGGCGCGCCTCAGGGCGGAACGCCCCGCTTCGGTGGCGGTGCACCAGGGCAGCCGGGGATGCCCGGCCAGCCGTTCGGTCCCGGCTCCTCCTCCGGCGTCGGCGCTGGCGACACGCAGGCGAACCGTGCCGCCACCGGACCAGCCGGCGCAAGGGGCGCGGCAGGCAGTCCGATGATGGGCGGCCTGGCCGGCACACCCCAGGGCGGCCAAGGCGAGGACGACATCGAGCACAAGTCCGCGCCCTACCTCGAGGAGCTGGAAGACGTGTGGGGCGAGGATTCCGCCCAGAGAGTGGCGCCGCCGGTGATCGGGGACGACATCCAGTGAGACACACGTTGTCCTGGCTGGAGTTCGAGCTGTGCTGGGCTCACCTGAACCTGGGCGAGTACCCCACGATCCTGTCCATCCCTTCCCACGGTGCGACGCTGGACGAGCGCCGCACGTTGTTCGACGACGCGTGGCGTTCCCTGGAGGCGCGAGGACTGGCCGCGCGCGGCGAATTGGACGCCCGCCTCGCCGGCGCGTTGGCGTTGCTGTCACGCCCGGAACGCGAAGTCGACGCCCGGCTGCGGTTGGACGAAGGTCCACGGGTCCGCGCGATCGCCGCGACCCGGCGAGGGCATGCGGTATCGGCTGTGCTCACCGCTGACGTGCTGGCGTTGAGCCTGATCGACGAAAGCGCGCTCGCCGCGTCGGTGGTATCGCTGTTGCCTCCGCACCCGACACCTCGGTCACGATCGATCAGCCTCCTCTCCGCCGATCTGGAACGCGCGGCGGCGACGGCCGGTGAATCGGCCACCCGTCTGGAGAACGCGTTGCGGGACAACGGCTTGTCGCGCCCTGACGCGCAGAAGGTCGCCTCGGTATTGGGTGGTGTGATACGGATGGGCCAGTTCGGCACCGCTGTGCGCCCCTCCGAGCGCGGCCGACCCGGGCCGAGGAAACGCGGACCGTACGCGGTGTCGTTCTACGACACACCGGAAGGGCGGTGGCAGTTCACCCGCCGGCCCTCAGGCGATGGGCGGGAGTGGTCCACCCTGAGCCCTGCCGACCCACAGCGGCTCGTTCACGCGGTGTCGAAGTTGTTGTCCCTGACCGCCTGATCGGTTTCGACGGGCTCCTGATCGACCTGGTTGGTCAGGAGTTCCGCCACCGTCATGTCCTCGACAGGCTTCTCGGGCGTCATCGGGCCGCTCGCTCGATGCCGGCGACGTCGAGGATGTTGTCCTCGGTGATGCCGTCGAAGGGCAGCAACGCAAGCCGGAGATCGCTTCGCAGCGCGCACTCCGACGACCTGCACACGCTGCACTGCCCCGCCATGTCGAGCGGATGAGTGCCCAGGCACGTGGTCACCGCCCCGACCAGGCGATGCGTCTCCGCTCGCGCCATCTGCAACGACTTGCGGTCGGTGTTGTAGAGGACTCCGACCAATACGGCCGCCAGGTGGTGCCGCAGCAACCGATCTTCGTAGGTGGTGTTCACCCGACCGAGGCTCGCATTCGACCACCATTTCCGCAATGATTTGCAACACCCCGAAAGGGCCACTCTACACATTCACACAAAACATACACCGAGATATTCTCGCACTGTGAAAAAAGGGGGGACGATGTCGAAGCACCAGAACAGCGTCGTGACCAGGCGGATCGGGTTCGAACTCGAACGCCTTCGCCGGGCCGCCGGATACAACCTGCAAAGCGTCGCAGGGGCGCTGGGTGTGTCGATCAGCACCCTGAGCCGCTTGGAGAACGGCAAGCGCGAACCGAATGCGAAGAGGTCGCCTCGATCCTGACCTTCCTCGGCGTCGTCGGACCCGAGCGCCACCGCCTGCTGGACGAAGCCCGGGGCAGCGGCCCAACAGGCCACATCGAAATTTCACCGATGCGGGGTCGGACCTACCGCGACTTCGAGATGCGGGCGACCAGGATCACGAACTACGAGCTGGTGTTGGTGCCGGGCCTCGCCCGGACTCCGGACTACACCCGCGCGGCCCTCAACGCCCTGGTGTTCGATCAGGAGAAGGTCGACGTCGAGGCGCGCGTCGTGCAGCGCTCGGCACGTCAGAACATCCTGAACAGGCCGATACCACCGCAACTGAACTTGATCATTGCCGAGTCCGCGCTGCGTCTGCGCGTGTGCGCGCACAGCGTCATGGCCTCCCAACTCCACCACCTGATCACCCTCTCCAGCCGCCCGAAGGTGTCGATCCGTGTCATCCCTGCCGCGGTCGGCCTACACGCTGGATTGTCCGGCCAGTTCTCCATGCTCGACTTCCCGGACGCCTCCACCATCGTCCACATGGAGGACAGCGTGACCAGCTTGTTCGTTGACGACTGCCGACAGGTGCAGCTCTATAGGCTCACCGTGGAGAAGCTCATGGCCGTGGCGCTGGATGAACGGAAGTCGGTTGATCTGATGGCATCCATCGCCCACGACCTCAACAGAGGATGAGGCGAAGTGCGAACGACATCGCTTACGTGGCGGACGAGCAGCTACACCAGCAACGAGAACTGCGTCGAAGTCGCGTTCGGGCCGCAGGTGGTCGGCATCCGGGACTCGAAATGCCAGGACGGCAACCATCTGTGGATCACTCCCCGAGCCTTCGTCGCGTTGACGAACCGTGTCAGAGCCTCCTGATCGCACCGACGGCGGCGAGGGAGCCGAACACTCATGGTCGTGAGCCGTACCCAGTGACAGCACGAAGATCGAGACCTAAGGTCAACCCCACACGATCAGGTGACGACAGGTGGGGAACCGTCCATGACGCTCGCTCTTCTTGCACCATGCTACGGCAACCCCGACACCAGGAAGCGCTTCCACGAAACGCTCGTTGGTTCCATCGCCTTTACACAGGAGCCATACCGCTCACTCCTGTCCGCGGCCGATCTGGCCCGGCTGGAAGAGTTGCACCCTTCCGGTGAGGCGCGCTTCTGGGGTGCGATCCCCCGTCACGACAGGCCCATGGAACGACTACGAGCCGGCGGCGTCGTGCTGTTCGTCGGCGAGAAGAAGATCAAGGCCACCGGGGAGATCGGACACCTGTTCCGCAACGAACCCTTGGCCGACCTTCTCTGGAACCAACACGCCAACGATTCGAGCTTCACTAACGTGTACAGCGTTCTCAACGTCCGGATCACCGATTACCCGATCACCGACCTCTGGGGCATCGACGGATTCAACACCGGTGACTACGTGTACGGGCAACGCGTCGTCGAGGAACCCCGATCGTCACGCCTGATCAGCGCATTCGGCATCAGCCCGGGCACCGTGGAAGCGGAACTGAGCGCCAGGCTGAACGCCACCGCCGACCTGGTTGGTCTGGACACCCGCGTGATCCCCGTCGAACGAACCCACGTGGACGTAGTCTGGCACCGGATCGCGGAGCGGCAAACCGCGTACGAGCGGGTCGAGGCTCGGTTGGTCGCCCACTACCGGGCTTTCCGCTCCGACGTCGAGATGCATAGCTTCGTCACGCCGAGTGGCAAGCGGGCCGATCTGTTCTACCGCGACGACGCAGACGTCGTGGTGATCGAGGCAAAGAGTCTGGCCACCCACGCAAAGGTGAGGGAGGCTGTCGCTCAACTGCTCGACTACGCGGTGGACAGCCCAGAGCCGGTTACTCGGCTGGTGGCTCTCTTTCCCGAGCGCCCCGGCACCGACGGCCTCGCTCTGCTGCACCGGTTAGGGATCGACTGCGTCTACCGAACCGCCGATGGCCTGTTCACCGCGGAAGACGCGCCCAACGATCGCCGCCGGTACATGCGTCTGGTCTGGCACTGCCGCTGAACAGGGCCGTCGCTCTCGAAGCGCCCGAAGCGCTGTTCCGCCTTTGGGACCGATGAACAGCATGTCGCCGTCCCGATCGAGGAAACCGTTGTCCACGAGGTAGCGCAGGATCGGCTCGGCAGTGCGGTCGAACGGTGCCACCCAAGCCAATCCTCTGCCCACAGCCGGCCGCCTATCCTGCCTGCCGATGCTTTCGAGACGTTGCCGGAAAGGCACCACCGAGCGGGGCTCGTTGACCTGGATGACCCGGTCCAGGTCGCCTACGTCGACCCCAACTCCAACGTGCTCGTGGAGACGATCACGCAGTCGCAGGCCTCGGCGAAGGCCCGCTCCGCGCGCCGTTTCTTGTCAACCGAAGAAGGCAACGCGTGGGACAGGGACGTGAGGCCCGCAGGCACTTCAGGGACATGACCGAGATGTTCACCGCACCGCTGCAGTTCCCCGTCCTGCACGGCCGGTGCGCGATTGGGCGCCCGGATCCGGCTCTGCTGACGGAGAAGATCGAAGGCTATCGCCTGCTGCTGTCGGGCGGGCGCAGCTGGAAAGTCGGCTGGATCGGCTGGAAGCGTCGCCGCTGCTTCGTGGAGGAGGCAACCGGTGGGGGCAAGGCCCGCTGGCACACCCCCGGGCTGGGTGGCGCCTCCCCGGAGCTGAGCCGCGCCGTCCGGGATGTGCTGCTGGGCAGCGACCCTCCGCGCCCCTCCGGTGAAGCTGGGCGGACGTGGACCGGTCACAGGGCCAACGCCACGCCCGCCTCGGCGCTGTCCGACCTGACTGACGCCAGACAACGCGTGTAGGACCCGTCGATCCGACTCCGTTCGGACATCATCGTTGAGATGTGGCGATCCTCGCGGTCCGACGCGGCCGATCGGCTGTGCCTACCGGAGCCGAGCCGCTTCGTCGTCACTGGCTCAGGGTGCACCCCCGTCCTTCACCCTGATCGGCTGTAAGGGTGGCACGTCGAAGCGGACGTGGGCACGGACGAAGAACGCGGCGAAGTGCTGAGCAAGATCAAGTGCAAGTGGAAGTCGGCTGATCGGGTGGCGACTTCCAACCTCGGTCGACGACGAAATCGGGTAATCGGAACGATGCGGTTCCTGTCGGTGCGCCAACCGGCGTGCCCGCGCGCTAACCTCTCCCCTGCGGCCCGCCGGGCACCGGGTTGATCCCGTCGTTGCCCCCACCCGCACGTGTATTCCGCGTGCTCAGGTGGGGGATCAACCGGTGGCTCTTGTGCGCCGCAATGCGCAGAACTTGCTCGACATGGCCGATCGGCTGCATACCGTGCTGGAGGAACAGGCCCGCATTCAGTTCGAGTCGGGCGTCGGCAGGGCCGAGGTGCGGTCGTGGCAGAACAGCCTGCCCGCGTTCCTGACCGACGTGGTCGAGGCCGGCCTCGGGCACGTCGAAGTGCTGCTGGAGCACAAACTCCCGCACAGCCCGAAACGGGTCGACGTGATCCTGTGCGGCACACATCCGCGACACGGGACGCCGTCCTACGTGCTGGTGGAGCTGAAACAGTGGTCGCGTGCCGAACTCTTGGATGGTGACCTGGTGCAGGTGCCGCAGTACGCGGAGCCGGTGTTGCACCCCGTGGAGCAGGTACGCCGGTACTGCGAGTACCTGATCGACTCGACGCCCTCGCTGGCCGAACAGCCCGGCTCGGTCCACGGCCTCGCGTACCTGCACAACGCGCTGGAGTCCGGTGTCTGGGGATTGACCCGGTACGAGATGGACGACCACGGCCGCCTCTTCACGATGGACACCCGGACGCGGATGACCGACCGCCTCAAGTCACTGCTCGACCCCGACCCTGCGACCAGGGACGCGGCCGGCCGAGCCGCCGAGGACCTGCTGAACGCGAGGCACGGCCCGTCGAAGCCGCTGCTCGAACTGGCTGCTCGGGAGATCCAGGTACGCGAGCAGTTCGTGCTGATCGACGAGCAACAGGTCGCCTACAGCTCCGTCATGCAGGCTGTCGAACGCGCGCGGACCAATCGGACGCAGACCGTGGTGATCGTGCTCGGTGGTCCGGGCTCGGGCAAGAGCGTCATCGCGCTGAGCCTGCTCGGCGAGCTGGCACGGTTGAACCGCCGGGTCTTCCACGCCACCGGCTCCAGCGCGTTCACGAACACGATGCGCAAGGTCGCCGGCAAAGGCGCGCCCCGGGTGCGAAGCATGTTCAAGTACTTCAACGACTTCATGGATGCCGAGCCACGCGGCTTGGACGTGTTGATCTGCGACGAGGCGCACCGCGTTCGCGAGACCAGCGTCAACCGGTACACCAAGGCCGAAGCACGGCAACGGGCACGCCGCCAGGTGACCGAGTTGATCGACGCGGCGTCGGTGCCGGTCTTCCTGTTGGACGAGCACCAGGTGGTCCGTCCCGGTGAGATGGGCTCGGAGCAGGAGATCGCGGACGCGGCCCTCGCGCTCGGGTGCAAGGTGGAGATCGTGCACCTGGCGGGCCAGTACCGGTGTGGCGGCTCGGAGTTCTTCGACGCGTGGGGAGCAGGTCTGCTGGACATCGGCCGACGCCCGGCGACCGCCTGGTCGGACATCGTGACGCGCGACGACGAGGACTTCGTCGTGCGCGCCGCCTCCACGCCGGCCGAGGTCGAGGATTGGCTGCTGGCACAGCAGGCGCGGTTCGGCGGCACAGCGCGCGTCGCCGCCGGGTACTGCTGGAAGTGGAGCGACCCGACCACGGTGAACGACACAAAGGTCCTCGTGCCGGACGTTCAGATCGGCGAGTGGCGTCGCCCGTGGAACGCGAAGGCGGACAAACGGGTCCCCGGCGTACCCGAATCGCACTACTGGGCGAGCGACGAGCGTGGCTTCGGCCAGGTCGGTTGCGTGTACACGGCGCAGGGCTTCGAGTACGACTGGGCGGGCGTGATCTTCGGTCCCGACTTCGTCCGGCGGGATGACCGCTGGGTGGCTCGTCGTGAGTGCTCCCACGACCCGGCGGTGAAGAAGGCCAAGAACGCGAACTTCCACGACTTGATCAGGAACACCTACAAGGTGCTGCTCACTCGCGGGATGCGTGGTGTCTGCGTCTACTCGACCGACCCGGAGACTCAGGAATACCTGGAGAAGATGGCGGCCTGATCGCCGCCGACCTGCGCCCGCCAGGTCAGGTCGGCGCTCTGCAGCACGAGTTCGCCCCGGTGCGGTGCCTCAGCCGACGTTGTCCGGCTGACGTTGCCGGGCCGACGCACCGCGCAAACGTTCACGCGCGCGGGCTGGGTGGTGTCTCTGCGCGTCCGGGCCGTTGGTGCACGCGAGTGCTTTCACCGCGCAGGCGGGTGAGGGGTGCTCACAACGGTTTGGCACACCCGATCTTGGGGGCATGACCTCACATCGGCGAAGAGCACGCGCCCGGCCGCGGCCGGATCCTGTGCGGTTGGACGAGTTGGCGGCATTCCTGCGCGCGGACCGGGATTGGCGGGACGAGGTGGGCCGGCGGCTGGTGGCGAAGCTCGACCAACGGCTGCTGCGATCGGCACGGGCGTGCGGTTGCCGGCCGATCGCGCACGTCGCGGAGCAGCTGGACAGCCAGGCGTGCGTCGACCTCGGTCCCGGAGCGCCCTACCAGCTCGCGAAAGCGGTCTACGGGCACGTCCGGCTGAGGGGAGCGGCACGGTTGCGGCAGACGGCGCGCAGCCTGCGGGTGCTCGGGGTTTACCTGTGCGGCAACGACTTGGCGCACTGCCCGTGCACCGAGGCGTTGGCCCGCGACCCCCAACAGGCACAGGTGGAGCGGGTGGTGACGGGGGCGTTGGACGGCGCGGGGTTCTAGGGCTCGCCGAGCGAGGTGACCAAGAACGTTTCGGAGGTCACCCGGACGGGCACTTTCGTCACCGTGGGTATCAAAATCGGCACATCGGGCTGGCTCTATCCCGAGTGGCGCTGCGATTTCTACCCTCGCGGGTTACAGCAACGCCTCGAACTGCAGTTCCTGTCCCGACGGCTCGACACGGTGGAGATCAACGGTTCGTTCTACGGGCTCCGCAAGCCGACGGACTACAAGTCGTGGTTCGAGCGCACACCCGACGACTTCGTGTTCGCCGTGAAGGGGCACCGCGAGATCACCCACACCAAGCGATTACGCGACGTTCGCGAGGACCTGTCCGACTTCTTCGCCTCCGGTGTCCTCGACCTGGGCCACAAGCTCGGCCCGATCCTGTGGCAGCTGCCGCCGAACCTCCCGTGGCGACCCGACAGGCTGGCGGCGTTCCTGGAGCTGTTACCCGGCCCGCCCGTGCGGCACGCGCTGGAGATCCGGCACCCCGGCTGGGACAACCCCGACCTGGTGGACCAGCTGACGTCGGCCGGGGTTGCCCTCGTGGTCGCCGAGTCCGCGGGCCGGTGGCCGCAACCGACGTCCCTCACCACCGACTTCGTCTACGTGCGGCTGCACGGCGACCACGAGTTGTACGTCAGCGAGTACTCCGACCAGGCCCTCGACCGCTGGGCCGCGGAGATCCGCGAGTGGTCGGTCGACCGGGATGTGTTCGTGTACTTCGACAACACCATGCGCGGCGCGGCGCCGCACGACGCTGTCGCGCTGGCGTCACGGCTCAACTGAGCCGGGGCACGCGGTCCAGCACGACGCCGAAGTGCTTGGCGTAGGCGACGAGCAGCGCGTCGTCGTCCAACTCCTCGGCCACCTTCTCGTCGCCCGTCGTGGTGATCAGCTTGTTGCCCGCGATGGTGATCCGCCCGGTCGACGTGGGCAGCGAGCACGTCGCGCCGCGCAGGAACGGCGAGACCGGCGACGTCTGCTGGTACCAGCACGTCGCGCGGAACTCCTCCAACGCGCGCGGACGCAGTTCGAGGCGGTACTGGGGGACGTCGTCGCAGAGCACGTCCACGTCACCCTCCGGCGTGTCGACCAGCCGGAACACCCCGGCGGGATCGTGCTGCGCCTCCCGGCTGACGATGTCCAACGGTCGCAGGGTGAACCGGCCGAAGCCGACGTCCACCAGCAGATCACCCACGCGCAACGCCAAGTGGTCGAACGGCGGGCCGTAGGCGCCGTCGTTGAACACCTTGGCGGACAACAGCTGCACGTCGTGGCCCAGCGCGGTGAGCAACGCCGCGAACGCCCCGTTGAGCTCGTAGCAGAAACCGCCGCGCCGCCGGTTGACGATCTTGTCCACGAGCAGGTCCTCGTCGAGCACGATCGGCTCGCCGAGGTGGATGCTCAGGTTCTCGAACGGAACGGCGGCGAGGTGCAGCTCGTGCAGCTCGGTGAGGGTGCTGGTGCGCGTGGCACCGATCCGGGTCAGGTAGGCGTCGAGTGTCCGGTCGTCCATGTCCACAACTTGCACCCTCCAGTGCTGTGGAGGTCAAGTCCCCCGCCACCGTTCCATTGATGATCAATTAGGGAGGATACGCCCGAAAGGGCGAATAGGGCCGCGCACGACAATACAACCGCATTATTGCGGACCGACCCGGTTTCGGCTTCTCGCACAGGAAAGACCCGTAACATGGGCATCTTCGTGATCGATAACTCACAACACGTGGCGCAATGGTTCTCCGGAGGTTCGGATGCTCCCACCGGTCGACGGCATGGACAAGTTGGTCTCCCTGCTCGACGACGTGACGTGCGCCAAGCCCAGGCTGCCTTCCCTGGTGGTCGTGGCGACGTCGACCGATGCGACGGTGAACACCGGATTCCTCGACGCTCTTGAAGCCCGGTTGTCCGGTTCCGACAACAATGGTGTCGCACCGCACGCGGACACGCCGAAAGTGCCGCACGCGTACGCGGACCAAGAACTCGTCGATTCGGCCACGGCGAGCGGTTTGCCGGCGTATGCGGCACTGCTCGACCTGCTCGTGCAGAAGTTGAAGGGCCGCATTCCCCGCAACGCGGGAAGGAACTGGAAAACCCGCCGGTTCGACCTGGTCCACGCGGTCCTCGAAGTCGGTTCGGAGATCGGCGCCGCGTCCAGGGCGACGCAGCGGAACAAGCTCCTCACCCTGCTGTACCAGCGGTGGGAGAGCCGCAACGCCCTGCTGAGCTGGGCCCGCGGGATGAGCGAGGCGGAGTTCCCGGTCCAACTGGTCGGCACGTTGCTCACCGCGATCCTGGGCGGTCCGCTCAGGTGGCTGTTCACGCGCAGGCTCAACGGCGGCTCGACGCGGTGGCTCCGCGACCGGGTGAAGCGCGCGACGGGCGACGCCGGTGACTTCGCCTCTCAGGCGTTGTCACTGCTGCCCGTGGGCGGCCTGGGTCAGGATGGCCTCGACAACCTGCGTCGCCAGGTCTTGGTCGCGGCGATCCTCGAAGACCTGTCCGACTTGACCCGGCCCGGCCGACTGTCACCGCGCCGTCGCCGTCGCCGTTGGACGCCGGTCCTGCTGCTGGACGGCAGCCGGCCGCTCACCGCGGCCCTGCTCGACCAGTTCGCCGAGCAGATGAAGGAACTCGACCCCGCCCCGTTGTTGATCGTGGGCACGCTGGGTCACGAGCACACGGCCCGCGTGGCCCTCGCGACGCACGACGTGCCGGACGCGGCGCGCATCCTGGACCGGTTCGTCAACGGCGAGCGGACCGCGCTGCCGGAGCCGCCGTACCTGGCGGTCCGGTTACCGGTCGCGGGTGAGAAGACCGCCGAGGTGAACCCCGCCGTCAGGACCTGGATCCAGTCGCACGTCCGCGTCGTGCCGCAGGCACCGGGCCTGTCCGCGGTCGTGCCGTTGGCTGTCGTGGTCATGCTGCTGGCCGGCGTGGTGGGCTTCGGCGCGTACCAGTACCTGCTGGGCGGCTGCTCCGACACGAAGATCAACGCCTCGGGTGAGCGCGTCGGTGTCATCGAGGAGGGGTGCAGCTTCGTCAGCGGCAGGGTCGTCACGAACAAGCGCGTGCCGGACCTCGCCACCCTCGAACGCCAGGCCGTCGAGAACAACAGCGCCGTGGACAAGCTCAAGGATCGGCAGGGCAACCCGCGCTACTACCGGACCGTGATCTTCTTCGCCCCGCTGACCCGGGCCGACCAAGCGGAGAGCACCGCCCCGCCCAACGCGATCTGGCAGCTGCAAGGCGTGGTGGGCAAGCAGAAGGAGCACAACCACCTGGCCGACAGCGACGACGGCAAGGTGCCGGTGAAGCTGGTGCTCGCCAACAGCGGCGACCGGTTCACGGACGGGCGGTGGGTGGCCGAGCGGATCGCGGCGCGCAAGCGGGCCGGGCGCGGCGAACTGGCCGCTGTCATCGGCATCTCCCAGAGCAGGCCGCTCGCGCTGGACGCCGTGGGCAGCCTCAGCGGCATCCCGGTGATCGGCGCCGCGATGTACGGCAGCGGGATGACCAGCACCCCCAACATGTTCCTCTCGTCCCCGTTCAACGCGGCGTTCGCCGAGGAAATCGCGAAATGGGTGAAAGCCCAGCCAGGGGTACAGGGCTCTGCCGTGGTCTACGACCCCGACGACACCTACTTCAGCGACGAATTGCGCAACGAGCTGAACGCCCGGGACATCGGCTCGGAGGAGAAGGACGTTGTGGCGAAAGAGGTCCCGGCGAAGAACGGCGCTGCGGAGCCCACGCTGAAGAACGAGGACGTGAAGCGGCTGTGCGAGGAGGCGGACACCGTCGTGCCGGTCATCGCGAACCGCGGCGACCAGTTGCTCAAGCTGCTCTCGATCGGTGCGAACCTGAAGGCGTGCAACGAGCGCGTGGATCGACCGATCCGGGTGATCTCGGGGCCGGGCGGGGTGGTCGTGGCGGGATCGGGTGTCCTGGCCGACTACCCGTGGGTGGACGTGTGGGTGACGGGTCTGGCCGGTACGGCCGAGCAGAGCGAGTCGATCGCGGGTTCCAACGCGTTCGGGATGGCCGCCCAGGCGATTGCTAACGCCCACCACTACACCACGCAGGTTCCCGACTGGGACGTCTCCCAGGTCCTCGCCTGCCTGCGGGACCAGGAGTTCAACTACGACGGCCTCAAGCCCAACGTCTCCGGTGTCGGGGAGGGCCGCGTGCACATCATCGAACCGTCGTGACCCCGCTCGACGGCGGAGGGGCCTCGTCCGGGCGGCGTCACACCGGGTGCGCGGAGTACGCCGGAGCTCATGTGGGTACCGCTGGGACATGGTGGGCGAGGTGCGCATCGGGACGTCGGGCTGGGTCTACCCGACGTGGCGCGGCGCGTTCTACCCCAAAGGGCTGGTGCAGCGGCGGGAGCTGGAGCACCTCTCCGGGCTCATGACGTCCGTCGAGCTGAACGGCTCGTTCTACTCGCTGCAACGCCCGTCGAGCTACCGGGCGTGGGCGGCGCAGACACCGGAGGACTTCGTCTTCGCGGTCAAGGGCAGCCGGTTCATCACCCACATGAAGCAGCTGCGCGACGTGGAGACGCCGCTGGCGAACTTCTTCGCCTCGGGGGTGCTGGCGTTGGGCCCCAAGCTGGGGCCGTTCCTCTGGCAGCTGCCGGCCAAGCCGGCCTACGACCGGGACCGCCTGGCCCGGTTCTTCGACCTCCTCCCCCGCACCACGTCGGCCGCCGCCGAGCTGGCCGAGCAGCACGACGACCGGCTGCCCCCGGACCGCACCTGGACCGTCACCGACGCCGACCGCCCGCTGCGGCACGCCCTGGAGGTCCGCCACCCGACGTACGCCGACCCGGACTTCCACGACCTCCTCCGCGCGCACTCCATCGCCCTCGTCGTCTCGCACTCGGCGGGCGCCTTCCCCTACCTGGAGGGCGTCACGACCGACTTCGCCTACGTCCGGCTGCACGGCAGCAGCGCGCTGTACATGGGCAGCTACACCGACGCCGAGTTGGACGGGTGGGCCGCCAAGATCGGCGGCTGGGCGGTGGACCACGACGTGTACGCCTACTTCGACAACGACACGGACGCAGCCGCCCCGCGCGACGCGATCCGCCTCGCCGAACGCCTGGGGTTCGCCCTGCCGAAAACCGGACGTGCCCGCACAATCAGGTGAACCGCGGCCGGTGTCACCCCGCACCGGCGCCGGAACGCGGACGCTGGACGGGTGGAGGTGGCCCGAATGACGACCCGCAGCCTGGTGACCGCCCTGGCACTCACCACCGGCGCCCTGGCGTCCAGCGGCACAGCGGTGGCGCAGCAACCGCCCGACCCGGCGTGCGACCGCGGCGAGCTCTGCGTGTGGGCGGGCGCCGACTACACCGGCCAGGTCCACCGCCTCGACCTGGAGTCCGCGAACCCGAACGAGTGCATCCCGCTGCCGGGCGGCTTCGTGGCGCGTTCCTTCGTCAACCACCTGACCAGGGACGCCTCCGTCTTCCAGGGCGCGACGTGCTCGACCGAGGCCGAGTTCACCACCTACCCGGGCCGTGGGACGTACGTGCCCGACGCCCCCTTCGTGGTCCGCGCCGTCCAGGTCTGGGAGCGCTGAGCGACCGTCCGGGCAGCTCGTGCATCCCGAGGCCGGGTCAGAGGTCCCGATGGGGTGACTGCGGAACGCCCAGCGCGAGCACGGCGGTGTCGTCCTCGACCCCTTCGCCGAGCCTGGCCAGCAGCCCGACGAACGCCTCCACGACGCCCGCCGCGGAGGTCGGGGCGATGGTGCCCGCGAACTCGAGCAACGCCTCTTCGCTGTAACGGGTGTCGCCGGTCCGCGCCTCGACCACGCCGTCCGAGTACAGCGCGAACGTGTCCCCGCCGGACAGGCGGACGGTGGTGGTGACCACGCGCGCGTCGGGCAGGATGCCGATGAGCTGACCGCCCGGGGTCTCCACGTACTCAACCGTGCCGTCCGCGCGCAGCAGCAGGCCGGGCGGGTGGCCGCCGGCGGCGAGGGTGAGCGTGCAGCCGTCCGCCTCCACCTCCAGCACCCCGAACGTGACCGTGCAGAACCGCAGCGGCCCGTCGTCGCGCTCCTGGTTGAGCACGGTGTTGAGGTTGGTGAGCACGGCGGTCGGGTCCGGGTCGTACACGGCGGCCGACCGCAGCGTGTACCGCGTCAGCGAGGTCACCGCCGCGGCGCCCGCGCCCTTCCCGCACACGTCACCGAGGAACAAGCCCCACCTGCCGTCCGCCAGCGGGAACACGTCGTAGAAGTCGCCGCCCACCTCGAACGGCGACGCGTGGTGGTAGTGCGCGGCGATCTCCATGCCCGGCACGTCGGGCAGCACCGGCGGCAGCAGGGTGCGCTGGAGGGTGATGGCGAGCCGCCGGATCTCGTCGCGCTCCCCCTCGGCCTTCTGCCGTGCGCGCAGCAGCTCCTGCTCGTACGCACGGCGGTCGCGAGCGTCGAACACCGTCGTGCGGATCAGCAGCGGCTCGCCGTCCTCGGTGGTCTTGACCGTGCAGTTCACCAGCACCGGCATCCGGGTGCCGTCGGCGGCGACGACCTCCAGGGCCACCCCGCGGACCTCGCCCTGCATCCGCAGCAACGGCGAGAGGTGCGTCTCGTGGTAGAGCTTGCCGCCGACGCTGAGCAGGTCGCTGAACCGCCGCCGCCCGACCAGGTCCGCGCGCGCGTACCCCAGCCAGCGCAGCAGCGTGCCGTTCACCTTCGCGATCTTCCCGTCCAGCAACGTCGACAGGTAGCCGCACGGCGCGTTCTCGTACAGGTCTTCCGCGCTGTCCTCCAAGAGGGCCGAGAACATCTCGTTGTCGTTGTCCGAAGAGTTCCAGGTCTCGCACATCACCGCTGGTCCAGGACGAACCGCAGGATCGCCTCCGCCGTGGCCTCCGGGGCGCTGAGCTGCGGGCAGTGGCCCGTGGCGTCGAGCGTGACCCGAGTGCTGCCGGGGATGTGGGCGTGGACGTACGCGCCGACCTCCGGGGGCGCGATCACGTCGTGCGCGCACTCCAGGATGAGCGTCGGCACGGTCACCCGTGCCAGATCCGCCCGGTTGTCGGACAGGAACGTCGTGCGCGCGAACACCCTCGCCACCTCCGGGTCCGTGCGGCAGAAGCTGTTGGTCAGCTCGGTGCCGAGTTCCGGACGGTCCGGATTACCCATGATGACCGGCGCCATCGTCGCCGACCACCCGAGGTAGTTGCTCTCCAGCGAGTCGAGCAGCTCGTCGATGTCCGCGGCGCTGAACCCGCCCCGGTAGTCGCCGTCGTCGACGTACCGGGGTGACGGCGTGACCAGCACGAGCCTGCCGAACCGCGTCGGGTCGGCGGCCACTGCCAGGACCCCGATCATCGCGGACACCGAGTGCCCCACGAACACGGCGTCGCGGAGGTCCAGCTCACGGCTGAGGTCGAGCACGTCCGAGGCGTACCCGTCGAGCGTCGAGTACCGCTGCGCGTCCCACGAGGAGAGGTCCGACTGCCCCGCCCCGACGTGGTCGAACAGCACGACCCGGCACTTCTCCGCCAACGCGGGCACGACCAGCCGCCACATGTTCTGGTCACACCCGAAACCGTGCGCGAGGACCACCACCGGACCGTCGTGGTGTCCGACCACGACCACGTTGTTCCTGCTCAGTGCATCCATGCCCCATCCCGTCTCGCTCGGATGACAGTGGTACCCAGCCGCCCACTCCTCCATGCGCGCAGCCCCCCGCGCCGACTCGCGTCGACACAGATTGTCGGACGTCGCGGTTAGCGTGCCAAACATGAGGATGTCGAACGCCGCGGAGCTGACCGACGACCACCACGCGCAGCTGGCCGACCTGGGGCTGCGGATCGACCACCTGGACGAGGCCATCTGGGCCGGGGTGGACGCCCGTGCGTCCGCGCCGCCGCTGGGGCCGACCAACGGCGCGGGGCTGCTGGACTGGATCCACCGCGTCGGCAGGCTGCGCGAAGTCCTCGTCGCGGAGGGCTGGACCAGGGTCGACAAGTGGAACGCCGGGCTCGTCCAGCACCCCACCAGACCGGTCGTCCTGGGCACCCTCCAGGGCAACCGCCACACCGGCACACCCGGCGCTCCCCTGCGCAGCGACTACGCCAAGGGCCCGGCCATCGCCGCCATGATGCGGGGCAACGACACGGACCAGTTCACGCTCTTCGACTCGCTCCACACCCACGAGTGGAAGCTGTGGTTCCTGGTCACCTACCCCCACCAGGAGGGTGAACGGCTGGTCGTCCTGCGCGAGGTGGCGCAGCCGGAGCCGACGCCGCAGGGGCAGGTCGTGGACCGGTGGGCGCACCGGATCACGTTGCCGCCCTTGGTGTTCGGCCCACTGCCCGCCCCCCGCGGCGCGGAAGGCCCCGACGACATCGACGTCACCGTCACGCTGCGCCGCTAGGAAGGTGCGAGAATGGCGCGATCATGCTCACGCCCTCCCGCCTCGCCCTGGCCCGCGCCCGTCGCGGTCTGACCGCGGTGGAGTTGGCGCGCAAGGCGGGCACGAGCCCGGCGAGCATCGGCGACTACGAGCACGGCCGCCGCCACCCGCAACCGGCCACCACGGCCAGGCTCACCGAGGCCCTCGGCTTCCCCGCGGGCTTCCTGGAAGCCGACGACGTGCCGGAGATCGACGTCGTCACCAGACCGGCGCCCAAACGGCAACGGGACGCCGCGATCAGCGCCGCCCGCCTGGCCATCGGCTTCGACGCGTGGCTGGCCGGCGCCTTCACGTTCCCCGAGCCGGACGTCCCGACGTGGGACCACCCCGACCCGGACACGGCCGCCGAGATGGTCCGCGCCCGCTGGGGCCTCCCGCACCGCCCGGCGCCGAACATGGTCCACCTGCTCGAAGCGCACGGCGTCCGCGTCTTCTCGCTGCCCCAGGACTGCGCCGCCGCGGGCCCGTTCTCGCTGCGCCACGACGGCACCCCGTACGTGTTCCTGGACCCGACGGCCACCCCCGACCAGGCCCGCTTCGACACGGCCCGCGAACTCGGCCACCTCATCCGAACCGGCGACGCGCAAACGTTCGCCACCGCGTTCCTGCTGCCCCGCGCGGGGGTGCTGGCCACCGTCCCGCGCGGCGCGCTCACCGAACAGGTCGTCGCGCTCAGCACCACCTGGCACGTCTCCCCGCTCACCCTCGCGCACCGCCTCCGCGACCTCGGCCTGCTCACGAGCCCCCAGTACACGACCGTCTGCGCGCAACTGGCCCGCCGCACCACCGGCATGGCCCACCGCGAGACGTCCCAGGTGCTCACCAAGGTCTTCCGCACCCTGCGCGCCCAGGGCACCACCCCGCACGCCATCGCCCGTGAACTCCTGCTCGACGTCGAGGAGCTGAACGGCCTCGTGTTCGGCCTGGTCCTCACCGCGCTGCCCGGCCAAGGCGACCGCAGCCACCCGGCCACCCCGCACCTCACCCTCGTCCGGAGGTAACCGTGGACCGCCCCCTCACCGCCGCCGAGCTGTTCGACGCCGTCGGCCAGGGCTACGAGGACGCGTTCGGGCGCCCTCCGGCCGTCGACGAAGCGGTGCGGTCGCTCCTCGAACGCCTACCGGACCACGCCAGGGTCCTCGACGTCGGCAGCGGCACGGGTCGGCCGGTGGCGGAAGACCTCGCCGCCGCCGGGCACGACGTCGTCGGGGTCGACGTGTCGGCCACCATGATCGACATCGCCCGCCACCAGGTGCCACGAGCCCGGTTCGTCCACGCCGACGTCCGCGACTGGGAGACGGAGAACGCCGGCTGGGACGCGGTGTGCGCGTTCTTCCCGTTCCTCCAGATGACCCGTGACGAGGTCACCACCGTGCTGGTCAAGATCGGCCGGTGGCTGAAGCCGGGTGGGCTGCTGGCGATGGTGACCGTGCCGCTGGACGTCGAAGGCCTCGAAGTCCCGTTCCTCGGCCACACCGTCCGCCTCACCAGCTTCGCCACACCCGACCTGCTCGACCGCGTCACCCGGGCCGGCATGACGGTGCTCGAAACCCGCAGCACCGTCTTCTCCCCCGACCGCGAGGGCCAGCCCGACGAGGAACACCTGTTCGTCCTGGCCCAGACCCGGCTCGCTCAGGCCCAGGCGTCCGCCGCCTCCTTGACGTAGTCCTCGAACGACCGGCCGTCGCGCCCGAGCACGGACGGCACGCCGTCGGACAGGGCGTCGTCGTGCCCGTCGCGCATCGCGGTCAACGACAGCGTCAGCACCTCCGCGTACACCGAGTCGAAACCGCTTTCCATCAGCGCCCCGATGTAGTCGGCCACGGGCACGTCCACCAGCCGGACCGACCGACCCGACACGTCGCCGATCTGCGCCACCACCTCGCCGAACGACAACGCCCGCGGCCCGGACAGCTCGTACGTCACACCTGAGTGCCCCTCTTGCGTCAACGCCGCCACCGCCACGTCGGCGATGTCCTGCGCGTGGATGAACGGGTGCCCGCCGTCGCCCCCGACCGGCAGCACGATCTCGCCCTCCAGCACCTGCTGGAGGAAGAAGTCCTCGCTGAAGTTGTGCGCGAACCACGTCGGCCGCAGGATCGTCCACTCCACGCCGGACTCCCGGACCGCACGCTCACGACCGTCGCCATCGGGCAACCCACGCGCCGTGAGCAGGACGAGCCGCCGCACCCCCGCCGCCACCGCCTGCGGCACGAACGCGGCCACCTCCTCGGCGTCGATGTTGCTGCCGACCGGCACGAGGTAGGCCGCCGTGACGCCGTCCAGCGCAGCCGCCCAAGTGGACTGGTCCGTCCAGTCGAAACGGATCTCCGTGTGCCGGGACACGGGACGGTAGGCGACGCCGAGGGCGTCGAGGGCGGACGTGACGCGCCGGCCGGTCTTGCCGGTGGCTCCGATAACCAGAATTGTCATGCCATCAGACAATCAAGATCGTGCTGGACGGAACATGGTTCACCGTCCGCGATGCATGTTCAATCGTCTACGTGGACGCTCTCACGACTCTCCTGCGCGGCGTGCACGCGCAGCGCGCCGACCTGTGCCGCTCGTTCGCCTCACCGCCGTGGTCGCTGGCGTTCACGGCGACGGCGCCTCTCACCCTCGTCACCGCCGTCCGCGGCGACACGTGGCTGCTCGTCGAGGACGGCACCAGCGTCCTCCTGCGACCAGGTGACTTCGGCGTGATCCGCGGACCGATGCGGTTCGTGCTGGCCGACGACCCGTCCACGCCGCCGCAGATCGACCTGGACGGACCGGACTGCGAGCAGTGGCTGGTCGACACCCGCACCTACGGCTTCGGCGCCGACCAGGACGCGCTGGTGATCACCGGCAGCTACGCGGTCGAGCGCGGTGTGTCCGACCGGCTCCTCAACGCCCTGCCGAGGGCGTTCGTCGTGCCGTGCGGGGACGAGCACTGCCCCACGCTGGACGTGCTGGCCACCGAGATCCCCAAGGACCAGGCCGGCCAGGACGTCATCCTCGACCGGCTCCTGGACCTCCTGCTGGTCTACGTGCTGCGCGAGTGGTTCGACCGGCCCGACAGCAACACGCCCGCCTGGTACCGGGCGTTGGGCGACGAGACCGTCGGCCCCGCCCTCCGCGCCATGCACGACGAACCAGAGCGCGCTTGGACCGTCGCGGAGCTCGCAGCGCGCGCTGGGGTGTCACGGGCGGCGCTTGCGCGGCGGTTCACGACGTTGGTCGGCGTGCCGCCGCTGACCTACCTGACCGAATGGCGCATGGACGTCGCCGCGGACCTGCTCACCCAACCCGACGCCACCGTCAGCTCGGTGGCACGGGCCGTCGGTTACGCGGACGGGTTCGCGTTCAGCACGGCGTTCAAACGGGTACGGGGCGTGCGGCCGAGCGACCACCGTGTGGTAGCTCTGCGGGCATGAACCTGGAAGACCTGCGTGACGCCCTCCGCCGATTCGCCGCCGCGCGCGACTGGGACGAGTACCACACGCCGAAGAACCTCGTCATGGCGTTGTCCGGGGAGGTCGGCGAGCTGACCGACCTGTTCCAGTGGCTCACGCCCGAAGAGGCCGCGCACGCGATGGACGACCCCGAGCTGGCCTGGAACGTGCGGGACGAGCTCGCCGACGTCATGCACTACCTGGTGCGCCTGGCCGACAAGCTCGACGTCGACCTGATCGAGGCCGCGTTCGCCAAGATCGAGCGGAACGAACGGCGTTTCCCGACCGGCGACCTGAAGCCCGTCGAATGAGCCGTCGGACGCCGACGTCAGACGTAGGTCAGCAGCAGCAGGACCAGGGCTACGAAGACGACCAGGCCGAGCAGGGCCGGAGCCCACATCGGCGCAGGTGACGACGGGAGGTGGGCGGATTCGTGCCTGCCTCTTCGTCTGCGCGCTCGCCACGGCATCGAAGCCTCCCCTGCCCACCCACCGCTTCCCATGTCGCAACGGTAAGGACGGATCAAGGGGGCGAAGTCGCAGATCACCCACTCGCACCAGGTGCGTCGCCCGGATAGCGGCCGGCGCCGGCAGAACGTGATGGTTCCTCATCACCTGGAATCGTGCGCCGAACGCAAAAAAGCCTTCAGGGGCACTCGATCAACGAGCACCCCTGAAGGCGAAAAATTGTTCGGCGGCGTCCTACTCTCCCACACCCTCACGAGTGCAGTACCATCGGCGCTGGAAGGCTTAACTACCGGGTTCGGAA